>NZ_ABLD01000008.1 GCF_000172415.1 Paraburkholderia graminis C4D1M
AGCAGCGTCGCGCTTTTCGCTGCTTCCGCGTAGACCGGGTTGGCCGCGGCGATCAGCGCGGGCACGGCGGCCGCATTACCTGCCGTATTCGCCGCGGCGGTGCCCGCGACTCCCGTGCCGCCCGTCAGACGGTCGGCGAGATAGAGCGGAATGCCGGTAACGATCACGACGGCGATGCCAAGACCAATGCCGAGCACGCCGGCCTGCCATACCTTATGCAGGTCCAGACTGGCCCCGAGCGCCAGCGCGAAAAAAGGAATCATGACCGGGACAGCTTTGCCGAGAAACGCCCGCATTTCGCGGTCCAGATTGCCGAGCAGCATGCCGAAAACAAGCGGCAATATGCTGCCGACGAGCGTGGGCCACGGAAACGCGGACAGGCCGGCGACGCCCAGCGTGACCATCGTCAGGAACGGTCCCGATTCGAGCGACATGATGGTGTACGCGCCGACGTCCTCGGAACGGCCGTACTGGCCCATCAACGCCATGTAGAGCCCGCCGTTGGTGTCGTTCATCGCCGCGACCACGGCAAGAGTCGACAGGCCGGCGAACAGCCCGGACGAAATCGGCTGTTCACCGAGGAAATGGCCCATCACGACGCCCACGACGATTGCCGCGCCGACCTTGGTGACAAACAGCGCCCCGCCCTTTTTGAGCAGATAGGGGGTCGCTTTGACATCGATGCTCGCGCCCATGCAGACGTAGAACACCGCGAGAATCGGCAGCGCGCCAGTGAAAAGCGCATTCGTGAACGAGCCGAAAAACTTCGGCATGCCCGGCAGAAAGGTCGCGACGAGCGCGCCTAACAGCAGGGGGACGATCATCATGCCGCCGGGTACGCGTTCGATGCCGCGCTTGATGTTTATTTGGGCCATGCCAGTCTCCGCTCTGATTGGGTTTTGATCGGATCGGTCACTTTTTTGATTGAAACGATCATGTCCAAGTGTACTGCGGTCGGCAGACTTGCGCAAATCGCTCATTTTTATGATCGATGTGATCAAAACGGCACAGTGGGAATTAAGGAGTCTGGGCGGTGGCGTCTCGCTAATCATGCGCGCCACGCGTTCGAACGCGGGCAAGCCGCCAGCAAAGCGCAGGCGCGCATGCTCCGCGTAGGGTCGACACGCGGGAGGCAGCGTGGACTAGCTATGGACGTGCGGGGGCATGAGCTTCGGTTACCAGGGAGGGCGATAACCTGCGGACGCGGCGACAGGCGACACTTATCGCCGCGTCCGCGAATGCTTTTTCCGGCGCGGGCAGCGCGGCTGCGAACCCGCCCGCTCCGTCAATCAACGTGCTCTCTGTCGCCCTAGGCAGCAAACGCCGTGCGCAGCGCCTCCAGAAAGCGCACGTAAGCGGTCGCACCGGGGTCCGCATGGCCGATGCTCCGTTCCTGCACCCAGGCGGCACGGCCTTTTCGCGACTGCATCGAGGCCGTGGCGGCGACTTGCGCCTGCGCTGTCGCGATCATCGCGTCGAGCAGTTCGACGGCGCTGCCTTCCGATGCCTCCAGGGTGTCGAGGCTCGGAACAAGCGCATCGAGCACAGTCTTGTCGCCGACCTGACTCTTGCCGCGCTCGACGATGCGAGCCGCCACCGCGCGCCCGATCGTCAGCGCGTCGGCGCGCCCGGCGCTCTGTACCCCGGCCGTCGCCTTGGCAGCAGCAAGCAGGCCGCCGCCCACGAGCGCCGCGAACGTTGACGGGTTGGCGGTCGAGAACGCCTTGCCGGCAGCCAGCAGCACATCCGCAACCGATGCTTCGTCGGGCAGTGCGGAAAGCGCCTTCACCACCGCTGCCGATCCTGCGCGTACCGTGATGCCGAGATCGCCGTCGCCCAATGCCGCGTCGAGTTCGCGCAGTTCGTCGGCGTGGGCCGGCAGCGCGTTCAGTGCGCGCGTCAGAACCTCACGCATTTCCTTGCTGGATACAGTCATTGCCGGACCTCTTCAGGATGCCGTGCCGTCGCGGAAGAACGGCGAATTCGCCGGCGCTTCGAGCAGCGCCTGAAGCTCGTCGTCGAGCAGCATCACCGTAATGGATGCGCCCGCCATCTCGAGGCTCGTCACGTATTCGCCGACATAGGAGCGCGCTACCTTCAGGCCGCGATCCGCGATCAGGCGCGCCGACCGTCGATAGAGCAGATACAGCTCTTCTAGTGGCGTCGCGCCGAGGCCGTTGACGAGCAATGCCACGCGTGAGCCTTTCTCCGCGTCGAGGTCGTCGAGAATTTCGCGCGTGATGCGCTCCGCAATGGCATCCGCGGATTCGAGCTTGCCGCGGTGCGTGCCGGGCTCGCCATGAATACCGATACCGATCTCCATCTCGCCTTCAGGCAGCGTGAAGGTCGGCTTGCCGGCGGCGGGCAGGATCGTCGGCGACAGGCCGACGCCCATGGTGCGGCAACTGGCGTTCGCCTTGCCGCAGATGCGCGCCACGTCGTCGAGCGAATCGCCGCGCTCCGCTGCCGCTCCCGCGCATTTGAACGCGAACAGCATGCCCGCCACGCCGCGCCGGTCCGCGGCGCGTTCTTTCGGTGCGGAAGCGACGTCGTCGGTCAGCACCACTGTCTGAATTTCGATGCCCTCCGGCTCGGCCAGATCGGCGGCGAGATCGAAGTTCAGCACGTCGCCGCCGTAGTTTCCATAGACGTAGAGCACGCCGGCGCCGCCGTTCACAGCCTTGGTGGCCTCCAGAATCTGCTCGGCGGACGGCGACGAAAACACGTTGCCCACCGCGACGCCGCTGCACAAACCCTCGCCCACGTAGCCGAGAAAGCCGGGCAGATGACCCGAACCGCCGCCCGTCACGATGCCCACGCGCCCCTCTTTCGGCGCGTCCTTGCGGACCAGCGCCCGCTTGTCGGCCGTTGCGCTTTTGATCCACGCCGGATGGGCGGCAAGCAGCCCTTCGATAATCTCGTCGACGAAGACATCCGGTTCATTGATGATTTTCTTCACGTGCTGCTCCTCCGGTTTTGGGGTGCTTTCACAGATGCAATAAGGCGCTTACTGCTTGCGCCGCTGACTGAGCGCATCCAGCAGGACCGCCGCGAAGATGACGCCGCCCTGTATGAACTGCGTCCAGAACGGATTGACGCCGAGCAGCGACAATCCCACATTGATCACGCCGATCAGCACGACGCCGATAAACGTTCCGACAATCGACCCGCGCCCGCCGGCAAGCGACGTCCCGCCAATCACGACCGCCGCGATGACCTGCAACTCCAGCCCGTTGGCCGCCGAAGGCAGCGCGGAATTGAGCCGCCCCGCCAGCACGATCCCGGCAATCGCGGCCGTCACGCCGGCCAGCATGTAAGTGAGGAACACGACGCGATGCACGGGGATGCCCGCAAGACGCGCGGCTTCCTGATTGCCACCCACTGCGAACACCTGATGGCCGAATGTCGTCTTGCGCAACAACACATGGCCGATGGCGAAGATCACCAGCATGACGATCATCGGCATGGGCAGGCCCGCGACCGTCTTCGCGCCGAACGCGGTGAAGGCATTCGGGAAATCGAATTTGGTGCGGCCGTCCGAAATGGCGAGCGTGAGGCCGCGCGCCATCGCCATCATCGCGAGCGTGACGATGAAGGGCACGAGCCGCAGCCACGCCACCGCGAGGCCGTTCAACGCTCCCGCGGCTGCGCCGACCGCGAGCGCCACGCATAGCCCAGCAATGCCGAGGCCGACCGCGCCCGGCGTGGACCCCGCCATCACAGTCGCGGCGACCATGCCGGTCAACGCGACGAGCGAGCCGACCGAAAGATCGATCCCCGACGTGATGATCACGAAGGTCCCGCCCACCGCCGCTATGCCGACCACCGACACCTGCACCATGATGTTGGTCAGCGTGCTGGTCGTCAGAAACTCGGGCGATGCGATCGACAACGCGATGCAGATCAGCACGAGCGCCGCGAACAGTGGCCCGATTCCGCTCCTCAGTTGGCGAATCACGCGGCGCGACAGCGCCTCCGTATCCGCGCGGTTGGCTGCCGTGGAGGTCATGCGCCTGCTCCTGTTGTAGCCCATTGAATGACAGCTTCGGAATGCGCGTTGTCGCGCGCAATTTCCGTCACGATGCTGCCGCGATACATCACGAGCACGCGATCCGACATGCCGAGCAGTTCCGGCAATTCGGAGCTCACCATGACGACCGCGGCGCCCGCGCGCGCCATCGACACCATATGCGCGTAGATTTCCGTCTTCGCCCCTACGTCGATGCCGCGCGTCGGCTCGTCGAGCATGATCACAACGGGTTGTGTTGCGGTAGCGCGCCCGAGAATCACCTTCTGCTGGTTGCCCCCGGACAGCGTGCCCGTGACCTGCAGGACCGACGACGAACGCACGTTAAAGCGCGTGCTGGCGTCGCGTGCCAGTTTCCGCTTTCTGGCGCGGCTGACGAATCCGCCCGTGGCGAGCGCCTTCAGACTGGACAGCGCGATGTTTTCCTCGATGCTGGCATCGAGCACGAGCCCCTCTAGCTTGCGATCCTCGGACGTATAGACGAGGCCATGACGCACGCCTTCGGTCGGCGAATGATTCGAGATCTTCCTGCCCTTGACGCGTATCTCGCCGGCCGTCGCAGGCAGCGCGCCGAAGATGGTTTTCAGCAGTTCGGTGCGCCCCGCGCCCGCGATTCCCGCTATGCCGACAATCTCGCCCGCGCGCACCTTGAAGCTCGCATTGCGCAGCAGCGGCGCACTGGCGAGATCACGCACCTCGAGCACGACATCGCCGTACTCGCGCGGCTCCCACGGATAGAACGACTCGAGATTGCGCGCGACCATCGCCTGCACGAGTTCGGCTTCGGTCCATTGCGACATGGGACGCGCGCCGACAGTCGCGCCGTCGCGCATCACGACCGCCGAATCGGCCAGCTCGAACACCTCTTCGAGATGATGCGAAATGAAGATGATGCCCATGCCCGCCGCCCGCAGCCTGCGCACCACAGCGTACAGATTGACGATGTCCTGGCTTTGCAGCGCCGCGGTCGGTTCGTCCATCACGAGAATGCGCGCATCGCGCGTAATGGCTTTCGCGACTTCGACCAGTTGGCGCTTGTTGAGCGGCAAATCGCCGAGGCGCATCCACGGCGGCACATCGTCGAGGCCCACGCGCGCGAGCGCCGCCCGCGCGAGACGATTGGCTTCGCGCTGCATGAGGAAACCTTTGCGCGCCGGCATGCGGCCGAGAAACAGGTTTTCCGCCACCGTCATGTCGTTGATCAGCGAGAGTTCCTGATAGATCACGGCGACGCCTGCGTCGATGGCCGCATGAGTGCCGCGCGCCAGCGGCACGCCGTCTATTTCGATCGTGCCTTCGTCGGGCTCATACGCGCCCGACAGCGTTTTGACGAGTGACGACTTGCCCGCGCCGTTTTCGCCGACGATCGCCATCACATGCCCGGCCTGCAATTCGAGACTCACGCCGCGTAACGCCTTCACGCCCGGAAAACTTTTGACGATGCCCTGCATGCGCAGCAGCGGCACAGGTGTCTCGACGGGCACGCGCTCCCGTTCTTCGGCTTGCACTGTCATGTCGCCTCATTCCGTTTGCGGGCTGCGCGCACTGTCCGCTGCAACGCAGCCCGCGACCCGTCTTACTGTTTGACTTCCTCGGACCACAGCCCATATTTCTTCGTCGCATCCGAATCGATATTGGACTTGTCGATCAGCAGGGTCGGCCACGCATAGTTCGCCGGTACGTCCTTTTTCGCGGTGTAATCCGCGACGAATTGCAGCGACTTGGCGGCCATCTGAATCGGGTTCTGCGAAATGGTCGCGTCCTGCTTGCCCGCGCGAATCGCCGACAGTGCCTGCGCCGTGCCGTCCGCGCCGATCACGAGAATGTGCTGCTTGTCGTCGAGCGGCTTGTAGCGGCCCGCATTGTCGATGGCCTTTTCCGCGCCGACGGTGTTGTCGTCGTTAGCACCGAACACCGCGTCGATCTGAGGGTATTTCTGCAGGATATTGGTCATCGCGTTGAGCGACTTCTCCTGATCGAATGCGCCTTCCTGACGCGCGACCACCTTGATGTCGGGATACTTCGCGATCTCGTCGCTAAAGCCCTTCTCGCGATCGGTGGCGGCCGTCGTGCCGACGAGCCCGATGAGGTCGACCACGTTGCCTTTCGCCGAGCCGTAACGCTTCGTCAACTGGTCGGCGATCCATTTGGCGGCCGTCTGCCCTAGCGCAACGTTATCGGATGCAACAAAAGACGTGACCTTGCCGCCATCCGAACCACGATCCAGCGTGAACACCGGAATGTTCATCGCATTGGCTTTTTCGACAGCGGGAATGATGGCCTTCGAATCGATCGGATTGAGTACCAGTGCTGTCACGCCCTGGCTCAGAAGATTGATGGCGTCGTTGACCTGCTGCTGCGCGTCGCCGTTCGCATTGGTCTGCACGAGATCGAAGCCTTGCTCCTTGGCGCCCTTCTCCACGCCCGCCTTGAGGCCGACAAAGAACGCATTGTTGAGCGTAGAGACCGAGAAGCCGATCTTCGTCTTGCCGCCCGCTGCGTTCGCCACGGGCGCGCTCGCCGGCGCGCTCGCGGCTTCACTCGCGCTGCCGGTCGAGCTGCTGCTGGTCGAACTGTTGTCGCTTTTCGAACACCCGGCAAGCGCGGCTGCCGCACACAGCAACACCGCGCAGGTCGATTTACCCAATACGTCCCATCCGTCGAATCTTGCTGAACTCCAGGCCATAGCTGTCTCCGTTGTAGGATTTCTTCACTGCGATGCGAACGACCACTTCCTTCAAGCAAGCGTGCTAATGCTTGGCTTCCTTGCGCCTGCCATACGTCTTGAACTTTTCCAGCACCTCGTCCATCTGCTCACCCGACAGAAGCGGCGGCGCTCCGAGCTGACAGGCGAGCAGATACTGCCTTGCCAGCACTTCCACTTCGTGCGCGAGCCAGACGGCGCGCGCCAGATCGACACCCAGCGCGACCACGCCATGATGCGCAAGCAGGCACGCGCGGCGGTCTTGCAACGCCGCGAGCGCATGGTCCGAAAGCAACTGTGTGCCGAACAGCGCGTACGGCGCGCAGCGAATCGAATCGCCGCCTGCTGCCCCCACCATGTAATGCAGCGCCGGAATGTCGCGTCCATGAATTGCCATCGCCGTGGCCGCGATCGAATGCGTATGCACGACCGCATGCATCTCCTGCCGCGCGCGAAGAATGTCGCGATGAATGCGCCATTCGGACGACGGACGCTTTTCGCGCAGCACGTCCGCGTCGTCGGCCACGTCGAGCGATAGCCACACGATGCTGTCTTCGCGCAGCTCGCGCGCCGGCACGCCGCTCGGGGTGATCAGAAAACCATCGCCGAGGCGCGCGCTCACGTTTCCCGAGGTGCCCTGGTTGATGCCGAGCCGTTCCATCTCGAGCGAGGTCTCGACGATGTCCCGGCGCAACGCGCGCTCCGTTGCCGCACTCATGCCGCGTTCCCTGCCGCCGGAAAGAGACTGCCGAGCGATCGTTCGAACGGCGCCCTCACGATGCCGCGTTCAGTAATGAAACCCGTGACGAGTTCTTGCGGCGTGACATCGAATGCGGGATTGCGGACCTTGATGCCCGGCGCCGCCGTGCGTTGTCCCGCGATATGCGTGACCTCTTCGTCGCAACGCTCCTCGATTTCGATCTGCGCGCCGCTCGGCGTGCGAAAGTCCAGCGTCGACGACGGGCACGCCACGTAGAACGGTATGCCGTAATGCTTCGCTGCAATGGCAACCCCGAGCGTGCCGATCTTGTTGGCAAAGTCGCCGTTGGCCGCCACGCGGTCGGTGCCGACGATCACCAGATCCACGAGTCCCTGCGACATGATCGAAGCGGCTGCGCTGTCCATGATCAGCGTCACGTCGACGCCCGCCTGCTGCAATTCGAACGCGGTGAGACGCGCGCCTTGCAGCAGCGGCCGCGTTTCGTCCGCGAATACCTTGAAGGTCACGCCTTCGCGATGCGCTGCGTAAATCGGCGCGGTTGCAGTGCCGAGGCCCGTCGTGGCAAGCGCCCCCGCGTTGCAATGTGTGAGCACGCCGCTGCCCTGTCCGATGAGCGGCATGCCATGACGGCCGATGCCTTCGCACAGCGCCTGGTCCTCCGCGTGGATCTGCTGCGCCTCGTCGACGAGCGCATCGTAAAGCGCAGCGGTATCGCTTGCGCCGCACGTGAGCACACGTTGCAGCATGCGTCTGAGGCTCCAGCTCAGATTGACGGCAGTGGGACGCGCGGTGTCGAGCCAGCGTGCGCGCCGTTCGAGTTCCGCCCGAAACTGCGCGAGCGGCAATGCGCGGGCATCCTGAACAGCGACGCATAGTCCATACGCCGCCGCGACGCCGATGGCCGGCGCGCCGCGCACCCGCAATTCGTGAATGGCTCGCCACACTGCGGCTGCATCGGCGACATGCTCCACGACGATCTCATGCGGCAGGCGAGTCTGATCGAGCAGCAGAAGATCGCCGTCGCGCCATTCGATCGTAGGGGCCAGCGCGGGGAACAGGGACTGCGCAACCATGAAAGCTCCGTGTGCGTTAAACGTGTACAGGCGTCTCGCGGCGAATCTCGCGCGCGAGCATGGCGACCTGCTCGATGTCGGTGAGCGTCTCGCGTTCGACGAGCAAGGCTTCGGCGCAGCGCAGGCAACGCACTTCGATTCGCGCCCGCGCCTGCGCATCCGGTATGCGCGTGATGTCGGCGACCTTCGCCATGCCGACGATGCGGCGGATCATCTTGCAGCCGGCAAAACCGAGCGTATCGGCAAGCAGGCGGCGCATGAAATGCGCGCAATAGCCTTCGAGCGCGCGTGTCTGCCCCTGTCCGCCGATAAAGCGGCGCTCGCTGCGGCTTTCGTGATCGCGCCACAGCGCAACGAACTGCTCGCTAACGCCGTTCCATATGCCGATCACCTGAGCCAGCAGCCATTCCTCGTAAGCCGCCGGGTCGCCTCCGTCAGCACGGCCATGCCAGTCGCGCGAGAAATAGGCCAGAAGGAGATTGGCCAGCACCGCGCCGATGTCGAAACCCATCGGCCCGTAGAAAGCGAACTCCGGATCGATCACGAACGTCTCGTCCTCGTTGACCATGATCGAGCCGGTATGCAGATCGCCGTGCAGCAAGGTCTCCGCGCGGTTCATGAATGCCCACTTCATGTCGCCCGCGGCAATACGCAATGCTTCGTTCGTTCTCAAACGTTCAAGCGCGGATAGCGGCAAGGCCGGGCTATAAATATTCGACGGATGATCTTCGAAAGGAAACGTGAACACCAGATCTTCAGTGATCCTGCACAGTTCGACATTGACGGCTGCGCTCACCGCCTGCTTTTTGATGTCGGGCGCAAGGAACAGATCCGAGCCATGAAAGAGCGTCTGCGCGAGATAGGTGGACAGATGCGCCGCGAGCTTCGGATAGGTCATGCCGCTCATCAGCCCTTGCCGCAAAATGCAATGCGACGCGAGCCGTTGCATGACCATCAGAAAACGCTGGCTGTCGGCGTGATACACCTTGGGCACATGCTGCGGGCAAAGCGCGCCGAAGCGGCGCAGGGCCGCAACTTCGTGCTCCATGCGCTGACACGACAGCGGCCACGTCTTGCCGACCAGCCGCAAAAAGGGCGGAGCCTGCTTGACCACGACGCTGCGCTGCGGCGCCTTCGCATTCGTCACGAAGTACACATAATTCAGATTGCCGTCGCCGACTTCGGCGACGTCCAGATCGTCCGGCTCGCCGAGCAGCGCGCGCACCTTGGGAATGGCGCCGAGATACGCTGCGAGCTCGCTTGCGGTAAAGGCTTCAAACTCCATCGGTGCCTCCTCCGATGTTGCTTCCGGCGCTCATCGACCAAAGACGTCTTTAGCGACGCTTGCGCACCAGGTCGAACTTGAAGATGCTCGTGTTGTAGTAGTCGTTGCTATAGCAAAGCGGCTCGCCGCTCTGATCGAAATCCACTTCGTCCAGCAGCAGAAACATGCCGAAACCATCGCCCAACTCGGGCAGATCGCGCGGCGTGAGAATAGTGGGCTGTATCGACGTGTGCGTATGCGACAAACGCCGGCCAGTCCGCGCGAACATGCCGAATAGCGATTCGCCCAACTCGCCCTGCGCCTCGTCGAAAAGCGTTTTCGGAATCGTGTCGATGCAGTAAGCGGCAATTGCATCGTCGGCGCGGCGCACCCGTTCGATGCGGATGCAACTGTCGCCCGGCGCGATTCCAAGCTTCTCGGCAAGACTCTCCGATGCGGCAATGCTGTCCATCTGAATACGGCTCGTGGAAGGTACGGCGCCCACGCTCCTGATCATGTCAGTTACAGACATCAGATCATCGAGGCCGCCTTGCAGCTTCAACGAAATTTGTCTGATGAAGGTGCCGCGCCCCTGAATCCGTGACAGCAGTCCATGCGAGATCATTTGCGCCACTGCTTCGCGCAAACTCGAACGGCCGACGCCAAGCAGTTCGCAGAGCTCCAGTTCAGTAGGAATCTGGTCACCCGGCTTGAGCTTGCGCTCACGAATCATGGTCAGCAGCGACTCCTGGATCTTGTCGCTCATCGATCGCTCTACGCTCAGGCGCATGTTGTCTCTCGCTCGTCACTGCGCCCAATATACATCAGACATCTGATGTTTTTGTAGGGAGTTTCCCTTGGTTTTTTCTCGCGTCTACCGCCCTTCACGAGCCGCGAATTGCGTCGCACGCGCAGCAAGTCCAGACGCTCATCCTTGTCGATGCACGCTTCTCGCCGCGCTGCGTTGCGCAAAATCCGGCTTGCGCGGCGATGCCTTGCAAAGTACTGAACGCGCTGTGCCGAGCGCGTTTTTATGGTCGATGTGTAGAATGAATCGCACAACGCCGCGCTATTACAAACGCCTGAATGGGCGCTGCATTCGCAAGGCAAATTTAAGGAGACGACAATGTGGTTTGTCGGCAAGAGCGAACTGCTCTCTTTGATCGAATGTCATTGCCTCGACGAGGTCATGCCTGCCTTTAGCGACCATCGCACGCTGCGTAAGAACGCCGTGATCTATCGGCCGGACGAATCGAGCGAGCACGTGTACCTGCTCAAGAGCGGCAGCGTAAGGCTCTACCGTCTGACCGAGGACGGCCAGGAAATCACGCTTGCGTTCGTGAAGGCGGGCATGATTTTCGGCGACGGCGACGTGCTCAACGAAGAGAACTATTCCCATCACGCGCAGGCGCTGACGCCAAGCATGGTCTGCTATATCCGCAAGGCCGATTTCAAGGAACTGCTCGCGCGTTACGACGTCATCAATCAGTTCGTGCTGCGCAATCACTATCTGCGCTGGCAGGAAGCACAGCAGTTGATCGAGAATCTCTCGCTGCACGATGTCAGAAAGCGGCTCGTCAATATCCTCGTCATGTTCGCGGGCCAGGTGGGTGCGGCCCACGAGCACCCGGAGCACGGCGATACCATCCTGATCGACTTGCCGATCGCACAGGACAAGCTCGCGGAATTCATCGGCACGTCGCGCGAATCCGTCAACCGGCACTTCAGCGACCTGAAGGCGGAAGGCTTCGTCGACATGCACGAGCGCAAGATCGTGCTGACGCCTGCGTTCGTCACGCGCTACATCACCAGGGCGCCCAGCTTTACGGCCGTGCCGGCAAGCGCAAGCCAGGCGCCGCGCGAGTTCAGAGCGCCGCTAATGCGCGCTTGACCGACGCCACGCCGCTCTGCGGACTCGACAGCACCGGCACCGGGAGCGAGCCGAGCGACGGCACGAGGCGCGCCATCGAGACTTGCGCGAGCACGATCACATCCACCTGTCCGGCAAGCTCGATAATCGCGCGCTTGAGGATGTCGTCGTGCTTCGCGGCGTCGCCAGCAAGCAGCGCTTCGAATGCGCCTTGCGCGATGCATTCCGTCACCTCGATCTCAACGCCGCGCTCGACAGCCTTCCTGCGAATGAGGCGCACCGTGGGCTCCAGCGTCGTGGACACGGTAGCGACCACGCCGACCCGCGGTCCCAGCGCGCAGGCCTCGTCAGCCATCGCTTCGTCCACCTTGACGATTGGCGTGCGGATCATGCCGCGCAGCAGATCGGTCGCCTCGCCCACCGATGAGCACGCGTTGAGAATGATGTCCGCGCCGAGCGCTTCCGCATTCGCCATATAGCTATAAAGGCGGCGCGTTACTTCGGGGGTCAGGTGTCCCGCCGAACGCACATCGGCAAGCAGGCTGTCGTCGACGATATTGACGACCCGCGCATCGGCTAATTGCGCGGCGAATTGCGCCTTGAGCGGGTCGACCGTGACTGGGCCGGTATGTATAACGACGATCGTGGTCATGTTCGTGTCCGTTACTTCGTTGAATGATTTTCAGGCGGTGGCGAGTGCCATCACCTTTTCCTGCGATGCTTCCGCCCTGCTCAATTCGCCGCTAATGCAGCCTTCCCGCACCGTCAGAATCCGGTCGCTCACGGCAAGTACTTCGAGAAGATCGGAAGAGATGACGATCACGCCAATGCCCTCGGCCGCGAGCCTCGCAATCAGCGCGTGCACCTCCGCCTTGGCTCCCACGTCGATCCCGCGCGTGGGCTCGTCGACGATCAGCACTTTCGGGCTGCGCGCGACCCACTTGGCGATCACGATCTTCTGCTGATTGCCGCCGCTCAGGTTGACGACCTTCTGCTCCACGCCCGGCGTCTTGATGCCCAGCATGCGCACGAAATGCTGACAGCTCTCGCGTTCACGCGCATGCTGGACGAACTGGCACGGCGAATAGCGCTCGAGATGCGTGAGGCTGAAATTCTCGCGCACGCTCATGCCGAGCACGAGCCCCTGGGCCTTGCGGTCTTCGGTAACGAAGCCCATGCCGGCTCTGATTGCATCGTGGGGATTGCGGATCTCCACCGGCTTGCCGTCGATCCTGATCGATCCCGTGCATGCCCGCATGCCGAAGATCATTTCCATTATTTCGGTGCGCCCGGAACCGACGAGGCCGGCAATGCCAAGCACTTCGCCGCGATGCAGCGTGAAGCTCACGTCGCGAATGCGGGGCGCCGCCCCTCTGACCGGTTTGAGCGACAGCGCCTGCACTTCGAGCACGGCCTCCCCGCTCGCATGAGAATCCGGCTCGCCGTAGAGTTCGCTCAACTCGCGCGCCACCATCATGCGCACGAGTGTCTCGCGGGTCATCTCGGCAATCGGCGCCGTGCCGACCGTGCGTCCGTCGCGCAGCACGGTCACGCGATCCGCGAGTTCGAAGATTTCCTCAAGACGATGCGAGATATACACCACGGCGATGTTCCGTTCGCGCAAGCGCTTGACTATCCCCAGCAGTATGCCCGTTTCGTGATGACTGAGCGACGCTGTCGGCTCGTCCATGATGATGGCCCTGGACTGCGCGCACAATGCCTTGGCGATCTCGATCATCTGCTGCTGTCCGACACTCAGTTCGCTGACGCGCGTGGCGGGATCGATATCCATGTCGATGGTGGCCAGCACCTCGCGCGCCTCGCGATACATGCGCGGACGGTCGATCAGCCCGAGCCGCGTGCGCGGTTCCCTCGCGAGAAAGATGTTCTCGCCGACGGTGAGATTGCCCACGACCGCCAGTTCCTGGTAAATGATGTTCACGCCGAGCGCGCGAGCGTGATGGCTGTCGGCCAGCGTGACTTCCTGCCCTTCGATGAGAATCGTGCCGCCTGCGTCGGGCGCATAGATACCGGTGAGTATCTTCATCAACGTGCTTTTGCCGGCGCCGTTCTCGCCGGCAAGCGCGAGCACTTCGCCCGCGCGGATCTCGAGATTCACGCGATCGAGCGCCTTGACGCCGGGGAAGGTTCTGGAGATGTTGCGCATCTCCAGAAACGGAACGCCTGTCACGGGGCTCATCACTTCGTATAGCTGGTCATGTTGTCCTTCGTGACCACGGTCACGCCCGTGTCGATGTCCTTCGGCTGGCCCTCCTGGCCCTGGATCTGCGCGACGAGATGGTCGACCGCGAGCGAGCCCATCGTCACCGGGCGCTGGACCATGATGCCCTGAATGTAGCCGTCCTTGAGACCTTTGAGCGTGTCCGGAAGATCGTCGAAGGCAAGCACTTCGAGCTTGCCCTTCATCGCGCCGAATTCCCGCGTGTTGAGCACTTTCGCGACCGCCGGCCCGCCGACCTGGCTCACGCCGAAAATGCCCTTGAGGTTCGGATGCGCGCGCAGCGTGGTTTCGACGACCGACACGCCGCGCGCCAGGTCGTCGTCGGTGCCTTGCGTCTCGACCACCTTGATGCCCGGATACTTCGCCAGGCCCTTCTTGATGCCGGCAATGCGTTCGTTCAGATTGACCGCGCCGAGCTGCCCCGTGATGATCGCGACTTCACCCTGACCATTGAGCGCCTTGCCCATCGTTTCGGCCATGGTGGCGCCCGCCTGTTCGTTGTTCGTGCCGATGTACATCGACCGGCCGCTTTTCGGCGAATCCGAATCGTACGTCAGCACCTTGATGCCGCTTTGCTCCGCGCGCTTCATCACGCTCTCGACCGACTTCGGCTCATTGACAGATATCGCAATGCCATCCACGTGCCTTGAAATCAGATCTTCGATGATCTGTACCTGCGTGGAGCCCTGGGTGTTTTGCGGCACCACCCATTGGTATTTCACGCCGGCTTTGTCGGCCGCCGTTTTCGCACCCTTGTTGCAGTCGTCGAAGAACGGCACGGCGACTTTGGGAATGACGGCTACCGAAATATCTTTTGCGTCTTTCGCGTGAGCCGTTGTGCCGACCGATGCGGCCAGCGCGACTAATGCGCCCGCCGTAATGCGTTGCGTGAGTTTCATGCGTGTCTCCTGATGTTATGTTCGCGGCATTCGGTATGACTCGTGTTTCTAGTGTTTCTAGCGTTCCTTGCGGCGCACGCGCCAGATGTCGATGCTGACGGCAATGAGGATCACGCAGCCGGTGATGGCCTGCTGCGCATAGGTATCGATATTGAGCAGCACCACGCCGTTCGTGATGATTCCCGCGAGCGCCGCGCCGATGATGGCGCCTTCCACGCTGCCCGCGCCGCCCGACAGGCTTGCGCCGCCGATGGCAGCCGCCGCGATCACGTCGAGTTCGGCGCCGAAGCCGGAGGCCGGCTCCGCCGATACGAAGCGCGAGAACGCGATGACGCCCGCCATCGACGCGATCAGTCCGGACAGCACATAGACCGAGAACTTGACGCGGGCCGTGCGCACGCCGGACAGGCGCGCGGCCACTTCGTTGCCGCCCGTCGCATAGACATGACGGCCGAAGCGCGTCTGCCGCATGACGATGGAAAAGACGGCTGTCATCGCCAGAAGAATGACGACCGGAAAGGGCACGAAACCGATATAGCCCTGACCGATGAAGGTGAAACTGTCGGGCACGTCGGGCGTGACGGGCACGCCTTTGGTGATGATGTACATGAGGCCGCGGCCGATCGACAGCGTGCCCAGCGTCGCGATGAAAGGCGGCAACTGTATCCACGTGATCATGAAGCCGTTGAACGCGCCGACGGCAAGTCCCACGCCGAGCCCCGCGCCGATCGCCACCGGCGCGCTGTAACCGTGCTGGAAGGCGAGCGCGGTGACGAGCGACGATAAGCCCATGACCGAGCCCACCGACAGGTCGATGCCGCCTGTAATGATCACGAGCATCATGCCGATCGACATCAGCGCGATCAGCGAAAACGAGCGGAACACGCCCATCAGGTTGTTGGTCGTGAGGAAGTATGGCGAGAAGACGCTGATCAGCAAGCCGACCAGCAGCAGCACCGACAGCACGTTCAGCTCGCGTATCCGCAGACACGCCTTGATCCGTTCCGCGGCACGCGACGGCGCAGGCTGGGGTTCCTTCTTCGACGATATTGCGGTCACCGATCGCTCCTCTTTACAAGCCCGGAACAGATCATAGAAGCGCCGGCCCGCGGAAATCTGTGACGCCCGTCATAGATCCGTATCGGGATTCACCCGTAGATTGCGTGCGGATAGCGCGATGAAAGGCCCCGTGCCTATGACGCGCGTCACAGCATTAGCGCGAGGCGCGGCGTTAGGATGCGAGTGGTGTGATCAACGGCGCGGCAAAACCGGACGGCTTTATGAACTGTAAAGGAGACAAGGCATGACCAAGCGAGTGATAGTGACGGGCGGCAGCGGACTTGCCGGCAAATGGGTGGTCGAGGATCTGGTGGCGCACGGCTATGAAGTGCTCAATGTGGACCGCGTACCGATGGCCAAAGGCACGGCGCGAACCCTGATCACCGACATCACCGATGCGGGACAGGTATTCAATGCGTTCGCATCCACTACAACGGCGAAGGAATTCGACGACGACATCGAGCCCAAGCCGATTGACGCGGTCGTGCATTTCGCGGCGATTCCGCGCATTCTCGTCACGACCGACAACGAGGTGTTCCGCATCAACGTGATGGGCACTTACAACGTGCTGGACGCGGCGGCGAAGCTCGGTATCAGGAAGGTCATCGTGGCTTCCAGCGAGACGACATACGGCGTGGTGTTCGCGCATCGCCATCGCGACCCGGCGTATTTTCCGCTCGACGAGGAGTACCCGGTGGACCCGATGGACAGCTACGCCACGTCGAAGGTCATTAATGAAGTGACGGCCAAGGCGTTTCATGCGCGCACGGGCTCGGACATTTACTGCTTCCGTATCGGCAACGTACTCGATCCCGAGGACTACCGGAAATTCCCCGTCTGGCTGAAGGACCCTGCGTTGAGAAAGCGCATCGCATGGAGTTATATCGACGGCCGCGATCTCGCGGCGGCCTGCCGTCTCGGCATTGAAAAAGACGGGCTGGGCTATACGGTGATGAATGTCGCCGCCGACGACGTCTCTTCGGACCGCCCGGTTGCCGAACTGCTGAAGACCTACTACCCGAATGTGCCGGTCAAAAAGCCGCTCGGCGAGTTCGAGACCCTGCTGAGTAACGAGAAGCTCAAGCGTTTGCTTGGATGGCAGCAGGCGTATCGGTGGCGCGAGCAGGTGTCGTCACAGTCGTAGGTCGTAGGTCGTAGGTCGTAAATCGTAAGCGCCGCACGCTGAGGCAAGATCGCACCGCACCGGCATCGCTATGCGGCGCCGATGCGAAACACCGCGACTTGCCGGCTCAACTGCCGGGACTGCTCGTCGAGTAACTGGGCGCATGCGCTCGCCTGCTCGACGAGCGCCGCGTTCTGCTGCGTGATCGAATCCATCATGGTCAGTGCGGCGTCGACCTGCTCGATGCCGACGCGCTGCTCCTCGGCCGCGGCAGTCATCTCGCTCATTACTTCGCGAAAGCGTCCGGCTGCGTCGAGCACGGCCCGGATCGCGCCCTCCGCATGTGTTACGAGCGTCGAGCCATCCGCCGCCGCGCCGACGGAATCCGCCACCAGCACGCCAATGTCCTTCGCAGCCGTCGACGCATGCTGCGCGAGAGAGCGCACCTCGGCGGCGACGACGGCAAAGCCCCGTCCATGCACGCCAGCCCGCGCCGCTTCCACGGCAGCGTTCAAGGCGAGGATATTGGTCTGGAACGCGATGCCCTTGATGATTCCCGTGATGTCCGCGATCTTCCTCGAACTGGCGTCGATGCGCGCCATGGTCTTGCTCACTTCTTCGACGGCATCGTTGCCCTGGTTCGCGGCCGAGGCCGCCTCCTGCGCGACGCCATATGCTTGCTGCGCCCGCGTCGCATTGCGGCGCACCGTCTCCGTCAGACCGCTCATGCTAGCGGCGGTCTGCTCGAGCGACGCCGCCTGTTCTTCCGTCCGCGCGGACAGATCCAGCGTGCCGGCAGCAATCTCACCAACGGCCGTACCGATCGATTCACAACTGTCGCGCACCGCCGTTACCGTTTGCGCGAGCCGCGCCTGCATCTGATGCAGTCCGTCGAGCAGTTGTCCCATTTCATCGGCGCGGTGACGGGCAACCGTGCGGCTCAGATCTCCGGCCGCAATGGCGTCGAAATGCGCGAGCGCGTCGCGAAGCGGTGCAACGATCGCACGGCGCAGCGCCAGCCAACTGAACGCCGCCGCGGCGACGCCGAACGCAAGCATCGCCGTCGATCCCGCAAAGAAAAGCTTGAAGTAGTGTTCCGCGTCGTCGTAGCTGCGTTTCGCATTGGCATACAGCGAGCGTTTGAGCGTGTCGTTCGCCGCGCTCATGTCGTTGAACAGCGTGCTCAACTGCGATACGCCGATCCGCTGCGCAGTCGACCGGTCACCTGACTGCAGCGCGTCGAGGAACGCTCGCATCGCGACACGCATTGCGTCGCGGCGCTGCCCCGCGGCGTCGATAAGAGACGCTTCGCCCGCTTCGTGCGGCTCGTTCACGAAGCTGCGCCACTGTTCGTCCGATTGCTTGAGGAAGTCGGCGGCATGGCGAATCTGCTCCCCCGCGCGCGCGGTGTCCGTCGCGGCCATTGCACCGCCGAGCACGAGGCGGGTACGCGCCATCAGCAGTTCGGCGTTACCGATGTGGACCGCAGCCGTCAGCTTGTTCTCATAGGTATCGCGCGTCGCCTGGTTCGCACGCCATGCGCCCGCCAGTCCGAGCACGCCGATGGCGATCATCAACGCGGCGAGCAACGCCATCGTCAGCGCAATGCGCTGCTGCAACGAAATCGCCTTGCGCAGCCCGGCAGGTGCGGCCGCACGATCTGTCGCGCCGAACGCATCGGCGCGGCTAACCGGGTCCGGTTCGGAGACCGGTGTGGCCATGTCGGCGTTGGAAGCGTTGGAAGCGTTGGAAGCGTTGGAGGCGTTGGAAAAGGACAGCATGATGCGAACCTCTGCTTTTGAAATCGGATAAATGCCGTGGACGCTATGACGCGTCGACTCGCGCACGGCCTTGCCCGTATATGCCGCGCCTGGTTGCGGCAAGCGGCGTTGAGTTACGCGATCGACTGGCTTGCTGCGCGGCGCCGGTTCCAGCCCAGCCAGACGGACAACAGCGCAATGAAGATGAAAACGCCCGACACGTTCATGAAAAGATCGGCAACCGGCCAATGCATCGCCAGCAGGACGCCTCCGAGCACCGAGCCGATTACCGAGCCGAGCTTGCCAATGCCGATGGCCGAGCCGACTCCGGCCGAGCGCAACATCGTCGGATACAGCATGCCGGCCACCGCATAGAGCGCAAACTGACTGCCGATCACGCATACCCCGCTCATGAACGACGCGCCGTAGAGCCAAAGAGCGGGCATCGGCATGCCGAGCGAGATGCAAACCGGAAGCCCGACCAAAGCGAGCAACAGAATCACCGCTATGCCGTAACGGTCCACGCATCGGCACAGCGCGAGCGCACCGACCGTCCCGCCGACCGGAAACATCATCGCGGCTTTCGCCGCCTGCGCCGCCGGCAGCGCGCTCATGCTGAACAGAATCGGCAGCCAGTTCTGCAGAAAATGCAGTGCGAGCGAATTCAGGACAAAGAGCGCCCACAGCAAAGGCGTCACACGGACAAGACCGTTGCCGAACAACGCGAGCGGTGTCGCGCGAATACGCTTTTCGTCCTGAACGATATAGCGCGCAGCCTGGTTTTCCGCGTCGTCGAGAACCCTGTCCGAACCGAGACGGCGAGCGATGCGGGCGACTTCGCGCGGCGCCCGCCCCCTGAGGATCAGGAAACGGACAGACTCGGGCAGCACGGCGAAAGACACGAGGGCGACCGCAATGGCCGCGACGCCGCCCACCTCGAAGAGGACCGGCCAGCCGAAGCGCGGCAGCATCCACGAAGCGATCGCGCCACCGCCGCCGGCTCCGATCGAAAAGCCCGAGAACATTAGCGTGATCCATGTCGCGCGGCGTGCCTTCGGCGCATATTCCGACACCAGCGCGACCGTATTGGGCACCACGCCGCCCATGCCGATTCCCGCAACAAAACGCAGCACGGTCAATTGATCGAGCGATGCCGCCCGGCTGCACGCAAGTGTCAGGATGCCGAACCACAACACGCCGTAAATGATCGTGAGACGCCGTCCAATGCGATCGCCGAGAAAGCCCAGCAGCAACGAACCGACGAGCACGCCGACGAGGCCGTAACCGAACACATGACCGAACTCGGTGGCCTTCACGTGCCATGCGCGGACGAGCGTGGGAGCGGCATAGGCAGCGGCGACCTGATCGTAGCCATCGATGAGCACGATCACGAAGCACCATGCAATCAGGCCCAGCGAAAAGCCGCGCAACTTCTGCCGCTCGATGAGCGCGGTGATGTCAACGGCCGGGGCAACAGCGCTGGCGCTTTCGTGAAGCACAGTCATCGCGTGTATCTCCCATCGGCGCGGCGCATGGCGCGCGCCGACGCGCATCCACAAGCACGTTCGAAGTACGGGCTCATCGGGTCTCCGTGGCTGCGGCCGTTCGCCCGTTTGCGGCGCCGGCCGGCTGATTGTATGAACGCTTCTGTCTGGTCCGGATCAGGAGTCGCCCAGCGCGGAACGCATCTCCTTGATGCGGGCGTCGTCCTGTTTATGCTGTTCGCCGAATCGCGCCTTGTACAACACCGCGAGCACGGTCGAGAAGATGGCGGCGACGAGAAAGAGTCCGGACGCCGCGTAAAACATCTGCGAGATCGGCAGATGCATGGACAGCAGAATTCCGCCGATCACAGGCCCCGATACGGAGCCGATCTTGCCGACGGAGATTGCACTGCCCACGCCCGCCGAGCGGAACGAGGTCGGGTAAATCATCCCGGCCACCGCGTACAGCCCGTACTGCGCGCCGACCACGCAGAAACCCGTCGCGAACACGGCGAACATGAGCCACGCCTCGGACATGCCATGCCCGAGGAAGGCGACCACGGGGCAGCCGACCGCCGGCAACGAGATGATCGCAAGCACGCCGTGACGGTCGACAAAGCGGCACAGGATCAGTCCGCCGAGCACGCCGCCCACCGAGAACATCGTTGTGATGACACCAGCGCTCTGCGGATTGATGCCGACACCTTCCATCAGAATGGGCAGCCAGTTCTGCAAGAAGTACAGCGCCATTGAATTGACGATGAATACGATCCACAGCAACGGCGTGATTGCGCGCAGGCCGTCGGAGAAAATCAGCTTGAGCACAAAGCGCTTCTTTTCCTGCACTTCGCCGGGCACGAACTGCGCGTCGGCGGGAAGCGCCAGTTCGGGGCGCAGACGCGCAACGAGCTTGCGCACCGTTTCCACACTGCGCCGACGCACTACCAGCAGCTTCGCGGATTCCGGCAGCGTCACGATCAGCAGGCACGCGACCGCGAGCGAGCCGATACCGCCCACGACGAACATCACCGGCCAGCCATAGCGATGAATGAGAGCCGACGAAACCAGCCCGCCGGACCCCGCGCCGATGGAAAAGCCCGAGAACATCAGCGTCACCCATGTGGCGCGCAACCGTTTGGGCGCGTATTCGGCGACGAGCGCAACCGAATTCGGCACTACGCCGCCCATGCCGAGACCGGCGATAAAACGCAGCAGCATGAGTTCGTGCAGCGAAGTTGCCCACACCGACAGAAGCGTCAGCAGACCGAAAAACAGGCTGCCCGACACAATCGCACGCTTGCGGCCAAAGCGGTCGCCGAAATAGCCGAAGATGAACGAGCCGATCAACGTGCCGAACAGACCCGCGCCGAAGACCGGTCCAAAGCCGCCGCGTGCGACGTGCCACTCCTTGATGATGGCGGGCGCAGCGAACGACACGGCCGTCTGGTCGTAACCGTCCATCAGCATGATGAGGAAGCACCAGAACAGCAAGCCGACCGCGAAACGTCCTGTCTTCTGCTCTTCGATGAGTGTCGATATGTTGAATGTGCGCTCTGCTTGCATGTGCGTCCCAATATGCCGATCAGGCGGTGGGCGCAGTTGCCGCGCACGCCGCTTCGTTCTGTTTCCCGTTGGCGCCTGCGCCGGGAGCCTCAATATACGGCCCGGCAGCGGGCGACAGAATCAAAAAATCCCGATGATGAAATCGAAATTAGTGAACAAAGCCCGCCGCGTTACCCGGCACACGGCATCCGCGTCACATCAAAACATCTGGTTGATACCGATACGTCCAACCGTCTGCGCACTCGAACTCGACGGCTGATAGCCGAACTGCTCCGCCTTCGCATTCGTGCCCGAGGCCCGTTGCAGGCCGACGCCTGCATAGATCTGCGTGCTCTTGGACAGATAGTGCGTGATGAACAGGTTGTACTGGTTGTACGTCAGCCCCTCGAACATGGAGCGGTTGTACGAAATCCCCATCACATAGAAGCGCTTGCCGCCGCTCAGGTCGATGTTGACGCCCACCTGATAGTTGCGCTCCGTCACCGAGCCCTGCGGATCTTCGAGCTTCACGTCCGTAAAGGTGGCGTGCGGAATGAAGTCGCCCACGACCACCGAGCCGCCGACCGCTATCGTGCTGTAATGGTCAGCGTTGAACAGGGTGCCCTGCTTGAGCCGCTGACCGAGTACCGAGGTCACGCCGAAGATACCGAACAGGTCGGCCGTGCGGTTGTGCGACATCGAATACGCCGCGCCCAGTTTGACTCTGCCGTTCTGGTAGCGCGCACCCACGCTGTACTGACGCCCTTCGCTGAAGTTCGTCTGGTTGCCGAAGGCGTTCATCGCACCGGCCTGGAAACCGCGGTAGTCGATCGATTCGTACTTCACCGAGTTGTCGAGCGCGCGCGTGTTCGCGAGGCCGTCCAGATTGCCCACGGTGTAATACGACGAGATACCCGGCACCGAATTGTTCAACGCGCCCACGTACTCGTACACATAGTCGGGGATATGGCCGAGACTCAGCGAGCCGAAGCGGCTGTTCGTGATGCCCACGTACGCGTCCCGGTTGAAGAAGCTGGCCGGATTGATCTGCGCGCCCGTGTTGGTGAGAAAACCCGACTCCAGCCGCGCGAAAACCGTGTTGCCGCCGCCAATGTCTTCCTTGATGAGAAAGCCGAAACGGTCCGGCGTGCGCTTGCCGGCCGACTCCTGATACAGATGCCCGCCGCGCGAGTTCGTCACGAAATCGACACCCACGTCGACGCTCCCGTAGAGCGTCACCGATGACTGCGCGAACGCGGGGCACCCCAGCACCAACGCGCACGCACCTGAGAACAGACTCGTCGTTTTCAACCCATGTCTCCAATGTCTTTTTTGTCGCCGGCCGCATGTCTGCTGACCGATCCCCATGTGGGTGACAGGCGCCGGTCTGCTGCGCGGTTCGCTGCCGTCTTTCCAGATGTTGCCGGGAGTGTAGCGAATGGATTTAGGCTTTTGAATCGTGAATTATTTATCAACTCATCGAACAAAACGAATAAAGCTTTTAATGGTCGGTGAAAATACCAGGTAAGCGCGATTAATTGGCGCCCACGCTTCTATTAGCCAGAACCCGGTGCTACCATCCGCCGCGTCGGCATTAAGAACCTGCGTCTGGAGACTCGTATGGATATAAGAGGCATGCTGCCGCGGCGCATGGTGGTTGGAATCAGCGGCGCGTCGGGCGTCATATACGGCGTGCGGCTCCTGCAACTGCTGCGCAAGCTCGAAATCGAAACGCACCTGGTGATGAGCCGCTCGGCGCAGGTGACGCTCGCTCACGAATCGGACTTCAGCGTCGCCGACATCCGCGCGATGGCGAGCGTCTGCCATTCCAACACCGATATCGGCGCGTCGATCTCGAGCGGATCGTTCCCGGTGATGGGCATGATCGTCGCGCCCTGCTCGATCAAGACGCTGTCGGAAATCGCCACGGGCATGACCAGCGGCCTGCTTTCGCGCGCCGCGGACGTCACGTTGAAGGAGCGCCGCCGCCTCGTGCTGATGGTGCGCGAGACACCGCTGCACCTCGGCCATCTGCGCAGCATGACGGCGGTAACCGAGTCCGGCGCCATCGTCTATCCGCCCGTGCCCGCGTTCTACGCGAATCCCGAGTCGCTGACCGACATGGTCGATCACACGCTCGGCCGCGTGCTCGACCTGTTCGGGCTGGACGCCGCCACGGTGCAGCGCTGGGGCATGTAGGCGCGCCGCCGTCTCTGCCGTTCAGGGCCACCGCGCCCTTGTCACAGCGCCTGTTCCGATTATCAAATTTCAGTGATGATCCATTCGGATTAATTTGCTTCTTTCGCGCGATTCGCTGAATTAAAGTGATTCCCGATTTCACCGCGTTGGCTACTTATAAAGACTATCGATCGATTCATAACGAAGATCGATAAAAGCGCTCATTACGAAAAAGGTCGAATCGTCGAATGAAGATAGTTATTGCAGGCGCCGGTATCGGCGGATTGACGGCCGCAGCCGCATTATTGAAGAAAGGTTTCGATGTCACGGTGTTCGAGCAGGCGCAGGCGCTCAAGGAGATCGGCGCCGGCGTGCAACTGAGCCCGAACGCCACCCGCGTGCTGTTCCAGCTCGGCGCGGGCGATGCGCTCGAGGGCCTTGCGTGCGAACCGCTCGGCAAGCGCGTGCGTCTATGGAACACCGGCCAGACATGGCGCCTGTTCGATCTCGGCGCGCAATCGCGCGAGACCTACGGCTATCCCTACTTCACACTGCATCGCGCCGACCTGCATCAGAAACTCGCCGACGTGGTGCGCTCCATGAAACCCGACGCCATTCGCCTGAACCATAAGGTGGAGAGCTTCTCGCAACAGAACGGCAAGGTGCTGGTGCAGGCCGTCAATGGCGAAACCTGCGAAGGCGATCTGCTGATCGGTGCGGACGGCGTGCATTCGCGTGTGCGGCACGCGCTCTTCGGCCCTGACGAGCCCGTGTTTTCGGGCGTGATGGCATGGCGCGGCGTGATCGACGCGAGCAAGCTGCCGGAGCACTTGCGTTCGCCTTACGGCGCGAACTGGGTCGGCCCCGGCGCGCACGTCATTCACTATCCGCTGCGCGGCAACGGGCTCGTCAACTTCGTCGGCGCGATCGAGAAGTCGGGCTGGCAAGTCGAATCATGGTCCGAACGCGGCACGCTCGACGAATGTCTCGCCGACTTCGAAGGCTGGCACGAAGATGTGCGCACGCTGATTTCCGCGATCGACATTCCGTATAAATGGGCATTGATGGTGCGCGAGCCGATGGCCCGCTGGAGCCAGGGCCACGCGACGCTGCTCGGCGATGCCTGTCATCCGACGTTGCCGTTTCTCGCGCAAGGCGCCGGCATGGCGATCGAAGACGGCTATCTGCTCGCGCGCTGTCTCGAACGCTATACGCACGACGTGCCGCAGGCACTGCAACGCTATGAGGCGCTGCGGCTCGAACGCACCGCGAAAGTCGTGCGCGGTTCGGCGGCCAACGCGACGCGCTTTCACAATCCGCAGCTTGCCCATGCGGAAGGCGCAGCCGCCTATGTGGACCGCGAGTGGAGCGAGGAGCGCGTGAAGGAGCGCTACAACTGGCTGTTCGAATACAACGTCGACGCGATCGAAGTCTGACCCGCGCCGGGTTTCGCGCGACGCTGCCCCGTACGATCCAGCAATACCAGGAGACACTGTGTCCATCCATCTCGAACCTCCAGCGCCGGTGCTCGGCCTGCATCATTTTGCGTGGCGCTGCCGCGACGCCGAGGAAACGCGTCACTTCTACGAAGACATTCTCGGTCTGCCGCTCGTGCACGTCATCCGCCTGGACCGCGTGCCGAGCACCGGCGAATATTGTCCCTACGTGCATCTGTTCTTCGAAATGGCGGACGGCTCGAACATCGCCTTCTTCGATCTCGGCGATGGAACCGCCGCGCTTGCCTCGCCGAATACGCCCGCGTGGGTCAACCACATCGCGCTGCGCCTGGCAACGCTCGAACAGTTGGAAACGATGAAAGCGCGGCTGACCCACAATGGCGTCGAGGTGCTCGGCGTCACCGATCATCACTTCGTCCGCTCGATCTATTTTTTCGACCCGAACGGCTTGCGTGTCGAACTAACGGTGCCCGTCGCGCCCGCCGAAGAACTCGCGGGTTATAGAATGCGGGCTCGGCCGGTGCTCGACGCCTGGACCGCTGAAAAGAACAAGGCAGTATCGGAGACACGCCCCGCATGAGCGCGCTCAATTCCACGCACGATCCGGCGCGGCGCAGCTGGATCGAATCGGCGAACGCCGGCAACGCGGATTTCCCCATTCAGAACCTGCCGTTCGGCGCATTCGTGCGAGGCGGCGAATTGCGCACCGGCGTCGCAATCGGCGATCGCATCGTCGATTTGCGCGCGCTGCACGACACGGCGCTGCTGGAAGGCGACGCGGCGCTCGCCTGCGCGTCGGTTCGCGACGGTACGCTGAACGCGCTAATGGCGCTCGACGCCCGCCATGTGAGCGCGTTGCGTGGCGCACTGTCGGCGCTGCTCGCGCAGAACGCGCCCGCACGCTCGCGGCTCGAATCGTCGATCGACGCCGTGCTGCCGCAGATGAACGATGTGCAACTGACACTGCCGTGCACGATCGGCGACTACACCGACTTTCTGACGTCGCTTCATCACACCGAGCGCCACGGCCGCTACAAGGGCCTCGCCGATCCGCTGCCGGCCGCGTTCAAATCGCTGCCGATCGCGTATCACGGCCGGGCTTCGTCGCTGCGCGTGAGCGGCGGCGAAGTGCGGCGCCCGTACGGCCAGTATCGCGACGCGGAAGGCCGCGTGTGTTTCGGGCCCGCGCCGATGCTCGACTTCGAACTGGAGCTGGCTGCCGTGATCGGCCGCGGCAACCCGCTGACGCAAGCCATTCCGATCGACGACGCCCGCGCGCACATCTTCGGTTACTGTCTGCTCAACGACTGGTCGGCGAAGACCATTCAATGGTTCGAGCAGGTACTGGGGCCGTTCCTTGGAAAGAGCTTTCATTCGAGCATCTCGCCCTGGATCGTCACCGACGAAGCGCTCGCCCCGTTTCGCAAGGCGGCGCCCGCACGCGCCGCCGGCGATCCGGCGATCCTGCCGCATCTTCACGGCGTGCAGGACCAGCAAAGCGGCGGTCTGGACCTGCAGTTGTTCGCACAACTGTCCACGGCTGCGATGCGGCGCGACCACATCGAGCCTGTGCGAATCACGCACACGCATCTGGACAATCTCTACTGGACGTTTGCGCAGATGGTCGCGCATCACACGAGCAACGGCTGCAACCTGCGCACGGGCGACCTGCTCGGCAGCGGCACGATCTCCGGTGCGAGCGATGAATCGCGCGCCTGTCTGACCGAACTGACCGACGCGGGCAAGAAGCCGCTTGCGCTGCCGAGCGGCGAATCGCGCATCGCGCTCGAAGACGGCGACGAGATCGTGCTGAGTGCGCGTGCGAGCGCGCCCGGCGCAGTGTCGATCGGCTTCGGCGAGTGCCGCGCGCGCATCGCGCCGGCGTTGCCGTATCCGCACGCACCGTATCCGCTGCCGCACGGAGAACACTGAACCATGACGACGCTCAACGGCTTCGCGCAGTTCGGCGGCGGCCCGCATAAAGTCATCGCGCTGAACGGCTGGTTCGGCAGTTCGGCCGACTGGAACGCGCTCACGCCCGCACTCGATCCCGAGCGCTTCAGCTACGCGTTCTTCGACTATCGCGGCTACGGGCTTTCGCGCGACAAAGACGGCGAATTCACCTTCGACGAAGTGGCAAGCGACGTACTTGCGCTCGCGGACCATCTCGGCTGGCAGCGCTTCAGCCTGATCGGCCACTCGATGGGCGGCATGGCGATGCAGCGGGTGATGCTGGCGGCGCCCAGGCGCATCGTGAAGATGGCGGGGGTGTCGGCCGTTCCCGCGTGCGGCTCGCGCATGGACGACACGCGTCTCGCGATGTTTGCCGCCGCAATCGGCGACGTGACGAAGCGCGCGGGCATCATCCACTTTTCGACGGGCAGCCGGCTCGCCGCACGATGGAGCGCGCACCTCGCCCAGCAATCGGAGCGCGAATCGCGCCGCGAGGCTTTCGCGGCCTATCTGCCGCATTGGGCCACCGGCGACTTTGCCGCACAGGTGGAAGGCAATCCCACGCCGGTCAAACTCTTCGTGGGCGAACACGATCCGGCCATCACGGCGGAGCTGACGGCGCGCACGTGGCTGACGTGGTATCCGAATGCCGCCGTCGAAACCTTGACCAATGCAGGGCATTACGCAATGAACGAAGTGCCGGTGGCGCTGGCGACCGCACTCGAAAACTGGCTCTCGGAGCCTTAACGGACCGCGCTAAGCAGTCAGGCACGCGCGCCAACACAACCGGCGCGATGCAGGAGACACCATGTACGAGACCACCTATCTGCGCGCCGCATCGCTTGACGAAGCCGTCGGCTGGCTGCGCGAGCATGAAGAAGCGCGGCCGCTGTCGGGCGGCATGACGCTGATTCCCACCCTCAAGCAGCGCCTCGCCGCGCCCTCGCATCTGATCGATCTCACGCGCATCGACGCGCTGCGTGGCATTGAAGTGCACGGCGGCATTTTACGCATTGGCGCGCTGAGCAAACACGCCGAGGTTGCGGCGTCGAGCGTCGTGCGCGGCGCGATTCCGGCGCTTGCCAGCCTGGCTGGCGTGATCGCCGATCCGCAGGTGCGCAACCGCGGCACGCTGGGCGGCTCGGTCGCCAACAACGATCCGGCCGCCGACTACCCCGCCGCCGTGCTCGGTCTGAATGCGCACGTCGTCACGTCGTCGCAACGGCGCATTCCCGCCGACGAATTCTTCGTGGATACCTTCGAGACCGCGCTGCGCCCGGACGAACTCGTGACCGCAATCGAATTTGCGATTCCGCTGCGCGCGGCCTACGCCAAGTACCGGCATCCGGCCTCCGGCTACGCGGTGGCCGGCGTCTTCATCGCCCAGTACGACGATACGATCCGCGTCGCCGTGACGGGCGCGGGCGCGTCGGTGTTCCGCTGGTTCGATGCGGAAAACGCCTTGCAGCAGGACCTTTCGCACGCGGCGCTCGCGTCGCTTTGCATCGACCGCGATACGCTCCCCGACGACGACAACGCGTCCGCGCCGTATCGCGCTCATCTGATCGAAACCTATACCCGCCGCGCACTGCAGGCGCTGCTTGCGTCGTAACGGCGTCGTAACTGCGTCGTCACAGCGGACGCTCATCGAGGAGACAAGAATGGAATTTACTGGATCGCAAACCATCGCGGCATCGCGCGAACAGGTCTGGCAAGGACTCAACGACGCAGCCGTGCTGCAGGAATGCATACCTGGTTGCGAATCGTTCGAGGCCGAAAGCGAAGACCGCTACAAGGCGGTGGTGGTGGCGTCGGTCGGGCCCGTCAAGGCGCGCTTCAAGGGCACGCTCGAACTGTCGGATCGCGATGCGCCGAGCGGCTACCGGATCGTAGGCCAGGGCGAAGGCGGTATCGCGGGCTTCGGCAAGATGACCGCAACCGTGACGCTCGCCGATGCCGAAGACGGCACGCTGCTCACCTACGTGGCCGACGCGCAGGTCGGCGGCAAGCTCGCGCAGATCGGCTCGCGGCTTGTCACGTCCGTGGCGAACAAGCTCGCCGCCGAATTCTTCAAACGCTTCAACGCGACGCTGAGCGCAGCGAGCCAGGCCGCGCAATGAGCGCAAGAACCGGAAACACAGGTGAATCATGGTTGATGTCCAATTGCAGGTGAACGGCGCGGACGTCGCGCGCGACGTGCCCGACAACACGCTGCTGGTCGAATTCCTGCGCGAGCAATTGCGCCTCACGGGCACGCACGTGGGTTGCGATACGAGCCAGTGCGGCGCGTGCACCGTGCTTCTCGACGGTCAGGCCGTCAAGTCGTGCACCGTGCTGGCCGCGCAGGCGAGCGGCGGCCAGGTCGTCACGGTCGAAGGTCTCAACGCAACGTGCGGCGGCAAACTGCACCCGGTGCAGGCTGCTTTCGTTCAGTGCCACGGTCTGCAATGCGGGTTCTGCACGCCGGGCATGATCATGGCAAGCGCCTTCTATCTGCGCCAAGAGCCGGCGCTCGACCAGGCGAGCATCGCTCATGCGCTGGAGGGCAACATCTGCCGCTGCACGGGCTATGTGAACATCATCGAGGCCGTTCGCCACGCGGCTCGCGAAATGTATCCGGATGCGCCGTTCGCCAGGACGGAGGCTCACTCGTCATGATCGGCAAACCGATACCTCGCGTCGAAGACCAGCGCTTCGTCACCGGCAACGGCCAGTACACAGACGATATTCACGTCGACGCACAGTTGCATGCGGCGTTTCTGCGCTCGCCCCATGCGCACGCCGTGCTGCGTTCGATCGACATCGCCGCCGCCCGCGAAGCGCCCGGCGTGATCGCGGTACTGGCGGGCCAGGATTATCTCGACGACGGCTTCAAGGGGGTGGACCATGTGCCGAATCCCGTCGATGCCATCGACGCGACGAAGAAGGCTTTCCTCACGTCGCTGACCGGCTCGATCTTCAATCAGCCCCATCTCCCGCTGCCGGTCGACCGGGTGCGCCATGTGGGCGAAGCGATCGCGATGGTGATCGCGCAGACGCCGCTGCAGGCGCGCAACGCGACCGAACTGATCGACGTGGACTACGACGTGCTCGACGCCGTGATCAACGGCAACGACGCGATGCAGGACGGTGCGCCGCAACTCTGGGATGGCGCGCCGGGCAACCTGTGCTTTCAGACCCAGATCGGCGATCGTGACGCCGCGCGCGCGATCATCGCCAAAGCGGATCATGTCGTGCGCCGCGAGTTTCATCACAGCCGGCTCGTCAATTGCCAGATGGAGCCGCGCAGCGCAATCGGCGCGTACGACGCGGCAACCGGCGTCTACACGCTGATCTCCGGCAGTCAGGGCGCGGTGCGCCAGCAGCTTTGCCTCGCCGCGGCGCTGAAAGTGCCGCCGGCGAACGTGCGCGTGATTTGCCCGGATACCGGTGGCGGCTTCGGGCCGCGCTCGTTCATCTATGTCGAACAGCTTGCCGTCGTATGGGCCGCGCGCCGCATCGGACGCCCGGTCAAATGGACGAGCGATCGCAGCGAAGCGTTTCTGTCGGACTACCAGGGGCGCGACGCGATCATCCGCTCGACGATCGGTTTCTCGAAAGACGGCCGCATGCTCGCCATCGACAACGAGTGGATCGGCAACGTCGGCGCCCACACGGTCTCGTATGTGCCGATGTCGAACGGCACGCGCATCATGACGACCGTCTACGACGTACCGGTGGCCGCCGTGCATGTGAGCGCGGTCCTGACCAACACCGTGCCCACGGCGCCGTATCGCGGCGCGGGCCGCCCCGAAGCGACGCATGTGATCGAACGTATGCTCGATCTTGCGGCCGCCGGCTTAGGTATTGATCGCGCGGAGATTCGCCGGCGCAATCTGGTGCCGCGAGACAGGCTTCCGTATCGCAGCCCGATGGGTCTCACATACGACAGCGGCGATTTTGCGCGCAACATGGCGCGCGCGCTGACGCTCGCGCAATGGGACAGCTTCGCGGAGCGCCGCGAGCAGTCGCGCGCGCAGGGACGGCTGCGCGGCATCGGCCTTGCGAACTACATCGAATCGCCGGTGGGCGCGCCGCGTGAGCGCATCGAACTGACGGTGCGCGCCGACGGCGGCATCGATATCGTGTCGGGCACGCAGTCGACCGGCCAGGGACACGAAACCACGTTCGCGCAGGTGGTCGCGCATCATCTCGGCGTGCCGATGGAAGCCGTCAAGCTGCGCACGGGCGATACCGCGTTCGTGAGCGTCGGCGGCGGCAGTCACTCGGACCGCACGATGCGGCTCGGCGGCATGCTGCTCGTGGATACCGCGCAACAGATCATTGCGGCCGGCAAGCGCGTCGCCGCGGTCTTGCTCGATGTGGACGCAGCGAGCGTCGAATTCGCCGACGCGCAATTCACCGCGCCCGCGAGCGGCCGTCGAGTGAGCCTTGCCGGGATCGCGCAGCATGTGGCGAAAGACGGCCTGCCAGGCGACCCATCGGCGAAAAAGCTGCACGCCCACGCGGAAGTCAGCACGCGCGTGCCCGCCCATCCGACCGGCGCGGCCGTCTGCGAACTCGAAGTGGACCCCGACACCGGCGCGGTCGAGCTGGTGAACTACACGTCGGTGGACGACGTGGGGCAGCCGATCAATCCGCTGATCGTCGAAGGCCAGGTGCATGGCGGCCTCGCGCAGGGAATCGGCCAGGCGCTCTCGGAAGGCTTCTACATGGATCGCCAAACCGGCCAGGTGCTGACCGGCTCCTACATGGACTACGGCGTGCCGCGCGCCGGCGTGATTCCGCCGCTCAACGTGGAGCTGACGGAAGATCCGACGCAGGGCAATCCGCTGCGAGTGAAAGGCGGTGGAGAAAGCGGCATCACGCCGGCTACGGCCACCATTTTCAACGCGCTGGCCGACGCGCTGCGCGACTACGGCAGCGACGAACTCGCGATGCCGGCCACGCCCAGGGTGATCTGGGAATACATACACCGCGCGCAAGGAGGCGCTCATGTCGACTGAATCCGTGACTATCCGCCGTGAGGGCGCGTTGCTCGAAGTGGTGCTCGACCGTCCTGAGAACGGCAACCTGATCGACCAGGCGATGAGCGATGCGATCATCGCCGCCCTGACCACGATCGACGACGACACCAAGCTCGTGCGCATTGTCACGAGCGGCAAGGACTTCTGCAAAGGACGCCAGTCGCCGATGCCGCCGGCAGGCGCGAAGCCGTCGGCGGAAACGCTGCGCCGCGTCGTCGCCGCGCCGCCGCTCGCGCTCTACGATGCGCTGAAGGCGGTGCGTGTGCCGGTGCTGTCGGTCGTGCGCGGCGAGGCGATTGGCGTGGGATGCGCGCTCGCGGGCGTTTGCGATGTCGCGCTTGCCGCCGACGACGCCGTGTTCCAGATCCCCGAGATGGAGCGCGACATTCCGCCGACGCTCGTCATGTCGGCGCTGATCGGACGCGTTCCAGTCAAGACGGTTGCACACATGGTGCTGAGCCGCGCGCGGCTCTCCGCGCACGAAGCGCTGGCGGCGGGGCTCGTGAGCCGCGTCGTTGCATCCGCCTTGCTCGACGCCGAAGCCGGGGCGCTCACCGAAACGCTGCTCGGCTGCAGCGCCGTCACGCTGCGCGCCGTCAAGCAGTTCCTGCATCTCGCTCCGGAGATGCCCGCGGCGGCTTCGAGCGGCTTTGCCGCCCATCTTGCAGCCACAGCGCTGTCAGCCCGCTTCTGAGGGCCGCGCGCCGCCCCTCGCACAAGGACACGACATTGAGACCGAAGACCACCATCGCTTCCACCGCGCAAGGCGCGGAACTGCCCGACCTGGAGCGCTTCCGGCTGCGCCGCTTTCTCGACTCGCTCGACGAAACGGAACTCGATAGACGCAGCGAGCCCGTCGATCTGGCCGATATCGCCGCGATCATGGAAGGCAATCCGCGCGCCGTCTGGTTCGCGCAACCGGCGGGCGGCAGCGTGCCGCTCGCGGGCAGCGTGGCGGCGAGCCGCTCGCGCCTTGCCAAAGCGTTCGACACGACACCCGGTCAGTTGCTCGAAGTCGTGCGCGACCGTTTGCGCACGAAGGGCAAGCTCGTCGAAGTGAGCCGCGCACAGGCACCCGTTCAGCAAGTGGTCCTGACCGGCGACGATTGCGATTTCACGGCGCTGCCCGTTCATCTGCAACACGATCTGGACGGCGCGCCGTATATCTCGGCGTCTATCGACTTCGCGGTCGACCCCGACACGGGCTGGACCAACGTCGGCATTCGCCGGCTGATGCTGCGCGGGCGCCGCACCGCCGGAATCGATCTCGTGGCGCCGTCCGATCTGCGCGCGATCTCGCTCGCACATTCGAAGCGCGGCGAGCGGCTGCCGATCGCTTTCGCCGTCGGCACGCACCCCATCGATCACGTCGGTGCAACGATGCGCATTCCCGCCGACGAACTCGAGCTCGTTGCCGCGTTGCGCGGCGCGCCGATGGGCGTCGTCAAATGCGTGACCAGCGATCTGCTGGTGCCGGCCGACGCGGAGTTCATTCTCGAAGGCTATCTCGACGAGCGCGGCCACGCGGAGCCCGAAGGACCGTATGGCGAATTCCTCGGCTATTACGGCGGCATCAAGACCAACCCGGTGTTTCATCTGACTGCGATCACGCATCGCAAAGACGCTGTGTTCCAGACCTGCACGATCGGCGGCCGCACGATGGCGCGCACCGATACCGCGCAACTGGCCGCGCTGCGCACCGAAGTCACCGTATGGCGCGCGCTGGAAACGGCCGTGCGCGAGATCAGGGCGGTGTACGCGAGTCCCGCGACGGGCGGCATGTTCAACGTGCGGGTCGCGATGCAACAGCGTGTGCCTGGCGAAGCGCGCAACGCGATCGCCGCCGTGTTCGCGTCGCTTGCCAACGTCAAGCATGTTTTCGTGGTCGACCCCGACATCGATATCTTCTCGGACGAGCAGATGGACTGGGCGCTCGCCACGCGCTTCCAGGCGGACCGCGATATGGTGATGCATGGCGGCATGCGCGCGATGCCGCTGGACCCGTCGCTCGCCGGCGCAACGGTCACCGCCAAACTCGGCTTCGACCTGACGCTGCCGCTCTTGCGCCCCGGCGAACAGCGCGATCTCGAACATCGCGTTCCCACGCCGCCGGTTCTGACGGGCGCGCGTTTCCATTCGCTGCAAGCCGCACTCGAGCACGGTCCGAAGCGTTTCACCGAACTCATGTCCGCGACAGGAACGCGCGATGGCCGCGAGATCGTGCGCTGGCTCGAAGACACGGCGGCAACCCGCGCCATCGTCCGCGACGAGGAGGGGCGATACGCGTTTGCATGACAGGTGCGGCGCAACGGCGCCGTCGCATCGTCATGGACATGTAAGGGGCGATCGGGTGTTGTCCCGGTCGCGGATACCCGAGCGCGGCGATAGAATCCCGGCAGCCCTCTCGTGCCCTTCCCACAGGACCGCCGCATGAATCTGTCCCTGAAACAACTGAAGGTCTTTCTCGGCGTGGCGAACGCGTCGAGCTTCACGAAGACCGCGCAGAGCTTGCATCTGAGTCAGGCGGCGCTGAGCGCGATCATCCGCGAGCTCGAGACCCAGCTCGATTGCCGGCTGTTCGAACGCACCACGCGCACGGTTGCGCTCACGGAGGCGGGTCACCTGTTCTATCCAACGGCGATGAAGATCGTCGACACGCTTGAAAAATCCGTTGTCGAACTCAACGAACTCGGCCGGCAGAAGCAGGCGTCGCTGCTGCTCGGCTGCACGCCGATGATCGCCGCGAGTCTGATGCCGCAAGTGCTTGCGCGTTTCGCCGAGACGAGTCCGCAAGCGCAGATCGAACTCGTCGACCGTCCTCCCGGCGAGCTTCTGAAGATGGTCGAGGACGGCGATCTCGATGCGGCGTACGGCATCTTCTTCTCGCAGTTGTCCGGGATAGACCGCGTGCCTATCTTTCCGACGCGGCTCGTCGTGGTCTCGTCGCCCGTGGAAGGAGCGCATGGCATCGGCAAGGTGCCGCGCGACGGAGTGCAATGGCGCGCGCTCGAAGGGTTGCCGCTCATTACCCTGCCGAAGGAGAACCCGTTGCAGCGGCTGATCGAAGCGTCGTTGTCGAAAGAAGAAGTGACGGCGGGCCGGCGTACGGTTGTCGGTCATTTGCAGACCGCGGTCGCGATGGCTCACGAAGGACTGGGCGTTGCGATCATGCCGTCGTTCTGCGAACACATCTGCCGGCACTATCAGGTGCGCATCGACGTGATCCGGCCAGAGGTGGAATTTTCGTTCTACCGGATCACGCGCAGCGGACGCGACACGCTGCCCGCGCTGGATCAATTCACGCGGATGTTCGCCGCGGCGGCTCAACTCAGCCCGTTCGTGTCTGGATGAATGGCCGCGTGCCACGCCCGTGCCGCGACGATGCGTCGAGCCCGGAGAACATATCGTCGACATTGCCGTTCGATATCTGCCGGGCGATGGCCGGCAAATCGGCGGAGTCGGCGGAATCGGGCTTGCCGATCAGCGCATAGGACAGTTCGTTCTGCCGCCACGAAACGACGTTCATACCGTCCATCTCGCGCTGGGCGATGGACTCGTCAGGGCGCGAATCCTTCATCACGCACAGCGCCACCGGCATGCCATGCTCGGGGAGATACACCATCTGGACGAGCGGCTTGCCGTTATAGCGCAACCGCTCCACCGCCTTGAACGATAGCCCCGCCGCCTGCAGATCGGGCATGCGCAAGCGGATGCCGTCGACCTTGCGGATCGCATCGACAGTGCGGGCGGCAGCGGCGCCATCGGGAACGACACTGGCGACCGTCTCGCGCGTGTACATGCGCTGATAGTCGACCGCGACGCTGATCCACGAGCGCGTCTGGACGGCCGCCGTGGAGACTCCGCGATTGCCGGACGCGCCGGGCCATCCGCCAAGATGCTGCACGAGGCCCGCGCAAAAAGCGCCCGCAATGAAAGCGGCGGCAAGCCACACGCGGCGCTGCGAACGCTGTGCTTGCGGCGCGGGAGTGCTCGATGCCTGCGGCCCCGCGGCCTGCGCCATCGACTCGATCCGGCGCCGGAGTTCGTCAGGCAGCGGCGGCAATTTCTGCGCCGCGAACGCTTCGCGATAAGGAAGCCGCGACGCTCGCAGCAACGCCACGCTCTCTCTCAGATCGGCGGATTGCGCGAGCGCGCTCTCGACCGATGCCGCTTCGCGAGCACTGAGTTCGCCGTCGGCATACGCGATCAGTTGGCTGTCGTCGGGCTTCATTGGACGATAGGCTAAGGAGAGAAAGGGCTGTGTGAATGAGTGAGTGGCGTCACGGCGGGCACGAACGCCCGTGCTGCCGAAGGCTTCCATGATAACCGTACTGGCGGTGCGTTCCCACCCGAGGCAGTGCGCGCGTCAATGTGCGCGGGCCCGCGCCGCCGCTTCTTCACTCGTGCGGCGCTGCAGGGACACGGCATAGGCGGCGGATCGTGCGGCAAGCAGCGGATCGGCGGAAGGCGCAATGCCGTCCGGCAAAACCGTTGGATCGAAAGCAAGATCGCGGCACGCACCGTCGATCTGCGTTTGCGCGCGATCTATCACGAGCGTGCCTGCGTCGATTCTCGGCCGGCGCGGCGAACTCACCCATTGCCGGGTGGAGTCGTCGGTCGTGTCGCCGGGCATGGCGACGTTCATAAACAGATGCCAGCGCAACGGCCCCTTGCGCAGACTTTTCGACAGATCGTAGAACAGAAAATCCGGATCGCGCAGATCGCCGGCATCGACGGCACGATAAGGCTTGTCCGGCACCACTTCCCACCGAACGAAGCGACGGATACCGTGCGCGTCGATAGTCTGGAACGCGCTGATGCCGTAGTACGTGGCGTTGTCGTAGCCCGACGACGGCGGATGCTGCTCGATAAAACGCCTGAAAGCGCGGGCCTCGGGATGACTGTCGAGGAACGCCTGCATCTTCGCCGGATCGCGGCGGCCCGTGCGCGGATCGCGCGCATCCGCTTGCAACTGCTCGAGCAACGCCTGAGGCGTGCGCACCGGGAACACAGGCGTGGAGTTCATCGCAAGACGCCACTCCTCGCCGCGTGGCAACGTCATGCGCAGCGCGAGGCTGCGCACCGTGGCGGCGGCGTCGTCCTCGCCGGGATCGCCGCCGGGTATCGACAAGCGTCCGACAACCGCATAACGCCCCTTCGCAAACACGCTGGCACGTGAGAGCAGCGCGCCGTCTCCGTTGCTGTCGAAGTGGCCGGTCACGCAAATTCCTTTCGCATGATTGCGCCTGAAACCGGGGTGCGGCGTGGTCGTCGCCTCGAACGCATTGACGATGCGCCGTGCGTTCAGCCGTGGAGAAAGCCAGCCCACGCAAGAAAGGAACACAGCGGCGAGCGCCGCGGGTATCGCGCATACGGCGAACGTGCGCAATGTGCGACGCGATGATCGCGGACGCGCCGGCTGATCGCGCAAGTAGCCGAACCTCATGCGTTATGCGGCCGGCGGCGCGTGCGCTTCAACGCGGCGTGCCCGAGCGGCGCGTGACCAGCGAATGCGGCGCGACTCGTCACGCACATCGAACCGCTAAGGTTGCGCTCAACTCTGCTGGACATCGGTGCCGGTGCGGTTGTCGCCGACGGTCGCGGATACCCGGCCATCGTAAAGCTGCCTGCCGAGCGCATCCAGATCGACTGCACCTGGCGTGCCGATCAGCGCATAGCCCACCTCGCCGCGCCGCCACGCGACCACATTCATGCCTTCGACTTTCGCGTTCGACGGCGCTGCATCCGCCTTCGGTTCTTTCAGCACGCACAGCGCGACCGGGTCGCCCTTCTCCGGCAAATAGACGATCTGCACCAGTGGCTTGCCATGAAAGCGCAGCCGCTGGACGCGCTTGAAAGTCAGCCCCTGGCTGCGCAAATCGGGAATCCGTACGGGCAGCTCATCCACCTGCTGGATGTCTGCAACGGTCGTCGCCGTGGTGCTCATGTCGGGCTGCAGCAGAGCGACCGTGTCGCGTGTGTACAGCTTCTGATAACCGGCCGCCGCCTTGATCCACGGCGTCATGCCCGAGTCGTCAGAGGCCGTGGTGAGCGCGCCGCCACCACCGGCCAGTTGCGGCACGAGCCGCAGCGCGAGGCCGCAGCAGAACGCGCCCGCGACGAACGCCACCGCGAGCTTCGGCCACGTGGGCCACTGCGGCAGCGACAGCCATTGCCGCGACTTCGTCCGAGGCCTTAGCGGCCGCACATTGTCGCCAGGCTGTTCTTCGGTGCCGCGCGAGTTATCCGCTTCTGCCGCTTCTGCCGCTTCTGCCGCTTGGGCCACTTCTGCCGCGTCAGCGCCCGCGCTCCGCTCGGCACCCTCGCGCTCCACATGCTGACGGATCAACGCGTCGACGCTACGGCCCAGCGATTCCGGCATGGGCGGCAACGCCTGCTGTTCGAACGCATGCCGATAAGGCAGTTGCGAGGCGCGCAGCATCGACACGCGGGACGCGAGGTCTTCCGATTCGCGGATCGCCTTTTCCACCTGTTCGCGCTCGGGGCCCGACAACTCACCGTCGACATAAGCCAACAGGCTGGCATCATCGATCTTCATTGCGCCGCTCGCTGGTTTTTCGACGATCGTGCCGAAGACGTATCGTGGTCGCTGAATTGCGCGCCGATTGTCTGGCGCGCGCGGGAGAGCCGGCTCATGATCGTGCCGATCGGCACGCCGAGCACCTCGGCCGCCTCCGCATAGCTGAACCCTTCGACCGCCACGAGCAGCATCACGGTGCGCTGCGCGTCGGGAAGACGCTCCACCGCCGCGATGATCTCGCTCACGCTGTCGGCAGGATTGCGCGCCCCTGGGTCGGGCACGGTTTCGAGAAAGTTGTCGTCCCACTCCATGCTCGAGCGGCTGCGCACGTTGCGCGCACGTAGTTCGTTGAGCCAGGTGGAATGGACGATGGAGAACATCCAGCTCAGAGGCGAGGTGCCCGGCTGCAATTGATGAGCACGTTCGAGCCCCCGCACGCACGCGCGCTGGAGCAGATCCTCGGCGTCGTGCTGGTTCCCGCACAGGCGCAGAGAGAATGCCCAGAGCCGCGGCAGCATGCCCGGTAGAAGACTGGGCAGATTCTCGACATCTGCTGTTGACATGATTGACTGGCTCGAAGCAGGGTTACCGTCCGGCGCGCCGGCTGCTGACTGACCGTTCCTGCGGGTGAAGGAGTTCGCGGATTGTACAGCGTGCGTCAAACGTTTGCTTCCGGGCAGCCACGCCTCTTTGCCGCCTCAGGTGGAATAACCGCTCGCCGTCAGTTGTTCTGTCATGGACCGGAAACACCGAACGAAATCACGCGAGCGCGTCCGCCGTTTTCGCTCGCGCTTGCACATGCTCTCCTCTTCCAGTTCGACATGACCGACTCCTACACGACGAATGCCCTGCTTTCCCCTATCGACGATGCGGCGCCGGCCGGGCTCAACCTGGAATACGATCCCGCCTTCACCGAACTCGAACTGCTGGCGACACCGACGCCCGAGCGCGCCATGGGCGACAGTCTGAAAGCGGCTCAGGAACCCGACTGGGACAAAGTCGCAAGCGCCGCCGGCGCACTGCTCGCGCGCACGAAAGATCTGCGCGTCGCGGTCCACCTGTGTTCTGCTCGAACCCGTAGAGAAGGTCTGTCCGGATGGGCAGCGGGCCTCGGCCTCGTGCGCGGGCTGCTCGAACGCTACTGGGACCATGTGCATCCACAACTGGACGCAGACGATAACAACGACCCCACCGCCCGCGCCAATGCGCTGATGCCGCTTGGCGATCCGCAAAGCGCGCTCGGCATGTTCAGGCTTGCTCCGTTTGTGCAGTCGCCGCGTCTGGGCCGCTTTTCGCTGCGCGATCTGCGCGTCGCGACGGGCGCGATCAACGCGTCGCCGTCGCAGGACGGCGCGCCGGCTCCGACGCTCGTCGATCTCGAAGCATGTTGCATGGACTGCCCGGAGGATCAGTTGCCGCAATCGGCCGCAACGCTCGCAGAAGCACAGGAACATGCGCAAGCCATCGTCGCGTTGGTGCGGGAAAAACTCGGCACGGCGAGCCCCGACCTGGCGCTGTTGTGCGGCGATATCGCGGAGCTGAAAAAATTCGTCGATGCGCAAGTGCAGCGCCGGTTTCCTGGACGACCGGAAGCGGGCGTCGGCGCGTCGCCGGCCTCGCTGTCGGGCTCGCTTCTGGACTTGTCTTCGTCTTCGCCTGTGTCGCCGCACGAGGGCGCCACGCATGAGCCGGCCAACGCGAGAATCTCCGGCCAGGCCGATGTGATCCGGCGGCTCGACGAGATTTGCGACTACTACGAGCGCGTCGAACCTTCGAGCCCGCTACCGATTCTGCTCAAACGCGCGCGGCGCCTCGTCGGCAAGAGTTTCGCCGAGGTGCTCAGGGACATCGCGCCAGGCGGGCTGTCGGAGCTTCAGACATTGTCGGGTTCCGAGAGCGAATAAGCGCGGCCGGCGAGGCGCGGCCGGCCAGGCGCGGCCGGCGAGGTGCGGCCGCGGAGGCGCGTTCAGCAGACCGCATCGCGGCCCTCAACGGCGATCATGACGCCAGCATCAACGAGTCAGCATCAACCACCCGGCGGCAAGCGCGCCGGCCACCGCGACCAACAGCAGCAGCATCCATAGCGCGGACGAGCGGCCTCGCTTCACAGGCATCTGCGCGCTGCCGGCATCGCGCCGCCGAATCGGCACGGGCTGGCGCCGTGCGGCACCCGCAGGGACGCTTCGACGCACCGTATCGCGCCCATCGGAGGGCGCTTCGCCGACGAGCGAATCAAGCAAGCGTCGCCGCCGCTGCCGATATGCATCGCGTTCGATGCGGCCAAGCCGATGCATTTCATCGAGCGCCCGCAACGCGTCGTTGACCTGCTGCTCGCGCATGCCCGGCTCCTCATGTGGCGTCACCGCAAGCTCCGCCTGCAGGTCGCGCCGCGCCGCCCGTCTGCGCTGTCCGCCCCGCCGCATTTCGCTGCCCGTCATGCGTTCGCCTGGCTGTGCCGGTCGCTGCGCGCGGGCAGCGTCATTGAAACCGACGCCGCCGCGCTCGCCGCGTCGCCGCTTTCGACCCGCGCCTTGATCTGGTCCAGCAGCGCGCTCAAGCCGCCTGGCGGCAACGCGATGCTCGCGCCGATGTCGCGCTCCATCTGCTTCATCGCTTCAGGGTCGGCTGCCTGCGCGGTATCGAAGCGTGCCTGCAGCGCCTGCAGATCCGGGTCGGCCATCGGCTGATCGCGCGCGGCCAGGATTGCCGCCGCGAGCAGATAGCGTTGCGCCGCGTCGCCGAGTTTCTGATCGCCGGAAAGCGCGTCGGCACCCTGCGAGGCGACGCGAGCGGCGTCTTGCAGATGGCCCGCGCGGCCAAGCGCGCGAGCATTGCCGAGATACGCGTTGGCAACGAGCTGCGGCGCGCCGCTCGTGAGGAACGCGTTGCCGGGTTCCAACGCGCGCATCCGGTTGAGTGCCGCGAGAGCACGCGCTCCGTCGTTGGCGGCAGCGGCGAGCCGCAGCGCGTCCATTTGCGCAGCCGCGTCGCCGCTCGCCGTCAACTGGTCGATGCGTTGCTGCTGCAACAACTGCAGCATCCGGTCACGCTGAGCGGAAAGACCCGGCGAATGCGGCGCATAACGCAAGCCGACCTCGATGACGTCCAGCGTCCGATGCGCCAGCAGCGGATCGGTCACGCGAGACGCCGCGGCGACGATGCCGTCGGCGAGCGCGTCTATTGCGGTGCCGGTTTCCGACGAAGCGTCGTTTTGCAGCGCGCTCATCGCCCGGCTCACGCCGTCGAGCCACGATGCACTGGCTGACGGATTAGCCGCCAGTTCCACGAGCGAGCGGCGCGCATCGGGCACGCTCATCGCGGCGGCAGGCGTCCCATGATTTTGTGTCGCCGATGCCGCTGCGGCCGCCAGTTGTCCGCGCCGCCGCTGCAAGCGCGAGGAGTCCGGAAACAGTTGCAGGGCCAGCGCGATCCGCGCCCGCGCTTCGTCGAACCTGGCCGAGTCGAGCGATTGCCCGATCGCGGCGTCGTAGCGCGATTCGATCTGCGGACTCTTCAGCAACGCGCTGCCCGGGTCGAGCATGCGAATCCGCTGCAGGATGTCCGCCGCGCTGCCCGGCTGGTCGTCGAACAACGCGTCGCGATCGAGCGCTTCGTCGAGGCTGCTCGCGAGCTTCGCGAGCATGTCGGCGCGCTCATCGTCGATCTGCTTGCGCCGCACGTCGAATTCCGGCGAAAACAGCTTCAACTGGTCGCGGATCTGAAACACGTGCTGGGCGGCCGCATAATCGATCCGCCCGAGCGGCGGGCTCCAGTACGCGTCGAGCCGGCTTGCGAGAAAGCGCTGGATCAGATCGTTCTGGTTCAGCACGAGGCGTTCGCGCTCGTCCACGCCAAGCAAGGCGAGCGCCGCGACGGCCTGGTCTTCGTTCGCGTAGTGCCGTGGATCGCTATCGGCAAAGCGTGCGATGGTCGCCTCCAGTTGCCGATGGCGATGCTGGCTATGCCATGCGGAAGCGCCTGCGGCGAGCACCGCCACGGCGAGCGCGCCCGCGCAATATGGCAACAGGCGCTCGCGCATTTTCCTCGGCCGCAGCCCTTCGACGAGCGCGCCCACCGTCTGCAACCGCTCGCCGCCGCGAAAAGCCACCGCCTGGCACAGCGCCCGGTATTGACGCCGCCCGAGACCCGGCACTGGCGGCGGCACTGCACTCTCGCGCAACGCGACGTCGGCGCTGTGCCGGTCGAACGGATGGCGGCCGGTTAGCAACTCGAAAACCACACAGCCGAGCGCGTACACGTCGTCGCGCACCGACGGCGCCGCGCCCTCGATCATGTCGAGGCTCGCATAGGCCGGTGTCATCGCGCCGAGCGTGCCGGCATCGAACACGGTCTGCTCACCGGCCGCGCCCGCCGCAGCGAGCCCCGCCCGCGCGATGCCGAAGTCGAACACCTTCGGCACGCCGTCGCGCGTCACCATGACGTTGCCCGGCTTGAAGTCCGAGTGCACGATGCCGCTCGCATGCGCGCGCTGCAACGCGCGCGCCATCGCGTCGATCAGCGGCCACGCCTCGCGAAACGGCATTCCCGAGGGACGCCCGCGAATCAGCGTGCGCAGATCCGTGCCGTCGATGTACTCCATCGTCATGAAAACGATCGTGCCGTCCTTGTCGAAATCGTAGACGTGCACGATGTTGTCGTGAGCAAGCCGTTGCGCGCGGCGCGCTTCGCGTTGCAAGGCAATCAGCGAATCCGGGTGGCGGCGGAACTCGTCGTTGAGCACCTTCACGGCCACGTAGGGATCGCGGTCGCGGGCCTCGACCTTGCGCTCGTCGCGCGCCAGATAGACGACGCCCATGCCGCCGCGCCCCAGTTCGCGCTCGAGCAGAAAACGTCCTTTGAGCAGCTTGCCCACCGATGCATGATCGCTACTTTGTGCCTGAGCTACACGCTGCCAGGTATCGCGGTTCAGGCTGCTGTCGCTGGACTTGCTATCGCTGGCGCTGCTGCCGTTCACATCGCTGTCGTTCACATCGTTGCTTCGGACTTCTTCCGATCCCGCGTGGCTGACGGAACGGCTCGCGGGTTTGACGACGGTCGCGTCGTCCCACGATGCGCGCGATGAAACCCCCACTGCGGGTTGCACGACAGTGAGGCCGTCGCCGGCGTCAGCGGGCCTCGCATCGAGCGCCACTTGCTCGCGGCGGTACACGGAAGAAGAGGAAACCGGCGCGGCGCGCCGCGCGAACAACCGCCGTGCGCGGGCCTCGATCAGAAGGAACAGTTGCCGTGCGCGCGCGCCGCCGGCGCCGAGGCGTGAGTAGATGTCGTTCATCGAAGGTCTATCAGGCTGCTTCAAGCCGTACGATCACGGCGGAAAGGTTGTCGCGGGCGCGGCGCGCAAGCGACAGCGCGAACAGGCGGTCCACCAGTTGCTGCGGGGTGTGCGGATCGCGGCATGCGTCGGCCAGTTCGCCGTCGCTCAGTTCCTTGTTGATCCCGTCCGAGCACAGCAGGAACAGCATGCCTGGGCGGCTGCCCGCCACCGCCCAGTCGACGAACAGCGTGTCCTCGACGCCGATTGCGCGTGTCAGCACCCCCGCCCCCGCTGCCGGCGCGCGCGTGCCGAACTGTGTGATGTCGGCTGGCTGACCGTGCACGTGATCGCGCGTGAGCTGAACCAGCGCGCCGTTTTCGTGCACATAGACGCGGCTGTCGCCAACCCAGCCGCACAGCACGAATGCCGGGGCGTGGACCAGCAGCGCGAGCGTCGAGCCGATCACGTCGACCTGCTGCTGAGCGGCTGCCGCGCGCAGCTCGGCGTTGACCTGCTGCAACGTATCTTCGATGGCCGCAATGAAGTCGTTCACGTCGGCGTCGCGAGTCAGCGCACCCAGCCGCTCGACGATCAGCGTGCTGGCGTAGTCGCCGGCCGCGTGGCCGCCGAGTCCATCGGCGACGACCCACAGTCCGAGGTCGTCGCGCACGAGGATCGCGTCCTCGTTACGGCGGCGCACGTTACCCGTTTCCGTGTGGCCGGCTGAGCGGCAGACCGTCCTCATGCGTCTATCTCCACGACCGCGAGCGGCCATTCCGCGGACGGCGCACGAAGCCCGGCCGCATTCGCCAGATAGGCGCGCACGTCGTCGCAGGTCGGCAGCGCCAGCGCCGTGGCGAGACAGTCGCGCGAAAGCCGCGTGAGTTCGCGTGTGGCGAGCAGAAGCAGACGGTCGCCGCGTTCGAGCGAAAGCGCCGCTTCGTCGCAGTTCGGATCGCCGTGGGCGCCGATGCCGGGCATGTCGAGCCATGCGTCGCCGAACAGCAGATCGTCCAGCTCGCCGCCCGCGCCGGCCGCGCGCTCGACGAACGGCGCGAGCAACTGGCCGGAGCGCCAGTGCCACAGCGCCGCGGCGCCGACGCGCATCACGCGGGCGGACGCGCCCTCGAAACACACGACGACAGCCGCGCCGTTTTCGGCAGCCGCCCCGCTTGCTTCACGGCTTGCTTCACGGCTTGCTTCACGGCTTGCGTCATGGCTTGCGTCGTGGCTTGCGTCGTGGCTTGCGTCGTGGCTTGCATTACGCAGCCGCGCATGGAGCGACATCAGCCCGGCCCTCAGCATCCGGGCGTCGGGCGCGTTCAGCAGCACCGTCCCGCGGATGCCGCGCGCGGCCACGCGGCGTGGCTCAGGCGGACCGTCGTCGGCGCTCACGAGCAAAGTGCGGCCGTTGTCCAGCCACATCGTCGTGCTGCCGATCGGGGCGGTGCGAGGGACGAGGTCGGGACTGCTTGAGGTCGCGATCAAAGGCTCGCTTGCGGAGGCGCAGACTGCCGTCGTCGACGCGGCGTCGCCTGCATCGATATCCGACGAGCTAAAAGTATCGTCAGCGCGCAAGGGTTGCTCGTACGGTTGATACTGTCGATACGCTCCATGCGGTCCGTGCAGTTCCTCCAGTTGGTGCAGCCCATATACGTCCTGAACCGCCAGGCGTGAAGGCGCAAGCAGCGCCGCATAACTGCGCGGCAACCCGCGCGTCGCCAGCAATCGCGCCGCGCCCGCGGTCCACCACAGGCACCACGGCCCCGGCCTCATGCAAAGCTGGCGCCATGCCTCGCTCAGAATCAGGCCGGCGCACGTGCTGTCCGTTATGCCGAGTTCCCATTGCCCGCTGTCCCACGGCAACTCGCGCCAAAGCGCCGACAAATCGCGCGCGTCGCTGAATGGCCGGGGCAGCGTCACGACGCGCGCGTCGAAGGTCTCGACGCTGACTGCCTCGCCTTGAGCGCCGCGGTACACCCGCTCGAGCGCGTCGAACCAGCCGGGATTGCCGAACAGCTCCGCGACTTCGCCGGAACAGCGCGCCGCCAGCACGGTCGGGAATGCACGGCCGACACGGTCCACGGCCGGACCGGCGAGACCGCACCACGAGCCGTTGCCGCATACCTGTGACGGAAGCACGAACCGCCATGCCGGGGCGTGCTGCCAGGCGGACGCCCATCGCTCGCCGGTCTCGCGCCGCCCGATCTCGACCGCGCGCTGGAAGTGGCGATCCCATGCGTCGACGAAATCGGGCGGCAGCCGGCGCCGCACAAAGTCGCCTGCGCCGGGCAGCTTGCCGTAGAAGCCGACGGCGCCGCTCATCGCGGGCACCTGAAGCGCCGCACTTCGTTGCTGTCGAACGGATTGCGCAGACTCGCCGGCTGGATCGGCAGCTTCAGAGCATGGCCGTCGAAATCGAACGTCGCCAGATAGCGAAGATCGCCCTGCTTTTGCAGGCGAGCGGCGTCGAGCGCATGGAAGAACGCCCATTCGCCGTCGAAGCGCAACGGCGTGCCGAGCGGACGGCCGGCCACATCGAAAGCGCTGACCGACACGTGGCCCGGCTGCGGGCCCGGCCATGCCATCGCGACGCTCGACGCCCCGTTAGCCGAATAGTCGTACTTCTGCCCGTCGATCTCGATCACGGCCCGCGCGATGGGCGCCTCGAACTGCGGCGCGAGCAGCGTGAAGCCGACCTGCACCTGAGCGCCGCTGCGAAAGAACATCTGACGGATGTCGTCGGCGGCCTGCGCGCCGGCCAGCACCGATTGCGGTCCCGGCGGCGCGCCCGGTTTCCAGCGCCATGCACGGCCGCCCGTATCGACTCTCTGCGCAAGCGTCGATTTGAAAAAACTGTCGAATCTGCCGCCGTTGCCAAACAGCTCGGCGAAATTCTGCAACGGGATATCCGAGCCGCCGCTTGCCGCAAACGGATAGCGTCCATCGACGAAGTTTGCGCAGTCGCTGCCCGCCGCCGCGCGAAACTGATCGGCAAGGGCCGCGCTGCTGCCGCTCGCAACCAGATCGGCGCTCTTGCCGGTGAGACCCTGAATCAGCCCGGCCACCTGCGGCGGCAGTTGCCCCGCTTCCTGGCGCGCGGCAAGCAGCGCCGGACTGTTCTGCGCGGCAGGGTCGCCCAGGTCGTTCATAGTCAGCAGGGTTTTGCCAAGCTGATCGAGCACGGCCAACGTATGGTCGAGCGGCGTCGCGCCGCTCGTGCCCGTGCCCGTGCCCAGTTGATCGATCTGCGCGAAATGTTCTTCGATGGCCGCGCCCGGCTGCCGCGAGCCGGCCGGGTTCGCATCGCCCGCCTTGAGCGTGACGCCGACGGGCAGCGGCGCGCCTGCGTTGCGCAGTTCGCCCGCGAGGCGCGTGTTCAGCGCGCGCTTCGCCGCGATGTTTTCACCCGCAAGCCGCGCCTGCGAGGCCAGCGAGTCGGCGCCCGCCGCCGCGGCGCTTGCCGGCGCGCGCAACATGTCGCTCGTATTGTCGCGAACCAGGTTGAGCAGCGCTTTTAGCGGCGAACTCGGTCCGGACAGTTTCGCGGCCATCGCGCTCGCGTCCTGAATGCTCGTGACCGGCTGCAATTGCAGATCGGCGAGCAAGGCATCCCAGTTCCGGATGTAGTCCTGCTCATAGAGCGTCAGCACCTGTTGTTCGTAGCGCGAGCGGGCTAGCGGATCGACGCGCCCGCTGTCGAACACCCAGTAGTCCTTCACGAAACGATCGACGGACTGGTCTAGCCCGCCGCTCACCTCGGACTGGAAATACGGCCGCGTGAAAAGAACCGGCAAAGGCTCGGACAGCGGCGCCCCGCTCTGGCGGCGGAACACGTTGCCCAGCAACCCGAGCGACTGGTCGAGCCGCACCGGCGACGCGCCGGAGCGGCCCGCGTCCAGTTGCACGCTGCCGTAGATCAGCGTGGCGACGTCCGCCGTCTTCAGCGTCGAGCGCGCCTGAGCGATCAGTGCGTTGTCGAGCGGCAGTGCGCGCGGCTTCTGCGCGTCGCCGAGCCGGGCGGAGAAGTGCTTGTCGAGCGCAGTGCGAATCGCCGGGTCCTGCGGAAACAGCCGCTGCCACTCGACGCGCGCAAGCGCGGCCAGTTCGTCCGCGTCGAGATGCTGCGGCTCGCCGAGCATCAGGTAGCCCTTCAGATCGTCGTAGAGCGCTTGCGGATTGCTGGCGTTCTCGACGAGACCTTCGCGAAACCGCAGGTCGACGCCCGGCAGCAAGGTGCCGTCAAGCTCGCGCAGATATGCGCTGTGCGCCTGCGCGAAGAGCGCGTTGCCCTGATACAGCCCGAAGCGCATCGACCACGGCACATGCGCGCGGTACTGACCCGCGGCGTCCTGCGTCGCGGAGATCACCTCGAGCCGCGCGAGCGCCCGCGCGAAATACGACTTGAGGTCAGGCGCGCCGGCAAGCGTAGCGGCATCGGGCAGATCCTTCAGCGCGCCCTGAACTTCCGCGACGAACGCGCGGTTGCGCGCATAGCTGGTCGCGAATCCCGCGACCAGCGCGAGGGTCACGACGGCGAGGCCCGCATAGGCGGCGGCCTGCATGAAGAGCTTTTGCCGCTCGAAGCGCGGATTCGTGCCCGCGAGACCGGACTCGCGAAACAGCACATCCTTCAGCAGGCGCTCGACGAAGTAGGTGTGCCGCTGCCCGGCGCCGGCCTGCACTCGCGCGGCGTCGACGCCGAAGGTGCGCGCGACCGCTCCCAGGATCCGGTCGATCGGCGCGCCCTCCTGGGTGCCCGAACTCAGGTAAGCGCCACGCAGCATCGGTGGAGCGCCGTACTCGTGACGCCCGAACGCGGCCTCGACGAACTGCCGGGCGATCTCGCGAAACGCACCCAGTTGCTGCGGAAAGCTCAGCACCGACGCACGCCGGCCGCGATCGCGCTCGCCGTGCAGGCGCTCGATCAGGCGCGTGTTGAGGCGGTTGAGCAGCAGATCGTATTCATCGGCGAAACGGCTGGGCGCACTGCCGTCGAGGCTCGCGCCCAGCGGGAAGGTGACGCCCCACACCTGGCTGCGCAACTGAGCGCCCAGGTCGTCGAAGAACTCGCCGAAACCCGCCACCAGGTCGCATTTCGTGAACACGAGATACACGGGCACGGCGACCTTCAGATGCTGCGCGAGTTCGTCCAGACGACGGCGCACGGCGCGCGCATGCTGTTCGCGCGCGGCGTCGTCGAAGCCGAGCAGATCGGACACGCTCATCGTCACGATGACGCCGTTCAACGGCCGGCGCCTGCGATAGCGGCGCAGCAGCGCGAGAAACGACTGCCATGCGCTTGCATCGGCTTGCGCGTCGGAATCCTGCGTCGTGTAGCGGCCCGCGGTGTCGAGAAACACGGCCTCGTCGGTGAACCACCAGTCGCAGTTGCGTGTGCCGCCGATACCGCGCAACGCGTCCTTGCCGAAGCGCTCGGACAACGGAAAGTCGAGACCGGAGTTTTGCAGAAGCGTGCTCTTGCCCGAGCCGGGCGGCCCGATCACGACATACCACGGCAGCGCGTACAGGTTGTTGCCGTTGCGGCGTGTCTTGCGCAGCGTGTGGATTGCTTCACGAAAGCGCTGCAGCAGTTGCGCACGCTCCTCGCTGCCGGGCTCCGCGGCGGCGAGCTGCGTTTCCTGGCCCGCGAGGTCGCCGGAAAGCCGTGCCGTCTTGCGCTGCGCTCTCCATTGCAGGACCTGCAAGGCGATCACCCATGCGAGCACCACGGCGAGAATCAATGCGACCCGCGCCGCCGCGCTCGCGAGCGGTTCGCGCTCGCCAATGCCCACGTAAGGGCCGCCGAGCCAGATCAGTGCCGCGATCAGCAGCAGGCCGAGCGCGTGCGTGAACCACCGGGACTTGACCCAGGTTTTCAGCGTGTTCATGGGTTCAGTTCTCCGGGATAAACAGAATTTCCACGCGACGGTTGCGCGCCCGGTTCGCCGGCAGATCGGCCGGCGTCGCGATCGGCTGCGACGAACCGGCGCCGTTTGCCTCCAGCCGGCGCGGATCGTCGAGTCCTTGTGCGAGGACCGCCAGCGTGTTCTGCGCGCGCGCCGTCGACAGCGCGAAGTTGTCCTTGAATCGGAGCGAGTGCACCGGTTGATCGTCGGTATGGCCCACCACGATCACGCGCCCGCGCACCTGGTTCAGCGCCGAGGCCACGCGGCGCAGCAGCGGAATCTCGTCGGGTAAAAGATCCGCTCCGCCCGAAGGAAACAGCGCGCCTGCCGCAAGGCGTATCGTGTCGCGGCCGTCGGCCTGCTCGTCCACGGCGAGCGCGCCCGATTGCTCGAGCGGCGCAAGCAGCGCCTTCAGGCTGGGGCGAGCGGGCCTGGGCGCAGCGGCCCCGGCGGGCGGCGGCGCGCTGCCTGTGCCGATCGCGGCAAGCTGCGCGCCGACGGGTTCGGCGAGCGCATTCAGCCGCGTGAAGAAGTACAGGAACGCACCGATCACGATGACCGCCGACGCGGCAGCCGCGATCCACAGCGGCACATGACGCATGACCGGATTGCGGCGGTCATCGACGCCGCGCCAGTGCGGCGCCAGTTCGGCAGCGGGCGCTTCGCGCAAGCCGCGAATCCGGCGGTACAGATCGTCCTGAATGTCGGCCAGACGGCCGAGGCCGCCCGGCTCCACCAGATAGCGTCCGCCGAAACCGAGCGCGAGGCAGATGTACATCATCTCGATCAGATCCAGATGACGCGAGAAGTCCACGCTCAGCCGGTCGAGAATCTGGAAGAACTTGGCGCCGCCGTAGGTCTCGCCGTGAAACGTCACGAGCAGCGTCTTTTGCGCCCATCCGCTCAGGTCGCCCCACGGCGCGTTGTTCACGGCTTCGTCGAGCATGGTGCACAGCACGTAGCGCGCGGCCATGACGGTTTGCGTGTTGACACCGGCATCCTGCGCGTGACGCTCGAAGCTGTGCACGTGCGCGACGGCCTGTTCGCGCAGCCGCGCGACATCGGCGGGCGCCGCCACGCTGTGCCGCAACTGCACGCTGAGGAGCAGCAGCGGATTGGCGGCGCGCACGAGCGGATTGACGACGCCGTTCATCAATTCGCGAAGTTCGATACGCGGCGCGGCAGAAGCGGCCTGCTCGTGGCCGCGCGAAGGCGCATGCCGCGGCATGATGCGCGTTGCGTCGTCGGCGCCGGCTTGCGGCTGCGGACGGATCACGGTGGCGTCGAAGCGCCCGGCCGGCTCATCGTTGCGATTGGCGGTGTTCATGCGCGAACCGCCCACAGTTGAAGATCGAGGCCGGCAAAGCCGCTGCCGAAATGCATCGCGATGCCACCGGATGTCTTCAACATTCGCCACATCGCCGAACCGCGGTCGCACTCGAAATACACGAAGCCGGACGTATAAGGCAACTGGCGCGGCGCGACCGCCATCGACGACACGCCGATGCCCGGCAGTTGCAGATTCACGAGGTCGCGGATTTTCTCCACGGGGCCGATTTTCGATTGCGTGGGCAACTGCCGGCGCATGTCCTCGGCTTTCATATCGGCTCGCGCGGCGAGCACGAAGGTTGCCGTGTCGAGGAGCGTCGAATCCGGCACGACGCCGACCCACACGCCGTACTTGCGTTGCTGCAGCGGAATCGGCACCGCGCTCTGTTCGAGCACGGCGCTCAGCGCGATCCTCAATGCGGCGATCACCGGCTCGAAGCTCTCCCGCAGCAGTTCGTGCCGGTACGCCGGAAAGCTCTGCGCGCGCTTGGCCGGCGCGGTGAAGGTGGCCAGTTCGCCGGCCAGTTCGAGCAGCAGCCGGTACAGCGCTTCGGGATGCAGCAGCGGCGCTTCGGCCAGATGCGCAACGAGCGGCTGGTAACGGTTGATGACCTGCAGCATCAGGAAGTCGGCGATCTCCGCAGCGCCGCCCCGATCCGTTTGCGTGACGCGGCTCGCGAGCGCTTCGCCGCGCTGGTGAAGCAGGCCGAGCAGTTCCGACAGAAACGTCACCAGACGCTCGGCAGCCTGAGTCTGCAACGCGCTCGGCATGAAGCCGTCGTCGAGCGTCACGCGCCGGTCGGCCCGGCACTCGATCACGCGGGCGAGCGGAATCTGCATCAGTCCCTCGGCGGGCTGCGACTCCGGCATGAGCCGCGTGCTCATGCCCGCGACTTCGAGCACGATAAGCCCTTCCATGCTGCCGGACGCGTCGTGCACTTCCGTCTCGCGAACCCGATAGCGCAATAGCTGGTCGGCGGCGCCCGCGCCGGTCCATCCGCTGTCTGCCCGCGTGGACGAGCGCAGCGGCAAGCTCAGGTGAACGACCTGATCGCGCCAGTTCGAATCGATGTCGAGCGGCGCCGGCAATGGATCGTCGCCCGGCATCGAAAACGGCGTGCCGTCGGGAAACACGCCCCGCGCGCGCTTGATGCCGAGCTTGCCTATCGCGAGCAGGTCGGGTTCGAGTTCGAGCTCCTGGAAGCCCCACGCATGCGGGCGCAGCCCGCCCGCGCGCAGTTCCACGTAGCGCTCGAAGTAGCGTTCCTGCTGCTGCATGTGCTGCGGCCTCAGAAACAGGCCTTCGCTCCATATGACTTTGTTGCGGTGGGTCATGTCGTCGGTTCGATCAAGAGTTCTGTGTGCGCCGCCCGGCTGCGGGCGGTGCGCTGACGCGGTGGCTGGGGTCACTATTGCGGGTCGTCGGCCGAGCGGGCTTTGAGGTGCGCGAGCTGTTGCTCGTAGGCCCGCGCGAATTCGTCGCCGAACAGGCGCCGAAAGCATTCGTCGGGGTCTCGGGTTAGCGCGTCGAACTGCTCCTTGTAGCGCTCCCAGTGGCGCGGCCGGCCGCCGAGCGGCAAGCGTCGCGCGCGGCCTTCGGACTCCTCGATGCGCGCGGGATCGAACTGGGCCAACATCGACTGGAATGCCGAACGCACGCCGGCAAGCATGGCCATCTGGTGATTGCGGATGTCGGCGGCGGCATCGTTGAGCGCCGCGTTGCCGGACAGGAAGCCGCCGTCCGGCGGCGCGAACAGCCGCCTGACCGCTTCCTGCGCGGTCGGCGCGAACTTGAGCGGATTGTTCTCCGAACGCTGGATCAGCGTTGCAGGCAGCCGGAAGCGGTTCTTCAGCTCGGCGCGGGCGCGCAGCACGTCCATCATCGCGTCGACCGCGATGTGGAGCATGTCGGTCAATTGTTGCGCTTGCGCCTCGGCATCGGCGGAGGCTGGCGGGGACGCGCTGGTTGTGGCGGGGCTTGGGTCGGGGGTCGTGGGTGGCGTCGGTGGCGTCGGTGGCGTGGCTGATGCTGATGTCGATGGCGACGTTGCCGGCGTGGGTGACGAATCCGTAAGCGGAGCCGCTGCCGCCGGATCGACTGACGGAACCGCTGCGCCCGTCGGAATCGATGAGACCGGCGCGGCGGCCGGAGCCGGAGCCGGAAAATCCACCATAGCCGGCGACGCATGCTGCCAATCCGCCGGCTGCCGTGAGTCCGTCGCCTGCGCTACATCCGCCGACGTCCCGGCGACGGGCTCGACATCGACCGGCTCCCGTTGCGGCCCGGAACGCGGTTCGACCCGGCTTCCGGTTGCGTCCCAGTCGTCCGGCAGCAGCGGGCCGCTTGTTCGCGGCAGTTCGACTTGCGGCGGGCGGAAGCGGTCCGCGACCGCCGGCATGTGGTTCCAGTCCGGCGCAGGCGGACCTGCGGGCGCAGCCTCGTCGGAATAAGAAGGCGGCGCGTCGAATAGCGCGAGCGGATCGAGACTCGCGCCCGCCGCTGCAGCATCGGCTGCACCGGGAATCAGCCCTTCCGCAAACCCTGCGCCGCCAGATGCGCCGGCACGCGCGGACGGCAGCAGCAGACCCAGATCGAGCGGCTCGGCGTTCCGCGCGCGAGCCGCTCCCACGTCGGAGGCGGGCAACGGCGACGGTCCTGCCGACGCTGGCGGCAACGGCGCGGGCGCCGCCGCTTTGCGGGCATCTGTTGAAACGTCGCGCGAAACGTCGCGCGAGGTATCGTCCTGCCCGGCCGTCGCGCCGGAAAGACGCACCGTGATTTCGAATGTATCGATCTGCAGCCGGTCGCCGTTTTTCAGCGCCGCGGGATCGCCCCTTTGCAGCGCGGCGCCATTGAGCAGCATGCCGTTGGTACTGCGGTCCTCGACGAAATAGAGGCCGTTCAGATAGCGCACCAGAGCGTGCAGCCGCGACACACCCTCGGTGCCGAGCACCCAGTCGCAGTCTTCCGAGCGGCCGATGCTGCCGTCGCGACAGTCGAACACGTACTCGCGCCGGCCGCCCAGACGCTCGGCCCGTTCGCCCTGCACCGAGAGAATCAGATTGTGCGCGGTGCTCATTGCGTCGCTCCGTCCATATCGTTAGGGATGCCGAGCAGGCTCAGCGCGTCGCGCACGAACGCGGTGCGGCGCGCGTCGATCTGCGCCGGGACCAGCGCGGCCATGTAGCTGACGGCCGCCGTGGCGGCAATCGCGCTCAGGTGCTCGGGCGGCGGCGTCGGCTGCCCGTATCGTGGATTCAGGTTGCCGCCGGTCCAGCCGGCGGAGGCACAGGCCCATGCGCCGATCGTCCGGTAGCGGTGCTCGTTGGCAAACGACGCCGCGGCGGCGCGCTGCGCTTCGCCCGGATCGCGCACCCACGCTTCGGCAAGCGCGACACCTTCGCGGTCGTGCGCGCCGAGGGGCTGGCGGCTCGCGCACTGACATACCCACGCGACCGTGTAGCGACGCGGCAAGAGGCGCGCGAGCAGGCTCAGCGCGTCGGCGGCGAGTCCGTCGTCGAGCAGCGTCTGTACGGCGGCGCGCGGCGTCATGCCTGGTTCCAGGCGGGCGTTCGCCGGCGCGGATAGCCGCATCTGCCGGGCAGCGTCGAAAAGCGTAGTCATAGCGGCAGGATCATCGGCGCCGCGCCGCCGAGTATCGCGGTGGCCGTGCCGATCAGTTGCAGGTTGGTGGACTGCACGAGGCAGTCGGCCTCGGAGAGAATCTCCATCGCGGCAATCGAACTGATGTTCAGATTCGCCTTGGAATTGAGTTCCATCGCGAGCCCCGACGTCATCGCCACGTTCAGTTCGCCATTCACCGTAACGTTGGTGCCCTCGATCGCGATCTCACCCGTGCTGTTCAACGTGATGCTCGCGAGTCCGGTCACCAGCCTGATCTGCTTGCCGGCCGTCAGCGTGTAATTGCGCGCCACCTGCACGTCGTGGTCATGCTCCGATTCCTCGCGCAAATTCTTCTGCGCATGAATCAGCACCTTCTTTCGCTGCTCTTTTGTCCTCGAAGCGGATTTCGTTGTAGTCCTCGGTGGAACCGGTGTGGCTGCGGCTTTTGACGCCGCTCTGCGTGCGGTTTTCGGGCAGGCTGTACGGCGGCATGTTGTCCGCGTATAGACGCTGCCGATAATCAGCGGCCGGTCCGGATTGCCGTCGAGAAAGCTGACTACCACCTCCTGTCCGACGCGCGGAATAAACTGCGCGCCCCAGCGCTTGCCCGCCCACATCTGCGCGACGCGCACCGGGCAAGAACTCTGCGCGTTTGGTTTGGCCGGGCGGTTCCAGAAGAACGTGACCTGCACACGGCCGTATTTGTCGACTGCGATGTCCTCCGGCGTGTTGCCTTCGACCACCGCGGTCTGCAGGCCGGCAATCACAGGGCGCGGCGTGAGCGGCATCGTGCGAAACGGCTGACGGCTGCGAATCGCCCTGAACGCGCAGCGAAACGGTTCCTCGCCTTCGTCCGCGCCGCCGCCCGTCACGTAGTCCGGCTCGACGAGCCGCATCTCGGTTTCGATCACGAGATATTCCTGGTTGGCGTCCGCAAGCGGAAAGTCCTTCAGCCTGAATAACGCACCCGTGGTGACGCCGCATGCGTCGGTGTGCCCGGCGCTCGTCAGCATCGGCACGTTGAGCGCATCGGCGCGCACCTGCGCGTAGCGCTGACCGTCCTGCAGACGCTGGTCGTGGCCGACGTAGTCGTACGCGTAGTCGTAGATGTCGAGACCGCTCAGGCTGTGGGCATCGTGCTTATCGGTGACATCCTCAGTGGCGAGCAGCGACGCCTTCGGTTTCAGATAGTCGTAGTCGTCCAGTTGCACACGCGTTGCATTCATCGCGCGCGCAGTGGTCCAGTCGCTGATCGACGCCTTCATGCGTTTGCCGCGCGCGGTCGGCGGCGCATACGGAATCTGCTCGAAACCGGGTACAGGTGAATGCGCGCCGAGCGCGTCGGCAAGCACCATCGTGTGGACACCGTCCGCATGCGTGAAGAAGTAGTAGATGCCCTCCTGCTCCATCAGGCGGCTGATGAAATCGAAGCTGCTCTCGCGGTATTGCACGCAGTAATCGCGCGGCGCGTAAATGCCGCTCAAGCTCAGTTTTACGTCCGCGTAGCCGGCATCGGCGAGCACCGATTTGACGATCTGCGGCACGCTCATGCTTCGATAGATACGACAGTCGCGCCGGCGCGTCGCCAACCACGCCTTCGGCACGACTCCGAAGGTGTAGACGGCGTAACGCACGTTGTCGATGTTCACGAAGCCGCCCTGCTCGCACTCGTTGACCATGCCGTTGAAGTACCGCGTATAGCCCTGAGGGGTGACGAGCTTGACGGTCATCGGCGTGCCGAGCAGTGCGCGCAGATCGACCTGCGGGTTCTTGCTGATCGCCTCGATCCGGTATGAAAACAGACGGCCGAGCGATTCTGTCGCGGTCATGTTCGAGAACAGCAGACTGGTGCCGGGGTTCGAGGCGAGCGTGATTGCGTGAGCCATGTGATTGACGAAAGCGGGTTGTGTGCGGAACTGGTCAGTGCGGCGCGCGAAGCTGTGCGATGGTGCGTGCGTCCATGCGTGCTAGAGGACGACGTCCACGCTGAACCTCGGCAGGTTCGCCGCGGACTTCACGTTTTTCTCGACCTGTGTTTCGAGCGACGTTCTGAAGTTCTCGCGAATCTCGCTTTTGAAACGCGACACCGAGACCCAGCCGTCAAGCATCTCTTTGAGTGCTTCCTTTGTGATCAAGGTTTCTTTTGCGGGCAGCGCCGAATCCTCTATCAGCTTTTTGCGCAGCGTTTCCAGGTTGTCGCTGCGCTTGTCCCAGCCGCCGTCACTCGCACCGCCGATGTGGATCGACTCGGGTCCGACATCGACCGTCACGCCGCTGTCCTCGATGGTGTCCTGCACACGCTTGCGCCGCACCGTCAGATGAAACTTGCTGACATTGATCTTGAGCGGCGAGGTCTTTTTCAGCTGACCGATTTTCAGCGTGGCGTTCACATGCGCGGACAGAAACAGAACGTCCTGCGCACCGTCTTCTTCGCTCACTGTCCACGGAATCACGACGGCGTTCGAAATCAGGTTCACGGACTTCGACTTGTTGTCTTTCGCGTCGTCGGCCAGCACGTTCCTGTATGTGAAGCGGGGATTCGATCCGTGCTCGAAGTTCTGGATCAGCCTCGTCACGAACTGCACGACATTCTTGTCGCTCAGTGTCGACAGTTCCGCGAATCCATCGTTGCTCTTTGCTGCTGGCATCGCCTTATCTCCCGACGCGGTTGGTTCGTCTCTCGAAGAACACAACAGCCGGGTCTCGCGATCTATTCCTTCTTCGTGAAGTAAAAAAATCGGCGCGCGCGGCGGGGGACGCTGGTTGTATGTGGGCGACTTGCGGCTCGAGCGTCAAAGCCAGTCGTGGAAGTAGCTGTCTCTGACCTTGTACATGGGGAAATACCAGTTGTCGCGCATGAAGATCTTGTTCTCCAGACTCTGCTCTGGAAGCTGCGAGCGGGCCTGGTCCTCAAACATCCGGTCGCGCAGTTTCGTGAAGCCCGAACTCTCGGCCGCGGCCGTGGGGCCGGTCATCCTGATCGTGCTGCGGCGCACGTCCTCCATGTACTCGGTGCGCAGCTCGTCGTTGGTTTTCAGCGAACGGAACCTGCTGTGTATCAGCGCTTTATACGACTTCAGGCCATTGCTGCCGGCGTGGCTTGCAATGATCGAGTTGCTGATGGGAGGCGGTTGATCTCCGCGAATATTCGCTTGCCACCAGTCCGCGCTGGTCCAGTCGTTTTCGCTTACGCCGTTGTGCCACACGGGATTCACGGCGGAAAACCGCGGATAAGACTGATGGCAGACGATGTCGCCGAGCGGACTCACGCAACTGACGTCCGTATCCGCATAAATGCCGCCGTACTGAAGAAGAATCTCGATGCGCAGAATGTCGCTGGCCGAACCGAAGTTGGCGCCGCGATTGACGAGTTCCCTGCGATAAATCGCTGCGTTCTTGCCCATTTTCAGGTCGCGCTGCACTTCGCGAAGCTTGATCCTGTTCTCCTCGCAAAAGTTGATGATCGAGTTGACCTGCGTCGCGCGCATGCCTCGGAGGGTCTCGCCGCGCTGATTCAGATACTCTTCCAGATAGCGGATCGTGGCTGCATCGCCTCCTTTTTTTCCCAGCACCTGTGCGACTTCCTGCCATTGCGCCGCGGAAACGCGCCCAAGGCCTTGCGCTCCGTTCTGGTCGCTGATCTGCCGGCGGCGTTCGCCGGTCAGCAACTGGTTGGCGTCGATCCAGAGATTGACTTCCCAGTCGGGATTCAACCTTGGAAACGTGACGATGCAATCGCGATTCCGTTGCGGGATATCGCCGCCGATCCAGATGATATGAATGACCTTTGGAATGGTTCTCAACTTTCAAACCTCCTCATAGAGACCAGGTTGATCGAGGCGCGCAGCGGAGTCGAACGAATACGCAAAATCCCCCTGCTCCACGCTCACGCGAACCTGCCGCACTTCGCCGCCGTCGATCAACCGCGCAAGGAACTCGCGGCTGATTGCGGGCAGCATCGTGTTGGTGAGAATTGCGTCGATCATCCGGCCGCCGGATTCGCTCTCGGTACAGCGTCCGACGATCAGGCGAACGACCGCGTCGTCATAGTCGAACGGCACGCGGTAGCGCTCCTCCACGCGCCGCTTGATGCGGTTCAACTGCAGCGTGACGATTCGCGCCAGCATGTCCGCGCTGAGCGGGAAGTACGGAATGGCCACGAGCCGGCCGAGCAGCGCGGGGGGAAACGCGTCCAGTAACGGCTCGCGCAGCGCCTTCGCGAGCCCGTCGGCATCCGGCATGGCGGCCGGGCGGCTGCAGAGTTGCGCTATCAGTTCGGTGCCGATGTTCGTCGTCAGCAGAATCAGCGTGTTGCGGAAGTTGATCGAGCGGCCCTCGCCGTCTTCCATCACGCCCTTGTCGAAAACCTGAAAGAACACTTCGTGCACGTCGGGATGCGCCTTCTCGATCTCGTCGAGCAGCACGACCGAATACGGCTTGCGACGCACCGCTTCTGTCAGCACGCCGCCCTCGCCATAGCCGACATAGCCCGGCGGCGCACCCTTGAGCGTGGATACCGTATGCGCCTCCTGGAACTCGCTCATGTTGATCGTGATGAGGTTCTGCTCGCCGCCGTACAGCGCTTCGGCCAGTGCCAGCGCGGTCTCGGTCTTGCCGACGCCCGAGGTGCCCGCGAGCATGAACACGCCAACCGGACGATCGGGATTGTCGAGGCCGGCGCGCGAGGTTTGAATCCGCTTCGCGATCGCTTCCATCGCATGATCCTGGCCGATCACGCGCTCGCCCAGCACGGTCGCCAGATTCATCACGGTCTTCAGTTCGCTGCGCACCATGCGCCCCACGGGAATGCCCGTCCAATCGGAGACGACCGACGCGACCGCTTGGTAGTCGACGCTCGGCAGGATCAACGGAGCCTCGCCCTGGAGTTCGGCGAGTTCGGCTTGCAGGCGCTTGAGACGCCCAAGCATGTCCGCGCGCGCGGAAGGGTCGGGCGCAGAGGCCGCGCCCGTCTGCGTCATCCGATCCGGCTCGGCCTCTGCCGGCTGCGCGACGTCGTCACTCGCCCCATCGACCACCGCGCTATCGCCACGCAGTTGCGCACGCAGCGTCAGAATCCGCTCAACCAGCGCTTTCTCTCTCGCCCACTCCGACTCGCGTTGCGAGCGGCGCGCGCGTGCCGTGTCGAGCGAAACAGCGACCCGCGCTTCGCGGGCCGTCACGTCGATGCCCACGCTCTTTTCGCGCTCGATGATGTTCCGTTCGGTCTCCAGCGCCTCGATCCGCTTCGACATGTCGTCGATTTCAGCGGGCGTCGCATGCTGGCTGATCGCCACCCGCGCGCAAGCGGTGTCGAGCAGGCTCACCGACTTGTCCGGCAACTGGCGCGCAGGGATATAACGATGCGACAGCCTGACGGCCGTTTCGAGCGCCTCGTCGAGAATCTGCACGCGGTGATGCTGCTCCATCACGCTCGCGACACCGCGCATCATCAGAATGGCCTTTTCTTCATCCGGTTCGTCGACGGGCACCGTCTGGAACCGCCGCGTCAATGCCGGGTCCTTTTCGATGTGCTTGCGATACTCGGCCCACGTCGTCGCGCCGATCGTGCGCAGCGTGCCTCGCGCGAGCGCCGGCTTGAGCAGGTTTGCGGCGTCTCCGGTGCCGGCCGCGCCGCCCGCGCCAACCAGTGTGTGAGCCTCGTCGATAAAGAGAATCACCGGCCTGGGCGACGCCTGCACTTCGTCGATCACCTGGCGCAGCCGGTTCTCGAATTCGCCTTTCATGCTGGCGCCGGCCTGCAACAGACCGACATCCAGCGTGCGCACCACCACGTCCTTCAGCGCCGGAGGCACATCGCCGCGCGCGATCCGCAGCGCAAAGCCCTCGACGACGGCGGTCTTGCCGACGCCCGCCTCGCCGACCAGCATCGGATTGTTCTGCCGGCGGCGCATGAGTATGTCGACGACCTGGCGAATCTCGCCGTCGCGGCCAACGATAGGATCGAGACTGCCGTCGCGAGCCTGCGCCGTCAGATCGACCGTGAATTGCTGCAACGCCTGCTGTCTTCCCATCTGCGCCGGCGCAATGGAGCCGCTGCTTTCGCCAGGCGCGGGCGCCGCGCCCAACCGGAAGCCGTCGGTCGCCTCCAGGCGGTCTTCCGGCGATCCCGCGACGATCTCACCGAACGCGTCGGCAAGCGCCTCCGCCTTCACTTTCGCAAACTCAGCCGACAACGCGAGCAACGCGTTACGCAGATGGCGCGTGCGCAGCGCGCCGACGAGCAGATACCCCGTGCGAACCTGGGCCTCGCCGAACATCAGCGTGGCGAAGACCCAGGCGCGCTCGACCATTTCCTCGACGTCGGCCGACAGATCGCTGATCGTCGTATTGCCGGGCGGCAGACGCTCGAGCGCTGCGGTGAGATCGCGAGCGAGACTCGACGGGTTGACGTCGAAGCGCCTGACGATCCGGTGCAGATCGGAGTCCTGCAATTGCAGGATCTGATGCACCCAATGCGCGATTTCGACGTACGGGTTGCCGCGCAGTTTGCAAAACACGGTGGCGCTTTCGATGCTCCGGTAGGCAAGCGAATTGAGCTTGCCGAACAGCGCGCCGCGACTGATCTCGGCCATGATGGCGATCCTTTGAAATGGGGTGATCGGCGTGATGCCGCCGGTTGGAATTCAGGACGCGAGCGCGTCGGTGCGATGCATTCGCATGGCCTCAGTCGACTGGCGTCAGCACGACGTCGTCGGCATCGACGGGCTTCGTGTAGTGACCCATCCATGTACTGAAACCCATGCGACCCATCTGGCCGAGATGCGTCGCCGGCACTTCTTCTTTCATGAGCACGATCTGCACGTCCCAGCGTTTTTCTCCGCCCACGTAGAGCTTGACCGCGGCGACCAGTTCGGCGAGCGCATCGCCGCCCGGCAAAAAACGCTTGAACTCGCCAAGCGGCAACGGCCCGATTCGCAAGCGAAAGCGCTGCTGCGCGCCGCGCACGTGCGCACCGAGCGTCGCGTCGCGGCCCAATGACGCCACCGCAATGCCCATTCGCAGATGGGCGTCGCGCGGCAACTGCATCCAGCCGGTCATGAACTCGAGCACCGCCACCGGCACGCCGAAGTAATGCGCGAGAAAGCTCTGAGCCCCTCGGCATTGCGCGCTGCGGCACCAGCCGGCCGGCGAAGAAGCGCTTGTACCGATCCGGCAGCGCATCGCGTCCTTCCAGTTGCGGCGCGGCCATTCCAATCAACGCGCCGACATACGTGCGAAAGCGGTCTTCGTCGGGACGATCGAGTTGAACCGTGGGCTGTGCATCGGCCCACGCGCGGTAAAAAAGGCTTAGCATCCGGTGATGAAAGATGTCGGCGAACGCCACCAGGGACGTGTCCTTCGCGTTGCGCTGACGCTCGACCGCATGCTCGGTCAGATGCAATGGCAACGGACCGTTCGGTCCGAACAGGCCGAGAAACAGCCCGTATAGCTTGCCAGGCGAACCCGCCGCTCCGCGCTCGAAGCGCTCGATGCCGCGCGGCGCAAACTCGAGCGTCGCCGCATGCGCAAGCCGCACGGGATCGTCGGCCGGCTTCGTCGAATGTCCGAGCCGCGGACGGTCCGGATACACGCATTCGAGCCGGCGCATTGCCTCGAAAAACTCGAAGTCGAACGGCCGCTCGCTGAGCGCGGCTTCCAGTGCCAGAGGATCGGGCGCTAGAGGATCGGACGCTTGCCGGGTGTGGCGGGCCATCGGGCTACCTCGTTACGTTCGAAGGTGCGCAAGACGGTCTCCGTGAACGAATTCAGCGAGACGTAGCGCGCGAAAAAATGCTGAAGAACCGACGCGAGCAAAAACGCGCTGCTGCCCTCGAAGGCCGCGTCGCTGCACGTCAGTGTGATTTCGAGCCCGCGCCCGTAGGTGATCGGTCCGGGCACCGGCACGCGGCGCGTGGCGGCTCTCGCGGCGACCTGCTTGATGCCTTCGATTCTCCGCCGCGCCGCCGCGTCGAACTCGTCGCGATAGAGGCCGAGCATCTCGCGCAATGCGGCGGCGTTCTGCTCGCCTTCGTCGTTGCCATCCTTGCTGCCATCGTCGTCGCGGCTCTCGTTGAACAGCGACAGGTAATTCAATTGCAGATGACTGATGAGCCGCCATGCGGTCTCGCCGGTGGCCGTCGGCGCGCGCGGCCGGGTCGGACCGGCGATGCAGCGAATCGATGCGACCGGCGCGTCGGTGTCCAGCGTGAAATCGGTGTACGACTTGCCGACCGGCATATGCAACGGCAGATCGCGATTGGTGCATAACACCCGCAAGCCGAGTTGACGCAGCGTGGTCGGGTACGGCGCGTCGTTTGCGTCGACGAGCGCAATGAACGTCTCGCTGCCCACATAGCTGGAGCGCGCGCCGTTCTGCAATTGCCGGCCCGAAAGAAGACGCGGCTCGCGGCGCAACGTATAGAACGCCGACTGCACGTGATGCCAGGTGCGCGACGTGCCGCCATAGAACGGCAAAAAGCTTTGCTGCGGTTCCTGACTGTCGCCGTAGCCTTGCACGTCGAGCACACTATGCACCTCGAAATCCATCGGACGGGTGCGATCGCCGATCACGTGATACTCGGTCTTGCCTTGCTGAAGATGAATCCGGTCGGCCCGCTGCTCGAACAGATTGACCGCGGGCGTGCAGAACAGCCTGAAGTTGCCGGCGTCGAGCGCGTTATGCAGCCTGGCAGCACCGCGGTCGAGCCACACCACGATCTCGAACTCATTGCCCTGAGCCCGAGCGAGCACGGAGCGCAGTCCTGTGAATTCGACGAAGCGAAAGCGCTCCGGGCACGCGAAATATTCCTGTAGCAGTCTGTAGCCGCTAAACGAACGGTCGCCGTACGGCAGCATCGCCTCTTGTTCGCCGAAGCCGATCGCGCGCAGCGCCGCCGCGTCGTGATGGTCGCTGACGAATTGGCCTTCCTGCGCGCCTCGCGCTCTGACCGTGTAGCCCTCACCGTTTGCGAGCATCTGCTCGTACACGACGTTGGGCAGTTCGTCTGCTCCGGCCAGGTAAACGGGCAGGCTGTCGAGCGCCAGCATGTTCGCCTGCACCCCGGAGAGGGTGGAGAAGCGCAGCCGCAACCCCGCCCGGACCTCGCGCCCTGGCGGCGGCACGAGACCGGCGGCGGCAAGCGCGGCCGGCGTGTCGAAATAGCGCGCCTCGGCGAGTTCGAGCGGCCACAGCGTGACCTCGTGCGCGCTCCGGTACTCACACGCGGTGCGGTCGCCGAAACCCTTCAGGCTGCGCATTACCGTGTGGCGCGCGACCGTGTGGCCGCCAGCGGGCAGATCTTGCGTCGCGTCCGGATGCATCTGCACCACCGCCATCGACGGAATCGGCAGCAGATAGTGCGGATAAATCATTTCCAGCAGATGCTGGGTGAACACCGGGTATTGCGCGTCGAGCTTCAATTGCACGCGTGCGGCGAGAAACGCGAAGCCTTCCAGCAGCCGCTCCACGTAGGGATCGGCGCATTCGAAGCCCTCCATGCCGAGGCGCCCCGCGATCTTCGGATAGGCGCTCGCGAATTCCGCGCCCATCTCGCGAACATGCTGCAGTTCGCGGTTGTAGTAGCTGAGAAGACGTGGGTCCATGATAGTCAACCGAAATGTTGCGAGACCCGGAATTCACCGGTCTCGAGATCGACGTCGGTATGCAGATAGAGCGCAAGCGGCATGGGTTGCGCCCACATCTGCGACTCGATCCGAAAACTCAGCGAGCGTGCGTCCATTACCGCGTCGTCGATATTCACGGCCACTTGCACCGTGTCCGCAATCAGGCGCGGCTCGAAGTCGATGAGCGCTGTGCGGATACGCTCCTGCAACATGCCTGCGTCGATGCCGGACAACGGTGCGCCCGCCAGATCCGGAATACCGAAGTTCAGCACGGAGTTAGCGACGTGATCGAGTCCCGGAAGACCGTCGCTGTCCCACTGCCGCGTGCAGTTCAGCAGCGCGGCAATGTCACGCGTCACATACTCGCGCAGGCGCGCCGCCGTGATCACGCGCTGCTCGCGGCTCTCGTCGGGCTCGTCCGGCGCCATATCGGTGAGCCGGTCGAGCAACGAGGGCTGCAAGCGCTCCTGAGGGGTCAGCTCCGCCATCCGTTCGGTATCCTGATCGTAAGAATCACCTTGTCGTCGCGCACCTCAGCTTGCTTACTGTTTCGCGACCTGCTGGATGTCGAACGTGAAGTCCTTCGTGCCGCCGCTTGCCTTGCCTTCGTCGTCCTGGGGCTGGAACGAATACTTGAACTTGCCGAAGTGCAGCGTGATGTTTTCGGTCAGACGCTCATCGCCGCCGCTGCCGCCGGTCGCCACCGACGTAATCAGCACGCCTTCGCTCAATTCGATTGTCAGGAAGTCCGTTTGCTGACCGGTCGCATTGGTCACGTACAGATAGGCCGTGTCGAGGCGCGCGCCCGTGCAGCAGGCGTTGAGAATCGCGTTCGAACAGCTGTCGACGTATTTGGTGATGGTGATGTCCTGAATGTTCGCCTTGCCGCCGGACGCGTAGCCTGCGCCTGTGTGAAGGTTGCCGGTGTTGCTGACGCCCCAGGACCACGCGATGATCGGCACTTCGTTCTTGTGCTTCGAATGGTTGGACGCGCCCTGGATCGTGACCGAACCAGCGCCGAATTTCAGGTGCATATCGAATGCCATATTGACCTCTTCCCGTTGCTAATGAGTGTGCTCGCCGGTGCGGCGAACGTGGAGCCCGTGGCGTTTGCGCCGCGGACGGGTTTTCTGCATGGTGACGTGGTGCGGGACGCCTACGCCGCGAGCGCGGACGGCAGGCGGGACACGAGCCGCAGCGACACGGTCAGGCCTTCCAACTGGTAATGCGGCTTGAGGAAGAACTTCGACGTGTAGTAGCCGGGATTGCCCTCCACTTCCTCCACCACGACCTGCGCGGCGGCGAGCGGCTTGCGTGCTTTGGTTTCTTCGCTCGAATTCACCGGGTCGCCGTCGACGTAATTCATCACCCAGTTCGACAACCAGCTCTCCATCTGCTCACGCGTGCTGAACGAACCGATCTTGTCGCGCACGATGCACTTCAGGTAGTGCGCAAAGCGGCAGCACGCGAACATGTACGGGAGCCGCGCCGAGAGATTGGAATTCGCGGTCGCCGACGGATCGTCGTACTCTTCCGGCTTCGCCACCGACTGCGCGCCGATGAACGCGGCGACATCCGAGTTCTTGCGGTGCACGAGCGGCATCAAGCCCATCTTGTCGAGTTCGGCCGAGCGCCTGTCGGTGATCGCAATTTCAGTCGGGCACTTCATATCCACGCCGCCGTCGTCGCTCGGGAAAGTGTGAACCGGCAGATTCTCGACCGCACCGCCCGACTCCACGCCACGAATGCGCGTGCACCAGCCATATAGCTTGAATGAGCGGTTGATATTCACCGCCATCGAATACGCCGCGTTCTGCCATGTGTATTTCGACGAATCGGCGCCTTCCGTGTCTTCTTCGAAATCGAACTCGTCGACAGGGTCGGTCTTTGCGCCGTAAGGCAGTCGCGCAAGCGTGCGGGGCATCGTCAGCGCGAGGTAGCGCGCGTCGTCCATTTCACGCAGCGAGCGCCAGCCCGCGTAGTCCGGCGTCGTGAAGATCATCGACAGATCGCGCGGGTTGGCGAGCTCACTCCAGTTCTCCATGCCGAGCAAGGTGGAATCGGCGGCGGAGATAAACGGTGCGTGGGCCGCGGCGGCCACCTGTGAGATGCCGCGCAACAGTTCGATATCCTGCGGACTGTGATCGAAGTAGTAATCGCCGATCAGGCAGCCGTACGGTTCGCCGCCGAGCTGACCATACTCTTCTTCGTAAACGCGCTTGAACACCGGGCTCTGATCCCATGCAACGCCTTTGAAGCGCTTGAGGTTCTTGCCCAACTCCTTCTTCGACACATTCAGCACGCGGATCTTGAGCATCGGATCGGTCTCCGAGTTCGTGACCAGATGATGCAGACCACGCCACGCGCCTTCCAGCTTCTGGAATTCCTCGTGATGCATGATGCGGTTCAACTGCTCGCTGAGCTTGCGGTCGATCTCCGCGACATACGCATTGATGGTTTGCGTGACGTCGTCGGAGACGATGTTCGAATCCTGCAGCACCTGCTCGGCGAGCGTGCGCACCGCCGCCTCGACTTCCTCTCTCGCGCGTTCGTTCTTCGGGCGAAACTCCTTGTTGAGCAGCGCGGCGAAGTCGCTGGTTTCGCTCAGGGTGCCTTGCGCGGCTGTGTCCAACTGCTTCTGACTTTCCATGATCGCGCTCACTCCTGTCCGGGTTCGGTGTCAACGGGCTTCGGAGCGGCGCTTAGCGATTGCAGCAGCGCCGGGTCCTTGAGCGCCTCGGCAATCAGTTTTTCCGCGCCGGCCTTGCCGTCGAGATAAGTGCCCAGGTTCGCCAGTTGCGTGCGTGCCTGCAGCAGCTTGGCGAGCGCATCGACCTTGCGCGCGACTGCCGCGGGCGAAAAGTCGTCCATGCTTTCGAACGTCATGTCCACTTCGAGATTGCCTTCGCCAGTCAGCGTATTCGGAACGTTGAAGTTCACTCGCGGCTTCATCGACTGCATGCGGTTGTCGAAGTTATCGACATCCACCTCCAATGCCTTGCGCTCTTCTATTGGCGGAAGATCGCCGCTGTTCGCGCCGGAGAGGTCCGACATCACGCCCATCACAAACGGTATCTGCACTTTCTTCTGCGCACCGTACAGCTCGACGTCATATTCGATCTGTACGCGCGGCGCACGATTTCGCGCAATGAATTTCTGACTGCTCTGTCTCGTTGCCATACGCTCGTTCCTCTGGATGCATTCAGGTTCGGGATTCGAATGAGCGGGTGCTGGTGCCCGGCCGTCGTCCACGCTCACACAACAGCGCAGACTCGCGATCTATTCCGTGATTTGTGAATCGATCTGCTAGAGCTTTCGTCCATCGACGCAACCGCATTCCGCAACCAGAACATCTGGGCCGGCGTGAATATTCCGTCGCTCGAATGATTGCTTTGAAAATTCGCGGGAACGCACGCGAGCGCGCGACGTCGCGACATTCGTCGTGACGTGCCGGAATAAATCCGGGCAGCCGGCTGTTCAGTCAGCAACAGTGGTTATCGAACAGTGGCTTCAGTACACGGCACGCAATGACATCATCCGAAGATCCCACACGCTTGTGCCCGATCGCAATTGCACCGATGCGGCTCTTACCCCTCTGCCTGCTCGCGCTCGCACCGTATGCGCACGCCGGCTGGACGATCGTGCAAACCGGCGCACCGGTGACGACGATCCACGAAAGCACTGTGTATCGGGCTGGCTCAGGCCAACGGCTCGCGCCAGACGATATCGTCGAAACGCCGCCCGATTCCAATGGCATCGTTCAGATGCAGGACGAAACGGGCAATGTGCTTGCGATGGGAAGTGACACTCGGGTGTTGCTCGCGCGCGATGGCCATGTCGCGCTGCTACGCGGCTGGCTGAAGGTGCAGCATGTTTGCGCCGCGGCCAATTGCGCGGTGCCTGTCGTTGAGACTGAGCGTATGCGTGTCACGCCGGCCGACCCCAGCGCGCTCGTGATTGCCGCGTCCACGCCGGCTTATGCCGGCGACGACGCGCACGCTGTGTTCTGCGAAAGCGGGTCCGCACAACTGGTCACGCTCGGCAAGCCGCATGACAAGCCGGCGCAGACGGCGATATCAACTCATCAGTTCGCGCGGCTTTCCAAAACCAACGCACGCGTTATCGTTTCGGCACGCCTTGACCCCGCATTCGTGGCCGCGATGCCGCTCGCGTTCCGCGACGCATTGCGCCCGCTGCCGCTGCGACCCGAGCCGGCCGCGCCGGCCGCGCCGCGCCCGGCGAGCCCATCGGCAGCCGGCTCCCGCCCCGTGACCTACGCGGACGTGTCCGACTGGCTCGGCAGCGCGCTTGCGGTGCGAACAGACCCGGCCACGCGCTTTACTCAACGCTTCGGCGCACGCCTGTCAGATCCGGCGTTCCGCCGCGACATCCGCCAACACCTGCACGATCTGCCGGACTGGCGGCCGCTCCTGCAGCCACATCCGCGACCTGCGTGGCGGGCCGGCACAGCCGCTCCCGTTTCTGCCTACTCGTCCTACTCATCCGCACGGGCTCGACCATGAAGCTGTCCCTCGCCATCAAGTTCAATCTCGTGTTCATCGCAATCTTCGCGATTGGACTGAGCGCGGCGGGCATCGTCGCAAATCATGTGCTGCAGCAGCAGTCGCTCGACGAAACCCGGCACGACGCCAATGTGCTGATGAGCGCCGCCGAGGCGATGCAGAATTACACGGCTCAGCACATCACGCCGTTACTCTCGACACAGATTCAATACTCGTTCGTGCCCGAGTCCGTGCCCGCGTTCTCCGCGATTGAAATGCTGAATACGTTGCAGGGCGCGTTCCCGAACTTCTCGTATCGTTCGACGATGCTCAATCCGACCAACCTACGCGATCGCCCAACCGATTGGGAAACCGAAGTGATTGCGCATCTGCACGACAAGCCCGCGCTGAAAGAGGTGACTGGCGAGCGGCGCACTCCCGGCGGCGAACATCTGCTGTTTCTGGCGCGTCCCAGCCGGATCACGGACGCCGCCTGCATGCAGTGTCACAGCACGCCGTCGGCGGCGCCGCGCACCATGCTCGACAAGTACGGGCCGGCGAACGGTTTTGGCTGGACCATGAACGACGTGATCGGCGCAGAGTTCGTGTCGGTGCCGATGTCGGAATCGATCGCGCGCGGCCGGGCGCTGTGGCGCAGCTTCATGACCGCCCTGAGCGTCGTGTTCGCGGTCGTGCTGGTGGTCCTGAACGTGATGGTGCATGTGCTCGTCACGCGGCGCCTGCAGGCTCTCTCGCGTGCCGCCGACGAAGTCAGCCTCGGCAAACTCGGCGAAGTGGAATTGCCCACACGCGGTAGCGACGAGATCGCTTCGCTCGCGGTGTCGTTCGGAAGAATGCGCACCAGTCTCGTGACGGCCTTCGAGATACTCGACGAGACCGGTGCGGCCGCAACCGTGCCGCACGGCTTGCAACCATGACCGCGACGAGCGGAGCGCCGCGGCAGATCGGCCGTTATCTGGTCGATGGCGTGCTTGGCCGCGGCGCGATGGGCACCGTTTATCTCGCCACCGACCCGCATATCCAGCGGCAAGTCGCCCTCAAGACGATCAACCCCGAGTTGCTGCGCGACTCGCAGCAAGGGAGCAGCGCGGCCGATGCGGAACTGCCCGCGCGCTTTATCAACGAGGCGCGCGCGGCCGGGCGGCTCGTGCACCCGCATATCGTCGGTGTGTTCGACTATGGCGAGGCCGACGGCGTCCCGTTTATCGCACTCGAATATGTGCGCGGAGAAACGCTCGCCGCGCGGCTCGCGAAAGAGGCCCTGCATGGCACGAGATTGCCGCTCGTGCGCACGCTCGCGTGGTTCGCGCAGTTGCTGGACGCGCTGGCGTATGCGCACGAGGCTGGCGTGATCCATCGCGACATCAAGCCCGCCAATCTGCTGATCGCGCCGCGTGGCGAATGCAAGATCGCCGACTTCGGCATCGCGCAACTGGACACGGGCCGTCTGACGCAGATAGGCGTGATGATCGGCACGCCTGCGTATATGTCGCCCGAGCAGTACACGGGCGCACCGATCGACGCACGCAGCGATCTGTTTTCCGCGGGCGTCGTGCTGTACGAGATGCTGACCGGCAAGTGCCCGTTTTCCGGCTCATCGGCGGCTGTCATGCAACAGGTGTTGAACGGCATGCCGCCCGCGCCGTCGAGCGAAACGCCTGGCCTTCCCGCCTCGCTCGATGCGATGGTGCGCAAGGCGCTTGCAAAAGAGCCCGAGGCACGCTACCTGTCCGCGCAAAGCTGGCGCGCGGAGTTGCTGAGCCTGCTGGATACGCTCGCGGCAGAACGCGATCCGGACCGGACGGTGGTCGCGGCGCCGGTGAATCGCGAGGCGCTTGCACCACCGCTTTCACCAGGGGCCGCCACCGCTACTGCTCACGCGGTATCCGCCGATTCTATCGGCTGGCCTCCGGAATTGCTGGCGCAGCTCGAAGAGCGGCTCGCGCACCACGTTGGGCCGGTTGCGTCGCTGCTCGTGCGGCGGGCGGCGGCACACGCAACGAACCCGCGCATGCTGGCGGCACAACTCGCGCGTCATCTTCCCGACGAAGCGACACGTCATCAATTCGACACGCTGTTGCAACGGCATACTGCCGGGCAGGGAAGCGCGTCTTCGCGGCCGGTGAGCGAGAGCATTCAACCTGCGGCACGCGTCGCTTCCACCCAGGCACGCGTGCCCGATGCCGCGCATATCGAAGCAGCCGCACGGCAGCTTGCAACGCATATTGGGCCCGTCGCCCGCATCGTCGCGCAGCGGGCTGCGCTGGGCGTCGACACCGCGACCTTTCACAACCGGCTCGCCGATGCACTTCCCGCCACCGTCGACAGAACCGCGTTTCTTCGTGCGCTGAGCGAGCGGCTTGCTAACGCTTGCGGGCCGTGAACGGGCGGCGTGGGCATTGGCATTGGCGTTCGTAATCACGTTCGCGCGCAAACGGCTAGAGCACGCGTGTTCAGTCCTTGTCATCCCGCATCGCTTGCCGCGATGGAATAGATCACCGGCTGTGCGTGTTTATGTGATGTCGACTAGCCAGCGCATCCGCATCGTTCCATGGAAACAGACCAGACATCGCAGCCGGCCGCATACGGCACGCACGAATCGAAACGCAGTGCGGCGCGGCCGCGACCCGCAGTGCGAACGAAGATCGCGTGCCTGCCTGAACATACCGCGCGTACGCATGCGCCAGCGGACGGCGGCCGCATGACATCCGGCGATGGACCGATTCGATGACCGCAGCAGATCTGTCCGCCCTGCTTCCGTCGATGCTTCCACGCCTGTGGACATTCGCGCTGCGCATTTCCGGCGACCGGCACGACGCCGAAGACCTCGTGCAGCGCGCCTGCGTGCGGGCGCTCGAACGCGCGCATCAGCTTCAGCCGGACACCGCGCCGCTTAGCTGGATGTTTTCGATCGTGCAGTCCACATGGATAAACGAGTTGCGTGCGCGCAGCGTGCGCAGTCGCTCGGGCATGGATTGGGACGACGAATTTCTCGAAACAGTCGCCGACCCCGCCGCGCGCACGCCTGAACAACACGCGATGGACGGACAGATTGTCGAAGCCGTGCAGCGGCTACCCGACGCGCAACGCGTGGTGATGCTGCTGGTAGCGGTCGAGGGCCTCAGCTATCAGGAAGCGGCGCAAACCCTGGGAGTCCCTATCGGGACCGTCATGAGCCGCCTCTCGCGGGCCCGGCAAACCATCGGGGCCCTGTTCAGCGAAAAACAAAAAAGCGTGGCTCGCGCGAGTAATGAGTAATAGCAGAGACCAGGGGGCTTGACTATGGACGACATCCTGCTCATGGCGTACGTCGACGGCAATTTGCAGCCGCGCGAGCGCAAGGAAGTCGAACGCACAATCGTCGTCTCGGCCGATGTCGCCGAACGCGTCGCATTGCTCAGGGCGTCGGCGTTGCCGTATCGGCGGGCGTTCCAGCATCAGCAACTGCCACCGGTTCCGGAAAGCCTCACGCGCAACGTTGCGCAGTTGATAGAAGCGCAAACGCCGGCTCCTGGCATGAGAGCCGTGGGCAGGAACGATCGTGCCGCGGCGTGGGCTTCGCGCGCCAGCGGCCGCAGCCCGTGGTCCTTGCGTATGCGCGGGCCGTCCGGGGCTTCAGGCTCCGACACAGGTATTCAGTGGGCCCGGCCGGTGCGCGCACGCATTCGCGCCGCGGCTCCGTGGGCCGCGCTCGCATTCGTAAGCGGTGCGTTCTGTTGCGCCGTCGTGCTGCGCCTGGCGGGAAGCAGCGCCCCCGGCGGTGTCGGGCAGACGCTTTCACAACAGGCTATCCCGGCAGGCGTATCGCCGTGGATCATCGCAGCGGTCAATTATCAACGGCTCTATACGCGGGAAACCGTTGCGTCCGACTTGCCGATTACCGGCCTTGCGCACATCGTCGACGACATTCGCCGCGACGACGGACTGTCGATCCACGTGCCGGACCTGCGTTCGCTCGGACTGACGTTCAAGCGCGTGCAACGGCTGCGCTTTAACGACAAGCCGTTGGTGCAGATCGTCTACCTGCCGGAGAAAGGCTTGCCGGTTTCGCTATGCGTGATGACAGATGACAAGCCGGATGCCGCGCTCGCGCAGCAGGACGTCAACACGATGCAGGTGGTGACCTGGAGACAGGCGAAGCAGAGCTACGCGTTGATCGCCACCTCCGGCGACACCGACCTCGCGGCAATCGGCCGGCACATTGCACAAAGCAGGGCCGGCGAGATTCTCGGTCAGGCGCTGGCAGCGTATCAGGCACCGGTAAGCTAACCGACGCATACGCTCGCACAGCCGGCAACCGCCGCCTGTGCGCTTCATGCAAGCCCTGCGATGCCGGCTCAGACGCGCGGCGTAAGCGACGTAAGCGGAGTGACCGGCATAACCGGAGAGAGCGGTGTGCCGCGTGCTTCGATCGCTTCACCCGCGAGCAGACACAAGTCCTCGCGGTAATGCGCGGCCACGATCTGCACACCCACCGGCACGCCGTTCACCAGTTGCGTCGTGACGGCAAGACCCGGCAAACCCATCGCAGGCAGCGCACGCATTGTGAGTTGCGCTTCCCATACGCGGTCGAAGCCCGCCGCGCCTTGCTGATCGAGATCGTCCGGGAACGGAAGCTCCGCCGACACCGGCATCAGCACGACCGCATACTGATCGAGAAACAGCCGCCATTCACGTAGCAAGCTCGTGCGGCGCACCAGCGACCGGCTGATTACGTCGGCCGGCAGGTCTTTCACTTTCAGGCGCGCCGCGTTCACCACCGCTTGCGCGCCGGGGTCGCCGTCGCGCGCCACCGAGTCGGCCAGCGCCTCGAAACCGTCGCCGAGCCACAGACGTTCCTGCAATTGCGCGGCTTCGCGCATCGACGGTGTGTCGTCGATCTCGTCGACGCGCCAGCCTGCGTCGCGAAGGCGTTGGGCCGCGTCCAGCAACGCGTGCTCGACTTCCTTGACGATCTGCAGGCCGCCCGGACGCAGGCAAAGCGCGGCACGCAACGGCACCGCGCGTCCTTCGAGCGGCATCGGCAGATACCAGGGATCGCGCAAGTCGGGCGCGGCCAGTGCAACGAGGCCGAGGCGAAGATCCGGCACCGTGCGCGCCATCGGACCCGTGGCCGACATCAATTGCGCACCGATCGGGCGTTCGGGCGACGACGCGTTGAACGCGGGCACGCGTCCGAACGTCGGCCTGAGTCCGTGGATGCCGCATGCGTAAGCCGGATAGCGTATCGAGCCGCCGATATCCGTGCCGAGCGCAATCTGCCCGATACCCGCGGTGACTGCCGCTGCTCCGCCGCCCGACGACCCGCCCGGCGTGAGCGATGGGTCGCGCGGATTGAGCGTGCGTCCATGAACCTGGTTGGAGGTGAACCAGCGCAGAGCGAAAGTCGGCGAATTGCTGCGGCCGAGCAGCACGGCGCCGGCCTTTTGCAGATTATCGACAGCGGGACTATTCACCTCGGCCACCAGGTTTTCCTGCAAACGCGTGCCGTTGGTGGTGGCGAAACCCGCGTGGTCGGTATTGATCTTGGTCGTGACAGGCACGCCCGCCAGCGGCCCCGGATCTTCACCGCGAGCAATCGCGCGGTCGACGCTGTCCGCCTGCTCCAGCACCCAGTCGGGCCGGTGCGCCACGACCGCGTTGATGAGCGGATTGACCGCATCGAGACGTAGAAGCGCGGACTGCGCCGCTTCGCGAGCGGACACTTCACGCGTTCTCACACGCCTCGCCAGTTCAGTTGCGGACAATTGCCATAGTTCACTCATGTAGCCTCCAGTGTCGATGCCAACCGTATGCAGGCATGCATCCAGTCGCACGTGTAGCGGTTCAAAACGGCCAGCCGGCAGCGCCTTCTATTGGCAGATCGGTGCGCTGTCCGATCGCCTCCGCGAGGATCACCTGATCGCGATTGCCGGGCACCCGCATCTGCCGGATACGCGGGCGGAATATCCGGTCGCCGCGTCTGACTGCGCGGCCTGTCAGCGCGCATACGGAACCGACCCGCGCGAGTCCGCTGCACCATATCTGCTCGGCGTAGCGCCCGATGCACGAGTCGCTCCACGATACGCTGATGGTCGCCGGCGACAACCATTCCACTACCGCAATCCGGGCCGGCCGGCTCGCGCGATGGTGGGATGCGTCGGCCATCGGCGAACGCGTGCCTATGCGGCACCGCTTGAGCGGCAAAGGCTTCTTCCGCGCGCAGGCGTCCAGTTGTTCCGCGGAAGGATCGAGGACATTCAGCAATGTGCGAACCACGATGTCGTCGTCGGATAGCACTCTCATCGACTGATCTCCAGAAGCCGGTATGTTCGTAGCGGGAAGAGCAAAAGCTGGTGCTTAACGCCGCCTTGCTCGCGCAGCGTCGGTTTGCTGCTCATCGACGTGACGCCGCGCACCTGCTTCGCCGCAGCGACTGCGACGCCTTTCGCTGCGCCGTTGCGCCGCTGCGCCGCTGCGAATCAGGGGTGTTTCAATTTGAACTGCGCAATGTATCGGCGGTGTTTCGGCGACGTATCGAAATGTATCCGGCCCATCGAACGCTTGCGGCCATCGTCAGCGATGGTCGCTTCATGCGGCATACCAATCAGCTACAGCAGAAGTCGCGCGGCGCGCCACGAGCAAGCCGAGCTCCGTCACGCATTGGACAACGGCGCAATCGCGTGCCTGTCGCGCATGACCGCGAGGACAAGCGCGCCGACACCGCAGGCCGCCATCAATCCGATCAACGCGGGCGTGCCTATATGAACCAGCACCCAGCTAGCCACTGCCGGGAAACCGAACGTGCCGATGAAGTACGCCACGACGAACCACGTGAGCGCGGGCTGCCGGTGCGTCGCCGCGCAGTCGTTCACGGCCTGCGCCTGGATGGTCGGATAGACGAGCCCGTAGCCGATGCCCAGCAGTACTGCGCTTATCGAATGAAAAGCCGGCTGGTACGGCACGACGAACATGGCCGCGGTGCCGAGCACCATGATCGCCAGCAGAAGCCTGGTCGCGACTCCGTGATATAGCCTGACTACGACGCGCGTGAGCAGCCATCGCGCAACGACGACCGTCACCGCATAGAGGCTGAAGAACGTGCCGGCTTGCGCATGCGTGCCGCGAATGATGGACATCTGAAACGTCATCGACCCCGAAAAGACGCACGCGCACAGCGAAATCATCACGATCGGATACGCGGCGCGCGTTCGCCAGACAGCACCCGACTCGCGCAGCCAGTCCTGCTGCACCGGCGCTTCGTCCCGGTGCGGCGATACCCGCCCGAACGCTTCGAGCATCAGCGCGGCGACCGCGCATAAGCCGCCGACCACGTAGAACACGCTGGTGAGCGGCCAGTGCCACGAACGGATCGCCATTGCGGCCACGGCGGGACAGCCGCCAATGCCCGCCATCTGGATCGTACCGAAGCGCATGAACCAGAATCCGCGATCGGCGTCGCTCGTGCGTTCCGTCAACGACATGGGCGCGGCGAGACAGAACGCTCCCCAGCCGAAGCCCACGAGAAAGCCGGGGAGAATGCCAGGTGCGCTCATCCGGTCGACCGCAGCAAAGCCGATCACGCCGAGGCCAATGCACAGGGCCGCTAGCGCGGTGGTGCGCGCGCTGCCGATACGCCGGGCGAACCGGCCCACCACGAGCACGCCTACCAGTGTGCCAACCGTGGCTTCCGCCAGCGCGAGTCCGGTATCCAGATCGTTGCCCCCGAGAGACCGGAAATGCATCGACAGGAAAAACGTCGCCCCGTACCCGCTCGCCGTGAGCAAGGTGCCGATGAGCACGAAGAAGGCGCTGAATGGGCCCATGGCGAAATCAGGATCGGAGATGAACGACGACGGTGAGCGGTCTCGCGGATCGCGGCCGTATCAATCCGCGCCGCCGGCTTGCGTGGCTTGCGCGACGTGTGCAGTGTCAGCAGGCGGGTATGCAACGGATTCGCTGACCGCGCGCCATTCGGCGTCCTCCTGGGCGCGAAACCTCGCGGCATCGGCGGCTACCGCTACCGCGTCGCTGCCGACCAGCAGGCGCAACGGCGGCGCCGGCACTTCGGCGATATTGAGCAGCACCTGGGCAATGCGCGCCGGGTCGCCCGGCTGATTGCCGTCACTGCGGCGCAGGCGCTCCGCCACCGGACCGATGACCGGCAGGTAGGCTTCGCTGATCTCGGGAATGGTCATCGACGAACCGGCCCAGTTCGTCCGCATCGACCCTGGCTCGATCACCGTGACCTTGATGCCGAAGTCGCGGACCTCTTTGGCGAGCACTTCGGAGAAGCCGCCTACCGCCCACTTCGCCGCCTGATAGGCCGCGAGCCCCGGTCCTCCGACGCGTCCGCCGACAGACGAAATCTGCATGATGTGACCGGCGCGCTGCTTGCGCATCACCGGCAACGCTGCGCGGCTGAGATTGCAAACACCGAAGAAGTTGACGTCCATCTGTTCGCGCAGCGCCTGATCGGTCGCGTCTTCGATTGAAGCCAGGTCGGCGTAGCCCGCGTTGTTCACAAGCACGTCCAGACGGCCGAACTGCTCGACGGCGAGACTGACCGCGTCCCGCGCCGCGACCGGATCGGTCACGTCGAGCGCGATCACGCGAACGCGATCCCCGTACCTGTCGGCCAGAGCCCGCAGCCGTGCCGTGTCCCGCGCCGTAGCGGTGAGCCGATGACCGCTCGCGAGCACGGCTTCGGCAAGCTCGCGCCCCAGCCCCGCGGAACAGCCGGTGATAAACCACACTTTGTCGCCAGTCATTTGCGAGCTTCCTTATCGTTTGCAATTGATCTATCGACGGGACTCTGACGACACGTGTTCAATGTCCTTCAGGCGAGCTGACAACGCTCGCGCCCGGCGCCATGCAGCGATTAGAAGCGCGCTATGTATCCCACGTGTGTCGGCGAGGTATCGGAATGTATCGCGGCCTGGGCGAGGCGTGAAGCGGTGCGGGTTCGACAGGCTTCGTCGGCGGAATCGCAGTAGTCGATTGCGAGCAGATGCTAAGCTATCCGGCCGTTACCACCCACGGCGCAGCTCTTCGGGGGCATAAGACTATGCGGCCGCGTCGAACCAGTCGGTTCGTTCCGACAGCGCCGTGCCCCCGGCAAACAACTACGGAATCGTCATGCTCGATAAGCTGCTAAGCGACATTCGCAGTTGCACGCTTTGCGCGTCGAAGCTGCCCCATGCACCGCGGCCGGTACTGGCCGCGTCGGCACAGGCGCGCATTCTCATCGTGGGTCAGGCGCCCGGTGCACGGGTGCACGCGTCGGGGATACCCTGGAGCGATGCGAGCGGCACGCGCCTGCGCGCATGGCTCGGCGTCGACGACGCCACCTTCTACGACGATTCGAAATTTGCCATCGTTCCCGTGGGGTTCTGCTATCCAGGCCGCGGCCGCAGCGGTGATTTGCCGCCACGGCCAGAGTGCGCGCCCCGGTGGCACCAGGAGCTGCTCCAACACCTCGGTGCGGTCAGGCTCACACTGCTGGTCGGACAATACGCGCAACAATTCGGACTCGGTGACGCACGCGGACCAACCTTGACGGACACGCTCACCCGGTGGCAGGAATACGGGCCGCGCGTGATGCCGCTGCCGCATCCGTCGCCGCGCAACATCGCATGGTTCAAGCGCAATCCCTGGTTCGAAGCCGATGTTTTGCCCGCGTTGCGAGCGCGCGTGTCAACGGCGCTGACGTCGCCCGCTTAGTCCCCGCATACATATCGATGCCACAATTCCTTCGTGGTCGCGACCGCCGCGCTCATCGACAATGATCGAATCGGTCAGCACGTTCGTTGCTGACTTCTCCCGCATTCGACACGACCATGAGAACCGATCCGCCTCGCCAGCTTCATCTGAACGTCAACATCCTCCACTCCGGCTTTGTCCCTTCCGCATGGCGCACGCGCGAGGCCGATCCGCGCGCGTTCGTCGATGTCGCTCACTACGTTCGCGTCGCGCAGATCGCCGAGGCCGCGAAGTTCGATGCGGTGTTTCTCGCGGATAACGCGTCGATTGCCGATCAGATCGACTTCCGCCCGATCACCGCACTCGAGCCGACCGTGTTGCTCGCCGCCATTGCCGCGGCCACCACGCATATCGGCATCATCGGCACGGCGTCGACGAGTTATAACGAGCCGTACAACATCGCGCGCCGCTTCGCCACGCTCGATCAGCTCAGCGCGGGCCGCGCCGGCTGGAACATCGTGACGACCGCCGATCTCGGCTCGGCGCGCAACTTCGGGCGCGACGCCGTGCCCGATCACGCGCAACGCTACGAGCGCGCGGCCGAATTCACGGAGGTCGTGAAGGCGCTGTGGGATAGCTGGGAAGACGACGCTTTTATCGGCGACAAGGAGAGCGGCCGCTTCATCGATACGGCGAAGGTGCACCGCATCGAGCATCGCGGCAAATACTTCAGTGTCGACGGCCCGTTCAATCTGCCGCGCAGCGAACAGGGTCATCCCGTGCTGATCCAGGCCGGCGGCTCGGCTGACGGACGCGAGTTCGCGGCCCGCCATGCCGAAGCCGTGTTTTCCGCATCGCAATCATTCGACGAAGCCGCCGCCTACGCGCATGAACTGAAATCGCGAGCGGCAGCATGGGGCCGCGGCAGCGATGCGATTCGCGTGCTGCCGGGGCTCACGACGATCATCGGCGCAACCGAAGCCGAGGCTTTGCGCCGTCGCGATGAACTGGTCGATCTGATTCCGTGGACGTATAGCCTCACGCGACTGGCCGGCATACTGGGCATCGCTGTCGAGCGCCTGAAACTCGACGAACGCCTGCCCGACGATCTCGCATTGCCCGGCGGCGGCAATGGTAATCACACGTTCTTCCACGCCACGCTCGCGCAGGCGCGCACGCATGGCTACACGGCGCGTCAATTGATTCGCGCGCTGGCGGGCGGCGGCGGACATCGTGTCGTCGTCGGCACGCCGGAACAGATCGCCGACGACATCGAGCACTGGTTCAAAGGCGGCGCCGCCGACGGCTTCAATCTGATGCCGGATGTTCTGCCGGGCGGGCTTCAAGACTTCACCGACGGCGTGGTTCCGCTGCTGCAGCAACGCGGCATTTTCCGCACCGATTACGAAGGACGTACGCTGCGCGACCACTTCGCGCTGCCGCGTCCGTTCAGCCGCCATCTGTTGCGGCGTGAAGCGGCCGCAACGGCGTAGTTCGAGCCGACCGCCGGGGCGATGCGATGCGATGCCATCGCATCGTCGTCCCGCACGTCGCCTCGACGTAGACGCGATCACTCCAACCACACGCCTTCGAAGCGATGACTGCCGAGCGGCGAAAACACCATCCCCTTCACACGCTTCGACACAGGCAGAGAGACGATGGAATGCGCAATCGGCGTATAAGGCACCTGCTGCTTGAAGATGACCTGCGCCTGCTGATAAAGCGCCGTGCGCTCGTCGACGTTCGCGGCTGCGCGCGCCTTGTCGATCAACGCGTTGAACGCCGGATCGCACCACTTGGACACGTTACTGCCGTGCACCGCATCGCACCCGAGCAACGTGCCGAGCCAGTTGTCGGGATCGCCGTTATCGCCTGACCAGCCGTAGAGCATCGCGTCGTGTTCGCCGCCCTGCTTCGCGCGGCGGTTATATTCGCCCCACTCGTAGCTCACGATCTTCGCGCGCACGCCGATCTTCGCCCAGTCCTGCTGGATCAGTTGCGCCATCAATTGCGCATTCGGATTGTAGGGGCGCTGCACCGGCATCGCCCATAGCGAAATCTCGAAGCCGTTCGGAAAGCCGGCCTGCGCAAGCAGCGCTTTGGCTTTTGCGGGATCGTAAGGTGCGTCCTTCAACTGCTTGTTGTACGACCATTGCGCGGGCGGCATCGGATTCGACGCAATGGTTGCATTGCCCGAGAAGACCGATTGAATGATCGCGGGTTTGTCGATGGCCATATCGAGTGCGCGGCGCACTTCCACGCGATTGAGCGGCGCATGTTGCGTGTTGTAGGCGACGAAGCCCACATTGAAGCCGACGCCCGAAACTGCGGTAAGCGCGGCGTTTCGCTTCACAACCTCGAGATCGGCGGGACGTGGAAACACGGACACCTGACATTCGCCGCTTGCCAGCTTCTGCATGCGTACCGCCGGATCAGGCGTGATCGCAAAGATCAGATGCGCGAGCTTGACGTCGTCCGGGCGCCAGTAGACGGGATTGGCGTCGTAACGGATCAGCGCGTCCTTCTGGTACGAGCGGAACACGAACGGCCCGGTTCCGACCGGCAACTGATTGATGTCCGCCTCGCGATGCGCGGCGCTCAGCTTCTCCGCATATTCCGCCGACAGAATCGACGCGAAGCTCATCGCGAGATTGCGCACGAAAATCACGTCCGGCTCCTTGAGCCGAAAGCGCACGGTCAGAGCATCGATCTTCTCTATGCTCTCGATGTTCCTGTCGAAGCCCAAGTCGCTGAAATACGGAAAGCTGCTTGGATACGCCTTGCGGAACGGATCGTCGGCATGCAGCATCCGGTTGAACGTAAACAGCACGTCGTCGGCGTTGAAGTCGCGCGTCGGTCGAAACCATGCGGTCGTATGAAACTTCACACCGCCGCGCAGATGAAACGTGTACGTGCGCTGATCCGCTGAAATGTCCCAGCTCGTCGCCAGCGCGGGTTCGAGATCGAGCGTGCCGCGGCGGAACTGCACGAGTCCGTTGTAGACGGTATTGGTGCTCGCGTCGAAATCGGTGCTGGTCGTATGCTGGCCCGGATCGAAGCCGGCGGGGCTGCCTTCGGAGCAGAACACGAGTGTGCCGGTGGGCGCGGCGTGGACAGAAGCGCCGTTCATCAGCAGCGCGCCGGTTAGCACCATCGACACGCCAAGGCGCGAACCACGAAACAGGGCGTGCCGCAGCGACGCGCCGGGAAAAACGGAACGGAAGGTCATTGGAATTGGATCAGAATTTTGGCAGGCCCGGCGGGTTGCTTTCGGAGCGGTTCAGCGCTTCCGCCTGAATCCCCCAGCGCGCGAGCGCGCGCGCGTACGTGCCGTCGGCGATCACGCCATTGGTGGCAAGTGTCAGGCCGTCGACAAGTCCGCTGCCCTTGCGCGTTGCAATCGCCACGTCCGCTCTCGCGGGCCAGCCCGCATTCACGGTTCCCACCTGGCGAATCGCGCCGCTTCGCGCGGCGTCGTAGGCAAGCGGCGCATTGGGATTGAACTCCAAGTCCGCCCGGCCGGAGAGCAGCGCAACGCGGCTTGCCGCATCGTCGTCGAAATACTGGAGCTCGACGGGTTTCAGTCCTTTCGCGATGTTCTGCCGGTTCCATTCGAGGATGATCTTTTCCTGGATCGTCCCCGAGCCGGTAATCACGCGCAGGCCCGCAATGTCTTTCGGCTCCGCGATGTGGCGTATCGGGCTGGCGGTTCGCACATAGAAGCCGTGCAAGCCCTGACGGTAAGTGGTGAAGTCGAACTTCTCCTTGCGCTGCTCCGTCACGCCGACGTTCGAGATCACCGCGTCGTATTTCCCCGACGTCAAGCCCAGGGGCCAGTCGGCCCACGTGATCGGCACGATGTCGAGCTTCAGTCCCAGGGCGTCGGCGATCAGTTGCGCGTAGTCCGCATCCGAACCGACGACGGTCCGCGCATCCGTCGCGTAAGTCGCGGTCGGCGGACCATGCGGCGAGATGGCGACTGTGAAAAGCCCTTCCCTCACGAACCGGTAGCGATTCGCGATTGCCGCAATCGCCTGCTCGTTTTTGCCGGTACGTATGCGTCCGGGCTGTTGCGGACTGAGGTCGATGCCGGTCTGCGCGCCATATGCGCGGCCGATCGTCGCCAACGCCGCCGCGATGCCCGTCATGACGAATCTGCGCCTGTTGATCATCGTGTTGCGAAGAAGGAGTGGTCAGAGCACACGCGACAGGAATTCGCGCGTGCGGGAATGTTGCGGTTGATTCAGCACGCTCGCTGGCGGACCGGCTTCGATCACCCGGCCGCGATCCATGAACACGATGGTGTCGGCCACTTCCCGCGCAAAGCCGATCTCGTGCGTGACGATGACCATCGTGGTGCCGGAGCGCGCCAGTTCCTTGATGACGTCGAGCACTTCGTTCACCAGTTCGGGATCGAGAGCGGATGTCGGCTCGTCGAACAACAGAACCTTTGGCCTCAACGCCAACGCGCGCGCAATCGCGACGCGTTGCTGCTGTCCGCCCGATAATTGCCGCGGCCACGCGTGCGCCTTGTCCGCGAGTCCGACACGCGCAAGCAGATCCTGCGCGAGCTGCTCCGCTTCCTTGCGCGGCAAGCGGCCAAGCGCGACCGGCGCCTCGACGATGTTGTCCAGCACGCTCAGATGCGGGAACAGATTGAAGTTCTGAAACACCATGCCGACGTCGCCGCGACGCCGCAGCACGTCGCGCTCCTTTAGTTCGTAGAGCGTCATGCCGTCGCGGCGATAGCCGATCAGTTCGCCGTCGATATCGATCAGACCGTCGTCGACGCGTTCAAGATGATTGATCGTGCGCAGCAACGTCGACTTGCCGGAGCCGGATTGACCGAGGATCACCGTGACGCTGCCGGGACGCATGGTGAGCGAGACGTTGTCGAGCACCTTGAGTGCGCCGAAGCTCTTCGAGACCTTCTGGATGACGATCTCGCCGCCTGTGCGCTGGTCGATCCACGGATTCGCAGCGCCGGGGATTTTCGACTCGCTCGGCGCGATGGCGTCGGCAAGCCGCGACTCGCCGGCAAATGCAGTTTCGCGCCGGCGCAGCACGAATCCTGCAAGCGCCTTGATCGCCTCTTCGAATGGCGACGGCGTTGTGCTGCGCGTCGCGCCGCGCGAGAAATAGCGCTCCACGTACACCTGAATCGCGGAGAGCACCGAGAGAATGATCAGATACCAGACGGTTGCCACCATCAGCAGCGGAATGACCTCGAGATTGCGCCGATAGATGATCTGCACCGTGTAGAACAGCTCGGGCATGGCGAGCACATAAACCATCGCCGATCCTTTCGCGAGCGAGATGAGATCGTTGAACGCGGTCGGCACGATGGCCCGCATGGCCTGCGGCAGCACGATGCGCCGCGCCTGGCGAAGCCGCGGCAGTCCGAGCGCGGCGGCCGCTTCGAGCTGCCCCTGATCGACGGACTGAATGCCGCCGCGAATCACTTCCGCCGAAAAAGCGGCGTGATGCAGCGTCAGGCCGAGAACGGCTGCGCAAAAAGGACTGACGACTTCAGTAGTCGGCCAGTTACCGAATGCGATGCCGGTAAAGGGAATGCCGATGCTGATCGTCTCGTACAGATAGCCGAGGTTGTTGAGGATCAGCAGCAGAACGATAAGCGGGATCGAGCGGAACAACCACACGAACACCCACGCGCTGCCTGCAAGAAGCGGAGAACGCGAGACCCTTGCGAGCGCGATAAGCATGCCGAGCGCGAAGCCGATCGACGCACCGAGCGCCGTCAGCAGCAGTGTTCGCCCGAGTCCCGAGAGCACCGGTTCCGACAGAAACCATTCGGCAAATACGCCCCAGCCCCAGCGCGGATTGCCGAGCACGGAGTCGAGCACGAGCGCGATCAGAATAGCGGCGAGCGCGGCGCCGGCAGTGCGCGCGCGATGCTTCGCGGGCACGACGTGATAGCGGTTGCGGTCCCGTTGCGATTCTCCTTGTGCGGACCCTGGCGCCTGTACGGCGACTTTGGCGGCTTCGTTCATCGTTCGTACTCGGTCCGTTGTGGTGTCCGTTCGCGTGTGTTCATGCAGTTTCGGTCAGCGTGTAGCGGCTTTCCTTGCGCGGCAAACCTAAGTGGTCACGCAGCGTTGCGCCGCTGAGCGTCGTTTCGTAACGGCCGCGCCGCTGCAGTTCGGGAATCACGTAGCGGACAAAATCGTCGAGGCCTTGCGCCTGCACCGCGAAGCCAAGAATGAATCCGTCGGCGGCGCCCGCTTCTATCCAGCGGACCAGTTCATCGACCACGTGTTCGGCCGTTCCGAGAAAATGCGTCTTCGGCGTCGCGACTTCGAGTGCGACTTCGCGCAAGGTTTGTCCGTTGCTGCGGGCATTGGCCTTGATGCGGTCCGTCGTCGAGCGGAAGCTGTTGCGGCCAAGATCGCCGAGTTCGGGGAACGGGGCATCGAGCGGGTACTGCGTAAAGTCGTGATGATCGAAAAAGCGGCCGAGATACGCGAGCGCTTCGTCGATATTGAGCAGATCGCGAATCGCGCGGTACTTCGCTTCGGCTTCTTCATGCGTGGCGCCGACAATCGGGCCGATACCGGGGAATATCTTCACGTCGTCGCGGCTACGCCCATGCGCCTCGGCGCTGTCCTTCACGCGCTGCGCGAAAAGCCGCGTCTCTTCGACCGAGACCGAATGCGTGAACACGGCATCCGCATATTTGCCGGCCAATGCAATGCCCGCATCCGACGAGCCGGCCTGGAAGATCACCGGCTGACCTTGCGGCGAGCGCTGGATATTGAGCGGCCCCGCTACCTGAAAAAATTTCCCCTGGTGATTGAGCGGATGCAACTTGTCGCGATCGAAAAACACGCCGCGCTCGCGGTCGCGCACGAATGCATCGTCGTCCCAACTATCCCATAGCCCTTGCGTCACGCTCAGGTATTCATCCGCGATTTCGTAGCGCAACGCATGCTCGGGATGCGATCCGCCGTAGTTCTTCGCGGTGCCTTCGAGCGGCGTCGTGACGACGTTCCAGCCGGCGCGGCCGCCGCTGATCAGATCCAGCGACGCGAACTGCCGTGCGACCGTGAACGGATCGCTATACGACGTCGAGACCGTACCCGCGAGACCGATTTTCGACGTGACCGTGGCGAGTGCCGACAGGATCGAAATGGGCTCGAAGCGATTCAAAAAGTGCGGAATCGATTTCTCGTTGATGTAGAGACCGTCCGCGACGAACGCGAACGCAATGCCGTTCGCTTCCGCTTTTTGCGCCGTGCGGATCATGAAGTCCAGATTGACGCTGGCATCCGCCGGTCCCGCCGGATGCTTCCACGCGTTCATGTGGCTGCCGGCACCTTGCAGCATGATGCCGAATGGGATGTGCTTCTTGCTCATGATGTCGTTCGCCAGACAGAAGGAAAGATCGAAGCCGGTGATGCGTTTTCGACCGCCGCGTCACGACTTCGGCAAGCCCGGCGGATTGGTCGCCGCCTTCGCGATCGCTTCGGACTCGAGATGCCAGCGCGCGAGCACCGAGCGATACTGTCCGTTCTGGATCAGATTGTTCAGCGCGATGGTGAGCGGCTCGGCAAGACCGCTGCCCTTGCGCGACGTCACCGCGACCTCCGCCGTGCGCGGCCAGCCGCCGCTCAAGGTGCCGACCTGGCGCGTCTTGCCTTGTCTCGCGGCATCGTAGGCAAGCGCGGCATTCACGCTCAAGATCGCGTCCGCGCGCCCCGACTGCAACGCCACCGACCTCACCGCATCGTCGTCGTAGTACTGCACGGAAACCGGCTTGAGCCCACGCGCAACGTTCTGCCGGTCCCACTCGAGCAGGATCTTTTCCTGATTGGTCCCGGCGTCGGTGATGATCCGCAGACCGGCGATATCTTTCGGCTCGGCGATTTGCCTGATCGGACTATCGGTCCTCACATAGAAGCCGATCTGATCCTGCCGGTAGGTCGAGAAGTCGAACTTCGCCTTGCGCTCTTCCGTCACCGTGACGTTGGAAATCACCGCGTCGACCTTGCCGGACGCAAGGGACAGCGGCCAGTCCGGCCACGCGAGAATCACGACATTCAGATGCTTGCCGAGACTGTCCGCAATCAGTTGCGCGAGGTCCGGGTCGAATCCGACTACCGTTCTCGCATCGCTCGCATAGGTGCTGATCGGCGGATGACCGACAACGATGCCCACCGTCAACGCATTCTTCGCGACGAAGGCGAAGTTCGAAGGTATGGCCTTGATGGCGGCCGGGTCCTCCGCGCCGCGAATGCGGTTCTGTTGCGCCGGGCTAAGATCGAAGCCCGGGGCCGCCGCGAGCGCCGGGGCACTGCCGGCCGTCATGCCGGCCATGCTCGCCAATAGAAGCGTTGCAAGATGCGCGCGCAATCTCATCGTCATGTGTTCCGTTGGAATGTCAGGTGGGCTTAGCGGATCGCGAGATCGGTTTGTTTCGCGCGAAGGTCTTCGAGGGTATCGATGCGGCCCGGATCGAGCAGGTCCTTCCCGTAGCGCAGATGAACATGCACCTCGGGAGGCAACGACGTATCGAACAGGCTGGCGTAGCCGCTATTCGCATACAACGCCCAGGCTTCGGGCTGCCGAAACCCGGTGGTTAGATAAACGCGCGTATAACCCTGGGCGAGCGCACGCTGTTCTAGTTCCTGCACGACGCGGCGCGCGAGGCCCTGACGGCGCACATCGTCGCGTGTCCAGACACGTTTGAGTTCCGCGGTGCGCGCGTCGTAGCGCTTGAACGCGCCGCCGCCGATCGCCACGCCGTCCCGCAGCAGCAGAATGAATGCGCCCTCCGGCGGAGCGAACGCCTCGGCCGGATAACGCGCGATTTCCTGCGCGGCCGACTCGCCGTTGTCCTTGTGAAACGATGCGTAACGCGTCGTATATTCGCGCTGCAATGCGCTTAGCAGAGGTTGGGCAAGCGGATCGAGCGGAGTGGTATCGACAACGCTAAAGCTCATGATGATCGACCGGAACGCGCCGGCTCGTCTTGTGGAATTCACACGATAGCGCGCAGTCGTTCGACGGCTAAACAAGCAATTGGTATATGAATATGGTGCCGCTGCGGCGAACGTTTTTTGTTGTCCGTTCGATTGCTCGCGCATCGCATTGCGTTATTCGCGCAGCGTATCCGTCAATAGAACATCGTCAGCGCGCGAGCTGCGTAAAGAACGTTGGATCGTCCTCTGCAAGATGAAACAGACAATCGCCTCTTCGGACCAACGCGGGCACGCGCTTGCAAACGACTTCTCCGTCGCTGTCGAAATGGCGAATCACCGGCTCGCGCCACGGCGTATCGGGGAAATGGATTCGCGCAGCGGGTTGCCCCTGACTTACCCGGTCGCCGAGTTCGACAAGCGGCTCGTAAACGCCGCTGTCGTAGGCATAAACGTAGTGCCGCGCACCGGCGACGCGTCTGAAACGCACGCTTGCAGGCGGCGATTCGGGGACGAGCGGGCCATGCAGCAAACCGACGTGCCCAAGGAAATGCAGCAGCCCCTGGCGCGCTTCGCGAATCAGCGCGGAGCTGACCGTGCCCGCACCGCCGAGTTCGGTCGTGATGGACACCGCGCCTTGGCGGCGCGCCGCCGCTGCCGCATGCACCGGGTTCTCGCGATGAATGAATGCGTTCGGCAAACCGAATGCATTCAGCAAATCGATTAGCCGCGCTTTCTCGGCCTCGTCGCGCGGCTCGATCGCGAGCATGTTGCCGCCGTGATAGAGCAGTGAACTGCCGCCCGAATGCAGATCGATCAGATAGTCGGCACGCGCGAGCAATTCATGCTCGATGTAATGCGCGGCGATCTGCGTGGGCGAGCCTCGCGGGTCGCCGGGAAACGCGCGATTGAGATTGCCGTCGTCTATCGGCGAAGCCCGTAGACCCTGCTCGACCGCGGGCGCATTCGCGGCCGGCAACACGATGATTTGCCCCGTTAGATGGGCCGGATCGATCTCGCGCGCGAGTTGCGCGGCGAGAATTTGTCCTTCGTATTCGTCGCCGTGATTGCCGGCCATCACGAGCACGACAGGCCCGCTGCCGTTTCGTATCGACACGACGGGGAACGGCAGCCAGCCGTATGCGGAACGATGCACGGAGTGCGGCAGACGCAGATAACCGGTGTGCCGGCCGGCCAGGTCGAAGTCGACTTCGCTGACGATTGGATTCAGGTGCATATGACAGTTCTCTGGAAAGTGCCGGCAATTCGAGGCGTTGGCCTCATTAAACATCGGCCGGCGTCTTCGCATCGAACAAATCTTTTTGCCTTTACTTATTCTTCTAGATTGTTTGACCGCGCCGTTCATCGAGAAATACCATCGCCGTACTAATGATCGGCTCGTCGCGCCGCGCAAGCCCGATATATGCCGTACTTCCAGAACCTCACATGACCGCCTACGCTTTAAGCCTGCTGGACAAAAGCCCGATCGCACGAGGCGAGACTCCGACCGAGGCGCTCAGGCGCACGGTCGAACTGGCGCGCCATGCGGAGTCATGGGGATACCGGCGCTACTGGCTCGCTGAACATCACAACACGAGTCAGCTCGCCTGCCCTTCGCCGGAAATCCTGATCGCTTATATCCTTGCACGCACCAATCGCATACGTGTCGGTTCGGGCGGCGTGATGCTGCAGCACTACAGTCCCTACAAGGTCGCGGAAAATTTCAATCTGCTGGCCTCGCTCGCGCCCGGCCGCGTCGATCTCGGCATCGGCAAGGCGCCTGGCGGTTTGCCGCTTTCGACGCGCGCGCTGCAATCGGCGCGCGACCCTGCGCACAAGCCCGATTTCGCTGCGCTCGCGTTCGAGCTGGACCGCTATCTCGCCGATGCTCTCGCCGCGAATCGCGAACACGATGCTGCCGACGGCGACGAGCAGTTCGGTTCCGTGCTGCGAGCCACGCCGCTGCCGCCTTCGCCTGCGCGCCCTTTTCTGCTCGGAGCAAGCGTCGAGAGCGCGGCGCTTGCGGCGCGGCTTGGCTGGGACTTCGTGTACGCGGCTCACATCAACGGCGCGCCGGACGAGATCGAGCGCGCGTTGGAGCGCTATCGCGCGGCATCGAACGGACGCAAGGCATTGCTGGCCCTCTCCGTCATAGCAGCAGAAAGCGCTGACGAAGCAGCGCGGCTCGCATCGGACACGCGGCGTTTTCGCGTGCAGGTCGGCGATCAGCAGCCGGTCACGGTGGGCAGCATCGCGCAGGCCGAAGAGTTCGTTCGTCAGGCAGGCGGCGGCGCTCATCGCATCGACGAACGCGAGAACCACATCGTGCATGGCACATCCGACGCGGTGCACGATGCGCTCAGTGAACTGCAAGACCGCTATGGCGTGGATGAATTCATCATCGATAATCCGGTGACGGAAGCCGCGCAACGTGTCGCCTCGGTGCGTTTGCTGGCGCGCGGGCTTCAGCACGGCAAGACGCGCGAAGCCGCCGAAGCGGCGCGCGGCTGAAACGACTCAGCAACTCAATCACGTATCGCGTATCGCGTATAAGCCACGACGGCATGCATGCGCCATGCCGTCGCGGCCTCCGGTCAGAACTTCACGCGCAAGCCTGAAAGCACGGCGACCTGACGGTTCGTCGACGAAGCCGTGCCGGCATCGGCAATCGCCGCGATGGTGCGGTAGCCCGAGCCGACCCGCGTCGATGCATCGCCGACGGCAAGCTGATACACGCCGGACAGATACACGTCGGTGCGCTTCGACAATGCATAGTCGACACCGAGCGTGAACTGATGCCAGCGCGGCTTCAGATTCGCGCCGCTGGTTCCCGGCAGATTCGTCGCGCGGCCATCCGTATAGGTGTAGACGCCGATCAGCGTCAGCGCAGGCGTGAACAGGTAGCGTGCATTCAGGTCGTAGTTGTTGAACTTGCGCGACGAGCCGTCGCTGTAGTCGAGCTGCGTGTGACTCCATGCAAAGCCGACCGTCGCGCGGCCGAATGCGTAGTTGGTGCCCGCCACCGCGATCTGCTGGCGCACCACGCCGCCGTTCAATCCGTAGAAGAGCGCGCCGCTGTAATCGTCGCCGCTCGTGGTCGACGCGCCTCCGACCGCACCGCTCGTATTCGACGTCGTATCCGGATGATTGAGCACTACGTAGCCGCCGCCGATCGACAACGGTCCATTGACGTAGTTCGCCGAGATGCCCCATGCGCGGTTGTTGCCGAACCCTGTTCCGCTGCCGCCGCTGGCCTGATTGCTGAACGCATATAGGCCGTCCACCGTGAATCCGGCAATCGTGTCGCTGCGGAACTTGACGGCGTTATTGACGCGGAAAGTCTGGTTCAGATTGTCGTTATCGCCGATGTGGGTCGACGGCGACCAGAAACCGGAGCCCGCGTATTGCGCCGCGAGATCGGCGAGCGGCTCGTACTGGCGTCCAAGCGTCAATGTGCCGATGCCGGTTTTCTGGACGCCGACAAACGCCTGCCGTCCGAACTCGCGACCGCCCTGAGCCAGCGTACCGTCGTTGGGACGGAAGCCGCCCTCGATCGTGAACACGGCCTTCCAGCCGTCGCCCAGGTCCTCGTTGCCTTTGAGGCCCCATCGGCTGCCGCTTAGCTTGCCGCTCGTCTGCTGGAAGTTGCTCGCGCCCTTCTGATTGTTCGTGTAGGTGATGCCCGCATCCACGAGCCCGTACAACGTGACCGAGCTTTCCGCCTGAGCGGCGAGTGGAGCGATTGCAAGCAGACCGGCGGCGCTGGTGAGAGCGACTCGTTTCATCTTTACCCCTTGTTGTCGTGGTTAACATCATCGGCTGAAAGGGGTCCAATCTTAGGATCGCGAAATGCGGGAGACAAACATCGAAGTCGGGTTTGCTACGGATTGCTCCGTGCATTTGAAATTCAGGGGAACTTTAAATTGCAATTTCCCGGCAGTTTTATCGCGCCTTGCATGCGAGTGAGAACTCGCAATTGATAAGCAGAATTAGTTGTTTGGCGTTCGAAACGGCGCGTGATCTACTGCTTCGAATTCAAAGTTCTCTAGCAACGCTGCACGGTTGCCGGTGCGATCGCCACTACTTTCATCGTCATGTTCCGAACAATCACTATCCCGTCACCCTTCAAAAAACGCGCAGCCGGCGCGCTGCTGCTCGCCACCACGCTCAGCGCTCTCACCGCGCTAACGTCCATTAGCGCGCATGCCGCCGATAGCAAGAACACCGCGCAGGAATTGCGCGTCGGCTTCGTGCCTGGTCCTTACGCGGACGAATTCAAAGCGGGTGTCGAACCGCAACTGCGCAAGAAAGGCTATGCGATCAAGTACGTCGAGTTCAGTACAGGGCTCGAAGCAAATCAGGCCGTATATCGCGGCGAGATTGTCGCCGACGTGATGCAGCACGAGGTCTATCTGAAGTCGTATAACGAGCGCAATGGGACCGACCTCGTCGGCGTGGTGCAGGTGCCGACGCCGCCGATGGGTCTCTATTCGAAGAAGCACCGAACGCTGGCTGAAGTGAAACCCGGCGCGCGCGTCGCGGTGCCGAATGATCCGGTGAATCTCGAACGCGCGCTGAAGATTCTGCAGCGCATCGGCTGGATCAGGATCAAGCCAAACCCGAATCCCGTCGACGTCACCGAGCGCGACGTGATCGCCAATCCGGCCGGCATCAAGATCGTTCCGCTCGAATCGGCGCAAGCGCCGCGCGCGCTCGACGATGTGGATTTCGCCGCAATTCAGGGCAATTTCGCGATTTTCAGCGGCCACAAACTGGCCGATGCGCTCGCGCTGGAAGAGATGACGCCGCCGTATATCAACCAGGTCGTCGTGAAGGCCGGCAACCGCAATGCGCGCGCGACGCAGGACATCGTTGACGCGTATCGGTCGGTGGAGTTTCAGCAGGCGATTCGCGGCAACCGCTTCTATGACGGCTGCAGGTTGCCAGCGTATTTCGCTAATGAGTGAGCGCGCTTATCGCAACCCGCAGCCTTGTCACGGCGCGATTTCCTCGAGGCTTCGTTCGCGCGTCTCTGTCATCCTGAGTGCGCAAATCGCGCCGACCACCGCCACCACGGCGAACATCACGAACACCGAGCCGATGCCCCGCTTATGCAGCAGCAGTCCCGCAAGCGACGGTCCGACCGCGGACGCAAGACGCAGCCAGGAAGTGGCGAGCCCGGTGCTCGTTGCACGCATTCTGGTGGGATAAACCTCGGGCGTGTACAGGTACAGCACCGCCGCGATCGAACCGATCAGTCCATAACTCAGCGTGCCGAGCACCATTGCGCTCCATACGTCGTGCGCGGCAAAGAGCCCGAGGCATGCGAACAGAATCGCCGCCAGACAGAAAGCGGACACCGTCCAGTTGCGGCGGCCAACGCGATCGATCACATACGCGCAGATCAGCAGCAGCGCGACTTGTGCGACGTTGGTCATCGACGCAGCTCGCAGCGCGGTTTGCAGCGGCAGGTGATAAACCGAGCGATACAAGGTCGGCAGCCAGTTGTTCAAACTGTTCGCGATGAAAAACGCGGTCGCCCACAGCACCCACACGACGAGCGTGCGGCCGCGATAGAACGGCGAAAGCAGTTCGCGCCAGCCCGCGCGCGCATTCATCACGCCTTTGTTCGGCTGCTGGCGCCGGCCGGGTTCGATGCGGCGATCCGTGCTCGCTTCCATGTCGCGGACCACGGCTTCCGCTTCGTCGAATCGTCCTTTGGAAATCAGCCAGCGCGGCGATTCGGGCAAGCGCGCGATCAGCAGCGCGATCAGAAGCCCAGGCACCGCGCCGATCCAGAACATGATCTTCCAGCCGATGAGCGGCACGAGCCATGCGCCGATCTGTCCGGTCGCCATCAAACCGACCGGGAAAATCAGTTCGTATAGCAGAAAGTATTTGCCGCGGCCGTGAGCGTTGGACAACTCGCTGATGTACGTCGCTGCGACCGGCATTTCACCGCCCACGCCGATTCCCTGAATGAATCTGCACACCAGCAGCACCGCGAAACTGCCGCTTAGCGCACAGCCCATGCTCATCACGGACATGATCGCAATGGCGATCGTCACGCTGCGAATTCGGCCGCGCCGTTCCGCGTACCAGCCGAACGTCAGCGCGCCGATGAATTGACCGATGTAGCTCGCGCCGATCAGCACGCCGATCTCCAGCGGCTCGATATGCCACAGGCCGATCAGCACCGGAAGCACGAAGGCGATCGAGAGCGCGTCGAACGCATCGAAGAACGTCGCGCTGCCGACGATGATCCGCGCCTTCGTATGCCAGCGCGAAAACGGCACGCTCTCTATCCGGCGAATCAGCGCCGCGCTTGCAGCGTCGACAGCCGCTTCGACGGCCGCCGTCTGCGTGTCGTCGCGTGTGACTGCGCCCTGTAGCGTATTGCCATCCTGCATCGTCGTCTCCTGTTGCGGGTGCCGCGAGCGGCGTTCGGGCTGCGGCGCCCGATACGTCGTTCACGCATCCCGTCGTTGTTATCAATGCAATGCGTACACCGCGACGAGCGCAAGGACGACCACCACGCCCAGTGCCCACATCCAGTTTCTTGCGCTCGTGCCTGCCGCTGTCTGCGAAGTGGCGAGCGTGCCTGCGTGAGCGTCGGCAGAAGCGGTCGCCGGGCGTGCTTCATCTTCCGCCGTCTGCTGCGGCCCAATCACAGCCGCCGTGAAGCGCCCAAAAAAGTCCTCGGCCATTTTTCGCGCGACACCGTCGATCAGTCTCGCGCCCACTTGCGCGAGACGCCCCCCAACCTGCGCATGCGAGCGGTACACGAGCCGCGTGCCGCCGTTGTCGGCAAGCAGATCGACGTGCGCGCCGCCCTTGCCGAAGCCCGCCGCGCCGCCCGATCCTTCGAACGTCATCGAATACGACTGCGGCGGTTGTAAATCAGTCAGCACCATCTTGCCTTTGAAGCGCGCCTTGATCGGGCCGACGCTTGCAGCCATCACCATCTGAAACTGGTTGTCGTCGACGCGTTCGAACGACTCGCAGCCGGGCACCGAAGCCTTGAGGATTTCGGGGTCGTTCAATGCGGCCCATACGCGTTCGCGCGGCAGCGGCAAAATCTGTTCGCCTGTCAGTTCCATGTGCAACTCTCCTTGTCGTCCGTCAGCCGAGAATGTGTTCCCATTTCGCGCGCGTCTTGTCCTGCAGTTCCTTGCTCGCCTCGGCAACCTGCGGAAACTCCGCGAGAAAATCGAACGGACGGCACGCGTCGATAATCGCCTTCGAGTTGAAGGGCGCCTTGTACGGATTCGCAATCGACATCGGATCGTTCTTCGACCCCATGCCGCGTTTGACGATGTCGATATCGATGTCCGGATCGGTACGCGTCGCGACTGCCCACATCACCTCCTGAAGATTCGCCGGATCGATGTCCTCGTCGACCACGATCGAATAGCGCGACATGTATGCGCCCACGCCGCACTGGCTGAGAATGTGTCCCGCCTGCCGCGCGTGTCCCGCATAGCGCTGACGGATCGACACCACGTTGAACATGCGCGCGCCGCCGATCTCATGCGCCCACACGCCGGCGACATCGGGCACGCCGGCCGCCTGAAGCGCATCGACGAGCAACGCCGAGCGCATCACGGCCTTCGAATACGAGTAGTCGTTCGGCGGCTTCGCGGGCGGGCTGCCCATGATGATCGGGTTGTTGCGATAGTAGATGCGCTCGATGGTCACCACCGGCGCGGTCTCCGCCTTGCCGGGGTAATAGCCGTGGAATTCGCCGAACGGCCCTTCGATCCTGACGTCGCCCGGATGCGCATAGCCTTCGATCACGATCTCCGATGCGCTCGGGAACGGCAGATCCGTCAACTGCCCTTTCACCACGGAGACCGGCTTCTTCAGGATCGCGCCGATATAGTTGTACTCGCACATGCCGAACGGCACTTCGATACCTGAAATCAGGTAGCCGAGCGGATCGCAGCCGATCACGATCGCCACCGGAAACGGCTTGCCCGCCTTCATGTGCTTGTCGTACTGGATCGCGCCGTGCTTGCCTGGAATCATGTCGAGGCCCACATGGTTGCGGTCGTGAATCATCACGCGGTACGTGCCGACATTGATCCACTCCGAGTCGAGATCTTTCGTCACCACCATGCAGCCGGTGCCGATATAACGGCCGCCGTCTTTCTCATGCCACAACGGCGCGGGAAACGAAAAGAGATCGACGTCGCCGCCGGTCTGCACGTTGTCGAATACGGGGCCGCTCGCCGCTGTGACCGGGTCGTATTCATGCGCATGCGCCTGCCATTGCTTCGGCTTGCCGCGCAACGTCTCGACCAGCGCGCGATGCGTCGGCTGATGTCCGACGCGCAGGATCGACGACAATCGCGCCGGGCTCGCGGTGCTGCATGTCAGCACGCGATGTCCTTGCGGATAGTCGGGGATATCGTCGAAAAGCAGCGCGGCGGGCCGCTCCTTCTTCACGTTCAACTCGCTGATCGCTCCGAGTTCCAGATTCCAGTCCGCGCCCGAAACGTCGGTCAGTTCGCCGAGCGCGCGCGCCTCGTCGAGCCATGCCCGCAGATCGAGCGGATGGGAAGTCGAGCTGTCTGTCACGTCGTGTGTCTCCGATAGTTTGGCGATTTGTATTCGTATTCGTATGCGGGATTGCGAACGCCGTCGTCACGTGGCGCCGCTTCACTTGTTGATCGCCACAATGAGGCAATGCGGCGGCACACGCAAACGACCATCCTTCATGACAGGGATGAGAAGGATTCATGCGATGGTTGCGAATGCGATCGTGCGAATGGGACCGCGGCGCTGCGGCCCGCCGCATGTCAGTTAGGTTCAGTCGAGTTCGCCAGGCGGGGCGCTCGACGGCTCGCGCCGGCCGTAACCGCCCGCATATTTGAAGGTGCCCTGCGCGGTGGCGATGAGCGTCTTCGAATCGATCCACGCCTCGCCGCGCGCGAAATAAACCGACCGCCCCTTGCGCTCGAGAAAGCCCTTGCCGATCAAGGTCTCGCCCACTCCCTTATCGAGGAAGTTGAGCGTCAGCGACAGCGTCACCGCGTGTATCGGCCGCAGCGGATCGGCGCTATACAGCCCCGCATAACCGCAGGCCGCATCGAGCAGCGTCGCCACCACGCCGCCTTGCAGCACGCGTTGCCGGTTCAGCAATTCGGGCTGCAAGCTCAGGCGAAACTCCGCATAGCCATCGCGCCAGGCCGTGCGCGTCAAGCCGAGGCTGGCAAGAAACGGATTTTCCAGCACATCGATATCCACTGTTGTTCTCTCCCTATCCGCGCGTGAACGGGCCTGACTGCCCAACGTTTCGGTTCTTCGCGCGCGGCCCGGCACATTGACGTTCCGGGTTTGTAACGATTGATTAATGTGCGCCGATAGACGACGCTTCGCTCGACCGGACCAAGAGTGCATGAGCGCTTTCCACGCGCGCAAACTAACTTTTCTCATGCCTGCATGAAAAAGTTTCATTTCCTCGGGGTCCGTAACCAGCCGATCATCCAGGCATCGGTGCGGCTTTCCGCGGGGCGGCCTTCCGCGGGGCGGCTCTCCGCAGGGCGGCCTTCCGCAGGGCGGCTTTTCGCGGGGCGGCTTTCCGCAGGGCCGCCGACACGTATTCCCGCGCCCGTGCGAGGCGCCTCGCGCGCCGATGAAACCCGCTAAGATCCACTACCCAGGCGTTCCTGCATTGCGCTGACAACAGATGAGACCCTATATCCCTTCGCTTCAGAGCCTGCTCGCATTCGAAGCTGCCTCGCGGCATTTGAGCTTCACCCGCGCGGCACAGGAACTCGAGTTGACGCAGACGGCCATCAGCCACCAGATCAAGACGCTCGAAGACCGGCTCGAAGTCAAGCTTTTCGTGCGGCGCCGAAACGTGCTCACACTCACGCCGGCGGCACGCGAGTATCTCGATTCGGTGCATGAGGCGATCAATCTGCTGTCCATCGCCACGGCGCACGCGCGCAAGAAAAAGCCCAGCACCGTGCTCACGGTGACGTGCCTGCCCACCTACGCAGTCAAATGCCTGATCCCCGCGCTGCCCGAATTCCAGCGTGCTCATCCGGACATCACCGTGCACGTCGCAACCAGTTCGACGTTTAACGAGTTCGATCGCAACAGCTACGACGTCGCGATCCGTTACGGCTCCGGGCGCTGGGCGTCGGCGCGCTCGGACCGTCTGCATGGCGAGGAGTTTTTCCCCGTGTGCTCGCCCGCGGTGCTCGAAGAAGCGGGCAAGTTCGGATCGGTCGCGGAAGTGCTCGCACGCATGCGGCAGATTCGCACGTACTTTTATTCGATGTATCAGGACGATTGGCCCGCGTGGCTCGAAGCGGCCGTGCATGAGCCCGTCGAATTCGCCGGCGAATCCGTTTTCCATTTGCAGCTCACGTCGCTCGCGGCGGCCGTGGACGGCGTCGGCATTGCAATCGGCCGCACGCCGCTTGTGAACGGCGATCTGGCGAGCGGCAAACTCGTGGCGCCGTTCGACGTGCGTGTGCCGTCGAATTCCGCGTATTTCGTTTCGTCGCCGACCGACAAGGCACGCACGAAGAAAGTGGAAGCCTTCCGTGAATGGGCGCTCGCGCGGCTCGGCGAAAACCGCGATCGCGGCGAGACCGCGGCGCAATGCGAGGCCGCCTCGCCTTCCGTGCCCGAGCCCTGCTGAGCTCATGGTCAGCACGCATCCGCCCACGAACGATCCGCCTTTTCGCACTGTCGCGGCCCTGCTCGAACAGCATCGGCGCGCGACGCCCAACAAGCCTGCCATCGTCGATGTCGAGCGGCGCGTGAGCATGAGCTTCGAGCAACTCGCGCAATCGGTCGAGACGATCGCCAGACAATTCGCGCGGCGTGGCGTGACGAGAGGCACGCGCGTCGTGCTCGCCGACTGCGATGCGCCCGACAAGCTGCTGCTGTGGCTCGGCGCGTGGCGGCTCGGTGCAATCGTGTGTCCGCTCGACGTGCCCTTCGTCGGCGTAAAGATCGCACGGCAGTTGCTCGACACAATCAGGCCGAAGCTGATCGTGTTTCCCGTCGACGCCGTGGACCCCGCCGACACCGCCGTCGCCGCAGCGAACGTGCAGGTCGTGCGCTTCGCTTCGTGGGCCTCGGCCGGCCGCGAGAACATCGGCTGCTATGGCGACATCATCTCGCTCGAAGCAGGCGCGCACGACGGCACGCCGCTGCCCGACGGCGCAACCGTATGCACGCATCGCGACATTGCGTCGATGTGCTGCACGTCGGGCACGACAGGCATTCCGAAGATCGTCGTCTACGATCACCAGTCGTACTGGCTCAACGGCCTCGACAGTATCGACCTGCTCGGTTCGAGCCGCGACGACCGCATGCTCGAATACCGTTCGTTCGACTGGTACTCGGCGCAGATACTGAGCTTCATTCCGTTTCTGCAACTCGGTTCGACACTATGCGTCGCGCGCCGCTTTTCGCGCAGCAGCTTCGGCGACTGGATCCGCGATCAGCGCATTACCGTTTGCGCGGGCGTGCCCACGGTGCTCAACATGCTTCTCGAAGCACCGCTCGAGGTGAGCGCCGAAACGTTCTCGTCGCTGCGCGCGATGACCTGCAGCACAGCGCCGCTATCGCCCGTTCAATGGATGCGCTTCGAAAAGCGCTACGGCATTCGCATCCTCAACCTGTATGGGTCGTCGGAAGCGGGATGGATGTGCGGCAACCGGCTCGAGCATCGCAAGCTCGGAACGGTCGGTTATCCGGCCGCGCATATCCGCTTCGGGATCGTGGACGCCGACGGTATGCCGTGCGCTGCCGGCGTCGAAGGCCAGGTTGTCGTCGACGGTGACAAGCTCGCGCTCGGCGTGCTTCAGCAAGACGGCTCGCTGCTGCCGATTCGCGGCGCGCCGCTCTTCACGCGGGATATCGCCGCACGCGACACGGACGGCTTCGTGCGCATGGCGGCTCGCATGGACGATCTCATCATTCGTGGTGGCGTGAAGATCGTGCCGCAGGAGATAGAGGATGTGATGCGTACGCATCCTCATGTGCAGGACGTCGCGGCGCTCGGTGTGCCCGACCCGGTGTATGGACAGGAAACGGTCTGCTTCGTGGTGCTGCAGCCGGACATGGCGCCGAACGTGGAGGCGCTGCGTGCGCATTGCCGGCGGCATCTGCCGCGCGAAAAGATGCCGATGAATATCTATCCGGTTGCAGCGCTGCCGCGCAGCGCGCGCGGCAAAATCTTGCGCGACGCACTGCGTCAGCAATGGTGGGGGATCGTCAGCTCAGGGCCGCAGTTGCCGGAAGCGGATCAAGACCAGGAGTAGGTCGTCGTCGCGCATCGCGAGCATCGCGCCGACGGGGCGCGGACTCGAACCCCACGTGCGCGTCACCGTGACGGGTACGACGCGGCGGCCCGGCGCGAGCCAGTCGACGGCATTGCGCAGCACGCTCACGTCGATGCTGTCCATCGTGTCCTCCGTAAAGCAGCGCGTTTATGCGCCGCGATGCGCGACCATCTGCAACTCGACGAGAAAGCCATGATGCAGCTCGGGCACCGGCACCACCGCGCGCGCCGGCTTGTGAGCGCCGAAATACTCCGCGTAGAGCCGGTTGAACTCCGGCCAGTTCTTTACATCGACGATGTACGCGGTGCATTGCACGACGTCGGTCAGCGCGCAGCCCGCCGCGGCCAGCACCTGCTCGCAATGAGCGAGCGTGGCGCGCACCTGGCGCTCGAAGTTGTCGGGGCCGTCGGTGGCCACGCCGGGGCCCGGCAGCATGCCCGAGACGAACGTGAAGCCACCCGCCTGCACGGCCTGCGAATAGTGGCCGCCCGGAGACGGCGCATTGTCGGTGAAAATGAAATTCATGGTTCAAACCTCTTCTGGTAAGGGTTGGCCGCGCGTTTCCGGCAGCCACGGCGCGAGCGCGAGGCCGACCAGATAGATGAAGCCGACTATGACCGCCGCATGACCGTAGCCGCCGAAGCGGGTGATCAGTGTGCCGGCGACGAGCGGCCCCGTCCACGCAAGAAAGCGCGGAACATTGAAGCACAGCGCGATAGCGGTGCCGCGCACGCGCGTCGGATAAAGCTCGGGCAGCCACGTGGGCATCCACGTATATTGACCGAGGCTGAAAAAGCCTGCCACGCAGGCGACCGCCAGCAGCAGGCCGACATCATGCGTCCACATGAAGAGCACCGGCGTCAGCACGAACGCCATCGCGAAGAATAGACAGGTGATGCGCTTGCGGCCATAGGCGTCGGCGAGAAAGCCGAGGCCAATATAACCGCTGATCGCGCCGACGTTGTAGGCCATGCCGGCAAAGCTCGCCCACGAGGCCGCAGAAAGCCCGGCATGCGCCGCGACCGAACCGATGTAGGGCGGCACCCACGTCGAGATGCCCCACCAGCCGAGCGTCGTGCTGAGCGACATCAGCACGGCAATCCACGTGCGGCGGCGCAGCTTCGCATCGGCCAGCAGATCGACGAGCGTAAAGCGCGCGAGCGACTGTTCGCGCGCGTCGAGCGTCACGCCCGACTTCCTGCGCGCGAGCGTCGCCTTGCGCTCCGTGTTCACGCGCTGCCATTGCTCGGACTCGGGAATGCCCGCGCGCATCCACAGCGTCGCGAGACCGGGCAGCACGCCGATCAGATACATGTAGCGCCATGCATGCTCGCCTGCGCCGCTCATGAAAAGCCATATCAGCGACGCGACGAAAAAGCCCGTGCCGAGGCCGCACTGCATGAGCCCCGCGCCTTTGCCGCGATGCCGGTCCGGCCAGATTTCCGCAGTCATTGCGGTGCCCGTCGCCCACTCCGATCCCATCGCGAGACCGACGATGAAGCGCAGCGCCGCGAACGATGTCCAGTCCCACGACAGCGCGCTCAAACCGGTGGTCAGCGAATACGCGAGAATCGCGAACATCATCATCCGTTTGCGGCCGATATAGTCGGTCAGAATGCCGCCGATCAATCCGCCGATGCCCCAGCCGAGCAGCGTCAACGCGATCACGAGTCCCGCGTAGAACGGAATCTGCGCGTGGCCCGACGCCGGCAGCAACTGGCCGAGCGCGCCGCCCACGGTCAGAACCAGTGCGTAAGTTTCGTAGCCGTCGAAGAACCAGCCGAGATTGGACGCGATCAATGCGCTCCATTGCTGGCGGTTGATCGAGCGATACCAGACGGCATGGGTTGCGTCGTCCAGGGCGACCCGCGGCTCGCCGCCCAGGCTGCCGCGCGTGCCGCTGCCGGAGCTTTCCTCCAGAGGGTGCTGCATCGACTGTCTCCTCGATGTCGTTATCGCGCGCCATGCCGTCTGTTGTTCTTCAGACGCGCGTCACTGCGTTGATTTGCCGTTGTTTGCAGGCGCGCTACGCGGCCACGACGGCCACCGTCGCCTTCGACTTGCGCATTTGCGCGGCGAGCTTGACGGCCTCGATGATCTCCGGATACGCGGCGCAACGGCAAAGATTGCCCGACAGGAAATTACGGATCTCGGCTTCGCTCGGGTCCGGATTGCGGTCGAGCAACTGGCGGCTCATCAGTATGAAGCCTGACGTGCAAAAGCCGCATTGAAACGCGCCGCACTCGATGAACGCCTGCTGCACCGGATCGAGCTCTCCATTGGCGTCCAGGTTTTCGATCGTGCTGACCTCGCCGCCGTCGGCCATTGCGGCGAGATAGAGACAGCCCGACACGCTCTCGCCGTTGACGATCACCGTGCAGCATCCGCACAAGCCCTGACCGCAGCTTTCGCGGGCGCCATATAGCGCGAACTGCTGACGCAGCACGTCGAGAATCGTGTGATGCGGTTCGACCTCGGCGCTCACGCGCTCGCCGTTCAGCGTGAATTGAATGTTGATGGAAGTAGCGCTCATGTTTATTCCTCGGATAGCGGTTCATTGCGCGCGGCGCACAACGCACGGTACACACGCTCGGGCGTGAGCGGCAGCGACTTCAGACGCACGCCGACCGCGTCTTCGATGGCCTCGGCAATCGCCGACGCGACGCCGAATGTCGAACTCTCGCCGACGCCTTTCGCGCCGAACGGCCCGTTGCTCTGCACCGAGTCGACAGTCTCGCGCCCGATGACCGGCGGAATATCGTGGATGCCCGGAATCTTGTACTCGGCGAACGACGCATTGCGAAGCTGCCCGACCTCGTCGAACTCCATGCGCTCGAACAGCGAAATGCCGAGCTGCATGATGGCCGCGCCGGAGATCTGCGTGTCGACCACCTTCGGATTGATCGGCGTGCCGCAATCCACCACATGCTCGAAGCGCAACAGCTTGAAGTGGCCCGTCTCCGTATCCACTTCGACTTCGACGCCGCAGCCGCCCACCATCCAGTTCGGTGTGATGTTCTCCGACTGCCCGGTCTCGTGTTCCGGCGACTTGTACGGCGGAATAAAGCTGCCTATGCCGACGATGTTGCCCGCCTGCATGCCGTACTTGCGCCGCAGCAGTTCGCCCGCTCGGCTCGCGGGCGCGGCCGGCACGCCAAGTTCATCGGCGAGTTCGGTGAGTTTGCGGTTCACGTCTTCAGCGGCGAGACGCACCGCGTGTCCCATGTGGAATGTCGAGCGCGAGCCGAGCGTCGCCATGTCGTAGGGCGTCACGTCCGTATCGGGCCGCATCACGCGGATGCGTTCGGCGGGAATGCCGAGCACTTCACCGGCCATCAGCGCAATCGCGGTTTCCGACGCCTGGCCCATGTCGACCGTGCTCGAATAAACCGTGCAACTGCCGTCGCCCGCGAGGCTCACCATCGCCATCGACGTGGTGGGCGCCACCAGCGCCTTGAAACCGACGCCGATTCCGCGGCCGCGCCGCAGCGTGCCTGTGCCGTGCTCGAACGGTGCCGCCCAGTTCATTCGCTGCGCGACGCGTTCGAGCACGAGACCGATCGCCGCGTCGTGCATCGGCGTGCCGGTTGCATGCGGACGCCCTTCGCGCAGAATATTGCGGCGGCGGAATTCGAGCGGATCGATACGAAGCGCGCGCGAAATCATATCGGCGTGGCTCTCGTAAGCCCACACCATCTGCGGAATGCCGAAGCCGCGAAAGGCGCCCGCAGGCGGCAGATTCGTATAGACCTGATACGAATCGATCCACACGTTCTCGATGTCGTATGGACCCGAAGCGGTAAAGCCCGACTTCTGCGTGACGCGCGGCCCGATATCGGCATACGCGCCGCCGTTCCACCAGACCTCGCATTTGCGCGCGGTAATGCGGCCTTCTTCGTTCACCGCCGTTTTCATGCGGAACGTGGTGGCGTGCTTGGTGATCGTGAAGAACTGCTCTTCCATTGTCAGCGAGATTTTCACGTTGCGCCGCGACAGCAGCGCCAGCGCGACGACGAGTGCTTCGAGCTTGATATACAGCTTCGCGCCGAAGCCGCCGCCGAGCAGCGCCGACTTCACGCGCACGCGGTTCTCGTCCCAGCCCAGCAGACGCGCGATTTCGATGCGCACGAACGACGGGCTCTGCGACGCCGTATGCACCGTCAGCATTCCCGTGCCCATATCCGGCTCGGCAAGCGAGACCATCGGCTCGAGCGGCGTGTGCATCACCTGCTGCGTGGTGAACGTGTCGTCGAATACATGCGCGGCGCTTGCGAAGGCCGCCTCCACGTCGCCGCGCCGCAACTGGAAATCGAGCGCGACATTGGTGCCTTTGCGTCCGGCAAGATGCTTCAGGTCCGGGAACGTACCCGCTGGGCGCAGGAAGTCGTGCACGAGTACATCCGATTGCGCAGCCTCGACTTCGTTGAACACGGCCGGCAATTCCTCGTATTCGGCCATGATCAGATGCGTTGCCTCTTCTGCGATATGCGGATCGGCCGCGAGCACGACAGCAACCGGCTCGCCGATGTAGCGCACTTTATCCAGCGCGAGAATCGGCTGGTCGTGAAACGCCGGGCCATAGTAAGGCTCGGGAATCACCTTGCGAATATCCTCGCCGGTATACACGGCGAATACGCCCTCCATTTCACGCGCGGCGCTCGTGTCGATGCTGACAATCCTTGCGTGCGCCATCGTGCTGCGAAAAATCTTGCCGTACAGCATGCGCGGCAGCACGAGGTTATGAATGTACTCCGCGCGGCCCGTCACTTTCGAGCGCGCTTCGAGCCGGTTCAATGCGCGGCCCACCTGCTTTTGTGCTGGCTGTTCTTCCAGCGCCTTGTCGATCTTCATTACGCATGATCCCCGAATTGAGCGGCGCGTCCGCTCGCGGCGGCCAGCGCCGTGCGCACCGCGCGGCCCAGATAGACCTTCAGCAGTTGCTTCTTGTAACTCGCGGACCCATGAGGATCGCCGACGATATCCAGTTGCGCCGCAGCCGCTTCGCCCGCTTCACGCAGAATCGCGTCGTCGGGCGCCGCGCCGCGAAGCAGCGCCTCGGCGTGCGTGAGCCGTGTCGGCCGGTCCGTCGCCGCGCCGACAATCACGCTCGCGCGGCCGATGCGCGGCCCCTCTATATCGAGCACGACAGCCACGCCGAGCGCAGGCCAGTCATGCGCCGCGCGGGTCGTGACCTTCATGTACGCAGCGGGCCGGCCGGCTTGCGGCGGCACGATCACTTCGGAGATGAGTTCATCGCGAGCGAGCACCGTTTCGTAATAGCCCGTGCACAATTGCTCGACGGGCACCGTGCGTTCGCCGTGCGGACCCGTGATCGTCACGCGTGCGCCGAGCGCGCTCAGCACCGGCGGCATATCCATATGAGGATCGGCGTGACCGAGGTTGCCGCCGATGGTCGCCACATTGCGCACCCGCACATTCGACAGCGTGCGCAACGTGCGGGCGATGAGCGGCCATCCCTCCTTCACGACCGGCGAATGCTCGAGCGTCGCGAGCCGCGTCAATCCGCCGATACGCAACTCGCCGTTGTCGTCCAGGCGAACCTGCGCATAGTGCGGCTCGATATCGCGCAAACTGACGAGCCGCGTCGGCCGCAGCACGCCGGCCTTCATCATCAACATCACCGCGGTGCCGCCGCCCACCGGGCGAATATCCGGGTCTTCCGGGTCCAGCAGCGCAATCGCTTCCTTCAGCGACCGTGGCTTCGCGAGCTCAAACGGAATCATCCAGGCACTCCTTGTTGCGCGTATTCGTTGCAGGTTTCTTGTGCATCTAGCGGGCGCAGCCTGCGCGATCGAGCAGCGCGTGCAGTTCGCGCGCGACGATGTCGGGCGTTTCCAGCGGCGTCAGATGACGCGCCTTCGGGATCTCGGTGAAGGTCGATCCGGCGATGCCCGCGTGCAACGCGCGCGCCATCGCGGGCGTCGCCGCATAGTCCTCTTCACCGACGATCACGCACGTCGGCACTTTCACCTTCGCCATCAGCGCGCGGCCGTCGAACGAACCGAGCATGCGGCCGGTGGCGGCGAATGCGGCAACGTCGTTGCGCAGGAAGGTGTCCACGCAACGTTGCACCACTTGCGGATGCGCGGCGCGAAACGCGTCGCTGAACCAGCGCGTGGTCTGAAACTCGACCAGCGGCGCAAGGCCGCCGGTCTCGGCCTTCTGGGCGCGCGCGTCCCAGTCCTGCGGCGCCGTCTCGCCGTACCACGCGGTCGTGTCGATCAAGCCCGCGCCGATCGCATCAGGACATGTGGCCGCGAATTGCAGCGCGACGCAGCCGCCCATCGACGCGCCCGCGATCAGCACATTGCGAAAGTCCGTCGCGCGCAGCACGTCGTAGACGTCCTGCGCAAACAGCGACACCGTGTACGGACCAGCCGGCTTGCCGGACGCGCCGTGACCGCGCGCATCGATGGCGAGCACAGAAACACGCGGCAACAGCCGCTCGACGACAGGCGCCCAGAAGTGACGGTCCATCGCGAGCGAATGCACGAGCACCACGCGCACCGTGTTGTCTTTTGCGCCGTAGAGGGTGTAGCCGATTTGCGTGCCGTCACGCACGGTAACGTGCGACGACACGACATCGGGACTGATCGGTTGATTCATTGCGTGCTCCACTGGCTGTCGAATGCGTTCGAGTTCGGGTCATCGAGCCCTCAGCCGGATATTGCGGGCTCGCCGTTGGACCGGCAAACGACGATCTTTCATGTAAAGCATGAAAACAATTCATCGCTTGCGAACGGACGTTCCATCGCATCGACGACGATGCGCGTTTCGTTATTGCGCATCGCGCCGCCGCACGCAGCGGATGAATTTCTCTCATATGCGGCATGAACAATTAGCGTTTGCCCGGCGCATGGCTGGCGGTCAATCTTGCTGCCAGAGCATGCCGGCGCATGTCCGCGCGCGGTCTCTTCCAGTTCTTCCCGCTCTTCCGCTTCTCAACCATAAAGGTCGAATGCCGTGAACTTCACCAGGAAAGTCCTGAGTTCGCAGTGGGTCCGTCCGCTGCTGCTTATCGTGGTCATCGTGCTTGCGTGGGATCTCGTGATACGCATCTTCAAGATTCCGCCGTATCTGGTGCCGACGCCCGAAGCGATCCTTCATCAGATCGCGGCGCAATGGTCGATGCTGCTGGAAGAATCGTTGCCGACGCTGTACGCGACGCTCGGCGGCTTCGCGCTTTCGGTGCTGATCGGCGTGCCGATCGCGATGCTGGTCGCCGCGTCGCCGCTGATCGAGAGCTACCTGTACCCGCTCGTCGTGTTTTCGCAGAGCATTCCGAAAGTGGCGATTGCGCCGCTTTTTGTGGTCTGGTTCGGCTTCGGACTCTTTCCGCGCATACTCGTTGCGTTCCTGCTTGGCTTCTTTCCGGTGGTCGTATCGACGGTGATGGGTTTCAAATCGGTCGAGAAGGATCTGACCGATCTGGCGAAGTCGATGGGCAGTTCGCCGGTGAAAACGTTCTTCAAGATCAGCCTGCCGCACGCGCTTCCGTCGATCTTCGCAAGCATGAAGGTGTCGATCACGCTCGCTGTCGTCGGCGCGGTGGTCGGCGAATTCGTCGGCGCGAATTCGGGACTCGGCTTCGTGCTGCAACGTGCAAACGGCAACTTCGACCAGCCGCTGATCTTCTCGGCGCTGGTCGTGCTGTCGGTGATCGGCGCGCTGCTGTTCGTCGCCATCGACATGCTGGAGCGCATCGCGATTCCGTGGCATGCGTCGCATCGCTCGCGGCTGCTTGGACGCGCTTAACGCGTTCGCGGCGCTCGCGGCGTTCGCGGCGTTCGCGCGGTTCCACCGCATTCGCTTTGACTACCCCACATCAAGAAGCAGACAGCACCCATTTCAGATGGGGCCACAGGAAGGAGACACCATGAAGTCACGAAAGCCGACGCGCATGGCAGCCGCGCTCGCGTTTGCAGCGGTTTGTTGCACGAGCCACGCCGCTTACGCGAAAGACTCGCTGACATTGATGCTCAACTACACGGTCAACGGCGCGGTCGCACCGTTTTATCTCGGCAAGGTGAAGGGCTACTACGACGCCGAAGGCATCGATCTCAAGCTGATGGAAGGACACGGCTCGGGCCCGACCGTGCAGGCCGTCGCGACGCACAACGTGGACATTGGCTACGCGGACTTCAGCACGATGGTCAAGGTCGCCGCGATGGGCGCACCCGTGAAAGCGATCGGCGTGCTGATGCAGGAAAATCCGACCTCCGTGGTCGGCCTCGCGGACAAGAACATCAAAACGCCGCAGGACATCAAGGGAAAAACGGTTGCGGTTGCGCCCGGCGACGCGTCGTCGCAGCTATGGACGATGTTCATGAACAAGGTCGGCCTGAAGGACTCCGACTTCAAGACCATCACCGGCAATCCGCAGACCACGATCAATGCGGTCATTACGGGTCAGGCGGATCTGCTGGTCGGCTTCGCGACGATCCCGCTGATCTCCGTCGAGCAGGCCACGAAGAAGCCTGCGCGCGCGATCCTGTTTGCCGACTACAACGTGAACGTGGCGACGCTTAGCATCATCGCGCGCGACGACATGATCAAGGACCATGCCGATCTGCTCAAACGCTTCATGCGCGCGACGGCGAAGTCCGTGAACGACAGCGAGAAAGACCCGGCCGCCGCGGTCGATGCGCTACTCAAGACGCTGCCCGCCGCCGGTTCGCGCGACACGATGATCCGCACGCTGCAGGCGACGATCCCGTTCTACCGCACGCCCGAAACCGAGAAGGCGCCGATCTTCCACGTCAGCGCGAAGAACATCGACGACTCCGTGGCCGCGATCGTGCAGTACAGCAAGCTCGATCCGTCGGCGAACGTGCCCGCGAAGTACTACACCGGCGCATTCGTTCCATGAGCCGCACTAGCGCCGCCGCGTCGTTCCTTTCCGTTCACCCGAAACCCGCCCCGCTATGACCACCGTACTCAAGCTCGACGACAAGCATCACCGGTCTTTTTCCGCGCCCGCGCCCGCCAGATCGCTGATAGAACTGCGCGGCGTGACCAAGAGTTATCGCAGCGCGCAAGGCATGATGGAAGCGCTGAAACCGCTCGATTTCGACATCCGCGAGCAGGAGTTCGTTTCGATCGTGGGGCCGTCCGGATGCGGCAAAAGCACGTTGCTGAAGATGGTCGCCGGACTCGAAGCGATCTCGTCGGGAACGATGACGTTGTCCGGCGAGCCGATTCGCGGTCCGCAAAAGAATGTGGGCATCGTGTTCCAGAGCGCCGTGCTGCTCGCGTGGCGCAACGTGCTCGACAACATCCTGTTACAGGCGGAGATGCGCCGCATGCCGAGGCGCGAAGCACGCGAGAAGGCAATGCAGCTAATCAGCATGGCCGGTCTCGAAGGCTTCGAGCAAAAGTATCCGTGGCAACTTTCCGGCGGCATGCAGCAGCGCGTGTCGATCTGCCGCGCGCTCTTGCACGAGCCGTCCGTTCTGCTGATGGACGAACCTTTCGGCGCACTCGACGCAATGACGCGCGAGAGCATGAACATGGAATTGCAGCGCATCTGGCTCGAATCGAAGAAAACCGTGCTGCTCATCACGCACAGCATTCCTGAAGCGGTATTCCTGTCGGACCGCGTACTGGTGATGTCGGAACGGCCGGGCTCGATTGCCGCGATTTACGACATCGATTTGCCGCGTCCGCGTTCCCTTGAGGTGATGGCAACGCCGGCATTTCTGCATCACACGAAGACGATTCGCGCGCACTTCAATGCGCAAGGGTCGCTCGACGATCACTGAACACTGATTGTTCAAGCAAAAAAAAACCGGTTGGAGCCTGAAGGCTTCCAACCGGTTTTTTTTGCGTGAGTTGAGATGCAGTAGAAGCTACGGCTAGAACCAGTGATTCATACCGAACGAGATACCCGTCTGTTTCGCGTGACCCGACGCGTTCAACGTTGCGTTAGTGACATAAACGCCGGTGAAATGCGTATAGTCGATGTCCGCATAAAGCTCCGTGCGCTTGGAGAGCAGATAGTCAATGCCGAGAATCGCCACGTCTTTTCTGCCGTCCACGCCGCCCGTCTTGTTCTTGTTGTCGTAATACGCGGCAGTCACGCTGAAGAACGGCGTCGCCTGATAACGCAAACCGCCCCACAAGTACTGATTGCGCGTCATGCTGCGCGCCGAAGCGGGCGTGTCCTGCAAATCGAGCGAGTAACCGGCCATCACATCGACAGGGCCCACGCTCACCGTGCCGCCTGCCGTGTACTGGTCATTGCTGAAGTATTCGCTCGACGTCGCCGCCAACGGATTGGACTTGTGCGTATAGCCCGCGCCCAGCTTGATCGTCTTGCCCCGATAGTTCAGGCCGCCGGCGAGCGTCGAGCCGTGTGCGGCGCTGCCCGGCACGCCGCCCAGCGCATATTCGCCGCGAACCACCCACGGCCCGAAAAGGCCGCGATAGTTGATGTCGTTATCGTCGCGTCCGGTGTTGCCGCCCGACACCGCCGTCGATTCCGTAATGCCGAGGTAATGGAAGTCGAACGGCTCGAAGTCCTTGATCAGAAAATGCTGGAGCGTGAATTGCCGCCCAATATCGACCTGCCCGAATGGCCCGCCTATTCCAACCGTCGACGTGCGCTGGAAGATCTGGTTGTTGGTGTTGTTATTCGCGCCGGTCGACAGCACGAAGCCTGCTTCCAGATTGAAGCGCGCATAGTAGCCGCCGCCCAGATCTTCCTTGCCCTCCAGGCCCCAGCGGTTGGAGTTGTAGACGCCGTTCGACGCCATCGTCAACGCCGCGCCGCCCGCCTTCGTGCCGTTCACGAGATTGCGCAAGCCGCCGTCGAGCGAACCGTATAACGTGACGCTGCTTTGCGCATGCGCCGCGCCGCTCGACAGCCCAAGCAACGTGAATGCCGCGAGCGAGCGCGTCAACATACTCATTCGTACAGCCGGAACTGCTTCTCCTTTGTCGTGCATATCTCCTCCATCGATGTCGTTCTATTGATATGGTGGCCGCTATCCGCGGCGCGTTAGATGTCTTTCTTTTCGGCGAAGAACCAGTCGGAATCCTTATTGATCCACTCAGGCCCGACGCGTTGACGCGTCTGTTCCTCGCCCGTTTCGAAGTACTCGCTCTTCACGGCGCGCTGCGCCATCGCTTCGTTGCGCTCGTCCCAGTCGCCCATCGAGACGCCGTACCACGGCCATTCCGGACGCAGCGGCGGCAGCCCGAGTTCTTCCCAGATCGCTTTCGCGTTTTCCATGTACTCGCGCGTCGGCAGCGAAAGCGGCGGCAGCTTTTCCTTGCGTGTCGCGTTCATCAGGATCACGCCGTCAACCGCATCGTCGCCGCGTTGCGCGCCCGACGTGCGCGGTCCGTGTCCCGTATCGCGGCCGTGCAGGATCTGCACGTCCTTGATCGCGTTCATCCGGTAGCTCATCGACCAGAAGATCGCATCGCTGTTTTCGGGGTTGATGTCGTTGCTCACGGCAACGACCAGCTTGCCGACAGCCGGTTGCAGCGACGCCGCGCCCATCAGCGCGCGCCATATTTCGGTTTCGGTTGCCTTCTCGCTGAACACCACGATCACGAGCTTGCGCAGATTGGTCAGCGGCTCGTGCATCACGACCTTTTCGACGCTTGCGATACGCAGCGAATTCTTCAGATGGTCGAGAAACAGCGGTTCAAACGCGACTTTCTTGACGAGCGAACTTTCGCTCGGCGTGACCTGGCTGATGATCGACACGAGATGCGCGTTCTTGCGTCGCGTAATCGCCGTGACGTTCATGTACGGATTGAATTCCTGCAAATTCACGTGACCGTGCGATTCGCCGAAAGGCCCTTCCGGTTCCAGTGTGTCCGTCGGAACGAATCCTTCGATCACGATTTCAGCGTCGGCGGGCACGAGTAGATCGTTGGTCCTGCACTTCACCACGCGCAGCGGTTCGCCGAGAATCGCGCCGGCCACGCCGAGTTCGTCCACGTCGATCGGCAGCTTCTGGACCGAGCAGAACGACACGGCCGGATGGCCGCCGATCACGAGCGCGGCAGGCATCGGCTTGCCCATCGCCTTGTACTTGAGCCAATGCTGATAGATGCCTTGCCCCATTTCGATCGACGGATTGCAACCGACGCGGCGCTTACCCTTGATCTGTCCGCGATACGTGCCCATGTTCTGAATGCCGTTTTCCGGATCGACGGAAACGTACTGCGAGCACGTTGTGTACGGCGCGTTGTCGAAGCCCGGCGTCGAAATGGGAATCGGCAGATGTTCGAGACCTTGACCGTCGACATCGAGTTCATCGCCGATAAAACACACTTCCTGGCACGGCGCTTCGTTCACGAGAACGGGCGCGATCGGATTGCCCTTCGCCTGCTGCCACTTTTTGCCGATCTGATCGACGGGCACGCCCATGCCGATCGAGTAGACCTCGCGATTGATCGACAACGCGCCGACCACGACGGGCAACTCGTAGCGGCGTCCTTTGCTGTCGACGACGTTATGAAACACGAACGCCTTTCGATCCGACTCGGGAATGCCGCCGCGTAATTGCCAGCGCACGAGCGGATGGAGTTCGGTGTCCTTGTTGATTTCGCGGTGTACGTGAACGACAAGGCCCTTTTCCTCGAGGGCCTGCAAGTGGGTCTGGAACGAGGGGAAAGTTTTCATGGTTGTCCGGTGAATGATCAAGGGGAACGACGGTGAGCGCAGACTGACGCACAACGACCTCCCCTCGCAAACGCTGATTTCTCATGTACGTCATGAACGGATTTCATCCGCGGACAATGAAAAGCCCTCATGCGAGTCATGAACAGATTTCGTTTGAACGACAGGGGCCATGTCATGCAACCTGAGTGCGGAGACGGACGAACATACGAACCTACGAACCCGCCGCGCAGCGGATCGACAAGAGACGACGAACATGGACCGACGCAAACGTATCGTGGTGGGAATCAGCGGCGCTTCCGGCGTTGTCTATGGCGTGAGGCTGCTCGAGATGCTGCGCGAGCTCGACGTGGAGACTCATCTGGTGATGAGCCGCTCGGCGCAAATGACGCTCGCCTACGAAACCGACTTGCGCGCGGCCGACGTTCAGGCGCTGGCTTTCGAGCACTATCCCAATGCCGATATTGGCGCGGCGATTTCGAGCGGCTCGTTTCGCGTCGACGGCATGATCGTCGCGCCGTGTTCGATGAAAACGCTCGCGGAGATCGCGACGGGCAACACGGGTTCGTTGCTGTCTCGCGCCGCGGATGTGATGCTGAAGGAACGCAAACGCGTCGTGTTGATGGTGCGCGAGACGCCGCTGCATCTCGGGCATCTGCGCAATATGACCGCGGCGACGGAAACCGGCGCGATCATCTATCCGCCGGTGCCGGCGTTTTACGCGCGGCCCGACAGTTTGCAGTCGATGATCGATCACACGCTGGGACGCGTGCTCGATCTATTCGATATCGACGCGGGGACGGTGAAGCGCTGGACGGGCGAACACAGTCAGAAGCTCGTCAGCGTGTCGAACGGTTGAGTCACGCCGGCACATCATCGGCGTAACGTGCTTCGTCGAGATCGGCGATCAGCGTCGGGCCCGCCGGTTGCCAGCCCAAACGTGCCTGTGTCAGAGCACTCGACGCGAGCATATCGAGCGCCGCGAAGATCGCCATCCATCCGAAATACGCCTGCGTCTGCTCGCGCGCGATCGAAACGACCGGCAGCTTCAGGCCACGGCCCAACGCCTCCGCGATCTCCCGCGCGCTCACCCCCTCCTCGCCGACCGCGTGATAGCGCGCGCCGCGCTCTGCCCTTTCGATCGCGAGCCGGTACAGCTTCACGACGTCCGATAGATGTCCCGCGGGCCAGCGATTACGGCCCTCGTCGACATACGCGCAAACCCCCTTCTCGCGCGCAATCTGGATAAGCGGCGTGATCAGCCCTTGCCGGAACGGGTTGTGCACTTGCGGCAGGCGCATCACCGAGACATTCACGCCTGCCTCCAGCAGAACGTTACTCGCCAGCTCCGTTGCGAGTCGCGGATTCGGGTGCGCCGTGTTGAACACATCCTCCGTGGCGGGCTGCCCGTCGTCGCGGCTGCCCGCGCCCGTGCCCGACGTGACGAGCAACGGACGATCGGAACCGGCCAGCGCCGATCCGAGCGCTTCGATCACGCGTGCGTCCTTCTCGCAGTTCGCCGCGAAGCGCGAAAAGTCGTGGTCGAATGCGAGATGGATGACGGCGTCCGCGTTCGTGACGCCGCCGCGCACGCTGTCGACGTCTTCAAGCGTACCGCGATGAACGTCGGCGCCCGCGGCGCGCAGCGCCTGCGCGCCCGCATCGGAGCGCGTCATGCCGATCACCTGATGACCGGCCTCGATAAGTTCGGGCACCAACGCCGAGCCGATGAAGCCCGTTGCGCCCGTCACAAAGATTCGCATGGCAATGCCTCCTTAGGTAGTCATCCCTGTACTATGCGTTCATCCGCTATCCTGTTTAAGTAGTGACGTTATCCCGGTAAAAGGACTAACAGGCTCAGCATGTCAGTGAACGACGCTCAAACCCTCGGTGACTTTTTGCGCAGCCGCCGCACGCGTCTGGACCCGGCGAGCTTCGGCTTTTCGGGCCGTAGGCGCACGCCTGGACTGCGCCGTGAGGAAGTCGCCCAGCTTGCCCACATCAGTTCCACCTGGTACACCTGGCTCGAACAGGGCCGCGGCGGCGCGCCGTCCGCGCATGTGCTCGAGCGCATCTGCGCGGCGCTGATGCTCACCGATACCGAGCGCGAACACGTTTTCATGCTGGGTCTCGGGAGGCCGCCCGAGGTGCGCTATCGCGGCGTCGACGGTGTGAACCCGCGGTTGCAGCGCGTGCTCGATTCGCTCGACGCGAGCCCCTCGATCATCAAGACGGCGACATGGGACGTGGTCGCGTGGAATGCGGCCGCCGCGGTCGTGCTGACCGACTACGGCAGGCTGCCGGCCGGCCAGCGCAACATCCTGCGTTTCCTGTTCGGCGACCCGGCCGTTCGCGCGAAACAGCACGACTGGGAAAGCGTCGCGCGCTTCGTGGTCGGAACATTCCGCGCCGACGTGGCGCGCGCAGGGCTCGCTTCCGAAGTGGGCGAACTCGTCGACGATCTGCGCCGCGCCAACGCGGACTTCGACCGCATGTGGCGCGAAAACCAGGTGCTGGGTCACGGTGACGGCGAGAACGTAAAGCGCCTGCTGCATCCCACGCTCGGGCAGGTCGAAATGGAATATTCGCTATTCGCCGTCGATGGCCGGCCGGATCTCGGCATGGTCGTGTACACGCCATTGGATGCGCTCATGGCCGAGCGCATCCGCGCTGCCGCTCTTCAACATCGATCGATCGCCGCCAGCCGCCGACATGAAACTGCATCGTCGCCGAACGGCTCGCCTTTAGAGTGCGAACAGGACATCACGCGCGTCGGTGCCGGTGCAAACTGAACGCATCAAGGAGGATTCGTTATGGTTCGTCTGGTCATGATTCTGCTCGGCGTCGATTACCTGCGCACGCGTTGGCGCTCGCTCAGGATGATGGGCGCGGCTAGCCTGCTGCTCGGCATCGTCGTGTTCATCGACGCGCTCGACGGCGCGCTCTATTTTCCGATCACGCCGTTTGCGGTTTTGTTGCTGCTCGAAGGGCTCGCCACACTCGCGGTCGCGTGGACCGGCATGGGCGGCCAGCGCACGCTGCGCTATGCGAAGGGCATCGCGTTCTCGCTGGCGGCCGCGCTGATTCTCGCGGGTCATCATCATGGACACTTCGCGCTGTCGATGATTTTCGGCACGCTGTTTCTCGCCGATGGCCTGTTGCAGATCGTCTCGGCACATGTCGTGCGCTACCGTACGTGGCGGCTCGCAACGATTGGCGGCGGCGTGGAAATCGCGTTGGCCCTCTTCTTCTATCAGCCGTACCCCACGCATTATGTCGGCACCGTACCGTATTGCCTCGGCCTCGGTTTGATATTCGGCGGCTGGAATCTTTTGTTGCTAAGTACGCGCGTGCGGCGCCTCGTGTCGAATCCCGCAGTCGATTCGGATGCCGAACGACCGGACAACAGCGATGCAGCGACTCGGGCCGCGATGACGAACATCGAATGGGACGGCCCGCCCGCCGCCGACGAAGCCGCGCTCACCGTGCATGTGTGGACCCCCGTCGGATCGGCCAAAGGCGAGGCGCGGCGACAGCCGATTGTCGATCGATATATCGCGGCGGTGGATCGCAACGGCGTGATCTCGACCGGACACGCGGCGCTGGAAGCACCTGACGGCATTTACGTGAGCCTCTATCCCGCGGTGGAATTCGATCGTTCGCCGGATGACTTCGCGCGGCTTTTGCGTGCCACGCGCGAGAACGATGTGCCCGGCGTGTTCCAGCCTGACTATGCGACGGAATCGAAGGCGTGGTGTCCGTCGACGGTTCAGGTGCGCATACGCAATTACGATCCGGCCCGCTTGCGCCGCTTCTGGGACGCGTATCGGCAGGACACCACGTATAACCTGACGTCCCGCAACTGTTCGAGCAGTGTCTCGCGCGCGCTCGAGGCGGCGATCGAAGGGGCTTCGACACGCGTATGGGGCGGCCTCGGTGGCGTCGGCGGCCTCGGCGGGTGGCGGCCTTTTCTTCGCGTGATCACGACGCCGGAGCTATGGGTTGCGGCGCAAATACGCAAACGCGCGGCGACGATGGCGTGGACGCCCGGCCTCACGCTCGACTATGCGCGCGCGCTCAGCATGCTTGCCGATCCGCGTCCTTCCGGCTGGGTCAGGATGGCGCGTCTGGCCATGCGCAAGATGGTTCGATCGCGGCGTCTGGATCGTGAACCTGCCGATGATCCGTCGATGCTGCGGACGCTCGTATCCGATCATCGAGCAACCGCAGCAAAGACGAACGAAGAACAACGCTAACGCTAACTGCTGTACTTCAGGCTCCAGCCGAACGTGCGGGTACTGCCGGCGTTGATCGTGAACGGCTGCGTCATGCACGCGAAGTTCGAGTGCAGCTGGCCGATCGGCGTCGTCGACAAGGGGTTCGTGGCGCCGCCCGCCGTCGTATCGAAGTTCGACAACGCGCAACTGTCGAAACCCGTGGTGCCGTAGCCGGTCGCATTGCTATTGGCGTTATTGGCGTAATTGACCGAGAAGCCGTCGCCGTTGGCGGTCGTGCTCAGGTAATCGGCGAATGAAGTGAAGTCGGTTTCCACCGTCACATTGCCGGTCAGCGTCGCCGAACTCAGCGTATCGGTGCGCGTCAGCGTGCCCCGGCCGAATGTGAGCACCGTATGCGCCTGCAAATCGAGGTCGGTCGAGAACGCCGCGTTCTTCGCGGCTTGTCTGAACTTCGCCGTGTCGAACGACACGATCACCTGACCATTACTCTCCGTGACGTTGAGATTTTTATAGTAGGTGACGGGTATGTAGGTCTTGCCGTTATACGACACCTGCGGAATCAGCAATGCATAGCCGAGATCGGTCGTACCATAGATAAGTTTGTCGGAGAAAGGAACCGGGTAATACGGCGTGAATGAATTGTAGTCGGGCGCCTGGCTCAGATTCAGATTGATAACCCGATTGCCGTCACGCACGGTCAGAAGCGCCGCACTGTACGGGTGCGCGGTATCGGTGGGCTGGTTGTACCAGGTCAGCGTATAGCGCGGTCTTGCATCGAGCCACGCCTGATAGTCGGAATCGGCCATCGGCGCCTTGCCGCCGAAACCCAGTTTGCTCCACCACGCATCGACATACATGTACTGATGCAGCAGGCTGAAGTTCTCACCCATCACGCGCGGCTTGCCGCGGTAAGTATCGGTGCCGCGGCCTTTCACCCACATATTCACCGACGGAGTCGGCAACGTCGGGTCATACCAGAACGTTTCATAGCGGCGAGCCGCCTTATAGATGAACGTATAGGCGATCTGCATTTCCTGCGGCGTCAATACGCCGGCATTGGCTGCGGCAGTGAGAACTTCCATGAATGCCGAATCGCCATAAGGACCAATGGACCGTCCATAGTTGAAGCCCTCGCCGTCCGCGTTCAATTGAGGAAGAATAAGATCGACCGATTTCCTCAAATAGCCCTTCAATTCCGGCGTGAGATTGGCTTCGTTGCCCATTTCGAGTGTGCGCTCGACTACTTCGCCGATCAGCAACGTGCTGTATCTGTCGAAGCGCGCCTGGTCGTAATAGGTCGTGTGCGTGTTCGATGCTTCGTCGGAGAAGCCGCCCGACGAATCGTTGCGGATATGGTTCGTCAGCGTGTATAGCAACGCGTCGCGCGCGTTCATCGTGGCAACGGCCGGGTCGGTGGCGGACGAAAACGTCGGATTGCTCCAGCCGAGCTTCTGCCGTAGTCCAGCAATGCCGTACGACACAGCATAGTAATTCTGCGCGGTATTCAGCGATGCAACGTCGATCGGCACGCCGGCCGCAGGACATGTATTCGTCTTTCCGCTCGAATCCGCGCCGAACATGTCGCAGAAGGTTAGACGGTTTTGCAGCGTCGCCAGCATTGTGTCGCTGAATACTTCATTGAGCATGCCGTGCGCCTTGAAGTTGTTCAGCGCCACCAGGTAATAGTATTCGCCCCACGAGGTATTGGCGTAGGTGTAATTGCCGCCGCTCGGCTGCGCCATCATCGCGGTGGTGATCTTCTGGTAGGTCGCCAGATAGTCCGCGTATTTCGGATCGCCCTTCGCCTTCATATCGATCAGGATGTACGAAAGGCCGAGCGCGAGTTTGCCGGGCAGGAATTTGTCGCCCGTGTTGGTGTCGAGCACGTGTACCGGAGTGCCGTCGCCGAGATCCATCACGACCTGCGTGAAGTCCGGCGATTTCCTGATCAGATCGAAGAGCGCCCGCATCTGGCCCATCATCGTAATGGGCACATCGGTTCCTCGCGGAACACTGGTATCGCTCGCGCCATAAACGATTGCATGCAGCGACGGCGCGGCTGTCGGCGTGGGCGTAGGCGCGGGCGGCTGGTTCGCATCGTCGGTGCCGCTGCCGCAGGCCGACATGAGAAGAAGCGTCAACGTACTCACAGCACACCTGCCGATGGACTTTCGTGGGGAACGCATGTCTGTCTCCTGATTAGTGTTGGATAGAGCTCGGCGGCTCCTGGCAACCTTCGAGAAAACGATTAACCTATTGCACGGCGCTATCGTCGCACCATTTCGCCGTCGCGCACAACCCTAGGTAAACTCAGCACTAGCATTGCGGCCGCAAAGCTTCTATTCTAGAAAAACGTTTTCCTAATTGGGTCCAAATCGCTGACCGCGCGCGACTGCGCCGGGTGCTGCGCCGCGGGCCCGGGCGCTCGTCGCCCGGCACAGAAAAGCGCGGCGCGACGAGCGAAGCCGTGCGACGGAGACATCCATGCAAACTGCCGTACTCGGTCTTGCCCGTACAGCCAGCCGCTACCGCTGGACGGTCTGCGCACTGCTGTTCTTCGCGACCGTCATCAACTACATGGACCGCCAGATTCTCGGGCTGCTCGCGCCGCTGCTGCAGCACGACATCGGCTGGACACAGGTGCAGTACGGCCGCATCGTGATCGCGTTTTCCGCGTTCTATGCAGTGGGGCTTTTGTGCTTCGGCCGTATCGTCGACTGGCTCGGCACGCGCATTTCGTATGCGCTCGCCATGCTGGTGTGGAGCGTGGCCGCAATGCTGCATGCGGCGGTGGGTTCGGTCACCGGCTTCGCGATGGTCCGCGCGCTGCTCGGCATAGGCGAAGGCGGCAATTTCCCGGCCGCCATCAAGACCACCGCCGAATGGTTTCCGCGACGCGAGCGCGCGCTTGCAACCGGCATCTTCAACTCCGGCGCGAATATCGGCGCCGTGTTCGCGCCCGCGATCATTCCGCCGCTTGCGCTCGCGTTCGGCTGGCGCGCGGCGTTCGTGATCATCGGCGCGCTGGGCTTGCTGTGGCTCGTCGTATGGTTCGCGTTCTACCGCTCGGCCGAACCGCGCTCACACGACGACGATCTCGACGAGGCACGCGACGAAGTCGAAGCACTCGACGCCGCCAACGTGAACGCGCGTGCGCCTGGTTGGGGCGTATTGATCCGCAAGCGCCAGACATGGGCGTTCCTGATCGGCAAGTTCCTGACCGACCCGGTATGGTGGTTCTATCTGTTCTGGCTGCCGAAGTGGCTCAACGAATCGCGCGGCATGGACATGCAGCATATCGGCCTGCCCCTCGTGTGCATCTACGCGATGACGACCGTGGGCAGCATCGGCGGCGGCTGGCTTTCGTCGGCACTATTGCGCGCAGGGTGGACGGTGAACGCCGCGCGCAAGACCGCGATGTTGATCTGCGCGTGCTGCGTGCTGCCGATTGCGTTCGTCTCGCAGGTCGACAATCTGTGGGGCGCGGTTGCGATCGTCGGCCTAGCGGCGGCAGCGCATCAGGGCTGGTCCGCGAATCTGTTCACCACGGCGTCGGACCTGTTTCCGAAGCGCGCGCTCGGCGCGGTGGTGGGCATCGGCGGAATGGCCGGTTCGATTGGCGGCGTGCTGTTCTCCGAAGTGATCGGCCAGGTACTGCAACGCACGGGGCACTACTGGGTACTGTTCGCTATCGGCGCGCTCGCCTATCTCGTCGCGTTTGGCGTGATGCACTTGCTGACGCCGCGTATGGCGCCGGCGAAACTCGAAGCGTAACAACAACGCGAGAAGCGCGAGAAGTACGGGTTGAAAGCGCGATATGTGTCAGCCGCAGGCCGCCGTGGATTCACGCACGATGAGCCTCGGCTCGCACATCGAATGCCCTGTTTGCGCGTGGCCCGCGAGTTGATCGATCAGCTTTTGCATCGCGAGTTCGCCCATCTTCTCGCTTTGAATATCGACGGTGGTCAACGCGGGGGCCGCATATTCGCCGTACGGAACGTTGTCGACGCCGGTCACCGACAACTCTTGCGGCAATTTGATGCCGAGCGACGCCGCCTCTTTCATGAAGCCGAGCGCGATAAGGTCGTTGTAGCAGATCACCGCTTGCGGCCTGTGCGGTCCAAGCATCACGCGCGAGCACGCGTGTTCGCCGGCATGCGCAGTGGGCGCATGCGCGTCGTACACGTCGAGCGTGAGACCCGCTTCCTCGAGACAATCGCGCGCGCCGCGAATGCGCTCGTCGTTGATGCGTGCCTGCCCAAAGCCGAGATAAGCGATCTGACGATGCCCGAGATTGAGCAGGTGCCGCGCGAGCATGTAGGTTGCGAGCCGGTTGTCGATGCCCACGCTCGGGATTGGCAGGGTCTCGCTGTGCCGCAACAGCACGAGCGGCTTGTCGAGATCGAGCAGCCATTGCGACTCGCTGTCGGACATGCGCGAGCTGATGATCAACCCGTCGACGCGCTGCGCGAGTGCTTCGATCAACGGCTTTTCGCGCGCCTGGTTTTCGTCGGTATCCACGAGCAGCAGCGTGTAATCGTGGCGCAGCGCAATGCGGTTCGCGCCCTTCACGACGTTAGTGAAGTGCGGATTGCTGATGTCGAGAATCGTCAATCCGATCGCGCGTGTGCGGCCCGTAATCATGGATCGCGCAAGCGGATTCGAACGGTAGCCGAGATCTTCGATCGCCGCTTTGAGGCGCGCCTCCACGGGTGGCGAGAAGCGCTGCGCGCCGTTCATGAACTTGGACACGGTTGCGACCGATACGCCCGCGGCAGCCGCGACGTCGCGAATAGTTGGAGGAAGTTTTTTCATCGCGCAGTTAACGGGTTCTCCTGTTAACGGATTGTCGCAGAAATGGGCTGGCGCGCGTTTGTTTTGATTCGGTTGCAGGCTTCGGCGTGCCGCCGGTCGCGCGCCGCATAAAAACATTTTTGCAATTTAACCACGCAATATGCAGGAGTTTTATCGATGAGCCAAACCATCAGCGAATCGTCCACAGTAGATCGAAAGCCGTTCCGGCGCCTGCTGCTGACCGGCGGCGCCGGCAACCTGGGCCGGCAGTTGCGCGGCGCACTCGCGGAATGGGCCGAGGTCGTGCGCGTGACCGACATTGCGAGTCTCGGCGAGCCCGCGGCGCATGAAGAAACGAGTGTGGTCGATCTCGCCGACCGCGCAGCGGTGATGCAACTCGTCGAAGGTGTCGACGCAATCGTGCACCTCGGCGGCATTTCCATCGACGCGCCATTCAACGATCTGCTCGGCGCGAACATCGCCGGCACTTACAACCTGTATGAAGCCGCGCGCAAACACGGTGTCAAACGGATCGTGTTCGCGAGTTCGAATCATGTGATCGGCTTTCATCCGGTGACCGAGGTAATCGACGCCGATTCGCCGCAGCGTCCCGATAGTCTGTATGGCGTGAGCAAGTGCTTCGGCGAAGCGCTTTCGCGCTACTACTACGATCGCTTCGGAATAGAAACGGTGTGCATGCGCATTGGTTCGTCGTTTGAAGAACCTAAAAATCCGCGGATGCTCGTCACCTATCTGAGCTATCGCGACTTCATCGAACTCGTGCGCTGCTCGCTGTTCACCAATCGCGTGGGGCATGTTGTCGTGTACGGCGCGTCGGACAATCCGGTCAAGTGGTGGGATAACACCAAGGCCGCGTTCCTCGGCTTCAATCCGCGCGACAGTTCCGCGCCGTTCGCGTCGCGCTTTCCGGCAACGGCGCCTGACGACTCGCGCGACGATCCCGCGCAGCGCTTTCAAGGTGGGCCGTTCGTGTTAGGCGAGCCGATGGAGAGTGAGAAGCCGCGCTAACTTCGCGAGGTGGGCTAATTCGTCATAGCAGCGAGCCCGCCATTCGGCTCGCCGCCTTGCGCGGTTTCGAGCGACGGGCAAGAGATCGCGGAAAAGGTTTGTCCGCAACCGGCATCAGCATCTGAGCCGAAGGCGCATATATCGCTCAGATGCTATGCGCAAAACCTTAAGGAAACCTGAAGAACAGTTGCGCTTTAGCCAGTGTGACAGTTTTTTTAACGACGCCGCGACAAGTGTGTTCTGACGCACAGTGCAGAGCAAATCGAGCACTATTCTTGAAGAGGAAAGTGTATGCAATGCGCGTTGCCTGACGAATCAGGCATGCAGCCCAGACTCACACGAGGTGATGATGTCCCAGGCGAGCGTACCCCTTTGCGTCGATCTCGATGGCACGCTGACCAGCACCGACCTTCTGGTCGAATCTTTCCTCGTGCTGATAAAGCGAAATCCACTGTATGCGTTTTTTTGTATTGGCTGGCTGTTTCGCGGCAAAGCGCATCTGAAAGCGCAGATTGCCCAGCGGGCGGCAATCGATGTGACATTGCTTCCCTATAACGCGCGCCTCGTGGCGTTCCTGCGTGCAGAGCGATCCAGTGGCAGGGATCTGTATTTATGCACGGCTGCGAACCGCAAGTTCGCGGAACAGATAGCCTCATACTTCGGTTTCTTCGCGGGTATTCTCGCGAGCAACGACGCTCTGAATCTGTCCGGCGTCCAGAAGGCGTGCGCTTTGTCCGAGGAATTCGGTCCGCATGGCTTCGACTATTGCGGCAACGCGCTGTGCGACGTACCCGTTTGGAAACAGTGCAGACGGGCAATCGTTGTGGGAACGCGCCCGATCGCCGAGGCGGCCGAGATGGTGAATCAGAAGGTTCTCTTCTTCGAGGAGCGGCGATCGCTCATCGGCCTGACCGTCAGGGAAATGCGTGTTTATCAGTGGGTCAAGAATCTCCTGATTTTTGTACCGCTGCTCGCATCGCACCGTTTTACCGAAGGGGACACGCTTCGAGCCGAAGCCATCGCATTTTTTTCCTTCTGCTTCTGTGCTTCATCGGTATATCTGCTCAATGACATGCTGGACCTCGATGCGGACCGGCGCCACATAAGCAAGCGCAATCGGCCATTTGCTTCGGGACAGTTATCGCTCGCTTTCGGCATGCTTATCGGGTGTGCGCTGCTCGTCGCCTCTGCGGGTCTTGCCCTGCTTTTGCCTTCCACATTTCAGCTCGTATTGGCCGGCTACTTCGCAACTACGCTTGCTTATTCGCTCAGGCTCAAACGGTTCGTGCTTATCGATGTCTTTGTGCTCGCGGCTCTTTACACCGCCCGGGTCGCGGCGGGCGGCGCCGCGGGGGACATTCCCCTGTCGGACTGGTTGATCATGTTTTCTATTCTGATCTTTCTCAGTCTCGCGATGGTGAAGCGCTACGCAGAGCTCGACGCGCTATTGCGTGAAGCAAAAGTTTGCGCAGTCGGGCGCGGTTATGTTACGCAGGATCTCGGCATTCTGCGTTCATTCGGCACGGCTTCTGGCTACGTCGCGGTACTGGTGCTCGCGCTCTACATGAATTCATCCGATGTACGGATGCTCTATCGGCACCCGCACGCACTCTGGTTGTTATTCGGGCTGCTGCTCTTCTGGATTAGCCGTGTGTGGATGTTGGCCTTTCGCGGCGAGATGCAAGACGATCCGATTGTGTTCACCTTCAAGAACCGCCTTAGCCTGCTGGTAGTCTGCCTCTGCGTAGCGACGGTGATAGCGGCAAGCTGACCCTCGACCATTCAATCGATGCAATTCTTTTTTCTGTTTCTGAGCGGCACGTGCAGTGCCTCGGCGAGCATTCTTTTGCGCATTGCGGCGCGGGTTGATAACGACCCCTCGTTGTTCGCGACCGGTGGCCGGCCGTTACTTTATCGACTCGCCGCGATAGCGGCTTATGGTGCCGGGTTCGGCCTTTATGCGCTGGCACTCAAGCGCGTCGAGCTGAGCGTGGCTTATCCGCTGATGGTTGCAGTCACGATCCTCGAGATTCTTGTGTTTGGCGTCGTGTCAGGCGAAGCGGTTTCGCCGCGGATCGTCGCAGGCGCAGGCTTCCTTCTCATAAGCGTGCTGTTGCTATACCTGCCGTCGAGCGCACGGCCGTAAGCGTGATCCTGACCTGAACTTCGCTGCTCATACCAGTACTTCGCGAGGCTGCTTGCGCGTGACCCGATGTTCCGTGACGGCGATGTTCCGTGACGGCGATCTGAAAGCATTCTTCATTTCAGGCCACAACGGGAAATTTTTTGGAACGTAGCGTGCGCAAGCGCGCATTCGGGAGCCGATGTCGATCCTCCGACGGTGGCAAATATCATAATCTGGGTGTACCGCAGGTAGGAAAGCGACTCGTTGGGCGAACCCCTCCGCAAGACGGAGGGTTGCCGTCCGGTCCCAGTACGAACCTTACTGTCTACGCGAAAAATGAACAGCTTCGATACGAGCATCGAGACGTTCCTTAGCGGATTCAATTCGTGTGCGCTCTGCAATCATGCGGTGCAAGCCATTGCCAACATGTACACCTTCAAAGGTCTGGTTCTGATCCCGGCTTTGTGGTGGATATGGTTTCAATCGGCGGAGCGTCGGCAATGGAGGCGTGAAGTCGTCATTGCAACGGCCGTGAGTGGCCTGTTGGCCCTTCTTGCAGGAAGGCTTCTCGCGCATTTTTTACCCTTCCGTATGCGCCCCGCCTTTTCACCCGAGCTAAACCTTCATTTCCCGTTTGTCCCGCAAAGCGAAAGCATGTTGTCAACGTGGAGTTCCTTTCCTAGCGATCACGCAATGCTGTGGATGTCGGTCGCAGTAGGGCTCTTTGTCGTCTCGCGCCGCATCGGCATTCTCGCGCTTCTCTACGTCGCCATTTTCATTTGCATTCCCCGCGCCTACCTCGGCTTCCACTATCCGACGGACCTGTTGGCGGGCGCTGCGATCGGCATCGTCATTACCTATGTCATGACGCGCGATTCCGTGAGACCGCTTTACGCAACTCCTATATTGCGTTGGATCGAGCGCTACCCCGGACTATCGGCGATGCTTGGATTCGTGTTGTGCCTGGAACTTGTTACCCAGTTCGATGAGATTAGAACTTTCGCGACTTCGATCCTCAAGGTTGTTTGATTCGTTCGTTACCCGCACGACGCAAAGCGCTTTAACAACCTGAAAGGGGATTTGATGACTGCACAAAGAGGACCCGTGCAGGGCGGCAGGCCGTTGACTCTGTGGGCCGTCTGGCTAATCGCCACTCTCGTGGCCTCATTGCCGCTCTTCGTTTCGTCGATACCTCCGTTGGGGCAGCACTTTTATAATATCGTCAGGATAGACATTCTTGCGCATCCGGTTTCCTACGCCGGCGACTTTGTAGTTCGGTGGGACCCTTTACCCGATCTTGCGATGGACCTGACGGTCCCGTGGATCGCGAAGCTCATGCCGGTGGAATGGGCTGCGTGGCTCTTTATCGTTGTGGAACTCGCGTTGATCAGCTCGGGATGCCTGATCCTCAGCCGTGCGCTGAACGGCCGCTGGTCATGGTTCCCATTGACCAGTTTCCTGCTGCTCTACAACTGGATTCTGATTCGCGGCTACGACAACTTTCTGTTCGGAATCGGCCTTTGTTTATGGGCCATAGCGTTGCATGTCACGCTACGCCGGTCCACGGTCGCTCGAATCGCAGTCTCGTCTTGCAGCGCGCTTCTCATCTATTTTTGCCATCTGTTTCCTTTGGCCGTCTTTGCACTGGTCACGGGAACATGGGAGCTTGGCTGTCTGCTACAGGAAGACAAATTCCGCATCCGGTCGATGTTCAGGCATGCGAGCGCAACCCTGGTTCCGTTGATACTTCCCGTGGTATTGCTGGCGCACAGCAGTACCGGCGGGCTTCGCGGTTCCGTCGACTTCGGTTTCATTCATCTATTCGCCAAAGTGAGCCGCTGGCTCGATGTGTTCGCAATCGGTAATCCTCCCGCCGACATTGCAATTCTGGCAAGCCTGGGCCTGACGTTAGCCGTGGGCTTTCTGCTGAGGTGGTGGACGTGTCAGCCTGAGTGCCGGATAACCGTCATCGCGCTTCCGCTGGTCGCCCTATTCGCGCCATTCTCCGCATTTGCTTCTTATGGCGTTGTCGAGCGATGTGCGCTGAGCTTCGCGTTCCTGCTGACTGCACTGGTGGATGTGCGGGCTTCGAGACCGCGTCTGCAACGTGCCGGCGCGGTGGCGCTCACTATCGTCTTCCTGTTCCGCATTGCGACGGTAACTGCCGACTGGCGTGCGGCGAAGCCTGCCATTCAGGCATACAGGGCTACGTTTGCGTCCTTGAAATCAGGCTCTGTTCTGTTCCAGTACAAACAGGATACGACGTACCCGTCGCCAAGAACGGCGCCCGACCGGTGGAATCCGTATCTGGATAAAGTCGTCGCGCTCGCCACGCTTGATCGTGTTCTCGTACCGGATCTCTATTTGAAGGCGGGTCAACAGCCGGTGCTTTACCGCACCAAAAACGCCGCGTTGAGGAAGTTCCAGGACGACATTGAAAACGGCGATAAGGCATTCCGCGCAAACGACGATATGCTGCGCGCGTGGGCAGCAAACTTGCAAAAAACATTTCCGGACTTGCCAACCCGATTCACTGAGGTGTACCTGGCAGTGTTCGATCCGCAACGGCGCCTGTCTGAAACACTCGCTGGCTGGCAACTCGTTGCGACTTTACCGGAACATCGGCTTTACCGGATGCTTCCTCGATAACCCCCGTTTTGATGAATGCCCCGCCCCTTCCTTACACGCGACGCACGATCGAGTAAGCTACTGCCTGACGCAACGTAGGGCTGTCAGCGCTCGAATCGACACCGGGGCGCCGCGAGGCAAACCAGAACAACGAGGAACCGCATATGGCAACGCGCACGAAACCGCGAATCCGGGTGGGCATTGGTGGCTGGACCTATGCCCCATGGCGCGGGGTGTTTTATCCCGAAGATCTAACGCAAAAGCGCGAGCTTGAATACGCGAGCCGCCAGTTGTCGACCATCGAAATCAATGGGACGTTCTACGGCTTGCAAAAGCCGGAGAGCTATGAAAAGTGGTATCAGGAAACGCCGGATGATTTCGTCTTTTCGCTGAAGGCGCCGCGCTACGCGACGAATCGAAAAGTACTCGCGGATGCCGGCGAGACCATCGAGCGTTTTTTCGCGAGCGGCGTGCTGCTGCTCAAACAGAAGCTCGGGCCCGTCAACTGGCAGTTTGCGCCGACCAAGAAATTCGACGGCGAAGATTTCGAGGCTTTCCTCAAGCTGCTGCCCGCGAGCATCGAAGGAATCAAGCTCAGGCATGCAATCGAAGTGCGCAACGAGAGCTTCAGGACACCCGAATTCATCGCGCTGGCACGCAAATACAAGGTCGCGGTGGTGCTGGCCGGCGACAGTGAATATCCGCAGATCGCCGACATCACCGCGCCGTTCGTGTACGCGCGCATCATGGGCACAACCGACAAAGAGGCCAACGGTTATCCGGCGAAAGCGCTCGACGCATGGGCCGAACGCGCGCGCCAACTGGCGGCGGGCACCACGCCCGGCGATCTGGAAACCTGTGGCGCGCCGCTCGCGAAAGCAGCCGCACACGATGTGTATCTTTACGTGATCAGCGGTTTCAAGGAACGCAATCCGGCCGCTGCAAAGGCGCTGATCGAGCGGCTTTAAGCAACGCTTTCGAGCGGCTTTTGCTCAGTTCTCACTCAGTTCTCGCTCACTTCGCGCGCACCCTCGAGCCGCGCGGTGTGCGCGGTGGCGCGCGAATGTCATAATCCCGGCAGCGAATTGCGCGCGACCCACCGCGCAACGACACCCACATTCAAGGCCGCAAGGCCAGCTCACATCGACAAGTCCGGGAGAATACCTTGAGCGCCATCGACAATCCTCTGCACGACCAGGAAGTCGGCTCGGCCGACGCCACCCAGGACACTACCCGCATCGACGACGTTCGCATCGGCGCGGTACGTCCGCTCATTTCGCCCGCGCTGCTGCAGGACGAACTTCCCGTGCCGCCCACGGTGCAATCGCTGGTGGAAAAAACCCGCGTGGAAATCGCCGACATTTTGCACGGGCGCGACGACCGCCTCGTGATGATCGTCGGGCCCTGCTCGATTCACGACCACGACCAGGCAATCGACTACGCGCAGAAGCTAAAAGCCGCTGCGGATGCGTACAAAGACGACCTGCTGATCATCATGCGCGTGTACTTCGAGAAGCCGCGCACTACCGTCGGCTGGAAAGGCTATATCAACGATCCGCGTTTGGACGGCAGTTTCCGCATCAATGAGGGCCTGCGTCTCGCGCGGCAATTGCTGCTCGACATCAACGGACTCGGCTTGCCGACTGCAACGGAATTTCTCGACCTGCTGAGCCCGCAGTACATTGCCGATCTGATCGCCTGGGGCGCAATTGGTGCGCGCACAACGGAAAGTCAGAGTCATCGGCAACTGGCTTCGGGCCTGAGTTGTCCGATCGGTTTCAAGAACGGCACCGACGGCGGTGTGCAGATTGCCGCCGACGCAATCGTCGCCGCGCGCGCAAGCCACGCGTTCATGGGCATGACGAAGATGGGCATGGCCGCGATCTTCGAAACGCGCGGCAACGACGACGCTCACGTGATTCTGCGCGGTGGCAAGAAAGGGCCGAACTATGACAGCGCGTCGGTGGCGGCAACCTGTGCAGCGCTTAAATCAGCGGGGCTGCGTGAACAGGTGATGATCGACTGCTCGCACGCAAATTCGGGCAAGTCGCATTTGCGTCAACTCGATGTGGTTCAGGATCTCGCGCAACAACTGTCCGCACACGAGCGCCGCATTATCGGCGTCATGCTTGAAAGTCATCTGGAAGAAGGCCGTCAGGATCTGAAGGCCGGCGAGCCGCTGCGTTACGGCGTGTCCATTACCGATGCATGCGTGAGCTGGACGCAAACGGAACCGGTGCTGGAGACGCTCGCCGAAGCGACGCGCAAGCGCCGCGCGAGCTGATTGCAGACGCAGCCTCGCTGCGTCGAGCGCGCTCGACGAAAGCCGGCGCACACGCGCCGCGCCATCCGCCGACGCGTTCGTCTATCGGGGCTGCGCAGCGCGCGATTCTTCACACTCGAGGCGTCGCTCGCAGCGCCATGACGGCGCATGGCGGACGCTCCAGTGTGAAGCGCGTTGCATTACGACGCGTTGACTGCTTCCTTGAACGCCTTGCCTGCGGTGAACTTCACCGTCTTGGCTGCGGCGATCTGGATCTCGGCGCCCGTCGACGGATTGCGGCCCACGCGTGCTGCACGCGCGCCAGTCGAGAAAGAACCGAAACCGACCAGTTGCACCGTATCGCCACCGACCACGGCTTTGGTCACCGCTTCAACGATAGCGTCGATGGTTTGGCCCGTGGCCGCTTTGCTTTCGCCCGTCGCTGCGGCGACTGCATCAATCAGTTCCTGTTTGTTCATAGCACTTCCCGTATGGTAATCATGGAAACGGCGCTACATCTGTCGCGCCGGGACCGACACACTAACGCATAGGCGCGCATTCGCGCAAACCCCGCGTGTAAGCCTTGTTTCACCCGCCCACTGGGGATTTGACGATTTTCTTCGGCAAAGTGCCATAAGAATCGCGCGCTTACGCGTTTCTCGCGCCGTACCGGCGCACGCGTCGAATCACAATCCGTTGCAATTTCAGTGCTTTAGCGCAGCCCCTCGCAATCGCCCAGCGATTTTTTACTATGTTATGGTGCCGCCCGCGAGCAGAGGCATTCGCCTTGCGACGCGCCGACAAGCCAGCAATCGGGAGAAAGAAAAAGATGAAATTTCGCCATATTGCAACATGTGCACTGCTCGGCGCGCTCGTCGGCGGCACTGCTTCAGCCGATGAAAACGGCTGCGCAACGCTCGCAAGCGCCACTCATTCGGCCACGCCGCAAGCTTTTCAGGTGCGCGACGGCGAGCCCGTGGATCTCATCAGCGGAATGAAAACGGTGCATGGCAAGCTGCTCGTATTCGGCGAAAACGGCATGTTTCGCGCTTACTGGCAGCCCGAAAACAGCGCCGAAAAGTATGTTCTGGCGAATGCCGGTGAGGACGCCGTGCGCCTCGTTTCGACGCCGCCGCAAGGCAGCCCCGCCACGCACGGCGAACCCGGTACGACGCTTGGACCCTTGCGCGTGCTGTCCTGTCCCACGCTTTGAGCCGCAATCCCAAGGTCAAAGTTACTCGAACGACGCGCGAATAAACGCCCCTTTCGCAACACGCAGGTCGTTCTTACCGTCTCACGAACTGAAGCTCGCATCGACTGCGCTCAAGGTCTGACCGGCCCCTGCCGATATACCAAGCTGCGTATGCGGCGCAAATGTTAAAGGACAGGAATGGTTGCAATAACCAGATTGCGAGAAGCGTTGTCGGTTGCGGAAGGAGACCCCGAGCTCGTGCGTTCGCAGGTCCAGGCGTTCGGCCGTCAGATTCCCCTTCTCTACTTCATCCTGATCGTCAATACGATGGCTGTCACGTTCACGCATTTGCATAGCGCGCCGGCGTGGATGTCCATCTACATTCCCGGCGCGCTTTGCACGCTGTGTGTCGTACGCTGCATGCGATGGTGGCGTGGCCGCAACCTGGTACTGACTCACGAGAAAGCCGTACCCGAATTGCGCCGGCTCATCTGGGTAGCGGGCATCTTCGGCATTGCATTCACTACCTGGTCGCTGATGCTGCTGCCCTACGGCACGCCGTATGAACAGGCGCACGTCGCGTTTTATATGGCGACGACGGTAGTGGGCTGCGTGTTCTGCCTGATGCATTTGCGCGTGGCCGCGTTGCTGCTGCTATCGATCGTTATCCTGAGTTTTGCGACGTTCCTCGTCTTCACCGGCTCGCCGGTTTTCATCGCGATGGCGGTCGACATGACGCTTATCGGACTCGCACTCGCGTTCATCATCGAACTGTATTACCGCTCGTTTGCGGGAGTCGTGCACACGCAGCGCGATTTGCAGGCGAGTCAGGAGAAGACTCAACGACTCAGCGACGAGAACTTTCGACTCGCAAGCATCGACAGCCTGACCGACCTGCCCAATCGCCGCAGCTTTTTCGCCTCGCTGCGCGCGCTGTCCGAGCAGGCGCTCGCCACTGGCGGCGGCTTTAATGTGGGCCTTATCGATCTCGACGGCTTCAAGCAGGTCAACGATATCTACGGTCACGCGAGCGGCGATCTCGTGCTGCAGGAAGTCGGCGTGCGTCTGCTTGCGCTCGCTGAGCCCGGCATATTCTTCGCGCGGCTCGGGGGCGACGAATTCGGAGTACTCGCGCAAAACCGGCAATCGAACGATGCGCTGCTCGAATTGGGCCAGCGCATTTGCGACGCGCTCAGTCAGCCGTATCGCGTCGCGGGCAATATCGCGGAATTGTCGGGCACGATCGGCTGGGCCGCATTTCCCGACGCGGGCAACACCGTTACTCAAGTGTTCGAGCGTGCGGATGCGGCGCTTTACGTCGGCAAGGAAGGCCGCCGCGGTACAGCGGTGATCTTCTCCACCGAGCACGAAACGCGCATTCGGCGTTCGAGTCTCGTCACGCAGGAATTGCGTCATGCGGAACTCGAGTCCGAACTCTTTCTGGAGTTTCAGCCGATCTCCGACGTCGTGACGAGACGGACAATCGGACTCGAAGCACTCGGCCGATGGCACAATCCGCGGCTCGGCGCAGTCAAGCCGGAAGAGTTCATCCGCATCGCGGAGCGCACCGAAATCATTCTGCGGATTACGGAAGTACTGCTGCATAAAGCACTCGCCGAAGTCCCGCATTGGCCAGCGGAACTCTATCTGTCGTTCAATCTTTCCGCGATCGATATTTCGACGTCGGCACGCGCGCGCCGTCTTATCGACATTGTCTCGGCAAGCGGCGTGCCGCCGCATCGCGTGTCGTTTGAGATCACGGAAACGGCGGTCACGCGCGACTTCGAGCAGGCCCGCTCCGCGCTCACGATGATCAAGCAGGCAGGCTGCCGCGTTTCGCTCGACGATTTCGGCACCGGCTATTCGAGCCTCAGTTACGTGCACCGTCTTCCGTTCGATTCGATCAAGATCGACCGCAGTTTCATGACCGACGTCGATTCGAATAGCGCATCGAAGAAGATCGTCAAATCGGTACTGGATCTGTGCAAGAACCTCGGGCTCGAATGTGTGGTCGAGGGGCTCGAGACTTCGTCGCAAGCGGAAGTGGTCAAGGCATTGGGCGCTCGCGCGGTGCAAGGCTACCTGTTCAGTCCGCCCATGCGTTCGGGCGCCGTGTCAGGCTATCTGCAATCCGCGTTCGCGCAAAGTCAGGCAAACGACGCAGCCAGCTAATCGCCCTTGCCGCGCGCCGCGCTAACGCGGTGCATTGTCGTATTGCAGCTTCGGATACCAGTCGCTGCCCCTGCCGCCTGGCGTCATATCGAGCACGGTCCAGATCGGCATTACGTCGGGCGCGCCTCGCGGGTCCTGGCCAGGATCCGCGGTCCACGGACCCATTTCCGCGGCCCAGAAGTGACGCACCGTCCCATTGGTTCTCGTGAACACGTTGAATGCGGGCACGTCGTCGCCGTCCGGATCTTCTCCCGCATAGTCGCGATTGAATGTATTGCCCGCCGACGAATACAGCCGCAAATGGCGCCAGCCGCGCTCTTTCTTGAAGGCGGCGAGTTTCTCTATCGGCGAACGCGCGATCACCGCAAATGCGACGCGCTGCAGAATGTCGGGCATTTCGCCGTCATACGCACTCAGCAGCGAAGTGCACATTGGGCAAGGCCGCTCGCGCTGTGGACCGAACATCCAGTTATAGGTGACGAGTGTGTCGTGAGTGCCGAACATTTGGGACAACGTGACGGGTCCGGACTCTCCTTCGAAACGATAATCCTCCGGCACCGCGCCGCCGAGCGGCAACGCGCGGCGCTGCGCGGCGACGCGTTCGATATGGCGGCGCAGTTCGATTTCTTCAGCGAGCAAGTCATTGCGTGCACGCCGATATTCGGCGCTTTCGCCGGGAAAACGGCGCGGCGAGTCGGCCAGTTCGCGGGCCGGCTTGAGCGTCGATGAAGCCTGGTTCAGTTCAGTCATCTGGCATCTCCTGTCGATGAGAAAGGACAAGTGAGCGGCTAAAGGGCTAAAGGGCTAAAGGCGCGCCGCCCATATGCAGACGACGATCGAATCCACCGAGTATCGACAACGCGTGCAAACAATTTATCGCACAGTGCGCAAGAACTTCTTTCCGCACTGCAATGAAAACCGCTGCAAAACAATCGCCACGTCGCGGTATGCTGTCGCGAAACGGCACGCACGCGGCCTCGCGGGCGTTGCGCCGTCATATGGGGATGCAACATGCCGCTACGTCTGCCGCCTTTGCCCGCGCTCCGTTTTTTCGAAGCGGCGGGCAGGCATCAAAGCTTCAAGCTCGCCGCCGCGGAATTGAATGTGACGCCGAGTGCCGTCAGTCACGGCATTGTCGGTCTCGAAGAAACGCTCGGCGTCGAACTGTTCGTGCGCGAGCCGCGCGGCATATCACTGACCGCGACCGGCGCCGACTATCTGTCATATGTTTCAGAGGCGTTTTCGCTGATTGCGATCGGCACGCAGCGTCTGCCGAATCATCGCGCGAATCGGCCGATTGCGTTGAGTTGCGCGCCGACGTTTGCATCGCGCTGGCTATTGCCGCGCTTGCAGCATTTCAAGGCGCGTTGGCCGAATGCCAATGTGACGGTCGACACATCGCATCGTCAGGTCGGCTTTCCAGTAGATGGATTCGATTTCGCAATCCGCTTGAGCCGCGCACCGGTTGCGGGCGCTGCGTGGACGCGGCTCTTTGGAGAACAACTCGTCCCCGTTTGCAGCCCCGCTTATCTCGAGTCGCTGCGCGACGAGCATGGCGCGCCGTCATGGAAGAAAGCCACGCTGATTCACGTAAACGCCGAGAGCGAAGACTGGCAGACGTGGCTCGAAGCGACCGGCACAGAGAAGCTCGATCCCGACGACGGCTTGCGTGTCGATACCATCCAGCTCGCGTTCGAAGCGGCAAGCATGGGGCTCGGCGTTGCACTCGGCCGCAAGCCGTTGGTAGATCGTGACCTCGAGAGCGGCGCGCTCGTCGAAGCGGCTTTCGACACGATTGACTCGGCGGGCGCGTATTGGCTCGTCAGTGCGGAGAATGGCGAACGTCGGCCGGAACTACTCGGCTTCAGGCAATGGATACTCGCGGAGGCCGAGCAGTTTTCGTGCGACGACGCCAGCGCCGATATCCACACGCCGCAATAGACGCTATGGATAATCGCTGAAGCGCGACACCGGTTCTTCCACCGTGGACGCGGGCGTATAGCCGGGCACGTTGGCGCGAAACTGATTGAGCAAACCGTTATCGACCTGCGAAAAGCCCTTCAACTGAAGCTGCATCAGCATGCGGGTTCCAGTACTCGGCGATGTGGCCGAACTCGTCGCATTGGTGTACTTTTCGAATGCGACACCGAGGGACCAGCAGTTAGCGTCGTATTGAATCCCAAGCAAGCCGGCAATCAGCCGATGCGCACTCATGTCGTAATTGACACGCGCAACGCTGACGACATTGCGCGCAAGCGGCCATTGCCCGGAGACAATGAACTGATTGACCGGCTGATAGTCGAGCGTACTATTGGCTCGCGTGTAGCGGTACGCCATATTCAACACCTCGTGCGCGCCAGGCGCCCAGCCAAATCCGGCCTCCGCATGCGTGAGGTAATGATTGGCCTGACTGTACTCGACAGCCTGCTCCGCGCTGAGATTGGACCCCACCTTGTATGAGGCGCCGAGAATAATGCCGGTCCGCGCCACCGTGCTGATATTGTCGGTGGACTGCAACGTCACGCGCGGCGTGCGAAAGTCATATTGCTGCGCGAGAACAAAGCGCGCGCGCTCATCTCCGCTTGAGGGGTCGATGAAGCGCGTGGTTAATGCCGCCGTCGCGCGATTCGCATCGGACACCCTGTCATTACCGACAAAGCTGTTCTCCATGAACAATTCGGCGAGTCCGAAATCCGCGGCGGCCGTGTCGAATAGCGGCACATACGACTGATTGCGATAAGGCGTGTACACATAGAAGAGGCGCGGTTCGAGCGTCTGTATGTACGATTGCCCGAACAGCCGCACGCTTCGCTCGAAACGCATGCCGGAATCGAGGCTGAACGTCGGCACGTTTACGCTGAACGATTTGGGCTCGCCCGCGGGCACGTCGGAGCCGATCGACGTCAGATCGTACGCAGCGAAATGCCACGCCAGCTTCGGTGTAATGAACCAGCCCGGACGCTCGATTGGATAGCTCACATACGGATTGAAAACGAAGCGATTGCCTTGCGTCATATCCGACGACGAGATGGTGAAGCGCGTCGCATCTGCCTCGGCGCCAAAATCGAAACCGCCCACGTTGTAGCGCGCGTAGCGAACATTGACTTGCGGCTCGCGGTTGTAAGTGGAATCGCTGGAAAAAGATTGCCAGCGCTGCTCGCGCGCCAATACGGTCCACGGTCCATTCGAATAGGTGAGCCCGGCTTCCTGCTGATACAGCGTGGTCGAGCCGGTCGGAAAGGCAATGCCCGACGCGAGATCGGTTACGACCGTGGAGTCGGAGACGCGGTTGTAATTGACGTATGCGCCGAATCCCGAGCCGAAATCCCAGTTCTCTTTCAACGCAATCGAATAGCGCTCTGTGTTGGTTATTGCATCGTGCGGCAGCCAGGCAACTGAAATCGAACCGGAATCGTTGGGCCGCAAATAACGGTAATCGGCTGTCAGCATTGCGCCTCTGCGCGTCATGATACGTGGCGTCAGCGTGAGATCGTAGTTCGGTGCGAGGTTGAAGTAATACGGCAGCGCCACGTCGATGCCATTAGTGGAACTCATCGAGAAAGTCGGCGGCAACAGGCCGCTGCGCCGGGCGCCCGACAATGGAAATGAGAGCCACGGACTCGCAAGCAGCGGCACGCCCTGAAAGAACAGCACGCCGTTATGCGCGATGCCCTCGTCAATGCCGGTATCCATGTCGAACTCCGATGCCTTCACGTACCAGGCCGGGTCCGACTCGCATTGACACGCGCTGTACGTGCCGTGATGCACGACCGAGCGTTCCTTATCCAGAAGATCGACGCGTCGCGCACTGCCCCAACCTCCAGTGAGATGGAACCGGTATTTGGGCACGCTGATATAGCCTTCATTCGCTGTCAGGTAAACATGCGCGTCCGGGCCGTCGAACACGTTGCCATTCTGAACGAGTTGTACGTTGCCATAGGCATCGGCCTTATCGGTATCCACGTCGTAATGCAATGCGTCGCCCTTCACGATGGACACGCCGCGCCGCAACTGCGCGTGTCCCTTGAGCGACATGTCCGTGTCGGCTGTGGCCGTGACGGAATCGGCAATCGCCGATACGGATGGCTGCTCTCCCGCGCGCATCGGCTGCTCCGTCAATTGCGGCGCGAGCCGCAGACCCCATACACCGTCGACCGATTCGGCTTGCGCAGCCGCGCCGCTCAATTGCGCGTGACCGGCAAGCGGTGCATAGCCGGCGGTACACAGCATCACGGAAACGAGCGGCCTTAAGCGAATGCGCCGAAATACACTGCGTAGTTTCAAAAGAGGTAACGAAAGGAAAGAATGAAGGACGCAGCAATGCGAAAAGAAAGCACGCCGACGCCGGCAGCGTATTCACGAATGGAATGCGGCTATTGCAGCGTCACATCGCTCGCGCGAGCCTCGTTTGCAGCCACCACGCCGCCGAGCGCATGCAGCAGATGAGGAATCTGCTCGGCGGGCAACGAAAACGACAGGCCCGCATTCGCCGATAGGCGAAAGCGGATCACCACCATGCCCATGCCTTCCAGCCGGCCAACTTCCCAACCCTGACAATGCAGTGCGAAACCTCTCTCCTGACCGTCGTGAGCCACGCGATCCGCATGCTCTATGGCATTGGGCAGCGCCACCAGAAGATCGTTGAGTACCGAACGATGCAGCGCGGCCGTGGGCTGATTGCCGTGAATCAGCAGGTACTGGCCGTCCGCCGTCAATTGCATGCCGGTGATCGAATCCAGCATGAAAGTCGAAATGTCAGCCACGAATCGCATCCTCTCGCGCGGGGTTGCCGCGCTCGCGCACATCGACCGGATCGACCATAGCGACCGCATCGACCGCAGAGCGCGGCACGTCGCGGCGCACGAGCAGCGACGCTGTAGCAAGGCGCAACGAAAAGATCGGCGTCGAACTGACGCGCAAGATCGCTGCAAGAACCGCCGGTGAAAAGAACTCCATCATGACCCGCCCTCCAAATCGCGTTACGCCGGTAGCGCAATCGCCGATTTCACAATAGCAGCGCCCATGCGCCATTGGGTTACACGCGCCCTACGCTTTCTTCGCCTCTGTAACGCATTATTTCCACGCACAACGCTGACAGCCCCCGCGCACCGCCTCGTCGATAGATTGGACACCGCACGACCATAAGGCGCGGAAAGTTTCCGGTAACGATAGCCGCCGCACACGTCCCTATACTTCGCGCTTTCCAGAGCCCAATACCGCCGTTTCGAATGCGCCGTTTGCCTTCGAGCGTTCTCATCTGCGCTCGCGCGCGCTGCATCAGGATCGATAACCCAAGATGAACTTTCAAGCTTTAACGAGCCGGCTGGCAGGCGCGCTTTCATTCGCCGGCATCACGCTGGCAAGCAGCCCCGCGCATTCCGCCGAACCGTTCGTCGTGCAGGACATCAGGATAGAAGGTCTGCAACGGATCGAAGTGGGCACCCTCTTCGCCTATCTGCCGATCAAGCAGGGAGAGCCCTTTACGGACGATAAGGCTTCCGAATCGATTCGCGCGCTCTATGCCACCGGCTTTTTCAACGACGTGCGTATTTCCACCGAAGGCAATGTCGTCACCGTGCACGTTCAGGAACGCCCCGCCGTCGGCACAATCGACTTCGCGGGCATTCACGAGTTCGACAAGGAAAACCTGACGAAGGCGCTGCGCGCCGTCGGTTTGTCGCAAGGCCGCTCTTACGACAAGGCGCTCGTCGACAAGGCGGAGCAGGAATTGAAACGCCAGTACCTGACGCGCGGCTATTACGCCGCGGAAGTGACGACGACGATCACGCCGATCGACCGTAACCGTGTGGCGATTCTCTTCTCCGTGGCCGAGGGTCCGAGTGCAAAGATCAGGCAGATCAATTTCATCGGCAATAGTGTATTCAGCACGGACACGTTGCGCGACGAAATGCAGTTGTCCACGCCGAACTGGTTCTCGTGGTACACGAAAAACGATCTGTATGCGAAAGACAAGCTCACCGGCGACCTGGAACATGTGCGCTCGTACTACCTGAATCGCGGCTATCTGGAGTTCAACATCGAATCGACGCAGGTATCGCTTTCGCCGGACAAGAAGGATATGTACCTGACGGTCACGCTTCACGAAGGCGAGCCGTACACCATTTCTTCTATCAAGCTGGCGGGCAACCTGCTCGACCGCGAGAGTGAATTGACGAAACTCGTGAATATCAAGGCCGGCGAGCGCTTTTCCGCGGAAAAGCTGCAGGCCGCGACGAAGGCCGTGGTCGACAAGCTCGGCGAATACGGCTACGCGTTCGCCACCGTGAATGCGTTGCCGAAGATCGATCAGCAACACCGTACGGTCGACCTGACGCTGCAAGTGGACCCGAGCCGCCGCGTCTATGTGCGCCATATCAACGTGACCGGCAACACTCGCACCCGCGACGAAGTAGTGCGCCGCGAAATGCGTCAGCTCGAAAGTTCGTGGTTCGACTCGAACCGCCTGATGTTGTCGAAAGGACCGAGTGAATCGTCTCGGCTATTTCACCGATGTCGACGTGACCACCGTGCCGGTGGAGGGATCGCCGGATCAGGTCGACGTGGATGTCAAAGTCAACGAGAAGCCGACCGGCGCGATCACGCTGGGTGCGGGCTTTTCGTCCACTGACAAGGTGGTACTCTCAGCCGGCATTTCGCAGGACAATGTGTTCGGTTCCGGCACGAGCCTCGCCGTGAACGTGAATACGGCGAAGACGTACCGCACGCTTTCGCTTACACAAACGGACCCGTACTTCACCGTGGACGGCATCAAGCGTATTACCGACGTCTACTACCGCACCACCTATCCGCTCTATTACTACACCGATACGAGTTTTCGCATCATCACCGTGGGCGCGGATCTGAAGTTCGGCATTCCGTTCTCCGAGGCGGATACCGTCTATTTCGGCCTCGGACTCGAGCAGAACCGGCTGAGCACGGATTCATCGACGCCGCAAAGCTATAAAGACTATGTGGCCGAGTTCGGCAATGTGGTCAACAACGTGCCCATTACAGCAGGCTGGGCGCGCGACAATCGCGACAGCGCACTGGTGCCGAGCCGCGGTTACTTCGTGCAGGCCAACAGCGAAATCGGCACACCGGCGGGCGGCACCGAGTACTACAAGACCGACCTTCAGGCGCAGTACTACTACTCGTTCTCGCGCGGCTTCATTCTCGGCCTCAATCTTCAAGGGGGCTACGGTAATGGGTTTGCCGGCAAGGCCTATCCGATCTTCAAGAACTACTACGCAGGCGGCATTGGCTCGGTGCGCGGCTACGAATCCGGCTCGCTCGGGCCGACCGACAAAACCACGGGCGACCCGATTGGCGGCTCGCGAATGGTCGTGGCCAACGTCGAAATGACGTTCCCGCTGCCCGGCACCGGATGGGACAGAACACTGCGCGTTTTCACCTTCGTCGACGCCGGCAATGTGTGGGGCAGCGAAGGCAATAGTACCGGCGCAAACGGCTTGCGCTACAGCTATGGCGCGGGACTCGAATGGATTTCGCCAATTGGCCCGCTGAAATTGTCGCTCGGCTTTCCGGTCGTCAAACACGCGACCGACAAGTATCAGAAGTTCCAGTTTCAGATCGGCACGTCGTTCTGATTCCGTCGACGCTTATTGCAAGCATTGCAAGCGCAAGCTGCATTGCACAGGTGAGCGGCATTCATCTGTCATCAAAAATTTTTCTTTTGCCGCTTCTGATACTCGCTGCGACCATTGTGTCAAAGGAGATCAGGACATGTCGACCACCAGTAGCAAACGCTTCACGCCCGCGTTCAATCACACGACGCTCGTCATTCTCGCCGCCGCGCTTGTTCTCAGCGCGGCAATGGGCATCCGGCAAACGTTCGGGCTCTTCATCGGGCCTTTTTCGTTCGATCGAGGCTTGCCCGTCACGCTGATCGCATTCGCGATCGCACTGCACAATCTCGTGTGGGGCTTCGCGCAACCGTTCGCGGGCGCGGCCGCAGATCGCTATGGTTCCGCGCCGGTGGTCGCATTCGGCGCGACGACTTTTGCAGCGGGCCTGGGACTCGCGGCCGCTACGCCGAGCGGCCCGTTGCTGATCGTCGGCATGGGTCTGCTGGTCGGCATTGGCGTGAGTTGCACCACGTTCGGCGTGGTGCTGCCGGCGGTCGGCCGCGTTGCGTCGCCCGAAAAACGCAGCATGGCGATGGGTCTTGTCAGCGCAGGCGGCTCTGTCGGGCAAGTATTGATGGTGCCGCTGGTGCAAGGTATCCGGCTTCATGCCGGCATCGCGACGTCGCTCTTCGTGCTCGCTTTCGTGATGCTGATGGTCGCCCCGCTCGGCATCGTATTGGACCGTCGCGCGCCTATAGGAGCACCGCGGCATGAACCTCCCGCTGCGCCGTTACGCGATACGCTCGCACAAGCCGCGCGACATCGCGGCTACCGGCTGCTCACGCTCGGCTTCTTTACCTGCGGATTCCAGCTCGCATTTATCGCCACACACTTGCCTGGCTATCTGTCGCTGTGCCATATGCCGATCGGACTCGGCGCAACCGCACTCGCGCTGATCGGTCTGTTCAATATGGTCGGCAGTTGGGGTTGTGGCTGGCTTGGTGGCCGCTTCCGGCAGCATCACGTGCTTGGCTGGCTCTATCTGATTCGCAGCGCGACGATCGGCGCATTCTTCCTGCTGCCGAAAAGTGCCGTCAGCGTGGTGCTATTCGCAGCGGTAATGGGCCTCACATGGCTCGGTACGGTTCCGCTGACGAGCGGACTCGTCGCGAAAGTATTCGGCACGCGGCATCTTGGCAGCCTGTTCGGCGTGTGCTTTCTGAGCCATCAGATCGGTTCGTTTCTCGGCGCGTGGCTAGGCGGCGTCGTATTCGATCTGACGGGCTCGTATTCGCTGCTGTGGCAAGCGACGGTGGCGAGCGGACTTATCGCCGCGTTGCTGCACTTTCCCATTGACGATACCGCACTGCCCACGCCCGCCCTCCGTTCCGAACCGGCGAGCGCATAAACGGCATAGCGCAGAATAAGCCTATTTTGAAGCAGTATTCGATGCGGCTTTCGGCACGCGGCCCATCAAATAGAACTCGTCGTTGGGACGCATCGAAATGACATTGGCCATGCGATTCGACAAGCCGAAAAATGCCGTGATCGCAGCAATGTCCCAGATGTCTTCGTCGGAGAAGCCGTGTTCGCGCAGAAGCTCGAAGTCGGCTTCATCGACGCTGCCCGATTCGCGGCACACCTTCAATGCAAAGTCGAGCATGGCGTTTTGCCGCGCGGTAATGTCCGCCTTGCGATGATTGACGGCAAGCTGGTCCGCGAGCAAGGGCGCCTTTTCGTAGATGCGCACGATCGCGCCATGCGCGACCACGCAATACAGGCAATTGTTCACCGCGCTCGTGGCCACCACGATCATTTCGCGCTCGCCTTTGGTGAGGCCGCCTTCCTTCAGCATTAACGCGTCGTGGTACGCAAAGAACGCGCGAAACTCATCCGGCCGATGCGCGAGCGTCAGAAATACATTCGGCACGAAACCGGCTTTCTGCTGCACTTCGAGAATGCGCGCACGGATGTCGTCGGGCCATTCGCCGGGATCGGGCACGGGGTAGCGGCTGATCGGCTGAAGCGTTGTCATGCTGTGTCTCCTTTATCGCGCTATATGTAATGACGATTGTAGCGCTCGCGTCCATTTGCCGGGCACGGTGCACTTATGCTCGGCACAATCGTATTGCCGCTCTTCCAGAACTCGCGGCAATCCGGTATTTTGCATCGATTCAACTCGATGAGCATGCGCGTTCATGGACCGTCTTGAAGCAATGTCGATTCTGGTGGCCGCGGCGGAAAGCGGCAGCTTCTCCGCTGCCAGCCGCAAGCTGCGCATGCCGCTGCCCACGGTAAGCCGCAAAGTCGCGGAGCTGGAGGCGCATCTCAACGCGCGTCTTCTCGTTCGATCGACACGCAAGCTCACGCTCACCGACGCGGGCGTCGCCTATCTCGCGGCCTGCAAGCAGATTCTCGAGCAGGTGAGCGAGGCCGAGAGTGCCGCTGCGGGCGAGTACAGCGCGCCGCGCGGAGAACTCGTGGTGACAGCGCCTGTCGTCTTCGGACGGTTGCATATGCTGCCCGTCGTCAGCGACTTTCTCGCGGCGTTTGCGGAGATAACCGTGCGGCTCGTGCTCGCGGATCGCAACCTGCATCTGCTGGACGAGCATATCGACGTCGCGCTGCGCATCGGCAAGCTGCCCGATAGCAGCATGGTCGCGACGCAGGTGGGCACCGTGGGCCGCGTCGTGTGCGCAAGTCCGCAGTACCTTGCGCAAGCCGGCGAGCCGCAAACGCCTGCCGATCTGGCGCGCTTCTCATGCATCGTTTCGGACGCGTTGCCTTCGAGTTACGTGTGGGAGTTTGGCGGACACCAGGCCCCGCAGCAGACCGTGCCGATTCGTGCACGGCTGTCGGTCAATACGGTTGAAGCGGCGATCGATGCGGCCATCGCCGGCGTCGGTCTGACAAACGTGCTGTCGTATCAGGCAGCAAGCGCGGTCAGTGAAGGAAAACTGAAACTGGTGCTGCGCGAGTTCGAACCCGAGCCGATACCGGTGAGCGTCATGCATGCGGGACAAGGGAAATTGCCGCTGAAAACGCGTAGTTTTATCGATTTCATCGTGCCGCGTCTGCGCGCGGCGTTGGCTCGCGATAAGGAAATGCTGGGTGCAAAAGATCCCGCGCGCGGCAAGCATCGACGCGCGTCGCCGGGTCGATAACGCGTTCGCGCAATCAGCGCATGCGCAACACCGCCGCGCCGCTTAGTCTGCCGTCGCGCAGATCGTTGAGTGCCCGGTTTGCATCCGCGAGCGCATAAGGCGTGGTTTCGATTTGCAACGGCATTCGCGCCGCGAGTTGCATGAAGGCATGACCGTCGGCGCGCGTGAGGTTGGCAACCGAACACACGCGCCGTTCGCCCCACAACAGATCGTATGGGAACGACGGAATGTCGCTCATATGAATGCCGCCGCACACGACAACGCCGCCCTTCGTCACGGCCCTCAATGCAGCGGGCACGAGCGGCCCGGCCGACGCGAAGATGAGCGCCGCGTCGAGTCGTTCGGGCGGCGTCTCGTCGCTGCCGCCGGCCCAGTGCACCCCGAGCCGCAACGCGAACTGCTGCGCGGCGGTATCGCCCGGACGCGTCAGCGCGAACACCGTGCGGCCCTGGTGCAGCGCCACCTGCGCGACGATATGCGCGGCCGCGCCGAACCCGTAGATGCCGATTGCGCGCGCATCGCCTGCCATGCTCAGTGTGCGATAGCCGATCAGGCCGGCGCATAGCAGCGGTGCTGCTTCGAGATCGGAATAGCGCTCGGGTAGATGCAGGCAATAGCGGGCATCGGCGACCGTGCGCTCCGCGTAACCGCCGTCGATCGTATAGCCGGTGAAGCCCGGCGCGTCGCACAGATTTTCGCGGCCGCTCGTGCAATAGCGGCAGTGGCCACAGGTGTGGCCGATCCACGGCACGCCGACGCGATCGCCCACCTGGAACCCGGCGACGTCGTTGCCCAATGCCGCCACCGTTCCCACGATCTCATGTCCGGGAATGATGGGCCGCTTCGGATGCGCGAGTTCTCCGTCGACGACATGCAAATCCGTTCGGCACACGCCGCACGCGTGAATGTCGATCAGCAACTGGCCAGCCGCCGGTTGCGGATCGGACATGTCGCGCTCATGCAGCACCGCAGCGCTTCCGTCGAACACCATTGCGCGCATGTCATTCCTTCGTGCGTGGCGATGGCGTGGAGCCGCTCCATGTACTCGCCGTTTGCCGCGCGATGACGCCAACCAAACGCCGGCTTTGCAAGCTTACTGGCTCGCCGCGGATGCGCCTCCCATCGGCGGCGCGACGCTATTGCTCGTGGCAGCCGGCCCGCTCATGCCGGCCGTTCCCGCCGTATCGTTCGAGCCGGAGCGTTTGCATCCGAACGTGCCGCCTGCCAGCGCCGCGATCAATACCGCGACCATTGCCTTGCCTAGAACTCGTTCCATCATCCTCTCCTCACGGGTCGTGAGCGTCGGGCATCGCGCTTCTCGCCGTCGGCGACGCGCGATCGCTTCGACAAATCGTGCGGACGCCGGCGATTGATTGCCTCACAGAGCGCCTTGAAACAGGACGCATGATCGACATGCCGACGCGACACGGCTTCGCAATATGCGACCGCCTTCTGTCCCTGTACAAGTTGCAATCCTGTGTAAAAAGCGCAACCCGTATGCGGCGTGCGCTCGCGTCGGTTATTGCGTCCGCGAACGCGCAGTCCACTGCATCCTCGCGTACATGGTTCGATGTTTGCGAGTTCGCATTGCAGAGTAAGGACGGCAACGCATAATCGGAACCCATGCATGAGTTGCGCCCGCTTTGACGACGCCGCCCTACGAACCCACACTATGCGAGGTCAGTCATGCGCGAAACGGACCGACAGCAGCGGATCGAGGAAATAGAACTGGCGCTCGCGAGCGCCTTTGAATCGCCGAAATCGCCGAGTGTCATTACCTACGATGAAGGCGCCACGTTTTACATGCAGTTGGCGTGGGTTCTGCAATCGCACGGCGATACATCGCTCGATACGCGTTGCGCCGCGACGCTCCGGTTTTCTCAGGCGCAGATAAACCGGTATGCAGCGATGGACACCATCAAGCGCAGGACGATTCAGGAGCGGCTCAAAGCGACTGTACAGACGCGTTTTGCGGAATTGAAAAGCTCGTCCCCGAACCAGAACGAGTGTGCGCTTGAAGTGAATGTGGATGACAGTCTGTTCGACGTGCCGGAAGAACCTGTTTAATCGCGCGGCAGTTGAATGCGTTGTTGCGCGATAAAACGCTCGCCGCTTACGCGTAGCGCGCGAGAAACATATCCGCCGCGGATTCGGCGATTGTCTGCTGCTCGGTCTCGCTGAGCGGCGGCTGTCCCATCGTCACTTGCGGCCAGAACGCAAACGCCTTGACGAGCCCTTGCAACTGATGCGAGGCAAACACAGGGTCTGCAATTCGCAGACGCTGGTCGGCTGCGGCCGCGCGTATCCACACGGTCAGATCTTCCTCGCGTTCGCCGAGACGCGCGACCATATCGCGCGCGCGTTCGGGCGAATGAATGCCCGCGGCGATCGCAACGCGCGCGAGCGCGAGGAACGCTTCGTCGTTGATAAGCCGCAGTTTGCGCACTAAAAGTTCGATTAGTTGCTCGCGCAACGGGACGCTCGCCCGATACGCGAGTGTCTCGCCGGCGTGACTCGCGTCCCACAACTGCCGCAGTATTTCGGCGAAGAGCGCTTCCTTGCTGGGGAAATGGTTGTACACCGTGCGCTTCGATACATTCGCGCGCGCGGCGATGCGGTCCATGCTGGTGGCGTCGAAACCGGCTGCCAGAAATTCCTCGATTGCCGCGTTAATGACGGCGACACGCTTGCGGTCGGTGAGGCGTTGGTGAGTGACTGTGGGGTCCATCCGGAAATTTTACACTGTGCAGTTTACTTTTCGAGATTATAAAGTACACTGCTCAGTCTACTTTCCAACTCGGGACGCCACACATGACATCGCTCCTCGACTCCATCAGCCGGACTTTGGGTTTCGCTGCCGCGAGGCGCGGACGCGAGTTGTCCGCGCTGTCGGCGCAGCATGACGGCGAGCGCTTTCGCAACGTGAAGCCGCGTCCTGTCGAAGGATTCGGCAAGACCTTGCGCATTGCGTGGAATGTGCTGCTCAACAAGCCGTCGGGCACGGTGCCGCTGGCCACCTTGCCGGTCGACAGATTGACGCGCGAGGATCTCGATGCGGCGCCGGATAGAAGCCTTTACCGGCTCGGACATTCGACCGTGCTGCTCAAGTTGCGCGGCGAGTTCTGGTTGACCGATCCGGTGTTCGCAGAACGCGCTTCACCATTTCGGCGCTTCGGTCCCAAACGTTTTCATGCGCCGCCTATTGCGCTCGAAGATCTGCCGCCGCTTGCCGGCGTGATTCTTTCGCACGACCACTACGATCATCTGGACCACGAAACAGTGCTCGCGCTTGCCGCTACGACAAAGCTCTTTGTCACGCCGCTCGGCGTCGGCGACCGGCTTATCGAATGGGGTATCGACGCGGGCAAGGTGCGTCAACTGGACTGGTGGCAAAGCGTGGAGATCGACGGGATCGCATTCACCGCAACGCCTGGCCAGCATTTCTCGGGGCGCAGCCTGTTCGACGGCAACAGCACGCTGTGGGCGTCGTGGGTTATCGTCGATAACGATTTGCGCGTGTTCTTTAGCGGCGACACGGGCTACTTCGACGGCTTCAGGACTATCGGCGAACGCCTCGGTCCGTTCGACATCGCGCTCGTCGAAACCGGCGCGTACGACGCGCAATGGCCGTACGTCCACATGCAGCCGGAAGAGACGGTACAGGCACACGTCGATTTGCGTGGCCGCTGGCTTGTGCCCATTCACAACGGCACGTTCGATCTCGCGATGCACCGGTGGTACGACCCGTTCGAGCGCGTGCTGGGTCTCGCCGCTGCGCGCGGCGTCGCGCTTTCCACACCTCGCATGGGCGAGCGGCTCGACCTCACAGCGCCGCATCGTGGCGAGCGTTGGTGGCGTAACGCAATGGAAGTCGCCGAAGCGCCGCAAACGTCGCGGGGCCTGTTCGCGCGTCTGTTCTCGTGCAACAACGCACGGCGCGCGGAACCAGGCAGCAGCGCATAAGGCGGACTGTTTCATCGCACCTAGAAGGTGTGCTGCATTCCAACGCCATATGTGCTGCCTGACGGATTCGCCGTGAGTTTGTCGTATGAATAGACGGTATAGACGAACGTGCGTTTCGACAGAATGTACTCGTAAGCAAGGCTCGCCGTGTTGCGCACGTTGCTGTGATTCAGCGGCGCACTGTGTTTGGTGCGCGCCCACTCGGCGAGTATCACGTTCGACGGCGTGAGCGGCACCGAAACGCCCAGTTCATAAGTGTGCGAGCCGGTCTCCACATTGTTATTGCTGGTCATTTGCGCGGCGCCGTAGACCTTCATGAACCTCGCGTCATACGCGGCTCCCGCGAGATAAAGGTACTGACCGCTTGACGGCGCAACCGCCGCAGTGCGTACGCGTTGCGCGGAAAATACCGCCGTGAGCGGTCCTTTTGCGTAGGTCAAATGCAGGCCGATATTGTCGCGCCCCTGGTGCCCCGTCGTGCTGCTTACGCTATAAATCGCGGTGCCCGTGAGCCCACCATAATTTGGCGAAACGTACTCGATTGCGTTTTGCCAGACCGTATCGCCAATCACCGTGTTGCTATAGCTCGCCGTGTACGACTGCACGATCAACGGCGAAAAAACAACGGAAGAACCGAACGGATTGACGAGTTGCTGGTTGATATACGTCGGGTTGGTTTGCTCGCCAAACTTGAACGTGCCGTATGCGCCGGTAAGTCCCACATAGGCGTTGCGTGAAAATAGCCCGTCAGTCGTATTGCGTCCCATCTGCCCGGTATTCGGCCGGAAGAAACTTTCGAGGCTGAAGATCACCGCGTTGCCGCCGCCAATGTCCTCGCGGCCGCGAATGCCCCAAAACGATGTCGTCATTCCGCCGCCGCCCATCTGCACCGTACTCGAGCGTGTCGTGCTGAGTTTGGAACTGTCGACGTACATGCCGATCAGGCCGTAAATCTGCACCGACGATGAAGACACGGACGCCGTGGCTTGTGAAGAATCGGCGTGCGCGGTGCCGCTCGCCGCCATCGAAAGAGCCGTCGCAATGCACGCAGCGTTCACGTGCAGCATGCGGCGCATGGCATTTGTTTTTGTCCACATGAATCATGTCTCCAGACCAGTTTCTATTTTTTGAATGCAAGCGTCCCCTGCTGCGTGCGCGGATGCACTCGCAGTCATCAGGACACTGCAATGTATTCGGCGGCTAGACCGTCAATTCCTGCGCTTAATCCGTGCGTCGGCGCGACATGCCTGCATTGAGCTTCGATCGATCGAGCTCGTGTTCCCACGCGGAGACGACGAGCGTCGCGACACCGTTGCCGATCGTGTTCACAATCGCGAGACCTGTACCCATGAAACGGTGAATGCCGAGAATCAGCACCATGCCGGACACTGGAATGAGCGGGAAAACCAGTAACGTCGAAGTCAGCATCACGAATGCGGCGCCGGCCACGCCGCTCGCTCCTTTCGACGTCAGCATCGCCACGCCGACCAGCGTCAATTGCTGCATGAGGCTGAGCTCGATGTTGAATGCCTGCGCGATAAAAAGCACGGCCATCGTCAGATAGATGTTAGTGCCGTCGAGATTGAATGAATAGCCGGCCGGAATGACGAGTCCGACAACCGATTTGGAGCAGCCAAGACGCTCGAGTTTTTCGAGCATCTGCGGCAGCGCGGCCTCGGAAGAACTCGTGCCCAGCACAATCAGGATCTCTTCGCGGATATAACTCATGAAGCGCAGAATGCTGAAACCGAGTAGCCGCGAAATCGCGCCGAGCACCACGATCACGAATACGAACAGCGTCGCATAGAAGGCGCCGATCAGTTTCAGCAAAGGCACGACCGCGCCGATCCCGTACGTGCCGATCGTGAACGCAATCGAGCCAAAAGCGCCGATCGCGGCCACTTTCATGATGATGTGCACGATGCCGAAAAAGGTATGCGCGAAATAGTCGATCATTGCGATGAGCGGGCGCCCGCGCTCTCCCGTGGCGGCAAGCGCAGCACCGAACAGCACGGAAATCAGCAGGATTTGCAGTACATTTCCCGACGCAAAAGCGCCTGTGACGGTGTCGGGAATAATGTGCATCAGGAACTCGACTGTATTCTGCTGATGCGCCGCAGTCGTATAACCGGCGAGAGCTTTCGTGTCGATGGTGGCCGGATTCAGGTTAAAACCGCTGCCAGGATGAAAGACATGTCCTGCCACGAGCCCGACCACGAGCGAGAGCGTCGACACGATTTCGAAGTAGAGCAGCGCCTTGCCGCCTACTCGCCCGACCTTCTTCATGTCGCCCATTCCGGCAATGCCGGTCACGACGGTGCAGAAGATAATCGGCCCGATCACCATCTTGATCAGCTTGATGAACGCGTCGCCAAGCGGCTTCATCTTCACCGCAAGCGACGGCGCGAAATGCCCAAGCAGCACGCCAATAACGATCGCGACGAACACATGAAAGTAAAGCGTACGATAGAACGGCTTCCTTGCGCCGGACGCGGACGAGGTCATGACGGCGCTCTCGCTCATGAAGCCGCTCCGGGTCGAATAACGCGGGCATTAGTGCTGATCATCTTTGTCTCCATCGGGAATAGTGAGCGGAAAGCCGATATATATACAGGTCGCTTTCCACAGAGCTGCCATCTGATGCGGCAGTTCTCGATACCGGTACAGCGTCAACTGTTATGAGCGAAAGCCGTAAAGCCGCGCGGGATTCGTCACCAGCAGCTTTTCGCGCAATGCCTCGTCGGGGCAGAAACGGAACAGCAGGTCGACCAGTTCGCCGTCGTTCGGCATGTCCTTGCTGATATTCGGATGCGGCCAATCGGTGCCCCACAGTACCCGGTCCGGCGCGGCGTCGATGAGTGCTTGCGCGAATGGAATCGCATCGTCGAACGGCCGGTAGCCTGCCGAAACGCGCTCGGAACCGCATACCTTGACCCATGCGAGCGGATTGCGCATGAGATCGAGCAGTTGGCGAAAGGGCTGCTGATCGAGTCCCGCTTCGGCACGCACACGGCCCATGTGATCGATCACGAACGGCACCTTGATGCGCGCGATCCGCTCCGCGTATTGCAGAATGTCCTGCGCGTCCAGATGTAACACGACATGCCAGCCAAGTTGCTCGATGCGTTCGAGTACACGGTCGAACACATCGAGATCCGGCGCGCCGCCAAGATGAGCGACGAAGTTAAAACGCACGCCTCGCACACCGCGCGCGTCGAGGTCGGCGAGTTGCGCATCGGTCACATCGCCGTCGACGATCGCGACGCCGCGATAACGGCCGTCACTTCGGGCAATCGCGTCGAGCATCGCGGTGTTGTCGGTGCCATGACAGCTCGCCTGCACGATCACGCCGCGGCTCACGCCGAGAAAATCGTGCAGCGCGACGAGTTGCTCGAAAGGCGCGTCGGGCGGCGTGTAGCTGCGATCGGGCGCATACGGGAAAACGTCGGCGGGACCAAAGACATGACAATGCGCGTCGCAGGCGCCGGCGGGCAGTCGCTGCGCGGGACGGACAGGATGGGGATCGGGCGGCAAGCAGGATTTCATATGTGCTTCGTCTCTATCTGGTTCTGGTGGCCGCGGCGCGGCTGCTTGCGGCGGCTGCGGCGCGGCTGAGTGCGGCTGCGTATGTAAGCTGGAGTAAGCGGATTGTGGCGGCACGCGCGGCTCGATACAATCGCTATACCAAACTAGCTGATATGTGTTTTTCACATAGCTCTCATCATGGACCTCAAGCAGTTGGAAGCGTTTGTGCACGTCGCCGAACTTGGCAGCTTTACGCGCGCTGCGATTACGCTCGACACCAATCAGCCGGCACTCAGCCGGCTCGTGCGGCAACTCGAAGTCGAATTGCGTCACACGCTGCTCGAACGCAATGGCCGCGGCGTCACGCTCACGCCGGCGGGTCAGCGAATGCTCGCTCATTCCAAAGGAATTCTTTCGCAGGTGCAGCGCGCGTCACAGGATCTCGACGAATTGCGCGGCACCGTCGGCGGGCACTTTTGCATCGGCATTACGCCGAGCTTCGCGAAAGTCGCCACCCATGAACTCGTGCGCAGTTTTCGTACGTCGTTTCCGGGCGCGACTATTTCCGTTGCCGAGGGACTGTCGACCTACCTGATCGAATGGTTGATGATGGGCCGAGTGGACGCCGCGGTTCTCTACGACACGTTCGACACACCGCTAATCGACAAGCGCACTGTCTTTACCGAGGAACTCTTTCTGATCGGCGCGGATGACGGCAAACCCGCTGCAAAGTCCGCGCGCGAGATGGTGAAAACAATTGCACTGCGCGACATTCCACGCTATCCGCTCGTCATTCCGGGCCGCATGCATGCAATCCGGCGCATGCTCGAATCGGTTGCGGCCGAACAAGGCGTGAGACTCAATATCGAACTCGAAGTAGACGCCGTGTCGTCGATTCTCGATCTGGTCAGCGAAGGCATCGGCTATGCGGTGCTGCCGCTCAACGCAACCGTGAGCGACGCGCTCAAGCGGCGCTTTCGCGTGATCCGCATTACCGAGCCGACTCTGTTCAGCCGGCTCGCCATCGCAACGAGCAGCAAGCACACGCTGTCGCAACTCGCGGTTCAGGCGATTGCAATGCTCGAGGAGCGGGTATTGCCTCTTTATAGCGCAGTGCGCAGCCAGTAAGAAAAGAGAAGGCAATAGAGGCGGAGAACTCCGGCTATCGCTTCTAACGCCGCCAACAAGCCGAAGCCTCAATCCGTGACGATCACTGCAACGGCTTTCGCCTGTTTCAATTCGAATGTACTGAGCCGCCCCGCGCGAACGTCGAGTACCAGACGCTCGATCAATTCGGCTTCGCGCTGCTGATCCAGGTCAACGTCCGTTGCGGACGCAATCTTGTCGAGGCACAGGCGTCGGCGCGCCAGCAGGAAATTGACGGCGCTGGCACGCCGCATAAAGAACTGCTCCATCTTCGTGTTTCTTCGTGTCGTCAGTGCAAAGACGCATTGCTTGTAGCGGAGCGCGACGTTAGCACGCGCATAAAGGCGGCCATAACGGTGTAAAGAACTGGAAAGAAAAGCGGCTTGGACGCCGTGTCCGCTTGCGCTCACCTCCAGGCATCTTCAAAACCCATCGCCGCAGCTTTAGCTGCAGTTGCGCGTCGTTTGCAGCCGCAAACGCTAACATCGCGGCATTCCCGATACTGCGACTAGAATATCCAGCATGCATCCGGCAGAGAACCACGCTCGCCGCTTTGCTATTGTCGGCCGCGAATACGATACTAATGGCCTGTTCTTATTCCGCCTCGAGGAACCGCCGATGACCGCCCTGCTCACTCGCGAATCCGCGTCGAAATTCGCCAATCTCGCGCTCGCTCATCTCACACGCGAATACCCGAACAAACTCACGCATTCGCTGGCCGGTCCGCAAGACGTGCAGAGCCCCCGCGCATTGCATCCGATTTTTTATGGCAGCTACGACTGGCATTCGTGCGTGCATGGCTACTGGCTGGTTCTTCATCTTATCGAGCGCTTCCCGGATTTGCCGGAAGCAGAACGTATCGTCGCCGTGGTGGACGAGCATTTGACGGCGGCGAACGTAGCCGGGGAACGCGCTTATCTCGAGTTGCCGCATAACCTGGGCTTCGAGCGGCCTTATGGCTGGGCTTGGTTGCTCGCGCTCAGCGCGCAATTGCATTCGTCAAAGCTCTCGCATGCCGCGCGCTGGTCGAAGACTTTCGCGCCGCTTACCGAGATCTTCGTCGAACGTTTCGAGACGTTTCTGCCGAAAGCCACTTATCCGCTGCGCGTCGGCACGCATTTCAACATGGCGTTCGCGCTTGCGCTCACGCTGGATTTCGCGCGGCAAACTTCGCGCGGCTCGCTGGAGGCGTTGATTGTCAACACCGCGGAGCGCTGGTTTTTGCACGACGTAGGGTGCCAGGCATGGGAGCCCGCCGGCGACGAATTCCTCTCGCCCTCGCTGATGGAAGCGGAGTTGATGCGGCGTGTGTTGCCGTCCGCGCAATTCGTCGACTGGTTCGGGCGCTTTCTGCCCGACCTCGGCGCAAAAAAGCCGGCTACGTTATTCGAACCGGTTACGGTAACGGACCGCACCGACGGCAAGATCGCGCATCTCGACGGTCTCAATCTGAGCCGCGCCTGGTGCCAGCGCTCGCTGGCTCGCGCGCTGCCGGCAGGCGACATACGACGCACGGCATTGCTCGATGCAGCCGAGCGTCACTTGCAAAGTGCGCTGCCTCATGTGGCCGGAGACTACATGGGCGAGCATTGGCTCGGGACGTTCGCCACGCTCGCCCTGGAGGCGTAAAGCAGTTGCGGGCCGGCCCTTCTAATCGGCCTGCCCGCACGCCGCTTTTACATCACTGCGTCGACAGCTTCTTCGGCTTCGGCGGCGCCTGCACCTTGCTGTACTGAAACTCGGGCGTCGCCTTCAACGCTGCCTTCGTCGCACCCGGAAGATAGAAGTTGCCCGAGCGAACGTCGAGTGCCGCAATAGGCACCGCTACATCATGCGACGCAACGCCGAGAAAGCCGCCCGCGGCGACAATCGCTGCGGAAAGAGAACCATCCGGCGCCACCACCAGATCGCGGATCGAACCGATCTTCTCATTCTGATCGTTGTACACGGCCTTGCCGAGAATGCTCTTCTTCACGCTCCAGCCGCTCAGCAGCGCATTCGATTGTTCGATAGTCACGCCGAGCGGTTGCGTGCCGGCAACTTGCGCCTGCGCGCCGAAACTCGCTGCGGCAACCGCAGCGGCTACCAGAAGTTTGCCCAAAGTCATTTCATTTACTCCGTTTTTTTAGAAGACTGACCGGCGCAGGATCGCGCCGAGAGAAGCGCTGCCAACTCATCATACCGGCTACGTCGCGCGGCTGCAGACACGGTGCCATTGGCATCACGCGCTGCGGCTTGCGCGCGACGGTAGAATTGCATCAGGCGACAACACGCCTTTCGCAAGATCCAGGGTGGTGAGTTTGACAAAGCTCGAGCAGGGTTTCATTTTGACGCGGCATTGGCGGGACACGCCCGCCGGCACCGAAGTCGATTTCTGGCTGGCAACCGACGGCGGGCCCCGTCACGTGCGTTTGCGCCATCAAACGTCCGTGGCATTCGTGCCTGCGGAACAACGCGAGCGCGTCGAATCCATCTTGCGCCGCGAGGCGCCTCTCGATCTGCGTCCGCTGGAACTGCGCGACTTCCATCACCGGCCGGTAATGGGACTTTACTGCCCGCAATATCGTCAGTTGACCGGCCAGGAAAGACGCTTGAAGCAAGGCGGCGTGGATGTCTATGAAGCCGACATCTTTCCGCCCGAGCGCTACATGATGGAGCGTTTCATCACTGCGCCAGTGTGGTTCGGCGGCGAACCGCAAAGCGACGGTACGCTCGTCAATGGCGAATTGAAACCGGCCGCGGACTATCGTCCTTCATTGAAACTCGTGTCGCTCGATATTGAAACGAGCGTGCATGCCGAACTCTATTCGATTGCATTGGAAGGCTGCGGTCAGCGCCAGGTGTACATGCTCGGGCCGCCGAATGGCGATGCGAGCCAACTCGACTTCGACCTCGAATACTGCGAAACGCGCGCCCAGTTGCTTGAAAAGCTCAACACATGGATAGAGCGGCATGATCCCGATGCGATCATCGGATGGAATCTCGTGCAATTCGATTTGCGTGTGCTGCAGCAGCATGCCGAGCAATACCGCGTGCCTTTGAAACTCGGCCGCGGCGGCGCGGTGATGGAGTGGCGCGAACACGGCCTGAAGCAGAATCACTACTTTGCGGGCGCTGCGGGGCGCCTGATTATCGACGGCATCGAGGCGCTGCGTTCGGCCACCTGGAGCTTTCCCTCGTTCAGCCTCGAGCATGTGTCGCAAACGGTACTGGGCGAAGGCAAATCCATCGACAATCCGTATCAGCGCATGGACGAAATCCAGCGCCGCTTCGACGAGGACAAGCCCGCACTCGCCCGGTATAACCTGAAGGATTGCGAGCTCGTCACGCGTATCTTCGCGAAGACGGAACTGCTGCCGTTTCTGCTGGAGCGCGCCACTGTGACCGGGCTGCCCGCGGATCGCAGCGGCGGCTCCGTCGCTGCGTTCACGCATTTGTATATGCCGCGAATGCATCGGCAAGGCTACGTCGCGCCCAATATCGGCGACGTGGCGGGCGCCGCGAGTCCCGGCGGTTTCGTGATGGACTCGCGCCCGGGCTTATACGATTCGGTGCTGGTGCTCGACTACAAGAGCCTGTATCCGTCGATCATTCGCACATTTCTGATCGACCCTGTCGGGCTCGTCGAAGGCATGCTGAATCCCGGTGACGATCAGTCCGTACCCGGCTTTCTCGGCGCGCGTTTTTCACGCACGCGTCATTGTCTGCCGTCGATTGTCAGTCAGGTATGGCAAGGCCGAGAAACCGCGAAACGCGAGCAGAACAAGCCGCTTTCGCAGGCGCTGAAGATCATCATGAATGCGTTTTACGGCGTGCTCGGCTCGACCGGCTGCCGCTTCTTCGACCCGCGTCTTGCGTCGTCGATAACGATGCGCGGCCACGAAATCATGCACCGCACGCGCGAACTGATTCAGGCCGAAGGTTATGAAGTCATTTACGGCGACACGGATTCGACCTTCGTCTGGCTGCGGCACGCGCACAACGAAGAAGAAGCGGGCCGCATCGGACGCGCGCTCGTCGAGCATATCAACGCGTGGTGGCGGCAGGATTTACAACAGCGCTTCGGACTCGACAGCGCACTCGAATTGCAATTCGAGCGGCATTACCGGCGCTTCTTCATGCCGACCATTCGCGGCGCGGAAGAAGGCAGCAAGAAACGTTATGCCGGTCTCACCGTATCGGCGGATGGCAGCGAAGAGATCGTCTATAAAGGACTCGAAACGGTTCGCACCGACTGGACTCCGCTCGCGCAGCAGTTCCAGCAGGAACTCTATAGACGCATCTTCACGCAGCAGCCGTATCAGGATTACGTGCGCGACTATGTGCGCGATACGCTCGCCGGCAAGCTGGACGATCAGCTCGTCTATCGCAAGCGTCTGCGCAGACCGCTCGGCGACTACGAACGCAACGTGCCGCCGCACGTGCGCGCCGCGCGCGTGGCCGACGAATTCAATCGCCGGCAAGGGCGTCCGCTGCAATATCAGAACGGCGGCTGGATCAGCTATGTGATGACGATTGCCGGCCCCGAGCCGCTCGAAACGCTGCGTTCCGCGATCGACTACGAACACTATCTCACGCGTCAATTGCAACCCGTTGCGGATGCAATCTTGCCGCTGTTGCGCGACGACTTTACACGGCTCACGTCCGGTCAAAAGCAGTTGTTCTGACGCCGCGCGACTCAGGGCTAACAGATCTTCTCAATCGCAACCATTACCTCGAAGCAGGGAAGCCGAGGGCGTCCGCCTTCGTGCGCAACTCGGCGAAACGGCCGCCTGGCGCACTCATGGCCGTATCCGGCACGAGCTGGCTCTTGTCCAGTTGCGCAATGCCGCTCGCGCCCGCGCCCGCCGTCGACAGATTCGAGCATGCCGAGCCGAAGGTGCCTTGTGTCACCGCGATGGCCGGCGCGTCCGTGCGCGCGGGATCGGTAAAGTCGAGCGCGTAGGCCATATTGAATGTCGCCGAATCGCTTGCGCGCACACCGAGTGGATCGAGACCGAAACGCCATGCGAGCAACTGGTGAATCGAACTCGGATCGAACGGATAGCGCGACACATAATTGGCACGCACTCGCGGCCCGAACAGCATGCAGGGCACGCGAAAGCCGAGCCTTCCGTCGTTGCCGAGCGAAGCCTCTGCACTCGACACCGGCTTCACGGGCGGCGCCACATGCTCCATGAAACCGCCCCACTCGTCGTACACGAGGATCATCAGCGTTCTGCTCCAGTTCGGGCTCGTGCGTAACGCGTCGTAGATCTGGCCGAGCAGCACCTGGCCGTTGCGCACGTCGGCATGCGGATGATCGTCGTTCGACGTACCCTGCGCTTCACCGCCAAAGCTCGGATCGACCATGCAAAACGAGGGCAAAGTACCTGCGGCTGCGTCGGAGAGAAAGTCGGAGAAGAGCTTTGAGCGGCCCACGTACCGCGTTCCGTAAAGCGCGGTGAACGGCACGTCGTGGAAGTAGTACGTCGACGAAATGTTCTTTGCGTCGAGACGGTCCCAGATGGTCGGCAACGACGAGGTGTCGAGCGTGTCGGACAAGCGGTCCGTTTGTCCGCTATGCAGATACACGCGGTTTGGATAAGTGTCCGCGAGAATGCCGCTCATGTAGTAGTCGCACACGGTGTACTGCGTGACTGCGCCGCGATAGAAGTCGAGATCCGCGGACTGGAAATAGCCGATGGGAAGCAGGTCGCCGCGCGTGAGGCTTGTACCGGCCGTGAGCAGGAAGCCGTTCATTGCGCCATTGGCGAGATGAACGCGTCCAGCATCGTATGAATGATTCGGGTCCGCGAACGAGCACGCCTGGAAGCCATACGCGGGGTTCGTGGCAAGCGCGAACGGCGTGTGTGTTTCGCCGAACACGTCCTTGAAGTTCCGACCGGTCTGCGCGGTTTCCGCATTCGGGACCCAGCCCAGCAGATGATCGAATGAACGGTTTTCCATCGTCACCAGCACGACATGGTCGATGCCCGAGGTAGCGGGATCGGGTAGCGCGGGACGCGGGAGATTCGCACGGGCGGGCGGAATCGTGCCGACGGGCTGCGATCCGCCTGAGCCGGAGCCGCCATTGCTGTCGCCTCCACCGCCTCCTCCACAAGCCGACAATGCGATGGACCCTGCAAGCGCCGCGAGCACCTTGCGACGGCTCGGATCGGCGGGATCAGCCGGGGCGGCCAGGGTGGCCGGAGTGGCGAGTGTCGTGGGCTTGCTCGTCATGATCGTCTCCCTTATTAACTGCTTGCTGTTTTCGCGGAAGAATTCGCGACGCGGCTCCTGAAATACCGCGAGGCGATTTCGTGCAACAAGGGAGCAATTACTGTTCCGCGACAACAAAAAAGCCGGGCTGACGCATGCAATACATACATGCAGCCCGGCTTTTCAAACGACCGCAAACTCAATCCATTCGTCAGAAGCGGTGAATGATGCCCACGCCGAAAGCGAACTGATTGCCGGTCGTCGACGGCGCGGTGTTGTAGCCGTCGCCAAGCGTCGCCGTGGCGTCGATGATCTGCCCAGCCCCATTCGTGCCGAGCGTCTTCCCCTTCGCATGTTGATACGCTTCCAGCGCGTAAAGGCCAGTGCGTTTTGAAAGCGAGTAGTACTGGGACAGGTTGAACTGGTGATACTGCGCGCTGTCTTCAATGCCGTTCGCTCGTGTCGCGCGCGTGTAGCTGTAGCCCGCGCCGAAATCCCACGCGACCATCGGCTTCCAGTGCAACACGAGACCGCCTGTATTGAAGATGGCCGTGTCGTGGAATTTCGAGCCTGTGCCCGGAATGTACTGCACGTTCGTATAGGTCGCCGTGACGTCCCACGCGCTGTTAAACGTATAACCGCCACCCACTGCGAAACGCTGCTGCGCCTGCGCGGTCTGATAGCCGTTCGTCACCGCGGATACGCCGATCTGCGAGCCGCCGTTCGTGGTCGTGGAATCCGCGCCCCATGTGCCGCCGCCGAGCGTCGAGTTGTTGATCCGCGAGAAGCCGACCGCGAGGCCGATCGGACCCAACGCATATTGCGCCGCAGTGGACCATGTCGAGCCGCGGTTCGTGCTGCCGGCCACGCCGCCGAGCGAATACGAACCGCTCACAGTCAGACCGTATAGTTTCGGCGACGTATATTCGAGCGTGTTGTTCGCGCGGTAAATTGTATCGAGACCGTCGACGTCGCCAGGATGCGCGCCATAGTAGCCGGTGAGCCAGGTCGTCGGACTATACGGCGACAGCATCTGGTAGTACGACGCATATTGGCGACCCGCCGTGAAAGTACCGTACGCGGGATTGGTAACGCCGACCCAGGCCTGGCGGCCGAACATCGCATTGCTGTATTGCTGCGCGCCCGTCCCCGAGTTAAAGCCTGATTCAAGCTGGAAAATGACCTTCGTGCCGCCGCCGAGATCTTCCCCGCCTTTAAGGCCGAAGCGGCTGCCGGCCCATACACCCGGCGTGAACTTGACAGCGGATTTCCCGCCGCTCGTCGAGCCCAGCGTGGACGTCTGATTGCTGGTGTAAGAAAGGCCGTTATCGACAATACCGTACAACGTCACGCTGCTTTGCGCGAAGGCCGGCACTGAGGCCGCCAGTGCCGCGCCGAATAGCGCGACGTCAATTCCCCTGAGACTTCTTTTCATTCTCCAGATCTCCAATTGCTACGTCTTTGTTGAAATACTTTTTTGCGCTTCTCTTTCGAACCGGCGCTTCACCGTCAATGCAAGCGGCACGGTGAAGAAGATGTGAGACATAAAGCCGCCGATAATCACCGCGGGGTCGTAGTAGTTCGGGTGATTATCTGAAGCGATCATGATGGCCACGTGCATGACGATCCACGCGAGCACCGCATAGAAGAGTGCGACGAGCGTCGCTTCAATGCCGCGTCGGCGAAAGTATGGCCAGACGGCGGAGAACAGCACGCCCCATGCAATCGCGAACACGAAATGAATACCCGTGCCCACTACGTAGGCCCATATACCGATCGACTCCTGCACGCCTTTGCCGAATACGAGACCCGTTGCGTTGCGCGGAATGCCGGCGAGCGGCATCAGATGCTGCGCGCCGACCCAGATCAACGCCTCGTAAATCCAGATGATCACCGCGCCGAGCAATCCGCCCGCCACGCCCGCGCGAATCATTGCCTGACGATTGGGCCACGTCCACCGGGACGAAAGTTCTCTTCTTTTAAACTCGCTCGCGCTTGCACTCAACTTGCCGTCCATGTCTGCTCCCGGATAAACGCGCTGTAGATGTAGTAAGCGCGCTGTGTTCGCGTTCGATACAAGAACGGAGGCGCAAGCTGAACGCCGCAAGTTCTCGCCACTCACCGCAAAACAGATCTATGCGTCGGCAACCGGACTGGTAATGAAACGCAAGGCAAGCCGGTTCATCCCGATTGCCACGGCCGCGATAATGGCGGGAACCGCAAGCACGGAAAACACGACCTGGAAGCTGAATCCGAGCGACAGCAACGCGCCGCCCACGAGCGAACCGAGAATGCCGCCGAGCCGCCCAAAGCCGAGCATCCAGCTCACGCCGGTTGCGCGAGCGCGGGTCGGATAGCAGCTTGGCGCGAGTGCATTGAGCCCCGTCTGCGCACCGCTCATGAAGAAGCCCGCACACGTGACGAGAACCGGCAACAGGCTCGACTTCAGCGTGCCCATGCCGAGCGCGAAAATGAAAACGCCGCCAAGCAGATACGCTGCGCCAATCACGCCGTTGCGATCCAGACGGTCCATCGCGAAGCCCACCGCGACGGCGCCAATCGTGCCGCCCAACTGGAACATGCCGGTGATCGCAGCCGCGCGTTCGACGGGCAAGCCGGCGTCCTTGATCAGCGTCGGCAGCCAGCCGGTCAACAGATAAATGATGAGAAGGCCCATGAAATACGTGAGCCACAGCATCAGCGTGCTGAGCGCGTAACCATCGGCGAATAACATGCGCACCGGCGCCTTTGCCGCAACCACGGGTTCGGGCGACGTGAAACGCACGTCCTTGTCGAACAGGTGGCCGCAGACGCGTCCGAGCGTCGCCGCGATACGTTCGTTCGGCATCTTGCGCACCAGCATCAGGCGAGCGGACTCGGGCAAGAGCCACAACAAAAGCGGCACGCTCACGATCGGCAGGATGCCGCCGAACATGAACACCGAGCGCCAGCCGTAGTGCGGAATCAGCGAGGCCGCGACGAAGCCGCCCGCTCCCGAGCCGAAATTGAAGCCCGTAAACATGATGGTGAGCAGCAGCGAACGGCTGCGCGACGGCACGTATTCGGAAAGCAGCGTCGTCGAATTCGGCATGGCCGCGCCGAGTCCGAGGCCAGTGAGAAAACGCAATACGACGAGTTGTACAGGCGTTTCGGCGAACGCGCAGATCAGGCTGAAAAAGCCGAAGCAGAATACAGAAGCGATCAATACCTTCTTGCGTCCGATGCGATCGGCAATCGGACCCGCCGCCAATGCGCCGACCGCGAGGCCGACCATCGCAGCGCTCATCACCGGACCAAACGCGGTACGGCTCACGCTCCAGTCATGCATGATGACGGGCGCGACGAAACCCATCACGGCCGTATCGAGGCCGTCCATCATGACGATCACAAAGCACAGAACGAGGACGAGCCATTGATAGGGCGACACCTTGCGCGCGTCGATAAACGCCTTGATGTCGACTGAATCTGCAGATTTCATGCTTGTCTCCGAAGAAAATAGTTTCCCGTCCCGGCTTTCGATGGAAGCCGGGTTTTGTTCTCGTATCCGAATTAAATGCACCGGCAGGCGGCACGGTGTCCGGCCTTCTACACGGCTTCCGGCACCTTGCGCGTCTTCAGAAACGCTTCGAGCGTTTCGCCTCGCATGCTTGCGTACATGCCCAGGTTGGTGATCTTCACGACGCGCGCGAATTTCTCCAGCACGAAGAAACACACGCCATAGCGGATCAGGCCGATCCAGTCGGCGTTATCGACGAGCGTGCGCTCCTCGGGTGTCAGACCTGCCGCGTCATAAGCCGCCTCGCGGTTCGCGAGCCACAGCGTGCGCGCCGCGGCTTCGCGCATTTGCCAGAAGAAGCGGTTCAGCCGCATGGCCTTCATGCTCTGGCGAATGTCGAACGGATAGGTGCCCGTCAGTTCTTCGACGCCGATCAATTGCGGATTCATTGCGCCACCTCGTCTTCGTAAATCGTGACGGCCATTGCCGTGCTGGTCGCCAGGTAATAGTTGCGATGTAGCTCGCGCACCGTTGGCCCGAGCGCGCCGCGCATCGCGAGCCACATGATCGTTTCGACGCTTTCCGCGCCGCCCAGGCGCACATAGTCGACATGCTTCATCGCGGCCAGACGCTCTGGTTCGTGAACGATCAAGTCCAGAAATTCCATGTCCCATTCGGTGTTGTTAAAGCCGCTGCGCTCGCCGTGAACCTGATGCGACAGGCCGCCGGTGCCGACCACCACGACATCGAGGTCCGCTTCATACGATTCGATTGCGCGGCGCAGTGCCTGTCCGAGCCGATAGCAGCGGTTCGCGGTCGGCAGCGGATACTGCAGCACGTTGACCTCGATTGGCACGAGCGCAAGCGGCCAGCCGCCCGCATGCGGCAACATCAATGAAAGCGGCGAATTGCAGCCATGATCGAGCGGACGATCCTGGAATATCGTGAGATCGAACTCGTCGTTGACCAGTTGCTCGGCAATGTGAATCGCGAGGTCGGGGTGGCCCGCTACATCCGGAAGCGGACGTTTTCCCGCGCCCTCGTCCGCGAATTCATGAGTGGCCGATACGCCCAGTGCGAAGGTCGGATAGCAGTCGAAGAAAAAGCTGTTCGCGTGGTCGTTGTAGAACATCACCATCGCGTCCGGCTTGCGCTCGGCGAGCCAGCTCGCCACCGGTTCATAGCCCTTGAAAAGCGGCGCCCATGCCGGATCGTTCTGCTTGCCCTTGTCGTACGCCATGCCGATAGTCGGCACATGCGAAGTGCCGATGCCGCCAATGATCCTTGCCATTTCGTTTGTCTTCCGTTACTTCGTGCTGCGCTATTGCTGTGTGCGAATCGGATAGGTTGCCGGGAACACGAAAGAAGCGTTGGCAACCGTCTTGGGATACGAAGATAGGAATTGTGGGGGCTCTCGGGAAGTACGGGTAAACGCGCGAGATGAGCAGAATTGTGGCTACCAGTGGAGTGCGAGAGCCCTTCCGTCTTCATGCAATGACCCGCGAGCCGCATGATGCCGGGCCGCTTTGGTATCCCGAACGGATCTAAGCTGACTTCGCAACCGCATTTCTGGAATGGCCGCCAATAAACAAATTAGATGGCCATAAAACCAACTCGCAAGACGCTTTCGAAGCGTGGTGCAACCCGGCTCGCGTGGCTATACTGGACGACGTCCAACGAGTAGACGACGATGAACGAAACCACTCAGCAGGCCATTGTTCAGACCTTACGCGAGAAAATCCTGGCAGGCGAACTGTCGCCCGGACAACGGCTCGTCGAAGCGCAACTCGCGCAATGGCTCGGCGTGTCGCGAACGCCGCTGCGTTATGCGCTCAGCGTCTTGTCATCCGAAGGACTGCTCGATCGCTCCGGCGCGCGCGGTTATGTGGTGCGCCGTTTCAGCGTGCGCGACGTGTTGAATGCGATCGACGTGCGCGGCGTGCTTGAGGGTCTCGCCGCGCGTTCGGTTGCCGAGGGCGGCGTGGGCGCGGCGCTCGCCGCCGCACTCGACGACTGCCTGCGCGATGGCGACGAGATTTTCCGCAACGGCCAGCTAAAACCCGGCGACGACGTGCGTTATGCCGACATGAACGGGCGCTTTCACTCGCTCATCATCGAAGCCGCGCAAAACGCAGCGGTGAGCGCCGCGCTGAGCCTGAACGACAAGATTCCGTTCGTCTCGCCGTTCACCATCGCATTCGACGAAGCCGCGCGCGAGCGCCAGTTCATGATGCTGATGTACGCGCACCGCCAGCATCATGCGATCACGGACGCGTTGAAGAATGGCGAAGGCGCGCGCGTAGAGGCGTTGATGAAGGAACATACGCACATCTCGAAGGAAAGCCTCAATCTGTCGCTGCCGGCGTTGCACCTCATCGCGGGCGCGGCATGACGCAGAACGCAGCGCCGCGTCGCGTGAGGAACCAGGGCACCGCGCAAGGAACCACGCCTACGTCCGCAAGCGCCGCCATGCGCACTACGCCCGCGAATACGAAAGACCTCCTCAACCTCGCGCAACTACGCGCGTTTCGCCTCGTCGCCGATAGGGGCAGCGCGACGCGCGCGGCGGCTGCGCTGTTTCGCGCGCAATCGGCGGTCACGCGATCGGTACAGGAACTCGAATCGGCGCTCGGCGAACCGCTCTTCGATCGTGGTCCTTCGGGCATGTTGCCCACGCCGGTTGGGCGCGCGGTCCTGCTTCGCTGCGAGCGGATTTTTGCGGAGCTCGAAGAACTCGCGCAATGGTGCGCCGCGCGCCAGACGCGTCGCCGGCCCGCTGCTGAGGGCGCGTTGCCCGCGTATTTGCTGAACACGCGGCGGCTGCAAATCTTCGTCGCGCTGGCACGGCATCGTCATATGCCGAGCGCCGCGAAGACGTTCGGCATCAGCCAGCCTGCCGTGAGTACCGCGATTCGCGTACTGGAAAGCGGCTCGAGTTTGAGCCTCTTTCATAGAAGCCCGCGCGGTATTCTGCTCACGACGGAAGGCGAAACTTTTCTGCTGCACGTGCGCCGCGCATTGAACGAACTGCGCCACGTACCCGACGATATTGCCGCATTGCGCGGCAACATCCAGGGCGCGGTGACCGTCGGCGCATTGCCGCTCGGGCGCACGCTGATCCTGCCGAAAGCCATCGCGAAGATGAGCGCGGAAAATCCAGGCGTGCGCGTCGTCACCGACGAAAGCGCCTATGAAGCGTTAGTGGCGGGTCTGCGAGCGGGCGACATCGACTTCATTCTCGGCGCACTGCGCGAAAACGACGCGACCAGTGGCCTGCGGAACGAGCGCCTGATGTCGGAAGACATGGTGCTTCTCGTGCGCCGCGATCACCCGCTCACGCGCGCGCATGAGCCGCGTATCTCCGATTTGCGCGACGTTCAATGGATTCTGCCGCGCAGCCACGCGCCGGCTCGCGCGCTATTCGAAGCGCAATTCAAGCGGATGAAAATCAGGCCGCCGCTGCCTACCGTCGAAACCGCCGATCTCGCGGTGATTCGCGGCCTGCTGCTGGGCACCGACATGGTTGCGGCGCTGTCGGCGCAGCAGTTGCACTACGAAGTGCAAACGGGCCAGCTCGCGGTGCTCGACGTGCCGCTTCACAATACGCGCCGCGACATAGGGCTGACGCTGCGCGCGGCGGGTACACCGTCGCCGGCGGCTCGCGCGCTGATCGACGCGATTCGTTTGTCGGTGGTGGACGTTACGCGTACCGTCAGCACCGCCACGACGAACTAGCGGCCGTTTAGTTTATAAAGAACCTCTTTGTTCCCACACCGAAGCAGGAATGCCGACCACGCCGTCGAACAACCAGCGCGCGGTGCGCAGCAGCGCCGCGCTCAACACCACGGGACGATCGCGCTCGCCGCCGAGTGTCAGTTCGACAGTGAACTCGCCAGTCGGATGCTCGACGGACACCTGCTTGCGCGCGCCTTCTGCATCGACGTTTGCAAGGCCGTCGCAGACAGTTCCCGGCAACACTGCGGCGGTTGCCACGCTGACCGCGCCGAGCACGCCGATGGATGCATGGCAGCGGTGCGGAATAAAGCTGCGCGTGGAGATGGTGCCGCCATCGCGCGGTTCGGCGACGAGACACATCTTCGGCACAGTGCGCGTGCTGACATCGCCGAGGTTCATCATCGGGCCTACGGCCAGGCGGATTTTTTCGATGCGCGCCTTCAGTTCCTCGTCGGCATCCAGTTCCTCGCGCGTTTCGTAACCGCTGCGTTGCAGGTCGCGCGCGCGCATCAGCACAAGCGGCATGCCGTTATCGATGCACGTCACCTCCACGCCTTCAACGGTGTCCTTCAATTGACCCGTCGGCAAAAGCGCGCCGCATGTCGAACCGGCCGTGTCCCTGAATTCGAGTGGAATCGGCGCGGCGCCGCCAGGCACGCCGTCGATGCGCGCGTCGCCTTCATACGTCACGCGAAAATCCGGCGTGCTGACTGTGGCCACTGCAATCTGACGGGTGTTCACCATGTGAATGGCCACACGCGTGCTGCCTTCTTCCGCTTTGACGAGTCCGCGCTCGATCGCATACGGCCCGACGCCCGCGAGAATGTTGCCGCAATTCTGGCCGAAATCGACGCGCGCCTCGTTGACGACAACCTGCGCAAACAGATAATCGACGTCGGCGTCCTCGCGCGACGAGCGGGAAACGATCGCGACCTTGCTCGTCAGCGGATCGGCGCCGCCGATACCGTCGATCTGCCGCGGGTCGGGCGAACCCATCACGGCGAGCAGAACACGGTCGCGCTCGACTGGATCGGCGGGCAGATCGGACGCCATGAAAAACGCGCCCTTCGACGTGCCGCCGCGAATCAACATGCAGGGAATGCGGGTCTGTGTGCGACCGGACATCGCGGGTCTCCAACGCTAATGTGGCTGTCATTGTAGATTTGGCGCGCGTCGATCAAGCACCTAAAGGGGCCTGCAAAGCCATCTAATCTGCTTATCGGTAACGTTGGCATCACGCGTTTTTGCAGATCACAAAGCGCGTGTAAACGCGCTTTGTCTACGTAGCTGCAATGCGTTGGTGCAGCGCACTTGAAAGCCATGCTTTCTACAGACGAAAACCCTCACCCCGCCCATGCCCGCGATTGCCCTTAAAAACGCCTTCTATTCGACCAATTGAAGTTCGCTCGCCCGGCGCACACTGTTTTCGTGCCAATCGCGCCAGGAGCGTCAGATGTCTTCCCGCCATCGCCCGAATCGCCCGAATCGCCCGGACTGCCCGGATCGCCCGTTCGACGAAAATCTGCCCGAGTTGACGGCAACCGAAGCGAGCTCCGCGTCCGCTGGCGACACGGGCACCATGCACGACCTGCACCTCGCTTCGCAAAATGTGTTGCGCCTCGCGACGCAGACGTACAATGCAGCGGCGCGGGGAGATGAAAGAGCGGCGCACGCAGCGCGTGCTTCGCTGGAAAAGCAGCTTGGAGTGGCCACGCATTTGATCGACGAGATTCTTTCCGCCGGCGACGACCAACCCACGATGCACTGACCGGCTGGCAACACAGTACAGCCAACGATAACGACAGCACTTCTATAACGTTCGAGACACGAAATGAGCGCTTTGACGGTAATTCTCTGCATTTGGGCGATGGTTGCGGTGTGCGCGGTGCTGTTCATCCGAGGCGCGACGGCGCGCATCGAGCGCCCCACGAAATCGACGCAAAGCCGTCCGGCGCGCTTTTCAATCGCGGAATAGGTGTTCTGGCGCGGGTCGCATCAACCGATGACGCGATTGCGTCGGACCTGCGCAAACGACACTGCAACCGCGCCTTTGGCCGACACGCGTTGCGCGTCGAAGTCCGCGGCGTTTAGCGCAGAGCGGCTCAATGCGCCATAAAGATTCGATCGGCGGGCGCCGAGCCATTCGCGCCCAGGGCTAACCCCTATCAGCCTCGTGTCGAGTTCGGCATAGACGAGGCCACCTGTCGTTTCGCCGCTCGACATGTCCGCTAATGTGCGGCCGAACGGATCGACGATCATCGCGGCGCCGGCCCGTTTCGGCTGCCCGGCGATATCGGCGCCATCGATGAACACGACAAACATTCCGTTATCGACGGCTCGCGCAGGCAGCCAGCGACACAGCCATTTTTCGGCACTGCATGCGGCTTCGCAACGCGCCACATTCGCTATCGACGCGCGGTTAAGCGCCTGCTCCATCGACATCGGCTGAATCCACTCGCTCCCCTCCCCGCTCACACCATACGTTCGATGCGGCGCGATCAGCAGCGTCGCGCCCATCAGCGCCGTCATGCGCACGTTCTCGACCACATAGTTATCGGCGCCGATCAGGATACCGATGCGAATACCCGCTGACGCAGCGAACACGGTGAAGCGATCGCCGCTGCCAATGCGCGGATGCTCGAACGCATGCAGCTTTCTGTGGCAATAGCGCACGCCGCCCGGCAGACACACCAGATAGCTGTTGAACAACTGCCCATCCGTCGCGCGCTCGATAAGTCCCACACCAGCCGCGACGCCAGTGCGCTCGACGGCATCCATGACCGCGCGCACGGAAGGACCATCCAGTGGTTCAGCAAGCGCATTCAGTTCGGCACGGTTCAGCTTCGCCATGCTCGCGTATCCGCTGATACAAGCCTCGGGAAAGACCACGAGGTCGATGTTGCGCGACGCGGCAAGCGTCAACCAGTCCGCGATACGCGCGACGTTTTGCGCGGCTTGCCCGCGGCACGACACAAGCGGCACCGATGCAACCCGAAACGACGAAGCGAACGAAGACAGCATTTTCACGGCCCGGTGAAATAAGAGCAGCACCATTGGACCGCGCTACCATCCATACGTAAAATGAAAGTTTCGGTGCATTCGATTACTTTCAAGAATGGAACTCAAACTACTGCGGGCATTTCTCACGGTCACCGAGCTGCGTCATTTCGGCCAGGCAGCGGACGTTTTATGCGTGAGTCAACCCGCTCTTAGCAAGCAGATCGCGGCACTCGAAGCGAGCCTCGGCGCGCGTCTTTTCGAGCGTGGCCGGCATGGCGCGGAACTCACTACTTTTGGCGCTGGCTTTCTCGCCGATGCGGAAGCGCTAGTTCGCGATGCCGACGAAATCCTCGCGCGGGCACGCGAGGCGAGCAGCGGCGCGCGCGGTTTTCTGCGCGTGGGTCTCGGGCTCTCCACGCTGACCGAAGTCCCGCAACTGGTCGCCGACTTTCGCAAGCGCTATCCCAACGTCAGTGTGACGCTCAACGACCTGTCGTCGGCGGAGCAAACGCGACGGCTTCTTTCCGGCAAGCTCGAAGTGGGCTTTCTGCGCTTGCCGGCCGACACCGGCCTCTCCGCATTCGCGATGCTCGACGAGGCACTCGGGCTGGCTATTCCGCAGCACGCACGCTGGAAACGCCTTCCTTCGGACCTGAACGAACTGAACGAGCCGGGCTTCATTGCACTCGCGCGCGGACGGGGTCCGGGCCTCGCCGCGCAGATCGACCAGTGGTGTGCTGCGCATCGTTTCGTGCCCAATGTGATCCAGCAGACCGACGACATTCAGACCGTGCTCGCCGGCGTGGCCGCAGGCGTCGGCGCCGCGTTTCTGCCGTCCCGCGTGCAGTATTTGTTGCGCGACGCGAGAGTGCTGCCGTTGCGCGGACCCGGCGCCAGTTGGCGCATCGGTCTCGCATGGCAAACCGCGCGCGACGATGCGGTCGTGAAATGCTTCGTCGAGTTCGTGAAGGCGGCGCGGAAAGCGAAGCGAAACCGGAGCCAACCAAACGAATCGTGAGGCTTTCGCATCCACAGCCGCGGCTTGACACGTATATGCCTCACGGAGTATATAAACGACATGGACTCAACTTTCGCCATCATCGCCGAGCCGAGCCGCCGCGCCATTCTCAGTCTGCTTGCAGCTTCGGAGCAGTCCGTGGGCGATATCGAAGAGCAGCTCAATCTCTCGCAGCCCTCTGTTTCGAAGCATTTGCGTGTGCTTCGTGACGCCGGCTTCGTCGAGTCTCGCGTCGACGCGCAACGGCGCGTCTATCGCATCAAACCGGAGCCGCTCATGGAGATCGACGCGTGGCTCGCTCCGTTCCGCCGTTTCTGGTCGGTTCATCTCGACGCGCTCGAGCGTCATCTCGATCAGACTCATCCCGCACCACGTCGCAAGGAGAAGAAGCGATGAGCAATCGCGATTCATACAGGCCCGGCCCCGCCGCCGGCGCAGAAGTTCAGAAAGACGGAGACCGGTGGACGCTCGTCCTCGTGCGCGAACTGCGTCATTCGCCGGAGAAAGTCTGGCAAGCGCTGACGGACCCGACGAGCCTGCGCGAATGGGCGCCGTTCGATGCGGACCACAGCCTTGCATCGGTCGGTCCGGTCAAGCTTTCGACAGTGGGCACGCCCACGCCGCAAGTGTCGGAGACGCAAGTCACGCGCGCCGACGCGCCGAATCTGCTCGAGTACCGCTGGGGCGAGAACGATCTTCGCTGGCAACTCGAATCGCTAGGCGACGGCACGCGTTTGACGTTGTGGCACAACATCGACCGCAAGTTCATCTCGATGGGCGCAGCCGGGCTGGCACATATGCCTCGACGTGCTCGACCATTTCCTCGCGGGCGATCCGCTGGGACGTATCGTCGCCGGCGATGCGATGAATTTCGAATGGCCGCGTCTGAATACCGAATACGCGAAGCAATTCGGCCTCTGAACCGAACAAGCTCGGGAGAGCACTATGAATAAATCGGCTTCGTCGGAAGCACTGCCGGCCTCGGAACTGATCGACAAAAGAATTGCCGATCTCGCGGACTGGCGCGGCGCCACTTTGAGCAGAGTGCGCAAGCTCATCCACGAAGCCGATCCTGACGTGATCGAAGAATGGAAATGGATGGGCACGCCTGTGTGGTCGCATGATGGAATCATCTGCACGGGCGAGTCGTACAAGTCCGCGGTGAAGCTGACGTTCCTGAAGGGCGCTTCGCTCGCGGACCCCGCAAAGCTTTTCAATTCGAGTCTCGACGGCAATGCGAGGCGCGCAATCGACATTCACGAAGGCGAGGAACTCGACGCGAATGCGTTTAAGGCCCTGATTCATGCGGCAATCGCGCTTAATGAATCGGGCAAGGCATCGAAGGCGAAGCCGAAGCGCGCGAAGTAGTTCACACCATGCGGGAGAAACGATGGACGAGAACCTTTGGAATACGATCGACGAATATCTGACAAGCAGCCTTCTACCCGAAGATGCGTCACTCGACGCCGCATTGCACGCAAGTGCCGAGGCGGGTCTGCCGTCCATCAACGTCGCGCCGAATCAGGGCAAGCTGCTGCATCTGCTCGCGAAACTGCGCGGCGCGCGGCGTATTCTCGAAGTCGGCACACTCGGCGGCTATAGCACGATCTGGCTCGCAAGAGCGCTGCCGCCAACCGGTCAACTCATCTCTCTCGAAGGAAACAGCGACTATGCTCAAGTGGCGCGAGCGAACCTGGAACGCGCGGGCGTGTCGGGCGTTGCGTCGATCGTCGTGGGCGCCGCGGCGCAAACGCTCGCGCAGTTCGTCGCCGATAACGTCGAACCGTTCGACATGATTTTTCTCGACGCCGACAAGAAGAGCTATCCCGAGTACCTGCGCCTGTCACTGCAATTGAGCCGCGTCGGTACGCTGATCGTCGGCGATAACGTGATTCGCCGCGGCCGCATTGCCGATCACGCGAGCAGCGATCCGGACGTAGCCGGCCTGCATGAATTCTTCAGGCTGCTTGGCAGCAATCCGCGCCTCGATTCCACTGCGATTCAAACGGTCGGCACAAAAGGGTGGGACGGCTTTTCGATGACGCTCGTAACCGCGTAGCGGCTACTCGCGCACACCGAATCGCGCGACGCACGCCTGTCTCACTCTTTCGACAACCGCCGTCCACTCCTCGCCCCGCTCGCGGCGAAATAGTCGCAGCGTGTGCGGATACCACGGCGAATCGCTGCGCTCGTGCATCCATCGCCAGTCCACATCTTTCTCCGGCAGTATCACCCAGCAGGGTTTGCCGAGCGACGCAGCGAGATGCGCGATCGACGTGTCGACGCAAATCACCAGATCGAGTTGCGCGACGATCGCCGCGCTGTCGGCAAGATCTGTCACCATCGAACCAACGTGGAGCAACGGCTGATCAGGTGGCGGGTGGCGCGCCTCGTCCTCGCCCTGCCCTTTCTGCAGACTCACGAAGCTGAGACCGGCCACGCTCCACAACGGCGCAAGCGTAACGAGCGACGGAATCGAACGATTGGCGTCGTTATGATGCTTCGCATTGCCCTTCCACACGAGACCGATCTTGCGCCCCGGCGGCAATGCGTCGAGCACAGGCCGCCATTTTTCGACGAGCGACTCTTCGGCCGCGAGCCGGACCGGCCGCGGAATCGTATCGACGGTTGTGCGCAAATGCAGTGGCGCACTCAAGAGACTCGTCCAGCAATCATAATCGGATGCACGCGCCGCTGCCCTCTCGTGATCCAGCACAGAGTCCACACCGTCGACGCGAGTCATCAGCCGATGCAACGCGGGCGCGCAGGCAAACGCAATATGCGCGGCGCCCTGCGCCTTCAGTAACGCGAAATAGCGGCTGAATTGCAGCATGTCGCCGAGACCGTCTTCCTGCCAGACGAGCAACGATCGTCCCGAGAGCGCGTCGCCCTGCCACTGCGGACACGATAGCCGCTGAGCAGTCTGCCGATGCACGAAACCCGTCTGCTGATAGCGGCATTCATAAAGCGGCCAGCCTTCCTCGAAACGTCCCATGCTCAGCAGCAATGTCGCGAGCCCGAAGCGCGCGTCGTCGTAATCGGCGCGTAGCGAAAGTGCGCGACGGTATGCGCTTTCCGCCTCGGGCAGACGCGTCAATTGCGCGAGCGCGGCGCCGAGGTTGTAATGCGCTTCGGCCAGATCGGGATCAGTGGATAGCGCCTGTTCGAAAGCCTCGACGGCCTCGGGCAAACAGTCGAGCAGGCGCAGCACGCAGCCGAGATTGTTATAAGCGGGCGCTATGTCGGGACGCAGGCGAACCGCTTCGCGATAAGCGGCCGCGGCTTCCTCCATGCGTTCGAGTTTGAAAAGCGTGATGCCGAGGTTGTAATGGGCCTCGGCGTAATCGGCGCAAAGCGCGATTGCCTTGCGATACGCGGACTCGGCTTCGGGCAGCCGTGCAAGATCGGTCAGCGCCGCGCCAAGATTGACGTGAGCCTCCGCGTAGTCGGGGCGCATGGTCAACGCAAGCCGGCAAGCGAGTTCGGCTTCGGTCAGACGCTGCGCAGCCTTCAACGCGCCGGCGAGGTTATTCAATGCCTCCGGATAATGCGGCTGGATGCTGAGCGCGTCGCGATAAGCCGCGTCCGCTTCGTCGACACGACCGAGATCCATCAACACGTTGCCCAGATTGTTGTGCGCTTGCGCGTGCGCCGGTAATCGGCGCAGCGTCTCGCGATATGCGGCCTCGGCTTCATGCAGGCGTCGCAACGTTTGCAATACGACGCCGTGGTTATAGTGCGCCTCGGCATGGTCCGGGCGAAGGGAAAGCGCACGCCGATACGACACCTCGGCCTCTTCATGATGGCCTTGCGCATGCAGCACTGCGCCCAGTTGATTGTGAGCGTCCGCATGCTCGGGCCGCATCGCGATGAGTTGCCGATAAATTGCTTTGGCCGCCGACAGGCGACCGCGCGCTTTCAGCAACGCGCCGAAGCTCTCATACACTTCGACATAACCTGGCGCGATACGCAGGCATCGGCGCCAATGGCGCTCTGCATCGTCCGCGTGACCGAGACGGCACGACGAAGCCCCGGCGATGTTCAGCGCGTCGGCCATTGCGTGAATCGCTGCATCGTCGAGCGTGCTTTCGTCGTGCTCGATCGCGGGCATTACCGTCGATAATGCCGCGGCAAATTCATCCGCCGAGTAGAGCGCTATCGCCTGCTGGTTGAGTTGTGCAATTGAAGAGGCGAGCGTCTGCGTGAAAGTCATGAGTCCAGTAACGTTGCGAGTGCGGCGTCCACGCGCGGGATCGCCCATGTTGCACAAAGGCCAACATGTACCACGCAGATTAAGCGATGCGGCCGCGTTGTAACGGCGGGAAATGAGCGGATTTCCGGCTTCAATCCGTCGTTATGCCGGACATCGGGCAGAAAAATGTGCGTGGCAGTGCTAGAATCGCCGCGTTTTCCTGCTCATCGCCATGACTCCACACTCCCGCAACCGTCTGACCGCCTGGCTTGGCCTCATCGCCATGTGGCTCGTCGTGTTTGCGCCGGTCGTGAGTCAGACGCTGGTCTCCAACCGCGCGCAGGAGCCGATTGCCGCGCTATGTTCGGCGCTGCAAACCGTTCAGCCCGGCGCGATGCAGCACGCCAGCCGCGCCGACACATCGGCCGTCCACCTCAGTCACGACGACGCCTTCGGCGCTTGCGGTTACTGTCATCTGTTGCAGCATCATGTGGCCATGCCCACGGTTGCGGCCGCGCAGCCGCCGGTTGTCATCGTCATGACAGGCACGGCGCCGCCCAGTCTCTCCACCCGCTTCACACCACTCGGCGCGTTCCCTTCGGGACGCCCTAGAGCACCGCCCTCCGTTTCCTGATCGTCGTTGTTCCTGATCGCCCGCGCATTGCGTGCATTGACCACATGTGGCCGCGTTAGCCACATGCGGCCGCATTTGCCGCATCTGTCGATGGCGCGCGCGATCGTCCGTTCAATGCATGAAGGAAACGCTCATGTCGATCTTCTCATTGCGAAGGCTGCGCGCCTTCGTTCCCCCAGCCATGACCGCGTTAGCGGTCGCGCCGGCTCACGCCGACACGGCGAGCGCCGACACGACGCTGCCCGCCGTTAGCGTGAGTGCGAATAGCGCTGCAAACGAAAGCGTCGCGCCCCGCGCCGTCGATCCGAATCTGCCGGCTTCGGTCGAAACAGTCACGCGCGAGCAATTCTCCAACTGGAATGTCGTGAACACCGAGGACGTGCTGAAGTACATGCCGAATCTCGCGGTTCGCAAACGCTTTATCGGCGATCTGAATTCGATCATCGCAGTGCGCGGCACGAGCAATACGCAAAGTGCGCGCGGTCTGGTCTATGCGGACGGGCTGTTGCTGAGCAATCTGCTGGGCAACAACTTTTCTTTTCCACCGCGCTGGTCGATGGTGTCTCCCGACGAGATCCAGCAGGTCGATGTGATTTATGGCCCGTATTCCGCGCTCTATCCGGGCAATTCGCTTGGCGCGACCGTATTGATCAGCACGCGCATGCCAAAGAAATTCGAAGCGGAAGCCGACGTGAAAGCATTCACGCAGCACTTCAGCCTTTATGGTGTGAACCGTAATTTCAACGGCAGCGAAGCGAGCGCTTCTATCGGCAACCAGATCGGCAAGTTCTCGTTTCTGCTCGGCGTGAACCATCTGGAAAACACGAGCCAGCCGCTGCAATTCGCGACGCTCGCCAAATCGGGCACGCCCGCGAAGGCCGGCGACACGCCGGTTACAGGAGCGTACTTCTACAACAACCAGACCAATACGCCGACCGCCATACTCGGTATTAACGGCGAAGGCATCGAGCACACCGTCCAGGACCAGTTCAAGCTGAAGATGCAGTACGACTTCACGCCGACACTGCAAGGCGCTTTTACGCTCGGCTACTGGCATCAAACGTATAACAGCGAGACGTCGAGTTTTCTGCGCGACGCGAACGGCAACGCTGTATATGGCGGCAAGGTTTCGATCAACGGCTACGAGTACACGATTCCGGCTTCCGCATTCGCGCCGAGCCTGGGCCATAGCGAGAACTGGTTCTATGGCGTGACGCTGAAAACGCGCAACGCCACAGGCTGGAACGGCGAGGCGATCGCCTCGTATTACGACGTCAGTAATAGCGTCGCGCGTCTTGCAAGTTCCGGTGCGCCCGACAATGGCGCGGGCACCGTGACCTTCGGCGACGGCACCGGCTGGAAGACACTCGACTTGCGCAGTACTTACACGCCAGCGTCGACGCAAGCGGGTCTCGCGAATCATGCGCTCGCTTTCGGCTACCACTACGACAATTACTTTCTCGACAACGAAAGTTACTCGACGCTCAATTGGCGCGACGGCTCCGCGACTTCATTCGCCAACGCATTCGCCGGCAAGACGCAAACTCAGGCGCTCTACGCACAGGACGCATGGCGCTTCCTGCCGCGCTGGAAATTCGTGTATGGCGTGCGTTACGAAGACTGGCGCGCGTACGACGGATCGCAAGCGTTGCCGGGCACAAGGGTTGCACTCGCTAACGCCAGTGAGCAGCACTTCTCGCCGAAGGCTTCGCTTTCATTCGATGTGAGCGACGATCTGACGTTACGCGCGTCGATTGGCCGCGCATATCGCTTTCCCACGGTCAGTGAATTGTTCCAGGGGCAAATCAACGGCTCCTCGATCGTCAACAACAACCCGAACCTGAAACCGGAAGACGATCTTTCGAAAGAACTCACCGCCGAATGGGCGCATTGGAATGGCATCTTCCGTTTCTCGCTGTTTCAGGACGACGTGAAGAACACCATTTTCAGCCAGACGGATACGACCGTGATTCCGAACGTGACGAACTTCCAGAACATCGGCAAAGTGCGTTCGCGCGGCGTGGAAACGAGCTATGCCGGTGAGAACGTATTCATGCGCGGACTCGATCTTCTGGCAAGCGTCGCTTATACGCAATCGAAGATCATTGCCAATGCGCAGAACCCCGCGAGCGTCGGCAAGTACTTTTATCGCATTCCGCTATGGCGCGTGAATGTGGCGGCGACCTATCGCTTCGACGAACGCGCGGCAGTGACACTCGCCGCGCGCTATTCGGGCCGCCAATACAACACGCTCACGAATACCGACACGAATCCGGATGTATTCGGCGGCACGAGTTCTTACACGGTGGCGGACGCGAAGTTCACGTTCAGGCCCACGAAGCTGAGCGAAGTCGGCATTGGCGTCGACAACATTTTCGATGCGCGCTACTTCGTCTATCACCCTTACCCAGGACGCACGTTCTATCTGGAAGCGAAGTTGCGCATGTAGCGCGCAATCGTAGCGTTCTAGCGCAAGAACCAGATCAATCTTCTTCAGGAGGATTCAATGTCCACCATCGCACCGCATAACGCCGTATTAGGCACGACGAGTCCCAGCAGCGGCTATCGCACGCTCTGGCGATGGCACTTCTACGCTGGCCTCTTCGTGATGCCGTTTCTCATCGTCTTGGCAATAACGGGTACGTTGTACTGTTTTCAGCCGCAAATCGAGCCGCTGCTTTATCCGCGGCTTCTCGTCGTCGAACCGCAAACGGCGCCGCGCATGTCAGAAGACGCGCTGCTCGCGCGAGCGCGTGCGGCCATGCCGTCCAATGCAATCGCCGTCACCGCCGCGATCTCGAACACGCCCGAGCGCAGCACGGAATTCATTTTTCGTCTCGCGGACGGCGAAAAGCAGAGTGTCTATCTGAACCCGTATAGCGGAGAAGTACTCGGCACATTGAGCGTCGAGCGTCGCTTGATGCAGGTTGACCGCATGCTTCATCGCAAGCTATTGCTCGGCAAACCGGGCGAATTGCTAATGGAGCTTGCCGCATGCTGGACACTCGTGATGATCGGCACCGGCATCGCGCTGTGGTGGCCGCGTGAAACGACACGCGTGCGGGATGCACTCGTGCCGCGTCTGACGTTAAAGGGCCGGCCGCTGTGGAAGAGCATCCACGCGGTCATGGGCATCTGGCTCGCACTCGGCGCGCTTGCATTCGTGTTGACCGGTTTGCCGTGGTCCGGCTCGTGGGGTCAGCAGTTCAAGGCGCTCGCGACCGCTGCGAATCTCGGCGCTCCGCCTGGCACGTGGGGCGGCTTGCCGTTGCGCTCGGTGCTGCCTGCGGGCACGAGCAAAGAGATCGACGCGAAGACAAAACCAGGCGCACAAGCAGAACACGCCGCGCATATGGACTCCATGCCCGGCATGGTGATGGACGACTTGCCGCTGCCGCAAACGCCCTGGGCCGTCGGCAATGCGCCGGTGCCCGCTTCCGCCGATGCGAAAGCAGCGGCCCCGTTGCCGCTCGGCCACATCGTCGCGCAAGCCGCGTCGCTCCGTGTCACGAGCGGCTACAACATCGCGTTGCCGACATCGCCGACGGGCGTCTATACCGTGTCGTATTTCCCAGCCGATCCACAACTGGAACGCACCATCTATATCGATCAGTACAGCGGCGCGATTCTCAAGGACATTCGCTATGCCGACTATGGCGGCGTATCGAAAGCGGTGTCATACGGCACGTCATTGCATATGGGCCGCTATTTCGGCGTCGCCAATCAGATTCTGTGCGCCGCGATTTCGTTGGGGCTCGCGTTGATGGCCGTGACCGGCTGCGTGATGTGGTGGAAGCGCAAACCGCAGCGCTCGCTCGGCGCGCCTTCGCGGGAAAGAGCCGCACCGCCGATGCGCGGCTGGAAAACCGGCCTCGTCATGCTCGGCATTGTTTTTCCGTTGATGGGCGCAACGCTTGTCGCCGTATGGCTCGCCGACCGCGCGATATTCGGCCGTGCAGCGCACGGCCTTCAACGTCGTTAAAGCAATGCGCGTTAAAGGCGCGCTAAAGCAAGTCGCGTTAACGGCGGCCCGAACGCAGTTCAGTCCGCCGCAATCACGTCGATGCGCAAAGCCGGCGCGGCCGCTGCAATCGCGAGAAGATGGTCGACATTCGGATGAGCGCCGGGCCGGTTGCGCGCGTCGGCGGTATGTTCGCCGAACACCGCGAGGCCGTGTTCGGCGGCTTTGGCGTCGAGCGCATCGAACGTCTGTTGCAGATAGTTGTAGACCGCGAGCGAGCCCTGTTTGCCCGGCTTGTTCTCGATGCTCGCCACAACGGCGCCTTGCGCGTCGATCAGATCGATACGCGCAATGCCGTCGATTGCAGGCATATGCGCGAGGTTTTCCTTGAATACGTTGCTCGGCTGAATCACTGAAACCACTCCTTTAAGCGGGAAAATGCCACGAGGGCCGTATCTTATCCGATGGCCTACGTGATCAGCGCGAAGCCTCACGCACGCCCACGCCGCTTACGGTGTCCAGCGATGCACGATCATGCTCGACCCGTTGTAGTTGTCTTTCGTAATCACGTATTCGCCGCTTGCCCGCAGAAACGCTCGCAGTCCGTACATCGAATCGACATCGTTGCCGACATCCACAGTACCGGGGCTATTGTTGATGAGCGTCGCGTCGAGATTGCCGGTGTTCAGGTTGAACGCGTCGATGTTCGGCACCGTATGCACGTAGCCGACAAAAAGATAATTGCCCACTGCGGTAATCGACTTCGGATTCGCGCTAGTGAGATTGATCACCGGCTGAGGCTGTGTCGTATTGCCCGCGCTCCAGCCGTGATAGACCTCGATGCGCGACTGTATCGCCGTCCAGTCCCAACTGCCTGCCACGCCTTGCGCGAGAATCATCGTGTCGCTTTCGGGCAAATAGATGATGCGCGTCAACGGCCGGATACTCATTGGAATCTTGATCGTGACGGCGGGGCCCCACAACGGCTTACCGTTTCCGTCGAAACCCGTGAGCGGGTAATGATAGATATGGTTTGTTCTGTCGAGACCCGCCCACACATCGCCTCTGCTGTCGATGCAAAAGCCTCCCGTCACCTTCACCGTCGTGTTGAACGCCGGGCCCGGCAAAGAGCCATCCGGTATTGCAATGTAGCCGCTCGCCGAATTGAAATGATAGAAGTTGAAGGTGTCGGGGTTCTGGCCGGACGCGACGAGAATGCGGTTTCCGCCCACCGCGACGAGTTGCCCGAAGTGCTGCCCGCGCTGCGTGTCGTTGATATTCAGGCGCGGGTCTGACGGATAAGTAAACGGGTCGACGGTATTCGCAACGAAGGTGCCGCCCGCGGTGCCCGTATAAATATGCGCGCCGCTATAAAAGTACGCGCCGTCGGTCAACGGGTCCGGTGCCGCGACCGCTTCGAAGTTCAGTGCCTGCAGTTTCCATTGCAGATTGCCGGCGCTGTCGTAGGCATGCAGGTCGGTCGGACCATTGCGGCCCATGTCCCAGCCGCCGCCCCACGGATTGTTTAGCACATACAGGGTGCCCGCTGCGTCCCTGCCGATGCCCGCTACGCGCGTGAAGCGCTTGTCGCCGACCTGCCCTTTGATTCCGGTAGTCGTATCCAGGTAGCCGCCCTGAATGCCGAATGTACCGGCCAATATGGGCGCGCCCGCCACGTTATAGATCTTGATGTTCATGTCGGGACCTTCGTCGCCGACCATGAGCCGTCCCGTCGATGCATCGAAGTACAACGCCGATGGCCGCGAAGCGGCGGGCATCTGGATCGTGTTGAGCGACGCGCCAGCCGCGCTGAATTGCGCTATGACGCCAGCGCTTTTTCGCGCGACCCACAGATTGCCCGCAGCATCGAGTGCGAGCGCGCCGGGACCGGACACCGCTATGTCCTGCTGCCACACGCCGTCAGTCGTATAGACACGCACACGGTTGCCGTAAAAATCGCTGACATAAAGCAGCGTGCCTGCCGTGGCGAGTCCGGTGATGACATCCGCATGAGGGATGCCGGTCCACACGCTGACCGGAATGCGAAGCTCGAGCGCTTTGGTCGCACGGTTATAGCGCCCGACCGAGCCGCTGCCGAACGACCTGTTGTATTGCAGCGCCGTGAAAATCGACGTCGCATTGCCGGTTATCGCGCTGCCCTGAAAGTCGGCGTGCGTACCGATCGAGCCGATGTTCTGACCGTTCTGATAGATCGCGACGCCGCCCTCGTTCTCGTCCCACAACGACGACGTATAGATCACGCCTTCCGGTGCGACCCACATTGAACGCGCGCCGTTGCCGACGTGCGCGGCCAGCGTGCCATAGGTATTGGCGAGCCAATCGGTCGTATATTGCGCATGAGCTACGCATGCAAGCGCCATCAGCGCGAAGCCGAGCAACGCGGCATGGATTCGTTTGGTGACCATGAACGGGGTTCTCCGGCTGTATTTCGTTTACGCCAAAAAAAGGCCTGCTATTGCGCAGGCATTCACATACGAAAGTGCCGGATTATGCTTCGGCCAGAATCTGCTGAATGACCTGTTCGAAGGTTTCGACAGGTTGCCCGCCGCTCACCAGATAGCGGCGATTGAAAATGATTGCCGGCACCGACTGAATGCCGTGCGACTGGAACTCTTCTTCTTCGGCGCGGACTTCGTCGGCATAGTCGCCGCTTTGCAGTACCTTGCTCGCAGCCTCGGCGTCCATTCCTACCGACTGCGCGACTTCGACGAGCACATCATGATTGCTCGGATCGCGGCCTTCCGAATGATAGGCGCGCAGCAGCGCGAGCTTGAGCGGCAGTTGCTTGCCTTCGAGACCTGCCCAATGCAACAGGCGGTGTGCATCGAACGTGTTGTAGACATGCGTGCGCGGACCGAACTCGAAGCCGACGCTTGCGCCGCGCTCGCGGATCATGGCCTGCGTTTCTTCGATCTGCTCGGGCGTGCGTCCGTACTTCTTGCCCAGATAATCGACAATCGCCTGGCCCTCGGGCGCCATCTGCGGATTCAGTTCGAACGGGTGCACGACGATCCGCGCATCCACTGCGTCACCGACGCGCGACAACGCGAGTTGCAGCGACGAAAGGCCGATTGCGCACCAGGGGCATGCAATGTCGGAAACGAAATCGATGGTGAGCGGCTGGGACATGGCTTTCCTAAGGGCTGTGGGATAGGTGTATTGTCACCTATCCTCGTGACTCTTACCTGGTGGCCGGCAAGAACCCTTTGTTACGCCGTCGTATCTATGCGCCGCGATTCTTTCTGATCAAAAATCCGATGCCGCCGACGATCCCTATGCCTGCCAATGCGCATAAAAATCCACGGTGACGAACCGCGCACATCTCCAGGCTCACAGGTTTCGACTCACGGTCGAAACGTCCGTGCGCGCTGTAATCGCCGGGTACGGGATCGAACAGATTGTTAGGCGCGTCGGCAGGAAGCGGCTCGTCGGTGACCTGTCCTGAGTAGCCCGCCTTTGCCAGATATCTGTCGAGCAGTCCGGGCGCGATGAAGTTGGCCAGTATCGCCTTGACCGTCGGAAAACCCACCCATACCTCGCGACGCTTATGCGTTGCAGCGAAATAGATCGCGCGCGCGGCCACTTCCGGCTGGAAAATCGGCGCGACGGGCTTGGCCTTTTTACCCATCTTGTTGAGCGCCCAGTCGAATTGCGGCGTATTCAATGCGGGCAAATCGACCATCGTCAAATGCACATTGAGCCCGTCGTGAATGATCTCGGAACGCAGCGAGTCAGTGAAACCCCGCGCCGCGAATTTTGCGCCGCAATAGACGGATTGCAGCGGCACCGAACGATAACCGAGTGCGGACCCCACATTGACAATCGTCCCGCGATTGCGCGTGCGCATGCGTGACAGTGCGGCCATCGTGCCGTGCACCTGGCCGAGGTACGTCACCTTGGTGCCTCGCTCGAATTCCTGCGCAGTCAGCTTCGATACCGGCGCGAAGACCGTGGCCATTGCAACGTTGACCCACACGTCGATAGGTCCAAGCTCCGTTTCGGTGCGCGTTGCCGCTTCTTCCACGCGCGCGGCGTCGGCGACGTCGGTTGGAATCGCAATTGCACGCACGCCGTATCGAAGACGCAGTTCGGCGGCCGCGCGTTCGAGCCGCGCCAAATCGCGTGAAAGCAATGCGACATCGTAGCCATGTCGCGCGAATTCCTCGGCGGTCGCGCGTCCCACTCCGGCGCCCGCGCCTGTCACAACGACGACTTTATTCATGACGAATCCCTTGCACGACATGCACCGCGTTTTACTCACAAGCGCCCAGCAAAAAGCGAGCCCGCTTCATTCACCGCGCAGCTTCACAAGGAAGCAATTCATTCTTTCTGAGTGAAAGAACGCGGAACGTGGTTTGCAACCTCGCATGTGTGACGATCTTTATTGTGAGGAGCTGTCCATGTCCACAACTGTCGGTGACTTCATCGTCGAGCGACTCCAGGCGTGGGGCGTGCGCCGAATTTTTGGCTATCCCGGCGACGGCATCAACGGCGTGTTCGGCGCGTTGAATCGCGCGCAGAGTGAAGCGAAGAAGCATCACAAGAACACGGACCAGCCGAGGCCCATCGAATTCATTCAGGTTCGTCACGAGGAAATGGCCGCCTTCATGGCATCCGCGCATGCGAAATTCACAGGCGAGCTCGGCGTCTGTATCGCGACGTCGGGGCCTGGCGCATCGCACCTCGTGACGGGACTTTACGACGCCCGCATGGACCATATGCCCGTGCTGGCTATCACCGGTCAGCAGGCGCGCGCGGCGCTCGGCGGCCACTATCAGCAGGAAGTCGATCTCGTCTCGCTCTTCAAGGACGTCGCGGGTGCGTTCGTCGGACAGGCGTCGGTGCCCGCGCAAGTGCGCCATCTCGTGGATCGCGCGATACGTACCGCACTTTCCGAGCGCAAAGTGACAGCGCTCGTGCTGCCGAACGACTTGCAAGACTTGCCGTACGAGCCTCCTGCGCGCAAACACGGCACGCTGCATTCGGGCGTCGGTTATCGCGAGCCGCGTCTCGTGCCTCAGCCTGAAGATCTTCAGCAGGCCGCCGACGTGCTCAACGCCGGCAAGAAGGTCGCGATTCTCGTCGGCGCCGGCGCACTGCATGCAACGGACGAAGTGATCGCCGTCGCGGAAAAACTCGGTGCAGGCGTGGCAAAGGCGCTGCTCGGCAAAGCGGTGTTGCCCGACGATCTGCCGTGGGTCACCGGCTCGATCGGCCTGCTCGGCACGAAGCCCAGTTACGATCTGATGACCGAGTGCGACACGCTGCTGATGATCGGCTCCGGCTTTCCGTACTCCGAGTTTCTGCCGAAGGAAGGTGCGGCGCGCGGCGTGCAGATCGACCTGAAAGCCGACATGCTGAGCCTGCGCTATCCGATGGAAGTGAACCTCGTCGGCGATAGCGTGGAAACGCTGCGCGCGTTGCTGCCTTTGCTCGAACACAAGCAGGACCGCGGGTGGCGCAAGACGATCGAAGGCTGGACCGCCGACTGGTGGAAGACACTCGACGAACGCGCACACGAGCCCGGCAAGGATGCCGTCAATCCACAGCGCACGGTATGGGAACTGTCGCCACGCGTTCCGTCGAATGCAATCGTGACGAGCGATTCAGGCTCCTGTGCAAACTGGTATGCACGCGATCTGAAGGTGAAGCGCGGCATGATGTGCTCGCTCTCGGGTGGCCTCGCGTCGATGGGCGCGGCAGTACCGTATGCGATCGCCGCGAAGTTCGCTTATCCGGAGCGGCCCGTCATCGCGCTGGTCGGCGACGGCGCCATGCAGATGAACAACATGGCCGAACTCATCACCGTATCGAAGTACTGGAAAGGCTGGGCCGATCCGCGCTGGATTTGCATGGTCCTTAACAATCAGGACCTGAACCAGGTCACGTGGGAACAGCGCGTGATGGAGGGCGATCCGAAGTTCGAGGCTTCGCAGGACATTCCTTCAGTGCCGTATCACAAGTTCGCGGAATTGATCGGCCTGAAAGGCATTTATGTCGACGACGCCGAACAGATGGGCGCGGCCTGGGACGCTGCGCTTGCTGCGGACCGCCCTGTGGTGATCGAAGTAAAGGCCGATCCGAACATCGCGCCGTTGCCGCCGCATATCACGCTTGCTCAGGCCAAGGCGTTTGCATCGACATTGTTAAAAGGCGATCCCGACGAAGGCAATGTGATCGTGCAGACCGCGAAGCAGGTGCTTGGCGCAGTGCTTCCGGGCCGTCACGACAAGTAGAGGCACGCGGCGATGAGCAAGGCGGCATCTGCACGAGGCGGCTCGCAACTTCCGGTTAGCGCGGTGCGGGCGAGCGCCTACCGCATTCCCTCCGACGCCCCCGAAAGCGACGGAACGTTCGAGTGGAATGCGACGACGCTCGTCGTCGTCGAGGTCGATGCGGGTGGTCAAACAGGAATCGGCTATACGTATAGCGATTCCAGCATCGTCGCGTTGATCGCGAACACGCTGTCGCCCTGTGTGACCGGCGAGGACGTCGCCGATATTCGCGCGCATTGGAACCGCATGCAGCGTCAGGTGCGCAATCTCGGACGTGCGGGACTTGCGGCCACGGCAATCTCCGCAATCGACTGCGCGTTATGGGACGCGAAAGCGAAACTGCTCGGCGTGCCGCTCGTGCAACTGCTGGGCGCGGCGCGCGAAAGCGTGCCGCTTTACGGTAGCGGCGGCTTCACGACATACAACGACCGGCAATTGCGCGATCAGCTTGCCGGCTGGGTCGAACGCGACGGCTGCCGTTGGGTCAAGATGAAGATCGGCAGTCAACCGCATAAAGATCAGGCGCGCGTGAAAGCCGCGCGCGAAGCTATCGGCGACGCGGGTCTGTTCGTCGATGCCAACGGCGCGTTCTCGCCGCGCGAGGCGCTGTACCATGCGCGCCAATTTGAAGCGCAACAGGTCGCATGGTTCGAAGAGCCGGTCTCATCCGACGATGCAGCCGGCTTGCGCTTTGTGCGCGAACACGCGCCGTCCGGCATGGACATCGCGGCCGGCGAATACGCGTACACGTCCGACGATTTCCGCACGCTACTCGCCGAGGGCTCCGTGGATGTACTGCAAGCCGACGTGAGCCGTTGTGGCGGCATCACCGGATTCCTGCAGGCCGCCGCGCTTTGCGACGCGTTTCACATGCCGCTTTCCGCGCATTGCGCGCCCGCATTGCATCTGCATGTGGCTTGCGCGGTGCCGCGGCTGCGTCATCAGGAGTGGTTTCATGACCATGTGCGCATCGAGGCGATGTTGTTCGACGGCGCACCCCGAGCGCATGACGGCGTCATCACGCCCGACCTGTCGAGGCCCGGTTGCGGCCTCGCATTCAAGCACAAGGACGCGGCACAGTACTTCGTTGCATAGGCGCGAAAAGCGCAGGAGCAGGTATCGATGGGGACGCAACGCATATTTAGCGTGTTATGCGCGGTGGCCGGAGCTGCCGCTTTAGCGCGATTCACCGGGCGCAGGGCAAACGCAAATCGGCGCACACGCGCGACGCCTCGAAGACCAGCGCTGCGCTCAATCGACAGCGTCACCCACGCCGCGCCCGCAACTCAGGCACACGTCGAAGCCGCACGGCGTTTCAACCATAGTTCGGCGCTGCTCGCCTTCTCGGTGCTCACGGACAGTGCGATGGAACACTACCGCGGTTCCTTCGACAATCCGGCGATGTATACGCCGCTCGTCAGCGCGAGTCTTTCGCTGATCGCCGGTTTGCACGGCGGCGCGGACCATAGACAGCAAACGCACCACGCGCGTCATTTGATCTATCGGACCGCGGCTGCGGCCGGCATCGCCGGCACGGGGTTTCACTTGTACAACGTCATGAAGCGCCCTGGCGGCTGGAGCTGGAACAACCTGGTTCATGCGGCACCGGTCGGTGCGCCGATGGCCTTGCTGTTGTCGGGCGCACTCGGCGCGGTGGCCGAGCGATTGCGCGACGAGCCCGCGCACGAGCCGCAACTTCTCGGCATGCCTGCGGGGCGCGCGCTGGGATTGCTCGTGGCAGCCGGACTCATCGGCACGGTCGGCGAAGCGGGCTTGCTGCATTTTCGCGGCTCATTCCAGCATCGTGCGATGTACGCACCCGTCAGCGCGCCGCCGTTTGCAGCGGCGCTGCTTGCGCACGCCGCGCTGGCCGCGCCGCGCGAGCGCTGGTTCACGCGCCTATGGCTGCGCATCACGACCGCGCTCGGTATCGCGGGCGCCGGCTTCCACGCGCGCGGCATCGCGCGGCGCCAGGGCGGATGGCGCAACTGGAGCCAGAACCTGTTCGCCGGCCCTCCGCTGCCGGCGCCGCCGAGCTTCTCGGCGCTCGCGCTCGCGGGCCTTGCCGCGCTGCGGCTCAGGGAGACGGAGAAATGAAAACCGGCAGACCAACGAAAAGAGCGACACGTTACCCCGGTTACGACGTGTTGAGCAAACGCGACACACCGTCATGGGATGAAGTGTCTCGCGTCGTTATCGACGAACGGCTGGCGGTGCCGCGCGAGCCGCGCTTCTTCAATGCGATGGAATGGCTTGCGGTGACGTCGCTCTGCGCGTGCGTCGTGCCGCAGGCAAACGCGCAGCCGCTTGTGCCGGTCGCCGCCATGCTCGATCATCGCCTATACACGAATCAGGGCGATGGTTATCGAAACGCCGCGTTGCCGCCGATGCGCGACGCGTGGCGCACGGGCCTAGCCGCGCTCGATGCCGAGAGCCGCGAGCGGCATGGCCTGCCGTTCGCAAGCCTCGATAGAACCGCGCAGAACGCATTGCTCGAACAGATGCAGCGCGGCGAACTCGTGCATGCGGCGTGGCGCGGCATGCAACCGGAAGTTTTCTTTGCGGAGCGAGTACTTCACGACATCTGCGGTCTCTATTACTCGCATCCGCATGCCTGGAGCGAGATTGGTTTCGGCGGCCCGGCCAATCCGCGTGGCTACGTGCGCATGTATTTCAACCGTCGCGATCCGTGGGAACCCGTCGAGGCGCAATCGGGCAGCGAGGATAAAGCCGCGAGGGAGAATCGCCGTGTTCGATGACGCTCTCTATCATCCACGCGGCAAGCATGGCCGCGCGCCCGATGTGTTCGAACCGCGCGGCTGGGTGCCAATGCGCGAATATTCGAACGACGACGAAGTGGACTTCGCGATCGTCGGCACGGGCGCGGGAGGCGGCACGCTCGCGTGCCGCCTCGCGGAAAAGGGCTTCAAGGTAGTCGCCTTCGATGCGGGCGCATGGTGGCGTCCACTCGAAGAATTCGCGTCCGACGAAGCGCATCAGCAAAAACTCTTCTGGACCGACGAGCGCATCTGCGACGGCGACAACCCGCTCAAGCTCGGCCATAACAACAGCGGCAAGGCAGTGGGCGGCAGCACGGTTCACTTCGCGATGGTCTCTCTGCGCTTCAGGCCCGAATGGTTCAAATCGCGCGCGCTGCTCGGCTATGGCGCGGACTGGCCGCTCGACTGGCGCGAGATGTGGCAGTACTACTCACAGGTCGAGGACGCGCTGAAAATCGCCGGACCCGTCAATTATCCGTGGGGACCGAAACGTCCACGCTATCCGTATCGCGCGCATGAATTGAATGCCGCGGCGATGGTGCTCGCGCGCGGCTGCGAGGCGCTCGGCATCGGCTGGAGCGCAACACCGCTCGCGACACTCTCGGCGCCGCGCGGCAAAGCGCATCCTTGCGTGTATCGCGGCTTTTGCGTGTCCGGCTGCGCGACCAATGCGAAGCAAAGCGCCCTCGTCACGTGGATTCCGCGCGCGTTGCAAGCCGGCGCGGAAGTGCGCGATCTGGCGATGGTCGGCCGCATCGACATGAATGATGCCGGGCTTGTTACGGGCGTCGAGTACATTCGCGAAGGACGCTGGCAATTCCAGCGCGCGAAGAACGTTGTCGTCGCCGGCTATGCAATCGAAACGCCGCGCCTTCTGCTCATGTCCGCGAATAGCCGCTTTCCCGACGGTCTCGCGAATAGCTCGGGTCTTGTCGGCAAGAACCTGATGGTGCAGGCCAACCAGGCCGTGTACGGCACGATGGACGAAGAGATACGCTGGTACAAGGGACCGCCGTCGCTTGCGATTACCGAGCACTGGAACTACGCGGACCAGAACAAGGATTTTTTCGGCGGCTATGCGTATATGAGCCAGGGTCCGCTGCCCAACGCATGGGCAGCCGCGCAAAATGGCCGCGGCCTGTGGGGCGAAGCGCTCGCTGACGAGATGCACAAGTACAACCATCAGGCGGGCCTGAAGATAGTCGGCGAAATGCTGCCGCAGGAACGCAACCGCGTGACGCTCGCCGACGAAAAAGACCAATACGGCTTGCCCGTTGCACGCGTGTCGTACTCGTACTGCGATAACGACAAACGCCTCATTGCCCATTCGCTGAATTTCATGGAGCAGGCGCTCGCCGCCGCGGGCGGCAAGGACATCTGGCGCGAAACCGACGATACGTGCCACCTGAACGGCACCGCACGCATGGGCGACGATCCGGCAAAGAGCGTTGTCAATGCGGATTGCCGCAGTTGGGACATCCGCAATTTGTGGATTTGCGACGGCTCGGTGTTTCCGACCGTGGGCGGCGTCAACCCTTCGCTGACGATTCAGGCCATTGCATGCCGAACGGTGGATCGCATTTCCGCCCTCGCCGCGCGCGGCGAACTATGAGCATGGCCGCCGAGGCACGCGGGATGCTCCATTAAAAAATCGCCAACTGCTGCATGAAGGAGGGCCGCATCATGAAGCTTTACTATTCGCCGGGCGCGTGCAGTCTTGCCGATCACATCGCGATGCACGAGGCCGAGATGCAATTCGACCGCGTGCGCGTCGACCTCAAGACAAAGACGACTGACACCGGCCAGAAGTTCGATGAAATCAATCCCAAGAGCTATGTACCGACACTCGAATTCGACGACGGTCAACGGCTCACCGAAAACGTCGCGATCCTTTCGTGGGTCGCGCAACGCAAGCCCTCGCTTGCACCGTCGGGAGAACTCGGCACTACGCGCCTGATTGAAATGCTCGCCTTTATTTCAACGGAGCTTCACAAACAATTCGGCCGCGTATTCAAGCCGGCGTCGGATGAGGAAGCGAATGCCGCGCGCGAGAAAATCGGCCAGCGTTTCCAGCTCATATCGACAATGCTTAAAGGCAACTATTTGTTCGGCGCAGAAGCGAGCGTCGCGGACGCCTATCTGTTCACCATGCTTCTATGGGCGAACAAAGTAAAGATCGAGGTCCCGCAAAAACTCGCGGAGTTCTCACAACGCATGCGCGGGCGGCCCGCGGTGCAACTGGCGTTGAAACACGAAGGGATCGAGTGAAGCCGCGTGCTCGCGTTGGTCAGCCAGCCGTTCGCCGAGGAAATCATGTCGATCGACCCAACCCTCACGATCCTGATGTACTTCGTTTTGCCTGTGTGGCTTGCGGCCGGTTTCGCGGACTGGCTGTGCCATCGCGCGACTCGAATCGAATCCACGACCGGCGCGAAAGAATCGGTGATCCATCTGTTGATGTTTGCCGAAGTCGGACTGCCGCTACTCGCCGCGATCTTTCTCGAGATCAACGCGGGCATCATTCTATTGATGATCGTCGCGTTCTTCGTTCACGAAGCGACCGCGCTGTGGGACGTCAGTTATGCAGTGAGTGGACGCAACGTGACGCCGTTCGAACAGCACGTTCATAGCTTTCTCGAACTCGTCCCGCTGATGGCGATACTGCTTGTCGTCGCCCGTCACTGGACGCAATTTCTGGCGTTGCTCGGCCTCGGCAGCGAGCCGGCGAGATTCGGATTGACCGCGAAAAGCGAACCGTTGCCCGTCGCCTATATCGCGATTCTGTTCGCGTTGATTCTGCTATTCGAGCTACTGCCTTACTTCGAAGAACTATGGCGCGGGCTGCGCGCCCGCCGACGCAGTGCAGCGTCGGCGGGCGGGCCGGCGTCCGCGTCGCCGCATGCGCGGGGACGCAGTTCGCCGTAGACCTCAATCGTTCGATCCGTTGAACTCGACAATCTCGATCCAGTTCGCGCCCTTGCCGACCGGGTACTGACCGAGCGCGCTCAATGCGCCCGTCTCGCGATTGATCCGGTATGCGCTCAGGTTGGTCGACAACTGACCGACCGCGAGCAGGTAATTGCCCGAAGGATCGATATTGAAGCCGCGCGGCTGCTTTTCGGTCGGATATGTGCCGATGCGCGTCAGCTTTCCCGATGCACGGTCCACGCGATAAGCGGCCAGCGTGCTCGACGTGCGTTCCGATGCATAGACGAAGCGGCCGTCGGGCGTGATGTGAACATCCGCGCCCCACGGTTTGTCGCCGGAGAAGTTGGGCGGCAGAATGGAAACGGTCTGCACCGGCTTCACCGCATCGCGTTGCTTGTCGAATGCGAGTACATGCAGCTTGCCGTCGAGTTCGTCGATCAGATAAACGAAGCGCTCATCCGGCGAGAACACGAAATGGCGCGGACCCGATTTGGCCGGCAGCGAATAGGCGGGCGCCGCGTCTTGAGTAAGCGCGCCGTTCGCCGCGTCGAACTTCAAACGCAACCATGCGTCGGCGCCGAGTACTGACGCGAACACATAACGATTGTCGGGCGCATTGCGAATAGCGTGCGCCATCGGGCCCGTCTTGACGATCTGCTGAACATCGCCGGCAACGCCATTTGCACCGATGCCGTTCACCGCCAGCAGGTTGCCGCCATACGACGCGGAGAACAGATAGCGGCCGCTCGCGTCGGTCGACACATAGGCCATGCTTTCCGCGAGCGGCGCCTTGCCGAGTTCGGTCAGGCGTCCGTCAAGCGGACTGACTGCGAAGCTCACCACGCGAAAAGGCTTTGAACGCAGACCTGCATAGAGCCGCAAATGATTCGGCGAAAAGGCCATCGGCATGACCGTGCCGCCAACGCTCACTGTTTCGACCGGCTTGAGTGCGCCATTCGACTTATCGAGGCTGAAAACCGAAATGTCCTGACTGTCCGCATTCGACACATACGCATACGTGGACGCGTGCACGGTGGCGGACATCGCCACGCCGGCTAACAGAATTGCGACTGCACGCGAGACGGCACTAACGCTCATATTTGTTTTCCGATTAGTTTGGTTTGGAGACTGACGGCGTTATCGCAGACGGAATGCCGACACCGCATCGTTCATCGACTGCGCCTGATGCTCGAGCGCGCTCGCAGCGGCGGCGGCCTGCTCGACGAGCGCGGCGTTCTGTTGCGTGACCTGATCCATCTGGCTGACGGCTTTGCCGACCTGCTCGATGCCCGCGGTTTGCTCGACCGTCGCCGACGTGATCTCCGCCATGATAGTCGCAACGCCCTGCACTGCGCCGACGATTTCGTTCATCGTGTGGCCGGCCTGCGTGACGAGTTCGTTGCCGCTGCGCACGTCATCGACGGAAGCGGAAATGAGCGCCTTGATCTCTTGCGCGGCGCTCGCACTGCGTTGAGCCAGCGTGCGCACTTCCCCCGCGACGACAGCGAAGCCGCGGCCCTGCTCGCCCGCACGCGCGGACTCGACGGCAGCGTTGAGCGCGAGAATGTTGGTCTGGAATGCAATGCTGTCGATCATGCCGGTGATCTCCGCAATCTTGTGCGAGCTTGCGGTAATGGCCGTCATGGTGTGGACCGCGCGCTGCACGACGTCGCCGCCGCGCTGTGCGACGTCGGCGGCGCTCGCGGCAAGCGTGCTTGCCTGGCGCGCGTTATCCGCGTTCTGTCTGACGGTGGAGGTCAGTTCTTCCATGCTCGCCGCGGTTTCCTCGAGCGAAGTCGATTGCTCTTCGGTGCGGCTCGACAAATCGAGGTTGCCCGCTGCAATCTCGCGCGCGCCGCCGTGAATCGCCTCGCAACTGACGCGCACGTTCGACACGGTATGCGCGAGTCCGGCCTGCATCCGCGACATCGACGTGAACAACTTGCCGATCTCGCTCTTGCTGCCTTCAGGAATAGACGCGGTCAGATCATTGCCCGCAATCCGGTCGAGCAGTTTCGACGCCTGCTGCAACGGGCGAATCACAATGGTGCGCAACGCAAAGTGCGTGGCGACGATCAATGCGAGAGCAAGCGCAACACCAGTCAAAACCATTGCGACGATCCACCCGTATTCGCGTTCGGTTCTCGTCGCTGACTCCTTTGCAAGCGCACCCGCAAGGTTCTGGAATTTTTCGACGTTTGCCGAATAGACCTGACCGGCAAGTGTAATGTCGCGATCGTTGATGGCGACGTAGGCGTCGGTATCGCCACGCTGAAGCGCGTCGAAAGCTTTCTTTAAAGTGGCCGCCAATCCATTCGACGAATCGACGAGCTGCTGTTTCAACGCATCGTCCTGTCCCACGAATCGGGACGCTGCCGCAAAAGCGCGCGTCTCGGCATCCGCGCGATCGAGCGTTCGTTGCGCGCTGCCAAGTGCGGAATCGCGCGTGGCGAGATCGTTGCGCTCCTTCAACGCGGCATAAGCGCGCGTAAGCGCTGCCCGCGTGCGCGTGCTGTCCTTATAGCCGTCGTTGGCGAGGATCTCCTGAGTGGCGATCTCCTGAAGCCGCTGGGCGTTTTCATTCGAGCGGCCGAGTGCGAATACGCCGACCACGCCGCCGAACATGATCATCGCGGCAAAGACGACCAGCACTGCAAGTAAGCTGTTTTTTACTGTTAAATCGCGCATGCTTCCTAGACCCTTTTCATTGTCTATTTCTCTAATTCCTCTCGTCTTTTACGGCAAAAGAAGCGCGAACTTGAGCAGAAGCGCTCTCGCGCTGTTCGGCCGCACGTTCTCCGCCTTACGCACTCTTTACTGGCGAGTGGACTCTGGCGCACAATCTCGGCGAAAGCGGCTTCTCCGCGGCCTTTTCTTGCTGCCGATTGTTCGCATTCGCATGCCAATCTGGCGGCGCAGCGACACGCTGCATCGTGCGTCTTTCCAATCGGACCTCTCATGAGCGATAAAACTTCTGGCAAGCGTGAAGATCTGCTGGCAGGCGGCAGCCGTCACCACCAGATCTTCCCCAGGCTGAACGACGCGCAGTTCGCGGTACTCGAGCGCTATGGCGAGCGGCGCAAACTGAACACCGGCGACGTGCTGTTTACCGAAGGCGATCGCCACATTCCGATGTACGCGATCATCTCGGGCACCATCGAGGCGACGCGCGGCAGCGGCGATACGCTGCATGTTCTCGGCACGCACGGGCCCGGCAGTTTTACCGGCGAAGTCGGCACGCTCGCGGGGCGCGGCGCGGTGGCGTCCGCGCGCGCGACGAGCGATTGCGAAGTCATCGTGATCGACGAAGAATCGCTGCGCGCGCTCGTGATTGCCGAAGCGGAACTGAGCGAGACGATCATGCGCGCATACATTCTGCGCCGCGTCGCCTACATACAGGATCAGAGCGGCGGCGTGGTCGTGATCGGCAGCTCGGCTTCTTTTCCGACACTGGTATTGCGGCACTTTCTGAGCCGTAATGCGCAACCGTCGGCGTACTTCGATATTGACGAGCATGAGGAAGCCAAAGCACTTCTCGAACGTTACGGCGCCACGAAAGAAGATCTGCCGGTACTCGTCACCTTGCAAGGTGTCGTGCTAAAGCGCCCGACAAATCGCGCCGTTGCCGACGCAATCGGTTTGAGTCCCGACAGATTGAACGGCGAACGGTTCGACGTGGTCGTGGTCGGCGCGGGACCGGCGGGCCTGGCCGCAGCCGTCTATGCCGCGTCGGAAGGATTGCGCGTCGCGGTTCTCGACACCAAAGCGCCGGGCGGCCAGGCCGGCACGAGTTCGAAGATCGAAAACTACTTTGGGTTTCCCACCGGCATCTCCGGTCAGGCGCTTGCCGGACGCGGCCTTTCGCAATGCCGCAAATTCGGTGCTGAAGTCGGCGTGCCGATCGAAGCGCTCGGTATTGAATGCGACAAAGGTCAGCCGTTCCATATCCGCCTTAGTCACGACGAACATGTGTACGGTCGCGCAGTGGTGATCGCAACAGGCGCGCGTTATCGAAAGCCGGAGCTTGCACGTCTCGAACATTTCCAGGGCCGAGGCGTGTACTACAGCGCGACGTATATGGAAGCGGCGTTTTGCGGCAACGAAGAACTCGTCATTGTCGGCGGAGGCAATTCGGCGGGACAGGCTGCCGTATTTCTCTCGGGCTTCGCGCGCCATGTGCATATCGTGATTCGCGGCGAAGGACTTGCCGCGAGCATGTCGAACTACCTGATCCGACGCATCGAGGCGGCGCCGAACATCACGGTTCATGTGCGAACGCAGATCGTCGCGCTAAACGGTGAAGCGCATCTCGAGTCGATTCAATGGAATCAGCAAGGGCGAATCGAAGAGAAGCCTATCCGCCATGTGTTCCTGTTTCTCGGCGCGCAACCTAATACCGGCTGGCTTGGCGATTGCGTCGAACTCGATAGAAATGGCTTCGTGCTGACCGGTCCCGATGTCGCTCACAAGTGGACGTCCGAGCGCACCGGGCATTTTCTCGAAACGAGCCGGTCGGGTATTTTTGCGGTGGGCGACGTGCGCAGCGGCTCGGTGAAGAGAGTCGCGGCAGCCGTTGGAGAAGGCGCGGCCGCTATTCAGTCGCTTCATCAGTACCTTGCGCTCGGCGTTTGATGCTTCCCGTTTGGCGCTCAGTACTCGACGAGTATCGTCACGCGGCGATTGGCGGCGTTGGCCGCCGCATCGTTGCCGATGATGAGCGGGAAATTGTCGGCACGGCCAATTGCCGCCATGCGGTGCGCTTCTATGCCCTTGTCCGCGAAGAAGCGCACCACCGCGCCCGCGCGCGCGGACGACAGTTCCCAGTTGGATTCGTATTTCGCCGTGGCAATCGGCAAACTGTCCGTATGCCCTTCCACGAGGATATTGTTTTTCGCGCGGTCGCGCAGCACCGCTGCAATGCGATCCAGCACCGCGAACGATTCGGGCAAAAGACGCGCATCGCCGGAATTGAACAGTACTTTCGCATTGATCGCGATTTCCACGCCTTGCGGCGTGTGCGAAATCGTAATCTGGCGATTGTCCTGCAACGGCGCGAGCAATGACAGAAGCTGCTTTTTTGCGGCGTCTTTCGCGTTCGCTGCCGTGATCGGCGGCTCTACGTCGACAGCTTCCTTCACCGGACGATGCTGCAGCGTCTGTATTTGCAACTCGCTGTTCTTCGCGAGCTGCAAGACATAGAGCGCGAGAAACAGCACCATCAGTGTCGTAATCAGATCGGCGTATGAAATCAGCCAGCGGTCCGACTGCTCGCCGCTATCCTGGCCGTCATCGTGCCCGTTCTTGTCCGTCGCGAGACGCTTGCTGCCAGTGGTTGTACTCATACACGCAGTCCGCTATCAGTTGATGCACGACTTCTGTCGACTCGACTAGCCGAGCAATTCGGCAGATCGTTCGCGCACGTCGCCCGCCAAACGCGTTTCGATGGTATGCGGCGATTCCTTGCGCGAGATCGCGAGCAAGCCGTCCAGATACAAGCGCCTGAAACGCAATTCGCTGTCCACCTGCGCGCGGATCTTTCCCGATAGCGGCAGAAATACGAGGTTCGCGAGTCCAAGGCCATACAGCGTGGCGACGAATGCGACCGCAATGCCTTTGCCCAATTGCGACGGCTCGAGCATATGCCCCGTTACCTGAATTAAACCGAGCACCGCGCCGAGAATGCCGAAGGTCGGCGCATAACCGCCCGCCTGTTGCCAGATGCGCGCGGCCGCCATGCAATTGCGCTCATAGGCGTCGACTTCGCGCTGCAATGCGTCTTCGAGTACAGCCGTGGAAACGCCGTTCGCGAGCAGTTCGAGACCTCGCTTGGCGAATGGGCTAATGCCTTTCGCGTCGATCGATTCGAATGCCAGCATGCCGTTCAGTTTCGCCTGATCGCCCCATTCGAGCAGAACGGAAAGGCTCTCGCGATCCACTTGCCGCGCCTTCACGAAAGCGAAGCGCAGCAGCTTCACGCCGTCGTAAAACCGTGCCCATGTGTTCTGGATCATCACTGCGCCCAACGTGCCGCCAAGGACGATGACAAACGCCTCCAGTTGAAGCAACGACGTAAAGTCGCCGCCCTCGAGCGAGAAGCCCGCGACGATCGCCGCGACGCCGAACACTACGCCAAATACCGTCAAAAGATCCATACGTCCTCGCGACCGGCTGCACGAGCCTGCGAATTACAGTTAAAGATTGCGTTCGGCCTTCTGGACCGAACGCAACGGGCGTCAGGATTCGACCGGCGCGGCATGCGCCGCGGGCGACTTCAGTGCGCGGACGGTATCGATGAAACGCTGCTCGATTTCCACAATCTCGACGGGATCGATCTTGATCTCCCGGCGCATCACCCACGACACTTCTTTCTTTCTCGCTTCGGTCATGACGGCCTGCAGGCGCTCGTCCACCGGCTGCCCGGCTGACGCCGACAGCAGTTTCGCGAGATCGTAGGTATCGAACGCACTCACTGCTTCGAACAGGGTTCGCTGATCGACGAACTCGAGATCGTCGAGCGAATTCAATTCACCCGCACCGCGCGCATTGCGGCGCGAGAAATAGCTGAGGCCTTTCTCTTCGACGTAGTTGAGAACCTTGGTCTTGCGGAACGCGAAGAGGTCTTCGGCAATCTCCGAATGCGAGAGCTTGTTCAGAATCACCTTTCTGTCGACGCCGATCAACGCTTCCAGATCGTCGAGTTCAATCAGTTCGAGTTCGCTGCTGATCGAAACGTCGAGATCGTGATTCGCGACCTGCTGCGCGCGCTCGGTGATTTTCACCGGATCGAACGTGACGAGTTGCCTGCCCACTGCACCGTCGCTCGCCGAATAGCGTCCCGACGTATTGTTCAGCCGCTCTGAGCGTCCCGATTCGACGGAGACCAGATTGAGCTTCTCCATGCGCTTGAGCATCGCCATCACATGCGGGCGCGAATGGCCTGCAATCGCGTTGCACTTCTTGATGACTTCGGGAAGCGGAATCGAGACTTCCTCGTTCTGAGGACGGCGAGCGCGTGCATCGAACCGGTCAGTCGCCTCGGCGCCTGCCATCAACGACAGCACATGCGCGTAGGACAGTACGCCTGGGAGAAAATCGGCATGCGTGTTCGTCGCGAGAATGTCGTCCTTCTTCTTGACGCGCCGTATCATCGTGCGAACGATATGACGCAGAAGCGGCGACACGCGTTCCAGTTCTTCTTCGACGATACCGCCTGCGATAGCCGTCAATTGACAGAAGCTCAATGCCTTGGCGGTGTGCGCTCGCGGCTCGGGCGGCAACAACGCCGCTTCGCCGAAAAACTCGCCCTTGCCGAGCGTGGCGAGAATGACCTTTTTTTCATCGCACTGCGTGGAGATTTCGACTTTGCCATCTGCAATGACGTAGATGACTGCGTCGCCCAAGAAGCCTTCCGAATAGATGACTTCCCCCGGAGCCGCGGTGCGAGTCCATGGCGAGCGTTGTTGGTTCACGATTGCTACCCCCGATGAGCTTTGGTCCAGCGCGTGCCTTTTCTCAGGCACGAGTCAGTTCGACGGTCTGACTTATTTCACTAGATAACGACAAGCCCTTCCCGATCTTTAATGAGGGGAAACGTGATGATAATTGCGCAAACGTTTGCCAGCCGTACTGGCAAAGCTGGGTGTGCTTCGCCAGACTTATTATTCTTTTGCCGTGGCTTTTTTAGCGTGAGCCGGTCGCCGGTTTAGCCCTTTGTTGCACCGAACGTCAACCCGGCGACAAAGTGTTTTTGCATCGCAAAGAACATGGCCACCGAAGGCAGCGCAGCGAGAATGGAGCCTGCCGAAACAAGATTCCACGCTGTCGTCCATTGACCCTTCAATGCAGCAACGCCGACTGTGATCGGCGCGGCGTCGTCGCCTTGCGTCAGACATAACGCCCAGAAGTAATCGTTCCAGACAAAGGTGAAAACCAGAATCGCCAGCGCGGCGAGCGCGGGCCGTATCAGCGGAAGCACGATTTTGAAGAACACGGTCCACTCGTTTGCGCCTTCGATGCGCGCGGCCTCGACAAGTTCGAACGGCAACTGCTTGATGAAGTTACGCAGGAAAAGCGCGCAAAATCCGGTCTGAAACGAAACATGAAAGAGGATCAGTGCGCTAACCGTATTGAACACGCCGAGTTGCAACGACAGATCGCGCACCGGAATCATCAGCACCTGCACGGGGACGAAGTTGCCCGCGACAAAGGTGGCGAATAGCGAGGAATTGCCGCGAAAGCGATAGATGGCGAGCGCGAAGCCCGCCATCGCCGCAAGTGCGATCGAGCCGATTACCGCAGGCACGGTAATGAGCACGCTATTCCAGAAGTAATGCAGCATCGGCGAAGTGGTGAGCGCCTCGCGATAGTTGTCGAATAGCGCGAAGTGTTTGGGCCAGCCCCAATAGTTGCCCTCGCTGAGTTCTTCGGTGGACCGCACGGACGTGACGAGCACGGCGATCATCGGCAGAAGCCAGATCAGCAGTGCAATCGGCAAGGTGAGTTTGTAGACGCGGCGCGTGGCCGGTTTCCATTTGTCGATGGGAATTGGAAACATGGTCGCTCCTTATTGCTCGGTGCGCAGCATCCGCCGCAAGTGATAAACGATATACACCAGCATGATGCCGAACAGCACGACGGCCACTGCCGCCGAATAACCGATTCGGTAGTACTTGATTGCCTGGTCGTACATGTAATAGGCGAGTACCGTCGAGCTTTCGAACGGACCGCCGCCCGTCATCACCGAGATCAGATCGAAACTGCGCAATGCGCCGATGATCGTGACAACGATTGCCATGAACGTAGTAGGTCGCAATTGCGGAAGAATGACGTGCCACAGCATCGACCAGCCGCGTGCGCCTTCCATGCGCGCGGCTTCTATCTGCTCGGCATTGAGCGATGTGAGTCCGGTCAGATAGAGAATCATGCAATAGGCGGTTTGCGGCCACAGTGCCGCGAATACGATGCCGAAAGTCGCGTAGCGCGGATCGCCGAGTACCGGCACGCCGTGGCCGAGAATCAGCGCGAGCAGGCCGAATGTCGGATCGTAGAACCACGAGAAGATGAGTCCGACGACGACGCCTGACAAGACGAATGGTGCAAAGAACAGCGATTTGACGATACGGATGCCGGCCACTGCCTGATTCAGGTAGAGCGCGACGGCGAGTCCCATCGGCGGCGCGAGTAGAAATAGCAGCAACCAGATGACGTTGTTCTTCAACGCGGTATAGAACGTTTGCGCGTTGAACAGTTCGACGTAATTGGCGAGACCGACGAAAGTCGGCTCCGTCATGCCGTCCCAGTTGAAGAGGCTCAGGCGTATGGTCGAGAGAATCGGCCAGATCACATAAATGGCCACCATCACGCAGGCCGGCGCGAGAAACAGAAAGGCCGCGCGCCGTTGGCGCCTTGCAGTGGGCGAAGGACGGCGGCCGCGCGTGCGGACATTCGGCGCGCGGTCACGCGATGCGGGCAGCGCGGAGCCGCCCGGCTGAACGGGTCCGTCCACGGTGTGACGGGTGACGGAATGAGACAAAGTGATTCTCCTGTCGACCAGAGTTAGCGCTTTAGCGCTTACTCTGGTCCCATGCAAAGCTGTCGGTGGGAGTTGGTGCTTTAGCACCTACTCCCACCCCATGCAAAGCTGTCGGTGGGAGTTAGCGCTTTAGCTGTCGATCCGGAGTTCGCGCTTTAGCGCGTTACTCCGGTCCCATGCAAAGCTCTTACTCCCACCCCATACAAAGCTGTCGACGCGTGTTATCGGCCAAGCAAAAACACCAAGGCGGCCGCCCGACCGCCCCCTTCCCTACTTTTTATAAATCCGCTTCCGCGTCTGCTCCAACTGCGCGAGCACGGTATCAAGCTTCGACGGATCGGAAATGAACTGCTGCATGCCCTTCATGCCTTCATCGGCCATTTCCTTCGTCATGTCGCGATCATAGAACTGCGCAATGCCGCCCTTCGTATTCGCAAGAATCTGGAAGCCGATCTTCGAAATCGGATCTTCCGGCTCCGGTGACTTGCTGTTCGCCGACAACGATCCAAGCCCCGTGGCGAGCTTCGCGCCGATTTCCGGCGTCTCGACAAATGCGAGGAACGTATGCGCATCCGCCTTGTTCTTCGCTTTCGACGGGATATGCAGCGATTCGACCGGACCATCTTCAGCGGTCGGCACATTGGCGTCGATGATCGGGAACTGGAAGTAGCCCATTTGAGGCTTCACGTTCGCCGGAAAGCCCGCGGTAATGAACGTGCCCATCAGCATCATCGCGGCTTTGCCCTGGAACAGGAACGGCTGCACCGAATCGAGATCGTAAGAGAGCGAGTTGTCGATGAAATAGCCGGCGTCGATCAACTGCTTCCACGTCGTATAAACCTTCTTCACACGCGGATCGGTGTACGCAATCTCGCCCGCCATCAACTTCTGGTGGAATGCGTTGCCGTTCACGCGCAGATCCAGGTAATCGAACCATCCGGCGAGCGTCCATGAATCGCGGCCCGCAACGGCAATCGGCGCAATGCCGGCTGCCTTCAACTTCTTGCAGTCGTCGAGAAACTGCTCCCACGTTTTCGGCTCACCGGAAATGCCGGCCTTCTGAAACAGATCCTTGCGATAGAACATGCCCCACGAGTAGTACACCGTGGGCGCCGCATATTGCTTGCCCTTATACGACGAGGCTTCTTTCGTCGACGCATACATGTCGTTCCAGCCGTTCTTCGCCCAATCGCCGCTCAGGTCTTCAAAAAGGCCGCGCTGCGCGTAATAGGCCATGCGTTCGCCGTCATGCCAGTTCACGATGTCGGGCGCGACGGTGGAGAGCCAGCCGGGCAACTGCACCTTGTAGGCTTCTTCGTCGATAAAGGACACCTTCACGTCGATTCCGGGATGCGCCTTCTTGAAGTCGTCGACCACCGACTGCCACACCGCGCGCTGGCTCGCGCCCTTGAACGCGATGTTCGCAGTCAGCGTGCCGGCCTGCGCAGTACTGACAACGGACGTTCCGAGCGCAGCCGCAGCGAGCGCGAGTGTCAGCAGAACCTTGCGTGGTTTCATTTTCATGCTACCTGTCTCCTTTATTCCTTGATTTTGCGTCGTTGTCGTTACTGCATGGAATTCCGGCTTGCCAATCGTCCCGTTACCCGAACCGGTCATTTCGATCGATACGCTGCCACGCCCTGTGGTTCGACTGCGCGCGAACCGATAATGAACGCGTCGTCTGCCACATCGGCGATCGTGTGTGCGCAATCGCCGTAGTTGAACACATAGGTCAGCGCACCGCGCCGGCTGATGCGTACGCTTTCGCCAAGCGGCATCGTTTGAATGCCTGCCTGCTGTGCGATTTGCGAAAAGAGCCGAACCGTCAGCGCGTCGTCGAACAGGCTTGCAAAGTAATGGAACGCGCCGCTTCGCACATACGCCGGGTGGCCGTCCGCGAAACGCGCGAGCACGTCGAATGAATTCGTGCCATTGCTTTCGATGAAATCGCGCCAGTGACGCGCGACGCCATCCTCAGCATCCGCGTTCTGTGTGCCGAGAAGACGCACAGGTTCGGTCACATTAGGCCGCATCGATTCGACGCGCCATACTCGCAACGGCAATACATCAGCGAGCGGGCCTGGCGGAAGATTCGCCGGGATCTGCAAGTCCTGAGTCTTAGAACCGGTACGCGGCCCGAGCACCACTTGCGCGCCCGACTTCGCGAGGCGCGCGGCAAGATCAGCAGACACGACCGGCAACGGCGGCACGACGATCAGACTGTAGCCGTCCAGCGATGCATCGACCGGCACGACATCCACATCGAGACCTAGTGCGCGCAATGCCGAGTAGTACTCGAATGCAAAGCGCGGATAGTGAAAGTCCGCACCCTGCGGATGAATCTCGAACAGCCACTTCGCCTCATAGTCGTAGACGAGCGCGACCTTTGAACGAATCGCGGCGTCGGCGTCGGCGTTCGCCGCGAGTACAGTGCCGATTTCCTCGGCCACGCGCGCGGCCTCGCTACCGCCCACGTCGAGGCGGTTATCCGGCGTATTCAGACCGGCATGCATCTGCTCCTGCGCAAACGGCGCCTGACGCCAGCGGAAATACGACACGCAACCCGCGCCATGCGCAAACGCCTCCCAACTCCACAAACGCACCATGCCAGGCAGCGGCGCGGGATTCCACATCGCCCAGTTCACTGGACCCGGCTGCTGCTCCATCACCCAGAACGGCAGCTTCGACATGCCGCGGTACACGTCGTGATTGAACGACGCAAAGTCGGGATGACCGCTGCGCAGCCAGCGCGCTTTCACGTCCGGCGCAAACCATTGCTCTTCGAGTGCGCCGAGCGGATAGCTGTCCCACGCGGCAACGTCGAGATCGGCGGCAACTTTGTAGTGATCGAACTCGGTGAAGAGCTGCATGAAGTTGTGCGCGATCGGCCGCCCCGGCGAATGCGCGCGAATGATCTCGACCTGCATGCGGTTATAGCGCGCGACTTCATCGGAAGCGAAGCGCCGGTAATCGAGCCGATGCGAAGGATGCGCTTCGGTCACGGTGGCGACGGGCGCGTCGATCTCGTCGAAACTGCGGTATTCCATGCTCCAGAACACGGTGCCCCACGCGCGGTTCAATGCGTCGACAGTTTGATAGCGCGCTTTCAGCCACTCGCGAAAACGCTCCACTGCCGCCGGCGAATAACTGACCACGGTGTGATGGCAACCGAACTCGTTATCGGTCTGCCAGTAACGAACGGCCGGGTGCTTGCCATAACGCTCGGCAATTGCAGTGCAAATCTTCTGCGACGCCGCGAAATACGACGGCGACGAAAAGTCATAGTGACGACGCGAACCGAAAGCGCGCGGCCGGCCATCGGCGCCAATCGGCAAGATGTCCGGATGACGGTCGATCAGCCACTTCGGCGGCGTCGCCGTCGGCGTGCACATCACGACTTGCAGACCGGCCGCGCCGAGTACTTCGATCGCGCGATCGAGCCACGCCCAATCGTATTCGCCAGGCGTCGGTTCAACGCGGCTCCATGCGAACTCGGCTATTCGCACCTGTTCGATGCCGAGTGCTTTCATCCGGCGCGCGTCGTCTTCCCACATCGACTCTGGCCAGTGTTCCGGGTAGTAGCAGACTCCAAGGCGCATCCGAATGTCCTTTATGCGTAGTGTTCGACGGATTCCAGCGAAGCGGCGGCAAAGCCGTCTTCGGGAAACAAATGCGTGGCGTGGCGCGGCACACGCAAATGCGCGCGATCGCCCGGCGCGAGATGCGTGTCGCCCGGCGCCTTTGCGATCAGCGTGAAGCCGCCTGGCTGATCGAGATGCACGTAGCTGTGTTCGCCGAGTTGTTCGACGAGCGAGACGGTGCGTGTGAGCACCGCTTCGTCCTGAAGCGAAGACGTATCGATGAATTCGAGGTGTTCGGGACGCACGCCGAGCGTCACCGGTTGAGCGACCTCGAGCGCGGCGCCATCCACGGGCACGCGTACGTTTTCGAGCGTCGTGTCGAGCGTGACGATCACGCCTTGCGCGTCGACGGAAGCAACCCGTCCCGGCAAAAAGTTCATGCGTGGAGAACCGATAAAGCCGGCCACAAAGCGGCTTTTCGGACGGTGATACAACTCGAGCGGCGCGCCGATTTGCGCGATGCTGCCGTAGCGCTCAGTGTCTTTGCCCGCATGCAGTAACACGATCTTGTCCGCAAGCGTCATCGCTTCGATCTGATCGTGCGTGACATACACCACGCTCGCCTTCGCAAACTGCTTATGCAGCCGCGCGATTTCAATGCGAGTCTGACCGCGCAGTGTTGCGTCGAGATTGGAAAGCGGTTCGTCGAACAGAAACACGCCGGGCTGGCGCACGATTGCGCGGCCAATTGCAACGCGTTGACGCTGACCGCCCGAGAGTGCTTTCGGCCTGCGTTCGAGCAGTGCTTCGAGTTGCAAAATGCGCGCGGCTTCGCGTACCTTGCGGTCGATTTCTTCCTTGGGAGTTTTTGCGAGCTTCAATCCAAAGGCCATGTTCTCGAACACGGTCATATGCGGAAAGAGCGCATAGCTCTGAAACACCATCGCGACGCCGCGCTGTGCGGCCGGCACGTCGTTCATGATCTTTCCACCGATCGACAAGTCGCCGTCGGTGAGATCTTCGAGCCCCGCGATCATGCGCAGCAAGGTCGACTTGCCGCAGCCCGAGGGGCCGAGAAAAACGCAGAATTCGTTCTCGCCGATTTCCAGATCGACGTCGCGAATCACCGGCGCGCCGTCGCCATACGCTTTCTGTACGCCTCTTAACGAAATGCTCGCCATCGCATCGACTCCGTGATTTAATCGGCTCGACGACGGAGATTAAGCGCTTAATCAGCAGGACCTAAAAAATCGATCGCATGCGATCGCCGGTCCTTGCCTGTCTCCATGTCGTTTTGTCTGTGCGACAGATGGTGCCGTGCCTTGCGCTTTGATGCAAATGCCGGGTAACCATCCCAAATAATGACGATCTATGCCCACACTCAGTGAAGTCGCGCGCCACGCGGGCGTGACGCCCGCCACCGTTTCGAACGTGCTGCGCAATCGCGGCCGCGTCGGCGAGGCGACGCGTCAACGCGTACTCGAAGCCGTCGATGCCCTCGGCTACCGCCCGCATCTTGCCGCTCGCGCGCTGGCCGAAGGCCGCGCGCCGACGCTCGCGTTGATGGTGTCGAGCATCGCCAATCCGTTCTATCCGGAGTTCGCGCTCGCCGTCGAACGCGCGGCGCGTACGAGCGGCCACTTCGTCATCATTTGCAATACTAACGAAGATCCGGTGACGGGCCGCGCCTACCTCGATCAGATTGCCGGCACGCTGTCCGAGGGCGTGCTGGTGACGAACGCGAACCTCGAACTCGCCGACCTTCATGTGACCGAATCGCGCGGTACGCCCGTGGTTTTATGCATGTGGGAGCGGCCCGACGATCCGCCGGGTTTGCCCTGCGTCGCGGTCGATTTTCGTCTGGCCGGCGAACTGGCCGGCAAACATCTGCTCGAGTTGGGACATCGGCGGATAGGCGCGATTGTCGGCAGCAAGGCGTCCGGCGTTCACGCAACGCGCTACGAAGGTTTCGTCGATGCACTGCGCGCGGCCGGCGTGCGCAGGAACCGCGTCCGGCATGCAGCGGATACGATCCACGGTGGCTACACGGCGGCGCGCGCGTTGCTCGAAGCCGACCCGCAACTCACTGCGATCTTCGCGACCAACGACCTGCCGGCGCTCGGCGCGATGCATGCCGCCGCGGACCTGGGGCTTGCCGTGCCGGGGGATTTGTCGGTTGTCGGCATCACCGATATTCAACTCGCGCGCGAATCGCGGCCTGCGTTGACCACGGTCGCGGTGCCGACCGTCGAAGTGGCCGGACTCGCGGTGTCGCTGCTGCGCGAGTTGATCGAGTCGTCGTATGGGCAGAACGCACGCGGCAAAACGAAAGTGCCGATGCGCGTTTCGTCCGCGCCGCAACTCGTGGTGCGAGCGTCGAGCGGCACGCCGCGCTCGCGTTGATTTTCCCCTCGCACCGCTGCAAACCGAGCGAAGCATGCGGGGCTTTTAGTCGCTAACGCATGCCTTTTAGCTTTCAGACAACTTTCACCGCAGCCAGGACTTTCCCCAATCGGCGTCACTCGACGCTGCATCGCATCACCGCCGGAGAGCCCGGCCCCGTATGGCTTTTCGCGCCTAGACGTGACTGGCCGCACTGTCGCCCCCGCTCACGAGATTCCTTGACGCGCCCGTTCGCGCCTGCTGTACTAAATCAACCAAAGTGATTTAGGCGGCTTCTTTCGACCTCACATCACGGTTCGAATCAGCCGCCGTTCAGGTTGCGCCGCGCAGCGTTCGCATGTGCAACCGCCGGCAGTTCAAACGTCGTTGCCAATAACTGGAGGAGCGTCCCATGAATCTGAATTCCCGCAGGCTTCCTGTCGCCAGGAAAATCGTCTCCATGTGCGTCGCGGCGTCGGCGGTCTGGTGCGCGAGCGCGAGCCAGGCAGCCGACCAGCCGGTCGTCGGCCTCATCACGAAGACCGACACGAACCCGTTTTTCGTGAAGATGAAGCAAGGCGCGGAAGCGGCTGCGTCGAAAGACGGCGCGAAGCTGATTACCGCCGCAGGCCGCTTCGACGGCGATAACGCGAGCCAGGTGACCGCGATCGAAAACATGATGACGGCCGGCGCGAAAGCGATTCTGATCACGCCGAGCGACACCAAAGCGATCGTGCCGAGCATCAAGAAAGCGCGCGCCGCCGGTGTGATGGTGGTCGCGCTGGATACGCCGACCGATCCGCAGGACGCCACCGACGCCCTCTTCGCCACCGACAACTTCAAGGCCGGCGTGCTGATCGGCAAGTACGCGAAAGCCGCGTTGAACGGCAAGCCCGCGAAGATCGCCACGCTCGACCTCGCGCCAGGCGTGTCGGTCGGCGTGCAGCGTCATAACGGTTTCCTGGAAGGCTTCGGCGTGAAGGAAGGCGACGCGTCGATCGTGTGCAGCCAGGACACGCGCGGCGATCAGGCGAAAGGCCAGACCGCGATGGAGAACTGCTTGCAGAAAGCGCCGGACATCAACGTGGTTTACACGATCAACGAGCCGGCAGCCGCGGGCGCGTATCGCGCGTTGAAAGCGGCGGGCAAGGACAAGAGCGTGATGATCGTCTCCATCGACGGCGGCTGTGAAGGCGTGCGCAACGTGAAGGCCGGCTCGATTGCCGCGACCTCGCAACAGTATCCGTTGAAGATGGCCTCGCTCGGCGTGACGGCGGGCGTCGACTACGCCAAGACCGGCAAGAAGGTCACGGGCTATCAGGACACGGGCGTGACGCTGATCACCGACAAGCCGATGTCCGGCATCGACAGCAAGGACACGAAGTTCGGTGTCGACAACTGCTGGGGCAACAAGTAACGCGCACTGCACGGCGGCCCACGTAACGGGCCGCCGAACGATTCGCCGCGCGGCGCCTGCCGCGCTCATGTCTCGAGGTCATCCATCATGTCGACTCCCTCCGCGCCCGCGGGCCATCCGCGCCATTTCTCCGACCGTCTGCCGTCGCTCGCCGAAGTCGGGCCGCTCATCGCGCTCGTGCTGGCTTGTGCATTCTTCATTTCGCAAAGCAGCCGGTTCCTGTCGTTCCAGAACCTCTCGCTGATTCTTCAGCAGACGATGGTCGTCGCCGTCATCGCAATCGGTCAGACGCTGATCGTGCTGACCGGCGGCATCGATCTCTCATGCGGGATGGTGATGGCGTTCGGCTCCATCATCATGACGAAGTTCGCGGTCACGCTCGGCCTGCCGCCGGCCGTCGCGATTCTTTGCGGTATCGCCGCGAGCACATTGTTCGGCGTGCTCAATGGCGTGCTGATCACGCGCATCAAACTGCCCGCGTTCATCGTCACGCTCGGCACGCTGAACATTGCCTTCGCGCTCACGCAGATCTATTCGAATGCGGAAAGCGTGTCGAATCTGCCGGACGCGATCATGTTCTTCGGCAACACGTTCAAGCTCGGTCCCGCCGATGTCACGTACGGCACCGTCCTCACGCTGCTGATGTATCTGGCCACATGGTTCGTGCTGCGCGACACGGTTCCTGGGCGGCACCTGTATGCGCTCGGCAATAACGCCGAGGCCGCGCGGCTGATGGGCTTGTCGTCGCAGAAGATCCTGCTCACCGTGTACACATTGGCGGGCGCGATCTATGGCGTCGCGGCGCTGCTGTCTGTATCGCGTACCGGCGTGGGCGATCCGCAAGCGGGGCAAACGGAGAATCTCGACAGCATTACCGCGGTGGTGCTCGGCGGCACGAGTCTTTTCGGCGGACGCGGTTCGATTTCCGGCACGCTGCTCGGCGCGCTGATTGTCGGCGTGTTTCGAAACGGCCTGACACTGATCGGCGTTTCTTCGGTCTACCAGGTATTGATCACCGGCATGCTGGTGATTCTCGCGGTGGCCGCGGACAAACTTTCTCATCGCCGCGGTTAAGCACAGCACCGCCAACATCTTGCATGCAGGTCCGGACCGACAGGAGCCCGTGATGTCGACAACTACTTCCGCTTCTTCCCCGCTGCCCGTTTTACAGGCGCGTGGGCTCGTCAAACGTTATGGCAATGTGACCGCGCTCGACGGCTGCGATTTCGAGGTGCTGCCCGGCGAAATTCTCGCGGTGATCGGCGATAACGGCGCAGGCAAATCGTCGTTGATCAAGGCGCTGTCCGGCGCGACCGTGCCCGACGAAGGCGAGATTCTGCTCGACGGCAAGCCCGTCAAATTCCGCAGCCCGCTCGATGCACGCGCGCAAGGCATCGAGACCGTCTATCAGGAACTCGCGGTCGCGCCCGCGATGAGCATCGCGGAAAATCTCTTTCTCGCGCGCGAATTGGTGAAGCCCGGCTGGCGCGGCTCGATCTTCAAGATGATCGACAAACGCCGCATGCTGGAGGAAGCGACTGCGCATATGAAAGACCTGCAAATCGGCATTCGTTCGATGCGCCAGGCCGTCGAAACACTGTCGGGCGGTCAGCGCCAGGGCGTCGCGGTCGCGCGCAGTGCGGCATTCGCGCGGCACGTCGTGATTCTCGACGAGCCCACCGCCGCGCTCGGCGTGAAGGAAGGCAACATGGTGCTCGAACTGATTCGCCGTGTGCGCGACCGCGGGCTGCCGGTGATTCTCATCAGCCACAACATGCCGCACGTATTCGAAGTCGCGGACCGCATTCATATTCAGCGGCTCGGCCGGCGCGCCGCGCTCGTCAATACAAAAGACGTGCATATGTCCGAGGCCGTTGCAATCATGACGGGCGCGAAAGAAGCCGACGTCAAGGCGATTGCATGATGCAGTCACTTCGCTGAGGGGCTCATCGTCATGGATACCACGGGCATGCGCCCGCCCCTCAAACGCACGGTCGGCTCAAACCAGGTCGGCATGCGGCAATTCAACGAACGCATCGTGCTGCAGGCGATCCGCCTGCACGGGCCGCTGCCGAAAGCCGACGTTGGCCGCCTGACACGTCTTTCGATGCAGACGGTGTCGATGATCGTCGACCGTTTGATCGACGACGGTCTGCTGGAAAAGCAGGCGCGCGTGCGTGGCAGGATCGGGCAGCCGTCGGTGCCGATTGCGTTGCGTGCGGACGGTGCCTATACGATCGGCATCAAGGTCGGGCGCCGCAGCCTCGACGTGCTGGCGATGGATTTCGCCGGCCGCGTTGTGTGCCGCGACGTGTTCGAGTATCCGTATCCCGATCCGCGCACGCTGTTTCCAGCGCTTGAAACAAGGCTCGCGCGCGTGAATCAGACGCTCGGCGCGAGCGCGAGCAAAGTGGTCGGCGTGGGCGTGGCCGCGCCGTTATGGCTCGGCGGCTGGCGCGATCTGCTCGGCGCGCCGCCCGACGCGCTGGATGCGCTCGATGCATGGCACGAGATCGACTTGCGCGCGCGCATCGCGACCATGACGGGCCTCCCGGTGGAATTCTCGAAGGACACCACCGCCGCCTGTGCCGCCGAACTCGTGATGGGCCAAGGGCGCGGCATCCACAATTTTCTGTATCTGTTCGTGGGCACGTTCATTGGCGGCGGACTCGTGATCGACGGCCGCTTGCATGGCGGACCGCACGACAACGCGGGCGCGGTCGGCTCCATTCCGCTGCGCGAAGGCAGCGCGCGCAAGCCGGCCAGGCAACTGCTGCACGCGGCATCGGGCTTCGTGCTCGAACGCCTGTTGAGTGAAGCGGGCAAGCCGGCTGCGGCCGCGCACGATCATCGCGCGTTATCGCCGGATATGTGGCGGCATACCGAGGAATGGCTCGATAGCGCGTGCCCCGCGATTGCCAACGCGCTCACGAATGCGGCAGCGCTGCTCGATCTCGAAGCAGTGGTGATCGACGGTGAACTCGACCGGCAAATGGTGCGCGAAATCATTCGTCGCACCGAGCGCGTGCTGGATCGATTCGAGTGGGAAGGGATGGTGCGTCCGCAACTATTGGAAGGCGCAATCGGCGCCGACGCACGCGCGATGGGCGGCGCAATACTGCCGCTCTATGCGCACTTCGCGCCGGTGCATGAACTCTTTCTCAAGCCGGCGACCGAGCCCGCATATTGATTTGCAGCGACGCGTTCAGTTCATTGCGCCGCGACTCTCTTCACCGAGACCGAAGCGGTCTTTGCGGGCGCGGATTCGAGCAGCGGTTGCAGCGCGGGCGCCATCGACTTC
>NZ_ABLD01000007.1 GCF_000172415.1 Paraburkholderia graminis C4D1M
GCGCGATGTGCGTCTTCGGGCGCAGCGGGAAATGGAAACTGCGGCGCGAGCGAATAACCGACCGACACCACCAATGCAGGTAAATGTTCTGCGAAATAGCGCGACGCAAAGTCGGCCTGATCGATCGACCCCTTCGTAAAACCGCCGCCGTGAAAATAAAGCAGTACCGGCAGTGCTGTTTTCTTCGGCTGCCGGTACAAACGCAACGTGATGTCCTGCGCGTGTCCTTCTATCTGTACGTCAGTGACTTCGAGTGCCGTGCTGTCGGCCCCGGCCGGCGCAATGCCGGCGGGCACAAATGAGTACGGCGGTTTGAATGCTTCCATGTCGAGCCGCGCAATGCGCAAAGAACTTCAATGGTGCGAATTGTGGGTTCGGCAGACTCGTAAATAAATGCCTATAATCCGGCAACACAATTCGGCCCCTCTGAACAATCGAACCGATTGCTCGGCGGATTCGAATCCTGCTCAGTACGCCTGCCCCTTCTGGAGGTTTGCAATGGACCGGCTTCAGGCCATGCAAGTGTTCACGCGTGTCGTCGACACAAACAGCTTTACTCGCGCGGCTGAAACGCTCGACCTGCCGCGCGCATCGGTTACCACGATCATTCAGAACCTCGAAGCGTTCCTCGGCACACGGCTCATGCACCGCACGACGCGGCGCCTGTCGCTCACGCCGGACGGCGCGGCGTACTACGAACGCTGCGTGCGCATCCTCGCGGACGTGGAAGAGACCGAGGCCAGTTTTCAGAGCGGCAATAAAAAGCCGCACGGCAAGCTGCGCATCGACATGCCGGGTTCGATTGGCCGCCTGCTGGTGATTCCGCAACTATGTGAATTCCACAAGCGCTACCCGGACATCGATCTGCAACTCGGCTTGTCGGACCGGCCGGTCGACTTGCTGCAGGAAGGCGTGGATTGCGTGGTGCGCGTCGGCGCGCTGCAGGATTCCTCGCTGGTGGCGCGACGGATCGGCCTCTTCGAGGGCGTGTCGTGTGCGTCGCCGGAGTACATCGAACGGGCCGGCATGCCGACTTCGCTCGAGGACCTGGAAAATCACAAAGCAGTCAATTACTTCTCGAGCCGCACGGGACGCACGCTCGATTGGGCATTCCTGGTTGATGGTAAAGAGGTTGAAGTAAAAATGAAGAGCATTGTGTCGGTGAACGACGCCGATGCCTACGTGACCTGCGGGCTGGAAGGTTTTGGCCTGATTCAGCCGGCGCTCTTCATGGTGCTGCCGCATTTGCGTGCGGGCCAACTCGTAGAAGTACTGCCCGAGATGAAGCCTTTGCCGATGCCTATTTCGGCAGTCTATCCGCACAGTCGGCATCTGTCGCCTAAAGTCCGTGTTTTCGTAGACTGGATTGCGGAAGTGTTCGACCGTTGCCCACTACTGAGTGGCCGCGGCACGCTCGACGCAACCTGCTCGAAGCGCACGCTCGAAGAACGCGAGTCCGCTCCGGCACTCGACACACCGGTTATATCCGAATGGGTCGCGTGACTCAACTCAATTGAAGTGCAGATAGTGAAACAGTGAATTCCAACCGCGGCGCTAATGCCGCGGTTGTTGTTTCGGCCTGTGTTTATAAGGCTTGTCGTTCGATTGTTCTGGAATCGCGACAATTCATTTCGCGAAAGCGCAATTTATCGGCGCTCGCTCGAAGTCTACATTTCACCCTGTCGCAGCACCCGTCGTGCTGCAAATGAATCGACAGGAGTGAATCATGAAACGCAATCTTCTCGCAGGTCTTACTCTCTCGCTGCTCGTGAGCGCGCCGGTATTCGCACAGAGCAACGGCATCGGCCACGCAGGCAGCTATCAGACTCAACCCACCGCCTCGACGACGGCGACGGGCGGCAAGACGCGCGCCGAAGTGCAGGCCGAACTGGTCGCCGCCTATCGCGACGGCTCGCTGCCTTCGCTCAATCGCACGACGTATCCGAACAAAGGCTTGATCGGCCAGACGCAAGCCGCGCGTATCGCGCTGCAGGAAGGCGCGAATGGCGATGTCACGCGCGTGGCAAACGGTCAGTAAATTCTCAGCAATGCAACAAGAAGCTCGCCGCAATAGTTAGCCATCCGGATTAAATGCCGATGACGGCGAGCCCAACAGACTTCAGCACTTTATAAAGGAGCACACCATGACACCATCGGAACTCGACCACTGGAACACGGACTCCGCAGTATGGACGCCGTATCGCGCGCCGCAACGCTAATGCGCCGCGCCATTGCAACAAGGGCCGCGGTTCACATCGGGCGGCCCTTGTTGCAATCATTGGATTAGCGCTTCGGCACGCCTTCGCGCCATTCGCCCCAGTGCGTGACAATGTCCTGCACAAGCGGATTGCCCGAGCGATACAGGTTTTCCAGCGCAATCGTAAAGCCGCCTTGCGCTGAGTAGTTGAGCAAGTTATCGGCGCTCGTCTGTCCGTCATAAGGGCGGTCGAAATCCGAGCCCGCACGCACTACAGCCACGCGGTTCAAATCGACCTTATGCACCGAAGCCGCGCGTTTCAGTGCTTCATACGTCGCATTGTCTTCCTGCTGCGTCGTGCAATACGTGCCCTTTCCATCGGTCAATATTTTGGTCCAGTCGCGAGCGCGTTGCCCGAGCAATGTGCCGGACCACCATGTGTCGCCGGCGAGCGTATCGCATTGAATGACCGTCGGCGGACGATTAGCCGGCGCGTACGAATACTTGGCGCGCGCAGCCTGCGCCTGCGCATTGTCCGAAAGCACAACGTTGCGCGATAAAGCGAATGCCGTATCGGCAAGCTGCATATTGAGCTGGAATACTTCGGTGCGGTAATCGAGCGGCGGCTTTTCCGAGGGGCTCTTTGTATTGATCCCAAGATAGCCGGTGTTCCAGCCGGCCGGAATTTCGCGCCCGTCAATTTCCCATTGAATGCCGAAGTCGACGAGATATTTCGCCCACGCCGCCGAGCCCACCGTGCCCTGCTGAGGATCGATGCCGGCAATGCCCGCGACCATGAAATACGTATGCCGCAAATCGAAACGCGGCGAGAACGTCAGCGCCATGATGGACGCCGCGGCATTCGTGTGGCCCATGCCGGTCGTCATCACGCAGACGTCCTGGCGGTTGCAATGCACTGCCGGATAATCCGGCGACAAGCCGTCCACCGGAATATCGCGCCACGGTCCGAGCTTGTCGAGCCACACCTGGCCCTCGGGACCGAACATCGAGATGATCATCACCTTGACCGGCCGCCCGCGCGAGCCGCCGTCGCCATGCGAGAAAGCGTCGCTGTCGTCCGCGCTTGCGGGTCCGGAAGTAAAGGCTGCGCATGCCGCGAGTGCAATGACGGATAGCGCGCCCAATGTGCGAGTCAGCATCGTGATCTTCCTTTTGCTTGTGATGCAGTTGGGGAGAGTGCCGCTTCAAGCCGGAAGAAGTATAGATGCGACGAAATTATTGTCCACTACACGACACGTCGATTACGTTAATCGCACGAAGCTCTCCGCGAGTGGCGAGTCGCCAGTCGCGTGCACCAGAAAAAGGAAAATCACGCGCGCGGTACATCCGGTTCGAAAAACACCCAGCGCACTTGCGGAAAGGCGGCCTGCAAATCGGCCTCGATGATGTTGATCGCATCGACCATCGCGCGGCCGCTCGCATAGTCGATCATCTCGGCCTGCACCGCGACCACGACATGACGTCCCCATTGCAGCGTGATCATATTGATGATGCCGCGAATTTCGCTGCGCGCGCGCAAATGCGCCTCGATGGCGCGGCGCACTTCGGGGCTCGCCGATTCGCCGACGATCATCGACTTCACCTCGCGCGCCACCAGTCCCGCGATCACCATCAGCAGCAAGCCGACGGCGATGGAGCCAAACGCGTCATAGACAGGATTGCCGGTCACGAGCGTGAGCAGCACCGCGGCAAACGCGATCGCGAGGCCCACCAGCGCGGCAATATCTTCGCCAGCGACTACCAGTAGTTCCGACTCGCGCGTTTCCCTGAACCATCGCCAGATGTTTTTCTCAGGATGCACGCGGCGGATTTCCCTGAGCGCGCCCCACAGCGAAAACGCCTCGAGCACCACCGACACGCCCAGCACCACGAGCGCGACATACGCGTACTGCAATGGCTCGCGCGCCATCAGCCGATGCACGCCTTCATAGACGGAAAACGCGCCGCCCACGAAGAACAGCAGTAACGCGACGAGCAGCGAATAGAAGTTGATCTCGCGGCCGCCGCCCATTGGATGCAAGGGACTCGCCGGCCGGCGCGCCTGACGCAGGCCGAACAGCAGCAGCAATTGATTACCGCAGTCGGCGGTCGAGTGAATGGCTTCGGCGAACATCGAGCCGGAACCGGTGAATGAAGCGGCAGCGAACTTGCAAACGGCAATACCAAAGTTGGCGGCCAGCGCATAAATAATGGCTTTCGGCGATTCTTCTTTCATCGTTATCGAGGGCGTTGTTCAATTTGCGAAAGGCTTTCGGCTTCCGGGAATGCGTATTATGGCCATGCCGCACAGCATGTCCAACAGCGGCGCGCCATGTGTTGCGCCGCGCCGTCAACGCACTCTCCACGCAACCCTCATGCCCTCTCGAGCGCGGCCATCTCGCGCACGATCACCAGCAGCATCGACAGACTCGCGCCCCCCGTGGCGCGCAGATCGGCAAGCAAACGCGCATAGCGTTCCAGTTGTGCGCCGCGCCTGTCGCGCCAGGCATGAACCAGCGTGTCGGGCGCGGCTGAGTCGTCTGCGCCGGCGAGCGCGCTCGTGGTGAGCGCGCGTTTGAGGCGCGCGAGTTCCGCCAATGCCGATGCGCGCGCGAGCATGTCCCAGTGCGACGGCGCGGGCAGCGCGGCCGCGCGTTCGCTGATCCAGTGGTAATTCAGCAGCGTGCCGAGCGCGAAATACACGCCCGCCACGAGTTCGAGTTTGCGCTCGCACGTCGACGCCACTTCCGCAATGTCGAGCAGCGCAGCCGAGATTTCGCCACTGGCGATGCGTACCGCGAGGTCACTGTCGACGCCCGCATCCACCAGCACGCGTTGTCGTTCGGACAGCGCTTCGAGATCCGCGGCCGGCAACAGCGCGGGCCATTGCGGCGCGAGACGTTGCGCGGCGTCGCGGCAACGCGCGAGCAGATCCGTCACGTCGTCGCCATTCACCGCCGGCGACGACAGATGCCGCAAGAACCACAACGCCGAGCGTTCGACGAGCCGCGCGACTTCGACGAACATGCGTGCCTGCACGTCGTCGGCGACGCGGTTATCGAGCGCGTCGATGCTGTGCCAAACGTGATCGAGGTCGAACACATCGCGCGCCATGATGCAGGCCCGCACGATGTCGCCGGGCCGCGCGTCGGTCTCCTCCATCAGCCGGTGCACGAACTCGCAGCCGACGCGGTTCACCAGTGCGTTCGTGAGATGCGTGGCGAGAATCTCGCGGCGCAGCGGGTGCCGCTGCATCGGCTCGCTGAAACGCTGACGCAAGGGCTTCGGAAAGTATTCGATCAGCATGTCGCTGACGAGCGGATCTTCCGGCACCGGCGAATCGAGCAGCGCGTCGTACAGCCACATCTTGCTATAGGCGAGCAGCACCGCGCGCTCGGGCGTGGTGAGTCCTTGTTTGGCGGCTTGCCGCTCGGCCACGTCTTCGTCGCTAGGAAGAAACTCGATCCCGCGATTCAGGCGGCCCGCGCGTTCGAGAAAACGCATGAGGCGCGCTTCCGCATCAAGCAGTTCGACGCCGAAACGGCCTGCAATCGACAGTGCCTGCGTCTGGTAATAGTTGTCCTTCAGCACGAGCAGGCCGACTTCATCTGTCATTTCGGCGAGCAGCGCATTGCGCTGCTTGTCGGTCATCTCGCCGTCGGCCACGACCAGTCCGAGCAGGATCTTGATGTTGACCTCGTGGTCCGAGCAGTCGACACCGGCCGAGTTGTCGATTGCATCCGTATTGATGCGCCCGCCGCGCTGCGCGAATTCAATGCGGCCGAGTTGCGTGAGCCCGAGATTGCCGCCTTCGGCCACGACTTTGCAGCGCAATTCGGCGCCGTTCACGCGGATCGTATCGTTCGCGCGGTCGCCCACTTGCAGATGCGTTTCGCGCGTCGCCTTCACGTAGGTGCCGATGCCGCCGTTGTAAAGCAGATCGACGGGCGCCTGCAAAATCGCGCGCATCAGTTCGGCGGGCGACAACGCCGGCGCACTGATACCGAGCACCGACTGCACCGCGGGCGACAACGGAATCGTCTTGGCGGTGCGCGGAAATATGCCGCCGCCCGCTGAAATCAGCGAAGGATCGTAGTCGGCCCAACTCGAACGGTCGAGAAGAAAGAGCCGCCCGCGCTCGGCAAGACTCGTCGCCGGATCGGGATTCGGGTCGAGGAAAATATGCCGATGATCGAACGCGGCCACGAGCCTGATATGCGGCGACAGCAGCATGCCGTTGCCGAACACGTCGCCCGACATATCGCCGATGCCGACCACCGTGAAGTCCATCGTTTGAGTATCGACGCCCATTTCGCGGAAGTGCCGCTTCACCGACTCCCACGCGCCACGCGCGGTAATCGCCATCTTCTTGTGGTCGTAGCCGACCGAACCGCCGGACGCGAATGCGTCGTCGAGCCAGAAGCCATATTCCTGCGAGATCGCGTTCGCGTAGTCGGAGAACGTGGCCGTGCCTTTGTCGGCGGCAACGACCAGATACGGGTCGTCGGGATCGTGCCGCACCACGTCGCGCGGCGGCACGACGGTTGTGCCCGCAAGGTTGTCGGTCAGATCGAGCAGGCCGCGCAGAAACGTTTGATAGCAGGCAATGCCTTCGCGCATCCAGGCATCGCGCTCGCTTTGCGGCGGCGGGTTCTTCACGACGAAGCCGCCCTTCGAGCCGACCGGCACGATCACGACGTTCTTCACCATCTGCGCCTTCATCAGGCCGAGCACTTCCGTGCGGAAATCCTCGCGACGATCGGACCAGCGCAAGCCGCCGCGCGCGACACGTCCGCCGCGCAAATGCACGCCTTCCACGCGCGGCGAATAGACCCATATTTCGAACATCGGCTTGGGCTCGGGCAAGCCGGGCACTTGCGCGGGATTGAACTTGAACGACAGATACGGCTTCGGCTTGCCATCCGCATCGAACACGTAATAGTTGGTGCGCTGCGTCGCCTTGATGACGCCGAGAAACTGCCGCAGGATGCGGTCTTCGTCGAGATTCGGAACCTGATCGAGCGCGCCGTCGATCGTCTTCATCAAGTTCTCGATGCGCGCTTCGCGTGTGCCGCCATGCGCCGGATCGAAACGCGCGACAAACAATTCGACGAGCATTCGCGCAATCGCGGGATTGCCGGTCACCGCGCGCTCGATATACGCGTCGCTGAACGTGGAGCCGACCTGGCGCAGATACTTCGCATACGCGCGCAGTATCGTCACTTCGCGCGCGCTCAATTGCGCACGCAGAACGAGGCGGTTGAAGTCGTCGCTTTCTATCGCGCCGGTCCAGACCTGCTCGAACGCGTCTTCGAAAAGATCCTTCACGCGCTCGATGTCGAACTCGGCGTCGTCGGCGAGTTCGAGGCCGAAGTCGTGAATCCATGCTGGCGTCGAGCCGAGCGCCTCGATCAGATATGGCCGCTCTTCATCGACGCGCACGCCGAGATGTTCGAGCATCGGCAAACTGCGCGACAGCGCGATCGGCATGCCCGCGCGATACACCTTGAAGCGGAACGCGCGCGGCCCGGCTTCGATCGGACGATAGAGGTTCATCGCGAGCCGCTCGCTGCCCTGCACGCGTTCGATCAACTCGATGTCGCGTACTGCCGTGCGCGCGGCATAGTCATCGCGATAGCCCGGCGGAAACGAATCCGCGTAGTGTTGCAGCAGACGGTTGCCCTGCTCTTCGCCGAATGCGTCGAGCAGCGCATCGGCAAGATCGTCCTGCCAGCGGCGCGCGACCTGCACGAGGCGCGCTTCGAGTTCGCGTGTGTCGACACGCGGCATGCCGCCCGGCTTTGCATGAACCACGAAGTGAATCCGCGCGAGTGTCGATTCCGAAAGCAGCGGCGTGAATTCGACGCTGGCTCCGTTGAAGGCATCCGCGAGCAGATTGGCGATACGTTGCCGCAAATCGGTGTTGTACTTGTCGCGCGGCACGAACACGAGGCACGACACGAAGCGGTCGAAGCGATCGCGCCGCACGAAAAGACGCGTGCGCTGATGTTCCTGCAAACGCAGTACACCGAGCGCGGTATCGTAGAGCTGGTTTTCGTCGGCCTGGAAGAGTTCGTCGCGCGGATAGGTTTCGAGCACCGTCACGAGCGATTTCGCGAGATGACCTTTTGGCAAGAATCCGGCCCGTCTCACGATATTTGCGCATTTGCGCCGCACGATAGGAATCTCCGCCGCCGACAAAAAATACGCGGTGGATGTGTAAAGCCCGATGAAGCGCCGCTCGCCGATCACCTTGCCGTCCGCGCCCGTCAGCTTGATGCCGACATAATCCAGGTAGCCTGGCCGATGCACGGTCGCGCGCGAGTTGGCCTTGGTGAGAAAGATCGGCGACGCGCTTGAAATGATTTCGGCGGCGGCCGGAGGCAATACAGTTACTTCCGATGCGGCCGCCGCGCCGTCAGCGCTTGCGCGCAATTCGTCGCGCATGATGCCGAGGCCCGAACCCGGCACCGCACGCAAGCCGTAGCCCGTGCCTTGTTGTTGCACCAGTTCATAGTCGCGCTGGCCGAGAAACGTGAAATGATCGGCGACCATCCATTCGAGGAACGCGCGCGCTTCCATCGCATCCGGCCCGCTCTCGCCGACCTTCATGCCTTTGATCGTGACGCGCGCGAGTTCGACTATCTTCGGCCAGTCTTCCACCGCGGCGCGCACGTCGCGCAGCACTTTCGCGATGTCGTCGCGCAGCGCATCGAGCTTTGCCGCGTCGCCGCAACGGTCCACTTCGAAGTGAATGAACGAGGCCAGTTGCGAGCGCGTGTCGGCGGCTTCTTCGGCGCCTTGCGTCACGCGCGCGATGTCGCCATCGGCGCCGCGCCAGATGCGAAACACCGGATGCACGACCGAATGCAGCGCGAGTCCCTGGCGGTTGACCGCCATCGAAACGGAGTCGACCAGGAACGGCATGTCGTCGTTGACGATCTCGATCACCGTGTGATCGGAATGCCAGCCATGCTGTTCGAGAATCGGGTTATAGACGCGCAACCTTTCCTTGCCCGGCACGAAGCGCTGCGCGGTCTGCCAGTGCGCGAGCGCGGCGCCGTACAGATCGGGGATGGAGCGGCTTTGCAGATCGTCGGCATCGACGAAATCGTAGTAGTGCCGCAAAAACGGTTCGACGATGTCAAACGCCGGCTCGGGCAAGCGCGCTCGTGCAAACTCGACGACATCGTTCAGCAAGTGCGTGACGGCTTCTTCGTTCTTTGCTTGCATGATGAACTCCCCCGGTTGGCGGCAATGTGGGAATTGCCCGGATCGGATGCATCGTCTGAGGAACGATTATGCACCTGCATGCAGCAGGGCAACCGGCGCCGCGAGTTAGGTTATACCCGCTGCCTCGTCTTATGCTGCAAGCGCGCAATTGCGGCTTAACGCGGCTGGCTTAGCGCGGCTTAACGCGTGGCCGTGCTCTCGACGGTTTCGTGGGCAAGCCATGCGCGGATCTGCTCGGCGACCCACGCGGGGTCGTCGTGCGGCAGATCGTGACCGGCCCATGCATGCTCGCGATGCGGCGCGCCCCACGCCGCCGCGAGCCTTGCCGAACATGCGGGATCAACGAGCCGGTCGTCGCGCGACGACAGAAGCAGCAGCGGGCAAGCCGGTTTTGCCGCGTCCGCGGTAAAGCGCGCCGCCGCCCACAGTTGCCGCCATGCATTGCCGCGGCTCACCGGTGCGCTGCGGCGAATCGTGGCCCATGATTCAAGATCGGCCTGGAGCGTGTCGGCGTTATTGCACGTCAACCGATGAATAACAGTCTCGGCACGCGTCGCGTCGTGCCAATGCGTAGCAACTGTCGCGAGACCCGGCCACGCCGACGGACGCAGCCGCTCATGCACGCGGCTGAACGGACGCATGCTCGTGTTGATCAACACGAGCCGCTCGATGTCATCGGCATGCCGCCGCGCCCAGGCGGTCGCGACCATGCCGCCGAGCGACATCGCCAGTATGTTGAACGGGCCCGCCGCGCCTCGTTGCCGGGCAGCCCCGCGCACGAAGTCGACCATCGCGGCGACCGTCGACGGCGCGCGCAACTGCGCGAATTCGCCGTTGCCCGGCAGATCGAGCAGCAGCAGATGCGGCGCGCCGCCAGTGGCTTCGCGCAACGCGTCGGGCAGGCGTCCCCAATGACGCGTCTCGCGTGTCAGGCCGCGCAGCAAAATCCACGTGCTCATGCGGTGTGCGCCCTGTACCAGTGATCAATCGCGCTTTGCAGCAATTGCTCGCGGCGATTGCCTTGCGGCAGCCAGCGCTGCGACGAGAAAGCCGCGCGCGCCAGAAAATCCAGCAGGTTCGCGTGACGCCGCAACACGCGCGCCGTGCGATGCGCCTTCACCGGATTGAAGAAGCCCTGGCGCGAAAACAATTGGCGCGGGTTCTTCTTGATCCACAGCCATGAGCCGAGTTCGAGCGTCATCGGCAGAAAGACGTTGGGTGCGGGCGCGCGGTCGTACGCGAAGTCCCACAGGTCGCCGTGCAGCAGATATTGATGGCTTTGCGGCTCGAACGTGTAGCCATGATGCGGATGCGAGCGCTCGAACATCGTTTTCAGCACGTACATTTCCGGCAAATGCGGCATCAGCTTGCGAGTGCGCGCGTACGGAAACCAGATGCTGTCGCTCCAGCCGTAGCCCGAATGGCAATCGAGCGCGATGCTCAACGGCCGCGCCGCCAGTTCCGTTTCGACCACCTGAAGCAGCGCGGCAGCCTCGGCTTCCATCGGAGCGCCGCGGCGTCCGCGATACCACGGCAGCCATGCGCCGACGCGCTGGCCGCCGGCGAGCAGCGGCACGCGTTCGTCGGCGTTTTGCGGCGCATTGCGCATCAGGTCGACGCCGTTCGGATTAGCGCGCGTGGCCGCCCACATCCCACCAGGATTGACGATCGGCATGAAGACGAGACGGATGGACTGCAGTTGGCGGACGAGCAGTTCGTCCCATTCGAGCCGCGCGAGCAGCGCGCGCATGTAGTCGAGCACGAGTTGCGAGCCGATTCGCTCGAGCCCATGAATGCCGCCGAAGAAGCCGATGGCCGGCGCCTGCGGATCGGTCGAGCCGATGCTCGCGGTATGCACGCCGAAGCGCCGGCCGCGCACCGTCGTCTCGCAGACCGTGCGGATCGCGAAGCTCGCGCTGCCCTGATCGAGGATCGTCTTGAGATCTTCGTACTCCGCAAAGGTGTCGGGAAGGAAGCTCAAAGGCTGCATGTGGGCGTCGCGAGGAGTGCGGGATGTCAGGGACGGCACGGCGAATGACGCAATATAGCCTGGCTGCAAGTCAACCTGCATGACGGCTGAACAGATGTGAAACGCCGTCACACGCACGTCATTTGGCCGTCATTTGCCCGTCATTTTCGGCGCCACAAATTTGCGATTTTCGCCCCATAAAGCCCCTTTGCTTTAGTCGCCCACTCATCGCGTCGCGCGTTCTGCTGGAATAATCACGGGCTTGCGGCCGGAGTCGGGCCAGCTAACCCTTGGCCCGTTCTCGCCTTCCATGGAAACCGTCGTCGTCCTGCTGGTCCTGCTGTCGGCGCTGCTCCACGCGACGTGGAATGCGTTCCTGCATCTGTCGGAAGACCGCATCTGGCTGCTCGGCATGATGGCGATTCCTTACCTCGCCGTGAGCGCGGTCGGCGTGATCGTCCTGCCGATGCCCGCGCCTGCCGCGTGGCCGTATATCTTCGCGTCGGTCGTGCTCGAGTTCGGCTATCTGCTCGCGTTGATCCGCGCTTATCGAAGCGGCGACTTCGGCCAGATCTATCCGATTGCGCGCGGCCTGTCGCCGATGCTGGTATTCGTCGGCGCGCTCGTGTTCGCTCATGAATCGCTGAAACCGCTCGCCGCCATCGGCGTCGCGCTGGTGTCGTGCGGCATCGTTTCGCTCGCGTTTCGGCGCGGCATGCGCTTCTCCGGCGAGAGCGTGCCGTTCGCGCTGCTGACGGGCTTTTTCATCTCCACCTATTCGGTTGTCGACGGAATCGGCGCGCGCGTCGCGGGCAATGGCCTCAGTTACATCATGTGGGTCTACCTGATCTGGAATGTGCCGCAGTTCCTGCTCGCGTGGCATTGGCGCGGCGGGGCGAAGGGGCTGTTCATCGGCCGCGCGGTGGTGCTCAAGGGCATCGCGTCGGGCGCGCTCGCGTTGTTCGCGTATTGCCTGATCATCGAGGCTTACCGCTATCTGCCGATCGCGATGGTCTCCGCGCTGCGCGAATTGAGCTCGATCTTCGCGGTGCTGATCGGCTGGCTGTTCATGCGCGAGAAGCTGACCGCGCGGCGCATCGTGGCGTGCGCGCTTGTTACGCTCGGGGCAGTGCTGATTCGCATCTGACGCAAATCCGCCGCGCCCGGTGAATCCGCTCGCCGGCCAAATTGGCTCCTACATTTTTATAGAAATGGCTCTGAAGCTCAGAGCCAAATCTCACTATAGTCGCTGCATGTGCCGCGCCTTGCCGCGCGGCGTCCGCCGACAGCGAGGAGCCACGTGATGAACCTGAAGAACGCAGAACTGAAGAGCCGCAAGGACGCAGCCACGCCGCGCGGCGTCGGCGTAATGTGCGATTTTTACGCGGCGCGGGCCGAAAACGCGGAGCTTTGGGACGTGGAAGGCCGCCGCTTCATCGACTTCGCCGCGGGGATCGCCGTGTGCAACACGGGCCATCGTCATCCGAAAATCGTGGCCGCGATTCGCGACCAGCTCGATCATTTCACGCACACCGCGTATCAGATCGTGCCGTACGCGTCGTATGTCGAACTCGCTGAAAAGCTCAACGAGCGTGCGCCCGGCGATCATCCGAAGAAAACCGCTTTCTTCACGACCGGCGCCGAAGCCGTCGAAAACGCGATCAAGATCGCGCGCGCCGCGACCGGGCGTCCGGGCGTGATCGCCTTCACCGGCGGCTTTCACGGTCGCACGCTGATGGGCATGGCGCTGACCGGCAAGGTCGCGCCGTACAAGCTCGGCTTCGGGCCGTTCCCGTCGGACGTGTTCCATGCGCCGTTTCCGAATCCGCTGCATGGCGTGACCACCGCCGATTCGCTGAAGGCCATCGAGTTCCTGTTCAAGGCCGACATCGATCCCAAGCGCGTGGCCGCGATCATCTTCGAACCGGTCCAGGGCGAAGGCGGCTTCTATCCCGCGCCGGCCGAGTTCGTGCGCGCCCTGCGCAAGCTGTGCAACGAGCACGGCATTCTGCTGATCGCCGATGAAGTGCAAACCGGCTTCGCGCGCACCGGCAAGCTGTTCGCGATGCATCACTACGACGTCGTGCCTGACCTGATGACGGTCGCCAAGAGCCTCGCGGGCGGCATGCCGCTGTCGGGCGTCATCGGCCGCGCCGACGTGATGGACGCCGCGGCGCCCGGCGGACTCGGCGGCACGTACGCGGGCAATCCGCTCGCGCTGGCGGCGGCGCATGCGGTGCTCGACATCATCGACGAAGAGAAGCTGTGCGAGCGCGCCGTCGTTCTCGGCGATCGCGTCAAGGCCAAGCTGATCGAACTGCAAAAAGATGCGCCGCAAATCGCCGATGTGCGTGGCCCTGGCGGCATGGTGGCCGTTGAGTTCTGCAAGCCGGGCAGCGTGGAGCCGGACGCGGACTTCACGAAGCGCGTGCAGGCGCGCGCGCTCGAACGCGGCCTGCTGCTGCTCGTGTGCGGCGTTTATTCAAACGTGGTGCGCTTCCTGTTTCCGTTGACGATTCAGGACGCCGTCTTCGACGAGGCGCTCGCCATTCTCGAGGACGTCATCAAGGACAGCGTTGCTGTCGCAGCCTGAGGAAATCGACCGATGACCACGCTGACTCTGAAAGACCCGTCCCTGCTGAAGACCGCCGCCTACATTGCGGGCGAATGGCAAGGCGCCGACGACGGCGCGACCTTCGACGTCGTGAATCCCGCGACCGGCGAAGTAATCGCGACGGTGCCGCGCATGGGTGCGGCGGAAACGCGCCGCGCCATCGACTCGGCGAACGCCGCGTGGCCCGCATGGCGGGCAAGCACCGCGAAGCAACGCGCGGTGGTCCTGCGCAAATGGCACGACCTGATGCTGGAGAACGCCGACGACCTCGCGCTGATTCTCACCACCGAGCAAGGCAAGCCGCTTGCCGAGGCCAAGGGCGAGATTCAATACGCCGCGTCGTTCCTCGAATGGTTCGCGGAAGAAGGCAAGCGCGTGAATGGCGACACGATTCCGACGCCCGCGAGCGACAAGCGCATTGTCGTGACGAAGGAACCGGTCGGCGTGTGCGCCGCCATCACGCCGTGGAATTTCCCGGCCGCGATGATTACGCGCAAGGTCGGCCCGGCGCTCGCGGCGGGCTGCCCGATCATCGTCAAACCGGCTGAAGCCACGCCGCTCTCGGCGCTCGCGCTCGCCGTGCTCGCGGAACGCGCGGGCGTGCCGCGCGGTGTGTTCAATGTGGTGACGGGCGAGCCGAAGGCGATCGGCGCAGAAATGACCGGCAATCCGGTCGTGCGCAAGCTGTCGTTCACGGGCTCGACGCCGGTCGGGCGTCTCTTGATGGCGCAGTGCGCGCCGACGGTGAAGAAGGTATCGCTGGAACTGGGCGGCAACGCGCCGTTCATCGTTTTCGACGACGCGGATCTCGACGCCGCCGTGGCCGGCGCGATTGCGTCGAAGTATCGCAACAGCGGCCAGACCTGCGTGTGCACGAACCGCTTCTACGTGCACGACAAGGTCTACGATGCCTTCGCCGACAAATTGCGCGCCGCCGTCGAACAACTGCAAGTGGGCCGCGGCACCGAGGCCGGCGTCACGCAAGGTCCACTGATCAACGAAGCGGCTGTGCTCAAGGTCGAGTCGCATATCGAGGACGCGCTCGCCAAAGGCGCGCGCGTGCTCACGGGCGGCAAGCGTCATGCGCTCGGTCACGGCTTCTTCGAGCCGACCGTGCTCGCGGATGTCACGCCCGACATGAAAGTAGCGCGCGACGAAACCTTCGGGCCGCTCGCGCCGCTGTTCCGTTTTTCATCGGACGACGAAGTAATCCGGCTCGCGAACGATACCGAGTTCGGTCTTGCGTCGTACTTTTATAGCCGCGACATCGGGCGCGTATGGCGCGTCGCGGAAGCGCTCGAGTACGGCATGGTAGGGATCAACACCGGACTGATTTCGAACGAAGTGGCGCCGTTTGGCGGCGTCAAGCAGTCGGGTCTGGGGCGCGAAGGCTCGCACTATGGCATCGACGATTATGTGGTCGTCAAGTATATGTGTGTGGGTGGGGTTTGAAGGGGGGACGGCACGCCGATGCGTGCCGTTTTTGACCTATCGCGCGACGAACCTCGCCGCGCCGCCGTCCATCAGTGGCCGACATAAACCGGCGCCGAATACGAGCTCGAAGTGACTTCAGCCCGGCCGCCCGTTTGCGACGATCCATTGGTCGCCGAGCCATAGCCGCTCGTCTGAGCGGTGCCGTTCTGCGCGGCGACGCGCGCTTCGGCGGCCTGGATGTTCGCCGGGTAATCGTAGTCGTTCGACGTGGCCGGGTTGTAGCCGGCCTTCTCCAGTTGAACCAGTTCGGCGCGAACCTGAGCGCGCGTGACCGGCTGGTTCGATTGGGCAAAAGCAGCAAGCGGTGCGGAAATAAGAGCGGCGATAACAGCAGCTTCGATCAGCGATTTCATGATGACCTACCTCCAAAGATTGTTTTGTCAGGTGCTGAAGGCGTTGTGTCTTCAGCCGATGAACACAGTCTAGGAGGGCGGCGACCTAGGGTAAACCCCGAATCGATGAATTCACTGTTGCTGCGCTTGTGATAATCCTTCAACACGCGCATTAATTAGCGCTTTGGGTGGCACCAAACCGCCGCTCGCCTGCCGGTCGCTCCTCGGGCTTGCACCGAATCGCGCGCGATAAGTCCGCGAGAAGTGCGACGGCGACTCGAATCCGCAGGCGACGCAAATCGACGTGATCGACATGTCGGTCTGTTGCAAAAGCTCGCGCGCGCGGCCGAGCCGCAACTGCAGATAGAAGTGCGTCGGCGTGTCCTTCAGCGACGCGCAAAAGAGCCGCTCCAGTTGCCGGCGCGTCACGCCGATTTCCTGCGCGAGCCGGTCGGGCGTCAGCGGCTCTTCCATGTGCTGCTCCATCACGCCGATCACCTGGATCAGCTTGCGGTTGTGCACGCCGTAGCGCGCGGCAATCTCCATGCGCTGATGGTCGGAGCGCTGACGGATGCGGCTCACCACGAACTGCTCCGACACCGCCGACGCGAGCGCCGCGCCGTGCTTGCGTCCGATCAGGTCGAGCATCATGTCGATCGACGCAGTGCCGCCCGCGCACGTGATGCGCCGCGCGCCGATCTCGAACAGTTCCTGACTGGCATCCAGCGACGGATAACGCTCGCGAAATGCCGAGAGCGCCTCCCAATGCACGGTCACGTTGTCCGCGCCGCCCAGCAGCCCGGCTTCGGCGAGCACGAAGCTGCCCGTGTCGATGCCGCCGAGCGTCGCGCCCGCGCGCTCGAGCCGCTTCAACCATTCGGCGAGTTCGCGCGTGTAGCAGGCGAGCGGCTCGAAGCCCGCCACGACGAAGAGCGTCGCCGTGCTGTCCGTGCCACCCAGATCACGCACGTCGCCGATGGCCGCGTCCGCGTTGATCGAAATCCCGTTGCTCGCTGCAACCGGCGCGCCGTCCAGACTGAGAATGCGCCATCGGTACAACTCGCCGCGAAAGCGGTTCGCCACGCGCAAGGGCTCGACGGCGGACATGAAGCCGATCGCCGAATAGCCCGGCAGCAGCAAAAACGATATTTCTTCAGGCATGTCGCGGGAATCCCGTGAAAGGCGGCGTGAAAGGGACAAGCAGTCGAAAGCAGCGAAAAGCGCAAGCGAACGCGCGGTTCCCGGCGAGCGTAGCAAGCAGACTGCGAGCGGACAAGGCGCGCCAAAATTTGTCCATAGCCGATGCCGCGCTGCAATGCCGCCGGAAGCTCGCTGCAATGCCGACACCCGCTCGCGCATGCTGGTTTTCCCTCGTTGTCGCGTGGAAGCAAGAACGGGTCGCTGATGGTCGCTTTGGCGGCAATATGGGGCATTAACGTTAGTGCCATTCCGACCGCATCGTCGATGGACTCACATAGCACCTCACGCATCACTTATCACTTAGCACTTGCCGGTGGGCCGCGCTTCGCATTCGCGCATCAAAGCGGCCCTTTCGAAAACGCGCTGTCAGACGTGCATAAGCGTCAATAGGGGAAGGTCATGAAGTCACGCATCACCACCTTGCTTGCCCAACTTGCCCGGCTTGCCTGCCTCGCGGCCGCGGGCAGCGCCGCCGTCGCCGCGCTGCCCGCGTTTGCGCAGGATCCGCCCGCGTGCCGCGCGGTGCGTTTCGCCGACATCGGCTGGACGGACATCACGTCGACCACCGCGCTCGCCTCCACGGTCTTCGAAGGGCTCGGTTATCAGCCGGTCACGACCGTTGCTTCTGTGCCGATTTCGTTTGCCGGTCTGAAGACGAAACAGCTCGACGTGTCGCTCGGCTACTGGTGGCCGGTGCAGGAGAAAGCGATTGCGCCGTTCGTCGACTCGAAGGCAATCGACGTGCTGCAGCCGCCCAACCTGACCGGCGCAAAAGCAACCTTCGCCGTGCCGGGCTATGCGTACGACGCGGGCCTCAAAACATTCGCCGACATCGCGAAACATCGCGATCAGCTCGACGGCAAGATCTACGGCATCGAGCCCGGCAGCAGCGCCAACGCGGCCATCCAGAAGATGATCGCCACCAACAAGTTCGGCCTCGGCGGCTTCAAGCTGATCGAATCGAGCGAAGCGGGCATGCTCGTTTCAGTGGAGCGCGCGATCCGCGACAAGAAATGGGTGGTGTTTCTCGGCTGGGAACCGCATCCGATGAACATTCAGATCGACATGAAGTACCTGTCCGGCAGCGACGGCGTGTTCGGCCCCAACGACGGCGAAGCGCGCGTTTATACGTTGACGTCGCCCGACTACCTGACGCGTTGCCCCAACGCGGGCAAGCTCGTAAGCAATCTGCGCTTTTCGACGCAGCTCGAAAACGTGGTGATGCAATCGGTGATGAACAAGCAAAAGCCCGCCGATGCCGCGAAAGCCTATCTGAAGAAAAACCCGCAAATACTCGACGCGTGGCTCGCCGGCGTGAAGACCTACGACGGCAAGGACGGTTTGCCTGCGGTGAAAGCCTATCTCGGGCTTTGATTCCCGAAGCGTCGCGCATTGAACATCTACAGGAACTTGCACGCATGAACCATGAAGTCATCGTGACCTGCGCGGTCACCGGCGCCGGCGACACCGTCGGCAAGCATCCCGCGATTCCGGTTACGCCGAAGCAGATCGCCGAGGCCGCCATCGAAGCCGCGAAAGCAGGCGCGACCGTCGCGCACTGCCACGTCCGCGATCCGAGGACCGGACGCGGCAGCCGCGATCCGCAGCTGTATCGCGAAGTGGTCGACCGAATCCGCTCGTCGGGCACGGACGTCATCATCAATCTGACCGCGGGCATGGGCGGCGATCTGGAAATCGGTCCCGGCGAAGATCCCATGCGCTTCGGTGCGAATACGGACCTGGTCGGCGGCCTGACGCGCCTCGCGCACGTCGAGGAGCTGTTGCCGGAAATCTGCACGCTCGATTGCGGCACGCTCAATTTCGGCGACGGCGACTATATCTATGTATCGACGCCCGCGCAATTGCGCGCCGGTGCAGCGCGCATTCAGGAACTGGGCGTAAAACCCGAACTGGAGATCTTCGACACGGGGCACTTGTGGTTCGCGAAGCAGTTGCTCAAGGAAGGGCTGCTCGACGCGCCGCCGCTCTTTCAGCTATGCCTCGGCATTCCCTGGGGGGCGCCCGCCGATACGACGACCATGAAAGCGATGGCCGACAACCTGCCGCCCGGCGCGCAATGGGCCGGCTTCGGCATCGGCCGCATGCAGATGCCGATGGTCGCGCAGGCGATGCTGCTCGGCGGCCACGTGCGCGTCGGCCTCGAAGACAACATCTGGCTCGATAAAGGTGTGCCCGCAACCAACGGCACGCTCGTGCAGCGCGCGGTGGAAATCATCGAGCGTCTTGGCGGACGCGCACTGACGCCCGCCGAAGGCCGGCGCAAGCTCGGCTTGCCCGCGCGCGGCGAACGGCAACTCGAACGGCGCGCAGCCGGCGAATACGCGTGATCGCGACAACCAGCAACGCATAGGCAAACAAGGAAACGTCAGCAATGGCAGTGATCGTCAACATCAAAACATTTGCCGCGATCGGCGCGGGCGTGATCGGCAGCGGCTGGGTGGCGCGCGCGCTCGCGCACGGGCTCGACGTGATCGCGTGGGATCCGGCGCCGGGCGCGGAAAAACAGTTGCGCGAGAACGTCGCGAATGCATGGCCCGCGCTCGAGCGCGTCGGCCTCGCGGAAGGCGCGTCGCCATCGCGATTGCGCTTTGTCGATACGATCGAGGCGTGTGTCGCCGACGCCGACTTCATTCAGGAAAGCGCGCCCGAGCGCGAGGAATTGAAGCTCGCGTTGCACGAGCAGATCAGCCGCGCGGCGAAGCCCGACGCGATCATCGCGTCGTCGACGTCCGGGCTTTTGCCGAGCGATTTCTATGCACGCACTGTGAACCCGGAGCGCTGCATCGTCGGGCATCCGTTCAATCCGGTTTATCTGCTGCCGCTCGTGGAAGTGCTCGGCGGCGAGCGCACGGCTTCTGAGACCATCGACGCCGCGCTGCGCATTTATCGCTCGCTATCGATGCGCCCGCTGCGCGTTCGCAAGGAAGTGCCCGGCTTCATCGCCGACCGGCTGCTCGAAGCGCTGTGGCGCGAGGCGCTGCATCTGGTCAACGAGGGCGTCGCGACCACCGGCGAAATCGACGACGCGATCCGCTTCGGCGCGGGCATCCGCTGGTCTTTCATGGGGACGTTCCTGACCTACACGCTCGCGGGCGGCGACGCGGGCATGCGCCATTTCATGCAGCAATTCGGTCCCGCGCTGGAGCTTCCGTGGACTAAACTGATAGCGCCGAAGCTGACGGACGAACTGATCGACCGCGTTGTCGACGGCACCGCCGAACAGGTCGGCCCGCGCTCGATCAAGCAACTGGAGCGCTATCGCGACGACTGCATCACGAGCGTGCTCGCGGCGATCGGCGAGGCGAAGGCGCGGCATGGGTTGACGGCTGCGGATTGACGCCGGCGCGGCGCGCGACCCGATTCGCGCGTCGCACGCCGCACGCCGCACGCCGCACGCCGCACACAAACCCAAGACCACGGAGACCCGCAGCATGCCGCAAACCGCTTCTTCCCTGCCCTGCTATCGCGACACGGTCCGCGCGGAATGGGTCGACTACAACGGCCATTTGCGCGACGCGTTCTACATGCTGATCTTCAGCTTCGCGACCGACGAGCTGATCGACCGGATCGGTTTGCCCGACGCCGTGCGCAAGGAACGCGGCCGCTCTATCTACACGCTCGAAGCGCACATCAACTATCTGCATGAGATCAAGGAAGGCACGCGCGTGCGTGTCGATATGCGCGTGCTCGCGCATGACACGAAGCGGCTACATCTCTACCTCGAAATGTTCGCCGACGAAGGCGACACGCCAGTCGCCGCCGGCGAGCAAATGCTGCTGCATGTCGATACGAGCGGGCCACGCTCCGTCGCATTCGACGCCGATGTCGCCGCGCGCGTAAAAGAACTGGCCGACGCGCAAGCCGCATTACCCGCCGCCGCCTACGCGGGCCGCATGATCGGCCTGCCCGCCGCCGCGCAACGCAGCCGGAGCCAACAGCATGCTTGAGCCGCAAATGGCGGCGTTCATCGCGCGAGCCGCCGCGCTGTATCCCGGAGGACATAACACGTCGGGCGCGTCCATCGCGCCGCCCGAGCAACGCGAAGCCTATGACCGTTACGCGGGCGCGCTCACTCCGCCGTTGCCGCCGGAAGTCGTCACCGAAGATGCGCAATTCGAGGCCGCTGCGGGTCATCCGATTGCGTTGCGGCTCTATCGCAACCGTGCCAAAGCGGACGACATGCCGCGCGGCGTCGTGCTGTACTTCCACGGCGGCGGCTTCGTGCTTGGATCGCTCGATAGCCATCAACTGATCACGGCGCGTCTTGCTGCGGACACGGGCCTCGACGTGATCGCCGTCGATTACCGGCTCGCGCCCGAACACCGCGCGCCGGCCGCGCACGACGACTGCCTGGAGATCACGCGCGCCGCCCTGCAACGCAGACTGCCCTTCGATCTTCCCGCCGACGCCGCGTTGCAACTGGCCGGCGACAGTGCCGGCGGCACGCTCGCGGCCAGCGTGGCGATGCGTTTGCGCGACGAGGGCATCGACGGCATACGCGGTGTTGCGCTGATCTATCCGATGCTCGGCACCGACCCGCAGCCGCCCGCACGCGATACCGAAGCGCACGCGCCGATGCTGACGCTCGCCGACGTCCACGCGTTTCGCGACATGTATTGGGGCGGAAGTTGTGGCCGCAGTTCGGGCGAAAGCGCGCCGTATCCCGTGTGGACGGTGCCGCTCGACGCCGCACGTTATGGCAGCCTTCCGCCTACGCTCGCGATCGGCGCGGAGCACGATCCGCTCAGAGATGACGCCCGCGTATTCGCCGAACGCATTCAGGCGGCGGGCGGACAAGCGCGGCTATGGATCGGCGCGGGACTCGTGCATGGCTGCTGGCGCGCCATTGAATCGAGCCCTGGCGTGCAAGCCATGCATGACGAAGTGTGCCGCTTTCTGTGCGCGAACGCCGGAGCGGCTTGAGCGGCTCATTCGCATGGGCCTTATGGGCGATCAATAAAACCGCGCCAATGCGTCGTCATCCAGGCGCCGTTACGCGAGCCCTATCGGAATTGCATGGCTCTTGTCGCGCATGAATGGCCACATCGCGCATTTCCCCAACAGCATGGAATGTCTCGTCGTGCCGGCAGCCCTAGCGTGCCCTGTCGCTGCGCCACTGCGCGAACGTCAGCGGCCTGACGCCGCCTTGCGCCACTTCCGGCGACTCCACCTGGCTCCAGCAGTAGAACGCGTCACCCCAACCGGGAATGGGCTGCGGCTTAAGCATTCTGAATTCGACATTCGACCGGAACGCAAGATGCGGCCAGAAGAGCGGCATGACCTCGCGCACGGCCATCTGCCTGAGCAACTCGGCCGGGCCGCTTTCGTCCGCGACGATTTCGCCTTGCGCAATCCAGTCGTGCTCGGCCCACGCGACGAACACGCTCGCCCTTCCCTCGCGATCGAACATCAGAATGGCATTCTGCTCGGGACGCCAGTAATACTCGACGATGCCTTTGTCCTTCACGACCTGATCGATCACGCTGCGCGTGCGCGGATCGCAATACGTGATGCCGTTCTCGCCCAATGCGAGCCAACCGGCCTCGGAGCAATGGCGGCTCTTCGCGTCCTTCAGAAAATGCACGAGCCGGTTCGCCGAATCCGCGTCGGTCTTGCGCAGATATAAATCGACAATGCCCGCATTGAATGCCTTGACGGCGACGGTTTCGTCGGCGACGCCCGTCAGCAGGATTTTTGCGCAATGCAGGTTGGAGATGGACGACAGAAACTCGACGCCGCTTATGCCGGGCATGTCGTAGTCCACCACGACCGCGGCTACCTCGGAGAAACGCGAATCGCGCGCCAGCACGTCGCGCTGCGGCGACGTTTCGACGAAGCGTTCAAAGCCCGTCTCGCTCAAACACGCGGAAGCCGGCGCGAACTCGAGCGAGTTTTCGCGCGCGTGCTGACGGATAAAAGCCAGCGCCGTTTGCGGACGCGAGAAAAACAGATTGGTGGAAACATCCGGGAAGAAACGGCGCAGCGCGTCGAGGTAGTTGTCGTTGTCGTCGACGAAAACAACCGTGGTCGGATAGGAGACGGGTGGTCGAATAAACTTGTTCATATTTTCACGTGGTTCGTCAGCCCCGCCGCAGGCGGGATCGCCGTGACAGGCTCGCCGGTCGCCGCATGCGCTCACGTGGAACATGCCGGGCGCGCCGCCACTGCGTACACGCCGGTCTTTCTATCGCTGTTGCCGGGCCGGTTCCCGTTGATCCATATAGTACAGGGAGTGCAGGGCTCCTGGCTGCAACAGTACAAAGTTCCGTGTGTTTGCAGCAGCGTATGCGGTCTGAATGAAACCAATGGGCGATGCAAAAAACGAGGCGCGGCCAGCGCATTTCGTCGCGGCCGCGTCATGCCGCAATGCGCGCGACTACGGTCGCGAGGCTACTTCGTCGAGATGATCGAGCAGAGCCGCGGGGTCGTCGTAGACGCGCAGCGCGCCGGCACGTTCGAGCTCTTCCGTGCCGTAGCCGCCCGACAGCAGGCCCACGCCGAGCGCGCGGCAGCGGCGCGCCGCGAGCATGTCCCAGATGCTGTCGCCGACCACGACCGAGTGTTCGATCTGCACGCCGAGACGTTCGGCGGCCGCGATGAAAAGATCGGGATCGGGCTTCGCGTATTTGACGTCGTCGCGCGTCACGACGACTGCTTTTGACGGATCGACGCCGAGCGCCTCGAGATTCACCGCCGCGGTTTCCATGCGGCCGCTGGTCGCCACGGCCCACGGCGTGCCCGCTTGCGTGAGCGCATCGAGCAGCTCGCGCGCGCCCGGCAGCGGACATACTTGCGCGCGCAACCTTTTATACGCCGCCGCGTGCGCATGACGAAGACGCTCGCCGCGCTCGACGCTGATGTCGCCGTGCGTCTCGCGCAGAAGCTGATTGGTGAAGAGACCGCCGCTCATGCCGATCTTTCGATGAATCCGCCACACGGACAACGAAATGCCTTCGCTGTCGAGCGCTTCTTTCCAGGCCAGCACGTGTTGATAGACGCTATCGACGAGCGTGCCGTCGAGATCGAACAGAAATGAGGTCTGGATACGCATGGTGGGCTCCTTTCGATGGCTACCCGCCAATATGCCACGTCAAGCGCCGCGAGGCATCAGCGCGTCTTGCCGCGCCCGCCCTTGCCGCCCGTCGCCGCGCGCGGCGGCTCCTTGCTGGGCGGGGCGCCGCCGTTCAATTGCTCGATCCACGACAACGCGTCGACATACGAGAGAAACTGCTTCAGATAGCCCGGCGACAACTCGCGCATCAGCGACAGCGAGCGATGCACGAGGCTGCTCGAATTGAGCGGCCCGGCGTTGCCGGGCGCAGGTTGCAGCGACTGCCGCAACTGCTTGTCGGTGCGGACTTTGGCCCACGTCTGCCGGAAATAATCGAGTTCGGGGAGTTCGGGATAGGCGGTGTGGTTGCGCTCGCGGTGTTGCGACGCACTTTGCAATTCGGCGATGAGCTGGACGAGCGGGCCTGCGCCTGTTGTCGATTCGGCTGTGCGGGCAGCGTTATCGGTTTTCATAGCGTCGCATGCGTCGCGCTCGGCCGCAGCTATTTGCCGCGCATACGCATCAAGCAACACGGCGAGCCTCTCGTCGAGCACGCGGCGAGTCTCGCCGCACTGCGCGGCGGCACGCCGCTCCAACGCGTCGATGAAACGAAACCGCGACGGATCGACACGATCGGCGCCGCGCTCGCGCCACGCATCGAGCATGGCGCGCGGCGTCTGTGTGTCGCCTGCGGCTTCAGTCATGGGATCGCTCGCGCCGTTACTCACGAGGCTTTCCCGCGGCCGCCGACAGTCTCGGCACCGGCGCGATTTCCACGCGACGGTTGCGCGCGCGCCCTTGCTCGTCGGCATTCGAACTGACGGGCTGGCCGGAGCCGAATGCCGCCGCGAACAGCGACGGCGCCGGCACGCCCGCCTCGATCAACGCGCGCGTCACCGTCAGCGCGCGCTGCGCCGACAACTCCCAGTTGTCCGCGAAACGGCGATTGCCTTCGCGCAGCCGCTGATCGTCGGTAAAGCCGCTCACCATCAGGATCTGGTCGCTTGCACGCAGATAGGCGGACAGCGGGCCGGCCAGGCTCTTCAATAGATCGCGCCCTTGCGGCTGCAACTGGTCGGAGTTGAGCGCGAACAGCACATTGCCGCTGATGCCGATGCGCCCGTTCACGAGCGTCACGCGGCCGGCCGCGAGCGGGCCGGCGAGCGCCTCTTCGAGCGTCTTGCGGCGCTGCGTTTCAACCTGACGCTGCTTGACCTCCTGCTCGAGCTTGTTCGACAGTTCCAGTTGCACGCCGATGACGGCCACCAGAATCAGCATGAACGCGCCGAGCAGCACGGACATCATGTCGCCGAACGCCGCCCAGATTGGCGTGCCCGGCTCGACGCCGCCGTCGATGTCCTCGCTCATCCCGCTCATGCCGCCTCGACTCCATCAGCCGAGCGCCGCGCCGCAAGCTGCTGCAGATCTTCGACGATCTGCTTTTGCGACATCACGCTCAGATCGATAACTTCGCGCGCCTGCGCCACGTAGTAGGCAAGCTGTTCGTCGCTGCGCGTGAGCGACTTGTCGAGCGCCGCTTCGATTCTCTCCAGATGCGCGACGAGCTTGTCGTTCGATTCGCCGAACAACTGCACCGCCGCGCCGAACGCGTCGCTGAGGCTCGCCACTTCGACGGCGCCGCCCGCGATCTGCGCGGCTATCGCGCCGATCTTGTCGGCCTCGGCCTCGACCTTGTCGGTGAAACGCGTGCCGACGCGTTCGAGCAAATCCGCCGACGTCGCGACGAGCGCATCGACCGCCGTGCGCTGTTCCGTGGATGCATGGTTGACCGCGTCCAGCAGCGTCTCCAGGGTTTCGAGCAGACGGCTGCGCTCCTGCAGCATCGCCGTGTCGCGCACCATGCTGTCCGACAGCTTCTGCCGCAACTCGGCGACCACTTCGGCAGCGGCCTTCGGCGCCTCGGACGCCGCCTGCATGAGCCGCGAAATTTCAGCGATGGTTTCGCTGGCATGCGCCTGCGTCTGAGCCGAAATATCGCGCGCGGTCTGCTCGAGCGTGTCGCAAATCTGCTGCTGACGGTTGGCCGTTAGTTCGCCGGCTTGCTGCCATTCCTTGCCGAGCATCGCCACCATCGAATCGAGCTTCGACGTCCACGCCGCGAGACGCGCTTCGTTGTGCTCTCCCGCCTGCTGCCATTCCTTACCGAGGGCGCTCGCCATCGAATCGAGCTTCGACGTCCATGCCGTAAGACGTGCTTCGTTGTGTTCGCCGGCTTGCTGCCATTCCTTGCCGAGCATCGCCACCATCGAATCGAGCTTCGACGTCCATGCCGCGAGCCGCGCTTCGTTGTGCTCTCCCGCCTGCTGCCATTCCTTGCCGAGGGCGCTCGCCATCGAATCGAGCTTCGACGTCCACGCCGTGAGCCGCTCTTCGTTATGTTCCCCGGCTTGCTGCCATTTCTCGCTAAGCGTGGTCGCCATCGAATCGAGCTTCGCGGTCCATGCCGCAAGCCGCGCTTCGTTCTGTTCGCCCGCCTGCTGCCACTCCTTGCCGATCATGCCCGCCATCGACTCGAGCTTCTCCGTCCACGCGGCGAGCCGCGCTTCGTCTCGCGAGGCCAGTTGCGTCTGCAAGTCCGCATGCGACTCGCCCACGTTGCGCACCAGCGACGCCGAATGCTCCGCGAACGCCGCCGCCGCCGCAACCAGCGCCTGCTCGTGCCGCGCCGCCAGCGTCGCGCCGGACTGCTCGTGGCGCGACAGCGCGTCGTTCCACGTCTGCGAAAGCTTGCCCGCCGCGGTTTCGAGGCGCGCGGAAACGCCGTCGACAAGTCCGGCCGAGCGCTCGTCGAAAGTCTGCGTGAAGCGCTCCAGCGATGCCTGTAATTGCTGCGTCATTGCATCGTTCGAACGTTGCTGGCCGGCGAGCGCCTCGTTCCAGATGCCCGCGATCTTGCCGGTAGCCGACTCGAAACCGTTCGACAGCGCATCCAGTTGCCGCTGCACCGCCTGCGAGACGCTCTCGTGCAACGCGGCGCTCTCGCGCGCGAGGCCGGCCATCGTCGCCTGCATGACCGGTTCGAGCGCCGCGCCGGCAGCACGCGTGCTGTCCGCGACGCTCTGCTTCAACGACTGTTCGACCGATGCCGCGAGCCGCGTGTATGCGACCTGCGCCTTGCTGTGAAACGTCTCCTGGCTCGCAAGCTGGCGCTCGTTGAAAGCGAGGCTGTGCTGCTCCATCGCGGCCATCATCGTTTGCAGGCGATCGACCAGCGTCGGCATCAGTTCCGCTTGCCGTTGCAGGAGCCGGAAGCTCTCGTCGCGCTGATGAGCCTGCGAATAGATGCGCAGGCTCGTGGCGATCCTGACGTCGAGCTGTTGCGCCGCTTCGAGCCGCTCGCGGCGGCACAACGCCGACAACAGGCCCAGCATCGCGGAACTCGCCACGCCCGCGATCGACGTACCGAACGCGAAGCCCAGGCCCTTCACCGGCGCGGCCAGCGAAGCGCGGATCGCGGCCAGATCGGTTGCGCTTTCGAGCGCCATGCCGGTGCCGCGCAAGGTCACGACCATGCCGAGCAGCGTGCCGAGCATGCCGAGCAGCACCAGCAAGCCGACGAGATAAGGCGTGAGCGCAGGCCCCGGCAACGCGACGCGCTCGCCTTCGATGCGAAGACGAACCGTATTGCGCAAGCCCGGATGCAATTCCTCGAGCCACGCGCCAAGCCGCGGCGGCGGCTCAGTGAGGCGCGCCACGGCGCTAGTGAGCGTCGCGGTCGCCGCGCTATAGCGCCGCAATTCGAGCGCGCCGGCAAGATAGAACGCGCCGATCAGCAGCGTGACGGCCAGCGCCAGCCAGTTGGACCCGACATAGCCGATGGCAATGCCGCACACCGCGGCGAGACCTGCCGCGAACACAACGAGATCAATACGATATCTGGACATGGCGTCCCGGTTAGCGAGTACGAAGGGCGGCAAGCAACCCTTCGACTGGTTGTAAACGAATATCCAGCTCGGCAAGCAACACGCTTTGCATGTCCTTGCGGAACACGTCGAGCCAGGGGCCGGGCGCGCCGGGGGCGGCTTGTGCGCCATCGCCATCGTCCGGCAGCGGCTGTGCGGCGTCGCGCAAACGCTCGAAGTGTCCGGCGAGCAGCACCGGCAGATTGGCCAGCAGGCTCCGCTCGCGTTCGCCAAGCGCGCGTTCCATCACGGCATCGAGCACCGCGAGACGGCCCATCGCAGGATTCCTGGCGGCAAGCAACGCGCGCAGCCGGCCGCGTAGATTGCCGACACCCGTTTCCATCGACTGCTGCATGGCCTGGTAGCGCTGACGAAAGAGCGCGTAGTCGACGGGCGCGGCCTGCGGCTCCACATACGCGGGACCGCGGCGCCTGGCGGTCGCGAACGCGCTGTCGCCGGTAATCGTGCCGACGAGCGCGGCCCGCGCGCGCGCGCATTCCGCCTCCTCCGCGCTGCCGAACGCTCGCGCGCCCGCGGCCCGCGTGGGCGGCGCGCCGCTGAGCGCCGACGACAGCGCGATCGCATCCGTCCAGCCGAGCCACTGGCTCAGCCGGTCGGATAGCGATTGCCGTGGTTCGGGAACGTCGACATTGGCGAAGCGCGCCAGCAGGCGAACGAGCGCCGGGCCGCTGAGAGCTGTGCGCTGGGGGGCTTGCAACATACCACCGGATGCAAAAAAGTCAGCAGTTTACACGCTGACGCGCACGACGGCTTCGCTCCCCATTACAACGTCCTCGCACGCAGACATCGTGGCGCTCGGGAATAGGCGTTCAAATCGCTCCGCGCGGCCGATGCTCGTCCGTATCGACGCAGCACACCAGCGCATCCGCATCTTCCTCGCCGACGCTCACATAGATGTGCCCGACCGAGCTGTCGAAGTACAGGCTGTCGCCCGGCATCAGCCTGAACGACTTGCCGTTCTCGAAGCGCAATTCAAGCTTGCCGGAGAGCAGAAAGACGAACTCCTCGCCCGAATGCCGGATGTACTCGGGAAAGTCCGCCACGGCGCGCGCATGGATGTGCGCGCGCATCGGCATCATGCGTTTGCCCGTGAGGTTGTTCGCGAGCATGCCGTACTCGTAGTTCGGCGTGTCGTACACCTGCTGCTTGCCGGCCGCGGTGAACGACGGCTTCATCGCGCCGGCCGCCGGCTTGCGGCGCCGGCCGAAAATCGCGTCGAACTCGAGCTCGAGCGAATGCGCGAGTGCCGCGAACTTGTCGTAGGTCAGCGCGATGTCCCCGCGCTCGGCCTTCGAGATCGTCGATACCGCAATGCCCGAGCGCTCGGACAATTCGGCGAGCGTCAGCCCGCGCGCCTTGCGCGCCTGCCGCAAATGCCCGCCCACCAGTTTGTGATCGAGCGACGGCGGCGCTTCATGCGCGTGCGCCTTCGGTTGTTTCACTACGGCTACGGCTTTGACCATGTCACTGATTCCGCCTGGCTTCCTTGCTTCCCGCCTGTTCCACAAAAATTTCTCGTATGCGAGAAATTATTTTTTTCTCGTATATGATAACTCACGTCGATTCCACCTTTATGTGGGGCCCGTATTGTGTCTACCCTTGCGCTTAGTCAGTCCCGTTTGACGAAGACCCGCGTCATTACTGCCACGACCATCGGCACGGCGCTCGAATTCTACGACTTCACGATCTACAGCTTCTTCGCGATCCAGATCGGGCAGTTGTTCTTTCCGGGCGCGTCGCCCGTCAATCAGTTTTTGCTGTCGATCGGCGTATTCGGCGTGGGCTTCGTGGTGCGGCCGCTCGGCGGCGTCGTGATCGGCGCGTATGCGGATCGCGCGGGCCGCAAGAACGCGATGGTCCTCACGATCATGCTGATGGCGCTTAGCTGCGCGATGATCGCGTGCGCGCCCACTTACGCGGTCGCCGGCTTCGCCGCGCCGCTCATCGTGCTCGCCGCGCGGTTGATACAAGGCTTCGCGGCGGGCGGCGAGTTCGGACCGGGCACGACGCTGCTCGTCGAATATGCCACCGACAACACGCGCGCGTTCTTCGCGAGCTGGAACTTCGCGGCGACCGCGGCAGGCCTCGTGCTCGGCGCGCTGGTCGCGACGCTCGTCAACGTGCTGCTGCCGAAGCAGGCCGTGCTCGAATGGGGCTGGCGGATTCCGTTCGTGCTCGGCATCGTCGCGGCGCCGGCCGGCATGCTGATCCGCCGGCGCCTCGAAGAAACGCTGACCGCGCGCAAGCCCGGCGAAGCCGCGCCGAGCGGCGCGCTGAAGGCCGCGCTGACCACGCATCTGAAGCTGACGATTCTCGGCACTTTCGCCGAGTTGGGCGGCTCCGTGTCGGTCTACATCACCGCCTTTTTTCTGCCGAGTCATGCGGTGCGCGCGCTGCATCTTTCGTCGACGTCCGCGGTGATCTCCGGTATCGTCAGTTCGCTTGCGCTGTTCGTCGCCGCGCCGCTCGCCGGCATGCTCGCGGACCGCTACACCCGCAAGCGCGTGCTCGTGATTTCGCGCGTCGTGATGCTGTTGCTCGTGTATCCGGCGTTTGCATTCCTGAGCGCGCATCCGTCGATGACGGCGCTTTGCATCGTGTCCGCGCTGCTCGCCGTGTTCGTGTCCGGGCAGATCGTGCCCGTGCTCGTGATGATCCCGGAACTGTTCCCGAAGCATGTGCGTGCAACCGGAATTGCATTGACGTATGTTGTGAGCGCATCGTTTTTCGGCGGCTTCTCGCCGTTTATCGCAAGCTGGCTGGTCGCGCGCACCGGCAATCCGCTCGCGCCGGCCTGGTATGTGGCCGCCGCATGCGCGATTTCGCTCGTGCCGGTAATCTGGCTGAAGGACCGCACCGGCGAAGCGCTCGGCTGACAAAGAAAGACACAATGAGCACAATGAGTGGAGACGATATGAGTCGAGACAACGATTTGCCCGGCCGCAGCGCGGTCGAGTTGCGCCGGATGATCGGCGCGAAAGAGATCTCGCCCGTCGAACTGCTGGAGGCGTGCATCGCGCGAATCGAGGCGGTGAATCCGGCGGTCAACGCGATCACCGCAACCGACTTTGTGGCCGCGCGCGCCGCCGCGAAACGCGCGGAAAAGCAGGTACTCGACGGCGAGCCGCTCGGCCTTCTGCACGGCTTGCCGCTCGGCGTGAAGGACCTCGAAAATACCGCCGGACTCCTGACGACTTATGGTTCGCCGATGTCGCGCGGCAACGTGCCCACGCAAGACGTGGTGCTCGTCGAGCGTCTGCGTGCCGCCGGCGCGATCGTCACCGCGAAGACCAACGTGCCGGAACTCGGCGCCGGCGCGAACACGCGCAATCCGGTGTGGGGCGCGACCGGCAATCCGTTCAATACAGCATTGAATGCAGGCGGCTCGTCGGGCGGTTCGGCGGCCGCGCTTGCGTGCGACATGCTGCCCGTGTGCACCGGCTCGGACACCGGCGGCTCGTTGCGCATTCCCGCTTCCAAATGCGGCGTGGTGGGCTTTCGTCCGACGCCGGGACTCGTGCCGAATTCGCGCAAGCTGGTGGGCTGGTCGCCGATCTCGGTGGTTGGACCGATGGGCCGCAGCGTCGCCGAAGCGTGCTTGCAACTCGCCGCTACCGTGGGCATCTCGGCGGGCGACCCGCTCAGCTTTGCCGCCGATCCGCTCAGCTTCGCCGCGCCCGCCGACATCGACCTCAGCACGTTGCGCGTGGGCTGGACCGAAGACTTCGGCAGTTGCGACGTGGATGCGTCGATCCGCAACGTGTTTCGTGAACGCATCGCGCTGATCGCGCCGTCTTTCCGTTCATGCGAGGAAGTGAGCTTCGATCTCGGCGACGTGCACCGCTGCTTCGACGTGATTCGCGCGGAGAGCTTCGTCGCCGGTCTGCACGATGCCTACACGCGCGATCCGGCGCAACTCGGCCCGAACACGCGCGCCAACTATGAGCTCGGCGCAAGCATGAGTCTCGCGGACAGCGCGTGGGCTCAAGCCGAACAGACGCGCATCTTCAAACGCTTTCAGGCCGCGTTCGAGCAGTACGACGTGATCCTCTCGCCGACCACGCCGGTGTCGCCGTTTCCGTGGCAGCAACTGTACGCCGCGCAAATCGACGGGCGCGAGCAGGACAACTATTACCGCTGGCTCGCGCTCACCTATGTCGTCACGCTGACGACGCATCCGGCGCTGTCGCTGCCATGCGGTGTCGATCACGCGGGCATGCCGTTCGGCTTGCAGGTCGTCGGGCCGTTTCATGGCGACCGCAAGACACTCGCCGTCGCACATGCGATGGAGCAGGTTTTCGCGCAATCGCCTGCGTTGCGCCGTCCGCGCCCCGATCTGTCGAAGCTCACGAAAGCGGACGCCTCGTTGAAATCGATCGTGACGTCGCCCCCTCTTTTTAACGACGCCGACGCGAACGGCTCGGGCCTCTCAGCGGTTTAACGATGACAACAATGAAGTTCGATACCGTCGTACTCGGCGCCGGCATTGTCGGCGTGTGCGTGGCCGTGCATTTGCAAAAGCGCGGCCGACAGGTCGCGCTGGTCGACCGCAAGGCGCCAGGCAACGAGACCTCGTTCGGCAATGCCGGATTGATTCAGCGAGAAGGCGTGTACCCGTACGCATTTCCGCGCGGACTGGGTGCATTGCTTCGCTATGCGCGCAACCAGTCGCTCGACGTTCGCTACCACGCCGATGCGCTATTTCACGCGGCGCCGTTTCTGTGGAGATACTGGCGCAACTCCGATCCGGCGAAACACGCCGCGATTGCAAAGTCATATTCGACGCTGATCGAACATTGCGTGAGCGAGCATCGCACGCTGGCCGCGCAAGCGGACGCGAGTGCTTTGCTGCGCCCCACGGGCTGGATCAAGGTGTTTCGCAGCAACGCCGCTCAGGACGCGGAACTGCGAGTCGCCGATCGATGGAGCCGCGAATACGGCGTCGAATTCGAAGCGCTCGACGCCGCCCACCTGCAGCACATCGAGCCCGATCTCGACAAGGCATTGCTCGGCGGCCTGCGCTACACGCAAGCGGATTCGGTGAGCGATCCGAACGCGCTCGTCACGGCCTACGCGAAATACTTCGAGGCGCTCGGCGGACGGTTCTTCACCGGCGACGCCAATACGCTGCGCAACGGCTGGGAGGTCACGACAAACGCAGGGACGATCGCGGCTTCATCGGCGGTGGTCGCGTTGGGGCCGTGGTCCGGCGTGCTCAGTTCGCGGCTCGGGTATCGGCTGCCGCTCGGCGTCAAGCGCGGCTACCACATGCATTACGCGGCACGCGCGGGCGCGCGCCTCAATCATCCGGTACTCGACGCCGAAAGAGGCTATCTGCTCGCGCCGATGGCGCGCGGCATCCGCCTGACGACCGGCGCTGAAATCGCATTGCTCGATGCGCCGAAAACGCCCACGCAACTCGCCGCCGTCGAACCGATTGCACGCACGCTGTTCCCACTCGACAAACGCCTCGACGATCAACCGTGGATGGGCGCGCGGCCTTGCACGCCGGACATGATGCCGGTGATTGGCCGCGCCGAAAAACATCAGGGCTTGTGGTTCGCATTTGGTCACGCGCATCACGGACTCACGCTCGGGCCGGTGACCGGCCGCCTGATCGCCGAAATGATGACGGGTGAAGAAACGCTCGTAGACACGCATCCGTTCAGAGTGGACAGGTTCTAACGTCAAACGCGGGCAGCGCGCCTGCCGCTTCGTGCGGGAAGCGCGCCTGCCGCTTCATTTAGTGCAGCGGTTGCAGCGCGGTCCAGCGCGTCCAGCCGCTGTCGCCTGCTACCGGGCTGATCCGCAATGCGCGCGAGCCGTCGGCGAAAATGATCGATTCGGCATGACATGCTTCGGGGTCCGGAATATCGCGCGGACCCACAAAGCTCACGACATGTTTGAACGAAAGATTGCCTTCGCGCAATATGTCGAGATAGGCGGGCTCCTCGTTATCGAATGGCTGAGCGGTGCAACGGTTCAACAGCACAGCAGCGATTTCTGCATCACACATGTTCTCTCTCTCCTGACTGACTAACGCGACACCTCCCATGCCGGTGGCGTTCAAGCTCGTCATTTTTATGAAATCATTCTAGAAGTCATGGCCGAAAACGCCAGCCCTCTCACGCATTCGTTATCTGGGCATACGCTTTCTCCTGAAGCGGTCCGCGTCCGATAATCTGCCGGCGCAATCGGCCGCGGTTCCAGGGCGGCCGAACAGATAGCCTTGCAGCGCGTCGCAGCCCATCTCGCGCAGCATCACTGCCTGCTGTTCGGTTTCCACGCCTTCAGCCGTGACCGACATTCCGCATGCATGAGCCATTTTCACAAGCGCCTCTGCAATCGCAGCGCAATCCGTGTCGCCCGGCAAACCGGCGACAAACGAGCGGTCGATCTTCAGGCCATGCAGCGCAAAACGCTTCAGATACGACAGCGACGCGTAGCCCGTGCCGAAGTCGTCGATTGCGAGCGTGACGCCTAGTTTGGCCAGCGCGGCCATCGTCGCGCGCACGGTGGCATCGTCCGGCAGGAGAATGCCCTCGGTGATTTCGAGCTGCAAAGCGCAGGGGTCGAGCCCGCTGTTCGCAAGGCACGCAGCGACACGTTGCACGAGCCGCGCGTTGAACTGCACCGGCGAAATATTCACGGACACACTGACATCCGGCGCGATGCTCCAGCGCCAGTTCGCGACCTGTGCGCAGGCCTGCTCGAGTACCCAATCGCCGATGTCTTCCATCAAGCCCGCCTGTTCCGCAATCGGGATGAATTCCGCGGGGGCCACGTCGCCAAGTTCGCTGCTGGTCCAGCGCAACAATGCCTCCACAGCTATGGTTTCGCGCGACGCCGCCGCCACGACTGGCTGATACGCAATTGTTAATTCGCCCGCCTTGAGCGCATCGCGCAGCCGGTTCTCGATCGCAAAGCGGCGCTGCGCAGCCTCTTTCATATCGCGCGTGAAAAAGCACACGTTGCCGGGTGCATGGACTTTCGCGCGACGCATCGCGGCGCCGGCATCGCGCATCAACAGCGCCGCATCGCGAGCGCCGTCGTTGGAGCGCGCAACGCCCACCGACGCACTCACGCGATACTCGCGCCCCGCGATCACGAACGGCTCGGCGAATAACGCGAGCATCTGTTGCGCGAACGCGGCTAGCATCGGCATGTGGCCGTGATGTTCGGTAACGATCAGGAACTCGTCGCCGCCGATCCGCGCAAGCAGATCGTTCGTGGCGAGCGCGCGCGCGAGCCGCTGGGCGACGCTGCGCAACAGGCGGTCGCCGAGATCGTAGTCAGCAATGTCGTTGATCCTGCTGAAGCCATCCACGTTGACCACCAGCATTGCCACACGCGCCGCCCGCGCAGACTTCAGAAGCTGTTGAGCGCGCCCTGTCGCGTACGCGCGGTTATAGACACCCGTGAGCGAATCGACAAACAAAGCATGCAGGAGCCGTCCATCCGCCACCCTTTGCACAGTAGGGCTTTTCAATGTTGCGTCGTCATGTGCGAAGTGCAATGGAACGCCGGAAGCGCTTGCCGGCACGGAAACTTGCTCGGTCATCATTACACTCCTATGCTAGGCATTACGCATTCAGCAGACAGCTTGCCGTTTTATGCATGCAGCTAAATTTTTATAGCCGTCGAGACTACGAGGTGTAGAGCTTTATCGCGCGAGAAAAAACACGCGCCGCCATGCGGTAGCCGTGCCTCCACGATATTCCCGCATAGGCCGCTTGAGAACGCGCCACGCCGGTGAACGCGTAAAGCAACGGCAAACGCTTTACCACACGCGGTATAAACCGCTGGGCCACAAATGAAAATTCATCAGCTACGCGCCCTCATCGCCATTGCCGATGCGGGAAGTGTCAGGGGTGCCGCGCGAACGCTCAATTCGTCGCCGGCGGCCGTAACGCAAAATATTCAGCAACTGGAAGAAGCGGCACACGTTCAACTCGTTGTGCGCACATCGTCCGGAGTGACGCTCACCGAATGCGGGCAAACCCTGCTTTTGCATGCACGGCTCGTCGCCGCGCAAATGGTGCGTGCGCATCAGGCGATGGACGCAATGCGCGGCGAGCCAAGCGGGCGTCTTTCGATTGCGGTGACCGCGTGGGTCGCATTGACATTTCTGCCCGAAACAGTCGCGCGCTTTCGCGCCAGAATGCCGGCAATACAACTGGAATTATTCGAAGGCTTACTCGCGATCGCGACACCGCGCTTACGCGACGGCAGCCTGGACATTTATGTCGGGCGTCAATCGCCGAGTGTCTCTGCATGCGATTTCAACTATCAGCCGCTGTTCGCCACGAGCCGCGCGGTCGTCGCACGCCTGGGTCATCCGCGCGCGGAATCGCGTTCTCTCGCGGAATTGCTCGACGACGACTGGCTGGTTGCGCTCGATCCGGAAACCGAGGGGCATGCGCCCTATCAGATGTTTTCCCGCTACGGATTGCCGGTGCCGCGCAGCATCCACTTTCTCCATTCGCTCACCGTGGCGGTCGCACTGCTCAAGCGCACTGACATGGTGAGCATTTTTCCGTGGCCGCTCGTCGAACTCTGCGCGGCGCGCGACGGTTTGTGCGCGATCCCCTTGCGCGAAGAACTCGAGGACTCGACAGTCGGCATCATCACGCGCACGGGCGAGCCGTCCGATGCAGCGTCGCAGTGCTTTATCGATTGCCTGCTCGAAACGATCCGCGATGAATCGTGGGGCCGCACGACGGAGATTCGCCGCGCCATGCAATCGGTGGAAGTGCTCGTTTAGCGCGCCTCGCTCGCTTTAAATAAAAAACGCCGCGAGCCCGAAGGCCCGCGGCGTCAATAACACTCGATCCGTAAAGAACGATCAGGCGGTCACGGCCACTCGCCGCGGCGACAGCGCCGACACGACGAACGCCACCACGATGTTCGCGACCAGTGCGATCAGGCCGATATAAACCGGATACACGGCGTCGCCGAGATGCAGTGCGAACACCGGCTTGAGCCCTTGCGAAATCGCGAGCGACGTGCCAAGCAAAATGCCGACGAGCCAACCGCTAAAGAGACCCGGCGTATTCAGGCGCCGCGTGTACAGCGAGAACACGATAGCCGGGAAGATCTGCAAGATCCACACGCCGCCGAGCAATTGCAGGTCGATCGCATATTGCGTCGGCAGGAACACGATGAACAGCAACGCGCCGAACTTCACCACGAGCGACACGATCTTCGCGTTCGCCGCCTCGGCTTCAGGCGTGATATTCGGCGACACCAGCGGGCGCCACAAATTGCGCGTGAACAGATTGGCCGCGCCGATCGACATGATCGCTGCCGGAACCAGTGCGCTAATCGCAATTGCAGCCGCCGCAAAGCCGACGAACCACGACGGGAACAGCGTATTGAAAAGCGCCGGCACGATATCCGAAGCCGACTTCACATGCACGCCGGCCGCGATCGCCATATAACCAAGCAACGCGATCAGGCCGAGCAGCAGCGTATAAGCCGGCAGAAAAATCGCATTCTTGCGCACCGTTTTTGCCGAAGAGGACGAGAGCACCGCCGTCATCGTGTGCGGATACATGAAGGCCGCGAGCGCCGAACCCAGTGCGAGCGATGCATACGCGGTGAATTGCGTCGGCTTGAGAATGATGCCGGTCGCGCCGCCCTTCGCCTTGAAGTAGGTATCCGCTGCGTCGAACACATGCGCGTAGCCGCCGAGTTTCGCGGGAATCAGCCACACCGCCGCGATCACGACGATGTAAATCATGATGTCCTTCACGAACGCGATCATCGCCGGGGCGCGCAAGCCGCTTGCATACGTGTACAGCGCGAGAATCACGAACGCGACGATCAGCGGCAATTCGCCGGTCACGCCGAGTCCCTTGATCACCACTTGCATGCCGACCAGTTGCAGCGCGATATACGGCATGGTCGCCACGATACCGGTCAACGCGACCGCGGCCGGAAACCACTTGCCGCCGTATTCGCCGTGCACGTAGTCCGCTGCCGTGATGTGGTTCTTCGCGTGTGCGATTTTCCACAACTTCGGCATCACCGCGAACACGAACGGGTAAACGATGATCGTGTACGGCAACGCGAAGAAACCATATGCGCCGACGGAATACACGAGTGCGGGTACGGCGATCACCGTGTAGGCGGTATAAAAGTCGCCGCCGACGAGGAACCAGGAAATGACCGTGCCGAACTGCCGGCCGCCCAGACCCCATTCGTGCAACTGCGTGAGGTCGCCGCGTTTCCAGCGGGCGGCAAAGAAACCGATTACCGTGACAAGCACGAAGAATGCGATGAAGACGGTCATCGCCACCGGATTGACGGGGTTCAGGTCGCTCATTTGACACCTCGGTACACGACGTAAATCAGTAGCGAGGTCAACGGCACCCACAAGAACTGATACCAGTAGAAGAACGGAAAACCGGCGAACGACGGACGCGTGTCGTTATAGAACGGCAGCCACAAGAGCGCGATATACGGAAGCAAAAGAATGAGCCATAGCCATGACCGGCCGGCGGATGGGGAGGTCTCCATGTACATCTCCTAGGTCTATTATTGACACCACGCATCCGGACTTGTGATCCGGCGCGCGGAAATCCGGTAACGGGTATTCGTGTGAAATACCCGCGCAGTCATCTGCCGAAACCGGAATCTGCTTTTGCGCACTGCCGACGCATGAGCGCGAAAACGTCCGCAAGACGCAATGCGCCGCGGGGATGTAGTATTCGCCTTCGTAAGCGTCCTCACAAGCGCGCAACTACGTAAGCCGGCTACGTATTACTACGTAGTCCACTGGCCGTCTTTTCAACGATGAAACTCAAAGCCAAGATCGTCTTGCTGGCTATCGTGCCCTTTCTCGCGGCTATCGCCAGCATCGAAATCGGCGTGCGCCGCGAAGCGACCGCGCTCGCGCAAACGCAGCACGCGACGACTCAGGCCGCGTACATGGCGAGCAAGGAAATCGAGCTCAAGCATTACGTCGAATTGGCCACGTCCGCGATCGCGCCGCTTTACGAAGCCGGCGAAGATAACGCACGCGACGACGCGCTGCGCCGCACGCGCGCGCTCGACGTGCTCGAGAAGATGGACTTCGGCAAGGACGGCTATTTCTTCGTCTACGACATGCATGGCCGTTCGCTCATGCATCCGCGCGAGCCGCATCTCGTGGGACGCGATTTGTCGGAACTGCGCGATCCGCAAGGCGTGCTCACCATCCAGAAGCTGCTCGCCGCGGCGTCGCAAGGCGGCGGCTATGTGCGCTATTTATGGCATCGCCCTTCGACGGGCAAGCTCGCCTCGAAACTCGGCTACGTGGTGCCGCTCGAACGCTGGGGCTGGATGATCGGCACCGGCATCTATCTCGACGACGTCGACACGACCCTCGCGCATATCGACGAGCGCGCGGCGATCAATATCGATCGCACGATGATGTGGATCGACGCGATCGCACTCGCGGGGCTCGCCGCTATCGCGCTGTGCGCGCTCGTGCTCAACGTCACCGAATATCGCAGCGCCGACGCGAAACTGAAGCGGCTCGCGCAGCAGGTGGTCGAATCGCAGGAGAACGAACGCGCGCGGCTTTCGCGGGAATTGCACGACGGCATCAGTCAGATGATGGTGTCGGTGAAGCTGCTGCTCGAATCGGCGCTCGCGCGTTTCGAGCGCAGCGAAACGCGCGTGCCCGCCGCGGAAGCCGCGTTGTCGACCAGTCTCACGCGTCTCGGCGACACGTTGCGCGAAGTGCGGCGTATTTCTCATGCGCTGCGCCCGTCGATGCTCGACGACCTGGGCGTCGCGGCAGCCATCGAGCAACTCACGCGCGAACTGAGCGAACAATCGGGCATTGAAATCGGCTTCACGCAGATCACGCATACTCACGCCGCGGTTTTGGCCGAGGCGGTCAACACCGTTCTGTTCCGCATTGCCCAGGAAGCGCTGACCAACATCGTGCGCCATGCGCGTGCGTCGAACGCGGCGCTCTCGCTGGAAGTGTCGAACGATGCCGTCGCGCTCACAATCGCCGACAACGGCTGCGGTTTCGATGTCGCGCACGCGTTTGTCGGCCGCCGCTCGGGCGTTGGGCTGCGCAATATGCGCGAGCGCGTGGAAGCGTTAGGCGGCACGCTTGCGCTCAACTCGCAGCCTGGCCATACGCTCGTCACCGCGCGTGTTCCGCTCGTCGCCGGTACAACGGAGCCTCATAAGCAGAGCTTGCAGGAAGCGTCTTCATGAACGACATCTCACACCCCATTGCCCGTCTGATTCTGGTCGACGATCATCCGCTCGTTCGCGACGGCTTGCGTGCGCGGCTCGAAGCAGTGCGCAACCTGGAGGTAGTCGGCGAAGCAGGCAATGCACAGGAAGCGCTCGCGCTCGCCGCGAGCCTGGAGCCTCACCTCGTGCTGATGGATGTCGGCATGAACGGAATGAACGGCATTGCGCTTGCCGGCATGTTTCATGAGCGATTCCCCGCGATCCGCGTATTGATGCTGTCGATGCACGACAACCTCGAATACGTCACACAGGCAGTGCGCGCGGGAGCAAGCGGTTACGTGCTGAAGGACTCGCCGTCGACCGAAATCATTCAGGCGATTAGCGCCGTGCTCGACGGAAAGACCTATTTCAGCGCGGGACTCGGCGCCCGATTGATTCAGGCTTCGGCGATGCAATCGCCGGTTGAACGGCTCACGCCGCGCGAACGCGATATTCTCGATGCACTCGCCGAGGGTTTGTCGAGCAAGCAGATTGCTCAACGCAACGATCTGTCGGTGCGTACTGTCGAGACACATCGCCTGAATCTGAAACGCAAGCTCGATATTGAAGGCCAGGCCGAATTGATCAAGTTTGCGGTCGAGAACCGGCGCACGAGCCGCTAATAAGAAGAACGTCTCGCTGCGCAACGAGTGGAGACAATCAGCATGACACTGAGACGATTCACGCAGCGGCCGGCGAGTGCATTGCAATGCGCGGCTTTAAGTCTATCGTTGTTTTTGGTTCTGCCTTTGGCTCGCGGCGAAGAACAGCGAATCAATCGCGGACACGACCCGTTCTTTCAGATTTCCAAAGCCATTGACGGATGCCCAGCGCCGCTCGGCCCACTCGAAACCGAACAGGAATGGCTCGCCGACAGTCATTACCGCATTGAACGCGGCAACAGTTGCTGGATAGAAGGCCGTTGCCGCTTACCCAACGCTTATCTGTACGACAAGGAAGTTGCGGAGGCCGTGCAGCGGCGTCTCGCCAATATCAATGCCGCGACTCATTGGCGCGAACATTCGACGCTTTGGCTCACGCTGCAACGTCGCTTTGTCTATGTGGAAGGCTGCGTATCGCCTGGCTTCGACAAGCAGGCGTTCCTCAGCGAACTCGCGAAAACCGCGGACGTCGAACGCGTAATCGACAATACGACGACCAACCCGCGCGCCGCACGACTGCCTTATAGAACGCTTGCAGAGCCGGATCGGCCGGTACTCGATCCGGGCAACTAACCTGGCGCGCGGCAAACAGGCAGCGCCGCTCTGGATAGATCTACCGTACGAGTGCAAATGCCTCGCGGCTTGCGATTTCAGCCGCGCCGTATACACCGACCAGCGTGTAATCGGACGCTATGCACTCGAAGGTGGACTCCAGAAACGTAATGACGAAATGACGCTTCGCCAGTTCCGGCAATGACACTGCGGCGAGTTCATCGACAAGAGAACAGTTGATCACTTCTTGTGCGGCAAAAGCGGCCAGACCTTGCGACGCGAGCGGATGAATCTCGAGATCGCCATCGCCCGGCGGCCCTAGCCGATGAAACTGCGTGTCGGGAAATAGCACTGCGCAGAACGGATCGTCGTCGGGATCGAACGGACCGAACCGCTCGAAGTCGGATTCCGCAATCGGATAAGCGAGAATCACGCGGCGATCGCTCGCGACAATGAACGGCTCCGCTGCGTCGGCTGCGGGATGAGGAACTGAGTCCAGCAGGAGAACCTGATCCTCCTGCTGGGGCGATTCATGTACGCTCGTCATGTACTTCGCTGTGCCAGTGCAGTGCGCTTATGCGCTCGCCGCGGTCGACGCGACCGGTGCCGCAGCGGTCACTGCGGGTTGCGAACTTGCGGCTTTCTTGCGGCCCGGAAGTTTGCTCGCGGCTTTGCTTGCTGCCTTTTTTGCGGTGACTTTTCGCGCGGCGGTTTTCTTTGCAGCGGGTTTTACCGCAGCTTTTTTAGTGGCAACAGATTGACTACCCGCCCGCGCCTTTTTCGCCACAACCTTTTTCACAGCCGCGGATTTCACTTTGCCGGCCTTGCCCGCCACCGACGCTGCGCCGCCGTCGATCAGAAACCTGCTGCGATCCTTCACCGATGCAAGCCATGCAGGCGCCGGGCCGCGTCCGCTCCAGGTCGCGCCGGTTGACGGATTGCGATACTTCGGCGGTTGCGCGCCTTTCGGCTGACCTTTGGCTTTCGCGTTGTTAGCGGCAACGCTGCCCCACTTCGATTCGCTTGCGCCGTCGATGAGAAACACGCTGCGGTCTTTCGCGGTTGCAATCCAACCGGGCGCGCGGCCGTGTCCGGTCCAGGTCGCACCGGTTTTGTGATCGCGATACTTCGGAATCTTCTGTCCGGCTGCCGCGGCCTTTGCGTTGCCGGCATGGCCGTTAAGGCCCTTGGCCGCGCGCCGCGCTTTTGCTTGCGCTTCGATGTCGGCGGTAGTCAGGCCGTGCTTAAGCATCAATTCGCGAATCTGGTCGATTGCGACTTGCGCTTTCCTTGCAATAAGGGCGTCAGCTTGCGCCTGGAGCTTCTTAAGCTTTGCCTGGATTTGCTCTAACGTGGGCATTGAATTGCTCCTTATGTGGTAATCGAACGAACTATGCCATGAATAACGTGGGAACGGCATAGCCGGATGGCCATAAAAAACCGAATTCTGACTTGCTCTACGCGTGCGGAATACAAAAAGTTCTCTTCGATGCAATCGATAGACGCCTTTAGCATGCATTCGTTCTTTGCCTGTGCCACTTTTTATGGACTCTTTATTACGCGTTGCTTCTTTCTTTATTCCGGCGCTCTCTTTCTTTCCAATTGTTGCCGGGCCGCTCAGGTCGGGGTAAAAACGACAACCTGACGGTCGGCAATGTATCTGACGCTGCGCAAAAAGCGATACTGCTGGCTATCGGCGGTGATCCGGTTAAGTCCTATGCGGGTCAGCGCGAGAATCTCGTCAGCCTGCCCGGCCTGTACTACGCCCTCATCGCGCAAATCTTCCAGAGAAGCGGACGGATCGCCGATATAAACACTGCGCACGTGCGCGCCAATTCTCATGAGAACGACGCTTTCGCCCTCGTCGAGCGCCAGTTCAAGATAGGCCGCCAGAATTCGCAGCGACTCGGGCGTGCAAGTCTGGGCCTGATAGATCGCGGCATTCGATGGCGTCATGTCGGTTCCCCGTCACCTGTATCGAGAAAAGGCGGCACTGTGCATTGCGGCAAGAGCCGCTTCTACTATAGGCAAGCATTCGGAGATTCAAAGGCTTCGAGTTCATTTTTTAACGCCGCAGTGACCGTAACCGTGCGTTACCAATCTCGCAGCGCTGTTTCACCTGTGTCGTGGGCACGCTTCTACACTTCAACCGTCCATCGAGACAAAGCTCTGGCAGCGCACTTCAAGTGCAAGGAGAAGGAAAATGAACAAGAAGATCGTTGGCGCAGCACTCGGTCTGGCAGTTCTCGCCGCATCGTCGGTTGCTTCTGCTCATGTGAATCTCGCCGTCGGCGTCGGCATTCCGGTCGGCGTCTATGCGCCGCAGCCCGTTTATGTGGCGCCTCCGGTTGCGTACGGCCCTGCCGCGGTCGCGGTAGCCTATGGCGGTTATCGCGCTTATGACGGCCGCGACGCGTGGCGCGAACGCCGCGAATGGCGGGAACACGAATGGCGCCGCGAGCACTGGCGCGAGCATGAATGGCGCGAGCGGCAACGCTGGGGTTATTGAGGCGGCGCCATCGCTTTAAGCGTTGTGGCGTTCAGTACTTTCATCTGAAACCGGGCCATAAAGACATAAAGAGGCCGCCCGCGTGGCGGTCTCCACTCATTCGCGCATGAACGCATCATGCGATTCGCAAGCCGTGAGCCGGCAGCACTTCCTGAGTCGTCACGAAACGGTGCTGTTTTACCGCGTCATGAAAGAGCCGGTAGTCGCTCTTTTCGAATGCCTCGCCCCACACGGGCTTTTCGCCGGAGTCGTCTTCCGCGCGAAGACCGGTGGCTTTGTACTTCCATGAGCCGACTCCCTTCGGCACGTAGTCCGGAATGGCCTCTTTCAGGCCGGGAATGCCGCCCTCCTTCACGAACTCGCAGATCGCCCGCAACCGCTCGTTGTCGTCCATGATCCGGTTGGTATCGAGCAATTCGGTGAGCGTCGCTTTCACGTTTTGCGGCATGCCCTCTTCGTTTTCGAAGTCTTCGCGCCCGGCCACATACGCGCGAACCGCACGGCACGCCATGTCGGCGGCCTCGACAAACTCCGGCAGGTTGTGTCGCTGTATGAACATATTCCTGCCGTCGATGTAATGCCATTTCGCCCACGGCTGATCCGGATAATGCAACGCGGCGCCGTGGCCCACAGGTAGCGCAAGCGTCAGAACATCGGCTTCGACGTGCTGCACCAGGTGCTGCATGGCGAGTGTGAGATTCTCGAGCCAGCCCGTGCGCGTGCAATCTTGCGCCTCGAGAGAATGAACCCGGTTGCCCGGACTTTCGATGCCCGCGAACCCCTGGTGCGCCCACGTATCCACATACGTATGCAGCGTCACGCCGAGACGATGCAAGCCCATCTCCGTGCTGCGCTGCCGGATGGCGCGCCGCACCACCTCGCGCGCGACCGCGCTGTCCGCGCGGCACACGGCTTTTTCGTCGAGCGTCGCGCCCTCTCCTGCCGGCAGAAAATGAAACGGCGCCCACACGAGCCGGTTCTGGTCGTTCTCCGTATTCGCATAGTCGAAGGTCTTGTGCGCGGTGGCGAAGCGTTCGAACGTCTCGCCGCCCTGAAAACGCAGGATGCCCGGCGTCGTTGCATCGTCGACATACTGGCACGCATGGGCGACCGTCAGCGCCTGGCTCGGCGTCATTCCGCCAACTCGCGCGACGATATAGACCACGCCGTAATGAAAGTCGATATTCATGGCAGATTCTCCTCATGCACGATGAATGACTACAACAGCACTGGTAAACGAGCGAGTAGGCGGCGAGTTGAAAAGACGTCGTTCTTTATTGCCCTACGCGGTGTTGTCGTGTTTTATTCCATCCTCTATCCGACTGCGGGCCACGGCGGGCCACTGCAGCCCATAAAAAAACCCCGCTACGTTATCCGTCGCGGGGTTGCGTTTCAGCGCACGTCGCGCCTTATTTGACGATGTCGACCAGCTCGACTTCGAACGTCAAGTCGCTGTTCGGCGGAATCGTGCCCACGGCGCGGCTGCCGTAGGCGGTGGCGGCCGGGCACGTCAGTTTTGCCTTGCCGCCCACTTTCATGGTTTGCACGCCCTGCGTCCAGCACGGAATCACGCGGTTCAGCGGGAACGTTGCCGGACCGCCGTGTTTCGCGGACGCGTCGAATTCAGTGCCGTTCGCAAGCGTGCCGCGATAGTTGACCTTCACGACATCGGTGGCGGCCGGCTGCGCGCCGGTGCCTTGCACGAGGTGTTCGACAACCACGCCCGAAGGCAGCTTCTCAGTAGAAGCGGCAGCCATCGCCGTCGACGAAAGTACAGTAGCGGCAAGCAGAGCAACGATAGATTTCAAAACGAATCTCCAGATGGGTAGTACGGTTCATTCTAGCGCACGGAATAGAGCGCGCTGCTAATCCAGCGGCAGCACCGCAACGTTATCGGCCGCCATATCGCCATGCGCGACGAAATCCGCCAGCGCCGTTTCCCGTTCGCGAACGTCGGCAAGCACGGCCGGATCGAGCCGCGCGACGATGACTTCTTCCCGTTCGCGGCTGGCTTCTTCAATCACATCGCCATAGGGACTCCAGACTGCGCTCGCACCGCATGTGTCCCAGCCGCCGGTCATGCCGACGTGATTCGACAGCAACACATACATCGTATTGTCGAACGCGCGTGCGGGGAACCAGATGCGCGACTGGTGATAGCCGGACTTCACGCTAAAGAGCCCGCTCACGAGATAGGCGTGCGCGCCGTTTACCGCCGCCATGCGCGCGTGCTCGGGAAAGCCCGAGTCGTAGCACACGCCGAGTGCGAGCCGCCATCCGTCGAGTTCGAGCATGCAGCCTTGCGTGCCCGGCCGGTAGATTTCCGCTTCGCTTCTATATAGATACTGCTTGTGATACGGCTTTGCGTCCTCGCCGCGGCAATCGAATACGAGCGACGAAATACGCAGGCCGTCCGCGCCGCGCGTGGCCGCGCCGACAATTGCCGCAATGCCGCGTCGGCGGCAAATCTCGCGGATCGGATCGAGACGTGCATCGGCGAGTTCGAATGCATATTGCGCTGGGTCGCCGGCGATCAGGCCGGGTTCATAGCCGCTCAGGAACTTCTCGGGAAAAACCACCAGTCGGGCACCGCGATCGGCGGCAAGACCGGTCAATTCGACCGTCTTCATGATGTTTGCCGTCACGTCTCCGCAAACCGGTAGCGCTTGCGCGGCTGCAATTTGCAGGGGTGATCGGGGCAACGCTGCGAACTTGTTATTCACCGTCAACTCCGTTATTGAATCGAGCGCAGGTTCAGCGCGTACCCGCTTGCCGATGGCCAATGGCGGGAGCCCGCGCGTCTGAAGCGAGGCATTTAAACATGGACTGCGGCGGCGTGTCAGCGCAATTCTCTTGAACCAGCGCTTTGCGCGCGCGGTCCACGTAGAAGAGGTACGGCGAAGTATCGTCGTGCGCAACCCGATGCCAACGAGCGCTTTCAACTTTCAATGAACGAGCCGGTTGATCCCGACAAGCAGGACATTGCGCCGCCTTCGGTCGTGCCGGAGCGACGCCGCGCGCCACGGCCGCGACGCATTCCGCGCAGCCGCGAGCAACAGGCGCGGCTCGACGCTCGCGAGCCGGCATTCGAGCCGCTGCCGTTTTCCATCGACGAAGAGGCGGCGCGGCGCCCTTTCGCCGGGAAGCTGCATGCGTGGTTCGAAGCGCGGCGTTGGCAGCCGTTCGATTTTCAGCGCGAGGTGTGGCGCGAGATGGAGCGAGGCGCGAGCGGCCTGCTCCATGCAACCACGGGCGCGGGCAAGACGTGGGCCATCTGGTTCGGCGCGCTTGCCGCGTTCGCGCGAGCCGTACCTTCCCATTCAGCGGCGACGCGTCGGCGCGCCACAAGCATGCAGCCCGAGCCGCTCACCGTCCTCTGGATCACGCCGATGCGCGCCCTTGCCGCCGATACGGCACGCGCATTGCAAAGCTCGGCGATCGAACTGGCCGTGCCGTGGACAGTAGGCTTGCGAACCGGCGATACGTCCACCGCCGAACGCGCGCGGCAAAACCGGCGCATGCCGTCAGCGCTGATCACGACGCCCGAGAGTCTGTCGCTGATCCTGACGAGACCCGATGCGCGCGAAGTACTCTCGCACGTAAAGCTCGTGGTCGTCGACGAATGGCATGAACTGCTCGGCAACAAGCGCGGCACGCAGACACAACTGGCGCTGGCGCGGCTCGCGCATTGGCGGCCCGATTTGCAGATATGGGGCTTGTCGGCGACGCTCGGCAACCTTCCCTTCGCCGCCGATGTATTGCTCTCCCCGGTCAGAACCCCGCGTGTCAGCGTGCACGGCAAGCTGCCGAAGGCATTGATCGTGGACACGGTTATTCCCGAGACCATCGAGCGATTTCCTTGGGGCGGTCATATGGGAATGCGCCAGGTCGAGGCCGTGGCCGAGGCGATCGGCGAGGCGCAGACATCGCTCGTATTTACCAACACGCGCTCGCAATGCGAAGTCTGGTATCAGGCGCTGCTCGAAGCGCGTCCGCAATGGGCCGGCGCAATTGCGTTGCATCATGGTTCGCTCGATCAGGAAGTGCGCGAGTGGGTCGAGCGCGGCTTGAAGAACGGCTTGCTAAAGGTCGTTGTATGCACATCGAGCCTGGATCTCGGCGTCGACTTTCTGCCTGTGGAGCGCGTGTTTCAGATCGGCTCGCCGAAAGGCGTCGCGCGTTTGATGCAGCGCGCCGGCCGCTCGGGTCACGCGCCGGGACGGCCGTCGCGCGTGACCATCGTGCCCACGCACGCGCTCGAACTCGTCGAAGCGGCCGCCGCGCGCGAGGCAGTCGCAAAGCGGCAAATAGAATGCCGCGAAACGCCGGACAAACCGTTTGATGTTCTCGTTCAGCATCTGGTGACAGTGGCAATTGGCGGCGGCTTCGACGCGCGCGATCTCTACGACGAAGTTCGCACGACGTACGCGTACCGGCAACTAACGCAAGATGAATTCGATTGGGCATTAGGTTTCGTCGAAGGCGGCGGCACCGCGTTGCGCGCGTACCCGGACTACCACCGCGTGGTGCGCGAAAGCGACGGCCTGTACCGCGTGCCGCGCGAAGATCTGGTGCGGCGGCATCGCAACAACGTCGGCACGATCGTCGCGAACGGCACGCTGAATGTCGCGTATCTGGCGGGCGGCCGCATAGGCGCAATCGAAGAGTCGTTTATTTCGCGGCTGAAACCCGGCGATATTTTTACCTTCGGCGGACGTGCGCTCGAATTGATTCGCGTGCAGGACATGACTGCGTGGGTCAAACGCGCGACCTCGGCACGCGGCGCGATGCCGCAATGGGCAGGCAGCCGCATGCCGCTCTCCTCGGAACTCGCCGAGGCGACGTTGACGATGCTCGCGCGCGCCGCCGGCGGCATCTATGACGAACCCGAGATGCGCGCCGTTCGGCCGCTGCTCGAATTGCAGCAGAAATGGTCGGCTCTGCCGCAGCCCGGTTTGCTGGTGGCCGAAGTACTCAAGTCGCGCGAAGGGCATCACTTCTTCTGTTATCCATTTGCGGGGCGCACCGCGCATATCGGTCTTGGCGCATTGCTCGCCTGGAGAATCGCGCGAGAGAAGCCCGGTACTTTTTCTATTTCAATGAACGACTATGGTTTCGAGCTGTTGTCCGCGCAACCATTCGACTGGGCCGCGGCATTGGAGAGTGAATTGCTCTCGGCGGAACAACTCGATCACGACATTCTGGCGAGCCTCAATTCGTCGGAGTTGTCTCGACGACGATTCCGCGAAATTGCGCGCGTGTCGGGGCTCGTGTTTCAGGGACATCCAGGGCAGCAGAAAAGCGCCCGGCAATTGCAGGCCTCCAGCGGCCTTTTCTATGAGATCTTCCGCAATCATGACAGCGGCAATCTGTTACTCGATCAGGCTGATACCGAAGTGCTATTGCAGGAACTCGACGCGAAACGCATTCGTAGCGCGCTAGAACGAATGAACGCGAGCCGCCTCGTTCTCATGCATCCGAAAAAACCGACTCCCTTTGCGTTTCCGCTTATCGTCGGACGCCTGCGCGAGAAAGTAAGCACAGAGAAGCTCGCGGATCGCGTACAGCGCATGCTTGCGGAACTCGAGAAGGCGGCCCGCGTATGAAGCCTGCGTCGTTGTCCGTTGAAATTGCCGGCCATCCGCTCGTGCTGTCGAGCTTGCGCGCGGCCTTCGATCCCGCGCTGCGCTGTCTTTTCGTCGCCGATGCGCATTTCGGCAAGGACGCCGTATTTCGTGCGCGCGGCGTGCCGGTGCCCATCGGTTCCACTGCCGACAACCTGATGCGTCTGGACATACTGATCGCCGAATTCGAACCGTCCACGCTGGTCTTTCTCGGCGATCTGCTGCATGCGCGCGAGGCGCACGCCGAAGAGATTCTCGATGCACTGCACGTGTGGCGCGCGCGGCATCCGAGTTTGCGAATCTTGCTCGTAGAAGGCAATCACGATCGGCATGCGGGCGCGTTGCCTGGTACGCTCAATGTGGAACTTGTGCTGGAGCCGTGGCGCGTTGGACCGTGGGCGCTGTGTCATCACCCGCAGACCGTCGACGGCGCGTACGCGCTCGCCGGCCATCTGCATCCTGTCTATCGGATTGCGACGCGCAACGACTCGGTTCGCGTGCCGTGCTTTCGTTTCGGCGCGCAATGCGGCGTGCTGCCCGCATTCGGCAGCTTTACCGGCGGTGCGCGCGACGACGGCCGCGTGAGTGGAGAAAGGGTTTTCGTCGTGGCTCACGACAAGGTCATTGAAGTGCCGCGCTAAGCCTTTCACGCAACGCGCGACTCACGCGAGTTTCGTCATACCTGTCACGCCAGAACTCCGCTATTAGCAGAGTTCGCCAACACTTTCACACGCGATCTTTTCCGCAAGCACATGCACCATTCGCGGCGCCGGCATTCCGTTGTCGGCGATACACGCTCGCAAAGGCACGCTGCGCGTGCTTCGCAGCAAACAGCGAAGCGCACGCGGGTTTACGTGCGTTTGAGTAGCGCGAAGCTCGCCGTTTACTGGACGCTGAACCAGGCTGTCAACATTCTTTCGGTCTGCTTGGGTCAGCCGACAGCGCTTGAAAAAGCGCCCTTACAACACCAGGAGACAAGCCATGGCTCAAGTGTCGAGCAGCGCCATCGAAGAACTGAAAACCGCCATACGTGGGCAGCTAGTACTGCCCGACGATCCCGGTTTCAACGAAGCCCGCAGCATCTGGAATGCAATGATCGACTGCCGCCCGGCGATGATTCTGCGCTGCGCCGGCGTCGCCGACGTGCGTCGCGGCATCGCGTTCGCGCGCGCGAATGATCTGCCGCTCGCGCTTCGCGGCGGCGGTCATAACATTGCCGGCAGCGCGCTATGCGAAGACGGTCTCGTGATGGACTTCTCGCAGATGAAGTCCGTGCGAATCGATCCGATCGCAAGACGCGCGTATGTGGGACCGGGCGCAACGCTCGCGGACTTCGATCACGAAGCGCAAGCCTTCGGACTTGCAACACCACTCGGCATCAATTCGACCACGGGTGTCGCGGGCCTGACGCTCGGCGGCGGCTTCGGCTGGCTCAGCCGCAAATACGGCATGACGATCGACAATCTGATTTCAGCCGACGTGGTCACCGCCGAAGGCGAATTGCTTCGCGCCAGCGCCGAATCGAACGAAGATCTGTTCTGGGCGATTCGTGGCGGCGGCGGCAATTTCGGCGTGGTCACGTCGTTCGAATTCGCACTGCATTCCGTCGGACCGATGGTGTACGGCGGGCTCGTCGTGCTGCCGTTCGCCGAGGCGAGAGACGCGCTCGTCAAATATCGCGCGGCCGCCGCGCAGATGCCCGACGACCTGAGCGTGTGGGCGGTTCTACGGCTCGCGCCGCCGCTGCCGTTCCTGCCGGCCGAAGTGCACGGCAAGCCGGTGATCATCTTCCCGATGTGCTACACCGGGCCAATCGCGAACGGTCCTTCGGCGGTCGCGCAAGTGAAGACGTTCGGCACGCCCGTCGGCGAACATCTCGGCGAAATGCCGTATGCGATGTGGCAACAGGCATTCGATCCGCTGCTCGCGCCGGGATCGCGCAACTACTGGAAGTCGCACAATCTCGCCAATATCGACGATGGTCTGATCGACGCACTGCTTCAGTCGATCGAGAATCTGCCTTCTCCACAGTGCGAGATTTTCTTCGGGCAGATCGGCGCGCAAACGCAACGCGTGCCGGTGAATGCGACCGCCTACTCGAGCCGCGACACGCAATACGCGATGAACGTGCATGGCCGCTGGGAAGATCCCGCCGACGACGAACGTTGCATCGCGTGGGCTCGTGCATTCTTCGAGCAGGCAGCGCCGTTCTCGCTCGGCAGCGTCTACGTGAACTTCATGACGCAGGAAGAAGCGAGCCGCGTCGCCGATGCATACGGCCCGAACTTCGAACGGCTCGTCGCGGTTAAGAGCCGCTACGATCCGCACAACCTCTTCCGTCATAACCAGAACATTCGCCCAGCCATGTAATGCGTGGCAGCGAATAAAGGAACCCGCGGAGGAATCCGCTGAGGAACCCGCGCGAGTCTCAGCGCGGATTCCTCGCACCCGACGCATGAATGTCCCTCTGCGCGGGCGGCATGGATCAGGCACGGCAAATGCTGCTTTATCATTGATGCTGGCCCTATTGGCCAACGTCACAGCATTACCTTTGATCCATAAACAAAAACCGCCTCGATAACGTAAAAGGACAACTATCATGCGCAGACGACAATTCATCACGACGGCCGGCGCGGCTTTCGCTACCGCGGGCCTCGGCCTTGCCGGTTGCACCACCACGTCAGGGTCGTCGGGCACGTCGGCGTCCGCGAACGCCAACAAGCGCGACACGATCAACGCGGGTATCGACTCCACGCTTTCGCGTCTCTACGCGAACGTCGGCGGTTCGCGCGAACTCGTGGCGAAAGCGCGCGGCGTGCTGGTGTTTCCGTCGGTGATCTCGGCGGGCTTCTGGGTCGGCGGCCAATACGGCGAAGGCGGGCTGCGCGTGGGCGGTCGCACGACCGGCTACTACAGCACGGTGGCGGGATCGTTTGGCTTGCAGATCGGCGCGCAGTCGAAGGCGCTTATCTTCCTGTTCATGACGCAGGAAGCACTCGACAAATTCCTCAATAGCCAGGGCTGGGCAGCGGGCGCCGACGCAACCGTCGCGGTGCTCAAGGTCGGCGCGAACGGCGCGATCGACACATCGACGGCGACAAGCCCGGTCGAAGCATTCGTGCTGACCAACGGCGGCTTGATGGCGGGCGTATCGCTGGAAGGTACGAAGGTGTCGCGCCTCATCATCTGATCGTCGACAAGCCACGCGGCCACTGTGCGGACCGCGTGGCGCTTCCGCATTACTCAGTCAGTCACTCAGTCACTTAACCGGCGATAGTTACTCCGCCACGAGCGTCATCTGCGCCACTTCGCAGCGCGGCCATTGACGCAACACGTCCGGCGCGAGCAGCAGTTTGGCCGCGCGAATGCCCGCGCCCATGACGATCTGCGCGCGCTCCATGACGGCGGCATCGACGAGAATGCGCCAGTCCTGCGGCAAGCCGAAAGCCGTAATGCCGCCGAACTCCATGCCGCTCAGTTCAACCGCAAGCTCACGCTTCGCGAACGACAGCCGCTGCGCGCCGAGCGCCGCCTTCACCGCTCCGTTGATGTCGAGCCGCAGCGAGCCGAGCGAAACGAGCGCCGCATAGTGCTCGCCGCCGTCCTTCTTATAACGCACGACGATCGTATTCGCGCAGTCCTCGAGACCGAAGCCATAGCGTGCGCTGAAGGCGGCGGTGTCCGACGCGTCGTCGGTGACGGAGAAAACCGTGACGCCCTGTTGCGGCAACTGCGCCAGCACTTGCGGCGGCAAACGCGTGGCGAGTTCATCGGCGGGGATCACGTCCAACTGCTTTACGGCTTCGTGCGAATGCATGGCGGTCGAGAGAAGTAGAGAGGAAGGCCATCGCATTCTACCGGCATGCGCGCGGTGCGGCATGCAATGCGGCGTGCGGCCAGTGCGCTTGCTATAGTCACAGGCACAACGCTTGCGAACGACGGCCATACGGAGGCTGCGTCCGGCCGGCCCGAGCGGCTCGTGCCTGCGCACCGCCCGAACCAGTGAGACTTCGACCATGGACATCGACACGCTTTCCGCCGGCAACCTCCAGCACATGGCTCGCACGCAGGCGAACTGGGCGATCGGAGCACTCAAGCAGTTTTCCGAAGACCGCTGCACTGCGCTGGCAGCGAGCATCGCGTTCTACGCCGCGTTTTCTTTGGCGCCGACGCTCGTCATGGTGATCGCCGTGGCCGGCTGGTTCTTCGGCGCCGAGGCCGCGCGCGGCGAACTCTTCGACCACATCCACGGACTGCTCGGCGACCAGGCCGCGGCAGGCGTGCAGACCATCGTCGAAAACGCGCATCACAGCGGCAGCGCGGGCGGCGTGGCCGCGATCATCTCGTTCACGATGCTGGCCATCGGCGCGTCGGCCACTTTCTCTTCGCTGAACAGCGCGCTCAACGTCGTATGGCCGTACACCGGTCCGCGCACGTCGAGCGTGCTTGCGCTGGTGCGCGTGCGGCTGATCTCGTTCGGGCTCGTGCTGGGCGTCGCGTTTCTGCTGATCGTCTCGCTCGTGCTCGATACGGTGATCACGTATGTCGGCAAGTGGCTGTGGGGCGACTCGCCTTATGTGGTGATCGGCAATCTGCTGCAACTCGGTGTTGGCTTGCTCGTGCTGGCGTTCGCGTTCGCCGGCTTGCTGAAGTTTCTGCCCGACGCGAGCGTGCGTTGGCGCGATGCGCTGGTCGGCGGCGTGGTCGCGGCGGTGCTGTTTTCGGCGGGCAAGAAGCTGTTCGCGCTGTACCTCGCGCACGCCGGCATGGCGAGTTCGTTCGGCGCGGCCGGATCGCTCGCGGTGCTGTTGATGTGGCTGTACTTTTCCGCGGCGGTGCTGCTGCTCGGCGCGGAATTTTCGGCGGCGCGCGGCCGGCTGAACGATCCGCGCGGCGGTTGGGGCATGCAGTCCGACGCGCCGCCGGGCAGCCGCGCGAAGCTGGCGTCGGTGCTGGCGGCGTCGACGGTCCCGGGCGGCGCGGCGTTGCACGCCGGTTCGTCCGATTCGAGCGACGCGCGGGCTTCGAGGATTGGCGCTGTGTCCGCCGAAGTTCAACCGCCGCGGTTCGAGACACACGCAAAAGCATCGGTAGGCGCGAAGGCGCTCGGCGTCGGACGCTCGGTGCTTTCCGCCGAAGCGGGCGCGACGCATCTGGCGGCCGTTACGCTGCTTGGCGCGAGCCGCAAAGCCGTTGCGGCGAATCGCTACGTGCGCGAGCATCCGTGGAAGTCGGTCGCGCTGGCCGCGGCCGCCGGCCTCGCGGCGGCCCGCATGGCGCGGCACACGCGCGCGGACGACGACGGTTCCAAATAGCCCGGCGGTTGCACAATCAGCGCCGCACCTTGTTGGTGCGTGTGGATCACAATCGCACCCGTCTGTCTACTCCCCTTTTCGGCCAAAATGCATGGCGCCGCTTGGGCGCACTCCCGCCGCCGTCGCTTCGCTAGACGACTTCATTACATATCTATTACAAATAAATGCGGGAAGTAGGCACACTCAAACGTTCATCGTCAACGAAACAACAATAATGCGAATGCAACGAATCAATATTGCCGAAAAGGCAACAATCCCGGATGAGCTTTAAATACAAGGGTTTGCGCGGGTTGTCGGTTTTTGGCGACACTCTTTTTTTTCCAGTTCTTGCTGATTGACGCAGTGAGCTATTCTCCTTTCCGCAACAAGTAAACTAATCATCTGCGTGGAGAAATGGATGAAACGAATCGCACTGTCTACCCTCTCGCTGGCGCTCCTGGGCGCAACGGGCGTCGCTCACGCTCAGAGCAGCGTGACCCTGTATGGCTTGATCGATGAATCGGTCCAGTACGTTCACAACGCCAACCCGGCTAACAATAATCTGTGGCAGCTCGCAGCGGGTAACCTGCAGGGCAGCCGCTGGGGCCTGAAGGGCTCGGAAGACCTGGGCGGTGGCTTGAAGGCGATTTTCCAGTTGGAAAGCGGCTTCAACCCGAACAACGGCAAGATGGGTTCGTACGGCACGGGCACCAAGCTGTTCGGTCGCCAGGCATACGTCGGCTTGACGCAAGATGCATACGGTACGCTCACGCTGGGTCGCCAGTACGATCCGCTGGTCGACCTGGTTCAGCCGCTGACGGGTGACAACTTCTTCGGCAGCACGTTCACGACGCCGGGCGACGTTGACAACAACGACAACAGCTCGCGTACGAACAACGCAATCAAGTACGTTTCGCCGGTGTGGGGCGGCTTCCAGTTCGAAGGCATGTACGCACTGGGCGGCGTTGCGGGCGCAACCGGCGCAGGCCAATCCTGGGCAGGTGCAGCAACGTGGTCGGGCGGTCCGTTCAGCGTTGCAGCTGGCTACTTCCGCATGCAAAACGCGAACACGCTGACAAGCCGCGGCGTCGCTCCGGGCAACCAGGGTGGCACGTGGAACGCAGGCGTGACGTCTGACGGTACGTTCGACGGCTCGAACATCAACGGCGCGTACGCATCGGCCAAGCAGATCGACATCACGTCGGCGGCTGCACAGTACGTGACCGGTCCGTTCACGTTCAACGTTCGCTATAGCTTCGCGCAATACAAGCCGGACGCGTTCTCGGGCTTCACAGAGCAAGAGAAGTATCACGTTGCAGGCGCGTACGCTGGCTACCAGCTCACGCCGGCAATGCTGCTTGGTCTGGGCTATACGTACACGCACGGCGCAGGCGACACGTCGGCGAACTACCACCAGGTTTCGCTGGGCGGCGACTACTTCCTGTCGAAGCGCACCGACCTGTACCTCGTTGGCGCATACCAGCACGCAAGCGGTCATCAGCGCGATGCAGCGACCGGTGGCATTGTCAACGCCGGTGCATCGGTTGGCTCGTATGGCTACCAGGCCGGTTCGAGCAGCCAGGAAATCATCAGCCTGGGCATTCGCCACAAGTTCTAAATGGGCTTGACGGACTGCTGAAGCTTACGCAGTTCGAAACCAGCCACGGGCGCAAGCCGGTGGCTGGTTTTTTTTCGTCCGTAGGTTTTGTTGTGGCGGGCAGCGGTTGAGCCTACCGCTGCGCCTTGCCTTTTTCCGCCTGCGCCAGAGTCTGCGCCGGCTTGGCGTCGAATTCGTGTTCGACGCCGTCCGCGCCCACCGGCGCGCGATGCAGCACCAGCGCCCGCTCGCGCTGCAACGTCGGCACCTGCTGCGACTCCTGCCAGTCAGGATCGGGAATCTCGCCGAACACCTGACGCAGCCTCTCGCCCCACGTGCGGTGAATCATCTGGAAGTAAGCGTTGTCGTGATCGATCGACACGAAGCGCGTGACGCGCAGCGTGTCCTTCTCGTAGACGAGCAGATCGAGCGGCAGCCCAACCGACAGGTTCGAGCGCACGGTCGAATCCATTGAAATAAGCGCGCATTTCGCGGCTTCGTCGAGCGGCGTGGACGGCGTCAGCACGCGGTCGATGATCGGCTTGCCGTACTTCGCCTCGCCGATCTGAAAGTACGGATTCACCGACGACGCCTCGATGAAGTTGCCCGCCGCGTAAATCATGAAAAGACGCGGCCGGTTGCCCGCAATCTGGCCGCCGAGAATGAAGCTGCAATTGAAGTCGACGCCGAATTCCTGCAGCGCCTCCGCCTCGCGCTGATGCACGGTGCGCACCGCCTGGCCGATCACGCGCGCGGCGTCTCCCAGGGTAGGCACGTTCCACAGCGTGGGCTGCGACGCATCGGCCGGTTCCGACAGTTCGTGCAGCACCGCTTGCGTGAGCGACAGATTGCCCGCGCCCAGCAGGACCAGCATGCGCTCGCCCGGCTGCTCGAACACCGCCATCTTGCGCGCGGTGCTGATGTGATCGACGCCCGCATTGGTCCGTGTATCGGAAAGGAACACGAGACCTTCCTCGACGGTCATCGCTACGCAGTAAGTCATAGTGAAACGTACCCGCAAAAAAAGACTTGAACGACGCTATTGTAATGCGGCGCCGATGCGCCCTTTCTCGTATTACGGCGTCTGCGGTTATGTTCTTGATAGCGATGCCGCGTTGGGTGGGCGAAGCGCCGCCGCTGCCTCCTCGCCGGCTACTGCGGCGTGCTTGCGCTGACCGTCACCGACACGTTCAGCTGTTCCTCCCTACCGCCGATGCGCCGTCCGCGCACCGGCGCCGCGGCCTCGTAATCACGCGCCACGGCCAGGCGGCAATAGATCTCGCTGGCAAACGCCGCATGCGTGACGTCGACGGAAACCCAGCCGTCGAGCCACACGTCCACCCACGCGTGGCTCGCCGCGTGCGGCACGTCGCCCGGTTCGATATAGCCGCTCACGTAGCGCGCCGGAACGCCGCGCGCCCGGCAGCATGCGAGCATCAGATGCGCGTGGTCCTGACACACGCCGTTGCCGAGTTCGAGCGCCTGCGCCGCCGTGCTGGTCACTTCCGTCACGCCGGGGTGGTAGCCGACTCGCTCCACAATCCGCTCGGACAGCGCGATCAGACTCGACGTGCTCGTGAGGTCAGGAACCGATCCGGCCAGTTCGCGGACCGCCGCATCGGCCTCCGTCAAACGCGTCGCGCAGGTGAAATGCTCGAGCGGGATCGGGCCGGCATCGTCGCGAAGGCGGCCGTCGATGAGCGGGATCGTGTCGACTTCGCCGGATACGTGAAGGCGGATCTCGTTATGCGGCTTGTTGATGACGAGCGTGTGCAGCGCGTTGCCATAGGCGTCGACGGCCGCGTCGAGCTTGCCCGGCGCGTCGATGTTCCAGCGCCGCACGACCTGCGACGCGCCGCTTGCCGGCGTCAGCCGAAGTTGCTGGATCGAGTAATGGACAGTCGCTTCATAACGATAGGACGTCTCGTGGCGGATCGTCAGGTACATAAGCACTCCGTCAGGCGACTGGCAGCATCAGATAAGTACGCGCGACGAGATTGCCCAGCTCGAACACGCGAGCCAGGAACTGCGTCAGATACGCGTGCAGGCCGGCTTCGAAAATTTGCCGGATGTCGGAGTAAAGCAGTTCGGCGCGCAGCTTGCCGGCAAACCGTTCGCACTGGTTCGAGCCCGGCGTGCGCAGCATCGCCAGATTCGCGCAGACGCCTTCGAGCGAAGCCAGCAGCGAGCGCGGCATCTGCTGATTGAGGATCATCAATTCGACGACGCGCGCCGGCGTCACGACGTCGCGATAAACCTTGCGATAGATCTCGAGCGCCGACACCGAACTCAGGATCGACGTCCAGTAATAGAAGTCCTCCAACTGACGCGCGGCGTCGCGTGAATTCGGCTCGACGTCGGCAAAGCGCACGTCGAGAATGCGCGCGGTGTTGTCGGCGCGCTCCAGAAAAGTGCCGAGCTGCGTGAAGAAAAATGCGTCGTCCTGCAACGCGGTGCCAATCGTTACGCCACGCGAAAGGTGCGAGCGAAACTTCACCCATTCGAACAACGCGCCGGGATTGCCGGACGCCTGACCAGACGAAATGCGCTCGTTGAATTCAAGCCACGTATCGTTGATGGTCTCCCACCATTCGGTCGTCAACGTGCCGCGCACCGCACGCGCGTTCTCGCGCGCCGCATGCAGACACGAGTGGATGCTCGACGGATTGGTCGCGTCCGCCACCATGAAGTCGAGCACGTGTTCGCGCGTCGGCTCGTCATGACGCTCGGCGAAAGCGGCCTCGAGTTCGGAGATGCGCAGCACCGAACGTTGCGCGCGCGCCTCCTGTTCGGGCGTCTGCGGCAACAAAAGCGCCTTGAGGTTGATGTCGAGCATGCGGGCGGTGTTCTCCGCGCGCTCCATGTAGCGGGCCATCCAGAAGAGGTGATCGGCGGTGCGGCTTAGCATGACGGCGTTCCGTGTCTGATGACGCGAGATGTTGAGTTAAAGGCTCGCGCTGGTTATCCCGCTGGTTTCCTATGCGCCCGCGGCATCTGACAAATGCCCCGGCGCGCTGAGTTGCACGCGCGGCTATCGGGAGCCGTGCGGCAACCGCTTCAGTCGACCATCCACGTGTCTTTGGTCCCGCCTCCCTGCGACGAATTGACGACGAGCGAGCCTTCCTGCAACGCGACGCGCGTCAGTCCGCCTGCGACCATCGTGACGGTCTTGCCCGACAGCACGAACGGACGCAGATCGATATGGCGCGGCGCGATGCCGGCTTCGACGAAGGTCGGGCATGCGGACAGCGCGAGCGTCGGTTGAGCGATATAGCCCGCCGGCCGCGCGATCAGACGCTCGCGGAACGCTTCAATCTCGGCCTTCGTCGATGCGGGTCCGACGAGCATGCCGTAGCCGCCCGCGCCATGCACTTCCTTGACGACGAGTTCCGCCAGATGCGCGAGCGTGTACGCGAGATCGTCCGACTTGCGGCACTGGAACGTGGGCACGTTGTTGAGGATCGGCTTCTCGCCCAGGTAGAAGTCGATCATGTCCGGCACGTACGGGTAGATCGATTTGTCGTCGGCGATGCCGGTGCCCATTGCGTTCGCGAGCGCGACGCGTCCCGCGCGATACGCGGTCAGCAAGCCAGGCACGCCCAACGCCGAATCGTTGCGGAACGCGAGCGGGTCGAGAAAGTCGTCGTCCACGCGGCGATAGATCACGTCGACACGCTTCGGTCCCTGCGTCGTGCGCATGAACACGTAGTTGTCGTCGACGAACAGGTCTTTGCCTTCCACGAGTTCGACGCCCATCTGCTGCGCGAGGAACGTGTGCTCGAAATACGCGGAGTTGTACATGCCCGGCGTGAGCACGACGACGACCGGATCGTCGACGCCTTCGGGCGACACCGAGCGCAACGTATCGAGCAAAAGGTCGGGATAATGCGCGACCGGCGCGATGCGGTTGCGCACGAACAGCTCGGGGAAAAGCCGCATCATCATCTTGCGGTTTTCGAGCATGTACGAGACGCCCGACGGCACCCGCAGGTTGTCTTCGAGCACGTAGAACTCGCCGTCGTCGCCCGCACGCACCACGTCGACGCCGGCAATGTGCGCGTAAACACCGAGCGGCACATTGACGCCCTGCATTTCCGGCCGGTATTGCGCGTTGGTATAGACCTGCTCGGCGGGCACGATGCCGGCGCGCACAATCTTGCGATCGTGATAGACGTCGTGAATGAAGAGATTCAGCGCCTGCACGCGTTGCCGCAAACCGGCTTCCAGCGTCTGCCACTCGTGGCGCGGAATGATGCGTGGAATCAGATCGAAGGGAATCAGCCGCTCAGTGCCGGAGAGGTCGCCATTCACGGCGAACGTGATGCCGACCCGGCGGAACAGCAGGTCCGCTTCCGCACGCTTGCGCGCGATTGCTTCGTTGCCCTGCTTCTCTAGCCACCGCTCAAAGCGCGCGTAGTGTGGCCGCACGGCATCGTCATGATGACGCATCTCGTCATAGCATCGCATGTCACGCCCCGCTCTTGTTGTCGGATAGAAGGCGAATGCGCTGCGCATTCGGTGTTCGACTTCATTCAAGCAAGCGCTATGCCATTGGGCTTTTAGCGCGGAATCCGACAGACATGCACATGAAGCGCGCATCGCAAAGCCTGGCGCCTCGCTGCCATCGTACTGCTGCGGCCCACGATGCGCTAGTAGAGTGCATGGATCGATCGACGATGCACCACGCCGTTGTTCGCCATGAAAAAATCCCCGTGGATTTGCATCCACGGGGATTCAGACTACTTGCAGTGCGAGGCTCAAAATACGCTACGTCAACTGTAGCCGTGAGCGACGCATCAAGTGACGCAGAAGCGCGATTAGCCTGCCGCAGCGTCCTTCAGCTTCTTCAGCGGGCGTGCCTTGATGCGCACGCTAGCCGGCTTGGCCGGGAACCAGCGCTCTTCGCCCGAGAACGGGTCTTTGCCGAAGCGCTTCTTCTTGGCCGGCACAGCTTGCACGACGATCTTCAGAAGACCCGACAGCGTGAATTCGCCCGCGCCCTTCTTGTGGACAGCGCCGAGGATCGTGTCTTCGAGCGCGGCCAGGACGGCCTTGGCAGCCTTCGGTTCGACGCCAGCGCGTTCAGCAACGTGAGTAGCCAGCGAGGCCTTCGTGAAGGTGTCCTTGATCGGCGACGGTGCGCTGGACGCCTTCACGGCGACCTTCTTAGCTGCGGAAGCTTTCTTCGCAGGGACTTTCTTTGCAGCAACCTTCTTGGTCGGTACCGGGGCAGCAGCCTTCTTGGCCACCTTTTTTGCGGAAGTCGGCATGTTTCTCCTACCTGTTGTGGTCAGTGAATTGCACGAAGCGCACACGGTATGCGCACGCTTCAACGCCGGATTCTACAAGCGCTCAAGCGATTTGCGCGACTCTTTTATGTATAACAGCGCAGGTTTGTTGCGCGGCGCAGACTGCGCAACACATTTTGAGCCTTGTTTCAGGGGCTAAACTGCTTCGGCGGAGCTGGCGGCGTCGATTCGTAAAGTGCGTTACAAGCCGTTTCAACCCATGTATAGCGGCATATTCTGCGTGACCGGCTTGTGCGGGACACACGATTGCCGCAACCTTTTTAACGCTTCGGGTAACTCCGCATTGGCCGCGCGATGTTGGCCGTTGCAACGTCATCACGTCGCGCCGCGGTCCAGGTGCACTATCGGGCGATGCCCGGCAGGATGTCCGCGAGCTTCGTCAACGCCGCGTCGATATGCTGCCCGGCGATGCTGCCGTAGCCGAAAATCAGACCGGGCCGCGGTTTTGCGCGCTGGTAAAACGGCGCGAGTCCATACAGACCAATCGACGCCTCGCTCGCCGCCGCCACCAGAACCTGCTCGGTCAACGGCGCCTTCAGGTGCGCGGCCAGGTGAATGCCGGCCGTCGGCACGATCGGCTCGAACCACGGCGCGAGATCGCCTTGCAGATGCGCGAGCAACGTCGCGCGCCGCGCCGCGTAGGTCTTGTGCATGCGCCGCAGGTGCTTGGCGAAATCGCCGTTGAGCATGAACGATGCAAGCGCAGTTTGTGTGAGCGTGCAGCCGTGCCAGTCCGCGATTTGCCGCGCCTTGAAAAGCGGCTTGTATAGCGACGCGGGCGGCACCACATAGCCGACCCGCAACTCCGGGAAGATGGTTTTCGAAAAGGTGCCCACGTAGGCGACGAGTCCCGCACGGTCGAGGCTTTTCAACGGCTCCATCGGCCGGCCTTCGAAACGGTACTCGCAGTCGTAGTCGTCTTCGATGATCACGGCGCCGCGTTTTTGCGCCCATTCCAGCAGTTCGACGCGACGCTCGAGACTCATCGGCATGCCGAGCGGAAACTGATGCGACGGCGTCACATAGACGAGCCGCGCATTGTCCGGCAGCTTGCCGACGATCAAACCTTCGCGATCCACCGGCACGTGCGCCACCTGTGCGCCGGTCGCGGCGAAGCATGCATGCGCAGGCGGATAGCCGGGATCTTCGATGGCCGCGACTTCGCCTGGACCGAGCGTGATGCGCGCGAGCAGATCGAGCGCGTGCTGCGCGCCTTGCGTGACGATCACCTCTTCCCAGTTGCTCGACACCGCCCGATTGAATGCGAGGTAGCGTGAAATCGCGAGCCGCAGTTCCTGTTCGCCGGCAGCGTCGCGGTATGTTCCGGGGCCGCGCGATTGCGCGCGCAGCGCGTGATTCACGCAGCGGCGCCAGACGTCGAACGGAAAGAGTGTCTTGTCGATCGCGCCGCCGACGAAATCGTAGGGCGACGCAACCGAAGGCCGCGGCAACGGCAAGCTGTCGGGCATCTGGTCCCACAGCGGTTGGGCGCGCACGGCGTCCTTCGTCGCCTGCTCGCGATCGCGCGACGAGTCGGCCGCGCGCGCATGCGGCGAGCGCTCGGTCGGCAAGCGCTCGAGCCCGTCGGCGACGAAAGTGCCCGAACCGGCCCGCGCGGTGAGATAACCCTCGGAGAGAAGCCGCTCGAAGACGTCGAGCGTCGTCTTGCGCGACACGCCCAGTTGCGTCGCGAGATCGCGCGTGGACGGCAGGCGCGTGCCGCCGGCGAGACGCCCTTCGAGTATGCCGGCCCGCAGTTGCCGATAGATCTGTCCGGAGAGATCGTGATGGCCTTCGACGGCGATGTGAATTTCCATTTCTGGCTGCTACCTGCTGGCTACCTGTTATGTCATCGCCATGATACTTCCGCGAGACCTGCGGCAAGCGCGAGTTCAACGCGCCGGCGGGCTTGTTACTGCGCCACCGCGCCGCTTCGTGCAGCGTGCTCTTTGGCGTCGTCACGCGAAGCGTCGCTGCATCGTTGATGCTCGCGCGAGAGCTTGCGCATCAGCGGCAACAGCAGCACGGCGACCAGCGCACCCGCGGCCGCGAGCCATCCCAGGCCGGTAAACAGCTTCGTATAGAGCGGCAACGATTCGAGCGGATGCATGTCGCCGGCCGGCATCTGCGCGAAATTCGCGACCACGCTGCCCAGATACTGCGACACGCCGGTTGCCACGAAGTACGCGCCCATCATGAAGCCGCTCATGCGCGCGGGCACGTAGCGCGCGATCATCGCAAGGCCGAGGCCGCTCACCAGCAGTTCGCCGAGCGAGTACAAGCCATAGCCGCCGACCATGAACCACGACGACACGCGCCCTTCCACCGCATAGCGGCCGCTTGCCGCGTAGACGAAGAAGCCGGCCGCCACCACCGCAAAGCCGACCGCGTATTTCGCCGCGACGGGAACGTCCTTGCCGCGCTTCGCGAGCCGCGTATACAGCAGCGCAAGCAGCGGACTCAGCAGCATGATCCAGATCGGATTGAGCGCCTGGAACTGCGCCGCGCTCCAGGTGAACAGCGTCGCGCCGAACAGCGAGAAGCGCGGATCGACATTGCGCAGCGCGAACAGCGTGAGCGACGTCGACATCTGCACGTAGAACACGAAGAACAGAATCACCTGCGCCGTGAGGATCAATGCGGCCACCAGACCTGCGCGTTCGGAGCGCTCGCACTTGAGCAGCATGTAGCCGAAAATCGCCAGAATCGCGAGGCCCGCCGCGTACACGCACGCCACCGCAATGGCTTTGTGCTGCAGCACGAACATCGCGATCGCGCCGAGCGCAATGCCGCCCGCCGCAATCGCGCCGACGCGCTTCCAGCGCACGGGCTCGGCATCGGGCGCGGAGCCGATATGCGCGAGCGTGCGGAACATCACGAAGTAGTTCGCCACCGACAGCAGCATCCCCGCACAGCAGACGGCGAACGCGGCATGCCAGCCCCAATGGTCCTTGATCCACGGCGTCGCGAGCATCGACACCGTCGAGCCGATATTGACCGCCATGTAGTAGATCGTGAACGCGCTGTCGATGCGCGCGTCGTCGCCTTCATAGATGCGCCGCACGAGATTGGCCGCGTTCGCCTTGAAAAGCCCGTTGCCCACGACGATCACGCCCAGCGATGCATACATGAACGCGAGCTGGTCGTTCGGCAGCGCGAGCATCAGATAGCCGGCCGCGAGCACGATGGCGCCGAAGATCATCGTGCGTCGCGTGCCGAGAATCTTGTCGCCGATCCAGCCGCCGATCGACGGCGACGCGTACACGAGCGCCGTGAACGCGCCCCACGTGAGCGTGGCGTGGCTGTCCGCGAAATGCAGCTTGTCGATCATGAACAGCACGAGCAATGCGGCCATGCCGTAATAGCCGAAGCGTTCCCACATTTCGATCAGAAAGACCGTGGAAAACGAGCGCGTCTGCGAGACCTGCGCTTCAGGGCGTTGTGGTGAATCCATCGAGTACCTCTTGTTTCAAATAGTGGGGCTGTCGGCAAACTGCCGCGCGCCGTGAATCATCGGATTGCAAAAACGGCCGGACGGCGATGCGTTGTTCGGCAGCATGCGCGAGCTTGCGTTTCGTGTCGTGCGCGGGCCGCGCTCATATCCAGAATGCATGGATGCGGACACTGCCTAAAGTCGCCGCACGTCTGTCTGCATCCAAGCGCGGCTTTTCGCGTCGCCCGTCGGATCGGCGGACCGGCTGTTAGCTTCTGGCAACATAGCGTGTTGTCTCGAAAAAGGCGTTGCGTTTGAAGCCGGGATCTCAGGCCCGCAGTCCCGGCAAGGCGCCATCAAACCATATTTGCTTATATCAAACAAATTTTGACGGGCTAATTTCCTCCTGCTATGGTCACGACAATTCATAAGAGCAATTCGGCACTCGAAGTAGGCAGCAAGATTCGCGCGTTGCGGCAACGGCTGAAGCGCACGCTGGACGACACGGCAACTGCGGCGGGTATCTCCAAGCCGTTTTTGTCGCAGGTGGAGCGGGGCCTCGCGTCGCCCTCCATCACGTCGCTGGCGGGCATCGCTCACGCGCTCGGGGTGACGGTGCAGTATTTCGTCGATACGCCCAGCGAAGAGCGTTCGGTCAGCCGCGGCGATCAGCTGAAGTTTTTTGGCTTCGCGGACTCGGCGAATCTGTTCGCCCGTTTGACGAACGTGACGGGCGGCCGTCAGCTCGAGGCGATCCTCGTGAAGATGCCGGTCGGACAAAAGCGTTCGGAAGTCACGACGCATGCCGGCGAAGAGTTTATGTATGTGATCGACGGCGAAGTGTCGTTGACGCTGGAAGGCAAGACCTTCGTGTTGCGCGCAGGAGACAGCGCGCATTACGAATCGACTGTGCCGCATAGCTGGGCGAATACCGCACGCGTGGAGTCGGTGGTCGTCTGGGTCGGCACACCGAGACTGTTTTAAAGAAGCAGGCTAGTTTTCCGGTTCATCCGGCAGGACAGCCTGCATTACTAAATGTAAGGATTCCTGCATGTCTGACAAACAACAAGGGCCGCCCAGGCCCGAACAAAGCAGATAGCAAGGCGCTTTAGCGCCGGCGCGTTCTTCTCCCGACCTTTCCTGCGATTCCGAACCGATGAAAACCCCGTTTGCTTACGCGACGGCGCTGAGTGCGCTCGTCCTTACCTTGACGTCTTCGCTTTCTTCTTCGGCGTTTGCCGTCACCGTGCCGGCCGGCGTCACGCTCGCCGCCAGCCAGGAAATGACCCGCCAGGTGCCGGGCGAAACCGAGTCGCTCGATCCGGCGCACATCGAATCGTGGACCGGCAACACCATCGGGCTCGACATGTTCGAAGGACTCACGCGCATCGACGCGGCCGGCGCGATCGTGCCCGGCGTCGCGCAGTCGTGGACGCGCACGGGGCCCGACACGTGGGTCTTCAAGCTGCGCCACGACGCGCGCTGGAGCAACGGCCAGCCCGTCACCGCAAACGATTTCGTCTATGCGTGGCAGCGCGTGCTCGATCCGAAGACCGGCTCGAAATACACGGTGCTGGTCGAGTTCGTGAAGAACGGCAAGGCGATTCTCGCGGGCAAGGCGCCGCTCTCGAGCCTCGGCGTTCGAGCCGCCGACCCGTACACGCTCGAAGTCACCACCGAGGTGCCCGCCGCTTTCTTCCCGCAACTGGCCGCGATGACGACAATGGCGCCGGTCAACCGCGACGTCGTGACCAAGTTCGGCGGCGACTGGACTCGGCCGGGCAATTTCGTCGGCAATGGTCCGTACATGCTGGCCGACTGGCAGCCGGGTAACCGGCTCGTCGGCGCAAAGAGCAAGACGTACTGGAACGCAAGCAAGGTCGTGATCACCAAAGTGACCTATCTGCCGATCGAAAACGACGAAACGGCAATGCGCATGTATCAGGCCGGCCAGTTCGACTACACGTATTCGATTCCGTCGGGCATCTACGCGCAGGTGAGCAAGCAGTTCGGCGGCGAGCTGAAGACCGGCCTGCAGATCGCGACGTACTACTACAGCCTGAACAACGAAGATCCGCTGTTCAAGGACAAGCGCGTGCGTCAGGCACTGTCGATGGTCCTCGACCGCGATCTGCTCACGCAGCGCCTGACCGCCGACGGCGAGCTGCCCATGTACGGCCTCATCTCGAAGGGCACGCAAGGCGCGGACATTTTCAAGCCCGAATGGGCAAGCTGGCCGATGGCAAAGCGCGTCGACTATGCGCGCAATCTGCTGAAAAGCGCGGGCTATTCCGATGCCAAGCCGCTCACCTTCACGCTCACGTACAACACGAACGATCTGCACAAGAAGGTCGCGCTCTTCGCGACATCCGAATGGCGCAGCAAGCTCGGCGTTACTGCGAAGCTTGAAAACGTCGAATACAAGGTGCTGCTCAAACAGCGCCACGACGGCAAGGTGCAGGCTTCGCGCGACGGCTGGTTCGTCGACTACAACGACGCGATGTCGTACTTCGATCTGATCCGCTGCCACAGCGTGCAGAACGATCAGCGCTACTGCAATCCGCAAGTGGACAAGACCGTCGACGAAGCCAACCAGCAGCTCGACGACGCAAAGCGCACGGCCCTGCTCACCAAGGCGCACGACATGGCGATGAACGACTATCCGATGGTGCCGCTCTTTCAGTACTCGGCGGTGCGGCTCGTGAAGCCGTATGTAGGCGGCTACACGTCGACCAACTACGTCGATCAGCGCGCCACGCAGGACATGTATCTGATCAAGCATTAAACGCGGAGCATCGACATGCTGGCCTATACGCTGCGCCGCACGCTGTGGGCGATCCCGACGATTCTCGCCGTGATCACCGCGTGCTATCTGCTGCTGCATCTCACGCCGGGCGGGCCGTTCGACACCGACAAGCAACTGTCGGCGGCCGTGCTCGCGAACCTGAACGCGAAGTATCGGCTCGACGAACCGCTGTGGCTGCAGTATCTGCACTACCTCGGTTCGCTGCTGCACGGCGATCTCGGGCCGTCGTTCCGCTATGCCGACTGGTCGGTCAACGACCTCGTGTGGAAAGCGTTGCCCGTTAGCCTCGGCGTGGGCGGTGTGTCGGTGCCGATCGCATTGGTCATCGGCGTGACGCTCGGCACGCTCGCCGCCGTGCGGCGCGACCGTTTCGTCGATCACATGGTGATGGTGCTCGGCAATATCGGCAACGTGGTGCCGCCGTTCGTGCTCGGGCCCGTGCTCGTGTGGATCTTCGCGGTCCTGCTGAAGACGTCCGACGGCCACGGCTGGCTGCCTGCCGGCGGCTGGGGCGAAGGCGAATGGCGTTACCGCGTGCTGCCGATCGTGCTGCTCACGTTCATCAACGTGGCCGCCATTGCGCGCGTGATGCGCGGCAGCATGATCGAAGTGCTGACCGGCAACTTCATTCGCACAGCACGCGCGAAGGGCTTGCCCGGCCGCACGATCGTCTTGCGCCACGCGCTGAAGCCCGCACTGATGCCTGTCGTGTCGCTGCTCGGCTCGGTGTGCATCTCGTCGATCACCGCGGCCGTCGTCACCGAATCGGTGTTCGCGCTGCCGGGCCTCGGGCAACTGGTCGTCAACGGCGCGATCAATCGCGACTACACGCTCGTGCTCGGCCTCGTGGTGCTGACCACGGCCGTCGCAGTGCTCTTCAATCTGCTGGTCGACCTCGCGTATGCGTGGCTCGATCCGCGTATCCGGTATTGATCATGGCCCGCTCTCTTCAACCGGCTGCCGCGACGCTCGATCCGCTCGCGGCCATTGCAAACGCTCCGCGTTCGCGCGGCCCGCTCGCCACCGCCGCCGCGCGCTTCGTGCGCAATCGCGCCGCATTCGCCGGCTCGGTCGTGCTGCTGCTGATCGTGATTGCCTGTGTCGCGGGCCCGTGGCTGCTGCCCAACGGTCCCATCGACAGCGACTGGTCCGCGATCAGCCTGCCGCCCACGCTGCAAAACATGCACTGGTTCGGCACCGACGAACTCGGCCGCGATCTGCTCGCGCGCACACTGCAAGGCGGGCGCGTGTCGCTCGAAGTCGGCCTGCTCGGCACGCTCGTGTCGGGGCTGATCGGCGTCGCGTACGGCGCGACCGCGGGCTATCTCGGCGGACGCGTCGACGCGGTCATGATGCGCATCGTCGACATGATGTACGCGATCCCCTACATGCTGATCGCCATTCTGATGATGACGATGTTCGGCCGCGCGTTCTATCTCGTCGTGCTCACCATCAGCGCGTTTTCGTGGCTCGACATGGCGCGCGTCGTGCGCGGGCAGACGCTGTCGCTGCGCTCGCGCGAATTCATCGACGCCGCGAAAGCGATCGGCGTGAGTTCGCGCTCGATCATCGCACGCCACATCGTGCCGAACCTGTTCGGCGTCGTGGTCGTGTACGCGAGCGTCACCGTGCCGAACATCGTGCTCACCGAGTCGGTGCTGTCGTTCCTCGGCCTGGGCGTGCAGGAACCCATGACAAGCTGGGGCGTGCTGATTCAGGACGGCGCGCAGAAGCTCGAATCGATGCCGTGGCTGCTGCTGTGCCCGGCCGTGATGCTGTGCGTGACGCTCTACTGCGTGAATTTCGTCGGCGACGGTCTGCGCGACGCATTCGATCCGAAGGACCGCTGACATGCCGCTACTCGAAGTCAAAGATCTCAGCGTGCGCTTTACGCGCCGCGAAGGCGCGCCGGTCGACGCCGTGCAGCGCGTGTCGTTTTCACTCGAAGCAGGCCGCACGCTCGGCATTGTCGGCGAATCGGGATCGGGCAAAAGCCAGACGGTGATGGCCATGCTCGGACTGCTCGCAGGCAACGGCAAAGTGTCCGGCGAAGCGCGCTATCGCGGCGACAATCTGCTCGCGATGAAGGAAAGCGAGCTCAACAGGATTCGCGGCAACCGCATCGGCATGATCTTTCAGGACCCGATGACGTCGCTCAATCCGTTCCTCACCATCGAGCGGCAGATGACGGAGACGCTGCAACTGCATCGCAAGATGACGCGCCGTGAAGCGCGCCGCCGCGCGGTCGAAGCGCTCGAATCGGTGCGAATTCCCGATGCGCCGCGACGCATCGGCATGTATCCGCACGAGTTTTCCGGCGGCATGCGGCAACGCGTGATGATCGCGATGGCGCTGCTGTCCGAGCCCGAAATTCTGATCGCCGACGAACCCACCACCGCGCTCGACGTGACCGTGCAGGCGCAGATCATCGAGTTGCTGCGCGAACTGAATCGCGAGCGCGGCACCGCAATCATCCTGATCACGCACGACATGGGCGTCGTGGCCGGCCTGTGCGACGACGTGATGGTGATGTACGCCGGCCAGACCGTCGAACAGGCGAGCGCCGCAGCGCTCTTCGCGGCGCCGACGCATCCATACACGCGCGGCCTTCTCAACGCATTGCCGCGTTTGACGAGCGATGACATGAGCGACAGCGGCGACAGCGACGACGATCGCCCGTTGCAAACCATTCCCGGCAACCCGCCGCTGCCTGGCGAAATCGTCGCGGGCTGCGCATTCGCGCCGCGCTGTACGTATTGCACGGACGTGTGCCGCGAGTCACGTCCGTCACTCGTTACAGCGGACGGTTATCCAGAAGCGCGTCGCGCCTGTCATCGTCCCGTGAGCGAAATTCTGGAGGCACAACACGTATGAACGCGACTTCCATTGCAAGCGGCGAAGCCACGACGCTGCTCTCGGTCGAGCAACTGAAGGTGCAATTCGGCGTGCCGCGCGGCGCGTACCCGTGGTCCGGCAAGACCATGCTGCGCGCCGTGGACGGCGTGTCGTTCAACGTGCGGCGCGGCGAGACCGTGGGCCTCGTCGGCGAATCGGGTTGCGGCAAGTCGACACTCGCGCGCGCGATCATCGGACTCGCGCCGGTGGCAAGCGGCAGCGTGCGCTGGCTCGGCAACGAAACGGTGCTGCCCGGCACGCGGCGCGATACGACGCTTTTACGACGCGACGTGCAGATGATTTTCCAGGACCCGCTTGCGTCGCTCGATCCGCGCATGACGATCGAACAGATCGTCGCCGAACCGCTCATCGCGCATGGCAGGAACCTCGCGCGCGCCGACGTGCAGCGCCGCGTTCTGACGATGCTCGAACGCGTCGGTCTGAACGCGCAGCATTTGCGCCGCTATCCGCACGAGTTTTCCGGCGGCCAGTGTCAGCGTGTCGGCATTGCGCGCGCGCTGATCTCGGAGCCGCAACTCGTGATCTGCGACGAACCCGTTTCCGCGCTCGACGTGTCGATCCAGGCGCAGATCGTCAACCTGCTGCGCGATCTGCAACGCGAGTTGTCGCTGTCACTGCTGTTCGTCGCGCACGATCTCGCGGTCGTGAAAGCCATTAGCCACCGCGTGCTCGTGATGTACCTCGGACGCGTGATGGAGTTCGGCGACAAGCGCGACGTTTATCGCACGCCGCTTCATCCGTATACGCGCGCTTTGCTCTCCGCCGTGCCGGTGCCTGACCCGACGGTGGAGCGCGCGCGCCGCCATCTGCTGTTGCGCGGCGAGATTGCTTCGCCGTTGAATCCGCCGTCGGGCTGCGCATTTCGAACACGGTGCCCCGACGCGATCGACGCCTGCGCAGCGCAGATTCCGCAGCCCGTCGCGCACGGCGCGAGCGCGACACGGGTGGCCTGCATTCGTGTCGGCGACGGCTAAAGCCAGCGGCCTTTAAGACAACGACCTCATTCACCGGCGCGGCGCTTACGTCACGCCGTGGGATTCGCTCGTCATGTCATCAGCATGACGAGCGATCAGCATGGACTGGCTAAGCGCCAGCCAGAGTTTCAATAACAACTGTCGAGACATTCCCAATGAAACATAACCCAACAAAAAACCGGTCAAAAAAGTCCGGAGTCACTGCCGCGATCTGCTGTGCCTTCACCCTTCCCGCGCTCGCCATCGCCGCCAACGCGTACGCCGACGACAGCGTGACGCAGCCCGCGCCCGACGCAAGCAACGCTGCGCCTGCCGCGCAAACGTTGTCGTCGCCCGCGCAAGTGACGCAGGCCCAGCCCGCGAACAAGCGCCGCGCGGATCAGGGCGGCCAGCTTCGCAACGACCAGCCGGATACGACGAACGCCATCGTCAACGCCGAGGCTTCGCAAACCGTTCTTCCGCCGACACCGCCGTCGAGCCAGGCGGCGAGCAAGGGTTTCATCGCCGATAGTCATCTGAATCTGCAGTTCCGCAACTACGCGGACTACTTCCAGGCGCCGCCCAACACCTATCGTCATGCGTGGGTGCAAGGCGCGCAGGTCAATTATGAATCGGGCTTCACGCAAGGGCTCGTCGGCTTCGGCGTGGATGCGTCGCTGTTCGGCGCGCTCAAGCTCGACGGCGGCAACGGCGCGGGCAACATGGTGCATGTGGGCAAGAGCGGCGGCGGCTCGCAGCAGCTCGCGTGGGCCTATCCAGGCATGTACGACATCAAGGGACGCATCTCCGAAACGGTCGTCAAATATGGTTTGCAGGACGTAACGAATCCGTTTCTCGAACCGCACGACAACCGCGCGCTGCCGCCGACTTTTCTCGGCGTCTCGCTCGTCAGCAACGATCTTGCTCACACGACGCTCGAGGCCGGCAGCTTCACCAAGGTCGATGCACGCGGCCACACGAATCTGAGCAATCTGACCACTTCGTATGGCGGCACGCGCATCGACCGGGTGACGTATCTCGGCGGCACCTGGCACTATGCGAAGAACGGCGAGATGGCGCTCTACGTCGATCAGGCCGACGATGTCTGGCGCCAGTACTACGGTTCGGTCGCGCAGTCGTTCGGCGACCCGACCACGATCAAGTGGAGCGGGCTCGCCAACATCTACTCGACGCACGACACCGGCGCGTCGCGTCAGGGGCACATCAACAGCAATGCGTATAGCCTTTCCGTGTCCGCGCAGCATGGGCCGCATGCGCTGTTGCTCGGCTATCAGCAGGTGCTCGGCGACCAGTTCTTCGACTACGTGAACGAGACCAACGGCATCTACCTGACCAATTCGATGGATGTCGACTACAACGCACCGCACGAGCAATCGCTGCAATTGCGCTATACGTTCGACGGAAAATACGCGGGCGTGCCCGGACTCAAGGCGATGTTGTGGGGCGCGTATGGCTGGGGCGCGGACGCATCGGCGGGAGCTGCGGAGAACGCGTCGCCGAGCGCCGCGCTGCATGATCTGTACTGGAAGAACGGACAGCCGGTGCACGGCCATCATCACGAGTTCGGCTTCATTCCGAGCTATACGCTGCAGAGCGGCCGCTTCAAGGACACCAAGGTCACGTTCATCGCGATGTGGCACAACGGCAGCAATTACTACTCGGACGGTAACAACATGGAGTACCGCCTCGTGGTGAATGTGCCGGTGAAAGTGTTCTGAGCGCCGCGCGTTTGCGCTGCGATAGAAGGCGTCACGTTGCGCATGTCGGCACGTGACGCCGACCATGCGGGCGCGGCGCGTCGTATTTTTTATTCCTGCTCCGAGCCCGCGATACGCACGCTCGTCATCGCGCGCGAGAGGCCGTGCATGGGCCGGCGCAACGCGACGTCGAACGGATTGGTTTGCGGGCCGATCGCCTCAGCCTGACGGCGCAGCAACTCCACCACCATCGGCAGGCGGTCGTCGCTCAAACGCGCCGCCAGCGTGCCGACGCTCAACGCGGCAACAGCCACGCCGGTGCGGTCGAGAATCGGCACGGCCACGCCCGCCATGCCGTCGAGCACGCCGCTATTGCGGCCCGCGTAGCCCAACTGCCGCACGCGTTCGATCTCGGTGCGCAAATACACTTCGTCCAGCACGCCATAGCCGCGAATGCGCGGCACATTAAAACGGATGATTTCCTCGCGCTCCGCTTCGGGCAGAAACGCGAGAATCGCGAGACTCCCTTGCCCCACGCCGAGCGCCACGCGTCCGCCAATATCGCCGGTGAACGAGCGGATTGGAAAGGGCCCTTCGCAGATGTCGAGACACACGGCGTCGAAACTGCTTTTGACGAGCAGAAAAATCGTATCGCCGAGGCTCGCGCACAATCTCAGCAATGCGGGACGGCATAGCGTACGCATGCCGCTCGGATTGCCCGCCTGGGCCGCGAGCGCGAAGAAGTTCACGCTCAGCCGATAAAGCTTCGAGCCCTCGTCCTGTTCGACGATGCCCTCCGCGATCAACGCCTGCAGGATGCGATGCACCGTGCCTTGCGTGAGCCCGACCGCTTTCGCGAGACGCGTGACGCGGGCGCCGTCGGGCTGCGCTTCGGATAACGCGCGAATCACGGCAAAGGCGCGCTCCAGCATTCCGGTGCCCGGCGCCGCGCCGGTTTCATCGACGTTCTGGCTGAGATCTCGTTTGACGGCAGCATTCATCGTTCAGACTCTCGTTTATTCCATTGACCGGAACACTATAAGGCGTGTCGTCCGGCAGCGGAATGATGCCCGAGTTTCGTTCCGTGTTGTACGTTAACGTGGCAATGTAGGGATTCTCCCAAGCTCACGCAGCGGAACGATTTGGCTCGATGCCATCGCCGCTATTCCGCTTACCGGAATTTTTCCAAAACTTATATCGTCAATCGGAATTCTCAATTGACGCCCGGTAATTTGGCTGGCTAGAGTCGGCTCCATCGAGGCATTCAAAGGCCACACCCATGTCTTTCCTCACACTCACAGACGTCGGCAAATCGTTCGGCGAGCTTCAGGCGGTCGCGGACGTCAACCTGTCGGTGGAAAAAGGCGAGTTCGTTTCGCTGCTCGGGCCGTCCGGTTGCGGAAAGACGACGACGTTGCAGATGATCGCCGGCTTCCTCGAAACGACACGCGGACGCATCACGCTCGACGGCCGCGACATCACGCATATGAAGCCGAACAAGCGCGGCCTCGGCGTGGTGTTTCAAAGCTACGCGCTGTTCCCGCATATGAGCGTGGCGGACAACGTCGGCTTCGGGCTCGAGATGCGCAACATCGACAGGGCGGAGCGCAAGGAGCGCGTGCGCGAAGCGCTGTCGCTCGTGCGGCTCGATCAGCTAGCGCATCGTTTTCCGCGCGAATTGTCGGGCGGACAGCGGCAACGCGTGGCGATTGCGCGCGCCATCGTCATCGCGCCGCCGGTGCTGCTGCTCGATGAACCGATGTCGAATCTCGACGCCAAGCTGCGCGAGGACATGCAGTTCGAACTGCGCGGCATTCAACGCAAAATCGGCACGACGACGATCATGGTCACGCACGATCAGTCCGAAGCGCTGTCGATCAGCGACCGCGTGGTCGTGATGGAAGCGGGCCGCATCACGCAGATCGATACGCCGTATGAAGCCTACGAGCGGCCCGAGAATCGCTTTGTCTCGCAGTTCATCGGCAAGGCGAACATGCTGCCCGGCACGGTGATCGCGCGCGACGGCGACGCGATCCGCATCGACCTCGGACACGATCTGTGCGAAACCGGACGCACCGCGCAACTGCCGGCGCGCGAGCGTGTAATCGCCCCAGGCGACGCCGTGACGCTGTGCATTCGCCCCGAAAAACTGCGCCTGTGCGCGCCGGATGCGGGACGTGTGAGCGCCACCGTGACGAGCCGCTTCTTCCTCGGCAGCCAGTGGCTTTACCGGCTGGACAGCCGGCTCGGTGAAGTGCTGGTGTGTTGCCAGAACGAAGGCAACGAGCCGCTGCCCGAAGGCGCGGCGGTCGGCGTCGACTGGAACAGCGAAGCGATCCGCTTCATTCAACGGGATGCGCAGCATGGATAGCACGCTTCCCGCAACGGAAGACGGCAAGACGGAATCCGCAAGCGCAAGGCGCGCGCCGTGGCGCGCATTCGTGCCGCTCTGGCTGATGTGCCTGCCCGCATTCCTGCTGTTCGTCGCGCTCGTGCTGGTGCCGCTTCTGATGACACTGGTGCTGAGCTTCTATCGCTTCGATCCGGCGAGCGGCCCGATCGCCGCATTCCAGTTCGGCAATTACGCGGAAGTACTCGGCTCGTCGTACTTTCACGCGATCTTTCTGCGCACGTTCGGCATTGCGTTTCTCGTCACGCTGCTATGCGTCGTGATCGGCACGCCCGAGGCTTACGTGCTGTCGCGCATGCGCGATCCGTATCGCTCGATGTTTCTGCTGGTGATTCTCGCGCCGCTGCTCGTCTCTGTTGTAGTGCGCGCGTTCGGCTGGAGCATGTTGCTCAACAGCAGCGGTCTCGTGAACCAGGCGTTCGCTCTGATCGGCCTTGGACCGTACAAGCTCGAATACACGACGTTCGCGATTGTCATCGCACTCGTGCACGTGATGCTACCGTTCATGGTGATTCCCGTGTGGACCGCCTTGCAAAAGCTCGATCCGCAAACGGAAAACGCCGCGCTGTCGTTGATGGCGTCGCCCGCGACCACACTGCGCCGCATCGTGTTGCCGCAACTCACGCCCGGCATTCTGTCGGGCAGCCTGATGGTGTTCGGTTTGTCGGCAAGCGCATTTGCGATTCCGGGCTTGCTCGGCGGACGTCGCCTGAAGGTGGCCGCGACCGCCGTCTACGACGAATTCCTCGGCTCGCTGAACTGGCCGCTCGGCGCGACCATCGCGCTGCTGTTGCTGGTCGCGAACCTGATCGTGATGCTCACTTACTACCGGGTTCTGGAACGCAGGTACACCAGAAGCCTCGGTTGATACAACGTACAACGGCTGCGCGAGAACATCATGAGAAAGAACGGTCCTGTTGCGCTGATTTTCCACACGCTCGTCATTGCGTTCGTGCTCGCGCCGCTCGTGATCGTGGTGCTGGTTGCGTTCACGCCCGACGAAACGCTCACGTTGCCGACGCACGGCGTGTCGCTGCGCTGGTTTCGCGCGATCGTCAATTACCCGGATTTCATCGCGGCATTCGTCAATAGCCTGAAGCTCGCGTTTGCATCGGCGACGCTCTCGCTGATCGTCGCGCTGCCCGCCGCGCTCGCGATCGGTCGCGCGCGCTTTCCCGGCCGCGCTTTTCTGAATGGCTTGCTGCTCTCGCCGCTCGTGATTCCCGGCCTCGTGCTCGGCATCGCGTTGCTGCGCTTCTTCGCGATGATCGGCGCGACCGGCTCGTTCGCGTGGCTGATCGTCGCGCACATGATCATCATCACGCCGTTCGTGATGCGGCTCGTGCTCGCCTCGGTCAGCGGTCTGGATCGCAGCGTCGAGCACGCCGCGCATTCGCTCGGCGCCGATCCGTGGACCACGTTCCGCCGCATTACGCTGCCGATGATTCTGCCTGGCATCACCGGCGGCTGGCTGCTTGCGTTCATCAACAGCTTCGACGAACTGACGATGTCGATCTTCGTCACCTCGCCGCAAACGGTCACGCTGCCGGTGCGCATGTACATGTACGCGACCGAATCCATAGACCCGATGATGGCCTCCGTGTCCGCGCTCGTGATCTTCATTACCGCGGGCGCGATGCTGCTGCTCGATCGCGTGTATGGGCTCAATCGCATTCTGATCGGCCAGCACTGATGTCTTCTTCCGCTCACGCTCTCATGCCGTCCAACTTGCCGTCATCTCACCCTTCAACGTCCGCGCGCGAGCCGCAATTCGTGCGCGTGGCCGAAACGCGGCGCGAACCGCTGCGCTTTTATATCGACGGCGATGAGGTCTCCGCGCTGCAAGGCGATACGTTGCTGACCGCCGTGCTGATGCAACAGCGCCGCGTGCGCGACAGCGAATTCAGCGGCGCGCCGCGCGCGGGCTTCTGTCTGATCGGCGCATGCCAGGACTGCTGGATGCGCACCGAGGAAGGCAAGCGCGTGCGAGCCTGTTCGACGCTCGTCACGGACGGCATGCGCGTGCTCACACGCAACCGTTCGGCGGATGCCGCAATCAGCGGAGACGCGCCATGAACGACGCTCGCCGCGTGGTGATTGTCGGCGCGGGACCGGCCGGCGTGCGCGCCGCCGAAACGCTGGTCGCGGCAGGCGTGCGCCCTATCGTGATCGACGAAAACGCGCGTTGGGGCGGACAGATTTATCGCCAGCCGCCCGCCAACGGCGGCTTCGAGCGCTCGAAAAAAACACTGTACGGTTTCGAGGCGCACAAGGCCGACGCGTTGCATACGACGATGGCCGCGCTGCTGCCGCACATCGACTATCGCCCGGACACACTGGCATGGGCTTGCGAAGCGGGCCGCCTCGATACGCTCGCCGCGGGGCGGGAAGTCAGCGTGCCGTTCTCGCATTTGATCATTGCAAGCGGCGCGACCGACCGCGTTCTGCCGCTTCCTGGCTGGACGTTGCCCGGCGTCTACACGCTCGGCGCGGCGCAGGTCGCGTTGAAGGCGCAAGGCTGTGTAATCGGCCGACGTGTGGTGCTGGCGGGCACGGGACCGTTGCTGTATCTCGTCGCTTATCAGTATGCAAAGGCCGGCGCGCAGGTGGCCGCCGTGCTCGACACAAGCCCTTTTTCGCGGCAGATCGCAGCCGCGCCGAAACTCATCCGCGTTCCGTCGACGTTCGCAAAGGGTCTGTATTACGTGGGTTGGTTGAAGGCACATGGGATACGCATCGAGCGCGGCGTGCAGTTGGTCGGCATTCGCGGGGCACTGAATGTCGAATCGATTGAATGGCGTAACTCGGGCAGTAGTTCGCCATCCGAAGTAATTGATTGCGATGCGGTCGGCGTCAGTTTCGGCCTCAAGCCCGAAACGCAGCTTGCGGATCTCGCAGGCTGCCGCTTCCGCTTCGACGCGCTCAATCGCTGCTGGCTGCCCGAACTCGATTCCGCGGGACGCAGCTCCGTGCGCGGCCTCTATCTGGCCGGCGACGGCGCGGGCATCGCCGGCGCCGATGCCGCCGAACTCGCCGGACGCCGCGCCGCGTTAGCCTTGCTCGACGACCTCGGCATCGCGCATCCGCGCGGACCCGGCATGGCCGATGCCGCATCGCTCGAACGCGGCCTGCAACGTATCGCCGTCTTTCGCGCGGGCATCGAAACAGCTTTCGCGCCGCCCGCGAACTGCGCGGCGCAGTGGCCCGACGATATGACGGTGTGCCGCTGCGAAGAAATCGACGCGGGCACGTTGAGGCACTGTATCCGCGGCGGCGAGGCGAGCGAGATCAATCGGCTGAAGGCGCTCACTCGCGTCGGCATGGGACGTTGCCAGGGCCGCATGTGCGGCGAGGCGGCGCTTCAACTGCTCGCCGAGGAAACCGGCCGGCCGCTCCAAGCGGTTGGCCGTCTGCGCAGCCAGCCGCCGGTCAAGCCGATTCCGCTGTCGCCCGCGCTCTATGCGGACGACGTCGCCGAGATTCCCGAGGAGGCGCGCGATGAGTGACGCCGTGCACTACGACGTCGCGATTGCGGGCGGCGGACTCGTCGGTTCGTCGGCGGCATTGGCGCTTGCGAAACGCGGCTTGCGCGTGGCTCTAATCGAGCGGCGTTTTTGCGGCGCGCAGGCGAGCGGCGTGAACTACGGCGGCGTGCGTTGCCAGGGCCGCCCGGTCGAACAGATGCCGCTCGCGATGCGAGCGCGGCGCGTGTGGGACCGCTTGCCGGAATTGATCGGCATCGACGGCGAATTCACCGTGTCGGGACATTTGCGGCTTGCGCGCAGCGAAAGCGATCTCGCCGCGCTCGAGCAATGGGCCGGCATGGCGCGCGAATACGGACTGCATGCGCAGTTGCTAAGCGGCGAGTCGTTTCGACGGCGCTATCCGTGGCTTGGCGAAGCGGCGATTGGCGGCTCGCTGTGTGCGAGCGACGGTCATGCGAATCCGCGTCTCGTCTCGCCCGCGTTCGCACGCGCCGCGCGTGCCGCGGGCGCCGACGTGCGCGAGCAAACCGAACTGGGCGACATTCGTCACGACGGCCGACGCTTTCAGATGCGCGCCGGCAATAACGAAATCAGCGCTGACTGGCTGATCAATTGCGCGGGCGCGTGGGCGAATACCGTTGCAGGCTACTTCGGCGAAAGAGCGCCGATGAAGCCGATCTATCCGAACATGTGGGTCACCGAGCCATTGCCGCTTTTCATCACGCACAACCTCGGCGTGTATGGCGGCGGCATCTACGCGCGGCAAGTGGCGCGCGGCAATTGCGTGATCGGCGGCGGACGCGGCAGTGGCGATGGCGAATACGGCCGGCCGTCGACGGAAACCACGCGGGCCGTGATGCGCGATGCGTGCGCGCTGCTGCCCGCGCTGCGCGAGGCGCTCCTGATCCGCACATGGAGCGGCGTGGAGGGCGAGACGCCCGACAATAATCCGATCATCGGAGCGAGCCGCGCGGTGCCGCGTCTTCTGCATGCATTCGGTTTTTCGGGCGGCGGCTTTCTGCTCGCGCCCGGTGTCGGCGAAGTGCTCGCCGATCTCGTCATCGACGGCGCCACGGCCACGCCTCTCGACGCGTTTTCGATTGGCCGCTTTGCGCAGCTTGCTGCGTCATCCGTCGCATAGAACCACGCTTGAACACCACATTCACGAAACCTGGAGATCATCAATGAAACTGTTCCGAACGATCGCGGCGCTCGCCGCCTTGTGTGCATTCGGCGCGGCAGCGCCTGCGTGGTCGCAGACCAAGACCATTTACATCGGCATGAATGGCGGGCCGATGGAAAAGGCTTATACGAGCCAGGTACTGCCCGACTTCGAGAAAGCGAACAATGTGAAAGTGGTGGTTGTGCCGGGCACGTCGTCGGACATTCTCGCCAAACTGCTCGCGAACAAGGCGAGTCCGCAAATTCATGTGGTGTTTCTCGATGACGGCGTGATGGCGCGTGCCGTGAGCATGGGAGTATGCAAGAAGCTCGACGATTCGCCGGTGCTCAAGGAACTCTATCCGTTTGCGCGCATGAAGGACGACATGGGCGCGGGCGTGCAACTCGGCATGACGGGCATTGCGTACAACAAGAAGCTGTTTGCCGAGAAAGGCTGGGCGCCGCCTACTTCATGGATGGATTTCGCCGATCCCAAGTACAAGGGCAAGGTGGTGTTCCAGTCGGCGTCGAGCAGCACGTTCGGCCTGCACGGCTTTCTCGCGATCAACCGTTTGATGGGCGGCAGCGAGCAGAACGTCGAACCCGGCTTCACGAAATGGGCAAGCACGGTGGGCCCGAATGTCGTCGAATACGTGCCGAACTCGGCGAAGATTTCGGAAATGGTGCAGACCGGCGAAGCGGGTCTCTTTCCGTTGACGCCGACTGCCGTCGGCGATCTCTCCGACAAGGGCATTCCGGTCGCTTATGTGAATCCGAAAGAAGGCCCGGTGCTGTTGCTCGTCGATCTATGCGTGGTCAACAACAACCCCGATCCGCAGCTTGCGCAAAAGCTCGCGCAATTCCTGCTGTCCGCGCCGGCGCAGACTAAAGCCGCCGAAGCGGGCAAGCAGATTCCGACCAACCGTCTCGCGAAGATGACGCCGGCGATGCAGCAAAGCCTCGGCAATCTGGAAGACCTCGTGCGCAAGGTGACGGTGGTAGATTGGGACACGATCAACGCGCATCGCGCGCAGTGGGACACGCGCTGGAACCGGCAGATCGAACGGTGAGCGCAGCGGTTCGTGCTTCGACATAAATGACAAATCGCGCGCCTCGTTGCATAGAGGCGCGCGATTTTCTTGTGCGCGAATGCGTTTTAGAAGATGACCGACACGGCCACCGCAAGCCAGATCGCCGCTACGCCGCCGAGAAACAGATGTCGCGCAATGCGTATTTTCGCGTCGCTCGTTTCGGGTTCGACAGGCGTCGTTGCCATCCACGGTACGAGCCCGAGGCAGCCGAAGCCGAGTAGCGCGAGGATGAACACGATCACGTCCGCTACCCGCCAGCCGGTCGGCTCATACATTCCCCAATAGCCGAGAAACGCAATACCGATCGAGAAGATGGTCGCCGACGCAGCGCTAAGCGCGGGCACCGATCCGATTGGAGCCGGCATGTTGACCTCCTCCGGTCATGGGGCTACGACTCACGACTCACCACTCACGCTCACTTTCACTACGTCACGAGGTACGCGTTTGCCTTGCCTCATACGTCTTCAGATGGCTATACGCGATGCGCAGCAACGACAAACTCTGCTCGCTCTTTTGCGCTTCGCCGCCGCGCGCGATCAGATCGCCGAGAATATGATCGGCCTCGGTGTGCGAGTGGTTCTCTACATCGCGCAACATGGAAGCGGTAAGCGGCGACGGCGTGAAAAGCATTTGCGTGGCACGCGCATCGAAATCCGGCGCCATCGTAAAGCCGTGATGTTGCGCAACCGCGCGGGCCTCGGCGAGCAGATTCTCGATCACGCGCTTGCCGTCCGGTGCGGACAGAATCTCGCCAATCGAGCCGCGCATCAAACATGTACTCGCCGCGAGCGTCGCGAGGAAGACCCACTTTTCCCACATGCGCAGCAAGATGTTCTCGCTGACCACCACGTCGAAATTCGCGTCGGCCATCGCGTCGGCAATCGCCTGCACGCGTTCGGAGACGCCGCCCGCCAGTTCGCCGAACGTGACCGCATGCGTGTCGTTCAAATGCACGATCTGCTGATCGGCATTGAGCGTGGCCGCAATCACGCATTGGCCGCCGAGCACACGCGCTTCGCCGAATCGTTGCGTGAGCACGTCGATATGACGCATGCCGTTCAGCATCGGCAGAATCACAGTCGATTCGCCGACGAGCGGTGCAAACGAATCGATTGCATCGTCGAGACTGTATGCCTTGCAACTTAGGAGCACGACATCGAACGGTTCGGCGTTCACGCCGGCCAGAATCGTCTTCACGTCACGCTGCGTAAGATCGCCGCGCGCGCTTTTGATCACCAGTCCGTCGCGCCGAAGCCTTTCCGCCCGGCCCGCGCGCACGAGAAAAGTGACGTCCTGTCCCGCCGCTGCGAGCCGTCCGCCGAAGTAGCCGCCCACGGCGCCCGCGCCTACAACCAGAATTCGCATCTTTGGCCTCTCGAATGAATGTCGTCGCTCGAAGCAATGTAGCAAAGATTGGCGCAATGCACCGGACAAGCGCACATGCTCACGGCTTCGCGCAGACGGTGTTCTCGTATAACGCGAGCATGCCGGCCGCGTCGACGCCGATACATGCCTTGCACTCGGGCCGCGAGTCCCATGCAGGCGCGGGCACCGGCATCGTGGACGGCTTCAGTATCGTCTGGCCGACGGCGATGCCTTCCGTCAACACCCGCACCGGACCGCTGCGCGTGGTGTACAGATGCGGCGCAAGCACATACGCGACCGCCGACGAGTCGTGCACATAAATGCCTTTTAACTGCGCGCTTTGCTGATGAACGCCTCGTAGTGCCGCGATACGTCCCAGATGAACTGGCCCGCGGCGCCACCGCGATCGCGGATCGACGCAAGATACTCCTGGCTCATGATGGTGCGCTGCGTGACGTCGAGCCCGACAATGGCGACAGGCCACGGCGCGCCGAACACGATGTCGGCGGCGTCAGGATCGCCGAGAATGTTGGCCTCGGCTGCGGGCGTCACGTTGCCGAGCACGCCCTCGGTGCCGAACGCGCCGCCCATCACGACTACCTGCTTCACGAGCGGCGCGATCTGCGGATCGTCGGCGAGCGCGAGCGCGAGATTGGTCAGCGGGCCGACTGCCAGCAACGTGACTTCGCCGGGATGCGCACGCACGCTGTCGATAATGAACCGGTGCGCGGGCCGCGGGTCGAGCGGTGCAGCCGCCGAGTCGCCCAGCACGATGTTGCCGAGGCCGTTGTCGCCATGAATCCACGCGAGCGGCTGCGGCGCGGCGCGCTCGAGCGGAGCCGCGGCGCCGCGCGCGACCGGCACGCCGGGCGCGAAGCGGCCCGCGAGAAAGCGCGCGTTATGCGTGGTCGTCTCGATCGTCGCGTTGCCGAACACGCTCGTCAATCCGAGCAGTTCGATATCCGGATGCAGCGCCTGGAAGACGAGCGCCATCGCATCGTCGACACCGGGGTCGGTGTCGTAAATCACCTTGTGCCTGCTCATAGATAGAACGCGTCCGGCAGTTGTTCGCGCGCGGTCGTGTCGCGCGTCGCGCCATGCAGGTTGCCGAGTCGAATGCGCAACTCGGGGCCGCCGAGTTCAATGATCACCTGGCGGCACGCACCACAGGGCGCAATCGGGCCATCGGTATCGCCGATCACGGCGAGCGCGGCAAACTGGTCGCGCTGGTAGCCCGCTGCAATCGCGCTGAAAAACGCGGTACGTTCAGCGCAATTGCACAAACCATACGACGCGTTCTCCACATTGCAGCCGTCGAATACGCGGCCGTCTTTCGTCAGCAACGCAGCGCCGACCTTGAATTTCGAATACGGCGCATAGGCCTTTTCTCGCGCGGCACCCGCGCGCTCCAACAGTTGTTCCATGTTCATGCGAGACGTCCTCGAATCAATTGAGCGTAATGAACATGCCCGCGATGGTCGCGCTCATCAGATTCGAGAGCGTTGCCGCGAGCACCACACGCAAGCCGTAGCGCGCGACTTCGGCGCGTCGTTCCGGCGCGACGGCGCTAAAGCCGCCCGTCAGCACCGCGATCGACGCAAAGTTCGCAAAGCCGCATAACGCAAACGACAGAATAGCAAGCGTACGCGGATCGAGCGCCTGCAGGCCCGCTGCGCTCACGCTCGCGGCATCCTTCAGATAGGGCGACAACGATGCGTATGCAACGAACTCGTTGAGAATGATCTTCTGCCCGAGAAAATTGCCGGCAATCGCGGCCTCGCTCCACGGCACGCCGATCAGCCACGCGAGCGGTGCGAACACCAAGCCGAGGATGGATTGCATGGATAGATCCGGGTGGCCGAACCAGCCGCCTATGCCGCCCACCAGGCCGTTGAGCAGCGCGATGAGTCCGACGAATGCGATCAGCATCGCGCCCACCATCACGGCGATTTTGAGTCCCACGGTCGCGCCGGAGCTCGCCGCTTCGATCACATTGGCGGGACGCTTTTCGTCGAAGTTCAGGTTGTCGAGATGAACGCGGCTCGGTTCCGTCGACGGATGAATGATCTTGGCGAACAGCAGTCCGCCGGGCACGGCCATGAACGACGCCGCGAGCAGATATTCAATTCGCACGCCGAGTCCCGCATAACCCGCGAGCACCGAGCCCGCGACCGCGGCCATGCCGCTCGACATCACCGCGAATAGTTCGGCGCCCGTCATGTCGCGCGTGAACGGTTTGACGACCGCGGGCATTTCGCTTTGCCCGAGAAAGATCGTGGTGACGGCGGAAAACGATTCGAGCTTCGACACGCCAAGCAGTTTCTGGAAGACAGTGCCGAGTACGATCACGATCCAGCGCATCACGCCGAGGTAGTAGAGAACGGAAATGAGCGCCGTCACGAAGATGATGGCCGGCAGCACGCGCACCGCAAACACAAAGCCGCCGTCGCCGAATACCTGAAACATCTTCGCCTGCACGAGTCCGCCGAAGAGGAATTCAATGCCGGCATTGCCATAGCCGAGCACGTTATTCACGCCGGCCGCGGCGGCCGCGAGAATCGTCTTGCCGAGTGGCACGAACAGAATGAATGCGCCAATGCAGAATTGCGCGAGCAAGGCGCTACTTACAGTCCGTAAGCGAATAGCGCGACGATTGGTCGAAAAGATAAAGGCGATGAGCAGCAGTACGGCAATGCCGAGTACGTCGCGAGCGATAAGTGCCATGTCTCTTGTTCTTCATATGAAAGTGGCACTGATGCTAAACGAAACTGCTGCGGGAGAGAAATGTTTAAAGCGCGAATCAGTGAGATTTGGAAAAGAACACGACAGCGCCTTCTTGCGGCGTAAGGCCGAGGCTGAAATAACCTTCGAGCCGCTCAGCATCGGCGTCGTTCAGTTCGAAGGGCGCGCGAATGAAACCGGACACTACTGCATGGTCGTACCACACACTCATCCACATGCGCAGCGCCAGTACTTCCGGCGACACCAAACCCCATTCCTGTCGGGTCATGATCCTGCCTCCGTTGCGCAAACTGCCGTTTAGGCGGCCATCATGGCGATCCTCATGGCCGGCCGCTCGTCAGGCGGAAAGACGTGCCAAAGGCCGTCGCCGTGTCGAAAGAAAAACAGCGTGAGTGCGCCGGCCTCGCGTTGCGCCTCGACGCAGACGCAGCGCTTCATCCCACGACGCGGGGACGGTTGCAACTGCACGCGTGCCGATGCGGCACCTGTTGCGTCGAGCCACTTCTCGATAAGGTCACGCAATGATCGCTCTGACGCTGCCATTAGGTCCTCCGCCGGTTCCCATCATGCATCGTAAGTCGGCGGTGGCAACGCCTCCATCGGCGGCGGCGGAATGTCGGTTCAGGAATGCCTGTTTTGAGGCTCAGGTTTTCCTGACGCGTCAAAATTACGTGTTCGTGACCTACTCGGCGACGAGTCCGTGTCTGATCGCATAGCGAATCAGCTCGGCGTTATTGGCGAGGCCGAGCTTCTGCATGAGCCGCATCTTGTGCGTGCTGATCGTCTTCGCGCTTAGCGCGAACGCGTCGGCGATGTCATTCAGGCTCTTGCCGAGCGCGAGCATCTGCAGAACCTGAAACTCGCGATCGGAAAGAATTTCGTGCGGCGGCGCATCGCCCGAATAGGTTTCGAACACGATCCCCTCAACCAGCTTCGGATCGATAAAGCGCCCGCCTTCGGCGAGCTTGCGAATCCCCGCGAGCAACACGTCGGGGTTGCTGTCTTTCGTCACATAACCGGTTGCGCCCGCGCGCAGCGCGCGAGAGACGACTTGTGCCTCGTTATGGATGCTCAACACGAGTATCGGCAGCGATGGACGCTCGGCACGCACGCGCCGGATCAGATCGACACCGCTAATGCCGGGCATCGTCATGTCGAGCAACAGCAGATCGACCTGACAGGTGCGCAGTTTTTCGATTACTTCGGAGCCTTGAGCCGCTTCGCCGGCCACGACGATGTCGGGCGTCGTTTCGATTATCTGCTTGAGACCTCCGCGCACCAAAGGGTGATCGTCGGCAATCAAAAGGTTGATCATGTCTGAAGCCCGTCCTGAAGCGGTATATGAATCGAAACCGAAGTGCCGGTGCCCGGCGCGCTGTCGATCAGCAACGATCCGCCAATCAGACGCGCCCGCTCGCTCATGCCGAGCAGTCCGTATGAATAATCGCGGCGCACCGCCTCCTGATCGAAACCGCAGCCGTCGTCGCTGACATGCAGGTCCAACGCGGCCTGCGTACTCGTGAGCGTGACGTCCGCGCGCGTCGCGCTGGCATGCCGCGCGACGTTGGTCAGCGAAGCCTGCACGATACGGAACATGGCGGTTGCGTGCGCATCGGACAGTATGGGCTCGTTGCCGTTCAGGCGGAACTGGCAGGCGAGTCCGCTGCGCCGCCCGAAATCGTCGACGAGCCATTCGAGCGCCGACACGATACCGTAATTGAGCGCGGCCGGCCGCAAATGACTGGCGACGTTGCGCACCATCCAGATGGTTCTCTCGACGAGTTCACGCATATCGTCGGCTCTTCTCGCGACTTCCTGATCGCCGGGAAGACGCATCTTGAGCAGCGACACATCCATTTTTAGCGCAGTGAGAAGCTGGCCCAATTCGTCGTGAATTTCCATCGCGATGCGCTTTCTCTCTTCCTCGCGAATCGCTTCCATATAGGCGGAAAGTTCTCGCAATTGCTCGCGCGACTCGACCAGTTCCTGTTCGATGCGTTTGCGTTCCGTGATGTCGTTAAGGCCGACGAAGATAGCCGGCGCATCGTCGTAAGTCGCGACGCGCGCGGTGGCGATCGCCCAGAACATCGTGCCGTCCGGCCGCCTGAACTTGACCTCGGTATTGCGAAAGTTTCCTTCATGACGCAGTTGATCGACCAGCCGGTCGCGGTCGTCAGTGTCCGCATAAAGCTCGCCGATATTCGTGATGTGCGTGGTCACGTAGTCGACGCCGAATAGTTCGCGCAACGGTTTGTTGGTATAGAGAATGCGCCCTTCCGGCATCGACGTAATGCAAAGCGGCACCGGACTCGTCTCGACAATCGTGCGAAAACGGAACTCGCTTGCAACGAGCCGCGCTTCGGCGCGTCTGCGCTCCTCGATCTGCGCTTGCAGCGTTGCATTGGCCCGCGCAAGTTCGTCGGTGCGCTGAGCGACGCTTTCTTCGAGACCGTCGCGCACGCGCGACAATGCACTTTCGGCCCGCTGGCGCACGAATACTTCTTCCTGCAATTGACGGTTCTGCGCAATCAGCTTCTGGTGCATGCCTCTTAACGCAAGGTGCGTGCTGATGCGCGCCATCATCTCATCGACGTGAACGGGTTTTGTGAGGTAATCGACGCCGCCTGCGGAGAAGCCTTCGACCATGTCATCGCTGCCCGTTAGCGACGTCATGAAGATCACGGCGATATTGCGCGTGCGCTCGTCGGATTTCAGGCGCCGGCAAGTTTCGAAACCGTCGATGCCCGGCATTCTCACGTCGAGCAGAATCAGATCGGGCTGCGAGAATTGCGCCCGCTGGATCGCCTCCGGACCGTCGAGCGCGACCAGTACCTTGAAGCCGCGCGCGACCAGGCTTTCGACGACGACCGCGAGATTCGCGGGGTTGTCGTCGGCGATCAGAACAGTGGGCGAAGCGTCGCCAGGAAGAGTCATCTCGCTCATCTTACCGCCTGACGTTCGAGTTGCTCTTCGACAAGATGCAGCAGCGTCTTCGACTGATAGCCCTTCGCGAGAGAAAGAATCCGCGCGGTGAACGCGTGGTAATGCGGGGCATGTCTGCCGACGCGCTCCGCCCACAGCGCGATTTCCTGCATATCGCCGCGGCGCGCGAGCAGATGCAACTGCTGAAGTTCTTTTTCGGGCACGGGGACAAGCGGTGCAGTCGGTGCATCGAGCACGACCGCAGGATCGTTGGCTTGCGTGTAAGTCCATTCGAGGTCGAGCAAACGCGCGAGTTGCGCGAGCAGTTTGTCGAAGTCGATCGGCTTCGAAAGAAACGCATTCGCGCCGGCCGCGAGGCTGCGTTGTTCGCCCACGCCGGAAGGACTCGCCGATGTCGCGATGACCGGCACATTCGCAAAGCCCTGAATTTGCCGCAATCGGCGGGTCGCTTCGAGTCCGTCCATATCCGCCATCACGACGTCGGTGACGATCAGCGCTGGACGTTCGCTCAAGATCCTCGCAAGTCCTTGCCGGCCGCCTGTCGCCTCGACGATCTGGAAGCCGAGCCGGCCGAGATACTCGACCATGACCGCGCGGTTCATCGCGACGTCGTCGATCACGACCACCTTGCGGCGCGGGCCTTTGTAACCCGTCGCCATGCGCGCGTCCGTGCGGGCAGGCGCCTCGAGCGGAGCGACGACTGCCGCCGCGTCGAGTTCGAACCAGAACAGACTGCCGCGGCCAGGCTGGCTCTGCACATGAATCTCGCTGCCCATTGCGCGAAGCAACTGCTGACTGATCGTGAGGCCGAGCCCCGTGCCGCTCGCGCCACGCTCCGTATGCATGATCTGTTCGAAAGGCTCAAAGATAGTCTGGAGCTGATCGGCATCCATGCCGATGCCCGTATCGCGCACTTCGAAGCAGACCTTGCCCGCCGCGCTCATTTCGATCAACAGGCTCACGCTGCCCTGATCCGTGTAATTGAATGCGTTGACCAGCAGATTCAGCAGCACCTGACGCAAGCGCCGTTCGTCCGCGCGTACTGCATCGGGCACATCGGGCGCAACGCGCCAGATAAACTCGACATGCTTCTGCGCAATCTTCACTTCAATGATCTCGCGAATTGCGTCGAGTGTGCCGGCGAGCGGCACGTCATTCATCTCGATGCGCAAGCGGCCCGCTTCGACCCGCGCGAAATCGAGCGCGTCGCCAATCAGTGCGAGCAGATGTTCGCCGCTGCGTTGAATCACGCCGACGCCTTCGCGATGGTGCTCGCTCAGGCTTGCGTCACGCCGCAAGATCTGCGCGTAGCCGAGAATGGCGTTTAACGGCGTGCGCAATTCGTGACTCATGTTGGCGAGGAACTCCCCTTTCGCGCGATTCGCGGCCTCGGCCGAGCGACGCGCTTCGCGCTCGGCGGCGGCTTCGCGCTCGTCGAGATAGGCGTGGTGCAGGCGCGCGCCCATCGAATTGAAGGCCGTCACCACGCGTTCCAGTTCGTCGGGCTCACGGGGCGCGCGCCGATTCAGTTTCAACGGCTGCGCGGGCTCGCGAAAATCGTAGTCCTCGACAGTATGCGCGAGTACCGCGAGATGACGCGTCACGAGCCGCGTGAGTACGTAGAAAATGAAAAGAGAAACGAGGAAGGTATTGGCGGCCTGAGTAACGAGAATGAGCAGCGCCGTGTGCGTGAGATCGTCGTAGAGATCGTTCAACGTCGCCTGCACATACAGCGTGCCGATGCGTTGTTCCTTGCCGAGCACGCGATAGACGAGCGGGTACTCGCGCGTGATTGCGGGTCCGCCTGCGGGCTTGCCGGCGGACACGAGCAGCGGCGCCGTGCCGCTTCCGGACTGACGCACCTGAGCCGTGCTGACGTCCGCGAGACGCACAATGCCGCCCAGTTCGAGCCGCAATTGCGCATCGTCTAACCGCCACAGCGCCTCGCCGAGACTATCGCGGTAGCTTTTATCGATGTCCGCGAGACGGTTCTCGATCAGCGCAACACCGGCGCTGTAATCGCGCTCGATCTGCAGCGCGGTCAACAACAAGGTGAGCACGCAACTAAACAGAATCACGACTGCGAGTAGCCGGAGCACGACACTGTGCCGCAACCGCCTGAGCGGATACCGCCACTGTCCCATGAGGTCGACAGCCATATTGCCCCCGCAAGCATGGTGATGTCAGTTCGCGTTGCGCGCTCGTGCAGCGACTGCGGTTTTACGGCACCCGCCTTAAACAAGCGGTTATTACGTTATGACGCCATGCGAGAGCGTTGCCGGATTGCGTGCCAAGCGTGCTGCATTCGACTCACGACGACAGCCGGATTCCGGTTGCCCCTGCCGGCTCGTGCACTGCGCGAAGCAGGAGATCGTCCACGCAATCGGCCAGTTCGCGAAGCATTGCCGCGACGTCGCCATCCAGTTCCGTATGATGAGACTTGCGCAATTCCCGCAGTGTTTCGCCTACTCGCCTGATCGCCTTCGGTCCGCTGTCGACCAGCGGCCAGCAATGCAGCAGATACCCCAGCGGCGTGATGCAGCGTCGTTCGCACCAGATATCGAATAGCCGGAAGCAGATCGAATTGATATGCTCCACCTCGTTTTCGCGCTGCGACAGATACGGAATCATTTCTGCTCATCCGGTTAGGCCATTTTGACCCGCTCATCATAGAACGAAGCGCATCGCACGGCAGTCAGTCAGCGCGGAGAATGCGCCAGGGGTATCCCGATTCGCGGGTAAGGAAATCCTGACCCGGCTCGCAGATTGCCATTGTCCTAGCGGTTGCGCGCCACAATTGGCCACTGCATCCAGTACTCTTCCGGAATCTTTCGGTCTGCTGCGGAAAGATAGCGATTCTCCAGTTCAATCACTGTCCGCTCGCGCAAATCGGCCTGCGCCAACGCACCCTGAATGTACGGATGCGCATTGAACAGCCGCATATACGAGCCGTTTTTATAAGCCGCCATGAAGCCGCGCTCGATTGTCGATGCCAAAGCCGGATTCCGGCGAGCGACATAAAACAGAAAGTCGGACCGGTACTTCAATAGCAAACGTTTTTCCACCGTCAATTCAGGGTCGATCCGATTGTGCGCTTCAATTTCGGGAAACGCCTCGATGAGTCCCCTGGGGTAATAATCTATTCGCCCGGCGCGCGTCATCGCGAAGAGCGTGTCGGTGCTCGATGTTTCGACCTTCAAACCGGCGTCGAGCAGAATGTCGGTGTCGACCCAGCCGAGCCCCTGGCCGGCCGTCAACTGTCGCAGATCGGCGAGGTTTTGAACGCGGTCGAATTGGGCTTGCCGGTCTTTTCTTATGACGAAGAGGCGATAACCGATCAAGCCGCGATTCACCGGAATAGGGACCACGTTCAGGCCGCTTTCGGCGCGCCTGTCCATACTCGTCCAAAGAAGATTGATCGAATTGCCGTCGGCCAATTCGGCTAACGCGCGGCGGCGCTCCATCGCGACATCGGCCTGACGAATCGAGTAGGTGACGTTGGCCGTCTTCATGGCCAGATCCAATACCGCGAGTGCGAATGCCGCGTGCACCTCGCCGCCAGTGCGGATTCGCGGATACACGATCTCGAAGTCGGCTGTCGACATGGCCGGCGGGCGGCCGAGCATGCCGGCCGTGCCTAACGCTGCGAGTACGAAGTCCCTGCGCTGCATGATGTGTCGACGTCTGATGAAATGCGCGGGGCGTCCGCATCGACGCCCTGCATGTAAGCATCCTGTCACTGCAATGAAAGCTTTGCAATGAGGGGAAAGGCGGGCTAATAGCGAATGCGCTGGTTGCTATGTCAACGTTTTTCGATTGCTTATACAGCGTTGCTTAGCTCGTTTGTCGCGGCACGAATGATGCTTCCCAGAAACACGAAAGTTCTCACGAGGAGTCGACGCCATGACGCTCTGGAGCCTTTTGCGTTCGCCCGCAGAACAGCAGATAGCCGGCATGCCGGTGCCCTGCGCCGTCGCGCTGCCCGACGGCCATCGTATCGGCGCGCGAGAACCGCGTCTGTCGTTTGAGATTCGCGACATGCGGGCGCTGCTGCACCTGCGGCAGGGCGCGATCGGGCGGCTCGCGGAAGACTATGTGGAAGGCCGGCTGGAAATCGAAGGCGACATGCACGACCTGATGGCCGCCGCGCCGGCTTTGCTGCGCGGCGACCCTACGCACGAATCGCATGGATGGCTGCTCGATCGCGTGAGCCGCACGCGACGCGCGGTCTGGGAGCGCACGCATCATAGCCGTGCAAAAGACGCCGCGCAGATTCAGCACCATTACGACATCTCCGATGACTTTTACGCGCTGTGGCTCGATCCGCTGCGCGTTTATTCGTGCGCCTACTTTTCTTCACCGGATATGTCGCTTGCCGACGCACAGAAGGCAAAGCTCGATCACATCTGCAAGAAACTGATGCTGCGCTCCGGCGAACGTTTTCTCGACGTGGGCGCGGGCTGGGGCGCGCTGTTGCTGTGGGCCGCGGAACACTACGGTGTTGCCGCTACCGGCATTACGCTGTCGAAGAACCAGCATGCGTACGTCAGCCGGCTCATCGAAGAAAAAGGACTGCAAGGGCGCGTCACGATGCTGCTTCAGGACTATCGCGACGTCGACGAATCGGCGCCCTTTGACAAGATCGCTTCGGTCGGCATGTGCGAACACGTCGGCCGCCCTAACCTGCCTTTGTACTTTGCCAAGATGCGGCGACTGCTCCGACCCGGCGGTCTTATGATGAATCACAGCATTACCGCCGGCGGCGTGGAAAACGGAGAAGTCGGCGGAGGCATGGGCGATTTCATCGACCGATATATTTTCCCGGGCGGCCAGCTCGTACACGTGAGCGTCATGATGGATGCGATGACGCGCGGCAATCTCGAAGCGGTCGACGCGGAATGCCTGCGCCCGCATTACGCGCGCACGCTCTGGCATTGGGCCGATGCGCTCGACGCGCATATCGACGAAGCGCGCCGCATTCTCGGCGAGGACGCGGAAAAGATCATTCGCGCGTACCGGCTGTATCTCGCCGGGTCGGCAATGGGATTCGAACGCGGCTGGACGTCGCTGTTTCAGATCGTTGCATCGCGTCCCGCAGAGCCGGCGACAATACACGACGAATCGGCCGGCCGCCTGCCGTGGACCCGCAGCGACTATCCATTCAATCGCGCGTACATCTATGCCCGCAACGCCGCGATCGATCAGGTGAATGAACTGGAACACGCGAACGGCGGCGAGCAGATCGATTGAGGCGTCACGAATGCTCGACTGGAGACGTCGTTTCGCCGGGACTCGCGGCACCGCGTGATTCAGCGGCTGATTCCGCGGCCGATTCCGCGGCCGATTCGGTTTCCGGCCCCATCGTGACGAGCACGCTGCAACTCACCCTGTCGAGCAACAGGCCATCGGTTCTGCCGCCCCACCACCGTGCGAGCCGGCCGGCCCGATGATGTCCCACGACAATCAGATCGACGTTCAGCTCTTTGGCGAAGTAAGGAATCTGATCGAGCGGATCGCCGATCGCAAAGTGCCCGGTCGCGTGAATGCCCTTGGCGGCCAGCTTTTTCAAGCCTTCGTCGAGCACGCTTTTGACCGAATCGTTAATCATATCCACCGGTATCGCCGACGTAATATCCGCGCCTTGCACCCACGCGGAATTGTCGATGACAGAGAGCACATGCACTTGCGCTGCGAGTTCTTGCGCAAGACGGGCACCGTCCGCAAGCGCGTGCTGCCCTTCGCGGGTTCCGTCATAACAGAGAAGAATGCGGTTGAAGGCCGACATGTCGTTCCTCCTCTAAGGAAAACGAACCTGCGCAATTCAGTATATGCCGCTTTGCGGCATAAGCGAGGTAGACCGCAACGCTGCTGTGCACGGCCTCCAACTACTCATCGCCTGATACGTCATAATATGACATATAATGAATGCGAGCGTGATCTGCGCAACATGTTGTCGATGCCGGTCGCGCTTCCCGTGGGAGGATCAAATGATCATTGGCAACGATTTCGAAATCGGCTTTCTGCTGGTCGCCTTTGCGCTGCTCGGCATCATTCTGATCGGCGCGCTGCTCGACACGCTGCACCTGCAGAGACTGCATCCCCGGCTCATAGGCGCGACGGTCGGAGCGCTAGTCGGCTTCGCGCTGATCGAAGCCGTGCCGCTATTCACCTAGCCGATAAACGCGGCCGCAACATCTGAAGAACGCGTCGGCACGGCGGGGGTTACAGCCCCCAGATAATGTCCGCGCCGCGTTTGCGCGCCTCGCGCAACATATCCAGAAATGGCCATGCACGTTGCGAAAGCCCATTGCTCGGCTCACGCCGATTGCCAGGCGAGCGATGCAACGCCTCGAGCGCGACTTCCGCGCTGGCGTCTTCGGTAATGGCCGATTCCAGGCGGTTAATCGCGGCGGGCAATTCGTCGTGCATGATCACGCCCCGCTCGTTCAGACGCTTACCGATCAGCCCCAATAGATATTGGGCGAGGTCGCGAAGCATCACCACATCAGGTGACGCACTGGATTGAAAAGTGATCAGCATGATGGCTCCTTTTGCATACGCACGCAGCGCGGTTGAGTGCCGTTAGGCACCCATCACATTTATATCGCAACGTGATTTAAATGACAGGTGAAATCGCGCCGCTAGCGCGGCTGGTGAATGGAGCCCAACGCCGTACTGATGCGCTGCCCCGCTGAATCGGAACCCCTCGTCGTCTGCCGACGCGCGGGCCGTTTATATCATATTGAAATATAATCATGACCAGACGGTATTCGCGTTGCCCGGGGTTTCCCTGGTATCGTCGCACTCCAGCACAATCCACTCACTCGCCTTTTTCGCACCTTGTCCCGCTCTCTCGTCCTGCGCTGGCTGTCCAGCTTCGTCCCCGTACCAGTCACAGTGCAATGGCAGGAGCGCGCGCGTTCCTGTCTGGGCGCGCTGATCGGCATCGCGTTCACCGGCGGCTCGATGTACCTGCTGTTCGGACCCGGCGCGAACATTCCGCTGCTGGTTGCGCCGATGGGCGCTTCGGCCGTGCTGCTATTCGCGGTGCCGGCAAGTCCGCTGGCGCAGCCGTGGTCGATCATCGGCGGAAATCTGGTTTCGGCGACGATCGGCGTGACCTGCGCTAACGTGATTGCCGACCCGACACTCGCGGCCGCGCTGGCAGTCGCGCTGGCGATATGCGGCATGTTCGCGCTTCGCTGCGTGCATCCGCCCTCGGGCGCGGTCGCTTTGACCGCCGTGCTCGGCGGGCCGGCAATTCATGCGCTCGGCTACCGCTTCGTGCTCGAGCCGATCGCCGTGCAATCCGCCGCGTTGCTGGCCGCCGCGATCGCCTATCACGCGGCGACGGGCCACCGCTATCCGCATTCGGTGCGCGCGGCACGCAGCGCGCCGGGCAGTGCGGCCGACGCGTCGTCGCGTGCCGGCTTCACGCGCGCCGACCTCGAAGCGGTGCTCAGGCGGCGCAGCGAAATGCTCGACATCGATCCGGACGACCTCGAATCGCTGTTGCGCGAAACGCAGCTTCAGGCCTTCTCGCGCAGCTTCAACGAGTTGACCTGCGAGAACATCATGTCGCGCCACGTCGTGTCGGTATCGGCGGCGACGCGCGCGGTCGCCGCCTGGGCGCTGCTCAAGCGCAACAAGGTCAAAGCCCTGCCCGTGATCGACGCGGACCACACGCTGGTCGGCATCGTGACGCGTGCCGACCTCGTCGATAAAAGAATCTTTGGCCAGTTCGTGCCGTTCGTCGCCTATTTCGACGGCTGGCTGCGCGGCGATGCACTGCGTGCGCCGACCGTGGGCAGCGTGATGACGACCGACGTGTGCACCGTCAAAGTGAATGCGCCGATAACGGACCTCGTGCCGATGTTCGCGGACTACGGGCACCACCATATTCCTGTACTCGATGCCGCCGGACATGTAGTCGGCATGATTACGCAAGTCGATCTGATTTCCGGTCTTTATCGTCAGACCGTGGTGAAGGCGCAGCAGGCCGCGTAAGGATTGCGGCAAGCTATCCGCAGACGAATAGCACCGGTCGATTACATCATTTTGTGATATAATTTTTGTCTTCTTCAAGCAGGCAGACGAACAATGAAAGAACGGGCTCGCGGGCTGCGCAAAGCCGACTTTGAGCAACTGTCGGAGTTCCGCTATCAGATGCGGCGCTTCGAGCGGTTCTCGGAACAGGCCGCGCAGAGCGAAGGCATTACGCCGCTGCAGTATCTGTTGCTGCTGCACATCAAGGGCTATCCGGAGCGCGACTGGGCAACGGTCGGCGAACTGGCCGAGCGGCTTCAGGCTCAACATCACGGCGTCGTCGCGCTGGTGTCGCGTTGCGAGGCGCTCGAGCTCGTGCGCCGCCGGACTAGCGAGACCGACCGCCGCCAGGTTGAAGTGCACATTGAAAAAGCCGGTGAGCGGGTGCTTGCGAGACTCGCGGAACTGCACCGCGCCGAGCTGAAATCGCTGAAAGGCGCGTTCCAGGTTCCCCAGATCGACCTCGACTAACTATGACCATGGACTCCCACAAGCGCGACTTCTCCGCGAACGCACGGCTGCCAGGCATCTTCGCGCTCGCTGCGTGCATCGGCGCGGTCAGTACGCTGGCAGCATTCGTGCTGCTCAATCTGATTCATCTGTTCACGAACCTGTTCTTCTTCGGCACGCTGTCATTCGCCGAACATTCGCCGGCGCATAACAGCCTGGGCGGTTGGGTCATTGGCGTGCCGGTAGTCGGTGGACTGATTGTCGGATTGATGGCGCGCTTCGGCTCGGAGAAAATCCGCGGTCATGGCATTCCCGAGGCAATCGAAGCCATTCTCTTCGGCAAGAGCCGGATGTCGCCGAAAGTGGCGGTGCTCAAGCCGCTGTCGTCGGGCATAGTGATCGGCAGCGGCGGTCCGTTCGGCGCCGAGGGGCCGATCATCATGACGGGCGGCGCGCTCGGTTCGCTGATCGCGCAATGCTTCAAGGTCACGGCGGCGGAACGCAAGACGCTGCTCGTCGCAGGCGCCGCCGCGGGCATGACCGCCGTGTTCGGCACGCCGCTGGCGGCCGTGCTGCTGGCGGTCGAATTGCTGCTGTTCGAATGGCGGCCGCGCAGTTTCCTGCCGGTCGCTGTGGCCTGCGCGGTGGCCGGTTTTGCTCGCGCGGCATTCTTCGGCACGGGTCCGCTCTTCCCGCTCGAAACAGCCGCGCCCGATGGCTGGTCGCTATTTTCCTGCCTGATTGCAGGGCTTTTGTCCGGTGCGCTGGCGTCGGCACTGTCCGCCTCGCTCTACAAGACCGAAGATCTTTTCGGCAAACTGCCGATTCACTGGATGTGGTGGCCCGCGCTCGGCGGCATCGTCGTCGGTATCGGCGGATGGCTCGAACCGCGCGCGCTGGGCGTGGGCTATGACGTGATCGGCGATCTGCTGCATCAGCACATCGCGTTGCAGATCGCAATCGTGCTGCTCGCGGTGAAGGCCGTCATGTGGGTCGTCGCGCTCGGTTCCGGCACGTCCGGCGGCGTGCTCGCCCCGCTGCTGATGCTCGGCGCGGGGCTCGGCACCGTCCTCTCGCACTGGCTGCCGGGCAATGAGCCTGCGTTGTGGCCGCTCGTGTGCATGGCCGCGACGCTCGGCGCCACGCTCGGCGCGCCGCTCACCGCAATCGTGTTCGCTTTCGGGCTCACCCACGACAGCAACGCGCTGCTGCCGCTGCTCACTGCAACGCTCGTCGCGCATGGCTTCGCCACCGTGACCATGCGCCGCTCGATCATGACGGAAAAAATCGCGCGGCGCGGCTATCACATCTACCGTGAGTACGGCGTCGATCCGCTCGAGCGCCATCACGTGGATGAAGTGATGACCGCCTCGGTCGACTCGATCGATGCCGGCATGACGGTCGGCGCGGCGCTCGACACTTTCTTCGGCGCGAAGCAGACTCGCCGCGCGTATCCCGTCGTGCGTGAAGGCGCGGTAATCGGCGTGGCCGATCGCGCATTGCTCGAACAGTTCCGCGATGAGAACCCCGATTTGCGCACTGCCATGAACGTAGACAGTGTCTTCGAACGGCGCTCGCCGGTGTTCGCGTTGCCGACCGAAACATGCCGACTGGTTGCGACGAGACTTGCTGTGCACAGCCTCGAACGGCTGCCCGTCGTGGCGGATTCGAAGTCCATGCGTCTTGTTGGCATCGTCTCGCGCAGCGATCTCGTCAAGCCGTCGCTCACTTACTTCGAAGAAGAGCACAAGAAAGAGCGGTTCCGTCGTTTGACGCCGACGCGCGCGAAACGCCGCTTCGCTCCTATCGGCAAGGCCGGCTAAGCGCAACCGGCTAGCCGCAACGATTCCGCTTCAATGCGAAGCGGAATCCGCACGATAGATCAGCAGGCCGTCAGGCTGCGCCTGTGCAGCCGGCGTGATGGTTGCGGTGTCAACGTGCTGCGCGCTCAAGATGTGGCACACCGGTTCGCCGTGCATCAGCAGGTAATCGGTAATGATGCGCCGGTGGCAACGCCACCAGACTGCTTCGGAGCACATGATCGCGCAACGTCGGCGATGCCCCAGTTCCCGCAGTTCCGCCAGTCCCTTCTGAAAAGCGTCCGTCATTGCGTAATCGGCGTAGTTACGAAACGCGGGATGCGTCCAGTAGTCGTTCACAGACGGACCTTCGTCCTTGCGGCGCCCGCGCCGCCCACCCAGTTCCTCCAGATGCACGTAGTCGATATGAGCCGGCGCCAGCGACTCCGGCAACGTATCGCGGTTAAACTGCGGGTTCGTTCGCGAACGTGGAATGCTGCGCACGTCGACTAATACTTCGACGTCCGAATTTTCCAGCAGACCGATGAACTCGGAAAGCGCGCGCGTGGAATGCCCGATCGTGAAAAACGGCCGCGTCATGATCACCTCGTGACTTCGCAGTATGCAAAGGATTATATTGCCAGCAAGGCGTTGGCCGATTACCTGACTCGCTGCACATTCAGCACGCATCAGCCATGCCCGAAACCGGCGACGCCAGCGAAACGCGGCACGGACATTGCGCAAAGCCCAGGCTTCTTACTGGCACTTCAGGCCACTCACCGCTCGAGCTTCGTCATGAAAACGTTCCACTGCAACCGCTGCTCGCAACGAGTGTTCTTCGAAAACGTCCGCTGTGAACGCTGCGCGGCACTGCTCGGCTATCTGCCGCAACTGCGTGCAATCAGCGCGTTTGAAGATGCGGGCGAAGCGCGCTGGCGCAGCCTGCATCCCCAAGCAGACGGTGCGCTTTACAAGCAATGCCACAACTACGCGGTGGAAAACGTCTGCAACTGGATGATTCCGGCCGATTCGCCCGACACGCTATGCCGCGCCTGCCAACTGACGCGCACCATTCCGAATCTCAGCACGCCGGATAACCGGCTCTACTGGTATCGTCTGGAAGTGGCGAAACGGCGGCTGCTTTACACGCTCGCCGAACTCGGTCTCGACGTCAAATCGCGCCGGCAAGATCCGCAGCAAGGTCTCGCGTTCGAATTTCTCGAAGACAGTGGCGACGGTTCGCGTGTGATGACCGGCCACGACAACGGGCTTATCACGCTCAACATCGCCGAGGCCGACGACGCGCATCGCGAGAAAGTCCGCACTGCAATGGGCGAACCGTATCGCACGCTGCTCGGCCACTTCCGCCACGAAACCGGGCACTACTATTTCAGCCGGCTGATAGCGAACAATCCGCGCTGGCTCCCAGCGTTCCGCGAGCTTTTCGGCGACGAGCGCGCGAATTACGGCGACGCACTCGACACCTACTATCGTGTCGGCGCGCCGGCCGACTGGCAGGCGTCGTACATCAGTGCGTATGCAACGATGCATCCCTGGGAAGATTGGGCGGAGACATGGGCGCATTATCTGATGATCGTCGACGTGCTCGACACCTCGACCGCGTATGGCATCGCGCTGCTTTCCGACGATCCGCGCGAGCCCACGCTGACTGACCGCACGCCCGTTGAAAACGCGAGCTTCGATACGCTCATGAAGCGCTGGTTTCCGCTCACCTACGCCTTGAACGGCCTGAATCGCAGCCTCGGCATGCCGGACGGCTATCCATTCGCGTTGGCCGCGCCCGTCGTGGACAAACTGCGCTTCGTGCATCGAGTGATCGCGGAAGCGGGGGACAAATCGCCGGCTTCGCCGCCAGCACAGCACTAGCAGCGCCGGAGTCCGCGCTCACAGCCGCGCCGGCCTGCAGGAGTCGTCCAGGAGTTCCGTCTCAAAAATAAGACTGCTCCTAGATACCTGCCCGCTCAAATCTCTGAAAATCGTATTTAGCCGACGAGACATGCGTCGCAGTCTGATCCAGGCTGCCCGCATTTCCGCCGCTCGCGTTTTCCATTGATTACGACGGCCGCGCAGAACACCGCAAGCCGCTCACTACTGACCACGGCCATGAGCACACAATTTTCCCTCGATCGTTTCGAATCCCAGGTCCACGCCGGCGACTACGACGCCGCGCATGAAGAGTTCGCCGCACTGCTGGACACCCTGCGGCAAAATCGCGGCGGGCTCGGTATCGAGCGCTTTGCGAAAAACCGCCCGAATCCCGCCGACGACGAAGCCGCGCGGCAAACGCTGCAGCGCATCGCGGACGCCTTCACTGCGCTGCTCTCGGCACCGGAATACGCGCTTGACGCCGACAGGATCAACGTCATGTTCTGCGGCCGTTCCTGGATCGATATGATTTTCGCGGTGAGTTCGTACGGTTCGACGGACCACATCGTCGAGAAACTGCTCGAGACGTCGCGTGACAGCGACGACGCCGCGGCTCGCGACGTATTGACCCGCAAGCAACTCGTGCTCTACACGTCCGGCTCGAAGTACGACATCGATTTCGAGGAACTTCACAAGTGCGACCCCGTGCTTGCGACGAGTCTCGCCATTTCAATCGTCAGTGCCGCGGTACATATCTCTCCCGCTGCGCACGACAAGCGCGAACGTCTGCTCGAATGGCTTCCGGCAAAGGTCGACTTGGTAGAAGACCTGGACGATCTGCCGGCCAACGCGGTTTTCGGCTCGTATATGCACTGCAGCTATTCCACTTCGCCGAAGCGGCATGAGCTCAAGCGCAGCATCAGTCGTCTGGTACGCAAAAAGCTGGAGACCCTCGAGTTGTTGGGACCTGAATCCAGCGTTGCCCATAGGCCAGTTAAAGGCCGCAAGCCAATCATGCTTGTCGTGCTCGAATGGTTTTCCGGCGGCCATTCTATTTACCGGACGCATTCGCGCACCATGCTCGCGGCACGCGAACATTTCGAAGTCGTCGCGTTCGGCGAAGATCAGCACGTGGACGAAACCGGGCGCGCGGTTTTCGACCGCTTCATCGAGTTCGAGCATCCGGAGTTTATCGGCGACTGCATTCGGCAGATTCAGGAATTCGCCGAGCGGGAACGACCCGACGTGCTGTATATGCCGAGCGTCGGCATGTTCGCGCACACCATCTTTCTATCGAACTTGCGCGTTGCGCCGTTGCAGATTGCCGGACTCGGCCATCCCGCGACCATGCATTCCGCGCACATCGACTATGTGAGTGTCGAGGACGATTTTGTGGGCGACCCGGCGTGCTTCAGCGAGAAGTTGCTTCGTCTTCCGAAGGATGGACAGCCGTATGTGCCTTCAAAACTGCTGACGCCCATCACGGCATCCGTTCCCGAACGTCGCGACGTCGTGCATATCGGCGTGACGGCAAGCGCCATGAAAATCAACCCGGACTTTCTCGAGACATGTAAAGCGATCGTGCAGACAGCGCGTGTGCCGGTGCACTTCCACTTCATGACCGCCTGGAGCGAAAGCATCGATCTGGCCTACGTCAGGAAATCGATTCATGCAACGCTGCCCGAATCCGACGTGGACGTGTACGGCTCGCTCTCCTATCCGAACTATCTGAAAGTACTGAACGGCCTGGACATGTTCGTGAGCCCCTTCCCGTTCGGCAACACCAACGGTATCGTCGATTCATTCACGATGGGTCTGCCGGGCGTCAATCTTTGCGGGCCGGAAGTCTTCGAACATATCGACCGCGGACTTTTCGAGCGCGCGGGTCTGCCAGACTGGCTCACGACCTACTCCAAGGACGAATACGTGAAAGCCGCAGCACGTCTCGCAGAACAGCACGACGAACGCGAAGCGCTGCGCCGGCGGCTGATCGAAGATAAAGCCGTCGAGCGGATCTTTAAGGGCCGCCCGCAGGCATTCGGCAAATCCGTACTCAAGCTGCTACAAGAGTTGGACAAGCAATAAAGAACAGCAGGTCAAACGAGAGCCACACCGGCCTATAAGCCGGTGTGGCTTTTTTTATTGGCCGACTCTCGCAACGGTTCAATACGCGACGTAAGGCCCGACGCCGCTCGGTGTGGCCTGCTGCTCGATGGCGGCGTACACGTTGCGTCCATAGAAGAACGGCAAGCCCCAATCGAAAATCGACGATGTCACGAAAACGGGCCCTGCCAGCAGCGGCAATGCGGAGTCGCCGGCATAGGTCTGCGCAACCGTATTCGCATTGGCCACGCTGAAATTCACCGCGCTCGTCGCGCCGTTCGCGCCTTCGATCATCGCGCTCAACTGCTGTGTCGAAGACGGGCAGTAATACGCGTTGTTCGGACTCGCGCAAACCGGCAACACGCTGCTTCCGAAAAGGAGCCCCGTGGCACGCAGCGAAGCGAACGATGTAAGCGCGCGCTGAAATTTCCGCCGCTTTAAACGAGCAACGACGAGCGCGGCACATGAAAAAGCCGCGAAACGTTCGCCGGATTTCGACGACCTTCCGCGGCCTGGCTTGCGAACGGCATCAGCCGTCCGCGAGCGGCAGACTACTGGGCAATCACGTCTTCTGCTGTTGCTGCTGCAAAAGCGAGCGCAATTCCTGCACGTTTTCTTCGACGCGTTTTGCGATCACCGCATACGACTCCGCTTGCGTCTGATACGCCGCCTGCGCGAGCTGCTGCATGTCCGCGAGCGACTTGTGCAGGCTTTGCTGGATCAGCTCCGCGGTTTTTGGCGAAGGCGTGCTGCCGCTTGCCGATAGTTGCGTCGTCAGCGATTGCAACTCGGCCAGCGTCGTGCGCAACATCTCCGCCTGTTTCTGCGCGAGCGACTGCATGCCTTGAAACGCAGTCTGATTCGCCTGAACCAGTGCTTCGACATCCTTGCGCCGTGCTTCCATGATGGCGGGCACGTCGAAGCCGGGCAGCTTGAACTGCTCGAGCATTTTGGTGAAATCGCCAAACGGATTGGCGGTATCAGGTCGGTCCATGCGAAATCCTCCTTTACGGTTGAACGATCGCCGGCGGCGCTGCGCCGCATGATTCACGCGACGCAAACACAGACACACACGCAAACGCAGGCGCTCCCGGTGCGCCGCGCCCCTGCGGCCGCGCTGCGCGGTTGCGGGGTCGGACGGCACATTGCGTCCATCATGCGCCATCCGACGTCATTGCGCCAGCGCATGCGCCGTTCCACGCGCCGTGCGAAGTTCTTCGCGGCGCGTCTCCATCCGCATGCACACGCGCATCGGCAGCAAGAGTTCGTAAGTGTGCGGACACGCGTTCGTAACCCGCGGCGACGGTGTCTCGTCTATCTTTTCGATGAACCGGCGCACTGTCGCGCCGGCATTTGTCGAATGGGAGCGACGTGATGAAAAAACAGATATTGGGCGCGGCGCTGGCCGCCGCGATAAACCTCGCCGCAATCGCGGCAACAACCGCATCGGCAGAAGAAAACGCGCCGCAGCCCGCGCACGCGCAAGGCGATGCGCCGCATGGACCTCATGCCGCGATGGAGCCCGCCGGTCCAATCGGCCCGATGGGTCCCGGCTTCGCAGTCGTCAACGATCTCGAACAGTTGCGCCGTCTCTACGCGCTGAGCGGACGACCGGGCGACATCGTCGCGGTCTATCACGACGTGCTGAACAAAACGCAGGATCCGATGCTGCGCCACTACGTGTACGACTCGCTCGCGCGCGAGCAGTTGAAGCCCGCCAATCCCGAGCAGGCAATCGCCACGTTGCGCACGAGCCTGTCGGAAGACCTCGCGGCAATCGACAAGCTGCCGCGGCCGCCGTTCGATCGCGCGCCGCAAAGCAAGCCCTAGCAAACACGCATCGGCAACTGGAAGCGCTACCGCAAACACGCTCGCGCCGACGTTCTTCGCGCAGCGTTGGTTCTCCCACATTGCTGTTCACTGGCCGCTTTTTCGTCTTCCCTCTGTTGATTAGGATAAGGACTGTTTAAACGTCAGTGCGGGTGAAGCATGCGCTATCCAGTCGATGTGGCCGTCGCCGCCGGGTTGCTGGTGTTCGTGCTGTGCTGCATCGTCACGCTCGCCTTGCACTGATCGATCGCATGCTCAGTTTCTCTCGCGCCACAGCGTGCGCATCAAGGCGAGCAGCACGTTAGGCGCGGTGCCCTTCTGACAATAGCCGTCGAAATTGTGTCGGCCGCGGCCGGTCTCCCGCACGTGTTCCTCATCGAGCGAAGTGAACGCAACAATGCCGAGGCTCGGCGTGGGCAGATAGCTGCGCAGCGCGCTTGCTGTTTCGTAGCCGTCGCGCCCCGGCATCATGATGTCGAGCACGACCACGTCGGGCACCCAGTCTTTTACGCACGCGAGCGCCTCGTCACAGCCGTTCGCCGAGCGCGCTTCCACACCTTCATACGATAGATACGTCGCGAGCGCTTCGGCCGCATCCTCGTTGTCGTCGACCACGAGGACACGCGGCACCTCGTGTAATACCCGCACTTGGCGGGCGCTCCACCTTTGACAGGTACTCGTTGTTGCTGACATGTAATAGCGATTGGCGAGAGAAAAACCATCGCGATCCAGCAAGTGGCATACCAAATGGCCGTTAGCTCGGTCATGAGCGCCACCATGAACGTGGCCGGTGAAGCGCGAAGCGCTAGCGCGCCGCGGTGGACCCGCGAACCACGAGATCGCCAGGCAGCACGAGCGAACGTGTGGACATGGAAGGATCGGCGAGACGCTGGGTAAGCAATTGCATGGCGATCTTGCCGATCTCATACACCGGCTGCGCGACGACGGTGATGCCCGGCGTGACGAGGTCGGTCCACGCGTCGTTGTCGAAACCGGCGAGCGCGATGTCGGTTCCAGGCGTTACGCCGCGCGCGCGCATCTCGCGATACGCGCCGAGCAGCAACAGCCCGTTGCTCGCGACAATCGCATCGGGCCGCGTATCCGCGTCGCGCGCGAGCCACGCGCCGACATGCTCGAGCGCGCTCGCCGGGTTCGGTTCGACGAATTCCGCCAGCACCGGCAAACCGTGTCGGCCAAGCGCGTGCGCAAAACCATCGTGACGCTCGCGGCCCGTGGTGCTCGCGTTGCCGAATAGCCCGGCGATGCGCCGGTAGCCGCGCCCCACCAGATGCTCGACGAGGCGCGCCGCCGCGTCGCGGTTATCGAGCACGACGGCATCCGCGCTGCCCGCCGGCCCGGCGCGGTCGATCATCACCACGGGAAAGTCATAGGCCTGCGCCTTGAAACGCTGCGCCGCGTCGTGCGTCGGCGAATAGATGCAACCCGTGACGCGCTCCTCTTCCATCAGCCGCAGATACATGGCCTCTTTCTCGGCGTTTTCGTCCGTGTTGCAGAGGATCACGCGCAAGCCCTGCTGATAGGCGGCGTCTTCGACGGCGCGGCTGACTTCGGTGAAAAACGGATTGCGCACGTCCGATACGATCAGGCCGATGGTCGCCGTATCGCCGGAACGCAGACGCCGCGCCGCCGCGTTCGGCCGATAACCCAATTGCTCGATCGCGCCCAGCACGCGCTGACGCACCGCATCGCGCACCGGCCCATTGTTCGACAGCACGCGCGAAACCGTCGTGACCGACACGCCGGCGGCTTGCGCAACATCCTTGATTCGTAGATTCATGAAAGTGGTATCGATTCCTCGAATCGCTCGGTATTTTCCCTGGATTGCCCGACGACCTCGGCATTTGCCCGCTGTCGCCGGACACAGGCTGCTCGGCTCTTTCGAGCCATTCTACCTGCGTTCATGCCATTTCAAGTGAACTATGCCGCTTGCGGGCAACGCTTGACGGACAAAGTGGTATCGATTCCAATAACACCCACTTCAACGATTCGATTTCAGGAGACGCGATGCCGTCGCTGCTTACCGCGGAGCTGGTTCGATTGAACGCACGGGCCAGTTCGAAACACGACGCGATCGTACAGGCGGGCGAACTGCTGGCCGCGGCCGGCTATATCGAGCCCGGCTACGTCGACAGTCTTCACGCTCGCGAAACAGTCTCGAATACGTATCTGGGCAGCGGCGTCGCCATTCCGCACGGCATGCAGGAAGACCGCCATCTGATCCGGCGCACCGGCGTCGCGGTGCTGCAATTGCCCGAGGGCGTCGAGTGGCACGACGGCGAGCGCGCCAACCTGGTCGTCGCGATCGCCGCTCAGTCGGACGAACACATCGCGCTGCTGCAACGCCTCACGCGTCTGATCGGCGACGCGGACAAGCTGCGCGCGCTCATCGACGCACGCGATCCGGGTCTGATCGTCGATGCGCTCAACGGCGCCTCAGTCGATCCGGTGACGAGCGTCGTCGACAGTACGCCCGCCGATTTCGCGCAGCGCGTGGAACTGGTGCTCGACTATCCGCACGGGCTGCACGCGCGGCCGGCAAGCGCATGGGTGGCCACGGCGAAGCGCTATCAGGCCGCCTTGCGCGTGCGCAACGGCAAGCTCGCCGCCGATCCGAAAAATCTCGTCAGCCTGTTGCAGCTCGGCGCGACCGCGAACGCGCAACTGGTGCTGTCGGCGCAAGGCGTGGACGCCGCCGACGCGCTCACGGCCCTCAAGCGCACCATCGAGGCGCTGTCCGCCGAAGAGCACGAGCGCGCCGCCGCGGCGCGCGCACGTCGGCAGAAAGCGCAGCCGGTGTCGTGGGAACCGGCCGATCCGGCGACGGTGTTCGAAGGCGTCAGCGCCGGGCCCGGCTTTTCCATCGGTCCGATCCGCGTGATGCGCACCGCGCAGCTCGACATTCAGGACCAACCGCAAGAAACCGTCGAAGCGACGCATCGGCTCGACACAGCATTGCGCCATACCGCCGGCGAACTCGACGCGCTCACACGCGACACGACCGCACGCCTCGGCGCGGAAGAAGGCGCGATCTTCGCGGCGCACCGCGAACTGCTCAACGACACCGACTTGCTCGCCGAAGCCGCACGCCTGCTGCTCGACGGACACGGCGTTGCGTGGTCGTGGCATCAGGCCGCCGAACGTCAGGCCGCGCGCCTCGCCGCATTGCCCGATCCGCTGCTTGCGTCGCGCGCGACCGATCTGCGCGACGTCGCGCGGCGCGTGCTCAAGCACCTCGGCGAAAACGTCGCGGCAGACACGCGCTTCGACACGCCCGCCATCCTGATCGCCGAAGATCTCACGCCATCGGACACGGCGATGCTCGACCCCGCCGTCACGCTCGGCTTCTGCACGGTGTCGGGCGGCCCGACCTCGCACACCGCGATTCTCGCGCGCACGCTCGGCGTGCCGGCGGCGGTCGCGTGCGGCGCAGCGTTGATGAACATCCAGGACGGCAGCGCCGCCGTGCTCGACGGCACGAGCGGCCGTCTGTATGCCGGCGTGTCGGCGCGCGACCTCGAGCGAGCGCGTCAAACGCAAGCCGAACTCGCGGAGCAGGCTCGACGCGCCGCGGCAAATCGCGCGCTTCCCGCCGCGACGCTCGACGGCCACGTGCTCGAAATCGGCGCGAACATCACGCGTCCGGATCAGGTGCGCGACGCGATCGCGAACGGCGCGGACGGCGTCGGCCTGATGCGCACGGAGTTCCTGTTTCTCGAACGTCACGATGCGCCGAGCGAGGACGAACAGTACGACTGCTATCGGCGCATGGTCGAAGCAAGCGGCGGACGTCATCTGATCATTCGCACGCTCGACATCGGCGGCGACAAGCAGGTGCCGTATCTGAATCTGCCGCACGAATCGAATCCGTTTCTCGGCGTGCGCGGGCTGCGTCTGTGCCTGCGCCGTCCCGATCTGTTCGTGCCGCAGTTGCGCGCGCTCTATCGCGCGGCCAAAACAGGCCCGCTGTGGATCATGTTCCCGATGGTCTCCACGCTGGACGAAGCGCGCCAGGCGCTCGCGCTCGCGGAAACCGTGCGCGCCGAACTCGACGCGCCGAAGGTGCCGCTCGGCATCATGGTCGAGACGCCGTCGGCGGCCGCGTTTGCCGATCACTTCGCCGCGCTCGTCGACTTCTTTTCGATCGGCACGAACGATCTGACGCAATACGTGCTCGCCGTCGACCGCGAACATCCCGAACTCGCGCGCATGGCCGAGAGCCTGCATCCCGCCGTGCTGCGCATGATCAAGCAGACCGTCGACGGCGCGCGGCGTCATCGCAAGTGGGTCGGTGTATGCGGCGGCCTCGCGGGCGATCCGCTCGGCGCGTCGATTCTTGCGGGCCTCGGCGTCGATGAACTGTCGATGAGCTCGCGCGACATTCCCGCCGTCAAGTCGCGGCTGCGCGCGTCGCGTCTCGACGCATTGCAGGCGCTCGCGCGCCGCGCGCTGGATTGCGAGGACGTCGACGCGGTTCGCGCGCTCGAAGCCACCGAGATCAAGGCGGCCGCATGAACACGGTCGTCACCGTCACGCCGAACCCGGCGCTCGATCAGACCGTGCGCGTCGCGAATCTCGCGCTCGGCGAGGTCAATCTCGCGGCATCGCTCGAATTCAACGCGGGCGGCAAGGGCGTGAATGTCGCGGGCTGTCTCGCCGACTACGGCATTGCGACGATCGTCACGGGCCTGCTCGGTCGCGACGACGCAACCGCGTTCGACGCGATGTTCGCCGACAAGCAGATCGTCGACCGCTTCGTGCGAATCGCGGGGCGTCCGCGCATTAACGTGAAGCTGGTCGATACCGCACGCGATCAAACCACCGACATCAATCTCGCGACCTCGCTGCCGAACGCGGCCGACGTCGACGCACTGGAACGGCGCGTGATCGAACTCGCCGCGCCGGGCCGCTGGTTCGTGCTGGCGGGCAGCTTGCCGCCGGGCGTGGACGTGTCGTTCTATCGGCGGCTCACGCGCGCATTGCATGCGGCGGGCGCGCAGGTCGCACTCGACACGAGCGGCGCGCCGCTCGCCGACGCGCTCGCGGCGAACGAGCCCGGCGCGCTGCCGGATCTCGTCAAGCCGAATCGCGCGGAACTGGAAGCCGCGCTCGACCGTTCGCTCGCCGACGACGACGCGTTGATCGAGGCCGCGTGCGAGCTGGCCGAACGCGGCGTCAAGTACGTGGTGGTTTCGCTGGGCGAGCGCGGCGCGCTCGGCGTGACGCGCTTGCATTCCGAAGCGCATTCTTCCCAAGCAGCGGCGAGTGCCGGAGCCTATGAAGGCTGGCGCGCCGCGCCGCTGCGCGTGCCGGTGGCAAGCACCGTCGGTGCCGGCGACGCGCTCGTCGCAGGGCTCGTCGCGAGTCTCGCGGAAAAGCGTCCGTGGCACGAGGTCGGCCGGCGCGCCACCGCGTTCGCCGCGGGCAAGCTCGCGCGCGTCGGTCCGCATCTGCCGGATCGCGCGACGCTCGACGCGCTCGCCGCGCAAGTCGAGTTGCGCACCTTCAGCGTCGCCGCGAACCCGCTGCGCGTGACCCAACATCAAGCCGTGTAAGCCAGGAAGAGCAATGGACAAGCTGATTGGACTGGTATCGTCCCCGCAACAAAGCGCCTCGCCGATGGTCGCGGCGCAGGCCTTGAACCGCGCGGCGCAAAGACGCGGCGCTTCGCTCGCCGTCGAAACGCGCAGTGCGCTCGGCGTTCAGCATCCGTTGAATGCGGCGCAGATCGACGCGGCGCAAGCGGTACTGATCGCAGCGGACGCCGATGAGCGCATCGACGAAACGCCGTTTGCCGGCAAAACGATTCACCGCGTGTCGCTCGACGACGCGATCCGCGAAGCCGATGCGGTGCTCGCACGCGTCGCCGCGGGCGCGAGCACGGGCGCGGCTTCGAATACGGCGCAAGGCGCAGGCAATGCACGCGCCGCGCAAGGCGCGCAAGCCTCGCCACGCGCGCTGAAAATCGTTGCGATCACATCGTGCCCGACCGGCATCGCGCACACCTTCATGGCCGCCGAAGGATTGGCGCAAGGCGCGAAGTCGCTCGGTCACGAGATTCACGTCGAAACGCAGGGCTCGGTCGGCGCGCAAAACACGCTGAGCGACGAACAGATCGCCGCAGCCGACCTCGTCGTGATCGCCGCCGATACGCAAGTCGACAAAAGCCGCTTTCGCGGCAAGCCCATCTACGAAACCGGCACGAAGGGCGCGATCGGCAAAGGCGCGGCGTTGATCGAACGAGCGATTGCCGAAGCGTCCGTCGATGGCAACGCGCCCGCTTCGCAAGCAAACGCAAGCGCAAACGGTCAATCGGCGGCGGGCGGCGCGCTCGCCGATCAGGTCGCCGCAGCGAAGAAGCAGCGCTCGGCGAAAGCGTCGGGACCGTACCGGCATCTGATGACCGGCGTGTCGTTCATGCTGCCGTTCGTGGTGGCGGGCGGCCTGCTGATTGCGATTTCGTTCGCGCTCGGCGGCATCTACGCATTCGACGACGCGCACAAAGGCACGCTGGCGTGGGCGCTGTTCCAGATCGGCGCAAAGTCCGCGTTTGCGCTGATGGTGCCGGTGCTGTCGGGCTACATCGCGTATTCGATCGCGGACCGTCCGGGCATCACGCCCGGCATGGTCGGCGGCATGCTTGCCGCCAGCCTCGGCGCGGGTTTTCTCGGCGGCATCATTTCGGGCTTTCTCGCGGGCTACACGGCGTTGCTGATCAGCCGCAAGCTCAAGCTGCATCGCAACCTGGAGGGTCTCAAGCCGGTGCTCATCATCCCGCTAGTCTCGACGCTCGTCGTCGGCCTGCTGATGATCTACGTGGTCGGCACGCCCGTCGCGACCGCGCTGCACGGCCTCGAAAACTGGCTTCGCTCGATGCAAACCGGCAGCGCCGTCACGCTCGGCCTGCTGCTCGGCGCGATGATGGCCTTCGACATGGGCGGCCCGGTCAACAAGGCCGCGTATGCGTTCAGCACCGGTTTGATCGCAAGCCAGGTCTACACGCCGATGGCGGCGGCGATGGCCGCGGGCATGACGCCGCCGCTCGGCATCGCGCTCGCGACGTGGATTTTCCGCAACCGCTTCGTCGCCGACGAGCGCGAAGCGGGCAACGCGGCCGCGGTGCTCGGCATGGCGTTCATCACCGAAGGCGCAATTCCGTTCGCCGCGCGCGATCCGATGCGGATCATTCCGGCATGCGTGATCGGCTCGGCGATCACGGGCGCGATTTCGATGGCGTCAGCGGTCGATCTGAAAGTGCCGCACGGCGGCATCTTCGTGCTGCCGATTCCGAATGCGGTCACGCATCTCGGCATGTATGTGCTGGCGATCGCGGTGGGCACCGTCGTCACGGCGCTCGCGGTCGGTGTGCTTAAGCGGCCGGTTCAGGTGGCGGCGTGAGCGTCGCGAACGTCGCGGGCCTCAGTTCACTTCGACGGCAAAGCGTGCGTGACATGAAACGGCACGACATGACGCAACGCCTCAGCGAAATTTATCGCGGCTTCGATCTGCTGATCGAAGCCCTTCCCGCTGATGACGCGCAACGCATTCGCGTGCAACGCACGATTACGCGAAAGCTCGGCGAGCGCATGCTTACCGTCGATACGCGTTGCGACACGACTGCGTATTCGACTGACACCTCGCATGAATTGCTGACCAACGCCCTGCGCGATGCGCGCGAAGCGGTCGACCGTCTGCTCGGCGGCTGGCATCCGGCCTATGCGCACGCGCAGTCCCTGCATAAGCCGTCGGCGCATTAGCCCGTATGCGAGTAGCGCACGGCTCGTCGCGTTTGGCTAACCAAACGTGAACGCATACGCGCTCGCGCCGGCATCCAGAAACTCGATTTCAAACGTTCGATCCTGAACCGCGCCGCTTTGGCGCACGAGCTGGTAAAGCCGCTCTTTATCGACGACGCCCACGCCGTTCGCATCGGTGTCGGCGCCGTGCGAAGCGCCCGGCGGCTTGCCGTCGAGCGTCACTCTGAAACGCACCGGCTTGCCGTCCGCCATCGGTCCCAATACGAGATGCAGATCGCGCGCGTGAAAGCGATAGGCGATCTTCGCGCCGCTCGCGCCGGATTGCGCGCGCTCGCCGGCGACACTCCATTCGCCGTCGAGACTCCAGCTTCCCGTACGCAGCCGCGCGGGGCTGCTGTACGCGCGGAGCATGTCGGGCGCCAATGTTTCCGGCGACGCAAAACCTTCTGCCTGGCGATAACCGACGTACGTCTCGCCCGAGCGCAAATCCTGCGGATCGGCGGCGGCCTCGATGCCCGACGCTTTCGCGGCGCCAGCGGATGCGGGCAGTTTCGAATGCCCGGCGTCCGCGAGCAATTGACGGATGACTGCTTCCGACTCGTCGTATCCGCCTTCGCCAAAATGGTGATAGCGAATCTCGCCGCGCGCATCGACGATATAAAAGGCCGGCCAATACTGATTGTCGAAGGCCTGCCACACGGCGAGTTTGTTATCGATGGCAATCGGATAGTCGATATGCAGATCGGCCGCCGCGCGCTTCACATTGGCGATGTTGTGCTCGAACGCGAACTCGGGCGCGTGCACGCCGATCACGACGAGCCCCTGATCGCGATACCTGTTCGACCACGCCTTCAGATACGGCAACGTGCGCAGACAGTTGATGCACGAGTACGTCCAGAAATTGACGATCACCACTTTGCCGCGCAGGTCGCCGGTTTTCAGCGGCGGCGAATTGAGCCAGTCGACGGCGCCGGACAGCGACGGCATCGCGCCTTCGGCCGGTAACGAAAGTTTTGCGGCTGCGGGCGTCGGGTTTGTCGCGGCCGCGGGTTCTGCGGTCATGCTCACTTTCAGAAGCGCGCCAGCGTTTGGCTGCTCTGCATTCATGGCCTGCGAATCCGCGGCCTGTGAATCAGCAGCCTGTGAATCGCCGGCCGTTGAATCGACCTGCTGCGCATTCGCCTTCTCCGCTTGAACGTTCCGCGAACCAGCACGCGGCGACCAGCGCTGCACCAGTTTCTCTTCGATACCGGTCGTATTCAGCGACGGCAACAGCGCCAGCACGCGCGTATCGAAGCCGAGTGCAATGGCCGCAGCGGACAGCACCACGGCCGCGCCGAGCACCTGACGCACGCGCTCGCTCACCGCATACGAGCGCCTGAGCGACGCGACGACCCGTCCGCCGATTGCGAGCACGATCGCAAGCGATGCCGCCGCGCCCGCTGCGAACGCGAGCAACGGCAACACGCCCGCGCCGCCTGGCCGATGCAGGATCACGCCCGTCATCACAAGACCGAGGATCGGTCCCGCGCACGGCGCCCACAGCAAGCCGGTCGCAACGCCGAGTACCACCGACGACATCACGCGAGGCTCGCCGCCGTCGCGGCGCACCGCGCCATCCAGACGATTGCCGAGGTTCACGAGCGGATGCGTGAGCCGCTCGGCCATCGACGGAAACAGCAGTGCCGCGCCGAACACGGCGAAGAACGCGAGCGCGATCCAGCGGCCGTATTCGTTGACGTGCGCGACCCACGCGCCGCCGGCCACCGCGAGGCTCGCGACGGCCGCGAACGTCAGCGCCATGCCGGCGAGAAGCGGCACGCCGTGACGCACGAACGACTGATCGACGCGCGCGAACACGAGCGGCACGACCGGAAGAATGCACGGACTCAGGATGGTAAGCATGCCGCCGGCGAAGGCGAGAAGTATGAGCAGCATAACGGTGTCCTTTTTGTTCAATGAGCGTGATACGGCATTCATGCATTGAACTACCGGGACGTATCGCGCTTGTGTCGGCGAACGCGGCGTTGTGCAAGCTCGTGTATCGGCCTGCTGCGTAGATACAGTGCGATACAAAACGCGTCCGGCGAGGCATACGAGCGGCACAAACACGCACACACGCGCGCACGGGTTTGTATCCCAACGTATCGCACAGCGGCGCGGACACAGAACGTTGCACAGGCAGCCCGAAAACGACACACGCCAGATACGTCCACGGCGTCCAATGACTATCCAAAGACATCGCGCTTGCCGATCAACCCTCGCGCGCACCGCGCCTCTCATGCAAAGGACGATTCCATCATGCACGCCCGACTCAAAACCCTCGCCACTATCGGCTCCTTCATCGCGCTCGCGTTGCTCGCCAGCGTGCTTGCGACACGCGGCAGCGCGCTCACTGCCGCCGAACGGAATACGCCGGTTGCGCCGCAAATAACCGGCATCGACACATGGATCAACGGCTCGCCGCTGACGCTTTCGCAACTGCGCGGCAAGGTCGTGCTGGTCGATTTCTGGACCTACTCCTGCATCAACTGCGTGAACACGCTGCCGTATGTGAAGAACTGGTACAAGCAGTACGGCAATCAGGGCCTGCAAGTGATCGGCGTGCACACGCCGGAGTACCCGTTCGAACGCGATGCCGGGCATGTGCGCGCTGCCGTGAAGAAGTTCGACATTCAATATCCGGTCGCGCTCGACAATCAGTACGCGACCTGGAACGCGTTCAATAACCAGTATTGGCCCGCGGTGTATCTGTTCGACAAGACAGGACATGTCGTGTACAGCCACTTCGGCGAGGGCGACTATGCGCAGACCGAAGCGAAGATTCGCGAGCTGTTGGCGCAACCGGGCTGACGCGGTGCCGCATTGAAGTGTTGACGCCGCCATGCCCGCCTGCGAGCATGCGGCAATCGAAATCAATCAGCCTGTCGAGCGGCCCATGCGAGCACCCAATCATCTCAATGCACTGCGTGCCTTCGAGGCCGTCGGCCGGCATCTGAGTTATGTCGCCGCTGCGGAAGAACTGCATGTGACGCCCGCGGCGATCGGCCAGATGATTCGCGGACTCGAGGAAACGCTAGAAATCGAGCTGTTTCATCGTTCGACGTCGGGTGCATCGCGCCTCGTGCTCACCGACGCGGCGCGCGCCGCCATGCCGGAATTGCAGGGCGGCTTTGGACTGCTCGCACAGGCGGTCGAAAGGCTGAAGGCCAGCAAGGCGCGCATAACGGTCACCGTGACAGTGCCGCCAGCGCTTGCCGACAAGTGGTTTTTGCATCGCGTGGAGCGGTTTCAGCGCAAGTATCCGCGCTACGATTTGCGCATCGACCTGTCGCTGAAACTCGTCGACTTTGTCGCGGATAGAGTGGACGCCGGCATCCGCTACGGCACCGGTCAGTGGCCGGATCTCGCCGCGACCTTCCTGATGCGCGACGAGTTCTTCCCTGTGTGCAGCCCCGAGCTGCTCGAAGGCGAGCATCCGCTCAGAACACCGGCGGATCTCAACTACCATCCGTTGATTCACGACATATCGATGCGCGCGGCGCCCACGTTTCCCACCTGGCGATCATGGGTGCAAAAGACGGGCAACGCAGGGCGTGTCGATTGCGATCGCGGTCTGCAGATCAACGACTCCGCCGCCGCGATTCATACCGCTATCTCGGGCAACGGCGTCGCGCTCGGCAGAACGTGCCTCGTCGAGCGCGACATCGCAGAAGGCCGGCTGGTGCGGCCGTTCCCCGACGCGCAGACGTGCGAGCTCGCCTATTACGTGGTGCATAGAAAGGACAACGGCAACGAGCCGGCTGTGGTCGCGTTCAAGGAGTGGCTGCTTGCCGAGGCGAACGCGCGATAGCCGCGCGCCGCGTTAGTACTCTCTAATCCGTCTTCGCGCCGCCCGACGCCTTCAGCGCCAGTTGCTTGCGGTATTGCTCCACAGGCAAGCCGCCCCAGCCCCAGTTATCCATATCGACTTCTTCGATCACGACGAACGTCGCTTCGAGCGGCTTGTTCAGGACATCGAGCAGTACATGGCTGACACCGCTGATCAAGCGCGCTTTTTCTTCGGCCGTGACGGCGGTTGCGCCAGGCTTCGTTCCCTCGCGCGTGACCTGAATCGTGACGATAGGCATGTCGTTCTCCGTGGCAAAGGCGGGCGCCGCGAATCGGCGCCCGTTGTTCCGCTGTTGTTAAAGGCCGCGCTTAGTGGCCGGCGCTCTGGCCGCCGTCGACGTGCAGGATCTCGCCCGTCACGAACGGCGCCGAATCCAGATACAGCACCGCTTGCACGATGTCGTCCATTTCGCCCATATGACCCATCGGATGCAATGCGCCGAGCCCCGCATGCGTTTCCGGCGCGTGCATCGGCGATTTGATGATGCCAGGCGAGACCGCGTTCGCGCGAATCCCGGCTTTAGCGTACTCGATCGCGATGGACTTCGTCGCCGCATTCAACCCGCCCTTGGTCAACGACGCGAGCACCGAAGGCACGCCGCTAATCGCATGATCGGTGAGACTCGTCGTGATCGTGACGATGTGGCCGCTTTCGTGCTTTTCCATCTCGGCAATCGCGAGCTGCGTGATATTGAAGAAGCCGTCGAGGTTGACGCCCTTCACCAATGCGTAGTCTTCAGACGTATAGCTCGTGAACGGCTTCGCGACAAACACGCCCGCGTTGTTGACGAGCGTATCGACGCGCCCGAAACGCGTCACCGCCTCTGCAATCACGCGGCGTGCGGTGGCGGGATCGGCGATGTCGCCCGCCACCGTCGCGATGTTCGGATCGTCGAACGGTGTAATGCCGCGAGCCGTCGCAACCACGCGATAGCCGCGCTGACGAAACGCCTTCACCAGTTCCGCGCCGATGCCTTGCGAGGCGCCAGTAACGATCGCCACTTTTTCCGACGTATTCATGTTGTGCTCCAGAGTTGTTGTCATGCAATTCAGAAATGAGAGCGGTTGCCTGGCCGGCTGCCGCTGTGTGCCGCGAGTCTTGCAGTGCGCCCTCGGTGACTGAACTATCGGCTTTGCGCAGGCATTAAACAAACGAGAAGATTTGCGTCGGCGGGAAAGAAAAACTACGGCGGTTCTGGATGCCGATGGCTAAACGGTCGTGCCGAACGCACCGGCCACCGTGACACGCCCGCCTGGCGGGCACGCGACATGCGGCGTGCAATCCAGCGCTGCGGCTTCGGCGGCCCGGTCATCGGCTAGTCGAATGGAATGCGGCGCGCAATCACGCTCAATGGCGAGGCGTTTATGAACAAGGTCTCTTCACCCGCTGCGGCGCCGAAAAAACACGGAAGGCTGCGCGGCGCTTTCACCACCGTGGTCAACGCGGGCAAGCGCTTCATGTCGGACCGCTGCCCGATGATGGCCGCGAGCGTCGGCTTTTACTCGGCGTTCTCGCTTGCGCCGACGCTGCTGATGGTGCTCGCGGTCGCCGGCTGGTTCTTCGGCGAGGACGCCGCGCGCGGACGTCTGTTCGAGCAGGTGCGCGGCATTATGGGCAAGGACGCCGCGGAGGCGATGCAGACCATCGTCGAACACGCGCATCGCGCGAGCGGCAGCGGCATTGCCGCCGTGGTGTCGGTCGTGTTGTTGATCATCGGTGCGTCGGCGACTTTTACTTCGCTGAACACCGCGCTCGACGTGGTGCTCGAGGCGGAGAAAAACGTCAAAAGCAAGGGCAGCATTACGTGGCTCGTGCGCACGCGGCTGGTGTCGGTCGGCATGGTGCTCGGCCTCGGCTTTCTGCTCGTGGTGTCGCTCGTGCTCGATACGGCGATCACGTTCGCCGGACACGCGATATTCGGCGATTCGCCGTTGGTCGTCGTCACCGCGATCGTGCAAACGGTACTCGGCCTGATCGTGCTGGGCGCCGCGTTCACCGCCCTGCTTCGGTGGATGTCAGACGCGCCGGTGAGTCTCGCGCATGCGGCGGTCGGCGGGATGACGGCGGCGATACTGTTTTCGGTCGGACGGCATCTGTTCGGGCTTTATCTCACGCATGCGGGCACCGCGAGTTCTTTCGGTGCCGCAGGCTCGCTCGCCGTGCTGATGATGTGGCTGTATTTTTCGGCGGCGGTGTTTCTGTTCGGCGCGGAGACGACAGCCGAACTTGCGGGACGCAATGAAGTAAAAGACGAGGAGAAAGACCGGCCGTTGTCCGTAGGCGCGGCGCGCTCGCGCGGTTAAAACGCGCATTGCAAATGAAAAAAGCGGCCTCGCGGCCGCTTTCGCATGACTAGTGCTGCACGCCCCAGCGCCGCACCGTCACCCGTTCCAACGTATCGAACACGAGATGTTCGATCAACAGCCCGATCACGATTACCGCTGCAAGTCCCGCGAAAACGCGATCCGTGTAAAGCTCATTGCGATTCTGGAAAATGTACCAGCCGAGTCCGCCGTTGCCGGAACTCGCGCCGAATACCAGCTCGGCCGCGATCAGCGTGCGCCACGCAAACGCCCAGCCCACCCGCAAGCCGGCGAGAATCGACGGCAACGCGGCCGGCATCAGAATCAGCAGTACGTGGCGCATGCCCGTCAGGCCATAGTTGCGTCCGGTCATGCGCAGCGTCGCCGGGACCGACTGGAAACCGGAGTACGTGTTGAGCGCGAGCGGCCACAGTACCGAATGCACGAGCACGAATAACAGACTGCCCGTACCGAGACCGAACCAGAGCAACGCGATCGGCAACAGCGCGATGGAAGGCAGCGGGTTGAACATCGCGGTGAGCATCGACAGCAAATCGCGGCCCACACGCGTCGACACAGCCAGCGACGTCAGCACGAACGCAAGCGCCGCACCCAGCAGATAACCGCGCAGCAGCACCGACATCGACACCGCCGTTTTTTGCAGCAACTCGCCGGACAACACGCCCTGCACGAACGCGATGAAAGTCGCGCCGAAGGTGGGCAGCAGCAGATCGTTGTTGACCACGCGCGCGGCGATTTCCCACACGGCGATCAGCACCAGCGCGATCAGCACCTTGCGCACCCAGCTTTGCGCGAAGACGCGTTTGCCGAGCGGCAATGGCGCTTCGAGCACGATGTCGCCAGGCGGTTCGAGCGGGCGTTCGTATTCGTCGCGAATCGGCGGCAATAAGGTGGCGGGCGAACTCATTGCGCGGCCTCCGTCTCTTCGAACAACAGGCGATGAATACGCGCGACGCTGCGTTGAAAATCGTTGCGCCCGAAACTGTCGTGCGAGTACTGGTGACTGTTCAACTCGGCACGCACGCGGCCCGGATGCGGCGACAACAGCAGAATGCGGTTTCCCACGATCAGCGCTTCCTCAATCGAATGAGTCACGAACAGCAGCGTGAAATTCACTTCTTCCCATAAACGCAGCAGTTCTTCCTGCATCTTGCGGCGCGTCAATGCGTCGAGCGCGGCGAACGGTTCATCCATCAGCAAGACGCGCGGCTGCATCGCGAGTGCGCGCGCAATCGCGACGCGCTGCTTCATGCCGCCCGATAACGTGTGCGGATACGCATTCGCAAACGCAGCGAGGCCGACCTTGTCGAGATAATGCAAAGCGCGCTCATTTGCTTCGGCACGCGCAAGCTTCTTCGCGACGCGCAGCGGAAAGGCCACGTTTTGCAGCACCGTTTTCCACGGCGGCAACTGATCGAACTCCTGGAATACGACGATGCGATCGGCGCCAGGACCGCGCACGATCTGACCGTCGAGCGAGATGGTGCCCGAGCTCGGCTCGATGAAACCGCCCACGGCCTTCAGCAACGTCGACTTGCCGCAGCCCGACGGCCCGAGCAGCACGAAGCGATCGCCGCCGTAGACGTCGAAGCTGACCTCGTGCGTCGCGCGGACAATGCGCTCGCGCGTGCGGTATTCGAGGCTGACGTTCTCCACTGCGAGCAGTTTTTCGCTGACGGCGGGACCGCTGCGCACGGCGCGGTCAGCGCGTTCGGGAAAGAGTAGCGTGGGATTAGCCACCATCGGATCGCTCCCAGGTTGCGGATTGCGCGAGCGGCTCACCACCGCCCCGCAGTCCGCTGAAGTTAGAAACACGAAGCGCCATGCTTAACTGCCTGCCGCGGTTGCCGGGTCGTCGAAGAAATAGTCTTTCCACGACTTCGGCTCGTTTTTGATCGCCCCCACGCGATACATGAACTGCGCGAGACCGAGCGTGTTTTGCGGCGCGATCTTGAACTCCACTTGCGGATTCTTGATGATCTTCAGGAGCAGCGCGCGATCGATTTTCGACTTGTTTACGCGCAGATAAATATCGGCGGCGGCGTCCGGATTCGCGGCAATAAAACGCGATGCGTCGGCGAGTGCATCGACGAACGCGCGGTACGTTTTCGGATTGCCGTCGCGGAATTTTTCCGTCGCATAGAGAACCGTTGCGGAACTCGGGCCACCGAGCACATCGTAGGAATTCAGCACGATATGCGCCTTCGGATTGCCCGCGAGTTCCTGATCCTGAAACGGCGGATTGCCGAAGTGACCGGTAATTTCCGTGCCGCCCGCGATGATCGCCGCCGCCGCATCAGGATGCGGCAGCGCCTGCGTGTACTTGTCGAGGCGGTTGTATTCCTTGTCGCCCCAGCGCTTCGCGGCCGCGTATTGCAACACGCGCGACTGCACCGACACATTTACCGCCGGCACAGCGATGCGGTCTTTCGCGCCGAAATCGGCAATCGTCTTCACGTCCGGATTGTTGCTCACGAGGTAGTACGGCAGATTGCCGAGCGAAGCGACGCCCTTCACATTCTGCTTGCCGTGCGTGCGGTCCCAGATGGTCAGCAACGGGCCCACGCCCGCGCCGGCGACATCCACGGCGCCCGACAGCAAGGCGTCGTTGACGGCGGCCCCGCCCGAGAGCTGCACCCAATCCACCTTGATGTCGAGGCCCTGCTTGCGCCCTTGCTTTTCGATGAACTGCTGATCGCGCGCGACGTTCAGCAGCAGATAGACAATGCCGAACTGTTCGGCAATGCGGATCTGTCCTTCGGCATGCGCGGGTATAGCGGCGCTCATGCCGGCCGCGCCGATAGAAACGGCGAGCAACGTCGCGGCAAAGCGGCGCGTGAAATGGCTGACTGTACGACGACTCAAAAGCGGTGACCGTGCAGCGGTCGAATGAAACCTGGCGAACATCGAAACTCCGATCGGCGAGTGGCGTTTAAGTATTTGAGTTGTGTGAATGGCACGGCGCGCTGATTGCGCGCAAAAGATCAGAAAGGCACGTCGCCTTCGATCGTCGTGCGATAAAGCTTGCGCCGCTGGTCATCCGGCGTGCCAGCCGCGAGGTGCATCAACGAACGGTTGTCCCAGAACACCATGTCGTGTTCCGCCCAGCGATGCCGGTACACATGTTCGGCACGCACGCTGTGCGCGAAGAGTTCTTCGAGCAATTGCCGGCTTTCGTCTTCGGGCAAGCCGATTACACGCGTCGTGAAATGCTCGCTCACGAACAGCGCCTTGCGCCCCGTCTCCGGATGCGTGCGCACGATCGGATGCACGACCGGCTTCACTTGTGCGATCTGTTCGGGCGACAGATTCGGCCGCCACGGGCTGCGCTTTTGCAGTTCGGCGTACTTCGCGAGATACGTGTGTTCGGCCGTGCGTCCTTCGACCGCACTGCGCAGATGCGCGGGCAAGGTGTCCCACGCGAGATGCATGTTGGCAAACAGCGTGTCGCCGCCTTCGGCCGGCAATTCCTGCGCATGCAGCAAGGAACCGAGGCTCGGCTTTTCCTTGTAGGACAGATCGGAATGCCAGTAATGACCGGCATCGCCGAGACCGATTGGCTTGCCGTTTTCGACGATATTCGACACCACCAGCACTTCCGGATAGTCCGGCAACTGGAACTGATGCAGCACATGGATCTGCAACGGACCGAAGCGGCGGCTGAAAGCAATCTGCTCATCCGGCGTAATGCGCTGATCGCGAAACACCAGCACGTGATAGTCGAGATGCGCGCGATGAATGCGCGCGAAATCCGCCTGGGCAAGCGGCTTGCTCAGATCGAGGCCGAGCACTTCGGCGCCGAGCGGGCCGTCGAAAGCGCGAATCTCGATGGGCTGACCGGCAATGGCGCCGCCGGCGGCGTGGGAATCGTGAGAATGCTGGGCGGCGGTGGAAGCAAAGGCTGTCGTCACGGGAAACTCTTCGTCGTATCGGGTCGCAGTCAGATGAATGTACCGGCGCGCGCACCCGACGACAACGAAGCAAATCCGATACGTTTATCTGCTGGAGTGATAAACCCGATGTTTTAACGCGCGACGACGCGCACGAGCGATATTACGGCTCCATGTCAGAGCTGGCCCGGACGCGGATCGGGCACGAAGCCATCGCGATTCGGCATCGCGACGCGCGGCAGCGATGCCGCGTCGAGCCGCGTGTCCGCGGGCACAATGCCGTTCTGGTTCAGCAGAAACGCGCTGACCGCATAGACCTCGTCGGCGGAAAGGGATTCGGGCGCGTTGTACGGCATCGCGCGGCGAATATAGTCGAAGAGCGTCGTGGCGTACGGCCAGTAGCTGCCCACGGTGCGCTTCGGCTTCGCGCCCGACAACGTGCCTAGGCCGCCCACGAGCGGGTCGCCGAGACCGCCCTCGCCGCGCGCGCCGTGACACGCCGCGCATTTCGTGGCGAACACGCGCGCGCCGGTGGCCACGTCGCCGCTGCCGGCGGGCAGGCCGCGCCCGTCGGGTGCGATGTCGATGTTCCAGGCAGCGATGGTCGTTTCGTTAAGCGGCGTGCCGATGCCGTAGGTCGCGCTTGCATCGCGGGAATCGGGCTTGATGGACGAGCACGCGGCGAGCGCCGTCATGAAAACAAGCGCGGCGATGCGCGTCGAAGGGCGTTCACGCATTGCGCACCTCGCCGCTCGCATCCACGCGCCATTGCTGGATCGCGTTGTAGTGGTACTGCGAATTCAGGCCGCGCGCGGCGACGAGTTGCGCGCGCGTGGGCTGCACGTAGCCGGTGGAATCGGTGGCGCGCGAAAGTATCTCGGCCGGCGCGCCGTCCCAGCGCCAATCCGCTTCGAAACGAGTCAGCGCACGGTCGCGTGCCGCGCCATCAAGACGCGCGAGCCGCCATGACGCGCCGCCATCGGTGGAAACTTCGACTTTGCGGATCATGCCGCGCCCCGACCACGCAATGCCGCTAATCGCGTAATAACCGTGCGTGGTGAGGCGATGCCCCGGCGACGGCCGCGTGATGACCGACTTCGCATCCATCTCGAACACGAACTGACGCGCGGTGCCGTTCGCGAGCAGGCTCGTATATTTCGACGTCTCCTCGCGCGTTTGCAGCGGCGCGTCGACCACCTTGAGTCTGCGCAGCCACTTCACATTGGTATTGCCCTCGAAGCCGGGCACGATGAGCCGCAACGGATAACCGTTCTCGGGCCGCAAGCGTTCGCCGTTCTGCGCATAGACCACGAGCGCGCGCTCGAGTATGCGATCGAGCGGCAGGCTGCGCGTCATCGCGGCGGCGTCCGCGCCTTCCGCGAGCAGCCACGCGCCGCCGTTAGCGTTGCTTTGCGCGGACACGCCGCCGACCTCTTCCAGCAAGGTGGAAAGACGCACGCCTGTCCATTCGCAACACGACAGCAGACCGTGCGTCAGTTGCACCGGCAAGCCGCTCGGACCATTCCATTCGCTGCCGGTATTGCCGGAACATTCGAGGAAGTGGATGCGCGACTCCGCCGGCAGACGCAGCAGGTCGTCCATCGTGAAGAGCTTCGGCGTGCGCACGAGGCCGTGAATCGCGAGACGATGCTGATCGGCGTCGATGTCGGGCACGCCGCCATGATGACGTTCGTAGACGAGGCCGTTCGGCGTGATCGTGCCATGCAGATCCGCAAGCGGCGTCATCGACGAAGCCGCGCCGGGCAGCGGCCATTGGCGAGCGCTTCGGCGCACCACGCCGGCCTCGCGCGGCGACGGCACGCCATACGGATGCTCGAGCACCGGCGCGCCCGGCACACGGCTGGACGGCGCGACTTCGAGCGGCCTGAGCAGTTCGCCCGCGGCTGCCGCCGCGCCTTGCGACGCGACCAGACCGCCCGCCGCAAGACGGCCGAGCAGACGACGGCGGCTACGCGACGAAGGTTGATCGGGCGGCAGATCGAACGGCGTGTTGCTTTGGCTCATTGCGGCAGCGGCGCTTCATGGAGAAGTCGACGATGCTAGCAATGCGATGCGCCGCGGCAAAACGATCAATCGTGATATGCATTGCAGCGAATGCGGGCTTTCGCTTTATTCGCTACTGGCCACGCTCACTCGACCGTAGCCGGCGACGCCTTCACGAGATTGCGCAGCGTGAGCCTCGCCTCCAGCCCGCCGCCGGCGCGATTATGAAGTTCGAGCGTGGCATCCATCGCAAGCGCGAGTTGACGCGCGATCGCAAGGCCAAGCCCTGTGCCGCCCGTTTGCCGATTGCGCGATCCTTCGATCCTGTAGAACGGCTGGAACACATCTTCGAGCGAATCGGCGGGAATGCCCGGGCCGCGATCGAGCACCGAGATGGTGGCGTGCCTGTCCGGCGACATCGCGATCTCGATCTGCGCCGCGCCGCCGAACTTCAGCGCGTTATCCACGAGATTACCGACGATGCGCCGCAGCGCCTGCGGCCGCGTCATCAGCGGCATGTCGAAGCGGCCATGCAGTGACACGGCCTGGTCGGCATCCACGTAATCGCAAACGAGGCTGTCGAACAGCGCATCGGGATCGATGCGGCACGGCGTTTCGGTCGCGCCGTGCAGCGTGCGCGCATACGTGACGCCTTCTTTCACGAGCGCTTCCATCTCCTGCAAATCCTGGCGCAGCTTCGCGCCTTCGGCTTCGGCGTCCATCATGTCGACGCGCAAACGCATGCGCGTGATCGGCGTTTGCAGATCGTGCGAAATGGCCGCGAGAATCTGCATGCGTTCGGTGACGTACATCGCAATGCGTTCCTGCATGGCGTTGAAAGCGCGGGCCGCGCGCGCGATTTCGGAAGGCCCGGTTTCGCTGAGACGCCCGGCCTTGAGATCGGGGCCGAGCGCATCGGCGGCTACCGCCAACTCGTTGAGCGGACGCGTGGCCGTGCGCACCGCGAACCAGCAGCAGCCGAGCAGCACCGCGAGTTCCAGCAGCAGCACGAGCGGCAACCAGCGCGACAGCGGCGCGCCGGACATCGGCCGCATGTCGATGGTGAGCGGCGAGCCGTCGCTGAGCTTCAGATGAACCTGCAGCCGTTCGCGCTCGCCCGGCACCGCATTCACCGTGAGCGGGTAGTTGGTGCCGATGCCATCCGCGATGGAGCGCGCGACGCGCGCCGACAGGTTCGCATCCACCGGCCCGCCGCTCACGCCGGGGCCCAGCATGAACTCGTAACTGCGCCGCGCGAGACGCGGCAGCCATTGAGCGCGTTCGTTAGCGGGCAGATGATCGAGCAGCGCGACCGAACTCACGACCTCGCGTTCGATGTAACCCATCATCACGTTCGTCATGGTCTGGTCGCGTTCGGTCATGGTGAGCCAGAACGACAGCGCCTGCGCCGACGCGAGTCCGACGAAGAGAATCAACGTCAACCTTGCGAACAGCGTGCGCGGCCAGTGCAGCGACCGAAGAAATGTCATTGCGGGTCCCCGATCACGTTCACGGCCGCGGAAAACACATAGCCTTCGCTGCGCAGCGTCTTGATGTAACGCGGTTCGCGCGCCTCGTCGCGCAAGCGCTGACGCAGACGGCTTACCATCAGATCGATCGAGCGGTCGAATTGATCGGCCTGACGGCCTTGCGTGAGATTGAGCAGTTGATCGCGTGTCAACACGCGCTGCGGATTGTCGAGGAATACGCGCAGCAAGCGGTATTCGGCGCCGCTTAGCGCGACCATCGTGCCTTCGGCGTCGAGCAGATGACGCGCCGTGGTGTCGAGCCGCCAGTCGCCGAAGCCGAGCATTTGCGCGCTTTCCGTTACCTGCATGCCGGGCGGCAGCATGCGCGCGCGGCGCAGCACCGCGCGAATGCGCGCGAGCAGTTCGCGCACGGCAAAGGGCTTGGGCAGATAGTCGTCGGCGCCCATTTCGAGGCCGAGAATGCGGTCCGCTTCTTCATTGCGCGCGGTGAGCATCAGCACGGGCACCGTGCGAAATTTGCCCGCGCGCAGTTCGCGGCATAGCACGAGGCCGTCTTCGCCGGGCATCATCAGATCGAGCACGATCAGGTCGGGTGCGCCCTGCTCGAGAGCCGCGCGCATTTGCCGCCCGTTGGCCGCGAGCGAAACCCGCATGCCGTTCTTCTCCAGATAGCCGGCGATCAGTTCGCGAATGCCGCGGTCGTCGTCGACGATCAGTACGTGGTCGATCGTGTCCATGAATGGATCATCTCTTTTGACGTTTCACCTGCACCCGGCTCGCGCACAGCATCGAACACTGGACCGGATGCGCCCATTCGGCCGCCACACCGCCCGCGATGAACGCGATGATTGCAAGCAGCCGCTTCATGCGTCCTCCACGACGGAAAGACTGGCGCCGTCGGAAAGACCGGCATCCAGCGTATACGGATCGATCCCTTCCAGGCAACCGATATTGACGCGCCACAGCTTCGCGTCCCGGCGCGTCTGATGAAACGGATAAATACCGCAGTGCCTGCAGAAGAAATGCTTCGCGACGCGCGTGTTGAACTGATACAGCGTGAGCGCGTCCTCGCCTTGCGTGATCGTCAACCGGCCGGCCTCGAACGGCGGGCTCATCAGCGCGCCCTTGCGGCGGCACAGGCTGCAATTGCAGCGCGCGGCGGGCGCAAGCGGTGTCCTGACCTCGAATTTGACGGAGCCGCAGTGGCAGCTTCCCTTTAGCGTTTCGGTGTTCATCAGCATCTCCGTGACTCTCGATGCCTGCTTTATAACGCGCGTCCGACCGCGGTTTATGTCGCAATGTATCCGAACCTGTATCTGACACAAAACATTGCACCGGTGCGCTCTAGCTGGATTGGCCCGCGTTCGCCCGCGTTTCGCCCGCGTTTCGCCATTTCGCGGCGCGCGGCGTCGATCTATTTGTATCGCACTGTATATGCGGCGCTGCGAGATACACAGCATTGCAATACGCCGCTTCGCCGACACAAGCCAGATACCCGGCGCGACTCTAATCTCATCAACGACGGATTCGAGGCCACGCCAGATGTTGCGATGCGGACATCGCCGCTCTTCGGCAAGCCTCGCTGAAACCCGACGGATGCTTGGCTTCCTACCTATTCTGGAGAACGACATGAAAGTTTCGATGATCGCTTTGGCTCTGGCTGTTTCCGCTACGACGCTTCCGGCTTTTGCCGCCAATCCCGCCGCTGCCGTGAGCAACGTCGACGGGCAGCACACGCAGCAATGGACGCCGGCGCAGAACACGGCGGCGAAGAGCCGCCTGGAGGTTCGCCAGGAACTGGCGCGTGCGACGAAAAGCGGCGAGTTGGCATCGCTGAACAAGATTTACCAAGGGAGCTAAAGCGGGCTGCTAAGCGGCCACGCTCTTGGTACTTTTCCTTATCTACCGACTTATTACCGACGAAATCGATCATGACCCAATCAGACAAAGTGCTGTACACCGGCAAGACCCACACCACCGGCGGACGCGATGGTGCGTCGCGCAGTTCGGACGGCCGGCTCGACGTCAAGCTCGGCTCGCCCGGCGCATCCGCGACCGGCACGAACCCCGAGCAGATGCTGGCCGCGGGGTGGTCCGCGTGCTTCATCGGCGCAATGGGTATCGCGGCCAAGACGCTGGGAGTCGCGCTGCCCGCCGAAACCGCCGTCGATGCCGAAATCGACCTGGCAATGAACAATAGCGGCTACTTCCTGCGCGCGCGGCTCAATGTCAGCCTGCCTGGAATCGAACGCGAGACTGCGCAGAAGGTCACCGATATGGCGCACCAGACGTGTCCGTATTCGAAGGCGACGCGCGGCAACATCGACGTGGTGATTACTGTGGTTTGATGGCGACTGCGTGTGGCTCGCTGCATGACGCCGGCGCTCTTTGCGGAGCGCCGGCGTGTTTGTCTTTGGGTCTGCACCGCAGCAAGCGCGCTACCGTGCAACGTCTCCATCGTCGTCGCCGGTCACACCGAATTCGACGGGCGTCTTCACGTAGAACAGATGCACGTCCTCGGCGCGCAGCCGCTCGAACAACCTGGCGGCTTCGTCGCTCGTTACCGCCATCACGACCGATAACGGCTGATCCGCCAGCTCGAAAAAATGCGCCGAATGCACGCGATGATGGTGGCCGATGCCCTCGCTCGCCGGTATCACGGTCGCGCCGCGCAGACCGAGTTCGCCGGCGAGAACGACGAGCCAGTCGGCCATCGGCTTGCCGCGATGCCGCCGATCCTGCTGCGTGAAAAAAGTGATCTGATAGCCGTTCATGGCGACGTCTCCTGGATGCGCTGCGGCGCCGCGCCGTCCGATTGCGCCGCATCGGGCGCGGGCCACGCGTCGGCGCCGACGAGCGGCACGAAGCTCACTTCGCCAAGCGAGCTGCTTTCGTAGTCGTCCTCGCTGCGGCGCACGAGTTTGACGAGCTTCTGATAGTGCCGCTCGCAGCCGACCGGCATCACGATCCGGCCGCCGATCGCGAGCTGTTTGCGCCATATCCCCGGAATATGCGGGCCGCCCGCTGCGGCGATGATCGCGTCGTACGGCGCATGTTCCGCGAGTCCCGCCGTGCCGTCGCCGAGATAAACGGTCACGTTCGAAATGTTCAGCCGCGCGAGAATGTCGCGCGCCATCGCGACCAGGTCCGCGTGACGTTCGATTGAATGGACATGCGCGGAAAGCGCGGCCGCGACGGCAGCCGCGTAGCCCGAACCGGTGCCAACGTCGAGCACGATGTCGGCGGACGAAAGCTCCGCGGCCTCGATCATCGTCGCGACGATCGCCGGCTGCGAGATGGTCTGATCGTTGCCGATGGGCAGCGGCCTGTCTTCGTAAGCGAGATCGCGCAGACAGTCGGGCACGAACGCTTCGCGCGGCACGCGGCGCATCGCATCCAGCACACGTGAATCGCAAATGCCGCGGCGGACGAGCTGCCGCTCCACCATCCGCTCGCGGGCCTCGTTGAAATCGCTCATCGCCACCTCCGTCTTGCAGCCGGCGTCTGCCTGCCTGCGTGCCGCGTTGCAGCAGATAGCCGCAGCGCACGCATCGACACGTTTGCCGGCGAATGCGGGACCTTCATTCAGTCTACGCGCAGAACGAGTCCGACAAAACGGGCGGCGAAGATGGCATTAAACGGTGGACGTGCCCCTCAAACCGGCTCGGCCGGAATCTCGGGTTCGACCAGCTTCGCGAGTTGCATCAGCGATTCCTGCCAGCCGAGGTAGCACATCTCCACGGGAATCACCTCGGGCACGCCTTCCTGAAGAATCGAGACTTCGGTCCCGCACAGCACCGTACGGAACGTGATCGTTGCGGACATTTCGCCGGGCAGATTCGGATCGTCGAAGCGGTCGGTATAGCGGATTTTCTCGTTCGGCACGAGTTCGACGTACTCGCCGCCGAACGAGTGACTGTGACCGGTGCCGAAGTTGCGAAACGACATCTTGTAGGTGCCGCCCACGTGCCCTTCGAAGTGATGGACCTGGCAAGTAAAGCCATACGGAGGCAGCCATTTCGCGAGCGCGTCCGGTTCGAGGAACGCCCGATAAACGCGTTCGGCAGGCGCGCGCAGCACGCGGTGGAGTTTGATGGTTCCGGTAGTCATGGTAAGCCGCCTTTCGGTTGAGAAGTTGGACACACTGCTACGACGATTCGACGGCAGCGGAATCGACACGATGCGCGATAAAAATCGCCACGCGTTGTGGGTGCCGTTACGTCGGCCGGACACCGCGGGCGGCTCGACCCGCCTCTGAGCGATAGACTACCAACACAGCTCTCGCAGGAGAATCTCATGCGGCTCGTCGACTGGAATATTCAGTGGGGGCGCGGCGTGGATGGCCGCGTCGATCTCGCCCGCATCGTGCGCGAGGCGCGCGCGCTGTGCGATTTCGACATCATGTGCATGCAGGAAGTGACGCGCGGCTTTCATGAGCCGCAGCAGATGGGCGGACTGGCCGGTGGGCCCAGCGCCGATCAGTTCGCCGAACTCGCCGCGTTGCTGCCCGGCATGACCGTAACCGACGCGATCGGCTCGGACCTTCCGGGCGTCGGCGTCGGCGGCGGCAAGCAGCGGCGTCAGTTCGGCAACGCGATCGTCACGCGTCTGCCGGTCAGACAGGTGCTGCGCCACTCGCTGCCGTGGCCCGCCGACCCCGCGAAGCCGTCGATGCTGCGCGTCGCGCTCGAGGCCGTGATCGATACCGACGTCGGCCCGTTGCGCGTGATCAGCACGCACCTGGAGTTTTATTCGGAAACGCAGCGGCTCGCGCAGGTCGAGAGGCTGCGCGAGCTGCATCAGGAAGCATGCGGGCACGCGCGCCGCCCGGCGCGAGCCGAGAAGCAGGACAGCCCATTCGCCGACAGCGGGCGGCCGATGAACGCGATTGTCTGCGGCGACTTCAACAGCGCGTTCGAAAGCGCCGCGTATCGCAAGATGCTCGAGCCGATTGCCGGCGCGCCCGCATTCGCCGACGCCTGCACGCTCGCGCACGGCAACGACGCACGCGCCGCGACGGTCGGCCTGTACGACCGCGAGCAATGGCCGGACGGACCGTTTGCCTGCGACTTCGTGTTCGTCACCGAAGACCTTGCGCCGCGCGTCGCGTGCTGCGAGGTCGACGCGCACAGCCGGTCGTCGGATCATCAGCCGATGTGGCTCGAACTGCGCTGAGCGGCAACGTACGACGAAAGCGCGGGCCGCGCGCTAGATGCGCGGCAGGTCGTCGATGCATTTTTCGATGTGGCCGTCGGGGACGTCGGTGTCGATTCCGTCATGCCCGTTGGTGTGGGAGACGGCCACGATTTTCGGCCCGAGAAAGCGCGTGCCGCCGAGCGTGAAAAGCGACCAGACAGCGTCGCCGCGACGGATCGCGGCCACCACCTGGGCGACTTCGACGATCGAGGTCGGCGACAACCAGCTGCGCGTGGCGGGGTCGACCGTGGCCCAGCGCACATGCGTGATCCGGTCGTTCGAAGGGTTGATGCGCACAGCGTCGATACCGAATGTAGCCATGATATTTCCCCCAGCACCCTGGCACTGACGATCCTAGCATGATGGTCCAAGCCGTCCGGCGGGGCAAGGGGCAGCGTTGCGGGGCTTCCGCGTCATTTGCCCGCGCCGGGAAACTCGCGGCAACCGAGCAGCAGTCGGTCGCCCGGCGCCGCGCCTGGCGCAAGCGCCGCGGCGTGCGTCTGGCCGTCGCCGCACTGCCATTGCGCTGTCAGATCGCTGCGGCATGACAGGACGCCTCCACCGGCGACGTCACCGGTCAGCATGTAGGTGCAGGCTGTCTGGCCATTGCATCGACGCGCGAGGTCGAGCGTGGCGTTGCCCTCCTGCTGGCCGCAGTTTCGGCCGTAGGTTCCTGCGACGATTGTTATGGTGTTCGATGGATTCACGTCGGCCGCAGGTGCGCCGTAGCTGGCGGACGCGTGGAATGTCAGGGATGCCAGGCATGTGGCACTCACAAGCATTCTGGCGCGCGACGCAGCGAGTCGGCGGATTTTCATGAGCGGCCTCCGGGCGGCCGAACGGCAGGGGTAAACCCATTTTAGACGCTGCCATGCGACACGCGGGCCGCGAGACGACTAATCGAAGAAGACCAGCCAACCTGCGAAGGCGCGGCTCAATTGCCTGATTGCGGTGGCTCTGCCCGAGCACTTCGTAAATCCGGGGTACTGGCGAGCGATCACCGGAACAACCGCTCCCCACACTACCCCACTGCATATCACCGCAACCCCAACCACCAACCCTCACCGCTGCCCGTAAATCGCAATCGTCACCCGCCGGTCTTTCTGCAGGCAAGCAATGACGGCAGGCGTTTCACCCGGCGGGCAATGGGAAACCGGCTGCGACGATCCCGCGCCCGAAGCGCGAATGCGCTCAGCGTCGAGGCCGTGCGCCACCAGATACGCCTTCACGGTTTCGGCTCGCGCCTGCGACAGCGCACGGTTGCTCTCGTCGGAACCGATACGGTCGGTGTGACCCACGACGTCGATGCGCGTCACGCCGTCTTCTTTGCGGATTTTCTCGATCGCGGCGTCCAGTTCGGCGCGGCCGCGCGGCAGCATCGAATTGAGGCTCGATTTCCCGAACGGAAACAGCGCCTCGCCTTCGAACGTGAACTGTTCGAGCGCCGCCGGCTTCGCCGCCACCGGAGCGGGCGCAACCGGTGCGGCGTCGCTCATCAAGTCCGCACACTGTGGATCGCGCCAGTACGTCGCGCTCACGCGCATGTTCTTGTCGAACTGCACCTGATATTGACACGACACCACCCGGTCGCCGCGACGGAAATCGAACAGGTAGTTCCAGACATGATTGCCCACGAACCACTCGTTAAAGTGCGGCGGCCCGATCAGGTCATAGAGCTGGTCCTTGTTGAGCCCGGTACTCACGTTGCGCAGGTTCGCCACGTTCACGAACGTGCCGCCGGCCGGCGACGCGGACGTGGCGTCCGGAAACTTCGGCGGCGTCTGCGGCACCGCGCATCCCTGCATGACGACGGCAGCCGCGAGGCACACCGAAAGCAGCATAGCTGGTTGTAATTTCATGATTCGCTTGTTGTCTTGTTTGAGGTTTCGCATCGGCTCGGCTACTGCGGCTAGTGCGCTTTCCGCGCTTTCCGCGCCTTCCGCGTCTACCACTGGTAGCCCGCGCCCATTACGGCGCCGTAGGTGCCGCGCGTGTTCGTCGAGACGGCCGCCTTGTAGACCCAGTGGTTGTTCTCGGAGATCGTGGAAACGCCGAGCGCCTGGCCCGACTGACCGCGATACACGCTGCCCGCAATCGACACCATGCTCTTGCCCGGCCCCGACGGCTGCGGCAGGCCGGCTACGGCCATCGCCGTGGCGGTGCCGCCGTCGGCGTCGCGGCGATACGAGTCGAGGTTGTTGCGCAGGCCGGCCACCTGGCTGTCCGTGTAGCTGTTCGCCTGTGACAGCGCGTTGCTCACGCTAGCGTTGAGCTGGCCGACGTTCACGGCATCGGTCGGCGCCGTGCCCGCCGCGACGTTGACGACCTGGCGCGTCGAACCCGCGGAGCCCACCGCAACCACGTTCGAGCGGCCGCCGTCGTCGCTGCCCGCACCGATTGCCGCAGATCCGCTGCCCGACGAAGTCGCGCCCGTACCCACCACCGTCGAGCCGTTGCCCGTCGCCTGCGAGCCGTTGCCGACCGCCGTGCTGTTCGAGCCCGAGGCGACGGCCCCGGAGCCGCCCGCGGACGAGTTCGTGCCCGTCGACGACGGCGCCGTGCTGTTGCCGGTGCCCGGCGTCGACGTATAGCCACCGCCGTTATTGGTGGTGTTCTGGTTGATGAGCGTCGTGAGCTGGGAAGCGACGGCGTCGAGTTGCGAGACGTTCACGGCGTCGGTGCCGAGGCGCCCAGGGGCCAGGCCCGTGATTTGCCGGTTGCCGACGTTGATTTCCCCCGCCGACGATTGCGGGCTGCTCAACCCATACGCCACGTAGTTGCTGAGCGCGCCGACCGTGGTGAGCGAGCCGGCGCCGAGCGCGATGCTGTTCGCCATCGTCGCGCTGGCTCCCGAGCCAAACGCGATGGCATCCACGGCACTGCTGCGCGCGCCCGAACCAATCGCGACGCTGCCGACGTTGGCCGCGCTCGAATTCGCGCCCTGCGCAATCGACTGCGCGCCGCCCGCCACGCTGCCGCTGCCGAGCGCGATCGCATCGGCCTGCGCGGCGCTCGATGCCTGGCCGATCGCCACGCCGCCCGGCGCCGTGGCATCCACGACTGCGCCGTTGCCGATGCCCACGCCGTTGTCGCCGTTCACGACCGTCGTGGGGCCCACCGCGATGGACTCCGCGCCGACGGCGAGCGAGTCGGCCGCCGTCGAGTTCGCGTGGAAGTACAACTGCCCGGTCACGGCAAACGACGACAACGCGCCCGCAAGCTGACGCACGGTGACGGCGTCCTGCGCTTCAGTGCCGTCCGCGACATTGGTGAGCTGGCGATAGGTGTTCGTCGACGCATTGCCGAACGACACCGCACCGAGCAGCGTGCGATCCGACGTGTTGTACGGAATCGAATGCGTGCCGTTGGCAATCGAGCCGACGCCTGAGAGCACGGCGCGATCTGATACGGAGCCCGAACCAATCGCCACGCCGTCGTCGACGGTGACGCTCGACAGCGTGCCGAGCGCAAGCGAGTTGGCGTTCTGCGCCGAGGCCCCATTGCCCGCGGCGAGACTCGAGGTGCCGGCCGAGACCGCGGCCGGGCCGATGGCGACGCTGTCGGTGCCCGTCGCCAGGCTGTCCGCGAGCGTCGAGCTTGCGTGGAAGTACTTGATGCCCGCGCCGTTGTTGATGTTGTCGATGGCGGTACTGTTGGCCGTCACCTGCTGGTTGGTCGCGTAGAGCTGCGAGCCGTTCACGGCGTCCGTGCTCGACTGGCTCAACTCGCCCGCGGCCACGTTCTGGATCTGCCGCGTGGCGCCCGACGTGCCCACACTCACGACGCCTGCGGGTGCGCCGCCCGCGAACGTGTAGCTCACGCCGCCAATGGTCGCGCCCGACGTCGGCGTGGCGGCCGTGGTGGTGGAACCCGCACCCAGCGCCACGCTGTTCGCGACACTGGCGATGGCGTTGGAGCCGACGGCCACGGCGTTCGCCGCCGTCGATTGCGTGTTGCCGCCCACGGCGATTGCATCCGCGCCCGTGGCGACAGAATCGGCCAGCGTCGAATTGGCGTGGAAGTACTTGATGCCCGCGCCGTTGTTGATGTTGTCGATGGCGGTGCTGTTGGCCGTGACCTGCTGGTTCGTCGCGTAAAGCTGCGAGCCGTTCACGGCGTCCGTGCTGGACTGGCTCAACTGACCCGCGGCCACGTTCTGGATTTGCCGCTCGGCACCCAACGCGCCCACGCTCACGACGCCCGCAGGCGACGCGCCGGCGAACGAATAGCTCACGCCGCCGATGGTCGCGCCCGAGGTGGGCGTCGACGTGGTCGTCGTGGAACTGGCGCCCAGCGCGACGCTGTTGGCCACGCTCGCGATGGCGCCCGAGCCGAGTGCGAGCCCGCGCGATGCGGCAGCCTGCACGACGGCCGTATCGCCGAGTGCAACTGAGCCCGCGCTGTTGGCCTGCGATGCGTTGCCGAGCGCGACGGAGCCTTGTCCGGTCGCAACGTTTCCGTTACCGAGCGCGATCGCGCCCTGGCCGTTGGACGTGTTGTTCGCGCCCATCGCGATGGCGCCGTTGCCGATGGCCGAATTCGGATCGCCGATCGCCACTGCGCCGTTGCCGCTCGCCGTCTGGGCTTCGCCGAGTGCGACCGCGCCCGTGCCGCTCGTGACCTGCGAATTATGGCCGCCCGCAATGGCGCCGGTGCCGGCCGCGGCCGCGACGATGTTGTTGGCGCCGAAGGCGACCGTCATCGTGGCAAGCGCCTGTGAGCCGATGCCCATTGCCGTTGCGCCTGCCGCCGACGCGACCGCCGTATAGCCGACCGCGGTGGCGTTGTTGGCGCTTGCCGTGGTCGCGCCGCCCAACGCCGTGGTCTGCACGCCGGTGGCGAGCGCGTTGATGCCGAGGCCCGTCGCGTTCAGGGCCGTTGCATGAACGCCCGCACCCAGCGCCGTCGCGGAGGTTGCCGTGGCGCTCGCGTTGAGACCGAGCGCCGAGGTGTTGTCGACGGTTGCATTCGCGCCCGCGCCGAGCGCGACGGCCGACGTGCCGGTCGCCCTCGCGAGATTGCCGAAGGCGCTGCTCGACAGTCCGGATGTCAGCGCGCCGACGCCCACCGCAACCGAACTGTTGCCGCTGGCCGTCGCGCCGCTGCCGAACGCTTGAGCCGACGCGCCGCTCGCAATGGTGTTGTTGCCCATCGAGATCGCGAAGTTGCCGGTGGCCTGCGTGCCGGAGCCCGGTACGCCTGCGGTGCCGCCCACGCCGATCGCAATCGCCCCCGTGCCCGACGCGCCGCTGTTCACGCCGACCGCGACGCCGGATGCGCCGCTCACCATCGCGCCCGAACCGACCGCGACACCGGCATCGCCCGCGGTGGTCGTGATCGCCTGATTGCCGATGGCGACCGACGTGCCGGCGGCCGCAGTCGACAAGGGTCCGAGCGCCGTCGCGTGATCGCCCGATGCCGTTGCCCCGGCCGCTCCCGCGAACGAAGAGGCGCCCGAAGCGTTGGCAGCGCCCGCCGCGACAGCGGCCGCGCCGGAAGCGTTGGCGAACGATCCTAACGCGGAGCTATTGGTATCGGACGCCTTGGCGCCGGGTCCTAGCGCACTGGAATTAAGCCCGGTTGCGCCTGCCGAAGTACCGTAAGCGGCAGCACCTTGAGCCGTTGCGCTGGACAGATAGCCGGTCGCAGTACTGTTGACGCCGCTCGCAACACTGGTGCTGCCGATCGATACGGCGCTGGCTCCCGACGAAACGGCGCCGAGCCCTACCGCAACGGTGCCCGTGGTGCTCGCCGTCGAGTTAATACCTACGGCCGTCGAATTGTTTCCGGAAGCCAGCGCGCCTGGCCCCAGTGCGCTCGCTGAGATGCCCGTGGCGATCGCCAGGTTGCCCAACGCCGTGGAGTTCTGCTGCGAGGCAGTCGACCCTATACCGATTGCGATTGCACTGGTCGATCCGCTCGCGCTGCCGCCGTCCAACGCAAACTGCGCATGCGCGCTCGGGGCGGCGAGTCCGCTTCCCAGCAGCACCAACGCCGCCGCGGCAAGCGATGGCATGGCACGACCACGGCTGCGCGCGTCGGTTGCGTCGCTGCGTGCATCGGCGGCGCAGACATTGACGACGCCCGCAGACGCGCCTTTGCCCTTGCCGTTGGCCCGGTCGAGTTCGGACGCGGCGACGAAGGCGCCGAGCGCCGCGTTCCACACAGTGCGGTAAGTTCGATTCATAGATTTCCCTGCCTGTAAGCGGCGTGTTCCACACAGACGCATCACGCACTCATGGCAGCTTGAATCTGCATAAGTGCGATAAACGTCTGCCGAGCTAAATAAATAACCGTTTGTTATCGACGAATGAGGTCCTCGCCTCGAATAATTCGAGTCGAACGAATAACGTCAGACAGGGGCGAGCAAAAATACCGGCAATCCGATCGATTGCGTATTTTTTAAGCGCTGGTTGTCGTAATTCCGTTACCTGAATCAGGCGAGAACCCGGTGAAACATAGAGTAAGGGATAGGCCGATGGAAAAGAGAGCGGACAATATTGAACAATTGTCACTGAAATGTGACAAAGTTGAACGGGCATGCCGACAGTCACGACTCGCCTGCCTGTCCGGGCGTCGGTAAAGTCAAGAAACAGGCCGGCGCATGTCACATTTGACGTTTTTTTGTGCAGCCGGATTAATGCGGACTGATTGTTTATCCGTAATTCTCGAACCGATCGAAATGCGAATTCTTTAAGCGCAAGATGCAATTGGCGTACCGCGCCATATATCGCGGCGCGATCCGGTTTGTCCCAAAGGTTTTTCAAAGCTATTGAAGATTCTTCAGGAAACGCCGGCGCGCGCATTTGGCGCTATCAGCGAATGACTGTTATTCAGGCGAGCCGGATTTTTTCGGCAATAGAAGCGTAAAGAGGGAACCGTGTCCCACTTCGCTTTCGACATCAATGTGCCCGCCGAGCGTGTCGATGACATGCTTGACGAAGGCGAGCCCGAGCCCGTGTCCAGTCGCCGGATGATCCGACGGAAGCCGGAAGAATTCCGTGAACAGGTTGGGTATCTGATCGGCCGGTATGCCGCTGCCCGTGTCGGCGACGGTCACGGCCCAGCGCTCTCCGCGCTCGCCGGCGGTCACCGTGACCGTTGCGCTCCGCGGGCTGAACTTGATGGCGTTGTCGATCAAATTGGCGAACGCGCGGCGCAGCAGCGGCGCATCGGCCACTACCAGCATGCCCGGCTCGGCGGCGAGGTGTACGGATGTCTGCTTCGCGCTGGCCTGCGGCCAGAGATCGTCGACGGCGTCGCCCAGCAGCAAGGCCAGATCGACGGTGCTCGCTGCGGGCGGCCGGCCTTCGGCACGCGCGAGCAACAGGAACTGGTCGGCGAGGCTGAGCGACCACTGCGCGTAGTGGCCCACGAGCTCCACGAAGCGTGACTCCGGCAGATCGGCGCCCGCATGGCGACGCTGCTCGATCAACGCGAGTATTGCGGCTTGCGGCGAGCGGATGTCGTGCGACAGGAAGCGCAGCGCCGAGTCGCGCTGACGTTCGGCGATACGCATCGGCGTGACGTCGGCCACATGAAAGATGAGCGCAGCGTCGCGTGCATGCAGCGCGGGCACGACCGCGCACTTGATGAGCAGCGAACGTCGTTTTGCGTCGACAATTTCGATGCCGTCCATCTGTGCCGCAGATTCCACGCGCGATGCTGCGCTGCTCTCACTTGCGGCACGAGTAGCCGGCTCGGAACGCGCGGTCTCGGCAAGGCGTTGCAGCGCTCTTTGGACGTACTCGACGGCATGCTCGGAGGCCGTCATGTCGCGCACGACATCCGTCGCAAGCCGGCCCGCGGGACGCCGCGGCGAGTCTGGCGCGTGCGAGTCGGACTCGTACAGCGCGACGGCCTTCCGGTTCGCGAGCATGACGACGCCCGAAGACGCCACCACGAGCGTCGCCTCGGGCAGGCTGTTCATCCACTCGGAGATGAAAGACGCCGAACGCCGCAACCGCGCGACGACAGCGCTCATGACCATGACGCGGCGATGCAGCGGGTCGATCGCGGGTCGATGTATGAGCGGCTCGCCGGGGAAGCCAAGCTCTGCCATTGCGCGCGCCGCCGCCTCGCTCAGATAGCGTAACAGCGCCTCCTGCCGCCGCCACGCGCTGACCGGATAGGCCACGAGACAGGCGGTCACCGCGGTGCCTGGAAAGAAGAATAGGTGCATGGTGTCGAGCAGCACGAGCGACGCGATGCACGCCGCGAGTGCGAGCGCCGCGGCGGCGATCAACCCCGAGCGCGGTCCTAGCGTGAACTGCGCGGCGCACAGCAACGGCAGCATGCACAGACTGAACAGAAGTTGAGCGGCTGTCGGCGCTGCACGCACGAACGAGCCGCTCGCGAGCGCACTCGTCGCTTCGGCGAGAAACTCCACGCCCGACAGCAGATGCCGTCCGCGGCCCGGCGTGACGAAATGCGTGTCGGCGGCGCTCGCCGTCGGCCCGACGATAACGACCGCGTCCTTCAACGCGCTCGAAGCCACGCGGCCTTCGAGCATATCGACGAACGAATACGACGCGTAGGACCGCTCGCGTCCGAGCGGCACGTAGCGGCGGCACGCGCTGAACCAGCGGCCGGCCTCGCGTGCCGGCGCTTCGCCGCATCGCGCGACAGGCAAACCACCGGTACGCAGCAGCGCCACGCTCATGTGCTCGTAGACGGCGGACGGTCGACCTTCCTGCAGATAGAAACTGCGCGTGGCGCCGTCGGCGTCCGGTGCGGCGTTGGCTTCGGCAAGCGCAAAGGCCGCCTCGGCCATCGGCGCGACGGGCTCGATGACTTCCGGCATGCCGGCTGTATCCGCGTCGCCCGAGACAACCACCACCGGCAGCACGACGCGGCCATTGCGCTTCATCGCGTCCGCGAGTCGTTGGTCGCCGGCCGGCTGGAGCCTTCCGTGGTTGGTCATGGCCACGTCGAGTCCCACGGCTGCGGTTCCGGCGGCGGTCAACCGGTCGATGAGCGCGGCGTAGTCCTTGCGCGGCACGGGCCATCCGCCGAGCGCCTGCACGCTCGCGTCGTCGATGGCGGCCAGCACGATCTTCGCCGGCGACGGCCTTTGAAGGCGCGGCTGCGCGATGTCGAAGAAGAACAGATCGGCGCGGCGCAATATGCCCGACATCGTCAACGCCACACACACGAGCACGAGGAACACGCCGAGCGCGAGGCATTCACGCGCCATGTCGACGGGCGCGGGGCTGTCGTCGGCGTGCATCAGCGTGCGCCCGCGAGATTGCTGACCGGCTGTCCAGTTGGCCGGACGAGCTCACAGGCCGCCCGCTTAGGCCGCTTAGCCCGCTTACTCATAGGCGAGTCCGGCCGGCGCCCACTGCGCCGCCTGCATTGGTTGCGCAGGCGAATGATGGCTCGGCGCCGTGGGATGAAGCGTGCGCGCCGGCACGGCCTCGAGACGATAACCGTGCGTGTAGACGGAACTCAGCCGCAGTCCGTTTTCAGGTGCGAGGGCAAGCTTCTGACGCACGCGATAGATGTGCGTGTCGAGCGTACGCGAAGCCGGGTCGAGTTCACGCCCCCACGTGCTGATGCTCACCACCTTGCGCGATAACAGCTTGCCCAGATTGTTGAAGAAGAATGCGATGAGATCGAATTCCTTCGGCGTGAGTTCGATGCGTTGACCGCGCAGCGACACGGTGCGCTCCACGGAATCGAGCACATACTCGCCCGCGCAGATGAGGCCGCCGTGTTCGTTGCCGCGCGTTGCGCGCCTCAGCAGCGCGTTCACGCGCGACACCAGTTCTGCGACGCGAAACGGCTTCACCAGGTAGTCGTCGGCGCCCGCTTCCATCGCGAGCACGACGTCGTCTTCGAGCGATTTGCTGGTCACGAACAGCACCGCAGGCGATGCGCCGAGCGTGCGGCGAATCCAGTAAAGCAATTCGAAACCGGTCATTCTGGGCAGCAGCCAGTCGACAATCACCAGGTCGAACGGCTCCGAGCGCAGCAGGCGGACCGCCTGCTCGCCGTCACTCACTTCGACGATCTCGTGCCCCAGGGGCTCCACGACCCGCGCCGCGGATTTCGCGTGAACGGGATCATCTTCGACTATCAGCACACGCATGGGGTGTCATCCTTCATTAGCACTTGGGCGGCATGGCCTTCACGGTCGTTGCGCTGAAACCCGGCGGCATTTACGCGACGCATGCTCGTTGCACGACACGGTGTGCAAGGACGGGCGCAGCAGACCCGTCCTCGACATGCAAGGAGGCATTAACCGTTGGCATCGAGACGCGAAGTAGCAGGCCGAAAATTGCTCAGCGGCCGGCGCAAGGAGCGCGTGGGAATGCTGATTGAAGTAGATTGACTACCTGTTTTTGGCCGTATCGATGGCCTGTTAGCCTCTGGGTGCTCATATTGCCGTGCCCTCACCAAGCCGCTTATTCGGTCGTTCGGTTTGTTCGGTTGCGCTATCGGTGCGTCCGCGTGGCACGGACTCTCCGACAATCATCGGTATCTCTTTTCGAAAACTCTGCGAGCACTATCTTTTGTCCAATGCGGCAACACGCGTCACAGCGCTGTAACGGTTGGTAAGGCAAGTGCTCGGCGGGACTTTGGCATATGCCCATTTATTTGTCTACTTAAATCCACAGAATAACGACGTGTATTGTTTATTTAACAATCGGGGCAGGATTGAATGATCTGTAGCAACTGCTTGGCATCGGCCTGGTGACCGCCAGATGACGGCGGGGCGGGCGTCCTGGGCCGACGTGTGTTTTAAACAACCGGACGCCGATGCAGAGCCGCCGGTGATGGCAAACCGTCTTGCCGGCCGGATTGTTTCGGCATTTCGGGAAAAACATTGGCGATCATCGGTGCGAATTCAATGAATGTCGCGATAAGCTCCGACTGATATTTTTTCGCCGTCGAATTACTTAATTTACAAAAACTGTCAATTGCTCGTTCTAAACGCTGTATGAGAATTACAACAAATGGGAAGGGCGATTATTTATCGTGTACTCGGCTGGTGTGCATCTCATCAGCGATATCGGTCGATGATCTCAAAGAGTCGCTGACACGACGTGGCGAGGTACTGCTCAGGCGCCGTCGCAACGCCGAGCAAAAGGCCCGGTAATGTCCACGACGGAGTCGCGAACCACACGGACAACGGCGATGGCGCCATGCCGACGGTCATCGCTTCGCGAACGATCCGCACGTCGGGCGCGCCGTCGGGGAGTCGGAGAAGGACTGCCAGGCCGGCATTGACCCACTCCGCGTCGCGCATTCGTAACTGTTCGCATAGCGCGTCCCGCTGGGCGGAATAAAGACGCTTGAGCCGGCGCACGCGCCGGATGTAGTGACCGTCACGCATGAATTGCGCTGTGGCGAGCTGAATGACTGGCGATGGCGCCGGGGCAAGCGTTGCGGCGACCTCGGCGAATGCGTTGGCCAGTTCGTTCGGCGCGACGACAAATCCAAGCCGCAGCCCCGGGCTAATCGTCTTGCTGAACGAACCGATGTGAATGACCCGTTTGCCCTCGTCCAGCGACGCGAGCGCAGGTGCCGGCCTGCCTTGCAGTTGGAGCTCGCCGAGGTAGTCGTCTTCGATGATCCACGCGTGGCTCGAGGCTGCCCATTCGAGCAGTTGAAGCCGTCGCCTGAGCGACAGCGTCGAGCCGAGTGGCGCTTGTTGACCAGGCGTCACGACTGCTAACGCGGCGTCCGCGGCGTTCTCAATGCCATAGCCTACGTTGAGGCCTTCTGCATCCACCGGCACCGGCACGATATTCAAACGCGCGAGTTCCAGGCCTTTGCGCGTGACCATGAAACCGGGCTCTTCCATCCAGACCTTTCTGCCTTCCAGACCTAGCACTCGCAGTGCGAGGCCCAAGCCGGCGCTGTATCCGGAAGTGATAAAGATCTGCTCGGGGTAGCAGTGGACGTTCCTCGCGATGGACAGATAGCCCGCAATCTCTCTGCGCAATTCGAACTCACCTCTCGGATCGGGATAGAGCAGCGACGACAAGCATCCGGTCTTCAGCAGATTGGAAGAACGCGCGCGCGCAAAAAGCTGTTCGGGCAGGCCTTCGAACGCCGGAATGCCGAGCTGGAAGATCGCCGGCCCGGCGTTCATCTCCTCGTAAGCCCGCATAAAGGCGCCGAGCTGCGGCGCTTGCGCCTGAGTCGCCACCACGCGCGGCCGCGGGGCGACGCGGGTGCCGCCCGCCCCGAATGTCTCGATCATCTGCGCGTCGCATAACCGTTCATAGGCCGCTTGAACCGTACCGCGCGCCACGCCGAGCTGCGCCGCCAGGTCCTGCCACGACGGCAGCCGCGTGCCGGGTGCGAGCAGCCCGGCCTCTATGGTCCTGCTAATGCTCGCACGAATCTGTTCTGCGAGGGGCAGCTTCGCTGTCCGGTCGAGCCGAATTTTCAGGTCTGGATGCATGTTCTTGGTACACACGAAAATGGGGAATCTTGGTTCTTCTATTCGTACCATCGATGGTACAGAATATTCCCACCATAGCAGGTAGAAATGTGAGCCCAATAGGGAGATACCAGGCCATGCCCGATCGATCGATTCGAGCGATTAATAATTCGCATATCGAACTATCTATTCACCCATAGGATTAACCATGACCAATGCAGTCATCGAATGTATCCTGAGCCGCAGCGCCGCCAAGTACTACGACACGGCTGCGACGTTGAGCGACGACCAGATCCGCGAACTCGTGCGAATCGGCACGTCCGCGCCGACATCGTTCCACTTGCAGAACTGGCGCTTCATCGCAGTACGTACGCCCGAGGCCAAGACACGACTTAGCCCGATCGCGTGGAATCAGCCCGCGGTCAAAGATGCAGCGGTTACGTTCATCGTCTGCGGACAACTGGTCGATACCAGCGTCATACCGGAACGCCTCGCTCCGCTCGTGGAAGCGGGCGTCATGCCCGCCGCGATGGTGCCGGAATGGGAAAACCCCGCACGCGATCTGTACATGGCGCACCCGCAGCGCCGGCGCGACGAAGCGGTACGTACGGCCACTTTCGGCGCATCGGCGATGATCTATGCGGCCCGCTCACTGGGCCTGGGTTCGACGCCGATGATCGGTTTCGATGCCGAGGCCGTGCACCGCGAGTTCGGACTCGCCGACGACGAAGTGCCGGTGATGTTGTTGTCGATAGGCGCGGAGCGTCCGGGAAACTGGGCGCAAAAGCCGCGCCGTCCCGTGGCCGATGTGCTGGCGCTCGTCTGATGATTAGTAGAACCGGCGATGTGCGGGAACAGGTGGCCGATTCCGCCATTGCCTTTGTGAAGCCGCTGGAGAAAGCCGCATGAATGTCCTGCACATCGATTGCAGTCCGCGACGCGAGTCGCACAGCCGACAGCTATCGTCGGCAGTCGTCGACAAGCTCCTCACGATTCTGCCCGACGCGAGTGTCAGCCGCCGCGATCTGGGATACGGACCGATACCTCACGCGGGCGCCGACTATGCCGCCGCGCTCGCGACGCCCGCGTCGCTGGCCGCGGCTGGACGCTCCGCCGACGCGCTACTTCTCGCCGAGCAACTCATTGACGAAGTCGAGCGTTCCGATGTCGTTGTCATCGGCACGCCGATGAACAACTTCACGGTGCCGTCCGTTCTGAAGGCGTGGATAGATCAGATCCTCCGTGTGGGCCGCACGATGAAGTCGACACCAGCCGGCAAAGTGGGAATGCTTCAGGACCGCCCCGTGTTCGTCGCGATCGCTTCGGGTGGCGTGTTCGCTGGTGAGCGAGCCAATCAGCCGGATTTCCTGACGCCTTACCTCACCGCCGTCCTCGGCTGCATCGGTTTCAATACAGTCCACTACCTGCCTTTGCAAGGCACAGCGTTTATCGATGAGGCTCACGCCAACGAACTTCGCCGCTCGCTCGTCGCGACGATCGATCCGGCGATGGTCAGCCTCGTGCAGAGCCTCGCTTGAACAAGCGTCGAGCCGGTAACTTATCAGGAACGTTCGTCCTTGCGCGTCTCAATCGTGGAAAAGCTGTCGTCGACAACGATCAGCGTATGCTGGAGCGATCCTTGTTCGGGTCATTGCGCGGCCCAGGTCTGGGGCATCTGTGTTGCGCGTGTGGATGCCGTTTGCGTGCTGTCCGGTAAGCCGATACGCCGCGGGGATTCGATATTTCGTCCGCGCCTCTATCGATCGCAAGTGCCGCTCAATCGCCACCGCATGATCCTGGCTTCCGCAGTAGCTGGATTCCCCGAAAAACCATCCTTTTGAAAAGTACTAAAGTATGAGCACATGTATGAGTACATCGAGAAAGGTTGTCGTCGTTACCGGGGCCTCGCGCGGGATGGGCGCCGCGATCGTTCAGGCATTTCGCGAACTCGACTGTGCCGTCGTTGCTACCTCGCGTTCGATCGAACCATCGGACGACGCAAACCTGCTGACGGTAGCCGGCGACATCGGCGACCCGGCAACCGCGCGACGTGTCATCGCCGAGGGCGTCGCACGATTCGGGCGGATCGATACGCTCGTGAACAACGCCGGCATCTACATCGGCAAGCCTTTTACCGAACACACCGCGGAAGACTATGCGGCCGTGATGAACGTGAACATGGCGGGCTTCTATTACATCACGCAGCTAGCAATCGCCGAGATGGAAAAGCATTCGAGTGGTCATGTGGTGAGCATCACGGCCAGCATCGATCAGGTTGCAATCAGCGGGGTCTACTCGGTCCTCGCGGCGCTGACGAAGGGTGGCATCAACGCGGCCACGAAGTCGCTGGCAATCGAGTACGCGAAGAAGGGAATCCGCGTGAATGCCGTCGCGCCCGGAAACATGGACACACCGATGCACGCGCCTGAAATCCACGAAGCGCTGCGAGCTTTCAACCCCATCGGGCGCCTGGGTGAAACACGCGATATCGCCGACGCTGTCGTCTTTCTCGATTCGGCGCCGTTCATTACTGGAGAGATCCTGCACGTCGATGGCGGACAAAGCGCGGGCCACTGAAACGCTCTTCTCCATGCCGAAGCCTAACGGAGCCCTATGTCTCAAGTCGATTGGCTGAGCCACCTGCTGCAAATGATCACGATCACGGGCCGGCTGGAAGTCCGTTGCGCGTATGGTGCGCCGTGGCGCGTGGCCTGGCCGCAGGCCAGTGCGCAAGAGGTTCCCTATCACGTCGTGCTCAAGGGCCGGGCCATTATCGAGGACCCCGAGACAGACACGGCGCGCGAACTGGTAGCCGGCGATGTCGTGCTGCTGCCTCACGGCTCGGCGCACGTACTGCACGACGGCAGCGGACATGCGCCCCGACCTACGTGCGAACGCCGTGATTCCGCCGGTTTGATGTTCAGCGAGAACGACGGCCAGGGCGAGCGTCTTGACATGCTGTGCGGGCGATTTCTGATCGGGCCACCTCATGATCGGCTGATCCGCAATTACCTGCCCACGAATGTCGTAGTCCGGACCCTCGAAGGTCACGGCGAAAAGGATGTGGGGTCCGCTCCGAACCACCTGGCGAGTTTCGTGGGGATGATGCGCGAAGAGTCCACGGGTGACAAAGTCGGTGGATACGCGATCGTCAACGCCCTCTCGTCGGCGCTCTTCACGCTCGTGTTGCGCGAGGCGAGCGAATCGGAAGAAGCCCCTGCAGGCCTGCTGGCACTGGCCGGCAATCCACGACTCGCGCCGGCCATTTCAGCGATGTTCGCCGATCCCGCGCGGCCCTGGAACCTGCCTGAGCTAGCCGACTTATGCAGCATGTCGCGCGCCACTTTCATGCGGCACTTTCAGGACACGCTCGGGTGCTCGGCCGTCGATCTGTTGACCGATATCCGGATGAGCCTCGCTGCCAACGAGTTGAAGAAACCGATGATGACCACCGAGGCCGTGGCCGAGTCGGTCGGGTATCAATCGGTGTCGTCATTCCGCCGTGTATTCACCGAGAGGATGGGCGTGACGCCGGGGCAATGGCGGCGGCTGGCGCGCAACGGCCAGTAGCGGTCCCAGTGCCGGTCCTGAATCATCGCTTCGCGTCGACTTGATCCTTTTGGATACTTTATTGAGCAAATCCAGTCTCGAAAGCCGCATCGACGAGGCCTAAAGTGGAGGCTCCTAACCGCCTGACACAGCATCGACGCAACGCACGCTGATACGAGAGATACCGACTTATGAGCGCACAAGCCTTCGAATTTGACGGACCGCACGGCTACCGTCTCGCCGGCAGGCTGGAATTGCCGGACGGCGAGCCGCGTGGCTGGGCCATCCTCGCCCACTGCTTCACGTGCGGCAAGGACAGCCTCGCCGCCAGTCGCGTGGCACGAGCGCTCGCCGCTCACGGCATTGGCGTGCTGCGCTTCGACTTTGCCGGATTGGGTAATAGCGGTGGAAGCTTCGCCGACACCACTTTCGCCGCCGACGTGGACGACCTGGTTGCGGCCGGCAACGCGATGACCAGCGACGGCAAGCCGCCATCGATTCTGGTCGGCCATAGCCTCGGCGGCGCAGCCGTCCTGATGGCCGCGGGCCAGATGCCGGGCATTCGTGCGGTGGCCACGCTGGCTGCTCCATTCGATACGCGCCATGTGTTGCATCAGTTCGCACCGCAAAGCCTTGAGACCATCGAGGCGCACGGCGAAGCGGAAGTATTGCTGGCTGGCAGGCCGTTCGTCGTGCGCAAGAGTTTCGTCGACGACCTGGCGTGTCACAACCTCGAGTCGCGAATCGCCGGGTTGCGCATTCCATTGCTGGTGCTGCATTCGCCACTGGATTCGACAGTGGGCATCGAGAACGCCGCGCGTATTTTTGCGGCTGCGAAGCACCCCAAGAGCTTTATTTCGCTGGACAACGCCGACCACCTGCTGACGCGCCGAGCCGACGCCGACTATGCCGCCGCAATGATCTCGACCTGGGCGAGCCGGTATCTGATTTCCTGATTTGAATGACATGTGCTTTTGCGCTCCGGGTGGAGCGCGGGCACTCGTACGCCTGAACCTACCCTCCTACACACAGGAATCCTTATGAAAACCGAAATCAACATGACCAACCCCGTCATCGAATGCATTCTGAGCCGCAGCGCGGCCAAGTACTACGACCCGGCCGCGACCTTGAGCGATGAACAGATCCACGAGCTCGTGCGGATCGGCACGAGTGCGCCGACATCGTTCCACTTGCAGAACTGGCGCTTTATCGCCGTACGCACGCCCGAAGCCAAGGCGCGACTGAGCCCGATTGCGTGGAACCAGCCCGCGGTCAAAGATGCAGCGGTCACTTTCATCGTCTGCGGCCAGTTGGTCGAAACCAGCGTGATTCCGGAGCGTCTTGCACCGCTGGTGGAAGCGGGCGTCATGCCTGCAACCATGGTGCCGGAGTGGGAAATCCCCGCACGCAATCTGTATATGGCGTACCCGCAGCGCCGTCGTGACGAGGCCGTGCGCACCGCCACTTTCGGCGCGGCGGCGATGATCTATGCGGCCCGCTCGATGGGCCTCGGTTCTACGCCGATGATCGGTTTCGATGACGAAGGCGTACACCGCGAGTTTCGGACTGGCCGCGGACGAAGTACCGGTTCTGCTGTTGTCCGTAGGCGTGGAGCGAGCCGGAAACTGGGCGCAGAAGCCGCGCCGTCCCGTGGCCGAAGTGCTGGACCTGGTATGAAGTGAAAGACAGGCACAAGGTGTCGCCTGCTTGAAGGGCAAAGCCGCTTCGACCCGCAACATGGGCGCGAAGCAAATCAACGGATGGTCTCCCAATGACCATTCTCAATCTGCAAAACCAGTAATTAAGGATGACTACGATGGCAAGGACTACTACTTTAACGCCAGAACAGGTACCGGCCGATTCGAAGCCGACGCTCGACGCGTTCACCAAAAATATCGGCTTCACGCCGAACATGATGTCGAGCTTCGCGCAAAGCCCGATCGCGTTCAACGCATGGGCCACGCTGCTCGGTTCGCTGAGCAAAGCACTCGACGTGAAGACGCGTGACAGCATCGGTCTCGTTGTCTCCGAGGTGAACGGCTGCAACTACTGCCTGACGGTGCACAGCTTTACCGCCGAGCATATGGCGAAGCTGCCGGCCGATGAAATCATTCTCGCGCGCAAAGGACATGCTGCCGACCCGAAGCGCGACGCCGCGGTTCAGTTTGCGCGCAAGGTCATCGAGACCCGCGGGCAAGTCAGCGACGCCGATCTGAAAGCCGTCCGCGATGCCGGCTACACGGATGCAAACGTAATGGAGATCGTCGCGCTGGTGGCCATGTACTCGCTGACGAACTTTTTCAATAACGTGTTCGATCCCGAGAAGGACTTTCCCCCGGTTACGCCGGCCGGCTCGATCTGAACTTTATTCCCTCGTCTGCGAGGGAATTGGGAAACGAGGCGGAAGAGCCGGCCATACCCCGGCTCCGCCCCGCTGGCTTACCCAGGAGAACAAGCATGACACTCGATCATCCAATTTTCACGCGCTGGCCGGCGCGGCACCCTGATCGGCTCCAGCTCTTTTCGTTACCGACGCCCAACGGCGTGAAGGTCGGGATCATGCTTGAGGAAACGGGTCTTGCGTATGAGGCGCACCGCATCGACATCATGGCAAACGAGCACCATGACCCGGCTTTTCTCGCCCTCAATCCGAACGGCAAGATTCCGGCGATCTTCGATCCCGACGGTCCCGGTGGACGGCCGCTTGCATTGTTCGAATCGGGAGCGATCCTGATCTATCTCGCCGAGAAGACCGGGCAACTCCTTTCCACCGATCCCGTTACTCGCTACGAAACGATCCAGTGGCTGATGTGGCAGATGGGCGGTGTCGGGCCGATGTTCGGCCAGGTTGGCTTCTTCAACAAATTCGCCGGCAAAGCGTATGAGGACAAGCGCCCGCGCGATCGCTACGTCGCGGAATCAGCGCGGCTGCTCGGTGTTCTCGACCAACGGCTCGCGGGCCGCGACTGGGTAATGGGCGCTGAGTACAGCATCGCCGATATTTCACTGCTCGGCTGGGTACGCAACCTGATCGGCTTTTATGAAGCGCGTGAGCTTGTCGGCTTCGACCGCTTCTCGCATGTCGAGCGCTGGTTCGAGCGCGGTCTCGCGCGCCCGGCGGTGCAGCGCGGGTTGGCAGTGACCGCGGCCTGAAGCGAGGCTGTCGAAACGTTCTGTATAGCGAAGCATAAAGCCGCTCACATTCTTTTCAAGCGAGGATCTCCGTGATCGAAATCAACGCCGACGCAGAGGCGATCATCAAGCGGGCGATATTGTCATTCGTCGCGACGGTCAACGACGATGGAACGCCGAATCTTTCGCCGAAGGCATCGTTGACAGTCAGGAACGGTGTTCTCTACTTCGCCGATATCGCCTCGCCCGCGACGATACGAAACCTGAAACGCAAGCCCGCCGTCGAGATCAACGTAATCGACATCTTCGAGAGGCGCGGTTATCGATTCAAAGGTCATGCGTCGATCCTGCCGCCAGGCGATGACGAGTACTCGATGATCGCGGACTGGGTCCGCTCGACGAACGGCCCCGAGTACCCCGTCGATCACGTCGTCAGGATCGAAACGCTTTCGATCTCTCCGCTGCTGTCGCCGGCGCATGTATTCGCGGAGCCTGCTCGAACTCAGGATGAAATCAGGAACACTTACTATCAAAAGTACGGTGTTAAACGCATCGGCGAATAGGCGAATAGCGTGAGAAGTACTCGCGCAAGCCAGGAGAAAATCTATGCTATCGGTTGAGATCAAAGCCATTGAAAAGAACGACTTTGATATTTGGCTTCCTCTGTGGAAAGGCTATCAGCGATTCTACGAAGTGAATATCCCCGAGTCGGTGACGCTCGAAACATGGGCACGCTTCGTGGACCCGTTGGAGCCGATGCATGCGGCGCTTGCCATGATGGGCGAACACGCGTTCGGCCTGGTGCATTCCATCTACCATCGATCCACCTGGACAACCGCCAACTACTGCTATCTGCAGGACCTGTTTGTCGCAGCCGATGTGCGTGGCGGCGGCATCGGCCGCGCGCTGATCGAGCATGTTTATGCGGACGCGAAACGTCGCGGGGCGGCGCGTGTGCACTGGCTGACACACCGAACGAACTCTGCCGCCATGCGGCTTTATGAAAGCGTCGGACATCGCTCGGGCTTCGTCCAGTACCGGAAACTGCTCACCTGAAAATTCCCGCGCGAGATCTCGTCAGAACTCCTTCGACACATCAAGCAACCACGCCTTCTTTGATCCTTTTGAGCATTTTATTGAGCAATTGCAGTCTCGAAACCCGCATCGGGCAAGCCTAAAGTGAAGGCTCCTGATGACCGACCCACAACCTGAATTGGAAACCCAAAATGTCTATTCCCACAGATCAGCTCCGTCTTCAAATCGCCGAGAAAAGCGCAGGATCGCTCTCTAGTCTGGCTCTACTCAGATGGGCGCTTGTCATCGTCTTTCTTTGGTTCGGTGCAATGAAATTCACCGCCTACGAAGCCAACGGCATCGCTCCGTTCATTATGCACAGCCCGATCATGAGCTGGTTGCATTCCCTGTTCGGAATTCAAGGGGCAAGCGACGTTATCGGCGTACTCGAACTGTCGACTGCGGCAGCGCTGACTATCGGAGCCTTCGTGCCCGTTTTCTCTGCATTGGGTGCAGCCATGTCGGCCGCGACCTACTTCATCACGCTGACTTTCTTCCTGAGCACGCCAGGCGTAGCCGAAGCGACGGCGGGTGGGTTTCCTGCAATTTCAGCCTTGCCTGGCCAGTTCCTTCTCAAAGATGTCGTTCTACTGGCTGCATCGCTTTCACTCCTAGTGGCGTCCATTCAGGCCTCGTGGGCTAACGCTCAGAAGCCGTGACCTGGATGAACTTTCGATACCGCGATTAACGGTACCGCGCGAAGCATTCCACCCATGCAGATGAAGAGGAAAGCAAACGTGAACGAGTCCACTGAGATCGGCGACAGAATCGCCGACAAATCTTCGCAGCCCGACGAGCGCACTATCCGCGACTGGATGGGGCCGGAGGCTTTCGAGCATTGGGTCGAACTGCGGAGCTGGATCGACGCATCGTATCCCGGTGTTTTTGCGCCAGACTGGCTATATGGCGGCAAGAAGCGCGGTTGGTCACTGCGCTACAGAAAGACCAAGGCGCTCTGCACGCTGTTGCCCGCATACAGGCTGTTGTCGGTTCTGGTGGTCCTGGGGCGAGCTGAACGGGAGAAGTTCGAGGCGCGGCGTTACTTCTGGAGCCCACAGTTGGTGAAGCTCTACGATGAAGCCCGCGCCTACCCCGACGGCAAATGGCTGACTGTCCCGATTTCATCCGCGGATGATCGGCATGAGGTGACCGAGCTGATGCGTATGAAGCGCCCTACGCTTTCACGCGATTGAATCGTACGTCGCGGAAGCCACGTTCTCTGTACCGGATATCATCCCACAATCCGTACCGGTACTGTACCGGCAACGCTGGCTAGAATGGTCAAAATCTTCTAGCCTCGTTCCGGAGCCCGCCATGTCCTACCTCACGCTCAGCGCGCTGCCCGCCGGCATCCTGTTCGCGCTCGTCACCAGCATCACGCCTGGCCCGAACAACACGATGTTGCTCGCGTCGGGCGTCAACTTCGGTTTTCGCCGCACCTTGCCGCACATTTCAGGTATCAGCGCCGGCGTCGTGCTATTGATGCTGTCGGTCGGCGTCGGACTCGGCGAAGCCTTCGTGCATTTCCCGGTGCTGTACACAGTGCTCGAAGTGGCGAGCGTCGCCTACCTGCTTTATCTCGCGTGGAAAATCGGCACGTCGGGCGAACTGAAGGTCAGGCAGGGCGAGCGCCGGCCCATGAAGTTCTATGAAGCCATCGCGTTTCAGTGGGTCAATCCGAAGGCGTGGATGATGGTGCTGACTGCGGCCACGACCATCCATCTGAGCGAGAGCTACAGCATGAACGCAGTGGCAATGGCGGCGGTGTTCTATGTGATCGGCTTTCCGTGCATCTGCCTGTGGGCCGGGTTTGGCACCGCGATGCGGCGCGTGTTGTCCGACGCGAGGCGTCTGCGCGCTTTTAACATCACGATGGCGCTGCTGCTGGTGCTTTCGCTGTATCCGATCGCGCTGAAGCTGCTGGACGCAGCCACCTCGTAAGCGAGCGAGAGACGCGCCAGGCGATGCGCATCTAAACCGCCCCGCGTCCTACTCGCTCGATGAAGCGCCACAACGCATCGTCGGTCGAATAAGGGGCGTTGAAGCGAAACCATGCGCTCGGCGCGTCGTCCGGCCGGAAGTATGAGCCGGGCGCAAGCCAGATGCCGTGCTGGAGCGCGGCCGTCGCGACGTCGCCGGCAGACGCAGGATCAATCGGCAGGCGAGCCCACAGAAACAACCCCGCTCGCGGCCGATGAAACACTTCGAGCCCAAGCGAGTCGAGCCGCTCTTCGACGGTCGCATGCGCGAGCTTGAGCCGCTCGTTGACCGCTTCCACGTGACGCGCGTAGCGGCCCTCGAGCAGAACCTTATCGACAATCCGCTCGATTGCCTCCGACGAAGTCAAGCCCACCGCCATCTTCGTGCGCGCCAGTTCGCGCAGCACCGCGCGCTCCGCGACCACGTAGCCGCAGCGCAGCCCCGGCGTCACCGTCTTCGAAAAACCGCCGACATACAGCACGCGCTGCAAGCCTTCCATCGCGGCAAAAAGCGGCGCGCCGGACGGCGCCAGTTCGCGGCTCACGTCGTCCTCGATCACCCACATGCGCTGACGCTCGGCGATCTGCAGCAGGCGGAACGCCGCCGACATGCCGAAGGTCGCGCCGGTCGGATTCTGCAGCGTCGTGTTGACGAAAATGGCCTTCGGCTTGTGCTCCCCGACGAGCGCTTCGAGCACCTCGGTATCGACGCCCGCGGGTGTGCGCGGCACGCCATGCACGACGAGTCCGGCGAGCTTGAGAATCTGCAGCAGGTTGCAATAGCCGGGATCTTCGACGATCACCGCGTCGCCCGCGCGCAGCAACGTGCGCACGATCAGATCGAGCCCTTGCGTCGCGCCCTGCGTGAGCAGCACGTTGGACACGTCGACGGGCAGACCGCGCCGGTCGAGCTGCTCGGCGATGCGCTCGCGCAACGGCGCGAAGCCGTAGGGATGGCCGTAATCGCCGAACCGCGCGGCAGGCACCCGGCTCATCGCGCGCAACGCATGCTGCAAACCGGTCTCGTTGATCCATTCATTCGGCAGCCAGCCGCCGCCGGCCTTGATCGGCACCGAATGGTCGGCGAATACGTCGGACAGAAGCCAGGTCGCGGTGAGGCTCGGCGGCTGCCAGTCGGTCACGGCCGCTCGCGGCGCAGGCGAGCGCGCCGCCACGCGATAACCGGAGCCGCGCCGCGCGACCACGAGCCCCATCGACACCAGACGGTTGTACGCCTCCGTCACCGTGAAGGTGCTCAACTCATGCGTCTGCGCAAGTTGCCGCACCGACGGCAGCAGTGCGCCCGCGCGCAGCGACTGCGCCTCGATGGCTTGCGCGAAGCCTTGCACGACCTGGTCGACGAGCGTGGGAGCGGCGCGCCGGTCGCGCTCGAGATTCAATTCGATCATGGTCGGAAGTGTGGACTCGGAACGAAAAAGCCGGCCGCGACGCACGGCCCGAAGCGGATCGCGTCGGCACAGTTACCGCCGATCCACCAACACAGTTAGCGCGACACCGCGTCAACTGTTTATGCCGCCATTAAACCGCGAACGCTACAGTTTTGGCTACGCCCAAAGGAAGTCCCCTTGGCAGACGCCCCGAAGCAACTATTCTTGGGGGACGCCCAAAGGAAGTCCCTCTTGGGAAACCACTTCGAGGAGAAACCCATGACTTCGCGCCCCGTCATCGACGATCTGTCGTCTTTCTGGATGCCGTTCACCGCCAATCGCCAGTTCAAGGCCGCGCCGCGCCTGCTGGAATCGGCGAAAGGCATGTACTACCGCAGCACGGACGGCCGCGAAGTGCTCGACGGCTGCGCGGGCCTATGGTGCGTGAATGCGGGCCACAGCCGCGACGAGATCGTCGCCGCGATCACGAAGCAGCTTTCCACGCTGGACTTCGCGCCGACGTTCCAGATGGGCCATCCGCTCGCGTTCGAAGCGGCCACGCGGGTCGCCGAGTTAATGCCCGAAGGGCTCGACCGCATCTTCTTCACGAACTCGGGTTCCGAATCCGTCGACACCGCGCTGAAAATCGCGCTCGCCTATCACCGCTCGCGCGGCGAAGCGCAGCGCACGCGCCTGATCGGCCGCGAGCGCGGTTATCACGGCGTGGGCTTCGGCGGCATTTCGGTCGGCGGCATCGCGCCGAACCGCAAGACGTTTTCCGGCGCATTGCTGCCGGCCGTCGATCATCTGCCGCACACGCACAATCTCGAGCAGAACGCGTTCTCGAAGGGTCAGCCGGCGTGGGGCGCGCATCTCGCGGACGAACTCGAACGCATCGTCGCGCTGCACGATGCGTCGACGATTGCCGCGGTGATCGTCGAACCGGTCGCCGGCTCGACGGGCGTGCTGATTCCGCCGCAAGGCTACCTGCAGAAGCTGCGCGACATCTGCACGAAGCACGGCATCCTGCTGATTTTCGACGAAGTGATCACGGGCTTCGGCCGCGTCGGCAAGGCCACGGCCAGCGAATATTTCGGCGTGACGCCCGACCTGATCACGATGGCGAAGGCGATCAACAACGCGTCGATTCCGATGGGCGCAGTCGCGGCGAGCCGCACGGTGCACGACACGATCGTCAACGGCGGCGCACAAGGCGCGATCGAGCTGTTCCACGGCTACACGTATTCGGCGCACCCGGCCGCGGTCGCCGCCGCCATCGCGACGCTCGACCTGTATCGCAGCGAAGGCCTGTTCGAGCGCGCCGCGTCGCTCGCGCCGACGTTCGAAGCCGCCGTTCACTCGCTGCGCGGCGCGAAGCATGTGAAGGACATCCGCAACCTTGGGATGATCGCCGGCATCGAACTCGAATCGCGCGACGGCGCACCGGGCGCGCGCGCTTACGAGGCGTTCGTCAAATGCTTCGAGGCGGGCGTGCTGGTGCGCTTTACGGGGGACATCCTGGCGTTTTCGCCGCCGCTCATCATCAACGAAGAGCAGATCGCGCATCTCTTCAAGACGGTCGGCGACGTGCTGGCCACGGTGCAGTAAGGCGACAGCGAACAACGGCGCGCAGGTCGCGCGCCGTCCGCCGTCAGTGATGCTGATGCGCGCGCGCAGCGCGTGTCTGCGCCGCCTTCTTCGCCGCGGCTGAACGTCCGGCTGCGCCTTTCGTCGCAGCAGCCTTCTTCGCCGCCGCCGAGCGGCTCGCGGCCGGCCGCTTGGCCGCCGCCGACTTCGCCTGCTTCGACATCGCCGAGTGCGATGCGCCGGCCTTGCTTTCGCGCTTCAGCACATTGGTCGTGGTGCGCGAGCGCTTCGCCGTCGACTCCTTGCTGGCGGTCTTTTTCGCGGCGCCCTTCTTGTGTCCCGCGGCGCTGTCCTTCTCCGCCTTCTTGCGGGTCGCCTCGCTCGTGCTGCCCTTCTTCGGCGCCTTTAGATCGACGCCCGCGCGACGCGCCTCCGACAATCCGATCGCAATCGCCTGTTTCGGCGAGCGCACGCCGTGCTTGCCGGCGCGCACCTTGTCCACCTGTTCCTTGACGAACTCTCCAGCTTGCGTGCTCGCCGACTTGCCGGCGCGTTTGTCGGCTTCCGCACGCTTGAGGGTTTTCTTCTCGGGCATGACAGTTCTCCGGTTGACTGTGGCCCATGCAGTGAAGCAATGGCTGTGCCGCAGCGCTGAGACACTTCGCCAGGACTCGCGCCGTTCACGGGGACGGCGTATGGTGTGGTCAAGGGTCGGCGCACTGGACCGGTCCGAATGGGAGACACTGATGAAGATCCCCACCGTGCGCGCAGGCGCGCATATCGAAGGCGTTCACTGGATCGCGGAATACGCGGAAGACGTCCACGAAATTCGCATCTTCCGCGAAGGGCAGGAAATCGACGTGCACGACGCGCCTTCGTCGCTGTTCGGCGACGAGGAGAACGCGGGCTCGAAGAGCACCGCCGACCATCGCGCGGTCGAAGCGGCGGTGCTGGCTTACTTGCGGCGCTTCGTGGCGGAGCACGACGCGGAGGAATAGCCGCCGAGGCCGAGGCCGAGGCCGACGTCGACGCCTGCTTACTCGCCGGGCCGCAGCTTCTTCACGTCGGCATCCGACGGCTGCACGCTCGCGCCGTCGATGTAGCGATACGACGTCATCACGCCCTTGCCGTCCTTCAAACCGGTCACGCCGACGTAAGCGCCCATCGTCGACTGATTGTCCTGCGCACGATAGGTGATCGGCCCGAACGGCGTGTCGACGGCGAGACCCTTGAACGCGGCCGCGAGCTTGTCGGTATCCGCGGAACCGGCCTTTTTGATGCCCGCAGCGATCGACATCAGCGCCGAATAGCCGACCACCGAGCCGAGCCGCGGGTAGTCGTGATACTTCGCCTGATAGGCGTCGACAAACTTCCTGTTCGCCGCTGTATCGATCGAATACCACGGGTAGCCTGTCACGATCCAGCCGGCCGGCGCTTCGGCGCCCAGCGGATCGAGATAATCCGGCTCGCCCGTCAGCAGCGACACCACCGTGCGGTCCTTGAAGAGCCCACGCGTATTGCCCTCGCGCACGAACTTGCCGAGGTCGGCGCCGAACAGCACGTTGAAGATCGCGTCGGGCTTCGCATCGGCGAGAGCCTGCGTGACCGCGCCCGCATCCACGTTGCCGAGCGGCGTGGCCTGTTCGGCCACGAACTGCACGTCGGGCTGCGCGGCGGTGAGGAGCTTCTTGAACGTCGCGACCGCCGACTGCCCATACTCATAGTTCGGATAGACAAGCGCCCAGCGCTTTTTCTTCAGCTTGGCCGCTTCGGGCACGAGCATCGCGACCTGCATATACGTGGAAGGACGCAGACGGTACGTGTATTTGTTGCCGTCGGCCCAGACGATCTTGTCGGTCAACGGTTCGGCGGCGAGGAAGAAGATCTTTTTCTGCTTCGCGAAATCGGTGAGCGCGAGGCCGGTGTTCGACAGGAAACCACCGAACAGCAACTGCACCTGTTCACGAGCGATCAGCTCCTGCGCGACGCGAATGGTGTCGCCAGGGTTGCCGTTGTCGTCGCGCGAAACGACTTCGAGCTTTTTGCCGAGCACGCCGCCCGCGCCGTTGATCTGTTCCAGCGCGAGATTCCAGCCGTTCTTGTAAGGCCCGAGAAAGGCCGGCTGCGCCTTATAGCTGTTGATTTCCCCGATCTTGATGGTCTGCTGGGCGTTCGCGCCGAAGGCGGCGAATGAAACAACCGTCGATAGCGTCAGGCGAGAGATCCATCGTGCGCGCGTGGTCATGCGTTTCTCCGTATCAATGGGATTGCGGGAATGCGTTGGTCTTCTAACAGGCTGTTCTATCAGGCGTTGCGGCGGTGTTCAAGCGGCCGGGCGGGCGGTGGCTCGTGCGTTCGTTCTTGCGCTTACTGTTGCGTTCGTTCTTGCCCTCACTCCGCGCTCGCCGTCGCGCGAATCCTCGCGACGCTTGCCGCCACATTCTGCCAGGCAGGCTTGCCGCCCGCGAATTGCTGCCGCAGATACGACACCAGCTCGGCGACCTGGGCGTCGTTGAAACTGTCGCGATAAGCCGGCATCGTACCGAGTTCGGGCCGCGCAGGCGAGCCGATGCCGTCGAGAATCACGCGGATCAAGTTATCGGGCGTCGCGCCATGCAGGTTCGTGTTGAGCGCAAGCGACGGATGCGCGCCGAACAATTGCGGCCCGCTGCCCGTGTGATGACACGCGGCGCAAGCGCCGTCGAAGAGCCGCGCACCGACGCTGGACGGCGCGCCGTTGATCGTGCTCGCCGCTTCGTATTGCCGCGCCATCGCCGCGACATCGACGTTCGGTTCCACTGGCGCGAGCGACGCGAGATACGTCGCCATCGCGCGAATATCGCTGTCGGGCAGCGCCGCGAGATCGGCGACGACGGGCGCCATCGGTCCCGCCGCGACGCCGTGCAGCGGCGCATGGCCGAAGCGCAAATAGCGGAACAGCTCGTCCTCGGTCCACGGCACCGGCGCGTTCGATAACGACGATAATGCGGGCGCTTCCCAGCCTTCCGCGCTCCCGCCGCCGATGAAGGCCGCGCCGCTTTTTTCGGCGCCGAACGCATTGCGCGGCGTGTGACACGCGCTGCAATGCCCGAGCCCGTTGACGAGATACGCGCCGCGATTCCATTGCGCGCTTTGCGTCGCGCTGGCGGTGAACGTATTGCGTCCGAGGAAGAGGCCGTTCCATGCCGCCATCAACGGACGCGCGCTGAACGGAAACGGCAGCTTCGTTTCCGGCGGACGAAAACGCACAGGCGTTTGCGACATCAGATACGCGTAGAGCGCGTTGAGGTCGTCGTCGGAAGTATTTTTGAAGGACGTGTACGGGAACGCCGGATAGAGCCGATGCCCGTCGCGGCTGATGCCTTCACGCATCGCGCGGACAAACGCTTCGAGCGACCATGCGCCGATGCCCGTCTGCGCATCCGGCGTGATGTTCGTGCTGTAGACGGTGCCGAAAGGCGTCTCGAGCGGCTTGCCGCCCGCGTTCGGCACGCCGTTCTTCGCGGTGTGGCAGACCGCGCAATTGCCAAGCGACGCGAGCACCTTGCCGCGCGCGATTAGCTCGGGCGCGAAGGCGCTCGCGAGCGGCGGCGTGATCGGCGCGAGAGCGGACGGCGCCAGCGACAACGCGCCGAGCCAGCCCGCCGCGCCAGCCGCGAACGCCCCTAGAAAACCGAGCCGCCAGCGCTTTTTCCTGCGCGCGGCGGCCTTCTCGGCTTGTGCATCGGCGAGCGCCGCGCGAATCGTTTCGGGCGTGAACGGCGGCCTGCGAAAACGCACGCCGGTCGCGTCGTACAACGCGTTGGCAATCGCCGCCGCGCCGGGCAGCGACGCGGATTCGCCCGCGCCCATCGGCGGCTCGCCGTGACGCGGCATCATCACGACGTCGATCACCGGCACTTCGCGAAACGTGAGAATCGGATACGCGCCCCACTCCTGGCTCGTCACCGCGTTGCCGCCGAACGTCACGCGTTCTTTCAGCGCGCGGCTCGTCGCCTGGATCACGTTGCCGTGAATCTGGTGACGCACGCCGTCCGGGTTGATCGTGGTGCCGTTGTCCTGGCCGACCACGACGCGCGTCACTGCGAGTTCGCCGCTTCGGCGATTGACTTCGACGTCGGCGACCCACGCGCACCACGCGGCGCCGAAGCCGGGGAATTTGCTGTGCACGTAGCGGGCGTAGGCGATACCGCGGCCTCGTGCGATGTCGCCTTGGTCGCTTTGTTCGTGAGCCTCAGTGTTAGCGTCAGTGGCTTCGCGCACGCGCGGCTGCCAGCCCGCGCGCTCGGCCACCGCTTTCACGAGATCGGCCGCGCGCGGGTCGCGCAAGTGCTTCAGCCGAAACTCGACCGGATCGGCGCCCGCTTCCACCGCGAGTTCGTCGATGAACGACTCGTGCGCGAAAGTGTTCGGCAACGCCGACACGCCGCGCAGCCACGACGCGCGAACAATAGGCGGCGTGTCGTCGCAGACGACGCGCATCGCCTCGTAGTCATACGGCGGCACCGCCGTACGGTCGCCCATCTCGAACACCTGCGGCTCGCCGGACAGCGTGCCGGTCAGTAACAACGCCAACGTCGGCGCATCGTTCGATGGATAACGCGTCGCGAAGTCGTAAGCCGCGAGCTCGCCCTCGGCGCTCAACGCGCCGCGCACGTCCATCAATTGCGCGGCGCCCTTCGGCTCCCACGCATGCTCGTCCTCGCGCGACAGTTGCACGCGCACCGGCGCGCCGGCCGCACGCGAGAGCAAGGCGGCGTCGGCGGCGACGTCGTCTGCGCAATTGCGGCCGTAGCAGCCGGCCGCATCCATGCGCACGATCTCGATGTGCGCTTCGTTCATGCCCATCAGCAACGCGAGGTCCGCGCGCAGCGAATGCGGATTCTGCGTGCCGGACCACACCTTCAGCGCACCGTCGCGATAGTCGGCCACCGCGCACGACGGTCCAATCGACGCATGCATCTGAAACGGCCATACGTACGTGCGATTCAGCGTGCGAGTGGGGTCGCGTGAAAGCACGGCGTCGACATCGCCGTCGATTAAAAGCTCGCGCCGCTTCGCAGGATTCGCGCGCAATGCGGCTTCGACTTCCTCGCTGGTGTCGAGCGGCGGCAAGGCTTCGGTGGTTTTCCATTGCACGTCGAGCCGCTTCGCGGCCTGCTGCGCGATTTCCTCGCGCTCCGCCACGATGCCGACGAAGTCGCGTATCACCACGACCTTGACGATGCCGGCCATGTCGCGGATCGACTCTTCATCGACACGCAGCAAACTGTTACCAATGAAGTTGCCCTGCGCGATGCCCGCATATGGCGGACGCACGACGCGTCCATGCAGCATGCCAGGCACGCGCACATCGTGGACGAAGCTCAATTCGCCCGTTGCCTTCGCGGGAATATCGACACGCGGCGCGCGCTTGCCGACGATGTTGTATGCGGCCGGGTCTTTGAGCGCCGCGTCGGTAGTCAACTGGAGTTCGATGCGTTGCCCCGCGATGAGCTCGCCGTAGGCGATGCGCTTTGCACTCCCACTTGCATTTGCATCGTCGCGTTCGAACACGATGCCATCGCGCACATCGAGCTTTTCCACGTTAACGCCAAGCCGCATCGCCGCCTGCTCAAGCAGCCATTGCCGCGCCTGCGCCGCGGCGTGCCGCAACGGCACGGCCGTTATCTGAAGCGTGGCGCTGGCAATCGTCGGCCCCTGATTCGGCGTCTCGTTCGTATGACCGAGCACGATCGACACGCGTGTCAAAGGCACATCGAGTTCTTCCGCGACGATCTGTGCAAGCGCAGTGCCGATGCCTGTGCCGAGATCGACGTGGCCGTTGAACGCGATCACGCTGCCGTCGTCGCGCACGGCGAGGAACATGTCGGCGTCAGTGGGCACGAACGACGACCGCGAGCCCGGCTGACCGGCCGCCGGTTGAACCGGTGCTTGCGGCGGCCGCATGACGATGAGCACGCTCTGCGCGTCGTAAAGCTGTTTGCGCGACGGCGACGCCGCGCGTCGATCGACGCTGAAGTCCGGTCCCGTCATGCGCGCGCCTCTTTATCAGCGGTCTCTTGAACAGGCTTCTGCGTGGCGAGCAACTCAGCGGCGCGCTGCACGGCCCGCACGATTTCGACATGCGTGCCGCAACGGCACAGGTTGCGCGACAACTCGCGGCAAATCGTCTCGACGCTCGGATGCGGATCGCGCTCGAGCAGCGCCTTTGTCGTCATGATCATGCCGCTCAGACAATAGCCGCATTGCGCCGCCTGTTCGTCGATAAACGCCTGCTGCACCGGATGCAGTGCGGCACGCGTGCCGAGCCCTTCGAGCGTGGTGATCTCGTGCCCCAGCGCCACCTTCGCCGTGGTCACGCAGGCGCGCGTCGGCATGCCGTCGAGCAGCACCGTGCACGCGCCGCACTCGCCCAGGCCGCAGCCGAATTTCGGACCATTGAGCGCGAGGTCGTTGCGCAGCAGGTAAAGCAAAGGCGTGTCCGCGCTGGCGCAGACGACATGCGTCGCGCCGTTGACCTTCAGCGCGAGCGGCGCCGCCCCGTTCATGAGCGCGCCGACCGCGCTCTAAGACGCGCATTCATAGCACCACCGGCACTTCGGTCGCGGGCGGCGTATTGCGGCTGCGCCGGCAACGGATCAAGCCGTCGATCATCACCATGCCCACGCCTGGAATATCGCCGAGTTGCACGCTTTCGAGCAGCGTGTCCGCGGCCGTATGCTGCGCGCGGTCCATGAAGACAAGGTCGGCGGGACGGCCCACTTCGATGAGCCCCTGACGCAAGTTGCGTTGCCGCGCCGTGTTGCCCGTCGCGAAGCAGAACGCGATTTCCGCAGGCACGTCGGCGAGGCTCGAAATCAGCGCGATCATGCGCAAGATGCCGAGCGGCTGCACGCCCGAGCCGGCCGGGCTGTCGGTGCCGAGAATGATCCGGTGCGGGCATTTCAGTTCGATCGCATGGCGCGCCGTCAGCAATGCAATGCGTTCGTTGCCGTTATGAACGATTTCGAGCGCGCGGCTCGACTGCTCGCACAAGTCGCAAACATGGCGGTAAGACAGCGACGTATGCCCGCCGTTGACGTGGCCGATCACGTCCGCGTCGGCTGCAAGCACCACGTCGCGGTCGATCAGCCCCGAGCCCGGAATCGACGGACCACCCGTATGAATCGTGCTCTGAATGCCGTACTTGCGCGCCCACGCGACCATTTGCGCGGCTTCCTCGCCGGCCTTCACGCTGCCGAGACCGACTTCGCCGAGCAGCTTCACGCCGGCTTCGGAGAGCTCCTTGAAGTCCTCTTCGACCATGCCTTTTTCGATCACCGGCGCGCCCGCCATCACCTTGACGCCACCGCCGACGCCCGCCGCACGCATGCCTTCGAACGAACGCTGCGCGGTGATCGCAAGCGCCTTCACGCCGAGCACATCTTTCGGACGGCCAGGTAAATGCACTTCGCCGGCGGAGATCATCGTCGTCACGCCGCCGTTCAGATTCGATTCGATCCAGCCGAGCTGATTCTGACGCGGCGTCCAGTCGCCGAATACCGGATGCACATGCGAGTCGATCAGGCCAGGTGCTACCGTCGTGCCCTTGCAATCGACGGTAGTACGCGCGCCTTCCAGGTCGCAGTCCGCTTCCTTGCCGATCGCGACGATCAGGCCGTCATCGATCACGAGCGTATCGGCGTCGAGAATCGGCTGATCGATGTCGCCGGATAACAGCAGGCCGATGTTCGTCACCGCGACCTTGCCGGACAATCCTGTCAACGTCTCTGCTGCCATCTGCCTCTCCTTTTGCAACGACGGTTCGATTACACGCTCAGATAAGCGCGCCTCACGGTTTCGTTCTTCGCCAGTTCGCCGATGCTGCCGCTAAAGCGGATTTGCCCTTTTTCAAGGACATAAGCGCGGTCGCTGACCATCTCGGCGAAGTGCAGGTTCTGCTCCGACAACAGAATGGACAGCCCCTCGCGCTTCAGTTCGAGGATCATGTTGGCCATCTGTTCGACGATCACGGGCGCGACGCCTTCCGACGGTTCATCGAGCAATACGAGGTACGGGTTGCCCATCAGCGTGCGCGATACCGTCAGCATCTGCTGCTCGCCGCCGCTCATCTGGCCGCCGGGACGCCTGGGCATTTCGCCGAGATTCGGAAACAGGCGGAACAGCTTTTCCGGCGTCCATTGCGGCGCGCCTTCGCGCGGCGGCTGACGGCCCGCGTCGAGGTTCTCCATCACCGTCAGATCGGCGAACACGCGCCGGTCTTCGGGAACGAAGCCCATGCCCATGCGCGCGATCTTGTACGGCGGCAGCGCGGCGATGTTCTGTCCGCGAAACGTCACCTCGCCCTGGCGGCGCGGCAGCAAACCCATGACCGCTTTCATCGTGGTCGATTTACCCGCGCCGTTGCGGCCCATCAACGCAACCACTTCACCGCGTCCCACTTCGAGGCCGACGTCGAACAGAATATGTGCGCGGCCATAAAACGCGTTGAGGCCCGCGACTTTCAGCATCGGCTCGCTCATTGCAAGACTCCTTCGCCGGTGTGGCCGCCTGCCGTGTCATGCAGCGCCGCGTGCGGCTGAAACGTCTTGCCGGTGCCGAAATACACTTCCTGCACGCGCGGATCGTTGCGGATCGTCTCGCCGTCGCCTTCGGCAATCAGCTTGCCGCGCGCGAGTACGATCATGCGGTCGGCGTAGGCAAACACGACGTCCATGCTGTGCTCGGTGAACAGCACGCCGATCTTCTGCTCGGTAACGAGCCGCCGCGTCAGCGCCATCAATTCGTTACGCTCCTTCGGCGCCATGCCCGCAGTGGGTTCGTCCATCAGCAGCAGCTTCGGGCGGTTCGCGAGCGCAATCGCGAGTTCGACGCGCTTGACGTCGCCATATGCAAGCACGCCGCAGGCGCGCTTCGCGTCGGCGGCCATGCCGACTTGCTCGAGTAGTGCGAACGCTTCATCGGCGTAGCGCGTGCCCGCGGGTTTCCACAGGCTGAAGGTTTTGCGTTCGCGCGAAACGAGGGCCATCTGCACGTTTTCGAGTACGGTCATCGAATTGAAGGTCGCGGCGATCTGGAAGGTGCGGCCGACGCCGAGCCGCCAGATGTCGCGCGGACGCATGCCGACGAGTTCGTGTTCGCCGAAACGGATCGACCCCGACGAAGGCGGCAACTGTCCGTTGACCATGTTGAAGCACGTCGATTTACCCGCGCCGTTCGGGCCGAGCAGCGCGAGAAGCTGGCCGGCTTCGAGCGTGAACGACACGTTGTCGACGGCCTTCAGTCCACCGAACGACTTCGAGAGGCCGGACACTTGCAGCAAGCTCATAGCCCCTCCTTGATCGCCGCGCGCTGCGAAGTGGGTGCGGTGGTTTTGCCGGCCGGGTCGTTCGCATTGTCGTTGATGTCGTCACCGAAACGATCGAGAATAAAGCCAACGATGCCTTGCGGAAACGCGATCACGAGCAGCAAAATCGCGAAGCCCAGCAGCGCCTGCCAATAGTCGGTCTGCCGCGCGACGGTGTCCTGCAGCCACGTGAACACGGCCGCGCCCACGATGGGGCCGGTGAGCGTCTGCAAGCCGCCGAGCAGCACCATCACGAGACCGTCGACGGAACGGCTCACGCTGATCACCTCCGGCGAAATCGTGCCTTTCGAGAACGCATACAACGACCCCGCGAGTCCGCAGAACAGCGACGCGATCACGAACGCCGCCCACTGCACGCGCTTCACGTCGATGCCGATGGCCTCCGCGCGCAACACCGAATCGCGCGACGCGCGCATCGCGTAACCGAGCGGCGAAAACAGCATGCGCCGCAACAGCCACACGCCGATCACCGCGCACACGAGCGTCACGTAGTAAAACGCCACCGGCGACGAAAGCCAGTCGGCCGGCCACAAGCCGAGAATGCCGTTGCTGCCGCCCGTCACATCGTCCCATTGGAAAACGACCGACCAGACGATCTGCGCGAACGCGAGCGTCAGCATCGCGAGATAGACGCCGGACAAACGCACGCAGAACCAGCCGAACACGAGCGCGCCGCCGACTGCGAGAAGCGGCGCGAGCAGCAACGCGGCTTCCATCGGCAGATTGAGTACTTTGAGAAAGAGCGCCGCGCCATACGCGCCGAGCCCGAAATACGCGGCGTGGCCGAACGAATGCATGCCGCCCGGTCCCATGATGAAATGCAGGCTCGTTGCAAACAGAACAGCGATCAGAATTTCCACCAGCAGCACCGGCATATACGGGAATGCGTTGGCCAAGAGCGGCGCGAGCAGCAGAACCAGCAGCATGATCGCAGCCAGCCATTTGACGCGCTTGCCCGCGGGACGCAGCGGCGCTTCGGGCGCCGCCATGCCGCGCACCGCGGCACTCGCGCGGCCGAGCAAACCCCAGGGCCGCACGACCAGCACGACCGCCATCACGACGAATTCCGCGACCAGCGTAAAGCGGCTCAACGACAGGCCGACGCCGAAAATCGTCACATGTCCAATGCCGATGCACAGCGCCTTGATCTCCGCGATGATCAGCGCGGCCACGAATGCGCCCGGAATCGAACCCATGCCGCCGACCACGACGACCACAAACGCATTGCCGATCGACTCGAGATCGAGAGAGAGATTCGCCGACATGCGCGGCCCTTGCAGCGCGCCGCCCAGACCCGCGAGAAACGCGCCGACGAAAAACACGCCGGTAAACAGCCACGCCTGATTGATGCCGAGCGCGCCGAGCATCTCGCGGTCCTGCGTCGCCGCGCGCACGAGCGTGCCCCAACGCGTGCGCGTCAGCGCATACCAGAGCAGCAGCAACACGACCGGGCCGATCACGATCAACGCGATGTCGTAGGTCGGCAGCGGATGGCCGAGGAAATTCACCGCGCCCGCGAGATGCGGCGCGCGCGGCCCGAACAGATCTTCCGGGCCCCATAGCCACAACGCGGCATCGCGAAAGATCAATACGAGCGCGAACGTGGCAAGCAGATGAAATAGTTCGGGTGCCTGATAAATACGCCGCAACACGATGACCTCGACCAGCGCGCCGAGCGTGGCGACGACGAGCGCCGCGGCCAGCACCGACAGCCAGAAGCCGCCCGCCGTATGTCCGAAGCGGCTCGCGATGCTGTACGCGATGTAGATGCCGAACATATAGAACGAGCCGTGCGCGAAATTGACGATGCGCGTCACGCCGAAGATCAACGACAAACCGGCGGCGACGAGAAAGAGCGTCGACGCATCGGCGAGTCCGTTGACCAGTTGTACCAGCAAATTCGAAAGCATCGAGACCCTCGGCAGCTTGCCGACCGCCCGCACGCGACATGCGCATGCCACTCGGCCAGCAGACGTTGCGGCGCGTGCGGCACCGTGCTCGCACGCATCAACGGCAGCACACTACCTGAAAGAAATCCCTTGTGGGGACGCGCGAAACAAATGCATGCACACCTCAGCGCAAACCATCCTCGCCCTTGATCTCGTTCGCCTGCAAGCCGCCGATGCGCGGCAGCGGCCGGCCCGACGCCGTCACCGCGACCGCGACGACGATTTCATTGGCACGCGGCGCGTCCGACACGCGCGCCTCGATGGCGTCGAAATGACTGCGCACGAAAGCGGCGTCCTTGTGGCCGAGCGGCACGTCGATTGCCGTGCCGAGCGTGCCCATTTTTTTCGCCGACGGCACGAGCGCCGCGCCCTTTTCGACGGCTGCGCGCAGCGGCGCGCCGAGCTTCGGATGCAAGATCGCGGCCGCGTGTTCGAGTTCGCCCGCCTCGCCGACAATCGCGGCCTTGCCGTAGCTCTGCGCTTCGCCGGGTTCGATACCGAGCGCCTCGACGCAGCGCTTGCCGAGCAGCGCGCCGAGTTCCTCGCCGGCGTCGATCAGCGCGTCGAGCTTCGCTTCATAGCGGCCCGCATACGGATTGTCGATCACCGCGATCGCCACCGCGCGGCGCGCGGGCGGATCGATGTTCTGGCCCATTTCAATGCGGGTTTCGTCCACTTGCACGACCAGCTTGCGAAGCCTGATTGCCATTTCGCTCTCCGAGATTCGATGTATGCGTTGCGACCTTCAGCGACCTTCAGTGAACATGCAGCGTGGTTCAGCGCAAGCCGTCCTTGCCCACAATCGCCTCTTTGGCGAGCCCGCCGACGCGCGCATGCACGCGCTGTCCCGTGCTCATCACGAGGATGAACACCACTTCGTCGGCGGCGGGCGCGCCTGGCACGCGCACTTCGATTGCGTCGAAGTGACTGCGCACATAGCTCGCGTTGACATGCGTGAGCGGCACGTCGAGCGCGGTGGACGGCGCGCCCACTTTTTTCGTCGACGGCACGATTGCGTTGGTCGGCACGCCGTTCTTTTCTAGCAGTTCGCGCATTGCATAGCCGCCCGGCACATGCCACAACGCGCCGTGTTCGAGTTCGCCGCGCGAGCCGACAATCGCGCCCTTGCCATAACTTTCTATCGACGCATGCGGCACCGCCATCGCCGCGAGCAGACGCTGCGCCATGTCGAAGCCGATCGGCTTGAGCGCTTCCATCGCGTGTTCGATGTTCGGCTCGTAGCGGCCGGCGAACGGGTTCGTCATCACGGCGGCGATTGCGCCGCGCCTTAAAGGCTCTGCCGGCGCGGGGCCGAACTCGTGAAAGATGTCTTCGACGTGCGTCAGCACGCGGCGTATTTCGAACACGGAGCCTCCGTTGTTGAGTGAGCGCGATGCATCGTCAGCAACGCGTGTGTGCCGTGCATGCCGGCCGTGCGCACGCGTCCTTGCAGGAACAACGCGGCGCCTTCTATCAGGCCGCGCTGGACCAAGCGCCGCGCGGCTTCCACGCCGCGAGCAAGCGCGAAGTCGATGAGCGGTTGCGGCAGCGCAGGGACATCCACGGTCACGAGCCGATCGCCCAGATCGGTATCGTCCTTCAGCGACGAAGCCGGGTTTCGCACGATGCCCGCATGATCGAGGTTCACCGCGTTTGCGATCATCGTCGCGGCCGCGTCCGCGCTCGCCGCGTCGCCTGCGAGGACGGCCACGCTGTCGGCAATGCCGAGGCTGAAACTGCGGCCGCGCCAGCCGCTCGTCGCGATGCCGCGAATCGGCATGCTTGCGTCGATTGTGAGGTTAGCGTCGAGCGTATCGCCGTTTGAACGCTGCGCTTTCGTGAGCCACTGCGAGAGATCCGCGAACACGCCCACGCGATATTGCTGGCCTTCGGTCAAATGAAACGCGATGTCGCCGCCATTGTTGATAAACGCGCGCGACACGCCTTCGCGTTTGAATGCATCGATCAGTTCGTCGGCGACGCTGCCTGCAACGGCTGCCATCGGCGTGATAAAGCGCGCGCGATGCGGATGGCACACGGCCCACATGCTGCGCGCCACGCGGCCTTGCAACGGGCATTCGTTGAGCGGTGCATCGGCGCGCACGGGTTGCCGAAGCGTTTTGAGTTCGCTGACCAGCTCGGGCAATACATCGACGAAACGCGTCCAGCACGCTTCATATGCGGCTTGCAGCGCGGCAGGTTCGCCGTCGGCGCTGAGGATAAGATCGATCGGGCCATGCTGCCAATGCCAGCGCGTCGCGTCGATACGGGTGCGGGTTGGATTCATCGCGTGGTTGTGGGCCGAATTGTTAGCCGCGTTAGTCGGTTAGCCCAGCATCGGCGGCATGGCGGGCGGCCACGGATTGTCCGGATTGCGCGCCAACGTTCGACGCGCGAGCGGCGCGCCTTCCGTATGTTCGGGACCATTCGCGAGCACGCTCTCCAACGAACGCACCGCATCCAGATGGCCGCCGAGATCGCGATAAGCGTCATACGTCATGGTGAATTCGATCGGCGCGACGATCGCCGGCGTGGGCACGGTGCCGAACGAACGGTCGGGCATGCGCGACACGTCGACCATCACGGTGATGCCGCCGCCTGGCCACACATAAGCCGGCGCGCCGCCGCACGTCACGTTCACGAGCTGCTGCTTGATCGCACGCGTGAGCAGCACGGGGTTCTCGGTCGCGCCCGCGCGCAGACTGCCGCCCGCGCCGCCGAGAAACAGCACCGTGGCAAGCGACGGCTCGCAGTTTTCGCCGATGCGTTCCACCGTGCGGCGCACCGCATCGGGCATCGCCGCGACGCGCGGCACGAGCTCATGATCGAGTTCATACCACTGCGCGTGCTCGCCGGTAGTCGACACCATCAGGAGACGCATGCCGGGTTGAGCGACAGCGGGATCGAAGCCTTCGATAATCGCGAGCGGGTCTTGTATGTCGGTGCCGCCCCAACCGATGCCTGGATTGGCCACCTGAAAATAGCGTCCTGGCGTCGATTTGCGTCCGCGAATCTTGATGCCCGAGCGCGTCATGCCGAGGCAGCGCCCCGCCTGATGCTCGGTCAAGACGCCAGTGATGTGATCGTCGACGACCACGACCTCATCGACATGGCCGAACCATTGTTTCGCGAAAATGCCGATGGTCGCGGAACCGCAGCCCACGCGCATGCGCCGTTCCTCGACGCCGTCGACCACTGGCGCCGCGCCCGCGCGCACCACGAGGCTCGCGCCGCCGTCTATGCTGAGTTCAACCGCCTGCTTGTTGCCGAGTGCAAGCATCATGTCGCAGGTCACGCGGCCTTCTTTCTTGCTGCCGCCAGTCAGATGATGCACGCCGCCGAGGCTCAACATTTGCGAACCGTATTCCGCCGTCGTCACATGGCCGACGATCTCGCCCTGGCAACGCACGTTCGCCTGCTCGGGTCCGAGAAAGCGGTCCGTGTCGATTTTGACCTTGAAGCTGCAATAGCTGAAGATGCCTTCGGTGACGACCGTGACCATGTCGACGTCGTCGAGCTTCGAGGCAACGATGAAAGGCGCGGGCTTGTAGTCGGGATAGGTGGACGATGCGCCCACGCCCGTGACGAAGAGCGCGGCGTCGGCCGTATCGTCTCGCGCTTCTTCTTGAGATGCGCCGAATTCGACCAGGGCATCTGTGCTATCGGCTTGCGAGCGCGACAGGAATACGACAGGGTCGACGCGAATCAGCCGCCCGTCCGCATTCGCATAGCGATCGCATGCGCCGGTGCGCCCTTCGGAGATCTGACACAGCACCGGACAGGCATTGCATTCGATCTTGTTCGACGCCATACGCTCGCTGCGCGGCGCCGCCTTCTCGAGCACGGTGGGACCGGGCGTCGAGGCGATATCGCCGTCGACGCGTTCCGCACCGAAATCGACCTTCGTATGTTCTGTCATAGTGGGGTTCCATACGACGACATCACAATCGGTCCTGCCCGGCTGACGAATAGCCCTTGTTTCAGGGCACTTTCGCGTGACTCGCCTGTTTCCACGCATGATTCCATGTTGCGGTCACTTACCGTTCGTGTAGTATTCGCTACACCAAAGCTGTCTGAAATCTACCCGATCAAAATAGACTGCGCAATGAGTTTCCGGCCGGCGAGCGGATGGTGCGCCGCCGCATTCAAACGCTGACTCGAACATTGAACGCGGCCTCGTCACAAAGATTCAATTTACGCCGAAGCAGTTCACCGTGCATCGCTAGAAAGAGACTCGGCAGTCTGCAATGCGCACGGTATGATGAGGATGCCTGCATTCCAACGAAGCGCGCGCAAGAGAGTTCAATCCCTTCAACACGCCAACGAAGAGATACCAGATCGCCATGAATTCCACTGCCGGCCGCAAGCCGGGCGCCACGGGCATCCGTGCGAAACAGGCACAGGACACGCGCGCCAAGATTCTGAAAGCGGCAATCAAGGTCTTCGCGAAGCAGGGCTATGCGAGCGGCCGGGTGGAAAGCATTTCGAAGGCCGCGCGCTCGCACGACCGCATGATCTACTACTACTTCGGCAGCAAGGAGCAGTTGTTCGTCGAAGTGCTTGAGACCATCTACACGCAGTTCAACGAAGCGGAAAGCAAACTCGACCTCGACCTCGAAGACCCGGTTCACGGCCTCGAACAAATGGTCGAATTCGTCTGGCAGTACTACCTCGATCACCCTGAGTTCGTCACGCTGCTATCGAGCGAGAATCTGCATCAAGGCAAGCATGCGAAGAAGTCGTCCAAGCTGAAGGAGATTTCCGGCTATGCGATTTCAGTCGTGCAGAAGTTGCTGGACGCAGGCAAGGCGCAGCACGTTTTTCGCGCGGATGTCAAAGCACGCGACGTGTATCTGATGATCGCGTCGCTCGGTTATTTTTATAACGCCAATCAGTACACGTTAGGCGCGTTTCTCGGCGAAGCGCTGATGGACAAGGCAGCGCTCGCGCATTGGCGTGAAGTGATCAAAGACACGGTGTTGCGCGCGGTGCGTCTGCAATTGCCGGTTGAGGTCGCGTCGAATGCGAGCTTGAGTGCGGACACGGAGGCATAAGTAAAGCACTCAAGAGAGAGAGCCGCCCAATAAAAAACGCGCGCCGTAGCACAGGCGCGCGTTTCTTCATCAAACCATCGCCACAGCAAAACCCTCAAGTCTTCGCCGCCGCATCGTCTTCGCGGAACAGCTTATCGGCGAGATGAAACGCCGAGTTCGCCGCCGGCACGCCGCAGTAAATCGCGGTTTGCAGCAGCACTTCCTTGATCTGCTCGCGCGTCACGCCGTTGTTTTTTGCGGCGCGCAAATGCAGCGCGAGTTCTTCGCTGCGATTGAGCGCGACCATCATCGCAATCGTGAGCAGGCTGCGCGTGTGCCGCGGCAAACCTTCGCGCGTCCACACTTCGCCCCACGCATAACGCGTGATGAAGTTCTGAAACTCTTCCGTCAACTCGGTGCGGTTCGCAAGCGAGCGGTCCACATGCGCGTCGCCCAATACCGCGCGGCGCACGCCGAGTCCGGCTTCGTAGCGGTCTTCGTCGTTCATTTGGGCTCCGTCAAAAAATCGATCACAGCCTTCGTGAACGCATCGGCCTTCTCGATGTTCGAAATATGCGAGGCGTCCAGTTCGACGTAACGCGCGGCCGGAATCGCCTGCGCCAGTTCGCGGCCTTGCGCGGGCGTCGCGGCCACGTCGTGTGTGCCGCTGATCACGAGCACCGGCAGCTTGATGCCAGGCGTCTCAGGACGCAGATCGGTCGCGTCGATCGCATCGCAGTTCGACGCGTAGCCTTCCTTATCGGTATGCACGAACACGTCGCGAATCATCGCAAGCACGACGGGCTCGCGCTCGAAGTAATCCGCCGTGAACCAGCGCGGCAACACCGCGTCGGCGAGTGCCTGCATGCCTTCCGTGCGAGCGCGCGCGGCGCGCGGCACCCACACTTCCGGCGAGCCGATGCGCGCCGCCGTGTTCGCGAGCACGACGCGCTCAAAGCGGCTCGCATGACGCGCGGCCAACGCGACGCCCGTGAGTCCGCCCATCGACACGCCGCAAAAATGCGCGCGCGCGATCTTCAGCGTATCCATCAGGCCGAGCACGTCGCCCGCCAATTGTTCGATCGTGTACGGTCCTTTCGGCGCTTCCGAATGCCCGTGACCGCGCGTGTCGTAGCGCAGCACGCGAAAGTGCTTCGACAAGGCCGCGACTTGCGGCGTCCACATGGACAGATCGCTGCCGAGCGAATTCGACAGAATCACCCACGGCGCGCTGCCGTGACGATCGCCGTCGATCCGATAGTGAAGCTCGGTGCCGTTGACTGCGGCGTATGGCATGCCGGTTACTCCTTCGAAGTGGCGCGCTGCGAACGCGCGGTATGAAGCGCCAGCGCCGCATCCACGTAAGCGTGCGCCTGGCCGACGTATTGAGCGGGATCGAGCAGTTGCTTCAGGCGCTCGACAGAAAGATGCTGAGTCACGGCGGAGTCCGCGGAGAGCACGTCCAAAAGCGTCTGCCCTTCGCGGATCGCCGCCTTCGACGCGCTCTCGACCAGATGATGCGCGTCGAGCCGGCCGATGCTGTCGCCGAGCGCGAGCATCACCGCTTCGCCGAGAATCAGGCCATGCGTGACGTCGAGGTTCGCGGCCAGGCGCGGCATGTTCACGTTGAGTCCGCTCGCGATCTGCCCGATGTTCGCAAGCGCGCCGCCCGCGAGCCGCGCGAGATCGGGCAACGCGTCCCACTCGGCTTGCCAGCCGCCGAGCGCGCGCTCGTGTTCCTGCACCATGCCCGCGAACACTGTGGCGACGAGCCCCGGCGCGCGCGTGGCCGCCGTGAGCACCGCCGCGCAGCCGACCGGATTGCGCTTGTGCGGCATCGTCGACGATCCGCCTTTGCCGGCCGCGGCCGGTTCCGATAGTTCGTCGATTTCCGTTTGCATTTGCAGCGAGATGTCGCGCGCGATCTTGCCGAGCGTGCCGATCAGCATGCCGAAGAACGATGCCGTTTCAGCGATGCGATCGCGCTGCGTATGCCACGGCAAAGTGGGCACCGCAAGACTGAGTTCCTGCGCGAGCGCTTGCGTGACCTGCGGCGCCGCATCGCGCAGACTCGCGAGCGTGCCGGCCGCGCCGCCGAATTGCAGCACGAGCGAGCGAGCGCGCAATGCGTCGAGCCGTTCGCGATGACGCAGCAATGCGTCGAGCCATTGCGCGAACTTGAGACCGAGCGTGATAGGCAACGCCTGCTGCAACCACGTGCGGCCGATCATCGGCGTCGCGCGATGCGTGGCCGCGAGCTTCGCGATGGCGTCGCAGGTGGATTGCAAGCCGCTGTCGAGCAAATCGAAGGTGTCGCGCAGTTGCAGGACCGTCGCCGTGTCGATGATGTCCTGGCTCGTCGCGCCCCAATGCACGTATTTCGATGCTTGCGCGTCGGCGGCTTTCACGCGCGCGGTGAGTTGCTTGACGAGAGGAATCGCGAGATTGCCGCCGAGCGCGGCGTCGCGTGCGAGCGCGTCGGCGTCGAGTTGATCCGCATGACACGCGGCTTCAATTGCCGCGACGGCCGCTGCGGGAATCACGCCGTGCGCGGCCGAAGCGCGCGCGAGCGCCGCTTCGACGTCGAGCATCCGTTGCAGTGTGGCGCGCGGCGCCCAGATGTCGTTCATCGGCTGCGTGCCGCAAAGAAGGCCGGTGAGCCGGCCGCTGGAGTCGAGCATGATGACGTCGATGATCGGATGATCTGGTGAATGTAGCACTGCGGGCAGTATGACGCGTTGCGCGTCACAGTGCCCGCAGTTGTCAGCGCGCTTAAGCCGCCCGCGCCGCCTGCGTGCCGTCGATCAGCGGCACGCCCGTGAGCTTCAGCAAGGCATCGAAGTCGATGTCCGAGAAAATCTCGCGCACGACGAGGCCCTGGTCGGTCACGTCGATCATCGCGAGATCAGTGTAGATGCGGTCGACGCAACCGACGCCCGTCACCGGATACGTGCATTCCGCGGCGATCTTGCTTTCGCCCTGCTTGGTCAGATGCTCCATCATCACGTAGACCTGCTTCGCGCCGATCGCGAGGTCCATCGCGCCGCCGACCGCCGGAATCGCGTCGGGCGCTCCGGTGTGCCAGTTCGCCAGGTCGCCCTTCGCCGAGACCTGGAATGCGCCGAGCACGCAGAAGTCGAGGTGGCCGCCGCGCATCATCGCAAACGAATCGGCGTGATGGAAAAACGCGCCGCCCGTCAGCAGCGTGACGTGCTGCTTGCCGGCGTTGATCAGTTCGTCGTCTTCCTCGCCCTTCGCGGGCGCCGGGCCCATGCCGAGCAGGCCGTTTTCGCTGTGCAGGAAGATTTCCTTGTCGGCGGCGAGGTGGTTCGCCACCAGCGTCGGCACGCCGATACCGAGGTTCACATACGCGCCTTCCGGAATATCCAGTGCGACGCGCTTGGCCATTTCATCGCGGGTCAGTTTCTTCATGTCGGTCTCCGGTTCAGGCTGCGGCGTCGCGCGGATTGGGTTGCGGGGCATGTGCCGCTTGCGGCACTTCGATCACGCGCTGCACGAAAATGCCCGGCGTCACGATGTTTTCCGGGTCCAGCGCGCCGAGCGGCACCACTTCCGACACTTGCACGATGGCGGTCTTTGCGGCGCTTGCCATGATCGGCCCGAAGTTGCGAGCCGTCTTGCGATAAACGAGGTTGCCCCAGCGGTCGCCCTTATACGCTTTGATCAGTGCGAAATCCGCGTGAAGCGGCGACTCGAGCACGTAATGCCGGCCGTCGATCAGACGCGTTTCCTTGCCTTCGGCGAGCTTCGTGCCGTAGCCGGTCGGCGTGAAAAATCCGCCGATGCCCGCGCCGGCCGCGCGGATGCGCTCGGCCAGATTGCCTTGCGGCACGAGTTCGAGTTCGATTTCGCCGGCGCGATAGAGCGCGTCGAACACATACGAATCGGTTTGACGCGGAAACGAGCAGATGATCTTGCGCACGCGCTTCGCCTTCAGCAGCGCCGCGAGGCCGATGTCGCCGTTGCCCGCGTTGTTGTTGACGATGGTGAGTTCGCGCGCGCCCTGCTCGATCAGCGCGTCGATCAGTTCCGACGGCATGCCGGCCGTGCCGAAGCCGCCGATCATGACGGTCGCGCCGTCGTGGACATCGGCGACGGCCGATTGAAGTGACTCGAAAATCTTGTTGATCATGTCGAATTTCCTTGAGAGGCGCTACGCGCGTCGGGCTCGCCATCGCGTTGTCGGCGCTGTTTCGCGAACCTTGCAATGTTCTTATAGCGAACACTGATTCGATTAGCGAACGATTCGAAGATTATGGTTGCGCTTGCGCCGCATTGTCAAGGCGCGGACTTTTCCCTTAATCATAGGTTCCCGCAAGGCGAAGTGCGCGCCACCTGGCCGTCGCGAGCCGCCGATTCTGATCGGCAGCAAAGAAAACCCCACTATCGCGTTCGACGATTCTTCCGCTACCCTTTATCGACACATCGAATACGAACAGCACCACGCGACCCTCGTCGAAAAGCATGTCGGACACGAACCTTGACCTGAACCTGATCCCCTACCTCGTTGCGATGGAGGACACGCGCAACGTGAGCCGCGCGGCCGAGCAGCTCGGCGTGAGCCAGCCGCGCGTGAGCACGGCGCTCGGCCGGCTGCGCGAATATTTCGACGACCCGCTGTTCGTGCGCACGTCCAAAGGCATGGAGCCCACGCCGCGCGCGCTGGCGATTCTGCCCGCGGCGCGCGACGCGCTTCTGCGAATCGAAAAAGGCATGCTCGACGCGCAGGAGTTCGATCCCGACACGAGCACGCATACCTTTTCGATCGCGCTTTCCGACGTCGGCGAAATCGTGTTTTTGCCGCGGCTTTTGCAGCTTTTCGCCGAGCGCGCGCCGCACGCGAATCTGCGTTCGGTGTCGCTGCCGCCCTCGCATGTGGAACGCGGGCTCGAATCGGGCGATGTCGATCTCGCGGTCGGTTACTTCCCCGATCTGTCGGGCAATAACTTCTTTCAGCAGCGGCTCTTCACGCACCGGTTCATTTGCCTGATGCGCACCGGTCATCCGCTATCAAAAGCGCCGCTCACGCTCGCGCAATATGTCGCGTCGGGACATGCGGTGGTGCGCGCCGAAGGACGCAGCCAGGAAGTCCTCGAACAGTACCTCGTGAAAAAGCGCATCAAGCGGCGCGCGGTGCTGGAAACGCCGCATTTCATGAGCCTGCCGTTCATCCTCGCGCGCACGGACCTGATCGCCACGGTGCCGCACGCGATCGGCTTCGCGTATGTGTCCGAGCATGCGTCGATCACGCTCGTCGAACCGCCTCTGCCGCTGCCGCGCTTCGATTTGCGGCAGCACTGGCATCGCAAGTTTCATAACGATCCGCGCGGCACCTGGCTGCGCGGCGTGGTCGCGGAACTCTTCAACGACGCGCTCGACGAGTGGCCGAAATGAAACCGTCAGCTCCGCGACGCCTGAAGGGGCATCGGCACGTTATGCCGTAAACATGGAACAATGGCTGTACTCATGAACCCGCGCGCTCCACTCCACTCGAGGTCGACGCGCGATCGCGGAGGAGCGACGGATGACCAGCAGCAAGACAGAACAAACCACAGCCACGAATGCAACCGAGGCCGCGAATGGCCGCCCGAGCCGCGAGGAAGCGGAAGCAGCGGTTCGCGTGCTGCTGCGTTGGGCCGGCGACAACCCGGAGCGCGAAGGGCTCATCGACACACCGGCGCGCGTCGTGCGCTCGTATGAGGAGTTCTATGCGGGCTATCAGATCGACCCGCGCGAGATTCTCGCCCGCACGTTTTCCGAAGTGGACGGCTACGACGAGATGATCGTGCTGAAGGACATCCGCTTCGAAAGCTATTGCGAACATCACATGGTGCCGATTATCGGGCGCGCGCATGTTGCTTATTTGCCGGGACATCGCGTGGTCGGCATCTCGAAGCTCGCACGGCTCGTCGACGCATTCGCGAAGCGTCTGCAGATTCAGGAAAAGATGACGGTGCAGATCGCCGATACGCTGAACGACGTGCTGCAACCGGAGGGCGTCGGCGTGATCCTCGAAGCCTCGCATCAGTGCATGTCGACGCGCGGCGTGCATAAGGCGGGCGTGACGATGGTCACGTCGCGCATGTTGGGCACGTTCCGCACGGACCCGTCCACGCGGCGCGAGTTTCTGTCGATCGTCGGCAATCCTGGCGCGGTGGCGGTGCATAACACGTAAGCGCGGAGTCCATCACGCCATCTTCCGCGCGCCGAGCGATTGTCCGAACGTCGCGAGCATCACGGCGCCCAGCACACAGGCCACGCCCGTAAGCTGCGCCGCGCTGACCGGCTCGCGCAGCAGCAGCGCGGCCAACGCCAACGCGCTGACCGGCACGAGCGCGGTCATCAGGCCGGCTTCCGCGCCGCTGACGCGCGCCGCGCCTTCATACCAGAGAACGAAACCGGCCACCGTCGGCACCAGCGCGTAATACAGCACGCCGCCGAGAGCCGCGGCGTCGATCGGCATGTTCCAGGCTCGCTCGAAGCAGGCGGGCACGATCGAAACCGCGAAGCCGATGCCGCACATCAACGCCGACAGCGGCAGCGGTGCAACCGGCGTGCGCAGCTTGCGATTGAGCAGAATGAACAGCGCCTCGCAGACGATCGCCGCGAACACCAGCAGGTTTCCAACAATAGAGCCGCCCGCGTGCGGCGCGGCGTTGTCGCCGGCATACACGGTGCACGCAAGCACGCCCGCTGTCGCCAGAACGATCGCGCCGAGCAGGGCCGGCGACGGGCGCTCGCCCAACGCGAGCATGGCCACCATCGCCGATACCGCGGGCAAGGTGCCGGCGATCACGCCGGCATCGCCGGCAGAAGCGAACTTCATGCCGCTGATCAGCAACACCGTATAGCCGACGCTGCCCGCTGCGGCCTGCGCGATCACCAGCGCGGTGTCGCGACGGTCGAGGCGCGGCCAGCGCACGCCGCGCCAACGCATCACGAGCACGAACAATGGGAACGCAATCGCAAAGCGCAGCGCGGTCGCGCTGAACGGCGGCAAGCCGGCCGCAATGGACTTGCTGACCACCACCGTGCTGCCGACGCCGATCATCGCGAGCGCGCAGCAGATGTAGCCGACATACCGTGAATTCATCGTGCTTCTCCAGGACAAGGGACCAGCACGCAGATTAAGCATGCGGCGCGCGCAGGTCTTGAACGAAATTGCAGACCGACGCGCGATGGCCGCGTGCGCGATCCATCGAGTATCCTGATTGACGAAGCACGCGAAGGAAGCATGCGAAGCCGTGCGGGAACAGGCTTTGCGTAGGCGTCGGGCGAGGCAGCCGGCAATACCGGCGCAGCCAACTTGCCAACAACAAACAGGAGCCGCTTAATTGGTCGAGTTTCCGTCGTCGGCGGTATCCACCTGGGGCGGCGCGATTGTCTTCGTCAACGTGCTGTTGACGCGCCTCGGCGTGCCGATTCCCGCGGTCCCCGTTCTGCTGTTCGCCGGTTCCGCGATTGCCGCGGGCAACCTGTCGTTCTGGCCGGTGCTCTCCGCGGCCGTGCTGGGCGCGTTGATTGGTGACGGCGTCTGGTTCACCGCGGGCCGTCTTTACGGCCGCAAGCTGATCCGCGTGCTTGGCCAGATGCTGCCTGCCGTCGATGCCCGCGTCGAACAGGCGCGCGCGCTGTTCGAGCGCTTCGGCGTGCCGCTCGTGTCGATCTCGAAGTTCGTGCCTGGCCTCGCGCTGGTCACGCCGCCGCTGATGGGCACCACAGCCGTCGACGCCCGCATCTATGCGCTGTGGGACCTCACCGGCGCGATGGCGTGGGCCACGTTCTGGCTGCTGGGCGGCGCGGCGGCGGAGCGGCAGTTGCACATGCTGTTCGCGTTCGTCAGAGCACAAGGCGGGACCGTGATCGACCTGCTGATAGCCGTCGCGTTGCTGTATCTCGCGTACCGGCTCGTGATGCAGCGGCGGGCGCGGCGTGAGGCCGCTCTCATCGCCGATGGCGATGCCGACGCGGATGGCCGACGATCGCACGCATCGGGCCGCAAGCCGACGCCCAAGGTACTCGACGCCCGCCCGCAAAGCGCGGCGCTCGACGCCGCGTCGCCGATTCCCGGCGCGCTCGCACTCGATCCGCACTCGCCCGAACAGATCGACTTCGCACTGCGCGCCTACGACATGGTGATCTACTGCGTATGCCCGGACAGCGCCACCGCCGCCGAGATCAGCGTGCGGATGCGCAACTACGGCTATACGCGGATTCGCGCGCTGCATGGCGGACTCGATGCATGGCAGCGGCGCGGTTTTCCGGTGGGCTTGCTGCTCGCCGATGAGCCGTCGACGGGCAAGCTCGAGCACTCGCACGCCGAATCGGGCAGCGACGCAGACAATGCACGCACCGCGGACAACGCCGTGACGCTGCGCGGTTTTGCGCCGCGACGCAGGGCCAACGCATGAGCAACGTCGGCGCGTTGGCCGAGCGTCGTCTCGCTTACGACGGCGAGTCCGCCGCCACCGATCCCACCGCCGAGCGTCCGCAAGAAACGCGATTGCGTCCCGCCGCCTTCGCGAGATAAAGCTGCCGATCGGCGGCGGCCAGCAGATCGAGCGCGTTCGCTCCCTGCGCGGGCACCATCGTCGCGCAACCGACGCTCACCGTGACCGCCACGCTGCCGTCGCCGCCATGCAAGATGTCCTGCGCCTGCACGTTCCGGCGAATCTTTTCGGCCACGGCAGCGGCGCCATCGGCTGACGTGTCCGGCAGAATCACGGCAAACTCTTCGCCGCCATAGCGCGCGACCAGATCGACGGCACGGCGCACCGTCGACGAAATGCATTCGGCCACGGCGCTGAGCGCGTCGTCGCCGCTTGCATGGCCGTAGGTGTCGTTAAAGCGCTTGAAATGATCGATGTCGATGAAAAGCGCCGACAGCGGCTGACCCGTGCGCCGCGCGCGTCGCCATTCCTCGTCGAGCCGGTTGTCGAGCACGCGGCGATTGCTGAGACCGGTCAGCGGATCGGTCGCGGCGAGCCGCATCAGCGCGGCCTGCGCGCGCAGCTTGTCGCGCAGTGCAAACGCCAGCAGCCACGACACGATCACGAACACCGTGCCGAACGCGAGCGTCAGCGCGCCGACGATCATCGCGCGGTGGCGCCACGGCGAGAGCACGTCGTCGACGGCGGGCGCGACGGCTGCGATCAGCGGCGTGCCCGGCACATGCACGAACGTGAACATGCGTTGCACACCGTCGACGGCGGAGCGCGCCACATACGAACCGTCGCGCTGCGCGGCCATGCGCAGGAAAGTCGGCGAACCGGCGATGCTCGCGCCGATGTCGCGCGGCGAGTACGGCTTGCGCGCGATCAGCGTGCCGTCGTCCATCGCGATGAACACGGAGCCGTGCTGGCCCACGCTGATCCGGTCGAGCAGACGCTGGAAATACTCGATGCGGATCGCGAGCAATGCGACGCCGGCAAAGCCGCCGTTTTCGTCATTGATACGCCGCGTCAGACCTATCGACAACTTGCCGTCGCGCAAGCGCGAGCGAAACGGATGCGACAGATAAAGTCCCACTGCCGGATTGCGCTGATGCACGACGAAATAGTCGCGGTCGGTGAAGCGAACGGTCGGGCTGATCTCGCCGCTTTGCGACGCGATCACCTCGCCCTTCGCACCGACGACATATGCGCCGCCGAGATACGCGGCCGTGGTCGCGCGATCGAACAGCACCGCTCGCTGAAGGTCGGGCGGCAGATCCGCGCTCAGATGATGCTCGGCGCCGTCCACCATCGCCTGCAACGAAAGCGCGTAGATCTCGACGTTCCTTTCGAGGTCGCTGGAAATGATCGAGACGAGATTCTGCGACGTCTCGCGCGCATGGTCGAGCGCGTCGGCGCGGCCGTTGAGGAGCGTGAGCAGCGTGAGGCCCGCCATCGCGACGGCGACCAGCGTGCCGGCCAGACCCGCGAGCACCGGATGATTGCCCACGTAACGCGCGACGCCGGCTGCTCCGTGCCGCAAATTTCTGCGCCAGCGCCGTCGCTGCCAATGCGCTCGATGTGCCACCTGCGCGTTGCCTCCGTTGCAAGCGGGCCCGCATGAATCGACATCGGGCCGTTATGAGTTATTTACCTTCGCGCGTTACCTTCGCGCGTCACAGTTTGCGCAGCAGCCCGGCTGCCGAACGCATCCGGCGCTTGCGCTCCTTGTGCAGCCACTGCAGCACGTCCGCTGCGTCGCCCGAGCCGGCGAACAGGCCGGCGTTGTCGCGCAGCAATACTTCGCTTGCGACGATATCGTTTAGTGTCCCGAAACGTTTTTGTACCTGCTTCAGACGCTTGAGCGTGCGCTTATGGCTGCCGCTCAACACCGGCTCGAAAAACTCCAGCAGATAGCGGAGCTTCTTACCGGCCTTTCTTACGTCGTGAAAAGCCGCGTAGTTCGAGCGCTTTGCGTGGCGCGCGCGTTTCGCGCGCTTCATCAGCGAACGCTCGGACGCTGCGACCCGCTTGTTGGCAAACTTGCGCAGCGGCACGCGTTCATGTGCGGTATTGATGTCGGTGGATGCGCTCGTCAACGCGTCCCGCAGCAGATGTTTGACGTCCGCGTTCGTCAGCGTTTCGCGGCTCGTTGTGAGCGCATCGCCGCGCGCTTTCTCGAGCGTCGGCGCGACGCTGCCCGCGCCACTGTCTTCATGCCGGATCAGTTCGATCAGGATGTCCCAGTCGCGCGTCTTGCCGGCCGCCGTGGCCAGGTACTTGTAGAGCGCGCGTTGCCGCGTGTTTTCGCCCTTTTCGAGGAGCGGCGCAAAGGCCCACCACAACGAACGCAAGCGGCGCAGCGAAACGCGGAGTTTGTGCAGCGCTTCGGGCGATGGATCGTCGCGCACCGCATTGGCGTACGCGATCGCGTCGCTCACGAGCGGAGCCGCATACGATGCAAACGCCGCCTGCGCCGTCGGCTCGCTCGCGTTGGAACCGCTGGCCGCGGCGCCTGCGTCCGCTTTGCGGTTTTCCTTGTGACCGTCGCGCTTCATTGAAGCTCCCTGGAAAGTGCTGCGCGTTTCCAGCGTAGCAAAAAAGATTCCCGCATGCCGCTAGCACCCTGCCGCGCAGCGGCAAAACCGAGGCGCGATCCGCCAGCGTCGTCAGGTGCGAGCCCTTCTGTGCGAGCGCCGGCCGTTGTCATCGTACCGACACACGCGCCCAGCAGGATCGGTGGTTCCGCGACATTCTTCCAGGGGCACACGTCATGCCGGAGCTTTCATACCCGCAATCGAGCGGGGTCAGTGGCAAGGGGCGCAATCTTGGCCTCGTGGTTTTCCTCGCCGTGATCGTAGTCGGCATCGGCTATTGCAGCATGCAGCTCGTGGGCGACCTGCAACCCGTGCGCGAAGGTTCCATCCTGCCGTATCTGCTGCTCGGCGTGGCGCTGCTGATCGCGCTCGGCTTCGAATTCGTCAATGGCTTTCACGATACCGCGAACGCGGTGGCGACCGTCATCTACACGCATTCGCTCGCGCCGAATCTCGCGGTGGTGTGGTCGGGCACATGGAATTTTCTCGGCGTGCTGACGTCGAGCGGCGCGGTCGCGTTCGGCATTCTGCAACTGCTGCCGGTTGAACTGATTCTGCAAGTGGGCAGCAGCGCCGGCTTTTCGATGGTGTTCGCGCTGCTCATTGCCGCGATCATCTGGAACCTCGGCACCTGGTATTTCGGCTTGCCGTCGTCGAGCTCGCATACGCTGATCGGCTCGATCATCGGCGTCGGCCTGATGAATCAATTGATGCATGGCGCGAGCGGCACGAGTGGCGTGGACTGGAACCAGGCGCTGGGCGTCGGCAAGTCGCTGCTGTTTTCGCCGCTCATCGGCTTTCTCGCGGCCGGCCTGCTGTTGATGATCCTCAAAGCCGTTGTGCGCGTGCCCGCGCTTTACGCCGAACCGAAGGGCAAGGAGCCGCCGCCGTTCTGGATTCGCAGCCTGCTGATTCTGACCTGCACGGGCGTCTCGTTTGCGCACGGTTCGAACGACGGCCAGAAGGGCATGGGCCTCATCATGCTGATCCTGATCGGCACCGTGCCGACGGCGTATGCGTTGAACAAGGCCGTCACGCCCGCCGAAACGCAGACCTTCGTCGCGGTCGCCCAGCAAACGTCGGCCGCGCTTGCGCGCTATACGAACGGCGCGCCGCCGTCGGCCAATCCGCGCGCCGATGTCGAAGCGTATGTGCGCACGCATCAACTCACGCCTGCAACCGTGCCCGCGCTAAAACAACTGACGGACGTGATCGCGCAGCAGGTCGGCGCCTCGGGTTCGATGGCCGGCGTACCGCAAGGCATCGTCGATAACGTGCGCAACAACATGTATGTCGCGTCGGAAGCGATCCGCCTGATGAACAAGGCGAAGCAACCGGCGTTCGCCCCGGAAGACGCGAAGGCCATCGACAACTTCAAGGCGCAAACGGATCACGCCACCAAGTTCATTCCGACGTGGGTCAAGGTCGCGGTCGCGATTGCTCTGGGCCTGGGCACGATGGTCGGATGGAAGCGGATCGTCGTGACTGTCGGCGAGAAGATCGGCAAGCAGCATTTGACGTACGGACAGGGCGCGTCCGCCGAACTGGTCGCGATGATGACGATTGGCGCGGCCGACATGTACGGTCTGCCGGTTTCGACGACTCACGTGCTGTCTTCCGGCGTGGCGGGCACGATGGCCGCGAACGGCTCGGGCTTGCAATGGGCGACGGTGCGCAGCCTCGTGCTCGCGTGGGTGCTGACGCTGCCGGTTTCGATCGCGCTCGCGGCGGGATTGTATTGGGTGTTTCGGGCGGTGTTCTGAGGTGTTATGCAGCTTCGCTCAGACCGCAGTGGTTTAGCGCCGCTGCTGCGGTCTGAAGGCGCCGACATGATACTGATGAGATTTGAGGCGATTAAGGCCCGCATTCGCCTCAAATCATGAGTCGATTAAAAGGCGCGCGCTTCTGAGTCGATCGCGCGCACGTAATCGACTCCCCCCTCAATAAACCTCAGGCACGATCATCGAAGCCGGCACCGGCTGGCGGCTGTACTCGTCGTGATAAACACGCGCCGGCAGTTCGACACGCGGATGCTCGATCTCGTGATACGGCACCTGGTTCAGCAGATGCTGGATGCAGTTCAGCCGCGCGCGCTTCTTGTCGACGGCCTGCACGACCCACCACGGCGCCTCGGGAATATGCGAGCGCTGCAGCATCACTTCCTTCGCCTGCGTATAGGCCTCCCAGCGGCGCCGGCTTTCCAGATCCATCGGACTGAGCTTCCACTGCTTCAGCGGATCGTGAATGCGGTTTTGAAAGCGGATTTCCTGCTCTTCGTCGGTGATCGAAAACCAGTACTTGACGATCTGCACGCCGCTGCGCACCAGCATCTTTTCGAACTCCGGCACGGAGCGGAAGAACTCTTCGTATTCGTCGTCGGTGCAAAAATTCATCACGCGTTCGACGCCCGCGCGGTTGTACCAGCTTCGATCGAACAGCACCATCTCGCCGCCGGCCGGCAGATGCGACACATAGCGCTGGAAATACCATTGCGTGCGCTCGCGGTTGTTCGGCGCCGGCAGCGCCGCGACGCGGCACACGCGCGGATTGAGCCGCTGCGTGATGCGCTTGATCGCGCCGCCCTTGCCCGCGGCATCGCGTCCTTCGAAAATGACCACAAGGCGATGCCCCGTCTCCACGATCCAGTCCTGCAGCTTGACCAGTTCGCCCTGCAGGCGGAACAACTCGCGGAAGTACATCTTGCGTGCTTCGCGGTTCTCCGGCGTGAAGGCTTCCGAACCGTCGAGTATGCGGTCGTCGACCTCCATCTCGAGTTCCTCGTCGTACGCGTCGATGAGGTCCTCCTCGAAACGGCGTTGCCGCTCAGTCAGCAACTCGGCTTCGGGTCTCGGGTCCTGCTCTTTCATTGCGGCTCTCCTGGCGACGGAAATGATCGGGCGCGCGGCGGCAAGCGCGACGCGGACGCGCCCGATTATCGGTGCGCCCGGTGTCAGCCGTGTTACCGTTCAGCCGTTTCATGATAGCGAGTTTTTCGCCGACGCCCGCGCGTCGCGCAACGGTTTCGCGAAGCTGAGTTCGTGGCCGTCCGGATCGCTGATATGAAAATAGCGCTCGCCCCAAGGCGCATCCGACGGCTCCAACGACGGCTCGAAGCCCGCCGCCAGCGCCTTGCGATAAACCGCGTCGACATCGGACACATAGACGATGACGCGGCCCCACCAATTCACCGGCGCACGCGGATCGGCGATCAGATTCAGATACGTTCCGCCGAATTCGAACGACGTGAACGCCGCGTCTTCTCCACCGAATTTGAGCGGGAAGCCAAGAGCCTGATAGAAGCGCACCGCTTGCCGCATGTCGCCGGTGGCGAGCGTAATCGCGCTGAGCGACTCGATGCGCGGCTCGGCATCGGACGATGGTGCAGGCACGTCGGAAGGCGTCGCAGACAGATTCATGGTGGCTCACTCCCTGGGTAGCGGCCGCGAATGGCTCGCGAGTACCGGAAAGTGTCTCACACGGCACGAAAAAAAGACCCCGGGCTCTTTCGAGCGCGAGGTCTTCCGTTAATTGTGAGCGGCACATCTCAACCCATGCACCGCTCACACAATCCGCACAACGCTTACTGGATAATCCGCGTCACGCCACGGCCACGCGGATCGGCTGCCGGTTCGGGCGTGTTGTCGTTGATCTTGATCGCCTGAATGTCGCCGTTGAAATTCTGCGCCTTCAGCGTATAGCCCTTTGCTTCGACGGCCTTTGCAAGCTCGCCGTCGATCGGCATATACGGCTCCCAGAAAATCGTGTTCGGCGGCAGCAACTGATGATGGAAACGCATCGCGGCGACCGCTTCCGGCAGCGGCATATTGAAGTCGTAGACGTTGTTGATCACCTGGAAGATCGACGTGAAGATGCGCGAGCCGCCCGGCGTGCCGATCACAAGCGACACCTTGCCGTCTTTCGTCAGAATGGTCGGGCTCATGGACGAAAGCGGGCGCTTCTTCGGTTCGATCGAATTGGCGTCGCTGCCCACCACGCCGAACATGTTGGCGACGCCCGGCTTCGCGGAGAAGTCGTCCATCTCGTCGTTCAGCACGATACCCGTGCGATCGGCGACCACGCCCGAGCCGAAGTAACCGTTCACGGTGTACGTGTTCGACACCGCGTTACCCCACTTGTCGACGACCGAGAAATGCGTGGTTTCCGCTTTCTCCGGCATCGACGTGCCGAGTCCCGGCTGCACGCTCTTCGTGTCCGACGGCGTTTCCGTATTGACCTCGGCGGCGCGCTTCGCGATGTAGGCGTCGTCGGTCAATTGCGCGACCGGCACCTTGTAGAAGTCCGGATCGCCGAGATATTGCGCACGGTCCGCGAATACGCGCTTTTCGATTTCCGCGATCAGATGAATGTATTGCGGCGAATTGAGCGGCACATCCTTGAAGTCGTCCGCGCGATCGGCTTTCATCTTCAGCAGTTGCACGAGGCCGATGCCGCCCGAGCTCGGAGGCGGCGCAGTGTACACGCGGTAGCCTTTCCAGTCGGCCTGAATTGGCTGACGCCATACGGCCTTGTACTGCTGCAAGTCGGCCTTGGTGATGAGGCCGTGACCACGCATGGACTCGGCGATCAGATCAGCCGTCTTGCCGGAATAGAAATCTTTCGCGCCCTGATCGGAAATCCGCTGCAATACGGCGGCGAGATCCGGTTGCTTGAAGTTGACGCCCTGCTTCATGTTGCCGAAGTACGTGTCGAAGTTCGTCTTGCCGGCGAATTCCTTGGCCGCCGCATCGCGGCGCTCCTGCAATTGCTCGCTGACCACGAAGCCGTCGCGCGCATAGTGGATGGCCGGCGCCAGCACCTGCTTCCATTTGAGCTTGCCGAAGCGGCGCTGCGCCTGCCACATGCCGTCGACGGTGCCGGGCACGCCCACCGCGCGATAACCGTACAGGCTCATGCCCTTGATGACCTCGCCCTTATCGTCGAGATACATGTTCTTCGTTGCCGCCAGCGGCGCGCGCTCGCGATAGTCGAGAAAGTACGGCTTGCCGGCCACGTACAGCGTCATGAAACCGCCGCCGCCGATGTTGCCCGCTTCCGGATAAGTCACGGCAAGCGTGAAGGCGATGGCCACCGCGGCATCGACCGCATTGCCGCCTTCCTTGAAAATCTGTTCGGCGGCATCCGCGCTGTACTCGTCCGCGACCGCGATGGCGGACGCGGTGAGAACCGCGGGCTGCGCTTTGACGGGCGGCTTCGCGACGGCCGGCGTGGCCTCGAGAAAGCCGAAGGAAACAGACAACACAGTGGCCAGTGCGAACACGCTGGCCGACGATCTGGCGTTGCGGAACAACCTCATTGTTAATCCCCCAAGACGACTGTTTCACCTGACGATAACGACAGTTCCCTTGGGCTTATAACATGCGAAGCGCCTCTTTGCGAAGCCGCGCAAATCCGTAAGGCACCTGCTGCGGCACACAAAGAGGCGTATGACTTCGATTAAACAGCAGCCGCCGGCGTGAGAACCTGCGAGGCCACTTCATCCACTGCGGCGCGAGCGAGCTTCACGATTTCGTCGACCTCGTCGCGCGAAGTCACGAGCGGCGGCGCGAAACCGAGGATGTCGCCATGCGGCATCGCGCGCGCAATCAGCCCGCGTTGCAACGCAGCAGCCGACACGCGCGGGCCGACCTTCAGCGCCGGATCGAACGGACGGCGCGCGTCCTTGTCGGCCATGAATTCGAGCGCGGCCAGCATGCCCACACCGCGCACTTCGCCGACGAGCGGATGCGAATCGAACGCGGCATGCAATTGCTCGAGCAGATACGCGCCGGTTTGCGCCGCGTTTTGCGTAAGATTCTCGCGCTCGAGAATATCGAGGTTCGCCAGCGCCGCTGCCGCGCAGACCGGATGTCCCGAGTAGGTCCAGCCGTGCCCCATCGGACCGAATTCCTGCGAAGCCTTGTCGATCACATCCCACACGCCTTCGCTCACAATCACGCCGGAGAGCGGCGCATACGCGCTCGTCAAACCCTTCGCGACGGTGATGAGGTCGGGCGTCATGCCGTAGTGCTGCGCGCCCATCTTCGAGCCGAGACGGCCGAAGCCGCACACCACTTCGTCGGAGATCAGCAGAATGTCGTGCTTCTTCAGCACCTCTTGGATCGCGGGCCAATAGCCGGCAGGCGGCGGCAGAATGCCGCCCGTTCCCATGACCGGTTCGCCGATGAACGCAGCGATCGTGTCGGCGCCTTCGCGCGCGATCAGTTGCTCCAGTTCCTCGACGCAATATGCGACGAACTGCGTTTCGTTCATGCCGGCCGGCGCATTGCGATACCAGTGCGGACACGTGGTGTGCTTGACGCGCTCGATCGGCAGGTCGAAGTATTGATGAAAACTCGGCAGACCCGTGAGGCTGCCCGTCACGATGCCCGAGCCGTGATAGCCGCGCTGCCGCGAGATGATCTTCTTCTTGTTCGGCCGGCCCTTCACGTTGTTGTAGTACCAGACGAGCTTGATCTGCGTTTCGTTCGCGTCCGAGCCCGACATGCCGTAGTACACCTTCTTCATGCCCTGCGGCGCCCAATCGATGATGCGCGACGACAGTTCGATGATCGTATCGGTCGAGTGGCCGACATACGTGTGATAGTAGGCAAGCTTCTTCGCCTGCTCGTAAATGGCCTCGGCAACTTCGGTGCGTCCATAGCCGATGTTCACGCAATAGAGACCCGCGAAGGCGTCGATAAAAGACTTGCCTTGATGGTCTTCAATGCGGATGCCTTTTGCGCCCGTCACAATGCGGCCCGGCAGCGCGCCGCTCGCGTGGTCGTGAGCATGCGTCGACGGGTGCATGAAATGCGCGCGGTCGGCGCTGAAGAGTTGATCGAGTTGTTCGGGCTGAGTCATCAAATGCTCCTTCGTTGAATGCGTGAATGAGTTAGGCGGCCGCGGCGCTGCGAGCGGGCAGGCTTTGCGTCACCGGCAAGCCGAGTTGGCCGAGGCAGAAATAGCGTGTTTCCACAAAAGGTTCGAAGCCTTCGGCGCCGCCTTCGCGGCCGAGTCCCGACGACTTGATGCCGCCAAACGGAATCGGCGCCCCCGTGAACTTGGCGCCGTTCACCGAGACCATCGCGAAGTCGAGGCGCCGAATCAGTTGAAAGACCGTGTTCAGATCGCGCGCGCAGACATATGCGGCAAGACCGTACTCGGTGTCGTTCGCGCGCTCGATTACTTCGTCCAGCGAATCAAATGGCGTGAGTGCGGAAATCGGCGCGAAGTTTTCTTCGTCGTAGATGCGCATGCCAGGCGCGGCGTCGGCCACCACGGTCGGCTCGAAGAACCAGCCGCCGCGTTCGTGCGCCGATCCGCCAACCGTGATGCGCGCGCCCTTGGCTTGCGCATCGGCGACGCGCTGCATGGTCGTGTCGAATGCGGCTTGATGCATCAGCGGGCCGACGTCCACATCGGCTTCGAGTGCCGAGCCCACTTTCAATGCGCGAACCGCGTCGCTGTATCGCGTGACGAACGTCTCGTACAACGGACGCGCAACGAAAATGCGATTGGCCGCGCAGCAATCCTGGCCCGACGTCTGGAATTTCGCGGCGATGGCGACGCGCACGGCCTGTTCGAGGTCGGCGTCTTCGGTGACGATGAACGGCGCGTTGCCACCCAGCTCCAGCGCCGTCTTCTTGATGCCCGCGTTTGCGACGGCCTGCATCACGAGCCCGCCGACGCGAGTCGAACCGGTGAAGCTCACCGAGCGCACGCGGGAATCGCCGACGAGCGTTTGCATCGCCATTTGCGGTTCGCCGAGCACCACGTTGAATACGCCCGCTGGAAAACCGGCTTCTTCGGCGAGTTGAGCGAGCGCGAGCGCGGAGAACGGCGTTTCATGCGCCGGCTTCACGACAACCGTACAACCGGCCGCGAGCGCGGCGGCCGCCTTGCGCGTGATCATCGCGCAAGGGAAATTCCACGGCGTGATCAACGCGGCAACGCCCACCGGTTCGATCACGGTGCCCAGTTGCGCGCCGTCGATATGCGTGGGAATGGTGCGCCCATTCAGACGCCGCACTTCATGCGCGAACCATTCGACGAAGCTCGCGCCATACGCAATCTCGCCGCGTGCTTCGGCGAGCGGCTTGCCCTGTTCGAGCGAGAGAATCGCCGCAAGGTCGTGCTGATGGCGCAGGATCAGTTCGTGCCAGCGCAGCAGCAACGTCGAGCGCTTCGCGACCGGCAGCCAGCGCCACGCGGAAAAGGCACGCTGCGCGGCATCGACGGCTTCCGTGATCTGCGCCGCGTCGAGCATCGGCACATGCCCGAGCACTTCCTGATCCGCGGGATTGCGCACGGCGACACTTGCCGCGCTTGCGCTATGCACCCAGCGCCCGTCGACGTAACACAGCGATTTGAACAGAACCGGATGACCCAGCAACATGACGACCTCCTGTGTGCGATGTATGTCTGTCACTGTACGTTGAGCGGCCTCGCGGTTTTTTCGGTTCGCGTGCGCCGAAGCCGGCGTTTTTTCCGTAATGCGCGGCGGCGCGTGGTGTTTTTTCGGCAGCGTCGCCGCGTGCTTCAACTGTCGTCGCCGAACGATTCGTCGGCCCAGTCGGGCACACCTTCGGGCATGCTTTTCACGACCTTCGTGACGATGTACGTGAAGTACTTTTCGATACCCAGTTCAGCCGTGAGCAAGGAATCGATAAACCGCTGATAGTGGTCGATGTCGCGCGCCATCACGTGCATCACATAGTCGACGCCGCCGCCCGTCGCATGGCATTGCACGACTTCGGGCGACGCGCCAATGCGTTCCTCGAAACGCCGCATGTCCTGCGCGGTATGCCGCGCGAGCGTGACCTCAACCACCACGCGCGCGCCCTTGAACGCGCGCAGCCAGTCGACGTCCGCGCGGTAACCGCGAATCACGCCGCTGTCCTCGAGGCGCTTGACGCGCTCCCACGCCGGCGAAATCGACAGATTGATTTCTTCCGCGAGGCGCGACTTCGTGATGCGTCCGTCGCGCGCAAGAATCCGCAGAATCGCGAGGTCGTAGCGGTCGAGTTTCATCGCGCTCAGACGCTCACCGGTATGCCGCGCTCGACGACATCGGCCACCACCGCAACCGTATCGCCGATGCGCACGAGCCCCGGAAAATGCCGCGCCGCGAGCAGGCCGCCGCGGCGTGCACGATATTCGACCGGCGCAACGCCGGTGCGCGACGCATCGTAGATTCGCGCGATCACCTCGCCGCTTTCCACCATCTCGCCGAGGTCCTTGCACAATTCGAGAAGGCCATCGTGTTCGCTCGTGGTGAAGCAGGTGCCGTCGGGCATATCGAGCAATGTGGTGGTGCGTGCCGCTTGCTCGCCCGGTTCCTGAACGAGAATGCCCGCGTGCTGCAAAAATCCTCGCACGCCGCGCACTGCGATCGCGACGCTTTTTGCGCTGGCGGTGCCGCCGCCGCCGAGTTCCGTCGATACGAAAACCTTGCCCGCTTCCTCGGCCGCGGTATCGAAGAGCCCAACGCTGTCGAGTTCCAGCATACGCATTGAATAAGGAGCGCCGAATGCGCGCATCGCCGCTTCGCAGCGCGCCTGCTGCCGCTCGTCGGATAGCAGATGGATCGCGGCAAACGGCACGAAATCCAGCGTGCGGCCGCCGGCGTGCAGATCGAGCACATAGTCGGCGAGCGGCAGCAAATGGCGCTGAAAGTAATCGGCGATCTTTTCGGTGACGGTGCCGTCCGGCTTGCCAGGAAAACTGCGGTTCAGATTGCCGCGATCGATCGGCGACGTGCGGCTGCCCGCGCGAAACGCCGGGTAGTTCATGAACGGCACGATAATCACGCGGCCTTTCACGTCCGCGGCTTTGAGCGTCGACGCGAGTTGCGAAAGCGCGATCGGCCCTTCGTATTCGTCGCCGTGATTGCCGCCCGTGAGCAACGCGGTCGGCCCTTCGCCGTTGCGAATCACGGTGACGGGAATCATCACGGCGCCCCACGCGGACGCATCGTGCGAATGCGGCAGTTTTAGAAAGCCATGCTGTTCGCCGTCGACATTGAAGTCGACGGTCGGCTGAATAGGCGAGGCGCGCATATGCACTACTCCTTCACGAACAGCTTGCGCGGCGTATTGCAGAACGTCTCGACACCGTTCTCCGTGATCAGGATGCTTTCGGTAATTTCGAGTCCCCAATCGTCGAGCCACAGGCCCGGCATGAAGTGAAACGTCATGCCCGGTTCGAGCACGGTCTTGTCGCCTGGACGCAGGCTCATGGTGCGCTCGCCCCAATCGGGCGGATAGCTCGCGCCGATCGGATAACCGCAGCGGCTGTTCTTTTCGATGCCGTATTTGTGCAGCATCGCGAAGAATGCATTGGCGATGTCCTCGCAGGTATTGCCCGGTTTCGCCGCGGCAAGCCCGGCCTCGATGCCTTCGACCACCGCGCGTTCGCCGTCGATGAAATGCTTGGGCGGCTTGCCGAGAAACACCGTGCGCGACTGCGGACAGTGATAGCGCTTGAAGCAGCCGGCAATTTCGAAGAACGTGCCTGCGCCTTTCGCGAACGGCGTGTCGTCCCACGTGAGATGCGGAGCGGCCGCGTCCGCGCCGGTCGGCAGCAACGGCACGATGGCCGGATAGTCGCCGCCGTAACCGTCCACGCCGCGAATGCCCGTCGAATAGATCTCGGCCACCAGATCGTTCTTGCGCATGCCCGGCTCGATTCGCTCGACAATGCGCTCATGCATCGCCTCGACAATACGCGCCGCCACGTGCATATATTCGATTTCACGCGGCGACTTCACCGCACGTTGCCAGTTCACGAGGCTCGTCGCGTCATGCCACTTCGCGTTGGGCAGATGCTGGACGAGCGAACGATAAGCCGCTGCGCTGAAATAGTAGTTATCCATTTCGACGCCGATTCTCAGCGCGCCCCAGCCGCGCGCTTCGATGATATCGCGCGCGAGGTAGTCCATCGGGTGACGCACGGCGGACTGCACATAATGATCTGGATAACCAACTATATGGTCGTGCTGCATGAACACCGTGCGCTTCGCGCCGTTTGCGTCCTGACCGCGGCCGAACCATACCGGCTCGCCGTCGAGCGCAAGCAGCACGCACTGGTGCACGTAGAACGACCAGCCGTCGTAGCCGGTCAGCCACGCCATATTGGTCGGGTCCGACACGATCAGCAGTTCGATCCCGGCGGCCTGCATCGCCTTGCGGGTCTTGCCGATACGTGCGTCGTATTCCGCTCGTTCGAACGGCAGGCGTACAGCCAACGCCTGATCGCTCACATTGCGTTCCAGTTGAGTTGTCTCGGACATCGTCCCCTCTTAGCGCTCTATATCGTTACGAAAAACGGTTCCTGCGTTCGCGGCTCGCGCGCGCTGCAATGCGAGCGCGGCAATCGCCGTGTCCTGCGCGCCGGTGCCGGTGAGATCGCAGATCGTCACGTCCGTATCGCTCGTCCGGCCCACGGCCTTGCCCGCGATCACTTCGCCCAGCTCGGCAATCGACGCGTCGGCCTTGATCGCGCGCGCATTCAGCGCATGATGCAATTCGCCCAGTACGCGGGTTTGCTGCACGCGATCGCAGATGTAGCGCGCCGCCGCCAAAGCGGCCGGCGCGATCTCATTCTTGTGCTCGGCGTCCGAGCCCATTGCGGTGATATGCAAACCGGCGTGCAGATGCGCGGCTTCGATCAGCGGCGTGCGGCTCGGCGTCGTCGTGATCGCGACGTCCGCTTCGGCGAGCGCATGAGCGACATCGCGTGCGGCTTCGCAGCGCACGCCGAGCGTTGCGGTCATCTCTTCGGCAAACCGCTCTGCGTTGGACCGATTGCGAGCCCACACGCGAACGTGTTCGACGCGGCGCACCAGCATCAGCGCCTGCAATTGCAGACGCGCCTGTTCGCCCGCGCCGAGCACCGCGACTTGCGGCGTGTGCTGCTTCGCGAGCCAGCGCGCCGCGACCGCGCCGGCGGCTGCGGTACGCACCGCCGTCAGATAGCCGTTATCGAGCAGCACCGCTTCGGTCAGGCCGGTCTTCGCGGACAGCACCAGCATCAAGCCATTCAGGCTCGGCAAACCGAGCGCCGGGTTATTGAAGAAGCCCGGACTCACCTTGATCGCGAAGCTGTCGAAGCGCGGCAGATAAGCGGTCTTGACATCGACCTCGCCGTTTTGCGCGGGCAGATCGAGACGCAGGATCGGCGGCATCGCGACATCTTCCGTGGCCAGCGCGAGGAAGGCGGCTTCGACCTGATCGATTGCCGCGAGATCGAGCGGCACGAGTTCGCGAAGCTGCGCTTCGCCGAGCAATGTGATGGACGTCATGAGCTTTGATGAGAATGGGATTGCGCGGGCATCGCACTGACGATGCGGCGATGCAGATCGATGTCGATATTCGCGCCGGTCACGATGATGACCAGCGGGCCGCGTTCAACACGCGTGTCGTGCAGCAAGCCGTCGAGCAGCGCGGCGATGCCGACTGCGGCCGCGCCTTCCACGACGAGACGCTCATGCTGATAGGCATGCACGATGCCGCGCGCAATCGAGTCCTCATCGAGCAACAACGTGTTGTCGATGAGATCGCGCGTGAGCCGGTACGTATAGCGGTTTTCGAGGCCGATGCCGCCGCCGAGCGAATCGGCCAGCGTATCCAGCTCTTCGACAAGCACGGGGCGTCCCGCTGCGAGACTCGCATGCATGGCTGCGCCGCGCGCCATCGTCACGCCCGTCATGCGAATCGCGCGATTCGCGCTTCGGGCCGCGAACGCAACGCCCGCAAACAGACCGCCGCCGGACAACGGCACGACGATATGCGCGACGTCCGGCAACGCTTCGACGATCTCGAGCCCGATGGTCGCCTGCCCCGCGATCACGTTGAGATCGTCGAACGGGGGCACATAAGCAAAGCCTTCTTCGCGCACGAGCCGCAGCGCTTCATGTTCCGCATCGTCCTGGCTCTTGCCGACAATGCGCACTTGCGCGCCGAGCGCGCGCACGGCCTCTACTTTGTTGCCGGGCACGAGCGCCGACATGCAGACCGTCGCCTCGATACCGAGCGCACGCGCCGCATGTGCCACCGCACGCCCATGATTTCCCGTCGATGCAGTGACGACCTTGCGACAGCCCTGCTCGACAAGTTGAGCGAGCGCGTTGGTCGCGCCGCGCAGCTTGAAGCTGCCGGTGGGCTGCACCGTTTCGAGCTTGAGGAACACCGGCGCACCGGCAATGGCCGACAGGCTCGGCGATTCGATGAGCGGCGTGCGCAACACGCGCCCCTCGATACGGCGACGCGCGCGATAGACATCGGCCAGCGACAGAACAGCGGACATGAACTCGGCCCTGCACGAAAGGGTTAATTCGATGCCTGCGCTGCTTCACGACGACTAACGCGTCATGCCGGCTGCGGCCGCATCGTTTGAATGCAGCCCAGTCTAATGTTCTAAAAAACGATTTCTATTGTCCTAGTTCATTTCGCGCACACTGGGTGAGTCAGTGCAGCGCTTATGTGAAATCGTGCACTTGGGGATATTGCTCGAACACCTCGCGCATCGTGTCGAGCGCCGCCTTGTAGGTTTCGTCGCTCACTTCCGCGCCGACACACACGCGCACTGCGTTCGGCCGGTCCGCGCCGCGCACGAGAAACGGATCGGCGGAAGTCACCGCGATGTCGCGATTGCGCAGTTCCCGCACGAGCCGCTCGGCCTGCCAGTGCTCGGGCACGCGCAGCCACGCGGACAACGCTTGCGGATGCGCGCCAAGCACATAGCCGCCGAGCGTTTGCTGAAGCAGCGCCTGGCGTCGTCCGAGCCGTTCGCGCTGAACCTGCACGAGGCGCTCCGCTGTGCCGTCGACGATCCAGCGCGTCGCGACCTCGGCCATCGGCGACGTGGCCATCCAGCTACTCACGCGCAGCACGCTTTCCGCGCGCAGCGCGAGCCGCCGCGGCGTGGTCAGATAGCCGATGCGCAAGCCCGTCAGCACCGACTTCGTCATGCTCGTGCAGTAGAACGACAACTCGGGGATGAGGCTCGCAATCGGCGTCGCGGCCTTGGCGGGCAACGGTCCGTAGACGTCGTCCTCGATCACGTACACGCCGTAGCGCTCCGCAATCCGTGCGATCGCCCGGCGGCGCGAGTCGGGCATCATCGCGACAGTGGGATTGTTCAGCGTGGGCGTGCAGACCAGCGCACTGATCCGCTCGCTGTCGCACATCTCTTCGAAATGCTCGGGATGGATGCCGTATTCGTCGATCTCGAGTCCCTTGAGCGTGAAGCCGAGCACGTTGGCCGAGCCGATCACGCCGTGATCCGTGAGGCTTTCGCACAGCACGGTATCGCCGGGGCCGACGAGCGACGCGAGCGCGAGAAAGATGCCGTGCGCCGCGCCGTTCGTCACGAGCAACGTATCCGCCGAAGCCGGCATGCCCAACGACGCGAGCCACGCCACGCCCGCCTGCCGATGATGCTCGAAGCCCGCGATCGGCCGGAATGCGCGAATCCACGGCTGGTCGTCGAGCGTGGACAGCGTCGCGCAGACCTTGCGCCACATCGCATCGTGCTCGGGCGTATGAATGATGCGCGCAATCGAAAAGTCGACCACCGAGCGCTCGGCCGTATCGAGCATGTAGTTCGACATGGTTTCCGTGACGCGCGCCGCAACGAAACTGCCGCGCCCGACCTCGCAGCGAATCAGCCCTTGCCGCTCGAGCTCCTTATAGGCGTTGGTCACCGTCTGCACGCTGATCGCCAGTTCCGCGGCGACATCGCGTTGCGGCGGCAGCCGCGCGCCCGCAGGCAGCGACGCGCTTTCGATATCGCCCGCAATCGCCTTCACCAGCCGTTTGTACTTCGACTCCACGCCGTGCACCGCACGCACCGCATCACGCCACTGCCCAATCACTTGCATCCTCCGTCATTCGATGTCGCGAGCCCGTGCGACGAGTTACTGCGCCCGTCCTGTCGTCGTATACCCTTGCCCGACAGCCGCGTATAAGCCCGCCGCGCCGCCTATTCCCGCTTCCCATACTGCCGCGAAACAGGCCCGGAAAATTATTGTCCTAGAGCAATCGGATTAAAAAATTGGCTTTGTATGCTGCATTCAGGGTTGCGGCGGAAGGCCGGGCAAGACGCCTAATTCATCGCCTCATTCATCACCTCATTCACCACTGCTATCAACGGAATCGATATGAAAGCGAAGCGCACTTCAGGATTGCTGGGAGCCCTCTGCGTCGCCGCGGCGACCCTGAGCATGGCGGCGCAACATGCGTCGGCTGAAACGACGTTGCAGCGCATCCAGCGCACCGGCGAAGTACGTATCGGCTACGCGAACGAAGCGCCGTTCGCGTACACGACGCCGGACGGCAAGGTGACCGGCGAATCTCCGGAAATCGCCCGCAAGATTTTTGCGCGGATGGGCGTGAAGAAAGTGGACGGCGTGCTGACCGAATGGGGCTCGCTGATTCCTGGCCTGCGCGCGGGCCGCTTCGACGTGATCGCGGCCGGCATGTACATCACGCCTGAGCGCTGCAAGCAGGTCGCGTTCGCGAATCCGCAGTATCAGATCCAGGACACGCTGCTCGTGCCCAAAGGCAATCCGAAGAATCTTCATAGCTATGCGGATATCGGCAAGCAGCCCGACATCAAGCTCGCGGTGATGGCGGGCGCGGTGGAACTCGCCAATTCGCGCGATGCCGGCGTGAAAGACGCCCAACTCATGCAAGTGCCCGACACGACCGCGCAATTGCAGGCCGTGCGCGCGCGCCGCGCCGACGCCGCGGCGGGCACCGCGTTGACCATGAAGGGCCTCGCCGCGAAAGCCTCCGACCAGGTGGAAGCGGTTGCCAATTTCAAGGGCGACCCGAAGCACACCGGCTACGGCGCGCTCGCATTCCGCCCCGAAGACACGGACCTGCGCGATGCGGTCAACAAGCAATTGCACGATTGGCTCGGCACGCCCGATCATCTGCAAACCGTCGGCGCATTCGGTTTCGACAAGACCAATCTGACGACGCGCACCGCCGCCGACATCTGCGGCAAGTAAGCGAGTCTCGGGCGTGCCGGCCACGCCGGCTCTGAATTCAAAGGCGTGTGCACACGCACATGCCGTCATGCAAGCGAGGACCCGCCATGCGTGAACTGTTTCCCCTGCTGCTTCAAGGCACACTCGTGACGGTCGAGATCGCCGCGCTGGCCACGGTGCTCGCGATCGCGATGGCGTTTATCGCGACCGCCGCCAAGCTCGCGCCGTGGACGCCGCTGCGCTGGCTCGGCAATGCGTACGTCGAGATATTCCGCGGCACCTCGTTGCTCGTGCAACTGTTCTGGTTTTTCTTCGTGCTGCCGCTGCCGCCGTTTCGCATCGAAATGACGCCGTTTACGGTGGCTATCGTCGGACTCGGTTTGCATTACGGCGCGTACGGTTCCGAGATTTTGCGCGGCGCGTTGCGTTCGGTGCCCGGCGGACAATTCGAGGCCGCGCTCGCGCTCAACATGTCGCCGCTCACCAGAATGCGCCGCATCATATTGCCGCAAGCGATGATCAATGCGCTGCCGCCCGCCACCAATCTGATGATCGAGTTGCTCAAGGGCACCTCGCTCGTGTCGCTGATTACGCTCTCCGATCTGACGTTTCGCGCACGGCAACTCGACGAGGCGACCTTCAAGACCGCGGAGATTTTCATGCTCACGCTCGTCATCTACTTCGTGCTCGCGCAGATTCTGGTCGCGTTGATGCGGCATTTCGAGCACCGCGTGAGCCACGGCATTCTCCAGAGGGCCGCCCGATGAACAGCTTCTTCGACCTGCATTACGCGGAGCAGATTCTGCCGGCGCTGTTGCGCGCGTCGATGTACACGATCTTCATCACGTTGATCGGCTTTGCGATCGCGCTCGTGCTTGGCCTCGTGCTGGCCGTGCTGCGGCGCAGTCCGGTCAAGGCCGTGTCGCGCACGGTGGGCTTTATCGTCGAATTCATTCGCAGCACGCCGCTGCTGATTCAGGTCTACGTACTGTTTTATGTGCTGCCGGTGTATGGCATCACGATGTCCGCATTGACGGCGGGCACCGTGGGTATCGCGCTGCATTACGCGTGCTACACGTCGGAGGTGTATCGCGCGGGACTGAACGGCGTGGCGCGCGGCCAGTGGGAAGCGGCGTGCGCGTTGTCGCTGTCGCCGTGGCGCACATATAGCGGCGTGATTCTGCCGCAGGCGATTCGCCCGGTGATTCCCGCGCTCGGCAATTACCTGGTGGCGATGTTCAAGGACACGCCGGTGCTGTCGGCGATTACCGTCGTCGAGTTGATGCAGCAGGCGAAGAACATCGGCTCCGAAACGTTTCGCTATCTCGAGCCGATTACGCTGGCCGGCATCTTCTTTCTGTTAATCAGCATCACGTTCGCGCAACTCGTGCGGCGGCTCGAATACGGTTTGAGGTTGCCATGACCGTGAGAACCGACGTCGACACCCCGACCCCGCCGCATTCGGCCTTATCCGTGGAGAACCCGATGAAACGAGACGATCCCGCTTCCGTACTCGACCCGCAGGCCGGCGCACCGGGCGAGGCGCCCATGGTGCGCTTCGCCGGCGTCACGAAGCGCTATGGCGCGCTGACGGTGCTCGACGAACTCGACCTGGATATTGGCCGCAACGAGAAAGTCGCGATCATCGGTCCGAGCGGTTCGGGCAAGTCGACGTTGCTGCGCGTGCTGATGACGCTCGACCCGCTCACGGGCGGCATGATCGAAGTAGACGGCGAGCCGCTCACGCATATGCGCAAGAACGGCGAGCTGGTGCCCGCATCGCTGAAACATTTGCGGCGCGTGCGCAGCAAGATCGGCATGGTGTTTCAGAGCTTCAATCTGTTTCCTCACATGACGGCGCTCGCCAATACGATAGAAGCACCGATGCAGGTACTCGGCCTTTCGCGCAAGGAAGCGACCGAGCGCGCACGCGATCTGCTGTCGCTCCTCGACCTCGAGGACAAGTGCAATCACTACCCCTCGCAGTTGTCGGGTTGGTCAGTAAACAGCGCGTCGCGATTGTGCGGGCGCTGGTGATGCGGCCCAAGGTGATGCTATTCGACGAAGTGACGTCGGCGCTCGATCCCGAGTTGTGCGGCGAAGTGCTGAACGTGATTCGCCGGCTTGGGAGCGAGCACAATCTGACCATGCTGATGGTCACGCATCAGATGGGCTTCGCGCGCGAATTCGCGGACCGTGTGTGCTTTTTCTCGCAAGGCAAGATCATCGAGCAAGGTCCGCCGCAGCAGTTCTTCAGCGCGCCGCAGCATGAGCGCACGCAACAGTTCCTGCGCGCGGTGAAGGAAGCGGTATAGCGTCAGCGCGGCGCTTCTCGCGCCGCTTCATGCGGTCACGCGGTGCCGCGGCGGCCGCGTGCGATTTCATCGCCGGCATCGTGCGGCAGGCGCGCGGTGACCGGAATCGAGAGGAACGAGAACAGACCGACCACCACGAACGCCGGCCAGAAGTCGGAGAACACGATGCTCGAATGGCCCTGCACGTTGTGCGAAATCTGCAGCACGATGCCCGCGATGGTCACGCCGAGCCCGAGCGAAATCTGCTGGATCACGCTGGCGACACTCGTCGCGCGGCCGACGTCGCGGCTCGGAATGTCGGCATACGCCAGCGTGTTGAGCGAAGTGAACTGAAGCGACGGAAAGAAACCGCCGAACAGCACGACACACCAGATCAACCAGTGCGGTGTGCCGGGAAAGAACAGGCCGTAGACTGCAATCGCCACGCCCGCACAGCCCGCGTTGAACATCAGTACCGTGCGAAAGCCGAAGCGTCCGAGTATGCGTGAGGCCGCCGCCTTCATGAAGATCGAACCGAACGCGGAAGCGCAGGTGATCGAACCCGACACGAATGCGGTCATGCCGAGACCTTCCTGCAACGCGAGCGGCAACAGAAACGGCACCGCGCCGAGGCCAATGCGAAAGAGCGATCCGCCCGCCACGCTCGCGTGAAAACTGGGAATGCGCAACAGGCGCAGATCGAGCACCGGCGCTTCCACGCGATTCGCGTACAACACATAAATCACGAGCAGCACGACGCCGACGCCGCACATGCCGAACGACACCGGATTCGACACGAGTTCGCCGCCCACCAGCGAAAGCCCGAGCATGAACAGCGACGCGCCGCTCGCGGACAGCAGAAAGCCGGTCCAGTCGAGCGGGCCAGGATGTGCCTCACGCACATTGGCGATGTGCTTGTTCGCCAGCCAGATGCCGAACAGGCCGATCGGAATATTGACGAAGAAGATCAGGCGCCAATGCAGATACGTCGTGATAAATCCGCCGAGCGGCGGACCGACCACCGGCCCGAGCAACGCGGGCACCGTCAGATAATTGACCGCGCGTATGAAGTCCGGCTTCGGCACCGAACGGAAGATGATGATGCGGCCGACCGGGACCATCATCGCGCCGCCAATGCCTTGCACGAAGCGCGCGACCACGAACATGCCGAGCGACGTGGACGCCGCGCACATCAGCGAGCCGGCCATGAAAATGCCGATCGCCGTGCGAAACACGGTGCGCGAACCGAAGCGGTCCGCGACCCAGCCGCAAATCGGAATGAAGACGCCGAGGCCGATCACATACGCGGTGACGGCGAGCTTTAGCGTGATGGGGTCCTGACCGAGATCGCGGGCCAGCACGGGCAGCGACGTCACGATAACCGTGCCGTCCACGTTTTCCATGAACATCGCGCACGCGACGATCAGCGGGACGATGAAAGCGCCTAAAGCGAAGGGCATTGGCAGGGCGACGGGTGACAAGGCCGTCGGCGTAAAGCGTCGATTATGGCATTGCATCGGCGACGCATGTTGTTGCCGATGGTGCTCGTATAGACCTTGAACGACAAAGAGCCGGCATCGAGCCGGCTCTTTGTCGTGTGCGTCAAACGCGCTTAGCGAGAACTCAGCGCAAACTCACCGCGAAGCGCTGACGAGCGGCTGCAACTGCGGCAGGATTTCAGTCGTGGCGCGCGCCACGTCGTTCGGGAAGTCGATTTCGATCCACGGCGCGCCGGTCACGTCGGCGGTATCGAATACCTGGCTGCGCTCGAGCAGCAGGTCGCGCACGGCTTCCTCGTGCGGCAGGTTGGCCCGGCCGCTGTCGACATAACCCGCGACGATTTCCGCAAAGCGCCGCGCGGTTTCTTCGCGGAAACGGAAGAAGCCCACCGACTCGCCAATCGTGTCGTACTCAAGATTCACGGCAAGCTGCTTGCGCAACTCGACCGGCACGCCGTCTTTCAGACACAGTTTGACGGGCTCGTCGCCGGCTTCAAAGTCGCGGTCGATCAACAGACGGTTGACCGTTTCGCCCGCGACCAGCGCGGCCAGGATGCGCTCGTCGTAGAGCACGTCGGCGTCCATCAGCAGGACGTCGCCGCCGCGCGTGAGCGCCTCGGCCACCGTGTGCACCGTCAGCACGCTGCCCAGGTCATAGCGCGTGTTCAGCACGGTTTCGACCGGGTGCGGCCAGTTGATGCGCGCCAGTTCCGCCTGCACCGACTCGGGCTGAAAGCCGAGCGCCAGCACGACTTCGGTCACACCGGCGGTTTCGAGCATCTGCAGATGCCGCTCGAGCAGGCTCATGCCGTCGAACTGCAACAGGCATTTCGGGAACTGGGCTTCCGGCGGTTGCTGGAGACGCAGGCCGAGGCCCGCAGCGAGAATGATGGCACGCATGCGCGGTCCTTTGAAAAGATACGGAGTTTAATCGACAGCGGGAACGCGCCCAAGGGCACGCCGCCTTTGCCAGCTTCTTTCGCTGAAGTGCAAAACCAGCAGACCCGGCAAGCCTAGCAGGATTTCGCGCGCGCGCTTGGTCAGCGAGAGCGCGAGCGCCGCGTCGGGCGGCAAGCCGACCAGCGGCGCGAGCAGCAGATAACCGCCTTCCTGCACGCCGAGCGAGCCCGGAATCATGAAAGCCGCGCCGCGAATCGCCTGGCCGAGGCTTTCGAGCAGCAGCGCGTCGACCCAGTCGACGGGATGGCCGAGAAAGCGCAGCGCGAGCCACACTTCCACCGTGCCGACGATCCAGCCGGCGAGGCTGAGCGCGAAGCTCGCCGCGACCCGGCCGCGCTCGCGGTACATGGCCTGCACGGCGGCATCGACGGCTTCGGCGCGGTTCATCAGCCCGGACCAGTCGCGTTTGCCGAACACTTTCGACAATACGCCGAGCAGCCGGCCGAACAGCCCACGCCGCTGCGCATAGTAAAAACCGACGATCATGCCGCCGAGCACCGCCGTTGCGATCCACGTCGCGGTTTGCAGGTCGTGCAGCGCGCCGTGCGCGGCATAGGCGCCGAACGTCAGCAGCCCGAACAGCGCGAAGATGATTTGCGCGAGCGCCTGGGCCGTCGTGCTAACCGTGATGGCCGCGGCCGCGTCGCGCATGCGCATGCCGCGCTGCGACAGTTGCCGAACCATCACCACAGGCCCGCCGATCTGACCGGCCGGCAGCAGGCTGTTCACGGATTCGCCGATCCAGCGGGCGAACAGCGCGTCGCGCACTGCAAGATGCTGCTGCGGGTGAGGCGCCCGCTCGCGGCCGCGCGGCAACAGGACGGAGATCGCGACCGCGTCGAGTGCGAGCGGCACGACGTGAAACGCCGCGACGAGCGCGAGCCCCCAGCCGGCCGCGAGCAGCGTCGACGCGACCGAACCGAAACCCTGCCATGCGAGCAGGCCGACAAACAGCGCCGTCCCGATCGACAGCAGAATCAGGGCCGCGCGAGTCATGCGCGGTCCTTGCGAGTACCGCGGGTATTCGCCTGAGTCATTTGACGAAACACCTGGCGGAAGCCGAAATAAGCAATCGCGTCTTTCATGTTGGAAATCAAACGGCACCACGGACGCATGTTCGGGTCCGTGACGTATTCAAACGTGAGCGATACGCGCATTTCGTTCGGGCCGGCCGGCGTGATGCGATGGCGCAGCTTGTCGCCGTCGAAAAACACGAGGCCGCCCGGCGGAATTTGCACCGAGCCGGGTTGGTCCGGCACATCGGGATTGCGCGTATGCAATTCATAGTCGAGCCGGCACGACGATTCGTCGATCACGCCGAGCAGCAGCGTGTAGCGGCGGCCGTCGTAGTACGAAGTGTCGTAGTGCCAGCCGATGTGATCGCCGGGCCGCGTGTAGTAATACAGCGCGTAGGCGTGCGGATCGTCGGCCGGCGACACTTGCAGCTTGTCGCCGCTCAGTTGTTCGAGCCAGCCGATCAGCTCTTTCGAGCGATACAGCTCGGCGATGAACGGCGCGAGGCGGTCGATCGTATGACGGCTCACGCTGCCGCCCTGCTTGTGGCCCGGCAGATAGTTGCGGTTGACTTCGTCGAGCAGCGCACGCGCGCTGTGCACGAGCTGCGCGGTGACTTCAGGCGCGAGGAAGTCCTCCATGTAGAGGAACGCGCCCTGATCGGCGAAGTCGTTGCGCAGCCGCGGAGTGTCGAATGCACGGGTGCGGCTCGCGACGGCACGGTCGGCGTCCGGGGCTGCCGGGGCTGCGGGAACTGCCGGGGCTATGTCCAGCGCAGCCGCGGCGTGTTGTTCGGGAATCGATGCGCTCACGTCGTCTTCGGCGTGTGTACTCATTTGCCTGCCCACGCCTGAGTCGTTTCGGTGGCAGCCGCCGCGGACGGCTGCGCCGTACGGCGCACCACGCGCCAGTAGTCGATCATGACCCACACCGCGAAGAGCGGCGCGCCGATCGACGCGGCGACGACGAACGGCATCGTCACACTCGTCAACGTGACGATGGGCAGCAGATACAGTACGTCTTCGGTCTCGAATCCGCCGACGGCCGCCTGCTTGGTGCCCGCCTTGCCCGCCATTTCCTCGATACGCATGCGCAGAAAGAAAATCAGCGCGACCGCGACGCCCGCGACGGCGCCAAGCCAGCCGGCATCCACGGTGAAGCCGCCGAGATTCGACGCGCCTGCGCCGATACCCATGCCCATGAACAGCATGACGGTGACGAGCGCGTCCGAAGCCAGGTCGTAAAAATGACCGATCCGGCTCGTCTTGCCGCTGATGCGCGCAAGCTCGCCGTCGGTGTGATCGACAAAGTTTGAGAGCACGATCAGCACCGCGCCCGCATTGGCCCATGCGAAGCCGCCGCGCGCGAGGCACAGCGCGCCTGCGACGCCGATCAACAGACGCAGCGTAGTCAGATGATTGGGCGAAACGCGCGTGTTCACGAGCGGAGTCACGAGCCGGCGGGCCAGCCGCGCGTCCCAGGTCCTGGGCGGCGGCACATTAATTGGAGTGTGCGGTGTTGAATTCATAACCCGGAAATATATACGGGATCGCGAAAGATTGCTTTCTTCGCGTCAGTTTCTTTGCGGTTTATGCGGCTCGCTAATCGTTTGCTAATCGTTTGCGGATCGGTTGCCGGTAATTTGCCAATGCTTTGCCGACGACTTGCGATGATTTGTCACCTACCGCGAATGAAGCAGGATTTGCCGAACCGCGATAAAGTGCGAGTCCTGCTGGGCCGGCCTCGCGCGATCGCACCAATGCGCAACGTCTTCGCGAGCTGCCTGCTCTGAGTTTATCGCCGCGCCGCGCGTTGTAGACACGCTACATCGACACTATATCGACACTACATCGCGCCAGATCGACTATGCCGCCGTTCGTGCCATGAAACGCTTTTTTTCTTCTTCCGTATCGCGTGCCTTAGGCCGTGCCGTCCTCACTGTCTTCGCTATCGCGGCCGGCGCGCTGCCGCTCGCCGCGCATGCCGCCGCGCTCGACGCGCCGCTCGCCTGCAATGAAACCGGCCATCAGTTCATCGCCGATCTGGCCGGGCAGCAACTGATCGATCCGAAACCGACGCGGGTCGAAAGCAATTCGATCAACGCATTCTCTCCCGCGCAAGGCGCAGACCTCAGCGCATTCGGATTTCACGTTTTCGCGGTGGTCGGCTACGAAAAGGACGACCCGATGTTCCGCGTGGGAGACGGCGAGCCGGTCGCGCGCTCGGCCTATGGCGTGGTCGTGTTCGGGAGCGAATCGAAGGTGAAGAACGCGGTGACGTCGGCCGGCGGGACGGCGATCGTGCACCGCGTGGCGCCGCTCATCACGGCGATCTTCTGCAAGCGGAGCTGAGGCGGCGCATGGGCGCCCCGCGCATGGGCGATTCGATGCAGGCGCGCGCCGCCTCGGGTGCGAGAGTTACAGCTTGATCGACGTCGGATCGGCCGTCAGATAGCCGACCGTCGCGCCGAAGCGGTCCTTATAGTTGGCGCGCACGAGCGGATCGAGCGTCGCCTTGACCTTGTCGTGCAGCGGACTTTCCCAATCGCCGACGTGCTGGAAATTGCTCATCACGTAGGTCCAGCCGTTGATTTCATCGACCGCGTGCAGGCCTGTCGATTCCGCGCCGGCCGGACATGACAGCACGCGCGAGAGCGTCTTCGTGTCGACGTTGTACGCCCACAGGAAGTTGTTCACGTGCATGCCGCTGTCCTCGCCGATGAACAGCGTGCGCAGCTTCTCCGAAAACTTGAGGTTGTCCGGGTTCGCGATGCGCTCTGGGTTCGCGGCGTTGCCCAGCGCATCCGCCGTGGAGAGATCCTCGCCGACGAGCGCCGCGGGCGCCGCCATGTCGACCGGCACCCATTCGCTATTGATCGCGCCGCCGCTGCGGTCGAGCTGGCCGCCCTTCATGTTCAGCGCGTAGACCGCGCCGGCGCTGATGGTCTTGTCGACCGCGACATCCGTCGATGCCGCATTGCCGCGCACCATCGACTTCTCGACACGCGACATCGCCGAATACAGCACCTTGTCCTTGATATTGACGGTCGTCCCTTCGAGCTTCGTGAAGCCCATGCTCGCGCCGGCAAGCGCCGCGTAGCGATGCGTCTCCAGGAAAGTCGCGGCCTTGTTCATGCCCGGCTTCACGCGAATCCAGTTGAACGTGCCGTTGAAATTGATCTTCGTGTACGACGCGTCGGCGGGATCGGCGGTCTTGACGTCCATGATGTCGGCCGCGGTCAGCGTGTTCGCGAGCGACTCGATTTCGGCGCTCGTCGCGTGGCCGAGGTTGATCCACGACAGCGTCGCCGCGCCCGCGCCGCTCGACGACACCTGCGTCCATTTCGCGACGTACAGCGTGCCCGCCGACAGGTCCGCTTCACGGTCCGCGATGAACATGAAGAGGCCGCCGTTGGTGGCGTCGTCGCCCATCAGCACGGTGCGCTTGTCCGGCATTACCTGAACCAGTTCGTGCGAGATGCGGCCAAGGCAGTAATGTTTCTTGATGCTGCCGGTGCCGTCGGGATTCACGGTCACTTCAGGCAAATGGCCGTAGTGATACGGATTCGCCGCGGTGTCGCTGCCGTACAGGTTGCGGCTAAAGCCCTTGAACTGGCTATTGGAAGAGATCGTCGCCGCGTCCGGCTCGTACTCTTCGCTCGACAAATGCGTATTCCACGGCGACAGGCTTGCGCCGCACGTGATCCACAAGCCATGCACCTTCGACGTATCCACGTTGTGATAGCCGACCAGCGTGAGCTTGCCGGTCGCCTGGTCCTGGTCGAGCGTGAGCACGGCAATCGGCGACGGCAACTGGCCGTACATCGACACGAGGCTCTGATCGCGCGTGGCGTATTCGAATTGCACGACAGCGAACACCGCCTTGCCCTTGATGCCCTTGACCGTGGGATTGTCGAGGCGAATCAGCGAGCTGCCGTCCGGGCAATCGGAATAGAACTGGCGCTCCTTGCCGGCCACGGATTGATCGACGATCGGCTGATTGTTGATGTCGACGTAGCCGCCCGCGAGAATCGTCCCGCCCTGAATGTTCGGCACCATGTCGCCGGTGATGAAAAACGGCTGATACGACAGCTTGAACGCGCGGCTGCTGCCGTCGCTCAACTGCACCGTCAGCGTGGAGGCGACCGTGGTCTTTGCCATCGCCGCGGGGTCGGCCAGCGTCGGCGCGGCCATCGAACTGAAAGCCGCCGACACGAAGTTGGCAACCGGTTTGACTGTCGTCGCGAGATCGTTGCTGCTGCCTCCGCAGGCGCTCAACATGGACGCGGTGGCGAGGCCGCCTAACGGCAGCATCGGTACACCGGCAAACAGTTTCAGGGCCTTGCGGCGGGAGAGATCGAACGGCTCTGCCATGTTGTCGTAATCCTGGTTGTGGTGGCGTGGGTTAACTCACAGCCGGCACGACCCGGATCGAAACCATGGTTCACGCTCGCGCCGCTATGACGCGAGGATTCTATGAAGCGAATGTGAAAGTATATTGACAGCCGTTGGTAATACTTGCGGCGCCTACCCTGCGCTGCTCATTCCTTGCCCTGCGCTGCTCATTCCTTTGCGAGCGGGATTTTCAGCCAGGACGGCGGAATTCGTTTTCGACCCACGCCGAAGCGCTCGCCTTGCTCAGCTTGAAATTCGGCGCGACCTGCACTTGCGCGAGCTGCTCGCCGAAGGTGTCGAGTGCGGTCAGCAGCGCGTACGGCTCGTCTTCGTCGGGCACGATGTCGAGCGTGATGTCGAGCTCGTCGTTGCCGTCCGCGGTCGGCACACGTACGGCCTTGTGAAGCTGCGCGCGCAACTGCTGCTCATGACGGCGCAATACTTCGGACGCGGTTTTGACGAGCGTGTTGAATGCGCCGGTGTCGAGCGGCTTCGGGTCTTTCTTGTTGCGGCCCATCGTCCACGGGCCGACGAGCGCGGGTTCCGCTTCGCCGTCCTTGATCATTGCGACGGCCCAGCCTTCGTCGTCTTCGTTCTTGATGACGCGCGCGGTCCAGCCGTCGTCGCGCCAAAGACGGTCTTCATGCACCACGTCCAGCTCGCCTTCGAGTTGCGCGGCGTCCGGTGCGGACGAGCCTTCCGTCGTGGAAAGAGCAGGATCGGACGATGGAAGGTTGGGGTCGGTCATTGCAGGTTCACTCACTTTCGCTGGACTAGTACACATGTCGAGCCTGCAATTCTACCTGCCTTGAGCGCGCGGAACGCCGCACTATGACGAACGGACAAGTCGAAGCGGGCATCTGGCGATTTGCGCGGCCGCTTGTAAAGCCTCTATAAAAGCCGCTCAAAAACGCAGCGACGTATCAGCTTGTAACGGAAGTGACGGCGCGAATGCGTGCTGGGTATACTCGGGCGTCCGCTTCTTGCTCGCGATTGAAATCGTGCTCGCAGCACGATTGTCAAACCGGCGAAGAGCGGCTTTGTCGCGAAGCGTGCATTGCGTTGGCCGCTGCATTAGCCAGCGCATTGATTAGTGCACGGCGCACGTCATGCTTCGCCCGCCACAAGTTCCCGCGCCCGAGCACGGACGCCGACGACATCGACATGAAACGAATCTTTCTGCTCGCTTCCACCACCGCTGTCATTACGACACTCGCGGCTTGCGGCTCGTCCAGCGGACCTTCCGCGCGCGACCCGTCGCAGCCCATGATCTATGTGTCCTCGCAGCGCGCCCCCGCGTACGTGGCGAGTTGCCTCGAGAGCCGCTTGTCGCGAGTGCGTCTGTCGCGCGTCGGCACCGCGACCGAAATCGCAGTCGGCTCCGACTCGAACAATTCGTACTTCGTGACGCTGACGCCGTCGAACGCCGGCTCCGTCATCAAGGTGATGCATCCGGCCAATGCGCCCGACGATCCGCCGGAACCGGAAATGCGCTTTAACATTGCGCGATGCGCGACGTGAGGTTTGTGCGAGGCATGCTCGTTCTCATGTGATGCGCGCATGACTCGCGCTTCACGCGCCATGCCGGGAGATGAACTTTTAGTTCGGCGTCCCGGCTATTTTTTTGGGCGGGCATCTGCGAACATAGCCGCCCTTTCTTCTTCACGCGGCGCGGCGCGCCACTCATTCCGATGGCATCCAGCAACGCACATCACGCAACCGGTTTCGCGGCCGGCGCCATTGCCGCGGCGCTCGTCATGCACACGGGCGGCGGCCACGACGGCCTGTTTTATCTCGGCGTACTGATGAGCTTTATCGCGGGCGTCGCGGGAAGCACGGCGCCCGACTGGCTCGAAGTCGCCTGGTGGTCGCGCAAACGCAAGCTGTGGATCACGCACCGTACGTTGACGCACTGGGGCATCGGCTGGATCGCATTGCTCGCGGTTTCATACTTCCAGCTCGGGCACTCCATCTATGCGGCGGCCGCCTTCGGCTTCGCATGCGGCGGACTGATGCATCTGCTCGCCGACTGGCCGAACCCGCTCGGAGTACCGTGGATCGCCGGACGGCATTCGTTGAACCTATGGAATAGCGGACATTGCGATCTGATCGTGGTCGCCGCTTCATGGGCCGCGGCCTGGTTTATCGGGCGACATGTGGGGCTGCCCGGCATGCGCGAACTCGATCTGCTGAAGCATTTGCGGTTCTAGCGGCGGGCTTGCCGAACGCGCATCGAAGCGCCGCTCGGCTCACGCGTCCCCCCACGCTGTTTAACGCATCGCTGCAGCATAGTTGGCCGGCGTAACACCGAGCAGGCGCACGAAAGCCCGCGTCATGTGACTCTGATCGGCGAAGCCGGCCGCAGCCGCCGCGTCGGCAAGCGATACGCCGCGCGCTATCAATTGCCGCGCCAGCACCACGCGCCGTTGCATCCGGTACGCGTGCGGCGGCAAACCCGTTTCGTGCGCGAAAGCTCGCAGTAACTGAAAGCGGCTGATGCCCGCTTCATCGGCGAGATCGGCGAGTGTGAGGGGCGCGGCGGGGTCGTCGTCGATGCGTGCTTTCGCGTGCGCGATAGTCGCAACCGAACTCGTGCCCAACATACGCGCATGACCGGTTGCCCGACACGTTGCATGCGCGGACAGCAAATGCGCGACCAACTCGACCAGCGCCTGTTCACACGCGAGATCGTCACGCGCGGAAGGCTGCACGGCCATCGCAAACAATCGTTCGAACAAATGCTTGAGTAGCGGATCGTGCGCGACCGGCTGCGTGAGCTCGACCTCGCGGGCTTCGGTCGCGTTCAGTTCGGCTGCGGCGCTGACGAGCATCGACGGCTCGAAATACAGCATGTGCCACGCGCGGCCGCGCTCGTCGAGCGGACTGCCGTCGTGCACTTCGCCGGGGTTGACCATGATCGTGTCGTTCATGCGCGCTTCGACGGGACCGCGGCCGCTCGCCGACTTATGTCCACCGCTGACGATCACGCCCACGCCGAACCGGTCATGCGAATGTCGCGGAAACGCGCGCGCGGTTTCGGCGACGGTCGCCTCGACGCCGGCAATCGCGCAACGGGGCATGTGGACGCGGCCACGCGTCCCGTCGCGCGCGGGCATCAGCGCCGCCCTTCGTCGCCGCGCTCGCCTTCGCGGACCTTGCCTTGCGAGACGCTGCTGCCGGGCGGCACGCTATGCGTGAGCCACACATTGCCGCCGATCACCGAGCCGCGCCCAATCGTCACGCGTCCGAGAATGGTCGCGCCGGCGTAGATCACGACGTGGTCCTCGACGATAGGATGCCGCGCATTGCCTTTGATGAGCGTGCCGTCGACATCGGCGGCAAAGCTCTTCGCACCGAGCGTCACCGCCTGGTACACGCGCACGTGCTCGCCGATGATCGCCGTTTCGCCGATCACGACGCCCGTGCCGTGGTCGATGAAAAAACTCGGGCCGATCGTCGCGCCCGGGTGAATGTCGATGCCGGTCGCGGAGTGCGCGATCTCGTTGATGAAGCGCGCGAGCAACGGCACGCCGAGACGATGCAGCGCATGCGCGAGACGATGATGCGTCATCGCCCATACGCCCGGATAGCAAAGCAGAATTTCAGTGATGTGCTGCGCGGCCGGGTCGCCGGTGAACGCGGCCTGAATGTCGCTGACAAGCAGCGCGCGAATGCCCGGCAACTGCGTGCCGAACTGGCGAGCCACTTCGAAGGCGCGCTCGCGCAACTCGGCCTCCGGCGTTTGCGCGTGTTCCGGCAGAAATCGCAGCGCACGGCGAATCTGTTCGGCGAGCAAACGCAAGGTGCTTTCTAACGTATGGCCGACGTAGTAGTCGACGGTTTCGTCAGTCAGATCGGGCGCGCCATAGTGCGTGGGAAACAGCGCGGCACGCAAGCCGGCGACGATGCCGACCACCGCTTCGCGTGACGGCAACTCGCGAATGCCGAGCGGATGCCGCGTGCGATGCAGTTCTTCACGCGACGCGCGCAAGTCCGCGACGATCTGTTCTAGGCCCCAGTTCTGGGAAGGCACATTAGGCATAAACGGACAGCGCCGTGCGGCGAGCACGGTATCGAGTGATTGTCCCGAGAGATTACCGCGTTTTGCGCGGGCTCGCGCAGCATTGCGCGAAGCGCGAGTGCGGGTGCAAGTCCAGGCGCAACTGCCCGCCTAGATGGTCACGCTGCTCGCGTCGATCCAGCGCACGGCCCAATCGCGCGCATGGGCGATGGCCGTGGCTTCGTCGGGGAAGCAAAGGTCGGTTGGAAAAAAACGGTTGGCGACGAGTTCGCCGTCGCTCGAGCGCGAGATGACCACGTAAGGCTGCCACTTGCCATCGCCGGCGCGCGCCGGTGCGCAATTTAACAAATAGCCGCGATGTGTGAATGCAGCATCAAAGTGCATATGTCACCCGCCCTGACGGCCCCGTAGAATGTTTTAAGTAAGCCCGCGTTCATCGCGCCGCGTTTGCAAACAGCGGCAGCAATTCCACGCCGGAGTATGATCATACTCTGTAGAAAATGCGCGTTCATTAAAAAAAACGAAAGACGCGCGAACGCAATCGCCCTGCAAAAGGAACGGACCTTGCTCTCGGGGACCTCACTTCCTGAAAGGAGAATGCATATGAACAGCGCTATCGACAATTCCGCAGACGCGCCCAAAGCAACCGTCAAAAGCCACTCATGCAGCGCGGAACTGTATAACGACCGCACGCACGACAGCACCGTGGACACCGACGGCAAGAACCACGAAGCCGCGCGCATTGCGGGTCAAAGCCCCATTGCCGTCGACGAAATCACGACCAGCAACGCGACGCTCGTCAACAGCGTCGCGGAAGCGCTCGACGGCATGGCGGGATTCGACAGCCGGGTCGGCGGCAATCATCTGCTGCTTGCGCTCGAGCCTGGCTATACCGTCGTCGACAAAGGCATGGTCGAGCCGCAGGGAATCCATTCCGCAGAGGATCTCTTCGACTATTCGCGTGCGGGCGAGAATCGCGGTGAACGCGGCCGCATCCATTATGCCCTTAATCATTTGCGGCCTACGCGCGTGATCGAAATACATCGAGTTAGATAATCATGTGGTTTGCGCGCGTGTTTGAATCACGGCGATGAAGCCGAGTGGCCCGGACATAACAGCGCGCACGCCGTTTAAATAGCAATGCGCGCTTTTTATCGGATGTCTTCGATTACAAACCGGTGGTTGCGAGACCTGCTCGCCGCCGGGCGTTTTTCTGCCATGCGGCCCGGTGCACAATCGGCGCACATCAACTCGACGGAGCGGTAAATGAAAAAGATCCTCGTGATCGGCGCCACCGGCACACTCGGCCAGGCAGTGAGCGCGGAGCTGAAGGCTCGGCATGAAGTCATCGAAGTGGGCGCGACGCGCGGCCAGTATCAGGTGGACAGCACCGACCCTGCGAGCGTCGAGCGGCTCTTTCGCGAGATCGGCAAGGTGGATGGCGTGGTCACGGCCATCGGCAAAGTGCATTTCGGACCGCTGCCGCAAATGACGAGCGAGCAGTTCTGGGTCGGCCTGCGCGACAAGCTGATGGGACAGATCAACGTCGTGCTCGCAGGGCAGAACTATGTGAACGACGGCGGCTCGTTCACGCTAACGAGCGGCATTCTCGCCGACGAGCCGATCCGCGAAGGCGCGAATGCGACGACCGTCAATCTCGCGCTAGAGGGTTTCGTGCGAGGCGCGGCGATCGAACTGCCGCGCGGCATCCGCATCAACGTCGTGAGCCCGACAGTGCTGAGCGAATCGATGGAAAGCTATGCGCCGTACTTCCGCGGCTTCGAGCCGGTCACCGCGCAACGCGCCGCGCAAGCGTATCTGCGCAGCGTGGAAGGCGCGCAAACGGGGCGCGTTTATCGCGTCGGCGAATAAGCCTCGCGTGTGGGCCCACGTGTGAGCCGCGCGCGATGCGCGGCTCCGCTCAATGCTTCTGCTCCTTCACGCGCGAGACGATCTGCGTCGGGCTCACGAACTGCAGCGCGATCAACACCCAGATCAGCGTGATCGCCATGTAGATCATCGCCATCGCGTCGATGGATTGCGGCGCGCGCACGCCCGTTGAAAACACCGCGTAGTACAACGCGACCACAAGCGTTTGCGTCGCGGGCCCCGCAGTGAAAAACGTCAGCTCGAACATGCCGATGGTCCGCACCAACACGAGCAGCGCGGCGGCGAGCATGCCGGGCACGAGCAGCGGCAGCAGCACGTAGCGGAAATAGCGGAATGTGTTGGCGCCGAAGATGCGCGCCGCCGCTTCCAGATTCGGATCGATCTGCTCGATGAATGGCGTCATCACGAGGATCACGAACGGCAGCGCGGGCACGAGGTTCGCGAGTATCACGCCGCTCAGCGTGCCGGCGAGGCCGACCTTGTACATCACGGTCGCCATCGGAATGCCATAGGTGACGGGCGGCACCATCAACGGCAACAGGAATATCAGCATCGCGAGGCGCTTGCCGGGAAACTGCACGCGCGCAAGCGCATAGGCCGCGGGCACGCCGAGCAGCACTGACAGCAGCACGACCGCGCCGACCACTTCGACCGTGACCCACAGCACGCTCGCCAGTTGAAAATCGCTCCACGCCTGCGCATACCAATGCAGCGTGAAGCCTTGCGGCAGCAAGGTGCCGAACCAGCGCGTCGCGATCGAGTTGACCGCCACCGTCGCGATCAGCAGCACGACGTTGACGAGGAAGAACACCATCGCGCCCCACACGATCACGCGCCACACGCGGCCCGGCACGCTCGCGCGCTGCTTCGCGCGCTTGTGGGGTTCGCGAGCGTCGTCGCCCTGCTGCGTGGATGCGGATCTTGGCCATGAGCCCGGCGCGCCGCGATGTTCGCTCGTCATCAGCCTTTGCCTCCTGTTGCCGGGCCGCTATACGACAGGCGGCGCGCACCGAGCATCGCGACGACCACCAGCAGCTGCACGAAGCCCATCACCATCGCAATCGCCGACGCAAGCGAATAGTCGTAGCTTTCGAACGCGGCTTCGGCGGCGGCAATCGACATCACGCGCGTCGGCCCCGCTGGCGCACCCAGCAGCACCGCCGACGGAAACACCGAAAACGCCTGCACGAACGAAAGACACGCGGCCATCGTCAAGCCCGGTATCAGCAGCGGCAAATAGATGCGGCGGAACTGCTCCCACGGACTCGCGCCGAGCGTGGCCGCGGCGCTCGCGAGCGTCGGATCGATGCCGGTCACATACGAGAGCGTCAACAGGAACGCGAACGGAAAGCCGGACACGATCAGCGAAATCAGCACGCCCCAGAAGTTATGCGTGAGCCGCACTTCGCGCGTATAGAGATGCAGGCCCTGCAGCGCCTGCGGAAACCAGCCGTTGGGTCCGAAGTAAGTGAGCATGCCGTCGGCGATCAGCACGGTGCCGAGCGTGACCGGAATCACCAGCAACGTCGTCACGAACTTCTGATAACGCGAATGCCGACGCAATGCGAACGCGACCGGCACCGACACGCCGACGTTGATCAGCGTCGCCGGCACCGCGAGTTTCAGCGTGACGATGATGGTCGGCCACATCGACGTGTCGGTGAAGAACGTCAGATAGTTGGCCCATGCACTGCCGCCGTTCATCGGCCGGAACGACAACGCAAGGCCGTACGCGAACGGATAGATGAACAACGCGACGATGACGAGCAGCGCAGGCGTAACAAGCCATGCCTTGCCGTCGCGCTGTCTTGCGCGAGCGGTGGGCGCTGTCGGCGGAACGGGCGCGGGATACGTCGGCGTATTCATGGTTGTGCCGCCTCGGCGTCGTAGACGAGCGTGCGCAACGGCGGCACGCGCAGGCTGATGCGCTCGCCCTCTTCGAATTCGCCGGCCACGCGCGCCCACAATTCGCCGAACGCGGTCTTCACGCGCAGCAGCGAACTGTTGCCGCCATATTCGACGACGGTGACCAACGCATCGAACGCGTTCTCCGCGCCAGGCGCCGCGCGTTCCATGTCTTCCGGACGCAGCGCGACGCTCACGCGCTTGCTGTTGAACCCGGCCATCGGCGTGCCGATCAGACGCACGCCGTCTGCGCTCACCAGAACGCCTTCGCCTTGCGTGCCTTCGAGTGTGAATTCGGCGACATTGCGATAGCCCATGAAACGCGCGACATGCAGATTCCGCGGACGCGTGTACACCTCTTTCGGCGTCGCGACCTGCTGCACGACGCCCTCTCTCATCACGACGATGCGATCAGCCATTGAAAGCGCTTCGTCCTGATCGTGCGTGACGTACAGCGTCGCGCGTTCGAGCTGGCTGTGAATGCGCCGGATCTCCGCGCGCATTTCGATGCGCAGCTTCGTGTCGAGATTCGAAAGCGGTTCGTCCATCAGAATGAGCGGCGGCTCGATCACGATGGCGCGTGCAATCGCCACGCGCTGTTGCTGGCCGCCGGAGAGCTGTCCCGGCAACTTGCGTTCGTGGCCGACGAGCTGCACGAGTTGCAGCGCCTCACGCGCGCGCCGCATGATTTCGCTTTTGCCGACGCCGCGCATCTTCAGACCGAAGCCGACGTTGTCGAGCACGCTCATGTGCGGAAACAGCGCGTAGTTCTGAAACACCATGCCGAAGCCGCGTTTTTCCGGCGGCAATACGTCGATACGTTTGTCGTCGAGCCAGATGCCGCCGCCGCTCAACGGCTGCAAACCGGCGATGCAGTTGAGCGCCGTCGACTTGCCGCAGCCCGACGGTCCCAGCAATGCGATGAACTCGCCGCGCCGGATGTCCAGATCGAGCCCTTGCAGCGCCGCGATCGACTGGCCTTCCGCATTCGTGAAACTGCGGCTCACCGAATCGAGCCGCAACTGTTCAAAGTGATGCTTCATGGCGGTTCCCTGATGCGCGCGACCCGTCACGGGTCGCGCGCGAATCGCACTGGCATGAGTGGAAGCGCGGGCTGTCCGCCGTGGCTATTTGGTTTTTTGCGCACCCACTTCCGTGTCCCACTTCTTGAAGGCGGCGACCATCGCCGCTGCATTGAGCGGCAACGCGTGCGGACGTTCCGCGAGCAGCTTGGCGTACTCGGGCCGCCCGTACTTCTTCAGGACTTCCTGGCTATGCGCGGGCGCTTGTGCTTCGGTAACGCCCTTGATCGCCGGGCCAGGATAGAAGTAACCGTCGTCGTAAGTCAACGCCTGCTGCGCGGGCTCGAGCATGAAATTCATCAGCTTGTAGAGCACGTCGAGCTTTTCCTTCGGCACGCCCTTCGGAATCACCATGAAGTGCGCGTCGTTCACCCACGTCATGTTGTCGAACGCCTGCACGCGAAATTCAGCCGGCACGATGCCGAGCGCGCGCGGGTTGATGTCCCAGCCCGTCACCGTCACCGTCATGTCGCGCGTGCCCTCGCCGAGTTCTTTCATGACCGCCGACGTGCCGCCGGGATAGTACGGAATGCACTCGTTCAATTGCTTGAGGAAAGCCCAGGTCTTGTCCCAGCCGTTGATCGGGTCCTGCGGATTTTTATCGCCGAGCACATAGGGCAAGCCCATCAGAAACGTGCGGCCGGGTCCCGAGTTCGCGGGCCGTGCGTAGATAAGTTTGTCCGGGTGAGCCTTGCACCATTGCAGCAGTTGCTCGGGCGTTTTCGGCGGATCGCTGACTTTGGCCGGGTTGTATTCGAGTAGCGGTCCGGCCGGCATATACGCGACTTCGAGGCCGAAGCCTTGCGCGAGCTCCTGCATCTTGCGCGGGCCGGGCGCGTACTTGTCGAGCACGCCGGGGAACTGCGCGGCGTTATCGGGCAGCAGCTTCGTCCACAGGTTCTGTTCGATGCCGGCCGCGAGCGCGTCGGTGCCGGTCAGCACGAGGTCGATGTCCGAGCGGCCCGCCCCCTGCATCGCCTTGATCTTGCCCGGCAGTTGCGGCGCGGGCGCGTTCGTGTAGGTGATATTGGCGACGAGGTTCGGGTACTTCGCCTTGAATGCCTCGAAGCCCTTTTGCGTGAGTTGAAGATCGCCGGCGACGTCGACGATATTGAGCGTGACAGGATCGGCCGCGAACGCGGCGGACCCGAATGCGGCGCTCGCCGCGAAACATACCGACACCAGCCTGAGCGCCAACCTGTGTGAAACAGTCATTGCGTCTCCTCGCTTCTTGGTATGAGGTCCGCCGGTCGAGTGCCCCGAGCGTCTCTTTCAACCCTTGCAACATAGCGAAGCGGAACAGCCGATGTCAAGCAAATGTGCTTGTTGGCGCGTAGCACGGGATTTCGCTGTCTAAGGCCCGAAGGCCTTTGCCGTCAATGATTTGGCGAAGTTGTATACGAGGGCAAACCCCGAGCCGCTGATTCGTGGATGGAGGCAGCGGGCGTTTGTCAGGCAACTAGCCTGGGCAAACCATGCGCGCAGCGTTGCGGCATAGAAAGCTGAGATTGCGATCAGCCGCCGCGCGCGCCTTGCGTGTTCACATATAGCGAGTAAAGGCCGTGGCTCGCCGCCATGAAAAGCCGGTTGCGATGACGCCCGCCGAAGCACACGTTCGCGCAACGCTCCGGCAATGCAATATGGCCGATCGGCTCGCCTTGCGGCGTGAAGATGCGCACGCCGTCGAGTTCGTCGGTGCCCATGCCCCAACCGCACCACAGGTTCCCGTGGATGTCGACGCGAAAACCATCCGGCGTGCCTGGTCCTGCGTCGATCAGCACGCGATTGTTCGAGAGCGCCGCGCCCTTGCCGCCGGCATCGGCATCGACGTCGAACGCACGGATCTTGCGCGGCTCGCCCCGCGATTCGACGACATAGAGCAACGACTCGTCCGGCGAAAACGCGAGGCCGTTGGGTCCGAGTATGTCGTCGGCGACCACGCTCACTTCGCCCGACTGGCCGTCGATGCGGTACACGCAAGCCGGCAGCTCCGACTCCTGCTTCTCGCCTTCGTAGAAGCTGTCTATGCCGAAGGTCGGATCGCTAAACCAGATCGAGCCGTCCGATTTCACGACCACGTCGTTCGGCGAATTGAAACGCTTGCCGCGATAACGATCCGCCAGCACGGTGATCGAGCCGTCGTATTCGGTGCGCGTGACGCGGCGCGTCAGATGCTCACAGCTCACGAGCCGGCCTTGGCGGTCGCGCGTATGGCCGTTCGCATTATTCGACGACTGACGGAACGTGCTGACCGCGCCGCTCGTTTCGTCCCAGCGCAAGATGCGGTCGTTCGGGATGTCACTCCACAGCAGATAGCGGCCGTCGCCGAACCAGACCGGTCCCTCGGACCAGCGCGCGCCCTGATACAGGCACTCGACCGACGCCGACGCCAGGATCAGTGACTTGAAGCGCGGATCGAACACGCGCACGGAAGGATCGGGATAGCGTCGGCTGTTGTCGGTCATGCTGTCTCTACGTGGATGGATTGAGCGTGGATTGAGCGGTCACGTCGCGCGCTCGTATTCTCTTTCGAGCGCGAGCAGCGTGCGCGCGGCATCGGCGATCTTCGCATGATGTTCGGGCGGCGTCGAACTGAGCAGCGGCAGCAGCGGCCCCATGTCGGCGATCTGCGCGAACGTGACCGCGTCATGCAGCACGCGGATCAGCGAGATGTCGTCGCGCAAGGTTTCGAGCGGAAGGAACGCGTCGTACAGGCGCTGCGCGGTGTCATGGTCGCCGCGCTTCGCCGCGTGCAACAACGCGGTCACCATGCGCGGCGCGATGCAGCCGGAGCCCGTCGTCCATGCGGCGAGGCCGAACTCGCGCAGATGCACGAGCGCCGGGCGCTCGCCCATGCCCGATACGATCTTGCCCGCCGGCACATGTTGAAGCAGCCGGCGCAGGTACGGATCGTCAGCGGGATTCTTGCGGACGATCGCATACTTGACCGCCAGCAACGTGCCGCGCTCGACAAGCCGCGCGAGCGTCTCCACTTCCACATAGTCTTCGCTCTTGATGTACAGCGTGAGCGGAATGCCGGCTGCATCGACGATGCGTGTCAGCCCCGCTTCGACGCCCTCCGACGTCGTGAAGCCCGCGAGCGGCAGCACCATCGCCGTGCGGTAGCGGGTCTGCGCGAGAATCCGCGCCTGATCCAGCATTTTTCCGTAGTCCGGGCCGATTGCCGGAATGACGCGCGTGTCGTCGCTCGTGCTTTCGGACAGCATATCCAGCAAGTCGCGATACTCGCTCACGGCCACGTGATACAGATTGGCATTGCCGCCATAGAGCAGCGTGCGCACGCCGCCCGCCTCGATGTGGCGGATCAGCGCGGCGTTCTGAGCGGCGTCGAGTGCATGGTCCGCGCGGCGCGCCAAAGGCGGCACAGCCATGACCGACGCAGCGAGTTCGCTGTCTTCGAATGGGGATTCGTTCATGAGACGGGACGGGAGTCGAGTGGAGTGGAATGGAAACAGGCTCCCAAGGTAGCATCGGCTGCGAGAAGTTGTCAAACAACTTTGCGAGCAGCAGCGCGGGCGCGAAGGGTTCGCGTTCGCGGCGAAATGCCCAAACGCAACGCATCGCCTTTTATATGACAATGCATGCGAGGACCGTGAATAGCGTGAGGAAGCGAAACTGCATCGCAAATCGGTGATTGCGGTAATAGCCGCGATTTGGCAAATGAGGTCGTTTTGCCCGTTTGATTGGCAGCCGTCGCAGCGCGGGGATGAGGCCGCGAACCGGCGGCGCAGCGCTAAACCGTTGCTGCGTGCGGCTCGCGGTGGCATAGGGGCTAGAGGACGCATAACCTGCAATCCGCGACGAGCGGATTTACTGCGGGCAGCAATTATGCAGAGGTAAAGCCCGGATTAATGCCGGCAGTCTCGTGCGGGGCTCTTTCTGTGCAACAGGCTTTTAGTGATAGATTGCGATTAAAGCAGCCGTAAATAAAAACCTGCGCAAATGACCTACCGGATATTTGCGAGTCTGAGAGAGTCGAAATTGTCGCTACATTTTATCGAGCAGATGGCGCCGCTACTGGACGCCGCCGACGAGGCGGCGTGGTTCGGTGCCGTCGCGGATCTCGCCGAGACGTGGGGATTCGACCGGCTTCTGATTGCCATGCTGCCGCGCCCGACCATTCGGCTGGAAGACGCGTACGTGCGCAGCACCTATGCGCCCGCGTGGCGCCGCACTTACGACGAGCAGGGTCTCGTGCACATCGACCCGACCGTCGCACATTGTGCGACGCGCTCCACGCCGCTTGTCTGGTCGCCGGAAATCTTCATCACGGCGCCGCAGCGGTCCATGTACGAGGAAGCCCGCGCGCACGGTCTGCGCGCCGGCGTGACATTGCCGATTCACGGCCCGAATCAGGAAGCCGGCATGATGTGCTTCGTGAACGACGCAAATCCCACCGACACCTTCTGGCGTCATATCGACGTCGTGCTGCCCAACCTTGTGCTACTGCGCGACCTGGTGATCGACACCAGCCAGCGCCATCTGCATACGCACACGCAGACGCTGTTGCCAAAGCTGACGCCGCGCGAACGCGAGTGTCTTCAATGGACCGCGCGCGGCAAATCCACGTGGGAAATTTCGCATATCCTGAACTGCTCGGAAGCCGTGGTGAACTTCCACATGAAAAACATCAGGACGAAACTCGGCGTGAATTCGCGGCGCGCGGCAGCCGTCATTGCGACACAACTCGGGCTTATTGACCCGGGTTGAGCAAGGCGGCGGCGTCGCGGCTGTGCAGCACGCGCTCGGCGCGGCCGAGGTCCGCATCCGAAACGGTCTTGGTGAAGTACAGGCCCAGCAGGATCGAGACCGGTGCCGGAATTTCGGCGCCGGATTCAAAGCGGCTGCCGCGCGACTGGGTGACACCGAAACGCGCCCAGAAACGGCGCTGGCTCTCTTTTTTCTTTTTGCGGTAAGCAATGATCAGAACCCGGTCCACCGCCGTGGAAGGCTCCGCCGAACGCGTTTGGAGGCCGGTTTGCGGTTGCCAGTGATTGTCGAGAAGTTCCATTTTCGTGTCCCGTCGGTTGAGTGCTGTTGCTATCTCAAATTCTGCGTTATCCGATAAGCATGCACACCTATCCAGGTAGATAGGTGGCGGAACGATTCAGAATGCATAAGTTTTCCTGCGTATTGGTTTTCCCCAACACGTTCAGGAGAACGTCATGCAAACAGCAATCCGGATTGGAATGCGTCAAGAGTTCGACAACGAGGACATCAACGAGATGTACCGCCTGCGGGCGCGGGTTTTTCACGGCCGGCTGGGGTGGGATATTCCGACCATAGCGGGCATGGAGATCGACGGCTACGATGCGCTGGGACCGCATTACATGCTGATTCAGGGCGACGACCGGCGCGTGCGCGGCTGCTGGCGCCTCATGCCGACCGAGGGGCCGAACATGCTGAAAGACACCTTCCCGCAACTGCTGCACGGCGCGGCGGCGCCGGTTGGGCGGCACATCTGGGAACTGAGCCGCTTCGCGATCGACACCAGCGGCGAGGAGAAGTCGTTCGGTTTCGCCGATGTGACGATGCAGGCGATCCACGAGCTGGTCACGTTCGCGGACCGCATGGGCATCACGCGCTATGTGACGGTGACCACGACGCCAATTGAACGGCTGTTGCGCAAGACAGGCATTGAGATCAGCCGGCTCGGCTCACCGCTGCAGATCGGCGTGGAACGTGCGGTGGCGCTCGACATTGCCGTGAGTCCGAAAACGCGCGCGGCTCTGTTCGGGCCGATGGCCGCGGCCGCTTAGCTCCTCCACTGCTTCGCTGCTCCGCCGCCTGGCTGCCGGCCGCCGGCCATCGCAACTGTCCACGCGCTGCTAACCCTGCTCGATCCGCGCGCGGCGGATCACGCGAAGCTCCCTACGAACCAAACATCCGTTCGAGCGCATTTTCCAGGTGCGCTCGCATCGCCTGCCCTGCCGCCTGCGGGTCTTTACGGCGGATCGCGTCGAGCACCGCTCTGTGCTCAGCCTGCACCAGGCGCTGCCGCTCCACGGTTTTCACGAGCGAGAGATTGCGCGACAGGTTCATGCTGAAAACAATCTGTTCCTCGATGAACGACATCACCGTAATGAAAAACGGGTTCCGCGACGCGCGCGCCACCGCGAGGTGGAACAGGAAGTCGTCGTGTGCGCCGATGCCGCGCGTCTCGATGATGCGTTCCAGTTGCTGCCACGCTTCTTCGATTGCGGCGATGTCGTCGGCGTCGGCTTTGAGTGCCGCATGCTCCGCCGCGCCCGTCTCCGTGACGATGCGAAATTCATAGCAACGGCGGATGTCGGACAGTGTTTCGAGCGGCGCAAAACGCCGCACGTCCGGATCGGGCCGTCGCGCGACCGTCGTACCCGAACCGTGGCGCGTCACGATGATGCCGTCCGCCCGCAGCCGCGCCAATGCCTCGCGCACCGTGGGCCGCGAGGTCGAAAAACGCTCGGCCAGCGCGTGCTCGGTGGGCAGCCGCTGACCTTCCTTGTACTCGCCTTCGAGAATGCGATTCAGGATGTCGCCGTAGATCTTGTCGGGCAAGCCCGTCGTTTTGCGCTCGTTCATCGGCCGGGCGGATGCAGCTTGTCAGAGTAGGCTCCAATTGTAAGGCAAACCCTGGCGGCATTCGCCGCGTTTCGCGCTCTTGCAATCGAGTCAAAGGCCGCCGCGCCTGATCGCAAACGCGGGCCGGCCCGCGCGGCTCCGCGTCAAAATTTGTGAACCGGTTGATTTACATCCTGTCCGAACGCAAGTCGGTGGATCATGATTGAAGTTTCGCAACCTGACGTGGAGTGGATATGTACACACGCATTCTTGTAGCGGTCGACGGCAGCCAGACTTCGCGCCACGCCTTCGAGGCGGCGCTCGCGCTCGCCAGATCGACGGGCGCTGTCTTGCAGCCGCTCTATGTCGTCGAAAATACGCCGATGTATTTCGAGGCGCCCGGCTACGATCCTTCGGTGCTTCGCAACCGGCTGATCGAACAGGGCAAGGAACTCGGCGTGGAGTTGGCGCGCGAAATGGACGCGCAAGGTGTGAAGGGCGAGATTGTCGTCAGCGAAGCCGCGTCGCTCGATGATGTATCAACCGCCGTGCTGAAAGCCGCTGCCGACTTCAACGCCGATCTGCTCGTCATGGGCACGCACGGCCGGCGCGGATTTCAACGGCTGATTCTCGGCAGCGTCGCCGAGCGCTGCGTGCGCCAGGCGCGCTTGCCGGTGCTGCTGATTCCATCGGCGGCAACCAAGCAGGCCGACGATCCGCACGCGGATATCTGAAGTCGCCGCAACGGCGTGCGGCGTGCATCAAGGCTGCCCGCCGCGTTGCAATGCGCGATGAGTCACGTGATCGTCCAGCAAGCGCCGCATCGTCGCGAGCAGGATCGCGCCGTCCACGGGCTTGCGCAGGAATCCGTCGAAGCTCACGAAGGCGGGCGGGCTCGGTTCTCCCGAGACAAGGATGAACGCGACGTCGGCGAGACCCGGCAGCGTGCGCAACCGGTGACATAGCTCGCTGCCCGACATGACCGGCATGCGCCAGTCGGCAACGACCACGTCGACCGGCGCGGCCATGAACTGCGCGAGCGCCGACTTGCCGTCGAGCGCCGTCTTTACTTCGTAACCCCCCGCGGCGCAGACGGCGCTCCATGCATCGAGCGCCTCGGCGTCGTCATCGACCAGCAGTACGGTTGCCATGTGCAATTGTCCTATCGCTTCGACGACCTGCTTCGCAACCCGCATGCCAACGCGCGCTGCCCGCTTGCGCGAGCCGGCGTGCCCGTAGGCAAGCCGCGAAATCAGGCTGTGAAACGAAGCCGGAAAGCGCGAGGCTGCCGCCATGCGGCATGGTTAATTGCCGCTCGCGACAACCTCGCGTGTTGCTGCCTGTTGTTGTTAACAATAGCAACTCAATCGCACCTCGGCAGGCAAACCGCTTGACGTTGCAACGTCAGCCGCGCGCGAGAGCAGCCGCGACGAGGCGCTGCTGTTCGTCGCGATGCGCGCGTATCGACGAGTGCGCGCCCGACGGACTTTCGCGCCGGCACACGTCGACAATGCGGCAGTTCGCCGGCACCGCCTGCTCGATTTCGTCGCGTACGAAATGCCATGCACCGTGCTTCTTTTCCTCTTCCTGCGCCCACACCACTTCCTCGAGTTGCGGGAAGGCGGCGAGCGCAACGGCAAGCTCGCTCGTCGGAAACGGATACAACTGCTCGACGCGGATGAGCGCGGTTCGCGTGTCGCCGCCAGCATCGCGCGCTGCCTGCAAGTCATAGAAGAACTTGCCGCTCGACAGCACGACGCGCGTCACGTCTTGCGGCGAAGCGACGCCGCTATCGTGCAGCACGGGAAGAAACGCGCCGCCGATCAACTCGCCGAGCGGCGAATGCGAGCGCGCATTGCCATAGAGCTGTCCTTTCGGCGACATCACGACGAGCGGCTTCGGCTCCGCGCTCAACGCCTGCTCACGCAGCATATGGAACCATTGCGATGACGTCGACGGCATCACGACCTTCATGTTGCCGCCCGCGCATAGTTGCAGAAAGCGGCTGACATACCCGGTCGAATGCTCGGGGCCGACGCCTTCGTGGCCATGCGGCAGCAGCATCGTCAAACCGGAGCGCTGGTCCCACTTGTACTCGCCCGCGGCAATGTATTGATCGATGATGACTTGCGCGCCGTTCACGAAGTCGCCGAACTGCGCTTCCCAGATCGCGAGGTGCGAGCCGGTCTGCACGCTGTAGCCGTATTCGAAACCCAGCACCGCCTCTTCGGTCAGCGGCGAGTTGACGATGTCGAACTCGCCTTGATGCACACCGAGGTTTTGCAGCGGCACATAAGGCTCGGTCGCGTTTGCGGTGTCGCTTGCCGCATTGCCTTGCGAATGCCACACCGCATGCCGATGCATGAATGTGCCGCGACCGACGTCCATGCCGGAGATGCGCACACTATGGCCGTCGTCAAGCAACGTCGCATAAGCCAGGTTTTCCGCGAAGCACCAATCGACGGCCGCGGTTTCATCGGCGACGCTCTTTTGCCACTGCGCGGTGATGTTGCGCAGCAACTCGTGCAGCCGGAACGCGGGCGGCGTGCGAGTCAACGCCGCGGTCAACGACTGCATGCGCGCGAGCGACAACGGCCGCGTGCGCTTTATCCGGTTGCCGTGAGACCGTGACGAAGTTAGCGCGGACGGCGGCGTCGTCTGAAGCTCCTTCAACGCTTCCGCGCGCAGCACGTCGAGCGGCGTGTCTTCGCCGATGGCCGCGTGATACAACTCGGTGACGGTCTGATGCGTCGCGATCGCCGCTTGCTGCAACGGCTGCGTGAGCGCGGGAATGTCATGCTCCGAGTGACCCAGACGCCGATAGCCGATCAGGTCGATGATCACATCGGCCTCGTGCTCTATCCGGTATTGCAATGCGAGCTTCGCGGCGCGCATCACTTCGTCGGGACGATCGGCGTTCACGCGGATCACGGGCGCGTCGATCATCCGCGCAATGTCCGTGCAATACGAATAGGCTTCGGCGTCCATCCGGTTCGGCGTCGTGAAGCCGATCTGATTGTTCACGATCACATGGATCGTGCCGCCCAATGCATAGCCGTCCTTGCGTGTCATGTTGAGCGTTTCCATCACGATGCCCTGGCCCGCGAAGGCGGCGTCGCCGTGCATGACGAGCGGCAGGCAGCCGAAGCCGCGATGCTCGTCCTGGTACGCGCGCGCCATGCCGCTCACCACCGGATAGACGCTTTGCAAATGCGACGGATTGGGCGCAAGGAAGATCGCGACATCGCCGTCTTGCGTCTTTCTTACCGTACTGGCGCCGAGGTGATACGGCAGATCGCGCTGCACGGCCGCGGCCTCCGAATCCGGATCGAGGCAATCGATCAGCTTCGCCGGATCGAAGTCCATCACGTTGGCAAGCACATTCAGGCGCCCGCGATGCGGCATGCCCGCGAACACCTGCCGAACGCCATGAGCGGCAGCCTGATCGACGATTGCTTCAATGAGCGGCACGAGGCTCTCGCAACCTTCGAGCGAGAAGCGCTTCGCATGTTCGAATCGCGCCGCCACATGACGCTCCCACGTTTCAGCGGCCACGAGGCGGCGCAGCAGACGGCGGCGCGGCTCGCGCGCCGGCAACGGCGCAAGCTGCTCCGTCTTGAGCCATGCGGACAACTGGGGGCGGCGCTGCTGATCGCGGATGCCGGTCAGATCGAGGCCGATCGCGCCGCAATAGACGCGCCGCAATTGCCGCTCGAGTTCATGCACCGCGGCCGAAGGCGGCAGCAGCGGATTTTCGGCGCCGATCGGCTGCGCCGGATCGAGCCCATGAAACACAGGGTCGAGCTCGGGCACCTCGGGCACGGGCGCAAGGCGCAGCGGATCGAGCGACGCCTGACGATGACCGTGCTGACGGAACGCGTCGATGAAGCGCCGGACCTGCAGCGTCCGCGCTACCGGCGACAGGTCGCCTGCCGGTTCGATAACCGCGCCGGCCGGCGAGCGTGAAAGAACAATCGATTCGGAAGAGACGTGGGACATGTTGGATAGCGTGCGGAAGAAACCGTTAATCGGATTCCGCTGTCCGCATGCGAATGCTCGGGGCGTACGCCCGCGACGGCAACGCGACGGTTGGCCGTGATCTTCGGCAGACAGCGAAACGGGAAAGAGCGCGATGCGGATGCGGACTTGCAGCAGCGCTCGGTCTTCTATGTGTTATCGAGCCGGTCCGCGCGACCGGCTCGTGTCTCCGTCCGTTGCCTGCCTCGACTTCTACTGGGCCGACACGAGCCAAGCACCCGCATCGCTCACATCATTCGAGCGATGCGCATGCGAGTCGCGCGTGACGCGACGTTGTTTCGACGTGGCGTCGTCGAGCTTGAAGGTGCTGACGGTCTGCGTGAGTTGCTGCGCCTGGTCTTGCAGAGCCTGCGCCGCGGCGGCGCTTTGCTCGACGAGCGCGGCGTTTTCCTGCGTCACCTTGTCCATCTGCGTGACGGCGTGGTTGATCTGCTCGATGCCTTCGCTTTGCTCCTTGCTCGACGAACTGATCTCGGCCACGATTTCCGTCACATGGCGAATGCTCTTCACGACTTCGCCGATGATCTGTCCGGCTTCCTCGACCATCTTGCCGCCGGTGCCGACCTGACTCACCGAGTCGGCGATCAGCTCCTTGATTTCCTTCGCGGCAACGGCGCTGCGCTGCGCGAGGCCGCGCACTTCGCTCGCGACCACCGCAAAGCCGCGCCCGTGTTCGCCCGCGCGCGCCGCTTCCACGGCAGCGTTGAGCGCGAGAATGTTGGTCTGGAACGCGATACCGTCGATCACGCCGATGATCTCGACGATCCTGCGCGACGACTCGTTGATGGCGGTCATCGTGCTCACGACCTGGTTCACGGCTTCGCCGCCGCGCACCGCGACATCCGACGCGCTCGACGCAAGCTGATTGGCCTCGCGTGCGTTATCGGCGTTCTGCTTGACCGTCGACGTCAACTCCTCCATCGCGGCCGCCGTCTCTTCGAGCGAGCTCGCCTGATGTTCGGTGCGGCTCGACAGGTCCATGTTGCCGCTCGCGACTTCGCGCGTCGCCTGGCTGATCGTGTCCGTGCCCTGGCGCACCTGCGCGACGATGCCGTGCAGATTGCCGGTCATGCGTTCGAGCGCGGTGAGAAGGCGGCCCACTTCATCGGTCGAATCGATGTGTAGATGATGCGTGAGATCGCCGGCCGCGACCGCTTCGGCGAGAACGACCGCACGGTTGATCGGCCGCGTGATGGTGCGCGTGATGAAGATGCCGGTCGCGATCGCGATCACCGTGGCGAACAGCGCGAGCAGAATCATTTGCAGCTTCGCGTTGTGCGCTTCGGCGACGGCTTCGGCGACATCGCGCGCCATCCGGTCCGCCTGCACGTCGACCATCTTGTCGACGAGGACGTAATACGCATCCTGCAGCCGCGCCATGTCGCCCTGATAGACGTCGCGCGCGTCCTGCTGCTGGTTCTTGCTGACCAGATCGAAGAAGCTCTTCACGCTCACGCCGTAAGCGGAGCGCGCGTCGAACTGCTGCTTGAAGAGCGCCCGGGTTTCATCACTCGTCAGGTGCTTTTCGAGCTCGGCGTAGGCTTGCGCGTTCGCTTTGCGGATCGCCGCGTAGTCGTCCATGTACTGCTTGGCTTTATCGGGCGACGTGGTCAGCAGCAGATTGCTCAGAATGCCGTTCGCCTTGTATCCGTTGCTCTTGATCTGATTGCTGAGCGCGATCAGCGTATAGCGATTGCTGACGATCTCATCCATCTTCGTGTTGGTCGACTCGAGATGCTCGATACCGACGACAGCCGTGCCGACCAGCAGCGCGACCATCAGCGCAAAGGCGGAGCCAAGACGAACCCCGATTTTCAAATTCGAAATCTTCATGTGTCTAATTCCTTCCCCAACCGCTCGATAAAAGTTGTCGCGAAGCGCGCGCAGTTCACCGCATTGCGGCGCCGCCCCGCGCTTCGGCGTGAACACATCCGCCTCGTCTCAAGGCGGTTCACTAGATGACGCCGACATGGGCACGTTGTAGTCCGCCCCTTTCTCGTTGCCGCCGCATTCTTCAGACAATATGACGACAAAAATTCCTAAACCTTGAGAGTGGTGTGCGCGAGAAAGAAAAAAATTCGCCAAACGTTTGCGAGTGCGCGGGAAAGTCGCTGGTTGACGCAAAACGTTGAGTAAGAGCTCGCGCGGGCGGGAAAGCGCATTCGGACGCTTCCGCGTTTGGAGGACGCAAGGCGCGGCGTTCTGACGTCGCTCAAGAGGCTTGAGCGCGGGAGCGCGTCATTTTGCCGCGAAACGGGGGACAGAGCCGGTGGGACAATCAATCATTACCTCCTGACATCGGCTCAGACATGTTGACCCCTACCGTTGTGATTCCCGCCCCGCCTTCGGCCCCGACTTCCGCCCCGAGTTCGGCCCCGGCTTCCGCAGTTCCGGGCGGCTCCGCCGTCACCTCGCCCGCACCGCGAGCCAGCCGCCGGGCGACGCCGCGTGCCGCCACGCGCACGCCCACCCGCAGCGCCGCGCGCTGCTCGAGCTGCTCGATGCGGCAGTTGTGCATGCCGCAAGGCTTGTCGAACGACGAACTTTCCAAACTCGAAACGCTGATCTGCTCGGCGCGCTCCGTGCATCGCGGGGAAGCGCTGTACCGCAGCGGCGACCGTTTCGACAACATTTATGCGGTGCGCTCCGGCTCGATGAAAACCGTCATGGCGCACCGCGACGGGCGCGAACAGGTCACGGGCCTGCGGCTTGCCGGCGAAGCGCTCGGCCTCGACGGCATCAGCGAAGACCGGCACGCGTGCAGCGCACTCGCGCTCGAGGACAGCACGGTGTGCATCGTCCCCTACACCGCGCTCAAGTCGCTGTGCCGCGAAATCGGCTCGATGCAGGAACGCCTGCACAAGCTGCTCGGCGAGCAGATCGTGCGCGAGGCGGCCCAGATGATGGTGCTCGGCTCGCTGTCGGCGGACGAACGGGTCGCGGCCTTTCTGCTCGACGTGTCCGAGCGCAATGCGCAGCGCGGCTATTCGTCGGCGGAGTTCAATCTGCGAATGACACGCGAGGACATGGGCAGCTACCTCGGCATGACGCTCGAAACCGTGAGCCGCACGCTGTCAAGATTTCAAAAGCGCGGCCTGATCGACACGCAAGGCAAGCACATTCGCATCGTCGATCTGGACGGCTTGCGGCAAGTCTGACCTCCATGCACAGGGCCGGCCGCGGCTCTTTGCACGTTTTTCCGGCGGGTCTTTTGCCTTGGCATGGCAACTGCGAGCGGGTACAGTCTTTGTTTAGTCCGTCCCCCGCAAGGAGACCCGGCGAAATGAACCGCGATCCCCGCCCGCATCACCCGCTCGTTCAGCGTCTGATCGACGCGCGTCAAGTTACCGACGCTCTCTTCTCCATCGTCAAGCCCGAGTTTCTGTACGAAAGACCGATTCGCGAGCGGCATCGCATCGTGTTCTATATCGGTCACCTCGAAGCTTTCGACCGTAATCTGTTCGATCAGCGTCTGTTCGAACTGCCCGCTTTCGATCCGCAACTCGATCAGCTTTTCGCCTTCGGCATCGATCCGGTTGATGGCGGCTTTCCCACCGATCAACCAGGCGACTGGCCTTCGCTCCAGACCGTGCGCGAGTATGGCCTGCGCGCTCGCGAACAGATCGACCGCGAACTGCGCGCGCTGACCGATTCCGCGCGCGTCGATGCGTCGGAGCAATTGCTGAATGTCGCGATCGAGCATCGGCTGATGCACGCGGAGACGCTTGCGTACATGCTTCATCAATTGCCGCTCGCACAGAAAGTGACCGAGTTGCGCGAGCCTGTCGTGACCGGTCCGGGGCGCGCGAACGGCGTATCGTCGATGGTCCGCGTGCCTGCGGGTTCGGCCACGCTCGGGATGCGGCGCGACGGCGGCCGCTTCGGCTGGGACAACGAGTTCGGCGAATTGCAAGTGGACGTGCCGGCCTTTGAGATCGACCGCTATATGGTGACGAACGGCGCGTTTCGCGCGTTCATCGACGCGGGCGGTTATCGCGAGCCGCAGTGGTGGTCGGAGCAGGATTGGGCGTGGAAGGAAGCCGAGGGCATCGAGCATCCGGCATGCTGGTCGCGGCGCAGCGTCAACAGCGAACGTAACGGTGAAGACAGCGGCGAAGGCAACGGCCGTCGCGACGAATGGACGTTGCGCACCATGTTCGACGACGTGCCCTTGCCGCTCGACTGGCCCGCGTACGTCAGCCACGCCGAGGCGAGCGCCTATGCGCGCTGGGCCGGCAAGGCGCTGCCCACCGAAGCGCAATGGCAACGCGCGGCACAGGGCGCGCCGCACGCGGGCTCGGGCAACTTCGATTTCCGTAGCTGGGATCCTCGGCCCGTCGACGCTTATCCGGAGAACGTGAGCGCATTCGGCGTGGAAGGCCAGTTCGGCAACGGCTGGGAATGGACGTCGACATTGTTCGACGGCTTGCCCGGGTTCGAGCCGTTTCCGTTCTATCTGGGCTACTCGGCCAATTTCTTCGACGGCAAGCATTACGTGCTGAAGGGCGGATCGGCGCGCACCGCACAGTGCATGTTGCGGCCGACGTTTCGCAACTGGTTTCAGCCGCATTATCAGTACGTTTATGCGGGGTTCCGCTGCGTGAGCGCGTGACGAATCACGCATAAGAGAACAAGAGCATAAGCCTGCCGAAAAAACCGGCAGGCTTGCTTATGCGTCGCTTCCTACGCGCGCGACTCGATCAGGCGTTGAAACCGCCGTCGATCGTCAAGCTCGCGCCCGTGACAAATGCCGCCTCCGGGCTGACAACATAGGCGACCATCCCTGCGATTTCATCCGGCCGTCCATGACGCGGAAGCGCCATGAAACCGTGCAGCATCGACGCGAAATCGCCGGATTCAGGGTTCATGTCCGTATCGGTCGGACCGGGCTGCACGTTGTTGACCGTGATGCCGCGCGGACCGAGATCGCGCGCGAGGCCCTGCACGAGTCCGCGCAACGCGGACTTGCTCATTGCGTACGCGGCGCCGCCGGGAAACGGCATGCGTTCGGCGTTGACGCTGCTGATGTTCACGATACGGCCGCCCTCGCCCATATGCGGCAACACCGCCTTCACCGCGACGAAAACAGCGCGCACGTTGACTTGCAGCGTCCGGTCGAAGTCTTCGAGCGAGAACGTCTCGACCGGGCCTAGCGCGAGCACCCCCGCGTTGTTCACAAGAATATCGATCTTGCCGAATTTGCCGGCGACATCGTCGATCGCGCGGCTCACCGCCGCGGCATCGCCCGCGTCCGCTTGCAGTGCGAGCGCGCGGCCGCCCTGCTGCTCGATGCTGCCGGCAAGTGCCTGCGCGGCCGCCGACGAACCCTTGTACGTGAACGCTACCGTCGCGCCTTCCTTCGACAAACGTTGCACGATTGCCGCGCCGATGCCCCGGCTGCCGCCGGTGACGAATGCAACTTTGCCAGTCAGATTTGCAGTCATGTCTTGCTCCAATGGGTGAGTGAGTGGAGAGCAGTATCGTCCTGACATTCCCCTTCGACTAGCGTGTGATCTAGACTATCTCTTTCAACTATTTGTCCGAAATCGCCGTGGAGCCTCTCAACCTGATCGAATCGTTTGTGCTCAGCGCAGAGCACCTGAGCTTCTCGGCGGCGGCGCGCCGGCTCGGCCTGACACCGGCCGCCGTGAGCAAGAACGTGGCGCGGCTCGAGACCTCGCTGGGTCTGCGGCTCTTTCAGCGCAGCACGCGCAAGCTCACGCTGACGACCGAAGGCGAAAAGCTGTTGCGCGAAGTCGCCGCGCCGTTCACCGCGCTGCAAGACGCGTTTGCCGGCGCGGCGGTTCAGGACGGCAGGCCCGCGGGCACGCTCAAGGTGAGTTTGGGACTGGCATTCGGCCGCGAATATCTGGTGCCCTTGCTGGGCGAATTCCTCGAGCACTATCCGGCGATCGTGCCGGATTGGCACTTCGATAACCGGCCCGTCGATCTGATCGCCGACGGCTTCGACGTCGCCATCGGCGGCGGCATTGAACTGACGCCGGGAATCGTGGCGCGCGAGTTGGCGCGCACGCATGTGATCGTGGCGGCATCGCCGGCTTATATGGCGACGCGCACGATGCCGAGGCACCCATCCGAACTGAGCGCGTTCGACGGAATCGTTCGCCGCTCGTCGACAACCGGCCGGTTGCGCGCGTGGACGCTGCAGAACCATGTGGGCGAGCAGTACCAGGCGGAGTGCCGCACGCGCATGATCTTCGACGACCCCGAAGCGATCGCGCATGCGGCGATGCACGGCCAGGGCGTCGCCTTCCTGCCGATGCCGCACGCAGCGCCCTGGCTCGCAAGCGGCGCGTTGATGCGTCTCTTGCCGGCGTGGTACGCGGACCAGGGACCGATATCGATCTACTACCCGAACAAAAAACTGTTGCCGGCGAGGACGCGCGTGTTTATCGATTTCGTCGTCGATGCATTTCGAAAGCAGAAGCTGGCCGCGAAATTCGACGGCCGATAAGGCGGCGCGTGGCCGCCTATAACGCACATGCTACGATTATCTGCCGTCATCTCAGCGAGCTTTCCGCACTCATGCTCAGACTCGTTTTTGTGCTTGTTTCAGCAGCGCTCGCCGCGCCGCTGTCGGCTTTCGCATTCGGAGGCGGGAATCCCGAGTACGACCAATGCATTCTGAATTCGCTCGCGAATAGCCAGAGCAATTACGCGGCGCGCGCCATTACCAATTCGTGCATCGCGCTCTACAAAAACGGGGCACTGCTGTTGCCGCGTGAAAGGGCCTATCACGTGTGTGTCTTGCAGAATGTGCAGAGCGTGCGAGGCGCGTTTGCAGTCAACGAAATCTTGCACGCGTGCCGTCGGCAGAATCCCATGTGAGGCGATGCCGACTCACGTTGCGCAACCGCGCTTGTTCTAATCAACCCGCCGCCCTAAAGCGCGACGCTCTCGAGCCGCGACGCCAGAAACTCCACGAATAGCCGCGTGCGCGCGGGCAGGCGCCGCGTAGGCAACCATAGCGCCTGCAACGGCAGCGGCGACAGTTCATAGTCGGTCAGGATCAGTTCCACGCGACGCTGCTGCACCAGTTCGCCAATCTGCCAGTACGCGGCGCGGCCAATGCCGAGACCGCTCGCAACGGCATCGTTGATCGCCGCCGTGCTGTTGCTTTCGAAGCGCCCGCGCACCTGCACCGACTCCTCCACTCCGCGTTTGCTGCGATAGCGCCACAGCGAGGCTTCCGGTAATGACGAGCGGACCACGCAATCATGCTGCTTCAAATCAGCCGGCCGCAGCGGACGCCCGCGCGCCTCGAGATAAGCGGGCGACGCGAACGTCACCCGGCGGATGGTGCCGAGCCGCCGCGCAATCAGATTCGAGTCAGGCGTCTCGCCGATACGGATGGTGACGTCCGCGCCGCTTGTCGCCGGATCGTCGTACTCCTCGGACAGATCGAGCGACGCCGTGAGTCGCGGATAGCGCGCGAGAAACGCCGCCACCAGCGGCGCGATATAGCGCGGACCGAAGAGCGTCGGACCGCAGATACGCAGACGCCCCGACACCGTGGTTGCATGCTCGGCCAGTTCGGCGCGCGCCATCGCGAGATCGGCGAGCACCTGCTTGATGCGCGTGTAGAACTGCTCGCCCGCCGTGGTGAGCCGGCACTGCCGCGTGGTGCGCGCGACGAGCAGCGTTCCCGCCTCGCGCTCGAGCACTTGCAGCGAGCGGCTGACCGCCTGCAACGACCGGTCGAGCCGTCGCGCGGCTGCAGTCAGGTTGCCTTCCTCGGCAATCGCGACAAAAACCTCGAGGTCGCGCAGCGATCCATTATCCATTTTTGCGGGAGAAAGAGTCATTTTCCGCCCTGATTATCTATCAGTTAAGCGCGAGTAGCATACGAAGCATCGTTCTCGCGGAGCCACCTGCGTATGCCATCGACCAATCAGAGTCCTGTCGCCGTTGCGACGCCCGCATCCATCGCGACGCGCCCTTATGCGATTGCCGTCGGCATTGCGGTACTCGGTTTGTACGCGTCGCAGGCGCTCGTCAACGATCTCGCCACGTCTGTCGGACTCGGCGCGTGGGCCAACATGGTGACGATGCTGACGCTCACTGGCTACGCCGCCGGCCTGCTGCTTCTCGTGCCGCTCGTCGACCTGTTGCCGAACCGGCCGCTCATCATCGCGACGCTCGGCGCACAAGTGTTGTCGCTCGCCGTGCTCGCCGCCGCTCGCGAGCCGGTGGCCTTCCTGGCGGCGTCGTTTTTCGTTGGGCTGACGTCGAGTGCGATACAGATGCTCGTGCCCGTCGTCGCATCGCAAGCGCCGGAGGCCGATCGCGGCCGCGTCGTCGGCGACGTGATGAGCGGCCTGATGCTCGGCGTGCTGTTGTCGCGGCCGGCGGCGAGCCTGATCGCCGGCGCGTTCGGCTGGCGCAGCTACTACGCGATCGACGCCGCCGCGCTTGCCGTCATGTCGGCATGGCTGTGGACGCATGTGCCCGATCGGCGTCCCGTTCATCAAAGCTCGTATGCCGCGTTGATCGGCTCGCTGCTGCATCTGATCCGCGACGAACCGGTGCTGCGGCGGCGCGCGCTGTACCAGGGTCTGTTGATGGTGTCGTTCAACCTGTTCTGGACGAGCGTGGCTTTGAAGCTCGCGAGCGCGCCGCTGCGGCTCGGCCATGTCGGGGTGGGTCTGTTCGCGCTGGCCGGCGCGGGCAGCACGATCATCGCGCCGGTCGCGGGACGTCTTGGCGACCGTGGCCTCGACCGGCAAGCGACCATCGCCTTCCACTCGATCGTGGTGCTGGCGAGCTGCATCGCGCTGCTCGGCGGCAGCAGCGGCCTGTCGCCGGCCGCTTCGCTCGCGCTCCTCGTGCTCGCGGCGCTGCTGCTCGATCTCGGCGTGATCGGCGATCAGGCGATGGGGCGCCGCGCGGTCAACCTGCTCAACCCGCAGGCACGCGGCCGCGTGAACGGCCTTTTCACCGGACTCTTTTTCGTCGGCAGCGCAATCGGTGCGCTGCTCGCGGGGCCCGCATGGGCGTTCGGCCACTGGATGGGTGTGTGCATCGCCGCCGCGGCATTTGCGCTCGCCGCAAACGTACTGCATGTCGTGCAGACGGCGGCGCCGACGCGCACGTCGCGCACGGCGCCTTCTGGTGCCGAGCCACGCCCTTGATATCGCACCTTTCCACTTGAGGACAAACCGATCATGGATGCAACCCGTTCTACTTTCCGCTATTCGACGGTGAACGTCGACGGCGTCGACATTTTCTATCGCGAGGCAGGGCCGAAGGACGCGCCGACCCTTCTACTGCTGCATGGCTTCCCATCGTCTTCGCGGATGTACGAACCGCTTATGCCGTTTCTCGCGCCGGAGTTTCGCGTTATCGCGCCGGACTATCCGGGCTTCGGCAATAGCGAGGCTCCGTCGCCCGAAAGCTACGCGTACACGTTCGACAACATCGCGCGATCCATTGAACAGTTCGCCGATGCGTTAAAGCTCGATCGCTACGTGCTGTTCATGGCCGACTATGGCGGCCCGGTAGGATTCCGGCTTGCGATGGCCCGGCCCGACAAAGTGAAGGGCATCGTGATTCAGAATGCCGTTGCGCATGAAGAAGGACTCGGACCGCTGTGGGAAACGCGCAAGGCGTTCTGGAAAGACCGCGCGCAACACGAAGCGAGCTTGTGGGCCAATCTCGCCTCGCCGGATGCGTTGAAGCTGCGGCACGTGGGCACGAGCCCGAACCCACAGCGCTACGACCCGGACAACTGGCGCGACGAAGAACAGTTTCTTGCGCGCCCTGGACAGGCCGCCATTCAGACGGACCTCTTCTACGATTACCGCACGAACCTCGAATCGTATCCGCGCTGGCAAGCGTGGTTGCGTGAGCATCGGCCGCCTACGCTCGTGACCTGGGGCAAGTATGATCCGTCGTTCACCGTGCATGGCGCCCACGCCTACAAGCGCGACGTTCCGGACGCCGAAGTGCATGTGCTCGATGCCGGCCACTTCGCGCTGGAAGAAGCGAGCGACGACATCGCCGCGTTGACGCTCGATTTCATGCGGCGCGTGTGGGCACGTTGACACAGTATGCATCGCGCATCACCGACTATCGACCCGCGCTCTTTGATTAAAAAATTAATGTAGCGCCGGCTTTATTGTCCTTGTCAGATAGCTACCACAGCACGCTTTCATGACAGGTAAATAACGAATAGCCCGCGATGCGCACTGCGTTTACCGATACGGTCCAGGAGAGCTTCACCACGCTCACGCCGACAGCCAAGCGCATTGCCACCTATATGCTGGCGAATCTCGATCGGCTCGGCCTTGAGACGGCCGATCAGATCGCGCAGCAAACGGGAACGAGCGGCATTTCCGTTGGACGCTTTCTGCGCAGCATCGGCTATCGCAATCTGGATGACCTGAAGCGCGAGTTGCGCGGAGCGCAAACGCGTCCGTGGTTTATTACCGACCGGCTCGACGAGTATCGCAACGAGCGCCACGACGAACACTCGGAGGGCATGAGCCGGCAGCATGCGGCACTCGCACGGTCGCTCGATCTTGAAGTCGATGCCGTGCGCTACGTCTATCAGCTCGCAGAAAGCGAAGCATTTGGCCGCGTCGCTCAACATGTTGCGACGGCGGACGCCGTCTATATCGTCGGCATTCAATCGACTCGCGGCATATCGAACGCGTTCTTCAGCTACCTCGAATATCTGCGCCCGCGTGTGTTCTATTCCGACGGCATGTCGGGTTCCTATGTGGATTCATTGAACTCCGAATTCGCTTCGCCCTATCTGATTGTGACGGACACGCGCGCCTATTCGCGCATCGCACGCCGTTATTGCGAAGCCGCGGCGCAGCGCAACATCGCGTTTGCGCTCGTCACCGATCTTTATTGCCCGTGGGCGCGCGACTTCAATTGCGATCTGTTGCAAGTGAAGACGGATGTCGGCCAGTTCTGGGATTCCCTTGCGCCGCTCACGTGTCTGTTCAATCTCTTGCTGAGCTCGATTGTCGAGCACCTCGGCCCTGCCATCGACGAGCGCGTTGCGCGTAACCGCGAACTGCAACGCGAACTCGATCAGTTCGAATTCTGACCACCATGACCGACAAACATCGCCTGATACACATTACGCGCGACACGCATCGCGTGGACATCGACCTCGTTTACGCGACGCCGCGCAACTTCACCGGCAAGCCGATTTACCGCGAAGCGCATTGCCTGCTGCTCGAACCGGCCGAAGCCGCATTGCGTAAAGCCGTCGAACTCGCGGAGAGTATAGGCATGAGCTTGCTCATCTTCGACGCGTACCGTCCGCCTCAAGCGCAAAAAGTACTGTGGGACTTTCTGCCCGATCCGACTTACATCGCGGAACTCGGCCGCGGCTCGAACCATAGCCGGGGCACGGCTATCGACCTGACGTTGATAGACGGCAATGGCGAACCGCTCGACATGGGCACCGGTTTCGATGAAATGGTGAAAGCCTCGGAACACTTTCACCACGGCCTGCCGCAACACGTGCAGCGCAATCGGCTGCTGCTGCTCGGCATCATGCACGCAGCCGGCTTTACGCACATCGCAAGCGAATGGTGGCATTACGAATTGCCTGGCTCGCGCGCGCTGCCGGTCATCGACAACAGCGAAAGCGGCCCATTGAAGTTGATGTGATTGGTTTCCGGCTGTCCATTTGCAGGTTCTCTTCCTTTAGATACGGAGCGAGTATGAATCTGGTTTTGCGCAATGCGCTGGCAGCAGTCGCGGTGGTATCCGCGCTGACATTTTCCGTCACCATGACAGGCAGCGCGCTCGCGGCGACGCCGAAAGACATGCTTGTCATGGCCACGACGCTCGACGAATTCTCGACACTCGACCCCGGCGAAGTCTATGAACTGGTGCCCGAGGAATACGTCGCGAATACCTATGACCGTCTTGTGCGAGTCGATCTGAAAGACCCGTCGAAATTCAATGGCGACGTCGCACAATCGTGGAGCGTGAGCCCCGACGGACTCACGTTCACTTTCAAGATTCGCTCTGGCCTCAAGTTCCATTCGGGCAATCCGCTCACGGCCGATGATGTCGCGTGGTCGATCCAGCGCTGCGTGCTGCTGGATAAAGGCGCTGCCGCCGTGCTGCAAGGCATTGGCCTCACCAAAGACAACGCGCTGCAGAAAGTCCAAAAGATCGACGATTCGACAGTCAGCATCACGACCGATCAGAAATACGCGCCCACCTTTGTACTCAATGTTCTCGGCGCGTGGCCCGCATCGGTGCTCGATAAAAAGCTGCTGATGTCGCATCAGAAAGGCAACGACTTCGGCAACGAATGGCTGCGCACGAACGAGGCCGGATCGGGCGCATACAAGCTCGTCAAATGGACCGCCAACGACAGCATCATTCTGCAGAAATACGACGATTACCGCATGCCGCTCGCGATGAAGCGCATCGTGCTCCGTCACGTTCCCGAAGCATCGAGCCAGCGCCTGCTGCTGGAAAATGGCGATGCTGACGTCGCGCGCAATCTGAGTCCCGACGATCTCGCGGCATTGACGAAATCCAACAAGGCGCATGTGATGGCAGTGCCGCAAGCGACACTGCTCTATCTCGGTCTGAACGTGAAGAACCCGAATCTCGCGAAGCCGGAAGTACAGGAAGCAATGAAATGGCTGATCGATTACAACGGCATTCAGACGAACGTCGTGAAGACGACTTATAAGGTTCATCAAACGTTCTTGCCGGAAGGCTTTCTCGGCGCACTCAATAGCAACCCCTATCACCAGGACGTTGCGAAGGCGAAGGCACTGCTCGCCAAAGCGGGCTTGCCGAACGGCTTTAGCGTCACGATGGATGTGCGCAGCGCCTATCCGTACAACGAAATTGCACAGGCAGTGCAAGCCAATCTGGCTCAAGGCGGAATCAAAGTCGAGATCATTCCTGGCGATAACAAGCAGACGCTCGCGAAGTATCGCGCGCGTCAGCATGACATTTATATCGGCGAATGGTCCGCCGACTATATCGACCCGCACAGCAATGCGCAGGGCTACGCGTGGAATCCGGACAACTCCGACAAGTCCTCGTACAAGATGCTCGCATGGCGTAATTCGTGGGACATTCCCGATCTGACGAAACAGACCAACGCCGCGCTTGCCGAGTCGTCCACCACAAAACGCGCACAGCTTTATCAGACGATGCAAAAGGACATGCTCGCGCATTCGCCGTTCGTCATCATGTTCCAGCAGGTATCGCAGGTAGCGATGCGCCCAGGCGTGTCTGGACTCGAAGTGGGGCCGATCAACGACCTCGTTTCGTATCTGCACGTGAAGAAGCAGTAATCGCCTGGCGGCGCTGGATCATGTCGACAACCCTGACTCCTATCGACCGCATTCGCGCCGTGTCCGCGCGCCGCGCAAGCGTGCGTTGGACACTGCGCGTGCTGCGCTGGGCGCTCACGCTCGCCATCACGTTTACGGGCCTGCTTGCCGTGACGTTCGTGATTGGCCGCAAGGTGCCGATCGACCCTGTGCTCGCGATACTCGGCGATCGCGCGTCGGCGGCCGCCTATGCGGCCGCGCGTATCCAGTTGGGTCTCGACAAGCCGCTTGCCGAGCAATTCCTGATCTACGTGAATGCGGTATTGCATGGCGACCTCGGCATGTCGCTGCTAACGGCCAAGCCCGTGCTCGACGACATCCGCCGCGTCTTTCCCGCGACGCTCGAACTGGCGACGCTCGCGACCATCGTCGGCGTATTGGTCGGCGTGCCGCTCGGCGTCGTCGCGGCGACGCGGCATAACCGCTGGATCGATCACGTTGCGCGCTTCGTGGGGCTGATCGGCAGTTCGGTGCCTGTGTTCTGGCTCGGCCTGATGGGACTGTTGCTGTTCTACGCGAAGCTGCATTGGGTGTCGGGCCCTGGCAGACTCGACCCGGTGTTCGACGGCATGGTCGACTCGCGCACAGGAAGCCTGCTCGTCGATTCGCTGATGGCCGGCGAATGGGACGTGTTCTTCAACGCGGTCTCACACGTCGCGTTGCCTGCCGCGATACTCGGCTATTACTCAGTTGCGTATCTGAGTCGAATGACGCGCTCGTTCATGCTCGATCAGTTGAACCAGGAGTACATCACGACGGCGCGCGCGAAGGGCGTGCCCGAACGCCGCGTCGTGTGGGTGCATGCGTTCGGCAATATCGCGGTGCCGCTGCTCACGGTGATCGCGCTTTCGTATAGCTTCCTGCTCGAAGGTTCGGTGCTCACCGAGATCGTATTTGCGTGGCCCGGCATTGGATCGTATCTGACGGGTGCGCTGCTCAATGCCGACATGAATGCCGTACTCGGCAGCACGCTCGTGATAGGCGCTACTTTCATCGCGTTGAATCTGCTCACCGACGCGCTCTATCGCGTGTTCGATCCGCGCGCCCGCTGATGCAAAGGAGACTACTTACGTGCGTCCTCCTCTCGAACATTCGACGCAGGACTGGCCGATGAATGCGCCGCGCCTTTCGTGGAAGCAATGGCTGCTCACCGACACGCCCGCGTCGCGCAAGCAGGCCGCGTTGGGCCTTGCCTATCGACGCTGGCGGCGTTTTGCGGGTAATCCTTTATCCGTGTTCGGCTTTGCGATTCTGATGGTGCTCGTGATCGTCGCGATCATCGGACCGTGGATCGCGCCACATGATCCGTTGCGCCAGGTGCTCTCCGACCGCTTGCTGCCACCGGGCTCGGCATCGCATTGGCTCGGCACCGATCAGCTTGGGCGCGATATTCTCTCGCGCATCATCTATGGCTCGCGACTGACTCTGTCGATAGCGATCCTCGTGGTCGTCGTCGTGGTGCCGATCGGCCTGATGATCGGCACGACCGCGGGCTTCTTCGGCGGCTGGGTCGATAACGTGCTGATGCGCATCACCGATATTGCGCTCGCGTTTCCGAAGATCGTGCTCGCGCTCGCGTTCGCTGCTGCGCTTGGGCCCGGCGTGATCAATGCGGTGATCGCGATCTCCATCACCGCGTGGCCCGCGTATGCGCGTCTCGCGCGCGCCGAAACATTGAGGCTCGTGCAGGCCGACTTCATTCAGATCGCGCGTCTGCAAGGCGCGTCGAATCTGCGGATTTTGCTGCGTTATGTGATGCCGCTGTGCATGTCGTCCGTGATCGTGCGCGCCACGCTCGACATGGCGGGCATCATTCTCACTGTCGCGGGTCTCGGCTTTCTCGGGCTCGGCGCGCAACCGCCGAGTCCCGAATGGGGCTTCATGGTCGCTTCCGGCCGCAACGTGCTGCTCGATTCATGGTGGGTCGCGACGCTCCCAGGTTTCGCGATCCTGCTCGTGAGCCTCGCGTTCAACCTGCTCGGCGACGGATTGCGCGACGTGTTCGATCCGCGCCACGGAGACTGACATGCGCAACGACGAAGCGGATGCACCGCTGTGTGAAATCGACGATCTGCGCATTGCCTTTCGCGCGCACGACGGTACGCTGAATGAAGCGGTGCGGGGTTTGTCGTTGACGTTGAAGAAGGGCGAGCGACTCGGCATCGTCGGCGAATCGGGTTCTGGAAAGTCGCTCACGGGCCGCGCGCTGCTCGGCTTGTTGCCGCCCGCCGCGCATTGCACGGCCAAACGGCTGCGCTTCGACGGACACGACATGCTGACCATGCCGACGGACAAACGCCGCCGCTTCTGCGGCTCGCAGATGGGCATGGTGCTGCAGGACCCGAAGTATTCGCTCAACCCGGTCATGACCGTCGAGCAGCAGATGCGCGAAGCGTTCGCGCTGCACGAGCCGAAGCTTGGCCGTCGTGCAATGCGGGCAAAAGTCATTGCGGCGCTCGAGTCCGTGCATATCCGCAATCCTGAACGCGTCGCCCGCTCTTATCCGCATGAACTATCGGGCGGCATGGGCCAACGCGTGATGATCGCGATGATGGTTTCAACAGGCCCGCGTCTGCTGATCGCCGACGAGCCGACGAGCGCACTCGATGTACTCGTCTCCATGCAAGTGCTGGCAGTGCTCGACGAGTTGATCGAAAAGCATCAGACCGGCCTCATCTTCATCAGTCACGACCTGCCGCTCGTGATGTCGTTCTGCGACCGCGTGATCGTGATGTACGCGGGACGTGTCGTCGAAACGTGCGCCGCGCGCGATCTGATTCACGCGCAGCATCCTTATACTCGCGGGCTGCTTGCGGCGAATCCGCCGCTTGTCGACCCGCCCGCCGAATTGCCCGTGCTCTCGCGCGACGCAGCGTGGCTCAGCGAGATCGGCGACGTCGGCGACATCGGCCAGCAGCAAGGAGCGCCGCTATGATTCGCGTCGATGCACTGACCGTGCGCTTCAAGACGGCTGCCGGACTCTTCGATGCGGTACGCGGTGCGAGCTTTCATGTCGAGGCCGGTGAAGTCTTCGGTCTCGTCGGTGAATCGGGCTCCGGCAAGTCGACTATTCTTCGCGCGCTGAGCGGACTCGCGCCGGCTGCCGAAGGGTCCGTGCACATCGCCGGAGCGGATCGCGACATGCGCGGGCGCCATGTGCAGATGGTCTTTCAGGACCCTTATGGCTCGCTGCATCCGCGCTTCACCGTCGACCAGACGCTGCGCGAACCGCTGAACATAAACGGAATCGGCGGCGAGGAAGCGCGCATTGTGAATGCGCTGCGTGAAGTCGGCCTCGATCCGTCGTATCGCTTCCGCTATCCGCATCAATTGTCGGGCGGACAGCGACAGCGCGTTGCGATCGCGCGTGCGTTGATCGTCGAGCCGCGCGTGTTGCTTCTCGATGAACCGACTTCCGCGCTCGACGTCTCCGTGCAAGCCGAAATTCTCAACCTGCTTAAGCGCCTGCATCGCGAGCGGAATCTCACGATGATTCTCGTCAGTCACAACCTGGCGGTAGTCGGCTTTCTGTGCTCGCGGGTGGCGATCATGCGCAATGGAGAGATCGTTGAAGAGCTTCCGATCGAGAAGATTCGCGCGCAGCAGGTCGAAAGCGAGTACTCGCGCACGCTGTTGCTCGCGACCGGCGGTTATCAGCGCAAGGCCGTCGAAGCATTGGGCGTGGATGCGTCTTTATGAAAGATCGCGTCGAAGCAACCGCCGACTCGCGCTCGCGCGCAGCAGGAGTATTTGTCCCGATTGCTTCGTGTTGCCCTGCTGTGCCGTAATGCGGACAGGGACCGTCGAGAAAGTTAAAGACGGAGCGTTATCAGTCTTCCTGGCGGCCGTTCGCGGACGCCATAGCAGTGACCTCATGCTTACCGACAAAAAGGAGAAGACATGCGTTTTGCTAAGACTTTCACCCCTATCGCAGTTGCAGTTGCGGCACTGCTCGCCGTCGCACCGCTCGCCTCTCGCGCGGAGACGGTCGTCAAAATCGGCTTTGCGGCACCGCTCACGGGGCCCAACGCCAGTTACGGCAAAGACCTGCAGAACGGCGTCAAAATGGCGCTCGACGACGCGAAAGCGCAAGGCGTCAAGATCAACGGCCAGCCTGTCTCGTTCGAACTCGTCTCCGAAGACGATCAGGCCGACCCGCGTGTCGGCGTGCAGGTCGCGCAAAAGCTCGTGGATGGAGGCGTGTCGGTTGTCGTCGGCCATTTCAACTCCGGCACGACTATTCCTGCTTCCGATCTCTACGAGAAAGCGGGGTTGCCCGTCATCGATCCGGCCGCCACTAATCCGGTGATCAGCAGCCGCGGCTACAAGAACGTCTTCATGGTGATTTCGAGCGACGCGCAAAACGCCGGCACCGCGGGCGCCTATGCAGTGACGACGACGAAGGCCAAGCGCATCGCGGTGATCGACGACCGCACGGCCTTCGGTCAAGGCGAAGCCGATGAGTTCGTGAAGGCAGTGAAGGCGCACGGCGGCGACATCATCGATCGCGAATACACGACGAATCAGGCGACGGACTTCAAGACGCAGCTCACGAACCTCAAGAGCAAGAACCCCGATCTGATTTTCGTGGGCGCGCTCAATCCGCAAGCGGCCGGCATCATGAAGCAGATGAACCAGCTCGGCCTCAAGGCGCAGTACGTGGGCGGCGGCGGCGTGAAGGACGTCGACTTCATCAAGCTCGCGGGCAACGTGTCCGAAGGCGCAATGGCATGGGAGTACGGGCGCCCGCTCGACAGCACGCCAGTCGGCGCGAAGTTCGCCGAGCGCTTCAAGCAGAAGTTCGGCCAGGACGTGCTCTCGTATGCGCCGTTCGGCTACGACGCCGCGTGGACCGCGATCAAGGCGATGCAGGCAGCCAATTCGACCAAGCCCGACGACTACCGCGCGAAGCTGCAAAGCATCAACTTCGAAGGCATCACAGGGCAGATCGAGTTCAACGCGAACGGCTCGCTGAAGACGGGTTCTTCCACGCTTTATCAGGTGAAGAACGGACAGTGGGTGACGGTGAAGACGGTTAGTGGGCTTTGAGGGTTGGGGGCGTTGTTGAGTGAGAGTCAACTCAACGACGCCTCGAACACGCGCCGATAGTTGCCGCCTAGTAGCTGTTCGGTTTGTGTTTGGGAGAAGCCGGTGGCGAGCAATGCTGCGCCCAACGCCGGTAGTTGTTCATAGCGCGTGAAAACCGGCGGCGCAATGAAGCCGAACATGTCGGTGCCGAGGCCGACGTGTTCGACGCCCACCACATCCGCCATGCGCTTGAAGCCGTGCGCCATCGCATCGAGGTCGTGGAATGTGCCGGAACTCGGCCACACGCCGATCACGCCGCCCGTGTCCGCGACAGCGCGCGCATGGTCGGCTGTGATCAGGCGGCTGCGCGCGCCCGGATGTCCTGCGAGCGCCGTGTGCGAGAGCACCAACGGCTTCGTCGTGACCGACGCCGCGCGCTTCACGAGATCGAACGTGCCGTGAGCAACGTCCACCACAGTACCCAGTTCGTTGCAGCGGCGCACGACATCCGCGCCGAAATCGGTCAAGCCGCCGTGAACAGGCGCCTCCGTTTGAATGTCGCCGAGTTCGTTCACACGGTAATGCGTCAATTGAAGGTGACGTAGATGATGGCGCGAGTACGCCTCGTCGACACGCTCCAGTTGCCCCTCGAGAAAGTCCGCGCCCTCGGCGGCGATGATCACGCGCGGTCTTTCTTTTTCCGTCGACGCCAGCATGCTTGCATTCGTCACGATGACGAGTTGCTCGCGATCGACCAGTTCTTTCGCGCGGGCGAATTCCGTTTGGCCGAGTCGATATAGCTCGCCTGGCTGCGGCTCGCGCCACGCCTCGAAACGCTTGCGATCGGCCGAGACGTGGGTGACCAACGTGTCGGTGACGATGGCGAGGCAGATCACATTCATCCCGCCCGCTCGCATCGAGGCGCTGACGGGCGTCAATGGCCGATGGTCGCCTATGGCCGGATCGCGTGAGACGATGACATGGCCCGCATGGCTGTGCATGTCGATGGTCAATGCGCCCGGAGATGCCTGCCATTGCTGCTGCTCTGAGCGCGACTCGGTGTATCCGGCAAAGCGGCCAGGCGCGCAAGCCGCGAGCCCCAGCGCGGTGCTTGACGCGAGGAATGCACGGCGGCTCATTCGCGAAACCGGCGGCTGGGTGACGCTCGCCGCTTCATCGATACGCTCGGCCAGTTCGAGCCGATAACGCCAGCCCGCAGGATCGTCGACGAGTCGCATCAGACGGCCACGCATGGTGACTAGGCCTGCGTCGAGCGCGACCGGCTCGAGCGGAATGACTTCAATGCAAGTGAAAGGATCGCGTGGCACACAGCCGCCGCAACAAGGTTCTTGCGCGGCGAGGAGGAAATAGTCGACGGTGATTGCGGTCGGGTCTAGTGGAATCATCCAGCCTGTTATTTCCACCATGCAGCGGTTTTGATCTATTGCCGGGTCATCTCGGATCATGGCCCATATCAATGAAAGTGAAATAGAGTCGTCGTCGGTTGGCAGCATTGTCATTAGTATCCGATTGATGGTCTGATGGCAGCATGCAGTTAAACGCGACGTATGCAAAGACTCCGTCGGCAGAGCCTCCGCTTTATTTTCGCGGTATATCCGCTATTCCATCAAAAACATTCGATGCACTTTACCGAGCCCTTTCATTCATGCAACAACCGCACGGCGCGGCTGGTGCTCTTTCTCTCCATCGCGAGTTCATGCTTTTCCGTAGCGCCGAATGTTCTCGCGCAAAACACGGTCACGCTATACGGCACGATCGACACCAGTATCGAAGTCACGAATCCCGGCTCATCATGGACGCCGCGCCTCGACTCGGGCGCTTACCGCGGCTCGCGAATCGGCTTGCGCGGCTCGGAGCAACTGGACTCGGACACACGCCTTCTGTTCGAACTGGAAAACGGCTTCAGCTCGGCCGACGGCACGTTGGCCACCGCGGGCACGATCTTCAACCGCCAGGCGTGGATTGGCATCGGCGCGCCGTGGGGCGAAGTGCGTGTGGGCCGCCAGTACTCGCCGATCTACATTCCGTTCAAAGGACAACTCGACGCCTTCGGCGCGGGGACGATCGCCTCGGGGTTGAATAACCTGTCCAAAATCACGCCTTATACGGACAACGGCATCGCCTATCTGTCGCCGGACTTTCACGGCTTCACGACGACGGTCATGGTCGCACTGCGCGACAGCGGCGATGGCAACGGACTATCCGGCGACTACGAAACGTTTGCCTATTGCAACGGACCGCTTCGCGTTTCCTACGCGCATCAGCAAACGCATGGCGGAACGACCTTGCGCGCGAACCTCGGCGGTGTCTCCTACCAGTTCAGCCAAGCGACCGCCTATGCGTCGTTCTTCAACGGCGACGGCGGTTCGCCGCGGTATCACGACGACGGCCTTTCGCTTTCGATGCGCTATGCGTTCTCGCCGCGCCTGCGCGCTTCGTTGGGCTATGCGTACGCACGCGGTCGCTCGGGCGGCGACAACGACGCGGACCAGTTCAGCGTGGCGTGCGAATACGATCTCTCGCCGAAACTCACGCTCTACGCGAGCGGCGCAATGCTGCGCAACCACCACGACGCCACCTTCACCCTGCGCGGCGTCAACGTCACCGGCCTTCCCGCGGCCTATCCGGGTGCGCCGGTTCGCGGCGTGCAATTGGGAATGATCGAGCGGTTCTAGCCAGACATTGGCCGCGAGGCCGACTAAATGATCCAGCGAGGGCGACGGTATTTTCGCCAGTCGCGGTGGACGCGTTAATGTACGAGCGCCGTGAGGCGGACGCCGAAGTACCCGCGCCCGCCGCCACGCGCGAACGGGACTCCATCCACCAAAAACCCTCTTTCACGGATTGTTTATGCTTATCAAGAACGTTGCGGTCAGCCTGCCTTCCCGAATCGTCACCAATGACGAAGTCGCCGACATGATCCGGTTTCATTCCACCGGCTACGACGGGGACATCGACAGAGGCATACGCACCATCAAGACACTGCTCGACAGAAGCGGGCTCGTCAACCGGCGCTGGTGCGACAGCCACGAATCGCCCATCGATCACGTCGCCATGGCCACTCGCAAGGCTTTGTCGGAAACCTATTTGCGGCCCGAGCATATCGAGCTGTTCATTTATGTCGGCATCGGCAGAGGGTTTCTCGAGCCGGGCAATAGCCACATGATGGCGAGCACGCTCGGCTTCATCAATGCGGAATGCTTCGACGTGGTGGACGCCTGCATGAGCTGGACACGAGCGATGTCGATTATCGACAGTTTGTTCAAGTGCGGTCAGTACAGAAACGCTATGATCGTGAATGCCGAATTCAATATGCTCGCAGGCGGTCCACTCTACCCGGGGAATTTTGCGTTGAAGAACCAGGCGCAAATCGAATACACGCTGCCGTCGTTTACGATCGGCGAGGCCGCCACCGCCACGCTGCTGGTCGCCAACGAGCCGGACAACTTCAATTTTGCCTTTCGGGGCAAGCCCCAGGTATCGGACCTGTGCACCATTCCGATTCCCGGCTACGAAGGCTTCTGCCATCCGTCGGAAAGAATTGGCAAGAACGGCGACATGCGTTTTACATCGTTCGGCCACGAGCTTCACAAGAATTCCGACGAACTGTCCGCGGTACTCGCTAAACTGCCGATTCCGAGGAAAGACATCGACATTGTCTTTACCCATGCTTCTTCGAAGGCAGCGTGGCACGGCTACGGAGAAAAGGCCGGAATAGAGGACAAGATGTATCACATCTATCCGGAAACGGGAAACCTCGTTTCGGCCTCTATTCCCGCCGCGATAGCCATGGCAAAAGACAGCGGAGAACTGAAGCGCGGCGACAGAGTGTTGTGCTGGGTTGGCAGTGCCGGCATGTCATTCAACGTCAGCAGCTTCAAGTTCTGAGGCCGGTTCAATAAAAGTTAAAGAGCGACATGAAAGCCATTTCAGGGGGCATCCGCTATCTCAACCGGGTCGTGTCCGATGCCGCGAAGGTCTCCGATTACAGCGTGTTGGCTGTGGGCCTGATCGGCACCGTTGGACATCCGGTGTACTGGTTGTGGTGGACGTTCATCGATCCGCAACCGAACGAGAACCTGCTGATGCGGGTTGTCGGCACCGTAAGCTGCGCATTGCTGCTCCTGCGCCGTTTCTGGCCCGCAAGGACAGCGCGCCTCCTGCCGTGGTTTTACTTCGTAACGGTAGCGTACACGCTACCGTTTTTCTTCACTTACTACCTGCTGTCCGGTCATTACTCGATGCTCTGGTCGATGGCGGAACTGGGCATGGTGTTCTTTCTGATCGCCATCTTTCCGTCTTTCGTTGCCTTGTCGCTGAATCTTGCGCTCGGCATAGGCGCTGCTATTCTGTGCGCGCGAATCGTTATTCCGGAAGCCGTCCACGTCGATGCGCATCTCTTTCTCTACACCTATCTGCCGGTTTTCACGTTTGGCATTTTCGCCGGCATCACCTTCTCATACAGCAATCTGAAGGGGATCGTCGCACAGGCGAGAACCGGAGCGCTTCGCGCGCTTGCCGGGTCGATCGCTCATGAGATGCGCAATCCTCTCAGCCAGCTCAAGCATGTTCTCGATAGAGTAGAAGAAGTCTTGCCCGCGGCAATAGGTCATGACTCGCCGCCGGCCGCATCACAGCGCCGGATTGCACTGCTGTATCGGCACCTGGCACACGGCCAGTTGTCGATTGAGCGCGGGTTGCGCATCATCGCGATGACACTTGACGAAGTCAGCGCGAAAGCCATCCGCCCTGATCAATTCACGTATCTGAGTGCGGCGGCCGCAACGCGCAAGGCGCTGGACGAATACGGCTTCGGCGACCAGAACGAACGCGCGAGAGTCAGACTCGCCGTGCTCGAAGATTTCACCTTCAAGGTCGACGAAACGGTTTATCTGTTTACGCTTTTCAACCTGATCAAGAATGCGCTGCATCACATTGCGGCGCATCCTTTGGCCACGCTCACGCTGACGGTGGATCGGCAAACAGTGATCGTGCACGACACCGGTCCGGGCATTGCGCCCGAAATCCTGCCGCATCTTTTCGAGCCGTTTCGCACGGCGGGCAATTCCGCAGGCACGGGCCTCGGACTCGCTTACTGTCAGCGCGCAATGCGCGCGTTCGGCGGCACGATACGCTGCCGTTCCGAGGTCGGTCAGTTCACGCAGTTCACACTCGAATTTCCGCGCGTTTCCGAAAGCGAAGTCGCCCAGCACGAGCAGCACATGTTTAATCGTGCCGCCCCGTTTTTCGACGGCAAACGTATTCTCGTTGTCGATAACGATGCAGACCAGCGCGCGCGCGTTCAACGGGCACTGTCGAAGGTGGGCGCAAAGCCTGGTGAAGCAGCGGACGGCGAGGCCGCGCTCGCCGCGCTCAGCGAGTCCCAGCCGTGGGACCTGGTGCTGATGGACATCAACATGCCGACGCTTGACGGCTACACGGTGACCGAACGAATTCGCGCCGATCGTCGCAACCCGAACTGCAATGTGATCGTCGTCGCTTATACGGCGGAGCCGGGCAACGTGGCGCGATCTCTCGCGCGCCGCGCAGGCATGGACGAATTCGTCAGCAAGTCGGCGAGCATGGTCGAGTTGATCGGTGTTTTGCATAAGCTCTTCGAGAACGGTCATCGGCATGGCCGTACGCAGCGCTTCGATGGCTTCGTCGGCAGAACGATTCTGCTCGCGGACGACGACACCTACAGCAGACTGGTCGCGAAAGGCTATCTGGAGCGATTCGGCGCGACGGTCGTCGAAGCCGAGCATGGACCGGCCGTGCTGGCGCGCTTGCAGCAAGGCGTCGTTATCGACGCCATCGTGATGGATATGAACATGCCCGGCACGGGCGGCGTGGAGACCACCGCGCTGATCCGCGCGCGCTCCGATGCCTACGCGAGCGTGCCGATCATCGCGTTGACCAGTCAATCGGATCGCGAGGCGATAGAAAGCTGTCTCGCCGCGGGCATGAACGAAGTGATGACCAAGCCCGCGCAAATCGGCGCGCTATATGCAGCGCTGGCGCGGCAATTTGCACGCCATCGAGTGAACCATGTGACGGCAGACACGGTGTCGTCGCCGGAGAACACGTTGCCTGCGGGCAAGCTCGCCGCGTTGCATGAAGGTCCGTTGCTCGACGAGAAACATCTTCAGGAACTGGTCGCGCTGGACTTGCTTGACCAGACATTCCTCAACGGCATCGAACAGATTCGCTCGACGGTGGCGCAACTCGCCGCGAGCGTTAGCGCGCGCGACTTCGACGCGACACGCGACGCCTTGCATGTGCTGCTCGGCGTCAGTGGCAATATCGGCGCAAAAGCGCTGCATCAGTTCGTGCGCCAGATTTATCCGCGCGTGCTGGAAGGCGAATGGCCTGCTGAGGCAGACTGGCTCGCGCGAATCTGCTCGTTAAGCGACCGGTCGGCGCCCGCGTTGCAGACATATTTTGCTTCGGCGAAGGCGCCTGAGAATCATCGCAAGACATTGAGCGACTAATGATCTTTCAAAACGCCTTGCTAACCGGCAGCACTAAACATACTTGCCTTTCAACTCACGGAGCCAACGATGACTGAAACGATAGCCATTCGACGCATCCATGCCGACGAAGCAATGGCCTGTGTCGATTCGCTCGCCGATCTGCTGATCGACTGCGTGGAAGGCGGCGCGTCGGTCAGCTTCATGTTGCCTATCTCGCGGCAAACCGCGCTTCACTTCTGGCAACAGGTCGCGAATGGCGTGGCCCGCGACGAGCGAATCCTACTGGTTGCCGAACGCGCTGACGGCAAGATCGTCGGCACCGTGCAACTGATCACGGCGCAGCCCGAGAACCAGCCTCATCGCGCGGATGTCGCGAAGATGCTCGTGCACCGAGACGCGAGGCGTCGCGGCATTGCGGCGCGTCTCATGACCGCCGCCGACGACGAAGCGCGCCGCGCCGGCAAGTCCGTACTCGTGCTCGATACCGTGACCGGCGGAGATGCCGAGCGGCTCTATGAGCGCGCAGGCTGGCAACGTGTCGGAGAAGTGCCGAACTATGCGTTAATGCCCGACGGCAGCTTTTGCGGCACTACTTTCTTTCATAAGCAACTCATTGCATAAACGTCGTAAAGCCATTCAATAAGCCGTGGCTTTTACTCCTCGAACAGGTCCGGGCCGAACACCTCGTAATGAATCCGCGTCTCGGGAATATCCATCGCGCGCAATGCATCGTGCTGCAAGCGCATGAATGGAATAGGCCCGCAAATGTAGTAGTCCGCGTCGGGCAGCAGAATCAGATCACGCAACTCATCGAGATTGATAAAGCCCGCACGGTCATAGTCCTGACCCGCTATATCGGCGGGTAGCGGGTTCTCGTAATAGACCACCGCCTTGAAGTTCGCATACGTCGCGGCGGTTTGCCGAAGCCTGTCGCGCATCGCATGGACCGCACCGTTTCGCGCGCCATGCACGAATACCACTTGCCGCTGCGGGTCCTGAATCGCGCGCTTGAGCATGCTGACCATCGGCGTCAAACCGACGCCGCCACTGATCAGCACGATTGGCGTTTTCGCGTGTACGTCGATATAAAACGTGCCGTACGGCGCGGCGAGTTTGACTTCGTCGCCCACGTTCACATGCTCGTGAAGCAGCGACGACACATAGCCCGGCGGCCGCGAAGCGTCGCCCTCCTCGCGTTTGACGGAGATGCGATAGCTGCGCCCATTCGGCATGTCGGACAGACTGTACTGGCGAATCTGTTGCAACTGCAACGAAGGCACATCTACTGCAATGCTGATGTACTGGCCCGGCTCGAAGTTGACGACCGGCTGCCCGTCCGACGGTTCAAGCACGAACGATGTAATCACGCTGCTCTCAGGCCGCTTTTCCTTGACCACGAACTTGCGCCAGCCCGTCCAGCCGCCGAGTTGTTGCGTCGACTTCTCGCGCAACTCGCTTTCCATTCCCATCAACAGGTCCGCGAGATTGCCATAAGCCTGTGCCCACGCGGAGATGATCTCGTCGGTGGCGGCGTCGCCGAGTACGTCCTTGATCGCGCCGAGCAAATGTTCTCCGACAATAGGGTAATGCTCCGGCCGGACATTCAGGCTCGCATGTTTGTTGGCGATATTTTTCAGCACCGCCGCGAGACTGCCGGGATTCTCGATGTTCTCTGCGTAAGCGTAGACGGCGCGAGCGAGAGCCTGCTGTTGCTGGCCCTGATCCTGGTGGGCCATGTTGAATACGTTCTTCAGTTCCGGGTGCGCGTTGAACAACCGTTCGTAAAAGCGCTTGATGATCGGCAGCCCATGCTGCGCCAGCACAGGGGCCGTAGCTTTTACAACGTCCTTCGTTTTCTGCGTAAGCATTTGCCTCTCCTTTCATGCGGTGCACGCGTCGCGAGCGCGCGAGAGTCCATGAATAAACGCATGTAGCAAACCGCGTGACAGCGCAGCATCCGGTGAAAATTGGCGACGGCTAATCATCAGTTACACTGACCATTAGCCGTTTGATTGGGAACCCCACAAAAAGATGAATAGCTTCGATATAACCATTGAGACATATCTTTCAAACATTCACTTCGGCTTGCACACAACGCATGCAATACAGGCACTCGCCGATCTCTACACCTTCAAGGGTCTTCTGCTGATACCGGTGTTGTGGTGGATGTGGTTTCAATCCGGCGAGCGCAGTGCATGGCGGCGCGAAATGGTCATTGCAACGATACTCAGCGGTCTCGTCGCGCTTTTTGTAGGAAGAACGCTCACGCACTGGCTGCCGTTCAGAGTGCGCCCCGTCTACAGTTCCGAACTGAATCTGCACTTTGCGGCCGGCGTGTCCAAAGACGCGTTGCTGTCTTCGTGGAGTTCATTCCCCAGCGACCACGCGATGCTATGGATGGCCATCGCCACCGGCATCTTTCTGATCTGCAAGCGCATCGGCGTGCTGGCGCTGATCTACACCGCGCTCTTTATCTGCGTCCCGCGTGCCTATCTCGGCTTTCACTATCCGACGGATCTCCTCGTCGGCGCGGCAATCGGAATCGCGATCACGTGGGTCATGACACGCGAAGCCGTTCGCGCGCGTTACGCGGGCCCGCTATTGCGATTGAGCGAACGCTACCCAGGCCCTTCCGCGATGCTGGCCTTCGTGCTCTGTCTCGAACTCGTCACCCAGTTCGACGAACTGCGCAAGCTCGCGAGCAGCGTGCTGAAACATGTATAACGCGTGCGACGCAGGCTTTAACTGCCGATAGAAACGTACAGAAGCACCATCGGTGCCTTCGATGCGCCCGGCGTCGGCGCACGCAGCGGCACGCCATACGTGCAGCGAAAATCGACGAAACGCGACCATTGAAAACGCACGCCCGCGCCGACGCTAACGAGCGACCCATGAGCGGGTTCCGCGAGTTGATCGTCGCGGTTCCACACATGGCCCGCGTCGACGAACACAAACGGTTGCGCGGCCGCGCCGCTCGCACCGAACTGCAACGCGGGCGCACGCAATTCCGTCTGCACGTTCCAGCCGCGATCGCCTAGCACGACGTACGGCTCGTAGCCTCGCACACTGGTCTCGCCGCCGAGGCCCATTTCCTCGCTCGGTAGCAGCGTATTCGGCGTCCACTGGAACGCGCCGCGCCCGGTCAACGTAAAGCCGCCCAGCACGATCGCGCGTTGCGCTGCGAGTTGCAGATACGCATAGCGGGCGGTCGCGCCTTGCCGCGCGGCGGCGAACGCGGCGTCGTTGTTCGAGCCGTCCAGTCCGCCAGGACTTCCCACGAGTGTCGCCGATAGGTGCCCGACGCCCGCGTCGCCCGGCTGACTGACATCGTAGGTAAGCAGAAACTGGTGGATGTGTGTGTTCGAGTTGAACACCTGAAAGCCGCCGAATTCCAGATTGTTGTTGCTGCGCTTGAAGTCATAGCCGAACTGAACGAGCTGCGCGGTATTCGTCGTGGTCGGCAGACGCCAGTCGTAGCGGACGCTCATCTGCGCGGAAATGCCCGTTTGCCCGTAACTGTCCGGCAGACGCGGCGTGCTCTGTGCATAGACGCCGAATAGTTCGATGCTGTCGTGCCACGGCAGCGGCGCAATGTAGTTCAGCGCGTGAGCCATGAAGCGCGCGCGGTTCGGGCGTCCTTCAATGTCCGGGTTGCCGCTGAAGAAATCGTTGCTCGCCGTGAATTGATACGCGACATGCTGATCGAGCCCAAACAGATTGCCGTAGTCGATGCCGGCAAAAAAGCGGTCGCGGCCGAGATCGCGCACGCCCGCGTTGTCGTAGCCGGCGCTCACGCGAAGCGGCAGGCGGTCGTCGGTCTGCAGGATGACGTCGGTTGAATTCGCCGCTTCACCTGGCGCAAAGACCGCATCCACGCGTCGATAAGGATTGGCGTTGAGTACCGCGAGACCGAGCGAAACGTCCGACTGCAGAATCGGCGCGCCCGCTTCGAGCGGCATTTCACGTTTGAGCAGATCGTCGGAGAAATAGCGGTTGCCATTCGTGCGCACCTGTCCCAGCCGAAACTCCGCGACCTCGATATGCACGACGCCCGAACTCACGTCCTGCTCGGGCACGTACACATCCACGAGCGGTTTGCCGGCGGCGCGATAGCGCTCCACCACGGCACGGCGCATGTCGGCAAGGCGTCCGAACGTGAGGGGCTTGTCGAGATCGCTGTCGAACGAATGAAGAAACGCCGCGTCGAGCAGGGGCAAATCTTCGGCGGCAATGCGGGGCTGCGTTGTGGCGGCAGGAGCGCTCGCGCCGGCCGGTTGGAACACCAGTCCCTCGAGTCGGGACACTGCGATCTGCGCGGCATTCTCTTCCGATGGCGCGGAAGGTTGCGACGGCGCACTACGCGGAGTGGGCGGCGTCGGCTGCGGCGCAAGGTCTCGCCAGGCCTGCGCGAGCACGGCCGAAGAGTGAAGCGCCGCTGCTACGCAACACGCCATGCAACACGCCAGCAGCGCGCAGCGCATGCTGCCGACGCGCGCCAGCGCATCCGTCGATGAAATACGCCGCTTAACGCGCAAGCTGCGAGCGCAACACGGAATGCGGCGCATCGAACGGCATCGCACGCATGCCGTCGGCACGGCTTGCATACGATGTCGGCGAAATACTGTTCATCACGTCTCCTGTCCCGCGCGAGGCGCGCCGCATGCTAATAAGTGGATTGGGCTCTCGCGAGGCGGCCCGATTGTGCGCACGCCCGTATTATTGCAGCGGCTTTCAGGCGCACAATGGGGCACGGATCGCGCGATCTCGACCTATTGCGCCTAAAGGTCTGCGGAATTGGCCAGGGCATAAGCAGCGGCGCGCTGCAATGGGGCGCGAACCCAGGCTTTCCCCAATAGCAGCGAGGCGCCGCGCACAGGACGATGGATTGTCACTTCGCTCACGCAGCGCAGTGCTTCAATCCACTTGCGGTGTAGGCAGACGTTCTCTCGAAGCAGTAAAACGGTGCGATTGATAACGCAATGAGCAACAACGATATTGCCGATCAGGTTCCGGCTCTTGTCTGGACCGCGGACGCGCGCGGAATTGTCACCTATACCAACATCGCTTGCCGCAACTACCTCGGCAATCCCTTCGCGCCGAACACCACGCTGCATTGGGACCAGTTCGTTCTCGAATGCGATGTGAAAAAAGTGCTCGACGCCTGGCGCAGCGCGCTCACGGCTGGCGAAAGCGCGAAGGTCAACGCGCGCCTGCAGCGCTTCGACGGCAAGTACCGCTGGCACAAGCTGCGCCTTCAGCCGATTTTCGACGACGCGCGCGTCGTCACTGGCGCATGCGGCATCGCGATGGACATCGACGACTTCGTGAAGGCCGGCGAGGCTTACGAAATCGGCGAACGGCGTCTGCGCTTCGCGCTCGACGCAGCGCGCGTCGGCGCGTGGGAATGGGACATGGGCAGCCGCACGGCGCGCATCAGCGCGCAGCTCGCGCACATCTACGGGCTCGAGCAGCAGCAGGCGGAAGTGCCGTTGCAATGGCTCTTCGACAGAATCCCCGAAAGCCACCGCGCGTGGTTCGCGCGCGAGTTGACGGGGCGCCTGCACGAATGTGTGCCGTTCGAACTCGATTTCCCGATCGAACTCGAGGACGGACGCCGTTTGTGGCTGCGCACGCGCGGCGAAACGGACTGCGGCAGCGGCTCGGAAATCGAGCGCGTATTCGGCGTGACCTTCGACATCACCGAGCAGCACGACGCGCAAACCGAACGCGAACGCAGCGAGCAGCGCTATCGCGCGCTCGTCGAAGCGAGTTCGGAACTGACGTGGATTGCGGACGCGGCGGGCCGTAACCATCAGCTCGGCAACTGGCACTCGTTCGCTCCGCAAGAGGGCTTAAGCACAGGCTGCGAATGGCTCGATCTCGTTCATCCCGACGACCAGGACAGCGCGCGCGACAAGTGGTTGGGCATCGTCAAGGCCGAGCGGCCAGGCTCGATGACGTTCCGCTTGCGCCGGCGCGACGGCAGTTGGCGGACCATGTCCGCGCGTGCCGCGCCGTTGCGCGACGACGACGGCACGCTGCGCGAATGGTTTTGCATGGCAACCGATGTGACCGACGAACGCGCGGCCGCGGCCGCACTCGAAGAGCGCAACCTGCGTCTTCAGGTCGCGATGCGCGCCGCGAAGATGATCATCGGGTATCTGTCGCTGGATTCGTGGACGGTCTGCTGGGACACCGTCGACGCAATGCCCCGCGTGCTGGCCGGACCGATTGCGCTGTCGTATGACGCGGCGCTGCATCGCGTGCACGCTGAAGACCGCGCCGCGGTGGACGCCGCGATGCGCCGCGTCGCGCTCACCGGCGAATTCGACGAGCCGCTCGAGTTCCGCATCGCGATGAACGGCCAGGAATGCTGGCTGCAAAGCCAGGCCGTGTTGCAACGCGACGCCGACGGCCGGCCGTGGCGCGTCATTGCGAGCGCGGTTGACATCACGCAGCGCAAGACGCTCGAACTTGCGCTGCGCGAAACGGACCGCCGCAAGGACGAATTCCTCGCGATGCTCGCACACGAACTGCGCAATCCGCTCGCGCCGATGCGCAACGCGATTGCATTGCTGCGCCGGCAGAAAGACGCGGGCATGAAGCCCGGCGAACTGGTCGGCATGCTCGGCCGGCAGGTCGATCATATGGCGCAACTCGTCGACGATCTGCTCGAAGTGTCGCGCATCACGCACGGGCGCATCGTGCTTCGACGCGAGCCGCTCCTGCTCGGCACCGCGGTTTATGGCGCACTGGAAACCGTCTCGTCGATGGCGGCCTCGCGCGGCCAGCACCTCACCGTGCGCTTGCCGCCTACGCCCGTCTGGCTGCATGCAGACCCGCTGCGTCTGTCGCAGATTCTCGTCAACGTATTGAACAACGCGTGCAAGTACACCGACCACGGCGGTAGCGTGTGCGTGACCGCGCTCGCCGACGAGCGCTTCGCGACCGTCACGATCGAGGACAACGGCAGCGGCATTTCGCCCGATCTGCTGCCGCACATCTTCGATCTTTTCGCGCAAGGCGAGCGCACGCTCGACCGCGCGCATGGCGGTCTCGGCATCGGCTTGTCGCTGGTGAAGAAGCTGGTCGAACTGCACGGCGGCACAATCGAGATCGCTAGCCCCGGCCCTGGCCGCGGCGCGACGGTGTCGATCAGACTGCCGCTTTCGCATGCGCCGGAAACGGCCGCGCCGTCGCACGACGAACCGTCGGCGAGCGGTGCCTCGCATGCCGAGCGCGCTTCGCTGCATGTGCTCATCGTCGACGACAACAAGGACGCCGCCGACTCGCTCGCCCTGCTCTGCGAGAGCGAGGGCTATCACGTCGATGTCGCGTATGGCGCGCAGGATGCGCTCGCGAAAGCCGAGGCCGAGCCGGTGGATGCCGCGCTGCTCGACATCGGTCTGCCCGACACGGACGGCTACGAACTCGCGAGGCTGATTCGCCAGAAGGGCGAGACGCGGCCCGTGCTGATCGCGGTGACGGGCTACGGCCAGGCCGACGATCATCTGCGTGTGCAGGCGGCCGGCTTCGACCATCATCTCGTCAAGCCGGTCGACATCGAGTACCTGATGTCGCTGCTCGCGGAACTCTCGCCCGCCGCGGCGTCGCCGCATGCGGAGTGAAGCATCGAACGCAGCATTAAGCCGGGAGCGGTGCATCAAGCCACCCGCGCCGCCCCCACGCTCACATCACTTGCGGCCCTGGACCGTGATCGACACATACCGGTCCGGTTGCAGGCACGCGATCAGCGCACGGCCCTCGCGGTCCGCGCAGTTCGTTCGCGGCTGGCTCGCGCCCACGCCCTTCGCCTGAATGATGCTGCCGTCCAGTCCGTGAGCGATCAGATAGTCGCGCACGGTGTTGGCCCGCGCGAGCGACAAGGGTCCGTTGAGCGATTCGGGACCGAGCCTGTCGGTGTGGCCGACGACCTCGATCGCACTCACCTGCTCGTGCTTGCGGATGCGCGCGGCGACGTCGTCGAGTTGCGCTTTCGCGGACGGCAACATCGTGTCAGCCGCTGACTTGCCGAACGGGAACAACGCATCGCTTTCCAGTGCGAAACTCTCGAGCGTGGGCGCTTGCGCAGCGACGGCGCCCGTGTCGGCCGCCGCATTGTTGCCCGCTTCCTGGCCGCATTTGAACAGCAGAATGCGCGGGTCGCTGCGGTTGTCGTCGGCGGCGCGCACGCGGTCTATTTTGTCGATCGGCTGCACGCCCTTGTCGCCGCAAATGCGTTTCGCAACGTCCATGCAGGTCGACGCGCTTTCGAACAATCCGTGGCACTCGGCGCGGTAGGTGCGCACGCCGTTGTTCGAGTCGACGGAATAGGCGTTGAAGGTCGGGCCGCTCGCCGCCGTGCATCCGGTTATGACGAGCACGGCGCTACTGAAAAGGCTTGCAAAAAAGAGTCGGTTCATCTGGTACTCCATAAACTGTGTGTGGCGAAGAATGCGTGGCGCGCGGCTGCGGCCCCGCGTTCACGACTTACCATTGCATGGCCGCGCCGACGCCGACCGTCGTGCCTCCGGGGCTCATGCCGACGCCGGCTTTCATCTTCACGTTCTCGGTGAGACGCGCCGTGCCGCCGATCGCCACCGCCTGATAACCGCGGAAGCCCGCCGTGCCGATGCCGAGCGACAATGTCTTGTCCTTGTCCACTTCCGGAATCATCGTGAGCGCGGTCGCCGCCGCGATGCCCGAATACGCATTGCGCGCCGTCGAATTGATGCCGTTCTGCAGTTCGTTCATGCGAGCATCGGTGTAGGCGTTCGCCTGCGAAAGCGTGGCGTTCAACTGCTGGACGTTGACGGCATCCGTCGGCGCGGTGCCGGCTGCCACGTTGATGACCTGCCGGTTTGTCCCGCTCGAGCCCACTGCCACGACATTCGAGCGGCCGCCGTCGTTACTGTCGGAGCCGAGCGCCGTCGAACCTGCTCCCGTCGATGTCGCCCCGGCGCCCACCGCAGTCGAACCGCTGGCCGATGCCGTCGAACCGTTGCCCACCGCCGAGCTGTTCGTGCCGGACGCCACCGCGCCCTGCCCGCCCGCCGACGAGTTCGTGCCCGAGGGCGTCGGCGGCGTGGGCGTGCCGGGCGACGACGAGAAGCTGCCGCCGTTGTTGGTCGTCTGCTGGCTGATGAGTGTGGTCAAGCGGCTTGCCACTGCATCGAGTTGCGAGACGTTCACGGCGTCGGTGCCGGCCTTGCCGGCCGCGAGGCCGGTGATCTGCCGGTTGCCGATGTTCACTTCACCCGCCGACGACTGCGGCGTGCTCAAGCCATACGCGATGTAATTGCTGACCGCGCCGACCGTCGTCACCGATCCGGCTCCGAGCGCCACGCTGTTCGCAAACGATGCGCTCGAGCCTGAGCCGAGCGCGAGCGCGTCGATTGCGGTGCTGTGCGCGCCTGAGCCGATTGCAATCGATCCGGCGTTGGCCGCGCTAGCGTTCGCGCCTTGAGCAATCGACTGTGCGCCGCTTGCAACCGAGCCGCTGCCGACCGCAATCGCATCCGCCTGCGCCGAGTTCGCGGCCTGGCCGATTGCGACGCCGCCAGGCGCCGTCGCGTCGACGATTGCGCCGTTGCCGACGCCCACTCCGTTGTCGCCGTTGACCACAGTGGTCGGCCCCACTGCGATCGACTCCGCACCGACCGCAAGCGAATCCGCCGCCGTGGAATTCGCGTGGAAGTACAACTGGCCCGTCACGGCAAACGACGACAACGCGCCGGCCAACTGCCGGATCGTGACGGCGTCGTGTGCCTGCGTGCCATCCGCGACATTCGTCAATTGACGATACGTGTTGCCGCTCGCGCTACCGAACGACACCGCGCCGAGCAAGGTCTGGTCGGCCGTGTTGAACGGAATCGCGTGCGTGCCGTTGGCAATCGAGCCGACGCCCGACAGCACCGCGCGATCGGACACCGAACCCGAGCCGATTGCCACACCGCCGACCACCGATGCACTCGACAAAGTGCCCAACGCGACCGCGTTGTCCGCGAGCGCCGAAGCGCCATTGCCGCCCGCGAAGCTGCTCGCGCCGCTCGCCGCTGCAGCGACGCCCGCCGCCAATGCGTTGAGACCGGTCGCGCCGTCGTTGTTGTAGTTGGCGCCTTGCGTGCCGCCGTCGTTGACGCTGTAGTAGTGCTTCGCGTTGGCCGTCACGACGCTGGCGAGGTTGTCGACTGCCTGATCGGTTGCGTAGAGCTGCGAGCCGTTCACTGCATCCGTGCTGCCCGAACTGAGCGTGCCCGCCGCCACGTTCTGGATCTGCCGCTCGGCACCTGGCGCGCCCACGCTCACCACGCTCGTCGGGTTCGTGCCGGCAAAGCTGTACACGGTGCCGCCGATGGTCGCGCTCGCGGTCGGCGTCGCGGTGCCGGTCCGCGAACCTGAACCGAGCGCCACGTCGTTCGCGTTGCTCGCCGTCGCGCCCTGGCCGAGCGCGGTGCTGCCCGCGCCCGCCGCGACCGTTCCGACGCCCGCCGCCAACGCGTTGACGCCCGTCGCGCCGTCGTTGTTGTAGTTGCCGCCCTGGGTGCCGCCGTCGTTGACGTCGAAGTAATGCGTCTGTCGCGCGACGGTGGTGGCGAGCGCGTCGATCGCCTGATTGCTCTGATACAACTGCGAGCCGTTGACGGCGTCCGTGCTCGTCCCGTCGAGACGTCCCGCTGCGACGTTCTGGATCTGCCGCTCGGCGCCCGCCGCACGACGCTCACGACGCTCGTCGGATTCGTGCCCGCGAAGCCATAGACCGTGCCGTTGATGGTCGTGCTCGGCGTCGGCGTTGCCGTGCCGGTTTGCGAGCCGGAGCCGAGCGCGACGCTGTTCGCCGATGTCGCGTTCGCGCCGGCGCCGAGCGCGAGGGCATCGATTGCAGTGCTTTGCGCGCCTGAGCCGATTGCGATTGACCCGGCATTGGCGGCGCTTGCGTTCGCGCCTTGAGCAATCGACTGCGCGCCGCTCGCGACTGAGCCGCTGCCGACCGCAATCGCATCAGCCTGTGCCGAGTTAGCGGCCTGGCCGATTGCGACGCCGCCAGGCGCAGTGGCATCGACGATTGCGCCGTTGCCGACGCCCACTCCGTTGTCGCCGTTGACCACGGTCGTCGGTCCGACAGCAATCGACTCCGCACCGACCGCGAGCGAATCCGCTGCCGCCGAATTCGCGTGAAAGTACAACTGCCCCGTCACGGCAAACGATGACAGCGCACCCGCCAACTGCCGGATCGTGACGGCGTCGTGCGCCTGCGTGCCGTCCGCGACATTCGTGAGTTGGCGATACGTGTTGGCGCTCGCGCTGCCGAACGACACCGCGCCGAGCAAGGTCTGGTCCGCTGTGTTGAACGGAATCGAATGGCTGCCGTTTGCAATCGAGCCGACGCCCGACAGCACCGCGCGATCGGAGACCGAACCCGAGCCAATGGCGACGCCGCCCACCACCGACGCACTCGACAAAGCGCCCAACGCAACAGCATTGTCCGCGAGCGTGGAAGCGCCGTTGCCGCCCGCGAAGCTGCTCGCGCCGCTTGCCGCTGCCGCAACGCCCGCCGCCAGCGAGTTCAGTCCGGTCGCGCCGTTGTTGTTGTAGTTGGCGCCTTGTGTGCCGCCGTCGTTGACGCTGTAGTAATGCGTCTTGTCGGCGGCCACGGTCGTCGCGAGACTGTCGACCGCCTGGTTGGTCTGGTAGAGCTGCGAGCCGTTCACCGCATCCGTGCTGCTCGCGCTCAGCGTGCCCGCCGCCACGTTCTGGATCTGCCGCTCGGCGCCCAATGCGCCCACGCTCACGACGCTCGTCGGGTTCGTGCCGGCAAAGCTGTACACCGTGCCGTTGATGGTCGTGCTGGCGGTCGGCGTCGCGGTGCCGGTCTGCGAACCGGAGCCGAGCGCCACGTCATTTGCATTCGTCGCGACCGCGTTCGGGCCGATCGCGATGCTGTCGGTGCCGAGCGCCTGGCTGTCCGGCGCCGTCGAGTTCGCGTGGAAGTACTTGATGCCCGGCGCGCTGCCGCCGCCCGTGATCGCGGTGATGAGGTTCTGCACCGACGAATAAGTGTTGCCGCCGTAGCTGAGGTTGGTGGTCAGCGCGCCGGTCGTGCTGTTGTACGTGGTGCCGCCGCCGAGGCTCGACGCCACGGTGTTACCCAGGTTCGTCACCTGGCCGCCGATTGTGTCGATGGCGGCATCGGCGGCGAAAAGCTGCGAGCCGTTCACCGCGTCCGTGCTCGACGCGTTCACGCGTCCGGCCGCGACGTTGGTGAGCTGACGCGGCGCCGCCGCGGTCCCGACGCTGACCACGCCGGCCGGTGCGCCGCCCGCATAAATAACCGTCGAGCCGTTGATGACGCCGCTGCCGGTCGGCACCGCCGCCGACGTCACCGACGAGCCCTGCCCGAGCGCCACGTTCGAACCGGTCACGCCGCTCGCGATGCTCGCGCCCTGGCCCAACACGGTGGAGTTCGCGACGCCGTTGTCGGTGGACTGATTGCCGACCACGAGCGACGCCGCGCCGCTCGCCGTCGCGCCGAAGCCGCCGGCCGCCGCATTCGCGCCGGACGATACCGGCTGCGTCGACGTGACCGAGTTGTTGGACACGAACGGCCCGACCGTGCCGCTCGTCAGACTGTCGACTGCCTGGTTGGTCGCATACAGTTCGCTGCCGTTCACGGCGTCGGTGCTGGTTGCAGTCACGCGGCCCGCGGCGAGATTCGTCAGCGTCCGCTCGTTGCCGACCGAACCGATGCTCACGGTGCTGCCTGGCGTCGTGCCTTGCACGCCATGCGTGACGCCGCCCACCGTGACAGTGGCGGTGTTGACGGCCGCGCCCGTGACGCTGCCGGCGCCGAGCGCCACGGCGTTTGCATTGGCCGCCGTCGCGTTGGCGCCCAACGCAATCGCGCCGCCCAGGTTCGCCACGGCGGAGTCGCCGAATGCGAGCGCACTCGCGCCCGTCGCGTTGCGGCGTTGCCGAGTGCGACGGCGCCCTGGCCGCTTGCCGTATTGCCGTTGCCTTGCGCTACCGCGCCGTTGCCGGTGGCCGTGTTGTTCGCGCCCACTGCGATTGCGCCGTTGCCGTTCGCCGTATTCGGATCGCCGATCGCAACGGCGCCGTTGCCGCTGACCGTCTGCGCCTGACCGAGCGCCACCGCGCCCGTTCCGCCCAGCACGCGCGAGTTCTGGCCGCCGGCGATCGAACCGGCGCCGGCCGCCGCCGCGACGATGTTGCTGTCGCCGATCGCCACCGTCGACGCGGCCAGTGCTTGCGATGTAACGCCGATGGCCGTCGCATTGCCGCTGCTTGCGACCGTCTGCTTGCCCAACGCGACGGCGCCGGTTCCCGACGCCGTTGCATTCGTGCCCAACGCAATGGCATTCGCATTCGTGCCCGTCACTGCCGAGTCGCCAAGCGCAATCGACGACAAACCCGCAGCGCTCGCGCCGGAACCGAGAGCAACCGCGCGAATGCCGGATGCCGCGGCGCCTCCGACTGCGGCCGGCGAAGATGAACCGCCTTCCGCGACAGAGTCCGATGAGCCCAGCGCTATCGCATTAGCTCCGGTGGCCTGCGAGCCGTTCATCATGGCGAGCGAGTTGAGCCCCGAGGCGGCGGCTCCCGCGCCCAATGCGACTGCGTTCTGTGCGGTGGCTCTGGACACGGTGCCCGCGGCCAGCGAAGAGAGGCCCGATGCGACGACGTCCGTACCGAGAGCAACGGCGCCGTCCGCCGTTGCGCCGGTGCCCGCGACGGTACGCGCGCCCAGATAGACGGCGTTCAAACCACTGGCAATGGACTGAAAGCCGACGGCTACGCCATGCGTGCCCGAACCGTTGGCGACGTACCCAATCGCGACCGATGCGGCTCCGCTGCCCACCGCATGAAAGCCGAAGGCGTTCGCGTAGTCGCCGGTGGCAACAACGTCAGTGCCGATCGCATTGGACGATAGTCCGCTCGATCCAGTGCCGGCAGCGGTTCGCGATCCCAGATAGACCGCGTTGACACCGGTCGCGGAAGCTCCGGAACCGACCGCTACACCATTGGTTGCTGAACCGACGGCTCCGCTGCCCACCGCCACCACGCCCGACGCCGCGGCGCTTGCGTTCGCGCCGACTGCAACGCCGTTGTCTCCGGCGGCTTTCGCCAAGGCGCCGACGGCAGTCGACACATTGCCGCTAGCGAGGGCCTGGACGCCAATACCGATGCCGGCTGAGCCACTCGCGGTGACGTCCGTACCAATGCCAATCGCCGACTGCGCAGTTGCGCCCGTACCTGCCGCAGTGCGAGCGCCGAGGTAAATGGCATTAGTAGCCGCGGCAATGGCTTGATAGCCGACGGCCAGGCCATTGAGCCCCGTGCTGCTGGAGGCATAACCTACCGCCGTCGCCCCGCCCGCAGTGGCCGAGGACTGAACGCCCATGCACGACGCGCTGCCGCTGAAAGAGTTGTACGGCGGTGCGGCGCAGTTCACCTGCGCCTGCGCTTGCGCGCCCCATCCGCCCACGCCCATTGCCACCAGCACGGTCAGCACGCGTGGATTGGCGTTGCGCTGCGGAGCGACGCGGCCTTCGCCGGGTTCACCGTTGCGCGCATCGCATACCGAGGCCGCCGCCCCTGACTTGCCCTTGCCGCGCGACGCGTCCAGTTCCGACGCCGCGACGAAAGCGCCCAGCGCCTTGTTCCAGATTGTCCGATATGCCTTGTTCATGTCGTTGTCTCGCCGAATAATTGAAATGCGGAGTTCTTAAGCACGAGCGTGCGCTCGCCTCCCGCTTACTTAGGATGACTATTTACTGCGTTTAAAACATCGCTCAGTGGCGAACAGCTTTAGCGTTGATCTTTCGACGACGAATCTTCGGTGCCGGCAAAAAACATCGCCACACTATCAATTCGCATAGCTAAAGGAAAACGCGCGCGTCAACCGGACATTCCCGGTTTCCGACGACTAACCACTGAGACGATTGATGAATTGCCGCGTTATGAAGGTCCGAACGGACACGGCACTGAGACGCGAGCAGCGATTGAGCGGCGGAACGCCAATTGCCGGCCTTGATATTGTTCTTTCGCCGGGCGTGCGCCCGACTTTTTTGCGCCTGGAATACTCATAGCTGCCAGCCCCCTGGATATGCGTCACTTCGTTTCGCCGGCGCCTGAGTGATGAGCCACCTCATGCCGTGCACAAGCGCCGTTTATTCAAATGATTGAGCACTATCTGAGACGATGACCGACCTATTCGCTTTGGATGCGGCATCTCGTCCGGGGTATCGTGTAACAAAAAGAAAGTTCTGTGCTCAAGGGAACTTTCTCATAAGACTTTTCATTTGTCCACGTAAAGTCTTTAACTATTTTGGGCTATTGCAAGATTTAACAATTGAAAGAAGCCGCCCCTATTAAGGCTGAGCGCGAGGTTGCCTGGCAGTTACCCGGAAACTGAGCAGCACGCCGTGATACGGCCATCAGCGGGGAACGAGCGGTAGCGGCGACACCGTGTTCCTCTCGAATGTCATTCAAACGACTGAGCGAATATTCCTTACAAAATCGTTTCGTGCCCATACGCATTTTTTATGTATTTCTCGTTAAATCGATCCGGCCGGCCAATACTTTTTTGCTCGGATTCTGCGCAAATTCCGACATCGCTTTGCGGTCCACCAAAACCCACTGCGATGCCCGCGTATTGCCGGGCATCGCAGCGGTTTCACAACGCGCTCATGAGAGCATGATTACCAGCGATAGCCGACGCCCGCGCCTGCACCCACTGCGCCGTGGCCCGAAACGCCGGTACTCACCGAACCTTTGACCATCCACTTTTGCGTCGCGACCGACACGCCGAGTGCCATCGCCGACTGGCCGCTGTAATTGCCGGCTGCGAGCGAGACGACTTTCTCGCCAGGCAATACGGCTTGCGGCAAGTTCGCCATCGCGATTGCCGATGCCGAGCCCGCGTTTGCGTCGCGACGATACCTCTGCATGTCATCGCGAACGCTGTTGATGGCGCCATTCAATTGACGCACATTCACAGCGTCGGTCGGAGCCGTACCGTCTGCAACGTTGGTGATCTGACGTTCAGCACCCGGCGCACCGACCGAAACCGTGTTGTCCCGGGTTGCAACTGAATTTGCACCCAAGGCAACCGAATTGTTTGCGGTAGCCTGGCTGTTGGTGCCGATTGCAGTGGAGTCCGTGCCCGTGACTTTGGAGTTCGTGCCGATGGCGGTGGCGCGCGCAGCCGTGACAGTCGAGTTAGCGCCGATTGCCGTGCCGTCCTGACCTGAGACAGTCGAACCGTTCCCCACCGCGGTTCCGTTCTCTGCCGATACCAGCGAGTTCCTGCCTACTGCGGTGGCGGAACTGTCGATAGCGGTGCCATTCGAACCGGTAGTCGAGATGGTGTTGACCGTGGTCGTGAGCGACGTCAGGTTAGTCGACAGCGCGGAAACCTGCGATGCGATCGAGAAGAGCTGCGAGCCGTTGACGGCGTCGGTGCTGGTTGCGCTGATCTGACCGGCGGCGACGTTTTGCAACTGATGTTCCTGACCGACCGCGCCGATACTCACGACACCCGTCGGCGTCGCGCCCGCGAAGCCACCGAACGTGACTCCGTTCAGCGTGACGCTGCTCACGTTCGTAGCCGCGCGCGTGACAGCACCCGAACCGAGCGCCGTCGATTCGTTGGTCGAAGCGACGGCTGCGTTACCGATCGCGATGGAATTGTTGCCCGTCGCTTGCGTGAGCGTGCCCAGCGCAATCGCGTTGGCCGATGCGGCGTTCGCGGCAAAACCAATCGCAACAGAAGTGTTTGATGATGCGGTGGAAGACTGACCAATCGCAATGGCCGATCCTCCGCTCGCCACGCTCGAGTTGCCGATCGCCGTACTGCTGCCGCCGCTTGCCGTCGCTAAGGGACCAAGTGCCGTGGCGCTGTTGGTCGCGTTCGACCCCGTGCCTACCGCTACGGCATTCACATCGACTGCCGAGGCATTCTCACCAATAGCGATTGCGTTCTGGGCAGTCGCCTGTGCGCGGGCAATTGCAACGCTGCCGATACCCGACGCGAAGGAATCTACACCGACTGCCGTAGCGTCAGATGCGTTCGCGCTCGCCTGGAAACCCACTGCCGTGCCGCCAGCGGCTGAGCTATTGGTACCGACCGCCGTCGAAAATTCAGAAGTCGTGTGTGCAAGAGCACCGATTGCAGTCGCGTCACCGGTCGTCGTGGTTGCCCCACCGCCGAACGCTACTGCTCTCGTGCCATTTGCAACCGAATTTGCGCCCACCGCGGTGGCATTCGTTCCATTCGCCGTGACCGTATCGCCCAAGGCCGTTGCCGCACCGCCTTGCGCCGACACATTGATGCCGACAGCCGTATTCTGGCTCGTACCGTCCGCACCGGCGACTGCGGGGAATACGCCGCCCGTGCTCGCGACAGGCGCCGTGGCCCCACCGACGGTTGCAGTCTGACCAGCGTTTTCACCGCCGACAGCGAGGTTATCTGCATAGGCCTGCGTCGCCGGCAGCAGCATTAGCGCCGTGAGTACTGCGAGTGACAGCTTAGACTTCAGCGGAGTACCCGCCACTTCATATCGGCTCTTGTTCATTGCGTTTCCCGTTCTGACTTCTCTAGTAGACGAAAGGGTTTCTCTTGCTCTCCGCGCCGCATATCGCAGGAATCAAAGCCGTTTCTCACCGACAGTTGCGCGAGTAAGCACTAGAAACACCGTGTAAGGACTCGCGGAATTATGGGTAGCGCTATCGGCGCATCTGTTTGCCCGAGCGGCGAATTGCTTTGCTGGAGAGAAAATTCTTTCTTTATCCGCCAGGCATCTTGTCGACTGTCGCCAGGTCGCGCGATTTGTTGCCGAAGCGAATGGGCGTCGCCGGCAACGAAGCCTCCAACGCAACTTAATTTGAACTGAAACATGTATCTGATATTCTTCGCCGCTCGCTCGGCCTATTGATGGAGAGCCATCAACGCCGACCGGCGTATCCCGTCGCCGATAAACCTCCGAGAACGTCACCCGCAAGGTGTGTCCGCTTACACGATGCCGCTTCTCAACACCGCCCTGGCAGGCGCTCATCTTCTCGTTGTCGACGACCAGCCCGACCAGTTGCGATTGTTAATTGATCTTCTGCGCAATGCCGGATGCCGGATCAGCGTTGGATTTGACGGATCGCAGGCCTATCAGCGGGCACTCGCCATTTCGCCCGATCTGATCCTGATGGATGTGCGGATGCCGCGCATGGACGGATTCGCTGCTTGCCGGCTTCTCGCCGCGGACCCCCGCACGTGTGGGATTCCCGTCATCTTTCTTACTGCGGCGAGCGATCTCAACGAACGTATCAATGGCCTGGAGATCGGTGGCGTCGACTATGTACTCAAGCCATTCGATGCGGCGGAAGTGCTTGCACGCATTCGCGTGCACCTCATCCGTGCAAAAAGTACTCAGCGTGATGAACAGGATGTGTCCGCAGCAGACACTACGGGCAATGGCGTACTCGTTCGCGCCGCCATTCAGCACTTGTCCCAAAGATTGAACGATCCGCCAACGGTCGAGCAGCTCGCGCGCCTCGTGGGAACAAATGAAAAGCGACTGTCGCGCGCGTTTCGGGAGAACCTTGGGCAAACGGTATTTGAGTACCTTCGCGAAGAACGCTTGCGGATTGCGCAAACGCTATTGAGCAGTACGCCGTTGAGTATCGCGAGCATCGCCGAGGAAATTGGTTTTTCCAGTGCTGCCAATTTCGCCACGGCATTTCGCGAGCGATTCCATGTGACTCCATCGACGTATCGCGACGAGCGTCGCGGCAACGCAGAGGCTAGCCAGAACGAGCCTGCCGTCGATGCGGATTAATTTCATCATGCCGGGAGCCGTCTGGCAGCGCGTCGTGTTGTTGTTCTTCATCTGCTGGAGCACTCATTTATTCGCTTCAACGTCCAACACTACCAGCGCTAACGAGTCGCCACTGCCCGCTCTTGGCCAGATACAGGTCTTTGAAGATGTCTCGGGCACGATGACGCTCGCCCATATCAATGCCCTTTACGCAGAAAGTCCACTCAGCTTCGCCACTGCGCAGCAGAAGAGATTAAAGCCGGGTTTCACGCACTCGGCCTGGTGGCTGCGCGTCGAGTTGAGCAATCATGCCGCAACAAACGTCGCACTAGTTCTCGCGCTTCTTGACGCGCGTCTAGAGCATGTCGACTTCTATACCAGCCGTACCGATGCGGTGTCCCAGCCTGTTTCATCACGCTACCCGCTGATGGAATTCACGCTCGCGCCCGGCGAACGCTTGCCGGTTTTCATCCGCGTAGCAAGCGATACCGCGCTTACGCTCGAACCGGCGCTGTATTCGTCGGCGGCATTCGATGCATTGGAAAAGCGCGCCGCGCTCTGGAATGGCGGACTGATCGGCGGAACTCTCGCACTCGCATGGTGTGCGCTGCTTATCGCCTATTTCTCCCGCAGCGGCCCGTTTCTCGTGTTGGCGGCTCTCTGCTTGATGACAGCGCTATTCGAGGCCGCCGAGCGCGGGTACACGAGAGTCTATCTATGGCCGCAGGCGATCGAGTGGAGTTCGAGAAGCGTCACGGTATTCGGATGCACTGCGGTGCTGCTGTTCATCGCATTCATCTTGCGCATTGCACGCGACGAGAAAGCGCGTCTGCCCTGGCGCTACGTGCTGTATGTATTCGCGTCGCTCGAGTGCATTGGGGCGGCGGGTGCCGCCTTCGGCAATCTGTTCGTCTTCGCGCAAGTCGGCCTGTACGTGAACGCAGTATTCGGTTTCGTCACAGTGGGGATGGCTGCAAGTCTCGCCCGTCAATCGACGCCCACCGCGCGGATCATGTTGCTCACCGTGATCTTCTCGCTGCTCAACTCTGCGTTGCGCGTGCTCGAAACGCTCGGATCGTTGCCGCCGGCTCTCGCATGGTTAAAGTCGGATATTCATCCGAACCCGGCGGTCGCGATCATTGGATTAGCGACGCATCTAATCGTGCTTGCGGCATGGGTCAATCACGTCGGCAAACAACGAAGGGCGGCGAGAACCGAACTCGCGGACTGGCAGAGAACCGAACACGACCGCCTACGCGAGCAAGTCGCACGGCGCACATTGGAATTGAACGAAGCACTGCGTTACGCCGAAGAGAAGAACCGGCAAAAGATCGAAACGCTCGGCTATGTCAGCCACGATCTCCGCGCGCCATTGGCGACCATTTCCAGTTACGCCAGCCTTCTACTGAATAGAGCCGATTCGAAGCAAGCCACGCTGATACAGGCTATCGAGCGCAGTGTGAACTATCAACTGGCCTTGATCGACGAGCTAATTGGATACGCGAAAGCAGAGTTGCAACCACTGGATATCGCACCGACTGCGACCGATCTGCCCGCACTTCTCGACGACATCGCCGAATACGCGGTCGCACTCTGTGCGCAACTGAATAACCAGTTCCACTATCAGGCGTTGACATCGCTACCGCGTCAATTGACGATAGACGGCCGTCGATTACAGCAGGTACTGCTGAATCTATTGTCCAATGCGTCGAAGTTCACACACGACGGCACCGTCATGATGACAGTGCGGGCGCGCCGCCATGAACAGCATTGGCACATGGGCTTTGAAGTCGCGGATACGGGCATTGGCATCGCCATCGAAGAACAGTCGAAACTGTTTACCGCCTTTAGACAGATACAGTCGGTGAACGGCAGTACCGGACTCGGCCTGTTCATCGCCCAGCGCATTGTCAACACAATGGGCGGTGAGTTGCGCGTTTCGAGCGCGCTGCAGCAAGGCACTTCGTTTTCATTCGAGCTCATTGTTCCTTTTGCAAAAGATCTCGATGCTTCGCAGTTGAGCGTCGTACCGTACACCTCCATCGGATCAGCGCCTGCTCGTCCGCAGCCTAAGCGGTGGCTTGCCTCGGCTATTCCCCCGCGCAGCGATCGCCGCGATCTGGCAGTACTTGCAAAAGACGGGCGCCTCACCGATATCGAGCAATGGATTGAAACCATGCTCGCGATTCATCCCTCGTGTACCGCGTTTCTGACCGAAGTTCGCCGTTGCGTCGAGGCATTGGACTTTCCGGGCGCCGAAGCGCTTGCACTCGCGCCGCTTGAACCAGAGAACATCTCGTGAAAGTGCGCAAATGGCCAGGCCCCGCAGGCCGCCAACAATAAACAGGAGCAGTACCGAATGATGTGGGCTATGCGCACCGGACGACGCACGATCATGGTCGCGGTGAAGGGTATCGTTCTCGCAGCGACTGTCGGCCATGCGCACGCACAGCCGACGCAACCCGTCGACGACGCGAACGTGACGGACGCCATGCCTCTCAACGCGTTGCCGGCGATCACCGTGAAGGATGTGCGAGAGGAATCGTCCGTCGGACTCGTCGGCAAGCGCACAACGACGGGTACAAAAACCGATACGCCAATCAACGAGATTCCTCAAACCGTCAACATCGTCACCGCGCAGCAGATGGAGATGACCGGCGCGACCGACATCAATCAGGCGCTGCGCTACGTACCTGGTTTTTCATCGTTCGGATCGGACGGCCGCACCGACTGGTATGCGGCATTGCGCGGCTTTACGCCGACGCTGTTCGTCGATGGGTTGCAAACGCCTAATACCGCAACACTCGCGAACTGGCGTGTCGATCCTTATATGATCGAGAGCCTCACCGTGCTGCGCGGGCCGACGTCGGTGCTATATGGAGCCGGCGACCCCGGCGCGATCGTCGATGCACAGACGCGGCAGGCTGACGGCGAGCGCATCCGCGAAATCGGCGTGCAGATCGGTAATTACGCACGCAAGCAGACGATGATCGACGTCGGCGATACGCTCGACGCCGACGGCAAGTACGCGTATCGCTTTCTCGGCGTGGCGCGCGACGGCAATGCGCTGACCGGCCCCAACGCGGACCAGCGCGTCGCGCTTGCACCATCGTTTCGCTGGCGGCCAGACTCAAAAACGTCGCTGACGGTCACTGCAACCTACCTGCAAGATCGCGGCGATATTTCATATAACTTCCTGCCCGCGCAAGGCACGGTACTGCCGAACCCGAATGGCCCGTTGTCTCAGGACATTTATATGGGCGATCCCGCATTCAACCACTATCAGAAGAAGCAGGAATCGCTCGGCTATCAGTTCTCGCACGAGCTCGATCCGATCTGGACGTTGCGCCAGAACGTGCGCTGGATGCACTTGTCGGGTGACGATGGATCTGTCTTCGGCAACGGTCTCGCGCCTCACAGCACGACCACCATGACGCGTTATGCAGGCTTGTTCCAGATGAACTACAGCCGCCTGGACGTCGACAACAATGCGCAAGCGCGCTTCGCGACAGGACCGCTCGAGCACACGCTGCTACTCGGCTTCCAGTACAACAGGCAGACGACGACCGAAAGCGTGTGGCTCGCACTCGCACCCTATCTCAATCTCTACAAGCCGGTCTACACGCCGGTCACGACCGCGATCTTTTCGGGTCCGACTTCGTTCGGCCATACCGATGCGCAAACAACGGTGAGTACATTGGCCACCTATGCGCAGGATCAGATCAAGGCCCGCCGATGGACACTGACGCTCGGCGGCCGCGAAGACTGGGTCGATATGCGCCAGGACGACCGCGCGAACAACTCGCAGATCAAACAGAATGTCAGCGCCTTTTCGGGTCGCGTCGGGCTCACCTACGAGGGCGACTATGGACTGTCGCCCTACGCAAGTTATTCGACATCGTTTAATCCGGTCATTGGCGTGAGGATGAACGGCGGTGGCTTGCCCAAGCCGACGCGCGGCCGGCAGATCGAGGCGGGTCTGCGCTGGCGACCCGCAGGCAAAAACGTGACGTTAAGCGCAGCCGTCTATCAGATCAATCAAAGCAATGTCGTCACGCCGGCGCCGATCAATCTCGATCCGACCGGCACTTCGTTCGTGCAGACCGGCGAGGTCCGTTCGCGTGGCATCGAGTTGAATGCCGTGGGACAGATAACGCGGGAACTGTCGGTGATTGCGTCGTATGTCTATCAGGACGTGAAGAACATCAAGGCCAACGATGCGTCGCTAAACAGGTGGCCCGTGGACGTTCCACGTCCACGGCAAATGGCGTCGCTATGGACGGACTGGACATGGCATACGGGCGCGCTCGCGGGTTTCGGCATCGGCGCCGGAGTCCGTTATCAAAGCGCGCTGGCGGGCGCACCGGACAACTCGCTGACGATTGCAAGCTATACGCTTTACGACGCCGCATTGCACTACGACACTCGCGACTGGCGGCTCGCATTGAATGTGGCGAACGTATTCGACCGCCGCTATGTGAGCGGTTGCCAGTCGTATGCAGTGTGCGTGTTCGGCAACGAGCGGACCGTGCTGGCCAGTGCGAAATACAACTGGTGATGGCGATGTGAGCGATTGCAGGCTCCGAACGCTATGCCTGCAAACGTCCTCACACCGTGACAACAATCTTCCCGAACTGCTGGTTCGACTCGAGATAACGATGAGCGTCGACGATCTGCTCAAGCGGGAAGACCTTGTCGATCACCGGCTTCAGCACGCCCGACGAAAGGCCATCGAGAACGAAGCGCTTTGCCCTTTCCAGACGCGCCGGATCGCTCACGATCAGCTTGTACTGGTAGCCATACACGGTCAGCATCTTGCCGAGGATCGCGAACAGCGGGAACGGCGTCGGTTCTGGACTCAGCGCGCCATAAGCGAACACGATGCCGCGCTCGCACAGCGCATCGGCCACTTTCTCGAACTCCGGCCCGAGCACCGGATCGAACGCGACGCGCGCGCCCGCGCCGCCGGTGATTTCGTTGACGCGCGCGACCAGATCTTCCTGCTGCGTGACGATCACGTGGTCGGCGCCCGCTTCCAGCAGCGCGTTTTTCTTCGCGTCGGTGCGGGTCGTCGCAATCGCAATGGCGCCCACGCTCTTTGCCACCTGAATCGCCGCAAGCCCCACGCTGCTCGACGACGCCGTGATGATGACCGCCTCGCCTGCGCGCAGTTGCGCGATGTCGACCAGTGCGCCCCACGCCGTTACATACTGCATCCACACCGCCGCGGCCTCGGTGAATCCTAGCGACGGTGGATTCTTCACCGCATGCGCCGCCGGAAAATTGCCGGTATCGCCATACGCGCCCCATCGCGTGATCGACATGGGCGGAATGATGGCGACCGCGTCGCCGACGGCGACGTTGGTCACGGACGAACCAACGGCGCTGACGACGCCGGACGCTTCATAACCGAGCCGCGCGGGAAACACGGGCGACTCCACATAGAAGCCGGAGCGGAACATGGACTCCGCTCTGTTCACGCCCAGCGCACGAATCTGCAACTGGATCTCGTCCGCGGCGGGCGGCGGCACTTCGACGTTATCGATCCGCAGCACTTCGGGACCGCCATTCTGATGAAAACGTACGACACGCGGCATGTTCGCTCTCCAACGAGTAAGTGACGAACTCACTATAATTTGAGCCGGCCGCACGATAAATGGCGCGTTCGCTCTGACTATCGAACCTAACTGTTTCTAATCATGGATCGTCTCACCAGCATGGCGGTCTTCGTCAAAGCGGCGGAAACAGGCTCGTTCGCCGCAGCCGGCGCGGCGCTCGGCATGACATCGCAGGCCGTCGGCAAGCATGTGCGGCTGCTCGAGGAGCGCTATCGCATGCAGCTCATCAATCGTTCGACGCGCCGCCAAAGCCTCACCGAAGCCGGGCGCGCGTTTTACGAGCGCAGCAAGTCCGTGCTCGCCGAGATGGAAGCGGCGGAGGCGCTGGCCGCGAACCTTCAGGCCGCGCCGCGCGGCAAGCTGCGCATCAATGCACCGGTGAGCTTCGGCGCGCACAGCCTTGTGCCGACGCTCGCGCAATACATGCGGCAGCATCCCGAAGTCAGTGTTGACCTGACGCTGAGCGACCGGCTGATCGACGTAATCGACGAAGGCTATGACGCGGTCGTGCGCATCGCGCCGATCGCCGATTCGAGGCTGATTGCGCGGCCGATCGGTCCTTATCGACTGACGATCTGCGCGTCGCCCGCGTATCTGGCTGAGCGCGGCACGCCTCTACGCCCTGAAGATCTGACGCAGCATGAGTGCCCCGGATTCTCTTACTGGGGTCGCGGGCCGTTACGTGAATGGCACCTGGTCGGGCCGGACGGCCGGCATGTGGTGCCGGTCAGCAGCCGCTTCTCGATCAACAACGGCCAGGCGCTGCGCAATGCCGCAGTCGAAGGCGCGGGCATCATCCTGCAACCATGCGCCATGCTGCGCGAAGATCTCGCTGCGGGGCGCCTCGTGCGCGTGCTGCCGGACTACGAACCGCCGCCGCTGCCGATCCATCTGCTGTTCGCACCCGACCGCCGGCCCACGCCGAAGCTGCGCAGCTTCATCGATTTCGTCGTGGCGCGCTTTGGCGAGGGATAGATCGGTCGACGCAAGTAGCGGCCGTTCTATTTCTTTCCGTCGATGACCGCCACCACTTCCTCGCGCGTGTACTCCTTGTTCGCGAGCGCGCCAGGCGGCGTCTTCGCCAGCACGGCGTCGAGTTCGTCGGGCTTCACTTCGAGCACCGGCATGCGAATGTCGTGCGGCACCTTCTTGCCCGCGAGAATCTGCTGCGTCACCCAGAATGCGAACGACGACGCGCCGGGCGGAATGGTCACCGACATCGTTTCGTAGCCGCTCTTTTTCTGATCGGCCCACCACGCAAGTTCTTCCTGGCGGTTGCCAAGAATGATGATCGGCGTCGGCCGTCCGGCCGCCTTGATCGCCTGCGCCGCGCCGAAACCGTCGCCGCCTTGCGTGAGCACGCCGTCGATCTTCGGCAACGTCGGCAACACACCCGCAACCTGCTTTTGCGCGACCGTCTGCGTCCAGTCGCCATGCACCGAACCGACCACCTTCAGGCCCGGATACTTCTTCAGTTCGTCGACCATGCCCTGATGAATCTCGTCGTCGACGGAGACACCCGCTAGCCCGCGAATCTCGAGCAGGTTGCCCTTGCCGTTCAGACGCTTCGCCAGATAGTCGACCTGCATGCGGCCCATGCCCTGAAAATCGACGGCGATGCGATAGGCGCACGGCTCGGTCGCGATGCCGTCGAACGATACGACCGTCACGCCCGCGCCGCACGCCTGCTTGATGACGCCGTTGAGCGCCGTGGGCGACACGGAATCGACCGCGATCGCCTTGAAGCCCTGGAGTATCAGGTTCTGGATCTGCTGGACCTGCTCGGTCGCCTGGCTTTCCGCCGTGGTGAAGCTCGGCGCGGCCGCGACGATCTTTTGCTTGACTGCCGGGTCCGCGATGTTGGACCAGCTCTTGAGCATCTGCTGACGCCAGCTATTGCCAGCATAGTTATTCGACAGCGCAATTTTCATCGACGAGGTATCGCCCGTCGCGACCTGCGCCGATGCGCCCGCGGATGCAGCCACGCATATCGCGGCCATGCACAGCGAGAGAGCCAGTTTTTTTATCTGCACGTCTTGTCTCCTGTCGAGTATTCGATGTATTTGAAGTATTCGGGCGCTTCAGCGGCCCGCGCCGCGCACGCCCACATGAAGCGAATAGATGGAAGCCGTCGCGGCGATGAACAGGCAATTGCGGTTCAATCCGCCGAAGGTCAGATTGGCTACGACTTCGGGTATCAGGATCTTGCCGAGCAGCGCGCCATTGGGCGCGTAGCAATGCACGCCGTCTTCGGCGCTGGTCCAGACGTTGCCGTGCTCGTCGATGCGCATGCCGTCTGGAACGCCACTTTGCATCTCCGCAAAAACACGCCCGTTGCGCAGACCGCCTTCGCTCGTCACGTCGAATACGCGGATATGGCGCGGCGCGTTGTCGTCGTGCGAAGCAGCGGAATCGGCGATATAAACTTTGCTCTCGTCCGGCGAGAACGCGAGACCGTTCGGCTTCGCGAAGTCGTCGCAGACCAGTTTCACCTGCGCGCTGTCGGCGCCGATGCGATAGACGTTGCAGCGGCCGATCTCGCTGTCGGCGCGATAACCTTCGTAGTCGCTCAGAATGCCGTAGTCGGGATCGGTGAACCAGATGTCGCCTTTGGAATCCACGACTACATCGTTCGGAGAATTGAGGCGCTTGCCTTCGAAGTGCGACGCCAGCACCGTCACGCTGCCGTCGTGTTCGGTGCGCGTCACGCGTCGCGTGCCGTGCTCGCAGGTCACGAGCCGTCCCTCGCGGTCACGCGTGTTGCCATTGCTGTAGTTGGACGGCGCACGATAAACGCCTACGCCCATGCCGGGCGCCCAACGCATCATGCGGTTGTTCGGTATGTCGCTCCAGATAAGCAGGTCTGTCGCCGGGAAATAGACCGGACCTTCGGCCCACAGGCATTCGTTCGTGAGACGCGTCAGAAAGGCGTTGGGCTGAAGCAGCAGCCTGAAACGCGGGTCATGTACTTCGAAGTCGGTGCTTTTCATGTCTCCTTGCCCTTCTCTATTTGCTATTACTGCGGGCTTCAATTGCAACGCTTATTGCAAAGCCTATCGCAGCACTTTTCCGCCCGCCGCCACGGTCACTGAAATGATCAACACGCCATACACGATGGAGCGCACGCCCGCATCGGCGCCAACCGCATTGAGCGCCGCGTTCGTGAGAAAGAGGAACATGGACGCGCCCCATACGCCGACGATGGTCGCCTTGCCGCCCGTCACCAGCGTGCCGCCGATCACGACCACGGCAATCGAAATCAGCATGTACTCCACGCCCATGTCGAGCGACGCGCCGCCGGATATGGCCGCGAGCAGCAACGCGGTGAGCGACGCGATCATCGACGACAGCACATAAGCGAGGCACCGCGTGCGATGCACGTTGACGCCCGCGAGCCATGCGGCCCGCGCGTTCTGGCCGATAGCGGAAAGCCTGCGGCCATACACGGCGCGATGCAGCAGCACCGCGAGCGCAATCGACAACGCGAGCGCGAGCAGCGCGATATACGGCACGCCCGCAACGCGGCCCGTCGCGAAAGCGCCGAGCGCGGGCGGTGGCGGCGGCAACTGGCGGCCTTGCGTGATCGCAATCGACTGAATGATGAAGCTCGACGACAGCGTCGCGATGATCGGCGGGATGCGCAAAAGGCGAATCAGCATGTAGTTGGCGACGCCGACAACGACGCCCACGCCCAGCACCGCGGCCACGCCCAACGCGATGTATCCGTTCGAGCTGCGCATCACATGCATGCCGATCACGCCGGCAAGCGCGATGGTCGACGGCACCGACAGGTCGATGTTGCCGACGCCCGATGTGATGACGAGCATCTGCCCGAGGCCGACAAGCACCATGAAGACGCCGTAGGTCAGCGCCGTCTGCGCGACATTGCTCGCGATGCCGAAGCCGAACACGCCGACAATGCCGAACCACACCAGCACCGTGCCGACGAACGACCAGGCCCACGGCGCCTGAATACTTTTGAGCCGCGCCCAGGCGCTGTCCTGAGAAGCGATCGGCTCGCTGGAAATTTGCGTTTTCACCGGCGTTCTCCGCGTTGCAGCAGCACGCGCAACGACAACACGACGATCAGAATCGCTCCCTGCATGCCGACCTGCCAATCCGCCGAGATGTTGAGGAAAGCGAGAAACGACGCGGCAAGCGTCAGCGTGATCGCACCGAGCACCGCGCCGACTACCGACACGCGGCCGCCGATAAATTCACCGCCGCCGAGTATCACCGCCGCAATCGACAGCAACGTATAGCGCAGCGCGAGATTGGCGTCGGCGGAAGTCGTCAGGCCGAGCAGCGAGAGCCCCGACAGCACCCCGAACACGCCCGCCACGCCGTAGAGCGTCGCCTTGCTACGCACGAGCGACCAGCCGAAGCGGCGCATCGCGCGCGGATTGCCGCCCGCGCCGCGAACCCGCACGCCCGCCGACGAGCGCATCAGCAGCAGGTGTCCGACGATCGCGATCAGCACCGACCACACGATGGGCGCGGCGATAAGCGGCGTCTGATAGCCCATTGCCGTGCCGAGCCACTCGGGACTCGTGCCGCCAGGCGACGGCAGCAGCACGATGGCGAGCCCGCTCCATACGAACGAAAGACCAAGCGTTACGACGATGGACGGAATCTGCCGCAACTCGATCAGCGCGCCGACGGCCGCATACGCGAGCACGCAACCGGCTAAAGCCAGCGCGCCGAGCCACGGTTGCTTCACCAGCAGCGTTGCACCGATGCACGCGACAAGACTCACGAACGGCCCAATCGACAGATCCAGATCGTTGACGGTGATGATCGCGAGCTGCGCGAGCGTCGCGAGCACGATCGGCACGGCGAGATTCAGCAGCAGGCTGGAGCCGAAGTAGCTCATCACGGTCGGCTGCATGATGGCGATCGGCACCAGCACCGCGACCAGCGAAATGGCGGGAAGCATCGCGCGCAAACGCGCCTGCGTATTAGCGAATGTCATGCTGCCTGATCCTCGAAGCTCGCCGCGAGCAGCGCCTCTTCCGTGCATTCGTCGGCGTGAAGCACGCGCGTAACGGCGGCGGAGCGGAACACGTAAGTGCGATCGCAGTGCGAGAGTTCTTCGTTTTCCGTGGTGTACCAGATGAAGGTGCGGCCTTTCGCGGCTTCTTCGTGTACGAGTTGATAGATGTCGCGCTTGGTGCCGACATCGACGCCGCGCGTGGGATCGTCCATCAGAATGAGTTCGGCGTCGCAGGCAAGCGCGCGCGCGAACAGAACCTTTTGCTGATTGCCGCCCGAGAGCGAAAGAATGCCTGCGTTCATCGACGCGCCGCGTATTCCGATCTTCGCGCGCCATGCTTCGACGAGTTCGCGCGCCGCGGCGAAATCGACGAGACCGCGCTTGCGTTTTGCGCCGCCGAGCAGCCAGCGCAGATCGAGATTCTGCGCGATCGACCAGACGGGAAACACGCCGTCGCGTCCGCGATCGCCCGCAACGAATGCGACCTTCGTGCGGGCCGCGCCGTGACGTGTCGCGGCATCGTAGATGGATAGCAGCGCTTCGGTTTGACCTTGTCCCGCGAGTCCCGCGAAGCCGACGATCTCGCCGCGCGACGCTTCGATTACGGTGTGCTTCTTCACGCCGACATTCCAGCGAAAATGCGCTTGATCGCTGCGCGCATTACGCGCGCGCGCCGCGGCCGGCGACTTGTCGGCTTCGAGATGCTGGCCCATCGCCTGAATGATCGACGCGCGGCTCGACTGCGCGCGCGGCAGCACGCCGACGATACCGCCGTCGCGCATCACCATCACGCGGTCCGCCACTCGCTCTATTTCGCCGAGCATGTGCGTGATGAGCAGACACGTAATACCGCGCTCGGCAGCCGCGCGCCGCACGAAGGCGAGCAACTGCTCGGCGGTATGAGCGTCGAGCGAGGAAGTCGGCTCGTCGAGAATCACGAGACGCACGGGCGTATCGGTGACTGTAAAGGCGCGCGCGATCTCCACCATTTGCTGCTGCGTGAGCGTGAGATCGGAGACGAGTTCGCCGCCCTTCAGGCCGTGGTCAGGAAAGATTTCGTCGAGCTTCTCGCGCATCAGCGCGGTGGCCTTGCGTCGCCAGCCGCGTCCATGCAAATGCGGATGCACGACGGTCATGTTCTCGGCCACGGTCAGATTCGCGCACAACGAGAGTTCCTGAAACACGCAGCGCACGCCTGCATTTCTGGCGGCATTCGCGTCGTAGTGCGGCGCGTCGTGGCCGTCTACTTCGATGCGACCTTGCGTCGGCGCGTACACGCCTGCGAGCACCGACATCAGCGTCGATTTGCCCGCGCCGTTGTGGCCGGCAATGCCGACACATTCACCGGGCAGGAACGCGAAGTCGATGTCCGTGAGTGCGCGGACCCGCCCGAACGTCTTGCCGATGCCTTCGAAGCGGATCAGCGCGCGGCTGTCCTCCTGGCTGGATGTTGCGCCCATTCACCTGTCTCCGTGGGTGGCGTCTTCTGCGCTTACTTCTTGTCGAGCAAGGCCACGGTTTGCGGCAACGTATAGGTCACATCGGCGATGCCGCCAGGCGGAATCGCCGCGAGCTTCGCGGGCAACTCCTGTTGCGAGATGGCGAGCAGCGGCACGTTGATCGTGACTTCTTTCGGGATCTTCTTGCCCGCGAGCACTTGCTGCGCGACCCAGAATGCAAAGCTCACCGCGCCCGGCGGATTGGACAGCGAGCGCGACTGATAGCCGGCCTTCGTCTGTTCGCTCCACCATTGAAGCTCGGGATACGTGCTGCCGATAATCATCGGAGGCGCGGGCCGGTTGGCCGCCTTGAACGCCTGCGCGATGCCGAACGACATCTCGCCTTCGGTCGCGACGCCGTCCACTTGCGGCAGCGTCGGAAGAATGCCCGCGACGGCTTTCTGCGCGACGGACTGCGTCCAGTCGCCGTTGACCGATCCGACGAGCTTCATGCCCGGATGCTTCTTGAGCCCTTCGAGCACGCCTTCGTGCATGAGGTTATCGACCGAAATACCGGCCACGCCGCGCACTTCGAGAATGTTGCCCTTGCCGTTGAGCCGCGTCGCCAGATAGTCGACGCCCTGCTCGGCCCAGCCCTTGAAATCGAAGTTCACGCGATACGCGCAAGGCTCGTCGACGACGCCGTCGAACGAAACGACAACGACGCCTGCCGCGCACGCCTTCTTGATCGTGCCGTTGAGCGCAGTGGGCGACACGGCGTCGATCACGATCGCGTTATAGCCCTGCAAGATGAGATTCTGGATTTGTTGCGCCTGCTCCGTCACCTGGTTTTCGGCGGTGGTGAAGGCCGGCGCGGCGGCGACTTTCTTGTCGGCGACCGCCTGCTGCGAGACGGCGTTCCAGCTTTTGAGCATCGACTGCCGCCACGCGTTGCCCGCGAAGCTGTTCGACAGCGCGATCTTTTTCTGCGACGTATCGCCGGTTGCGACCTGCGCCTGCGCGGCGCCTCCCAACACGCACGCGACCACGGCCGCGGCGATCTTGACCTGCATTCCTTTACGGAACATCTTGTCGTCTCCTTTCATTCTGCTTGTCGGAGGCGCGACTCGACTTTGTCTACAGCACGCCTCTTGCGAACACGGCCGCTTGTGCGCGGCCGCTATACATTTCGGACAGTCTGCTTCGAACCCGTTCTGCGGTCAGGCCAATCACGGTGGCCAGGCCACCGGATCGCCGAGGCAGTATAACGACTGCCTTCGGCGCGTGCAATTCGATTTCCGTTACCGGTAACGGAATTGGCCGTCGGTATAAATGGCCAGGTCGGGAAACGGCACATCGGCGCGCCGGACCGCATTGCTCATCGTCCCTGTGTCGTACTCGCCGGAACCGTACGCGCTGCGGCCAGACTCTGCCGACGCAGTGCTTCTGTCGTTTCGCCAGCGCCGTCAGCGCGCCAGCCGGGCGGCAGAATCACGTAGCAAATCGCGGCCCAGACGCTGCCCGCCGACGCGACATCGCGTGCAAGACTCACCCAGTGCTCGAATTCGACGACGAGCGGATTGCGTGAGCGCGTCGGTGTCGTGAGACCGTAGCGGCACGGTTCATCGGCGCGTTCTTCAGCATAGGTGCCGAACAGCCGATCGAATATGACAAGCACGCCGCCAAAGTTTGCATCGAGATAATCGACGTTCGATGCGTGATGCACGCGATGCGCCGACGGCGTATTGAACACGTATTCGAGCCAGCCGAGTTTCGGCGTCCACGTGTTATGCAGCCAGAACTGGTAGAGCAGATTGAAGCTCAGCGTCGCGAGCACGATTTCGGGGCGTACGCCGAGCCAGACGAGCGGCGTGAAGAAGATTGCGGAGCCGGTCAGTTTGCCGGTCAAGCCGAGGCGATAGGCGGACGAAAGCGTCAACTGGTTCGGCGAGTGGTGAACCGCGTGCGTCGCCCAGAAAAAGCGGATACGGTGCGACGCGCGGTGATACCAGTAGTAGCAGAACTCCTGTCCGATAAAGAGCACGAACAGCATCAGCGCGCTGTTGAGCGTGACGGTAAAGAGGCGGTGATCCCAGGCAAGGGCGAATATCGGCGTCGCGAGCGAAAGCGGCAGCAGCGCGAGCAGCTTGCGGCCGGCCACATCGGCGAGCGAAATCCATACTTCATACCAGTCGAAGGGCGAGGCGCTGTTTCGCTGTGTGCGGGTGAGCACGCATGCCTCGATCAGCGAGACGCCAATGATGAACACGGTAACGAAAAGCGCGATTTTTCCAGTAGTCGACATGATGGGCAGATAACGGTTGAGGTGGGACGCGTCGTCTGCGGGCAAAGCCGCTATCGCGTCGGGTGAAGCTAATGTAGTGGGCTGCCCGGCCAAAGACCACGCGTAAACCATGTCGCCAGATGTCACGAAATCGCGGCCGCGACGGCGAATCGGGCCATGCGGCCCGGCTGCTGGCGGCCCGCCGCGGGGGTGTAACACCGCGACATCTTTTACCGGGCGATTATTTCGCGAGGTCCTCTTATAGTTCGTTCCGCTGCCACGCCGCAGTGCGTGACTAACCGAACCGGGAAGGACACCTCATGAAACTCCGTTACCTCGCCGCAGCCAGCGCTGCCATGCTCATCGCGATCAGCACCATCAGCACGCCCGCCTTCGCCGGATGGTCGGGTCATGGCACCGCCTACACGCCGCACGGCACTTACAACGGCGCACACTACGGCTCCTGCACAGGCGGCAGTTGCATGCACGCCGGCGGCGTCGAGAATCCTTATGGCGGGATCGCCACCAACACCGGCACGGTCAACCGCACCGCACCCGGCCAGTTCTCGAATTCGGGCACGGCGACGGGCCCCAACGGACGTCAGGTGCAGCACTCGGGCGACACGAGCTGCGCAGGCGGCACATGCGACCACACCGGCGCGCTGAACGGCTCGGACGGCCACAGCGCCACGACTTCGGGCAGCGTGACACGCAACGCGCCGGGTCAGTATTCGTCTTCGGGCACGGTTACCGGCGCGAACGGTAATACGACCAGTCACACGGCATCGACGGACTGTGCCGGTTCAACCTGCAATCGTTCGGGGACGGTGACGGGCTCCGATGGCGGAACCGTCAACCATTCAGGCAGCGCGACACGCGTGGCGCCCGGCGTGGTGACGACAGGCGGCGGCACGACGGTCGTGCACGGCGGCACGGTGACTACGGGCACGGTTACGACTGTCGGCGCGACGGTTGCCGTGGGCAGCGTACCGGTTGTCGTCGCGCCTCCGCCGGTCGTGGTGGCGCCGGCTCCGGTTGTCGTCGCGCCCGTACCGGTGGTTGCTGCGCCTGCGCCTGTGGTCGTCGCGCCTCCGCCCGCTTATGTGCCCCCGCCGCCGGTCGCCTACGTGCCGCCGCCTGCACCGAAGACTGTCTACGTCGCGCCGCCCGCACCCAAGGTCGTCTACGTTGCGCCCCCGCCGCCGAAGGTCGTCTACGTTGCGCCGCCCCCGCCGCATGTCGTATTCATCGCGCCGCAGGCCCACACGCTGTATGTCGCGCCGCGTCCTGTGTATGTCGCGCCCGCGCCGCATCCCGCGGTGCTGGTTCCGGGCCACTGGGTCGGGCGCTTCTGGGTGCCGGCGCACTGGGCGTAACAGCAAACGTGAGATCGATGAATCAACCCTGCCGGCCACGAGCGTCGGCGAAAACACGGAGTAGATGATGAAAAAGATGATTGCAGTGCTTCTCTTGTGTATTGTTTCTGCAGTGGCTTCGGCTCAAAGCGCACTGCCACCCGCGGATGCCCCGCGCGGCGAGCGTGCGATGCAGCAATTGCAGGCCCGCTTTGCCCGAGCGAACACGACGGGCGACGGCAAGCTGACGCGCGAGCAGGCGACAGCCCGCATGCCGATGGTCGCGAAACACTTCGACGAAATCGACACGCAGCACGCCGGTTATGTCACGCTGCCGCAAATCGAGGCGCTCATGCAGCAGAAAGCAATGGCACGCTGAAAGGCAACGAGGCTGGGAGACGCGTCATGGATCAGGCGAACAGGATCATCGTGCTGGACGACGAAGCCGAGTTGCGCAACATGCTGCAACGGTTTCTGACCGGACACGGGTTCCATGTGCGCGTCGTCGCCGACGGCAAGCAGCTCGACCGCTACCTGCAGCGCGAACCGTACGACCTGCTCGTGCTCGACCTGATGATGGAACCGGAAGACGGGCTGACGATATGCCGGCGGCTGCGCGCCGAAGGACAGACGCTGCCCATCCTCATGCTGACCGCGAAAGGCGATCCCGTCGACCGCGTCGTCGGCCTCGAAACCGGCGCCGACGACTACCTCGCGAAACCGTTTCTCCCCGATGAACTGGTCGCGCGAATCCGCGCTCTGCTGCGTCGCCAGAAAATGGCCGCGGGCGTACCGACCGTGACTTCACAAACGCTGCGCTTCGGCGAATACCAGTTCGATGTCGGCAAGCAAACGCTGCGACATCGTGGCGAGCCGGTCGACGTGCACTCCGCGCAGATGTTGCTGCTGCACGCGCTCGGGTCGTCGCCGAACCGGCCGGTGAGCCGCGAGAATCTGCTTGCGCGGGCGCGCGGCCGCGACCACGACGCGCTCGACCGCAGCATCGACGTGCAGATTTTGCGGCTGCGTCAGATCGTCGAAGACGATCCGTCGAAACCGCGCTTCATCAAGACCGTGTGGGGTGTCGGCTACATGCTCGTTGCAGGCATCGACTCGTGAGCATCACAACGCGTTCAAAGCGGCGCAGCAGATGGCTGCCACGTTCGCTGCTGACGCGCAATATCGTTCTGCTGGTAGCGCTCGTCGCACTGACGCAGGCGTGCTCGTTCGCGGTGCTGCTGCATTTCGTGCAGCGTCCGCGCATCGACCGCGCCGCGATCATCTTCGCCGATTACGTCAAGACGCTCGATGGCGTGCTCGCCGCGATGCCGCCCGACCAGGGCCGCGCCGCGGCCGCGCGCCTCGGTGCGCAGACAGCGGCGCCCGAACCCGATGGCGTCAAAGCGCAGCGCAGCCTGCCGCGCCTGTTCGGCACATGGCAACGCGATGTCTTCCTTCGCGCGCTGCAGCATCATCTACCGCCGGACATGCCGGTGCGCTGGCAAACTGGCAACGGCGGCGACGGCGAGCGCCTGTGGATTCGCGTGCACGTCGCCGGCGCGCCAAGCTGGATTGCGCTGCCGATGACAGAAGACGCGCAGGCGAGCGGCATCACCACGACGCTGATACTTTCCGTGGGCCTCGCGTTACTGGCCGCGTTGACGGGCTATCTGATCCAGTTGCACATCAACCGGCCGCTGAAGGACCTCGCGCGCGCCGCGCGGCACGTGAGCGCGGGCGAAGCGCCCGTCGTTCTGCCAACCGACGGTCCGACGGAAATCGCCCAGGTGAGCGGCGCGTTCAATCAGATGACCGAGGCGTTGCAGCAGGCCGAAGCAACGCGCGCGCTGATGCTCGCGGGCGTATCGCACGACATCCGCACGCCGCTCACCAAGCTGCGTCTCGCGATGGCGATGGCGATTCCGCGCGGCGCCGACGACACCTTCGTCGCATCGGCGGAAAGCTATCTCGACCACATCGACACGATTCTCCAGCAGTTCATGGACTACGCCGGCAGCGGCGAACGCGAGCCGCCGCAGCAGGGAGATCTCAACGCGCTCATCGGTCAGCTCGCCGCGGATTTTGCGGGGCTCGGACACGAGTTCGAACTGTCGCTCGGCGAAGTCCCCGGGTTCGCGTACCGGCCCGTGAGCCTCATGCGGCTTTTGATGAATCTGATGCACAACGCGATTGCGTATGGACGCACAGGTCTTGCCGTGCGCACATGGACCGAAGGCGATACGGCGTGCGTCGCCGTCTGCGATCGCGGCAGCGGAATCGACGCCGCAGAAATGGAAAAACTCAAGACGCCGTTCAGCCGCGGTACGAACGCACGGACGCATTCGGGCGGCACAGGTCTCGGGCTTGCGATCGTCGAGCGCATCGCGCGTCTGCATGGCGGCTCGCTGCAGTTTCGTGCGCGTGAAGGCGGCGGTCTCGAGGCGCTCGTCACGTTGCCGCTGAACCGGCATTCTTCATAAGCAAGGCGGGCCTACTCCGGCCCCGCGCGAACGATCCTGGCGAACGGTCTTGGCGACATCGCGCGACACAATTGCTGAATGGTGTGCGGAGCCGCTTCCTCCCATACTCACGTCTACGTGCTGCGGCACACCTCCCCGACACTTACCGGCGCCACGGTGCCACGACAGGATCGATATGCATACATCACTCAAATCATTCGTTGGCAACGCTAAACGTGTAGCTGGCTCCGCACTCGTCGCAGGGGCGCTGCTTCTGACCGGCTGCGCTTCGGGCATCGCCGCCACGACGCAGACCAGCGCCGTCCCGCATGTTCGCGCCGACGTCATCTACGTGTATTCGTTCGGCGCCACGCCCGACCAGGTGAAATCGGACAGCGGCGGCATCGCGCAGAAAATCGGAGCGGCGATGACGGGCGAATCGTCGGAGCAAAAGCAGCTTCAGACCGCGAGCGATACTCGTGAACAGGTCGCCGACGAAATCGTGCGCGAACTGCAAACGCTCGGACTGCGCGCGGTGCGCGTGGACGGTCCTGCACCGATGAACGAAAACGCGCTCGTCGTCGAAGGCAGCTTCCAGACAATCGACGAAGGCAAGCGCCGCCGTCGCGTGCTGATCGGGCTTGGCGCCGGCAAGAGCGAAGTGAGCGCGTCGATCCAGATCCTGTACAAGCCCGCCGCCGGCACGCCGATCGAACTGCAAAGCTTTTCCGCCAACGCCGATAGCGGTCACATGCCCGGCATCGCGGAAACCGCTGGCGTCGGCGCCGCTGCTGCGCATGTTGCAACCGCAGCAGCGACAGGCACGGCGCTGCATGGCGCGTCCGAGGCGAAACAGGGCGGCATGAGCGGCGACGCGAAAAAGCTCGGCGATTCGATCGCGAAGCAGATTGCGGCGGTAAGCACGGCCAACGGATGGATGTCGGCCACACATATCGACTAACGCCAGTCTCCTACAACCGCGCCGCCGCATCCCGCAACGCCGTCCTCAACCCTTCCTCGACGACCGGATGATAGAAAGGCATCCCGAGCATATCGTCGACCGTCGCCTGCATTTGCAAGCTCCACGCGAGCAGATGACCGATGTGTTCCGCGGCCGGGCCGAACCATTCCGCGCCGACGAAGCGCCGCGTCGCGCGATCGATGTACACCCTCGCCCGTCCGTGATTCTTCAGCATGACGCGGCTGCGCCCCTGGTCTTCGAAGCTCACTTCGCCCGCGACGAAACTATCCGGCGCGAGATCGCGATGCCGTGCCCCGACCATCGCGATCTGCGGATCGGAGAAAACGATGGCGAGCGGCGCGCGCCTCACCAGCGGCACGACATCGGGATAAAGCGCGGCATTGCGTCCGGCGGCGCGGCCTTCGTCGGCGGCTTCGTGCAGGAGCGGCAGAATCCCGTTCGCGTCGCCCGCAATGAAGACCGGGTGGGCGCCCACTTGCAGCGTGTCGCGGTCGAAGCGCGGCACGCCGTGCGCATCCAGTTCGAGCGATGTGTTTTCGAGGCCGAGTTGTGCAACGTTCGGGCGTCGCCCGGTCGCTGCGAGGACGTACTCATACGTGTCCTCGACATAGCTTCCGTCGGCCCGCGCATAGCGAATCCGCACGCCGCCCTCGACTGCCGCCGCGGCTTCGAGCGTACCCTGCGGCTCGAAGTGAAACGCTGCGGCAAACGTCGCGCGCGCTTCCGCCACGATCACGGGGTCCGTCAGCGGACCCACGCCGCCGCGCGCGCCAAACACGCTCACCTTCACTCCGAGGCGCGCCAGCGCCTGACCGAGTTCCAGACCGATCACGCCCGGGCCCACCACGGCCACGCTGCGCGGCAGCGTCTGCCATGCAAACACATCGTCGTTCACGATAACGCGCTCGCCGACGCCACGAAGAATCTCGGGGACGACAGGCGTCGAACCCGTCGCGATCACCACGCTCGCCGCATGCACGAGCGTATCGCTGCCGACCTGCAACAGCCGGTCGTCGATGAAGCGCACGTGGCCGATCAGCCGGTCCGCTTCCGGCAACGCGTGCACGCCGTCCACGACGAAGCCGACGAAGCGGTCACGCTCGCTGCGCACGCGCTGCATGACCGCCTTGCCGTCTATCCGCACTCCATCGACATGAACGCCAAACGGTTCCGCGTGGCTCGCGGCGTGCGCGGCTTCCGCCGCCGCGATCAGCAGCTTCGACGGCATGCACCCCACTCGCGCACACGTCGTGCCGTATTCACCGCCTTCGATGATCACGGCCTTGCGGCCTTCGGCTTTCGCGCTGCGGTAAGCCGACAGCCCGGCCGTGCCTGCGCCGATTACGGCGACGTCTGTATGAATGGTGCGCATGACAGTCTCTCCTGTCGAAACTTGAGTGCCGCAGTTGCGGGTTACTTGACTGCGGGGAAGTCGATCGTCGTGTCGTTCACGCGATTCACGAGATTCGTGAACGTAATCGACGCGATGGCCAGGTTGATTTCGATGATCTGGCGGTCCGTGTAGCCGGCCGCGCGCACTGCATCGAGCGCGGCCTCGGGCACCGTGCCGCGCGTACCGACCAGCGTTTGCACAAACGTCACCAGCGCGTCGCGCTTCGCGTCGCCGGTTGCAACGCCGGCACGCACCTGCTTCATGTCGTCGCTCGACAGACCGGCCAGCTTGCCCTTCAACGTATGCGCGGCCACACAGTAGTCACAGCCCACGTGCTCGCTGACGGCCAGCTTGATGACTTCGATGTCCGCCTTGCCGAGCGTGCCGGCATCCACGGCTGCATCGAATGCGAGCGCCGCGCTGAGCGCTTCGGGGCTGTGCGTGCCGATGGTCGCGTAGGCGTTGGGCACCTTGCCGACGGCCTTCTTGATCTTCGCGAACACTTCGGCGGCTGCGCCAGTTGCTTCTTCGGGGCGAATGGTGGTCAGACGGGACATGATTGACTCCTTCCTTCAGGTTGGCGGTTGAAACTGCTTAGCCATGTCGTATGGCATGGGAGTCAGTGTAGGGATGCGCGGCGAGTTCTTTAATGCCATACTTTCGCAACTTCATGCTCAAACGTCTCATATGGAACTGCTCGACCGATTGCTCTCGCTGATGCCGGTGACTGGACGGCTCGATGTGCGCTGCCACTTCGGCTCGCCGTGGCGCCTCGACCATCCCCAATCGAACGAGTGGGAGTTTCCGTATCACGTGCTGTTGCGCGGCGAGGCTGTCATCGAAAGCGCTGCGGGAACGAAAGGCGAACCGGCGCTGCGCATGAAAGCCGGCGACATCGTGCTATTTCCATCGGGCAGCGCTCATACGTTGCACGACGGCAGCGGCAGTCCGCCGCGACCGGCGCGCGAGCAACAGAAGGACGGATTGACCATCGTCACGAACGGCAAAGTACGCGAAGGCGCCGATGTGCTGTGCGGGCGCTTCGTGCTGCCGGCCGTGCCGCAGCAACTGATGCGCGATCATCTGCCGGGACGTTTGCTGGTAAGCAGCGTGAACGCGGACACCGGCGACGGAGCGGCGCGCGACGCTGCGTTCGCCGCAAGCCGGCTCGCGCGAGTCATCGAATTAATGCGTGAGGAAGCGTTCGAGCAGCAGCCGGGCAGCGCGACGGTCGTGAATCAGCTTTCGGGCGCTTTGTTCGCGCTGACGCTGCGCTGCGCGTCCACTACCGACGAAGCGCCGCGCGGCCTGCTTGCGCTTGCGCAGCGTCAGCGCCTGCAACCGGCTCTCGCGGCCATGTTCGACGAACCGGGGAAGCCGTGGACGCTGCCGACGCTCGCCGAACTCTGTCACATGTCGCGCGCTACGTTCGCCCGTCATTTCGACGAAGCGATCGGCCGTTCGGCGAGCGACGTGCTCACGGACATCCGCATGGCGATCGCCGGACGCAAGCTGGCGCAAACGGGCATGTCTGTCGCCGAGATCGGTGAGGCTGTGGGGTATCAATCGGAAGCCGCATTTCAGCGCGTTTTCAAACGGCAGGTCGGCATGACGCCAGCGAAGTGGCGTGCGCGTTCGTCGCGAAACGAGGTCGGAGAAGCAGGTCTGTAACGCAGGTCTGTAAAGCAAGCGAATCCGCATATCGCAAGCGCCTGGCGCAGTATTTGCATTCTGTCGCACCTGCACGACCCCGGCAGAACGACCGGGGCCCGACCAGGAGGAGACAATGCGCGATGACATGTATCACGCCGCAACCCCAATCGCCACGCGCGAGGCTTGCTGGCTTACGCCGTCGATTCAGAAGTCCCATGAACGCTCGGAGGTATTCGGTCTGAGCGAGTCCATGCGCCCCGATTACGACGTGCTGCCCGCCGGCGAACTCGCGATGAAGCTCGAGCAGAACCGCATCCTCTGCGCGCACGCCACGCCGGTGATGGAAACGCTGCATGAGCAGATTGTGAACACCCAGAGCATGATCGTGCTGACCGACGCCGAAGGTCTGATCCTTCATTCCATCGGCGACGACGACTTTTTGCGGCGTGCCGAGAAAGTCGCACTGCGGCCGGGCGCGAACTGGGCGGAGAGCCGGCAAGGCACCAATGCAATCGGCACGGCGCTGGCTGAACGCAGCGCGACTGTCGTGCACGGCGAGCAGCACTATCTCGCGGCGAACCGGTTTCTGACCTGTTCGAGCGTGCCGATTCTCGATCCGTATGGCGATCTCATCGGCGTGCTCGACGTCACGGGCGATCATCGCAGCTATCACCAGCACACCATGGCGCTCGCGAAGATGTCCGTGCAGATGATCGAGAATCATCTGTTCGCCAACACGTTCCGCGAGACCTTGCAGATCGCCTTTCATGGCCGCCCCGAGTTCCTCGGCACGTTGATGGAAGGCATCGCCGCGTTCACCTGCGACGGCCGCTTTCTGTCCGCGAATCGCAGCGCGCAATTCCAGCTCGGGCTGCCGCTTGCAGGGTTGCGCGCGCATACGCTGTCGTCGCTGTTCGGGCTCACGAGCGCGCAGTTGATCGACCGTCTGCGCATGCATCGCGACCGGCATCTGTCGCTGAACCTGAGCAACGGCGCGGTGGTCTGCGCCAACGTGCAATTCCGCCGCACGACGCTCGCCGACGAGCCCGCTCGCTTTCATACGTCGAACGAAGCGGCGGCGGGCAAGCGCAACGAGCCAGGCGCGCCGCCCGCGAATCCGCTATCGACGCTGAGCCAGCTCGACACCGGCGATCCGCGGATCGCGGCGGTCATCACGAAGGTGCGCAAGGTGATCGGCAAGAACATCCCGATCCTGATCACCGGCGAGACGGGCACCGGCAAGGAACTGCTCGCGCAGGCCATCCACAACGATTCGCCCCGGCGCGCGGCGCCTTTCGTCGCGGTGAACTGCGCGTCGATACCGGAAACGTTGATCGAGTCGGAACTGTTCGGCTATGAAGAAGGCGCGTTCACCGGCGCGCGCCGCAAAGGCGCTGTCGGCAAACTGCTGCAAGCCAACGGCGGCACGCTTTTTCTCGATGAAATCGGCGACATGCCGTACCCGTTGCAAGTGCGCCTGTTACGCGTGCTGCAGGAGCGTCTCGTGAACCCGCTCGGCTCCGCCAAGTCGATTCCCGTCGATGTCGCGATCATTTGCGCGACCCATCGCGATCTGCGCGAAATGATCGCGCAGAGCCGCTTTCGCGAGGATTTGTACTACCGGCTCAATGGACTGGTCGTCAAATTGCCGCCGCTGCGCGAACGCACCGATTTGTCGGCGGTGATCAAGAAGATGCTCGATTGCGCGTCGGCCGAGAACGCCGGCGACCAGCCGCTCAGCATCGCCGGCGACGTGATGACGCTCTTCGAGCAATGCGCGTGGCCCGGCAACTTTCGCCAGCTCGGCAATCTGCTGCGCACCGCGGCCGTGATGGTGGATGCCGACGGCGAAATTCGCCGCGAGCATCTGCCGGACGACTTCTTCGACGATCTGCGCGCCGCGCGGCCATCGTCCACGCATGCAGCGGATGCGTTGCCGCTGCCCAGCGGGCGTCTGCACGACGTCGCCGCGAGCGTGATCGCGAATGCGCTCGCGCAGCATGGCGGCAACGTGTCGGCCGCGGCTCGCACGCTCGGTATCTCGCGTAACACGATCTATCGCAAGCTGCCGGCGCACGGCGCGAACAATAGCGAAGACGCCGCGTGAATCGCGCGCATTGCACTGCTCTGTTGTGCAACACGAGTGTGCCGGAATTGAACAGCGCTCGGGCATCGGCGGCTTGCTCGCGCTTTACGTGGGCTGCAAGCACATATCGATAAGTTCGGCATGGACCTTGCGTTTGAGCACGGGACCGCTTCACCGATGCGGTTTTTTAATCAAACGTCCTATCCAAGGAGACAGCCATGCAGTGGACTACCCCCGCCTACACCGATCTGCGTTTCGGTTTCGAAGTCACGATGTATATCGCCACACGCTGAAGCAAGCATGAAGCGCCGCCGCGCGCGTCACTGAACGTGTCGAGCGCGGCGGCCTGCCACAACGGACAAAAAGGCGTGCCTCGTATGACCGCTCAGAATATTGAACGCTGCATCGGTCCGAGGCCGAATTTGCGCCCGCACTTTCGCCTGCAACGGGAAGTCGCCGAAGACGGCTATGTGCTGCTCTCGCCGCAAGGCGTCATCAGATTGAATCCGAGCGCAGGCGAAATTTTGAGCCGCTGCGACGGCAAGCGCGAACTCGATGACATCATCGGCGAGCTCGAGGCTATGTTCAACGCGTCGGATCTCGCCACGGACGTTTACCGTTTCATCGAACATGCGCGGCAGCGCGGCTGGGTGGAGTGATTTGCGGTTGCGTGCCGAATGGCGTTATTGACGCACACGCATGAAGCGCCCGGCGTTTCTCCGTTGCTCGGAAGAACCGCCGGGCGCTTTCTTTCGTTGCCGAAGTTTGCGCTTGCGCGTTGGCTTTTCAGCGCTTCACGACGCTATTGCGAAGTGCCTGCACTGAGCGAGCTACCCGCGTTCAACGGTTTCGACGAAGCCCTCGCGCTCTCATCCGTCAACTTCGTCTTTCCAGCGCTGTAGCCGTTCGAATACAGCAGAAACGCCATGATGTCCGCGTAATCCTGCGGCTTCATCTTGCCCGGACGGTCCGCCGGCATGTTGTTCGCCATGTATCCATAAACACCGCCGATGGTCAGCTTCGCATTCGAGGTCGGCGCGAACGACGGGCCGCGCAACGCCGGCGCGTTCAATCCTTGCAGCTCGGGACCGTGGCACTTCGCGCACGCGCTCGAGTACAGCGTCTTGCCATGCGCGACCTGCGCGCGATCGAAAGCCGGCGCGTCCGCGGGCACGGCTGCATCGACCTTGATGAAATGGCCGCGCTCGATCTCACGGCCGCCGGCTCGCATGATCGGCGATTTAACGTCGGCACGCCGAGGACCGTCGCGATAGAGAAACGCCGCTGCGTCGGGCGCACTCGCCTGCGTCATGCGCGGCAACGTCCAGCCGCGCGTCAACGCGGCGAGCCTGCCGTCGGACTCCATCTTGCGCAACGCGGCGTCGATACGCGGCTGCAACGCCGCACCGTTTTTGCCGAACGCAAATACCAGGTGCCAGTCCGCATACGCCGAAGCGGCTTGCGCGATATGAAAGCTCCGCCCAGGATGCGTGTTCGTATAAGCGACGACAGCCGGATACCAGACGATCGCGCGCTGCGCATGTCCGCTTGCGACGGCATCGACGGTAAGCTCGGCTGTGTTCTGCAGATCGAGCTTCACATTGGGCTGTTGCACGGCGATCAACTGCGCGGGGCTCGCATAAGTGGCCGCGACGATTTCCGCGCCGCCCGCATGCGCCGCGGATTCCTGCATCGTCACGCTCACGTAACCCGAGCGCAGATAGGCACGCGAGAAAACGAGCTTGCTGCCGGAGCCGTCCGCGATATCCGAGCGCGGGAAGCCGGCGATCGCATCGCACTTGCGCGCGAGCGCCTTGTCGAGTTCCTTCAGCGACACGCCGTCGTCGTCGCTGCTCGCGAAGCCGCCTGGCGTGAGCGTAAAGGCGATGCCCGCGGTGCGAAACGCTTCGCGCGTCACGGCCTCGTCGAGTGCCGTCGACGGACTGCCTGGAAACGTGCAGACGCGCACGCCCGCGCTCGCGTGGCCGGGCATCAGCGCGCCGCTTGCGAGCAACGCGCCGGCGAGAGCAAATGAGTTGAGTCGAGTCTTCATGGTCTTGCTTCCGGAAAGAAGCGGCGCCGCCGCAGCCAGGTTGCTCGAGCGAATGCGCATCGGGCAGGACCGGCGCCGGCGCCGCGTGGGCATCAGCCGCGATTGAGTGCGAACACGTAGAGCGTGCCGCCGCGCGGGACCTTCTCCGCGGCCTTCGCCATCGGTCCGCCCCAGATCGGATTGGCCCCGCCGTAGCCGGCGAGAATCGCCACGTACTCCTTGCCGTCGACTTCGAATACCGACGGTTGCGCCACTATGCCGCTCGCCAGTTTCGGGCTTTTCCAGAGCACTTTTCCGGTTGCCGTATCGAATGCGTACAGATGGCCGTCGAGCGAACCGCTAAACGCGAGACCGCCCGCGGTCGTCGCGACGCCGCCGTTCCACGGCAGCTTGCTCCAGAAACTCCACAGCTTCTTGCCGGTGCCGACGTCGATAGCCTGCAGTTCGCCGTAGCCCTTGCTGCCAGGCTCCGGCTTGATCTCGAAGCCTTCGCCGAGGTACGGCAGTCCTTCCATGTAGGTGACCGACTTGCCGGACAGCGACATGCACGCATGCAGCGCGGGAACGATCGCGATGTGCTTGTCCGGATCGTACGAAACCGACCACCAGTTCTTGCCGCCGAGAAAGCTCGGGCACGTTTCGATCGTCGTGCCGGTCTTCGGATATTTCGCCGGGTCCTGAATCGGCGCGCCGTCCGCTGTATAGCCGGTCACGGAGGTGGCCTTGACGAAGGGCTTCGCGTAGATCAGCTTGCCCGTCGACCGGTCGATTGCGTGAAAGTAGCCATTGCGGTCGGCATGGATGATCGCGTCGTAGTCCTTGTCCTGATACTTGATATTGGCAAGCACCGGCGTGTTGACGCCGTCATAGTCCCAGGTATCGTGTTTCGTGTACTGGTAATGCCATTTCAGATCGCCGGTCTTCGGATCGAGCGCGAGCAGCGAATCCGAATACAGGTTGTCGCCCGGCCGCAGATCCGCGAGCCAAGGTCCGGGATTGCCCACGCCCCAGTACAGCGTTTTCGATGCCGCGTCATACGTGCCCGTCAGCCAGGCCGGCGCGCCGCCATGCTCCTGCATGCCGTCGGGCCATGTGTTCCCGCCCTTCTCGCCGGCCGCGGGCACCGTGAAGCGCTTCCACAGCACGTTGCCGTTGTCGGGATTCAACGCCGCGATAAAGCCGCGCGCGCCATATTCGCCGCCCGCGCTGCCGACCACCAGCGCGCCGTCGAGCGCGAGTGGCGCAAGCGAAAACGCGTAGCCGACTCCGGGCTCGAACATCGCCTTGCGCCACGTCGGCGATCCCGTTTGCGCATCGAGCGCGACGACCTCGCCGTTGAGCATCGCCACATAGACGTTCTTGCCGTACAGCGCGACGCCGCGATTGATCACGTCGCAGCAGGCGGTCTTGAACGATTCGGCGCTGAGCTTCGGTTCGAACTTCCACAGTTGCTTGCCGCTTGCCGCGTCGAACGCATAGACGTTGTCTTTCGGCGTGGTCACGAAGAGATAACGGCCGTTGACGATCGGCGTCGCTTCGAAGCCCTGTTGCAGTTCGGCCGGAAACTTGTAGCTCCAGACCTGCTTCAACTGCTTCACATTCGACGTGTCGATCTGCTTGAGCGGCGAGTGCGCCTGGCCGTTGTAGGTGCGGTAGTACGTGAGCCAGCCGGGATCGCTTTGCGCGGCGGTGAGCCGTTCGTAGGTGACGGCTGGATAATCGTCGGCCACCGCCGCCGTTGCGCATGACAAACCGACGGCCGCGGCGACGCTTATCGCAAGCGCTCCTCGCCGCATCGTCCGAATCGAACGTGCTTTCATCCTTGTCTCCTGGTGTCGACCCGAGCTTGAGTAAAGCGCTGCTCCGGTCACACATCACATGCTTGCTGTTGAGTTATCGACGGGAAGCCGGACGGCGACGCCATCGTCTGGGGAACGCAGTCTGGCTGCGAACCGTTCGAGGCAAGTCGCATGCCATTGCGGCATGGTTCCGGCGCAACACGCGCGGGGCTAAGGAGAGGAGGAAAGCAGGACCGATCCGCGCGCTGGGTCAACGTGATAAGGGTTGTTGCACGTTGAAGCAATCCATCGCCGATGTGTTGCTAAAAAAGACAGCGGTCGTTGGCAACCCGCATGGGTGACATACCGAGCTCAAACGAAAAGAACAGCTATGCGAGCGATGCTTGACCTGGATCAAGCACCTTGCATTGTTCACGCGTGTGTCAGTTCGCGCACGAAGACCGCTGCGATGCCGGGCGAATTGCGTTCGCCGGCCTATACCGCCGCAGCCTGGCCGTTTCAACGATGTGGTGAAACGCATGGGATAGGGTCACGCGCCCGAACCCTGCATTAACGGCGCTAACGACCACGAACTTGAGCACGCTGCGGGCAAACCCTCAAGAGATCAGCGCCACATGCCGTTATTCCTTGCAACGATGTAAGACCACGCACTCCGCGGCGTGAGCACCAGGTAAGGAAAGTCATGCGCAACAACCAGCCCGTCACCGGGCACGAATACGGATTCCCTTCTTCGCAGATGCTTGTTTCCGCGACCGATCTCACCGGCCGCATCGAATACTGCAATCCCGCCTTCATCGCCGTGTCGGGCTTTACGCGCGAAGAACTCATCGGCCAGCCGCACAACCTTATTCGTCATCCCGACATGCCTCGCGAAGCCTTCGCGGATATGTGGACCACGATTCGCGATGGACGTCCGTGGACCGCGCTCGTCAAGAATCGCCGCAAGAACGGCGACCATTACTGGGTGCAGGCCAACGTCACGCCGGTCGTCAAGCAAGGCGCCGTGGTCGGCTATCTCAGCGTGCGTGTGAAGCCGCAACGCGAAGCGGTGCGCGCCGCCGAAGCGTTGTACGCGCGCATGCGCACGGGCGACGCGCGCGGCGTGAAGTTGCTGCGCGGCGTTGTCGTACGCACAGGATGGCGCGGGCGTCTGCAAGCGCTGACGCGGCTGCCCGTCGCGACACGCGCCGCGAGCGGCTATGCGCTCACGCCGCTCGCGCTCGCCGCAACCGGCCTCGCGGCATGGCAAGGCACGCCGCCCGCGCCGTTCTGGATGGCGTTCGGCGTGGCGAGCGCCGTCAGCCTGGTGTCGTGGCGCTTGCTGGCTGGCCACGTCGCCGCGCCGGTGCGCGAGATGCGCGGCTTCGCTACGCGGCTTGCTGCGGGCGACCTGACCGTCGATCTGCAGATCGCGCGTCACGACGACCTCGGCGATGTATTCCAGGCGCTGAATCAGTTGAAGGCAAACCTGGCGGCGATCGTCTACGACGTCCGCGAACAGATCAACGGCATGCTCGATAACGCGCGCGAGATTTCGAGCGGCAACGTGGATCTCGCGCGTCGTACGGAAATGCAGGCGGCCTCGCTCGAGGAAACCGCCGCCACGATGGAAGAGCTGACCACCACCGTGCAGGCGAACGCGGACGCCAGCGTGCGCGCGCTCGATCTCGCGAAAGACGCGCAGGCGGCGGCCGCCGAGGGCGGCAGGATCGCCTGCCAGGTCGAGCAGACGATGGCGGGCATCACGGCCGCGTCGCGCCGCATTGCCGACATTACCGGCGTCATCGACGGCATCGCTTTTCAGACCAATATCCTCGCGCTGAATGCGGCCGTCGAAGCCGCACGCGCGGGCGAGGCGGGCCGCTCGTTCGCGGTGGTGGCCGGCGAAGTGCGGATGCTCGCGCAACGCTGCGCGGCGTCTTCGAAAGAGATCAAGTCGGTGGTCGAGGCGAGCGCGGCGGAAGTCGCGGCGGGCACCGAACTGGTGGCGCGCACCACGTCGCAAATGCGAACCATCGACGAAGCCGTCGAGCGCGTGTCGTCGATCATCGTCGAAGTGGCGAACGCGAGCAGTGAACAGGCCGAGGGAATCCGCCAGGTCAATCAGGCGGTCTCCCATCTCGATGGAGCGACCCAGCAGAATGCCGCGCTCGTCGAGCAGGCGGCGGCCACTGCGCAGCGGCTCGCCGCGCAGGCCGATGTGCTGAGTGAAGCCGTGCGTCTTTTCACCGTTGCCGACATGGCGCCGGGTGCGCGCGCCGTTGCTCCGACGCCTCCGGCATCATCGGCTCAACATGAGAGCAGGCTTGCGTCGAGCCGGTGATTTCGGAGAACCGCCGCCGCGCTTACGGCGCGAATCGCGTGAACACGTAGTCGCGATCCTTGACCTTCGCCGCGTGACACGCGAAGCAGGTCTGGTGTTGTGCGGCATCGACCGGCTGGCCGTTGACGAAGCGCCCGAAACCCCAACCGCCCGTCGATGCATAACGGCGCGAGTCCTTCACCATCACCTGGACCGTGGTGGGCGGTCCGGGAATCGTCGCGGTCGCGAACTCGGGCGACTGCTTGCGCTTGTATGCGAGCTTGACGAGGATCGTGCCGTCCGGATAAGGCAACGTCGAGTTCTCGATCGCCTTGATCGCCGCGGGATTGCCGAGCACGACGCGCAGCTCGTCGAGCGGCGCTGCCTCTTCGGCCGGCGCGATCATCTGCCACTTGCGGTAGCCGTCGGGAATCGTCACCCCGTAGATCGGCGACGGCGCCGACTTCGCGGACCCGGCCAGCGCGTGTTCCGCGACTGCGCCGAGCAAGAGCGCCGCGCTCAGCGCAACGTATGCGGTCCGTACTTTTCGCATCTGCATCGTCATGTGCCTGTCTCCGCTTCGTCCGCTTCGTCCGCTTAAAAACGGGCGACGTCGATGACGGCGTCGGCGAAGGCTTTCGGCGCTTCCTGCGGCAGGTTATGCCCAGTGCCGCCGCCGACATTGCGATGCGCGTACTTGCCGGTGAACTTCTTCGCGTAGGCCGACGGCTCGGGATGCGGCGCGCCGTTGGCGTCGCCTTCCATCGTGATGGTCGGCACGGAGATAGTCGGCCCCTTCGCGAGACGTTTCTCCAGATCGTCGTATTGCGGTTCGCCCTGCGCGAGTCCGAGACGCCAGCGGTAGTTGTGAATCACGATCGCGACGTGATCCGGATTGACGAACGATGCCGCCGAGCGCTCGAACGTCGCGTCGTCGAAATTCCATTTGGGCGACGCGGTATGCCAGATCAGCTTGTTGAAGTCGTGACGGTTTGCGTCGTAGCCCGCTGCGCCGCGCTCGGTCGCGAAGTAGAACTGATACCACCACGCGAGTTCCGCTTTCGGCGGCAACGGCGCCTTGTTGGCTTCCTGGCTGCCGATCAGATAACCGCTCACCGACACCATCGCCTTGCAGCGTTCCGGCCACAGCGCCGCAATGATGTTCACCGTGCGCGCGCCCCAATCGAAGCCGCCGAAAATGGCCTTGTCGATCTTCAGCGCGTCCATCAGATTGATGATGTCGAGAGCGATGACGGCCTGCTGCCCGTTACGCGGCGTATCTGCCGAGAGAATGCGCGTCGAGCCATAGCCGCGCAGATACGGCACGATCACCCGATAGCCGGCGGCGGCCAGCAGCGGCGCGACTTCGACGTAGCTATAAATGTCGTATGGCCAGCCGTGCAACAGGATCACGACGGGACCGTTTTGCGGACCCGCTTCTGCATAACCGATGTTAAGCGTGCCCGCGTTGATCTGCCGAAGGTTCTCGAACGAGATGGCGCCCGCGCCCGCCTTCGCGCCAGTGGACTGCGCATGCGCGAGTCCGCTCAAACCAAGTTCCATCAGGCTGATGCCCGCGACGGTCGTACCGAGCAGACGACGACGCCGGTTATTAATCTGTTCAGTCATGGCTATTTCCTTTTTTGAATGAAAACTTGCGAGAGCCTGCGCGTTGCCAGTCCGGCCGGCGTGGAAGTATTAGACGCCTTCAAAGTATCCGCCGTATGTCCACGACGCACGCCAGTGCAACGTTATGTGTCGCCCGGTTGTGTAGATACATTGGGATACAAAACGGACATGGCATTCGATCCGGCGCAAGCTGAATAGAAGCGAAAGCAGAAATTTGTTTCTCAATGTGTATGAAGTCCAAAGCGATACACAGCCTTGCAATAGCCCCTTCCCACGACACAAGCCAGATACCTCTCCCGGTTCTAATGCATTCCAACGACGGACTCTGATCGACGCAGCACGGCAAGCCTCACTGCCGATAGCGGCTCGCAGATGCCCGTACGGATGCTTTCCATTTGAACTGTTCCAGGAGAACGACATGAAAGTCTCGATCATCGCTTTGGCCTTTACCGCTTTCGCCGCTTCGGCAATGACTGTTTCCGCTTATGCAGCGAATCCGGCGGTCAATTCCGCCACAGCAAACTCCGGCAGCTACGACGCGCAGCAAGCAACTCAGTGGGCACCGGTTCAGCCCGCAACGACAGCGAAGACGCGCGCCGAAGTTCGTCAGGAACTGGTGCGCGCCCAGAAGGACGGCCAGCTCGCGGCACTCAGCAAGATCTATCAGGGTAGCTAAGTTTTTCCATTCAATCTTGGAGGTTTCATCATGATCAAGCGTCTCGTCATCGCCGCAGTTCTTTCCACCAGCGCCGCGATCGCCGCGCCCGTTTTCGCCAGCAGCGGCTACGGCCCCGCGCCCCACTACGACCCGCTGATCGGCGCACCGTCGTCGCAACGCGGCCAGAGCGCCGAGACCGTGCGCGCCGAACAAACCGCTCTGATGGCGAGCGCGGACATCGACGCGCAATCGTACGGCGGCATGCACGACACGACTTCACAGGCCGGCTCGCGTTCGCTGACGCACGCATCGGACGCATCGGACATCTCCATCGCGCCGTATGCACATCATTGAATGCGAGTCGACTGATCGATAACTTGCCGGCTCGCCGCGATGAGCGCGCCGGTTTCTCACAGCGTCAGGAAATAAAAATATGTCTTCAACACCGTTTTCTCCCGCTCGACGTCACGTGCTGGCCGCCTCCGTTGCCGTCGGCGCGATGGGGCTGATTCCCGGCTCGGTGTTCGCCGCCGCAGGCGACAGCAAGATCCGTCCGTTCAAGGTCAACGTGCCGGAAGCCGACCTCGCCGATCTGCGCCGGCGCATCGCGGCCACGCGCTGGCCTGGCAAGGAAACCGTCGCCGACGAATCGCAAGGCGTGCGGCTCGTAAGAATGCAGACGCTCGCGAAGTACTGGGGCACCGATTACGACTGGCGCAAAGGCGAAGCCAAACTGAACGCGCTGCCGATGTTCATGACTGAAATCGACGGGCTCGATATCCAGTTCATCCACGTACGTTCGCGCCACAAAAATGCGTTGCCGCTCATCATGACGCACGGCTGGCCTGGCTCGATCTTCGAGCTGATCAAGGCCATCGGTCCGCTCACCGATCCGACTGCGTATGGCGGCAGCGCCGACGACGCGTTTCACGTCGTCGTTCCTTCGCTGCCCGGTTTTGGCTTCTCCGAACAGCCGAAGAAGACCGGCTGGGGATCGGATCACATCGCGCGCGCATGGGGTGAACTGATGGCGCGGCTCGGCTATACGCGCTTCGTTTCGCAAGGCGGCGATTGCGGATCGGTGATCTCGCACCGCATGGCGATGCAGAAGGTCAAAGGGCTGATCGGTATTCACGTCAACATGCCGGCGACCGTGCCGCCGGACATCGCGACGCTGCTCACGCTGGGAGAACCCGCGCCCGCCAATCTGTCGCCGAAAGAGAAAGCGGCGTATGACTCGCTGAATGTTTTCTATCGCGACAATTGCGGCTATGCGCAGATGATGGTGACGCGGCCGCAGACCGTCGGCTACGCACTCGCGGATTCCCCTGTCGGCCAGGCCGCATGGATGTACGACAAAATTTCGCAATGGACGTATAGCGGCGGCGTGCCGGAACGCTCGCTCACACGCGACGAAATTCTCGACGACATCTCGCTCTACTGGCTGACGGACAGCGCCACGTCCGCTGCACAAATCTACTGGGAGGATCATTCGAACAACTTCAACGCGGTCGATATCTCGTTGCCTGCGGCGGTGACGGTCTTTCCTGGAGAGATCTATCAGGCGCCGCGTAGCTGGACCGAGCGCGCCTATCACAATCTGATCTATTTCAACGAAGTCGATAAAGGAGGCCACTTCGCCGCGTGGGAACAGCCGCAACTCTTCGCGACTGAGGTTCGCGCTGCGTTCCGCAGTCTGCGTTAGGCGGCGCGTGAGTCACGGCGACTGCATTGCGCGTGCATTGCGCGCACATTGCGCGGTCGCCGTGACGTTTGCATGCCACCAAGGAACGGTGCGAGTTCACGCCGCGAGAGGCAGCGTCAATCTCGCTTCGAGTCCGCCGCTATGGCGATTTTCCAGTTGCAGTTCGCCCTGCATCGCGAGTGTCAGGCGCCGAGCGATTGCGAGTCCCAGGCCCGATCCCGGCGCACGCGCTGCCGTCTGCGGCGCACGGTACCAGGGCGCGAACACCGCTTCCATTTCGGCCGGCACAATGCCCGGCCCCGAATCGACGACCGCGACCACCACGCGACGAGCATCGACGCGCACGCACAGGCGCACGTCGTTGCCATAGCGCAATCCGTTGTCGATCAGATTGACCAGCACCCGGCGCAGCGCGTGCGGACACGTCACGACCGGATGGCCGACCTCGCCTTCGAGTTCGACGGAGCGGCCCATGTCCTTGTAGTTATCGACGAGCGCGCCAAGCAGTCCGTCTGCATCGAAGCGCCGCAGCGGCGCGCCGGCGCAGCATTGCATCCGCGCGCACGCGAGACTCGCTTCGACCAGTTCGTTCATCTCGGCGATGTCGCGCTCCATTGCGTTGCGCAATTCTCCTTCGTCGACCCTCTCGCAGCGCAGGGCCATGCGCGTCAGCGGCGTGCGCAGATCGTGTGCATAGGCCGCCAGCACGTCGAGCAGTTCGGCGACGCGTTCGGCCTCGCAGCGCTGCGCGCCGTTGATCGCACGCGCGAGTCGCGCGACCGTGGACGGCCCGAACTCCGGCAAACTTTGTGGCAAGGTGCCCGTGCTGCTGCGTTGCTCGATCGCGGCGGCAAGCCGCGCGATGCTCGAACGTTGCTCGTAAGCATGCACGCCCAAGGCCGCCGCGAGCAGCGCGAAGCCCGTTGCGAGCAGCCAGAGAAGCGGCAGCAGATAGCCGCCGGCGCGGTACGGCTGTGCGTAGAGCATCGCTGCATGGGCCGCGGGCATGCTTATCGCTATGAATACGGCGAGCACGCGAGCCGTCCAGAGCAACCAACGTCTTGCCGCGCGAGTTCGGATTTTCAGCAGGGAGTTGGGCGAGACTTCACGCGACACGGTCCAATGGATGAAGGTCATCTTCGTTCTCCTGGCACCGCCACGTCGGACGGCTTGGCAGAATAAGATCATGCGGGGCGGGGTTCGCACCATCAGACATGGGGTCGTCTACCCCCTACTAAGGTTTGCCCTCGTCATGCGGTGGTGTACTTTCGGTTAGCCGTGCCCGAGCGCGCGAGGCCGCTGGCAGCGGCCCGCACGGAAGGGATCATCGTCGGTAACGACAACGAGTTGTTCGGGCA
>NZ_ABLD01000006.1 GCF_000172415.1 Paraburkholderia graminis C4D1M
TGTCACGCCAGTGGCATCGCCGGGTAGCTATGTTCGGAAGAGATACCCGCTGAAAGCATCTAAGCGGGAAACTCGCCTTAAGATGAGATATCCCCGGGGCTTCGAGCCCCTTGAAGGGTCGTTCAAGACCAGGACGTTGATAGGTCAGGTGTGTAAGCGCAGTAATGCGTTCAGCTAACTGATACTAATTGCCCGTAAGGCTTGATCCTATAACAGGTGTGTGTCGGCAGCCGTTAGTGCTTCAGCACTTATGGATGCCCCACCCTGCGCCACGCGCAGGGTCTTATGCAGACCACACACGGTTGAGTGATCGATGTTGTGCCTCGAACAACACAGCCCAACAGCTTTACCCTGGTGAGCATCACCAGAAACTACTTCTTCCCGATTGGTTGTGTTGGCCCAAAACCCAGCACGACAACAAGTCATGCCTGATGACCATAGCGAGTCGGTCCCACCCCTTCCCATCCCGAACAGGACCGTGAAACGACTCCACGCCGATGATAGTGCGGATTACCCGTGTGAAAGTAGGTAATCGTCAGGCTCCCCAGCAGTGTCAGAAACCCCACCCCGCAAAGGTGGGGTTTCTGCGTTTACACGGCTGCAAAGGACGCAACCTCGCAACCGGCAAGCTCGCAAACGCTGCGCCAAACGCAGGCGTCCAGAACAGGACACCGGCAGCCGATCCGCAGCCATTTCAGAAAGACCCGCCCGCGCGCATCGCGCCCCCACACCCGGTCAATTTCCAATCAACCTCAGGCCGTCAGGCCCTCTTGCGCATCGGAAGCTGATACGGCAGCCCGGCAGTAAAGCGGTCCAGCCGTTCGCTCGCATCGGTGACTGCCCATAGCGGTGCGCCGTGCAATTGCCGATCGTAGTGGGTGGCAATGTCGGCGAAAAGCGCGAATCCACCCTCGTCTATCGCCCATCTTCCGGTATCTCGTCCGGTATCGAACACCTTGGCTATCTCGCGCTCGGCTGCGCCTAGTTGCTCGCCGGTCGTCGACCCGTAGCCGGCTTCGGCCAGGAACCCGGTCAATAGCATGGCCTGCGTGAGCGTCTGCGCATCGCTCACTCCGCCGTCGCCCCGTCGCAACGCGTCGAGCGCCAGATGCACGCGCAGCGCGAGGTCATCGGCGATTTGCCGGGCGATGGGCAACAGCATTGCCTTGGCATGCCGGGCGCGCGCGGCGCCGGTGTGTCGGGAAAACGGAATAGGTTGTGCCATGAAGGTTCAAGATTTTGCCTGTGCAGATGCAATAACGGCGCGCGCGATAAAAGATTGAGCCTTCCCGCCGCCCGGGCCGAAAAAACCACCGGGCCGCGGCGCATCAAGAAGCCCCTGTCAGACGCCACAAACCGTCAAACAACGTGCGGCCAAGCCGTCGAGACCATGCTCCGCGAGCAATCCCCGCCCCCCGTAAGCCGAAACCGCATCATTCTTCACTGCCCGCCGAATCTACCTCGTCCAAACCCACAGGACTGACACTTCGCGCCCGCACCCGCCGACGGATCTCCGAGTCGAGAATCAATCGCCCCCGCAGCTTCCCTTTCATCCGCTTGACGTACCGCGGCGCCTCGGTCATGTGCACCGTCATCAACTCGCGCACTTTCTCGACGTCACGCTCGCGTGCCGCCTTCGTGATCGCCTTATGAATCTTGACGTTCGCCTGTCCGAATCGCTCGTGTTCCGCCTGCGGCGTATCGTTACGGAACTCGATCAGTTGCCGGATCATTTCGTTGATGAGCTCGCAACTGAAGCGCAAAAAAGGATTCGGATTCGCGGCCGCAAGAATGTCGTGGAAATTCACGTCCTCCTGGCGCTGACGCACGATGTCCTGGCCGCCGTGCGCGGAAGCCGGCCGATCGCAACATGCGATGCTCGCCTCGAGCGCCTCGAAGTCCTGCTCCGTCAGATGCGGCACCGCGCCCGCCGCGAGCTCGGGCTCAAGTAGCTTGCGCACGGTGTAAATGTCGTCGATGGACACGTCCTTAAAGAATAGATAGTTCTGCAGAAGCTGCAACGTCCGGTCGAGCGGCACTTCAACGACCATCCCGCCGCCGCTCGGTCCGGTCGTCACCTTGATAAGCCCTTGCACCTCCAGCGACTTCAGCGCCTCGCGAATCGTGCTCTTGCTCACCGAAAACAGCTGCTGCAACTCGACCTCGCGCGGCAGCCGATCGCCCGGCTTGAGATCCTTCTCCGTGATCAATCGCTTGATTTCCTCCGCGACCAGATCGCCGCGCTTTTGCTGCTTGATCTCGATCGCGGCGCCAGCCTTGGCTCGGTCAATGGCCATGTTTCTTACTCCAATTTTGTGTGCTGCACCGTCGGTGTTTCGCGGACGTCAACCGGAGGCGCAAGTACAAGCCGCCGCGTCGCCGCCAGGAATTTTGCCTTATTGACACTGGAATTTATTGTACCTACGATCAAGTCAATCCTATTTATCATGATAAATAGCACGAACCGCGGCACTAAGAGCAAAGACTACACCGCGGCCAGCCACTTTTCGTAGTCGTTCACTGCGTGTCTCTCCAAGGAGCGTGATTTGAATCGCCGAAATATATTGAAGCTGGCCGCGCTGTCGGCCGTTCCGGGGACGCTGGGTTCGCTCGTCGCGCGCAGTGCTTTTGCGCAGGCGGGCAGCGTGCAATTCGCGTGTCCCGTGCCGATGTCCGGCGCGTTCGCCGCCAACGGCAAATACGCCGACCTCGGCATGAAGCTCGCGATCGAACAATACGGCAAGGTGCTTGGCGAACCGCTCGCTTATTCGGTGCTCGACACCGAAGGCAAGCCGGCAACGGCGGTTCGCCGCGTGCAGGAAATCGCCCAGCAGAAGAACGCGCGCTTCTTCGCTGGAGGTATTTTGTCGTCCGAAGCATTGGCGATGGGCAAGGAAGTGCAGAAAGCCGGCGGCGTTTTCATCACGACGGCAGGTGCCGACGAAATCACAGGAAAGGACTGCAACGACGCAACTTTCCGCTGGTCCGTGCCCACGTATGGCGCGATCGAACAGACGGTGCGCCCACTGATCCAGATGCTGCCGAAGGCCAAGCGGTGGTACACCATCACGCCGCAATACGTGTTCGGCGACGGTCTTCTGTCCGCGGCGAAAGCGGTGTTCAAGGAGAAGGGCATCGAGCATGTCGGCAACAGTTATCACTCGCTGAATGAAAAAGAGTTCAGCGGCTATCTGACGAACGCGGTTGCCGCGAAGCCCGACGTGCTGCTGATCCTCAACTTCGGCTCGCAATCGTCGGACACGCTGCGCCAGGCCGTGAGCTTCGGCATGAAGAACAACTGCACGATTCTGCTCGCGTGGGCTTCCGGTCTCGAGCAATTCGAGTCGCTTGGTGCGGATCTGTGCGACGGCGTGTATTTCGGCGCGCAGTACTGGCATGGTATCGATTCGCCGCTGAACCGCGATCTCGTCAAGCGCACGCAAGCGGCGTTCAAGACGAATCCCAACTACAGCCTCGCGGGCTCGTACGTCTGCACGAAGATTCTGCTGGATGGCATCGTCAAGGCCGGCAATGTCGATCCGAAGAAAGTGGCTGCGGCGCTCGAAGGCATGAAATACGATGGTTTGACAGGTCCGGAAGAAGTCCGCAAGGGCGATCATCAGGTGCTGAAGAACTACTATCTGCTGAAGGGCAAGGCGAAGAACAAGATGAAAAACGCCGACGACTACGCGGATATCGTGAGCTCCGGTCAATCGTTCCTGCCGCTCGACAAGACCGGTTGCAAACTGACCTGACGCGCAACGCCGCGCCGAGCAGCGCCGGCCACCTCGTGCCGGCATCCATGAATGCAGCGACGTTGCGCTCAATCACCACACAGTCGCCATGAACGTTTATCTTCTGCAGATCGTCAACGGTGTCGGAGTCGGGATGCTGTACTTCCTGCTCGCGGTCGGTTTGTCGATTGTGTTCGGCCTGCTGCGCTTCGTGAACTTCGCGCACGGAGCCTTTTATCTGCTCGGCGCGTATTTCTGCTATCAGGCGATGCAGTGGTCGCTGAACTTCTGGACAGCGCTCGTCGTCGTCCCGATAGCAGTCGGCGCATTGGCATGGGTCGTCGAAAAGCTGATCTTGCGGCACGTCTACGCGCAGCAGCACGAGTTCCACATTCTCGTGACGGTCGGCCTTGCGCTCGTCGTGCAGGAGTGCGCGATCCTCGTGTGGGGACCGCTCGGCGATAACGTGCCGGTTCCTGACATGCTGAACGGCGTGGTCATCTGGGGCAGCTTTGTGTATCCGAAGTATCGGCTGTTCGTGATCGGCTTCACGGCTGTGCTCGCCGCGTTGCTGTGGTGGGTGCTGGAGGGCACGCGGCTTGGCAGCGCGGTGCGTGCGGGCAGTGAATCGACGGAAATGGTGTCGCTGCTCGGCATCAACGTGTTGCGTGTATTCAGCCTCGTGTTCGCGCTCGGCGCTGCAACGGCTGCGCTCGCCGGCGTGCTCGCCGCGCCGATTCGCGGCGTCGATCCCTTCATGGGCATCGAGGCGCTCGGCGTCGCGTTCGTCGTCGTCGTGGTGGGCGGCATGGGCAACTTTCTCGGCGCGCTGGTGGGCGGCCTGCTGGTCGGCATCGTGCAAAGCGTGATGAGCACGCTGTGGCCCGAGGGCGCGCGCCTGATGATCTACGTCGCGATGGCCGCCGTTCTTCTGTTGCGGCCGAATGGCCTACTCGGGAGAGCCGCGTGATCGACACTTCCAAATCCGCCGTCGCGAAGGCGGCGCCGCAGGCATCCGGCGGGCGGGCGTTGGTCCACACGCTGCATCGCTATCGTTTTCTTTTGCTCGCGTTGCTGGTCGTATGCATTCTGCCGTTGACGCTGCGCTCAGGCTCGCTCGCCACCGAAGTCCTCGTATTCGCGCTCGCCGCGTTGGGCTGCAATCTTCTCCTCGGCCACACGGGACTGTTGTCGTTCGGGCAGGGCATCTTCTTCGGACTCGGCAGCTATAGCGCGGGGCTCGTGCTGACCAAAGCCGCCTTGCCGGTGCCCGTTGCGTTGCTTGCGGCGCTCGTGGTCGGAGCGGCAGCGGCTGCACTCGTCGGATGGTTTTCGATCAGACAGCGCGGCACCTACTTCGTGATGCTGACGCTCGCGTTCGGACAACTGTTCTACTTTCTCGCATACACGACGCCCGAGCTGACCGGCGGCGACAACGGCCTGCTCGATATTCCCCGGCCCGCGCTCAGGTTGTTCGGCCACGAACTGATCGCGTTGACGTCTCCGTGGCAGTACTACGGATTCGTCGCCGTGCTGTTTCTCATCGTGTTCTGGCTGCTGATGCGCGTCTCGCACTCCGTATTCGGCCGCACGTTGCTCGCGATTCGCGACAACGAAGCGCGCGCCGCCGCGGTCGGCTACGACGTCAAGCGGTTCAAGCTCATGGCGTTCGTGATCTCGGGCGCGGTGACGGGGCTCGCCGGCGCATTGCATGCGTTGATGACGGGCATCGCGCCGCTATCCAACATCGATTACCACACGAGCGAAATGATCCTCGTGATGACGGTGATCGGCGGCACCGGCAATCTGTTTGCGTCGGTGCTGGGCGCCGCGTTCTATGTGCTGTTCGCCGACTGGCTTTCCACGTTGTGGCCGCGCTGGCTGCTGCTGCTCGGCATCGTGCTGATGGCGGTGAGCCTTTACATGCAGCGCGGTCTGTGGGGCCTTGGCGAGCGAATCTGGCACGCGCTGCGCCGTCATCCGCAAGACGACGCCCAGACCGTTCCCGCAACCGGTAGCAGCGACGACACCGCAACGGAGCGCACATGACCGAGCCCATTCTCAACGCAAGCGGCGTGATGAAGCGCTACGGCAAATTCACGGCGCTCTCCGAGGTCAACCTGCGCATCATGCCGCGCACCGTGCATTCGGTGATCGGCCCAAACGGTGCGGGCAAGACCACGCTTTTTCATGTACTTACCGGCACGCTGCCGATCACCGCAGGCAAGATCGTGTTCGACGGCCACGACGTGACGCACGAGCCCGATCACAAACGCGTGCGCCGCGGCGTCGCGCGATCGTTTCAGGTGACGAGCCTGTTCGCCAATCTGAGCGTGCGCGAAAATCTGCGGCTTGCCGCACAAGGCGTCGATGCCGTGCGCGCGCTCAATGCATGGACGCCGCCGCGCGGCGCGCTGGCGCACACCGATACCGTCGACAGTGTGCTCGAACGTCTCGCGTTGCAGCGCTTCAGCCAAATACCGGCGGGCGCGCTGTCGCACGGTCAGCAGCGGCGGCTCGAAGTCGGCATGGCGCTCGCCGCGCGACCGAAGGCGATCTTTCTCGACGAGCCGACGTCCGGCATGGGCATCGACGATCTTGACGATATGAAGCATCTGATTCGCGGCTTGCGCGACGACTACACCGTCGTGCTGATCGAGCACAACATGGGCATCGTGATGGACATCTCCGACACGATCACCGTGATGCAGCAAGGACGCGTGCTCGTGGAAGGACGCCCCGACGAAATTCGCGGCGACGAGCGCGTGCGCAGCGCCTATCTCGGCAACATGATCACCGGAGGCCGCGCATGATCCTCGACGTGCAGGACATTCACGGCTTCTACGGCAAAAGTCACATACTGCAAGGCGTTTCCTTGCAGATCGGCGAAGGCGAGACCGTCACGCTGCTGGGCCGCAACGGCGCGGGCAAGTCCACCACATTAAAGGCGATTGCCGGCATCGTCGCGCCGAAGAACGGGCGCGTCGCATTCAACGGCACGACGATAAGCGGCCTCCAGCCGCACAAGATCGCGTCGCGCGGCGTGTGCTTCGTGCCCGAACATCGCGGCATTTTCCGTTTGCTCACCGTCGAGGAAAACTTGCGGCTCGGCGCGCGCAAAGACTCGCCGTGGCAACTCGACGACATCTACCGGATTTTTCCGCGGCTCAAGGAGCGGCGCACGAATGGCGGCGGACAGTTGTCGGGCGGCGAACAGCAGATGCTTGCCATCGGCCGCGCGCTGATGAACCACCCGCGTCTTCTGATGCTGGACGAACCTGTCGAAGGTCTGGCGCCCGTCATCGTCGAAGAAATCGTCGCGCAACTCAAGCTGATTCGCAAGGCGGGCGTCGCGATTCTGCTCGTCGAGCAAAACCTCGAGGTCTGCACGCAACTCGCGGATCGCCATTACATCATCGAGCAAGGTGTGATCGTTTATTCGGGCGATAACGCATCGTTCGCCGCCGACGATTCGATCAAGGATCGCTATCTCGGCGTCGGCGTCGTTTGAAGCTACGCCCGACTTCACTATGAGGAAGCATTGATGCAAGTTCATGACTCACAACGCGGCGACGCGCTTGCTCGTCTGCGCGTCGACGGCGAACGGCTTTGGAACAGCCTCATGCAACTCGCGCAGATCGGCGCGACGGAGAAGGGCGGCGTTTGCCGGCTCGCGCTCACCGAACTCGATCGCATCGCGCGTGACCGGTTCGTCGCGTGGGCGAAGGAAATCGGCTGCACGGTGCGCGTCGACGCGATCGGCAATATCTTTGCGCGCCGCGCGGGTTTGCGCGACGACCTGCCGCCCGTCACGACGGGCAGCCACATCGACACGCAACCGACCGGCGGCAAATTCGACGGCAACTACGGTGTGCTCGCCGGCCTCGAAGTGCTGCGCACACTGGCCGATGCAAACGTCACGACACTCGCGCCGCTCGAAGTCGCCGTGTGGACCAACGAGGAAGGCTCGCGCTTCGTTCCGGTGATGATGGGCTCGGGCGTCTTCGCCGGCGCGTTCACGCTCGAGCATGCGCTCGATCAGCGCGACCGCGAGGGCATCTCCGTGCGCGACGCGTTGGCGGCCATCGGCTACGTCGGCGAAAACACGAAACCGCATACCGTTGCAGCGTATTTCGAAGCGCACATCGAGCAGGGTCCTGTGCTCGAGGCGCATGACAAGACCATCGGCATCGTGCAGGGCGCACTCGGCCAGCGCTGGTACGACGTGACCGTGCAAGGCATGGAAGCGCATGCGGGACCCACGCCGATGGCGTTGCGCCGCGATGCATTGCTCGTCGCCGCCGATCTGATCCACACGGTGAACCGCATCGCGCTCGATCATGCGCCGCATGGCCGGGGCACGGTCGGCTGGGTCGACGTGCATCCGAACTCGCGCAACGTGATTCCTGGCCGCGTGAAGCTGACGGTCGACCTGCGCGCCGCCGACGACGCCACGCTCACCGCAATGGACAGCGCACTGCGTCAAGCGTGCAACTCCGCGGGCGAGCAAGCGGGCATCGACGTGACTATCGAGCAGGTCGTGTACTTCCCGCCGCAACCGTTCGCCGCGAACCTGGTGGCAGCGGTGAAAGAAGGCGCCGACATGCTCGGCTTTTCGTCGATGGACGTCATCAGCGGCGCGGGCCACGACGCGGTCTATCTCGCGCGCGTCGCGCCGGCCGCGATGATCTTCGTTCCGTGCAAGGACGGCATCAGCCACAACGAGATCGAGGACGCACGCGCGGATCATCTCGAAGCCGGCTGCAACGTATTGCTGCACGCGATGCTGAAGGCGGCGCAAACCGTGCCGAGCGCGCCCGTGCCGGAGGGCTCGTGCGTATGAAAATCCTCATCGCGCGGATGAATCACGAGACCAACACGTTCTCGCCGGTGGCCACGCCGTTGTCTGCATTCGGCCTGAACGGCGGGAAGCTCGGCCCAAGTTTCGGCGACGACGCGTTCAACGACAACAAGGGCATGCAGACCGCGATGGCCGCGTTCATCGACGCCGCCGCGCGCGAGGGCGCGCATATCGTGACGCCCGTGTCGGCAGCGGCGAACCCGAGCGGACCCGTCGACGCTGCGGCCTACGACGCGATCTGCGATGCAATCGTTGCAGCCACAAACGGATGCGACGCTGTGATGCTCGATCTGCACGGCGCGATGGTCGCGGAAAATTCGAACGACGGCGAAGGCGATCTGCTCGAACGCGTGCGCGCGGCATTGCCGAATGCGCCGATCGCCGTCGCACTCGATCTGCACGGCAACGTCACGCAGAAGATGATCGACAACGCGGATGTGATCGTCAGCTTCAAGACTTATCCGCACGTCGATATGTACGAGACCGGCGCGCACGCCGCGCGTTTGCTGTTCGCGTCGATGCATGGCGACGTGAAGCCGGTGATCGCGTGGCGTCAGCCGCCGCTGCTCACGCATACGCTGCGCAGCTCGACGGCCGAAGGCGCGATGAAGCGTGCGGTCGATGCCGCCCGCGCCGCCGAAGCGGACGGCATGCTCGCGGTCTCGGTGCTGTCGGGCTTTTCGCTCGCCGATATCGAGGCGCCCTGCATCAGCGTCGTGGTGGTCGGCAACGGAGATCACGCGCAAGCGGAAGCGGTCGCCGAGCGCATCGCGCGGCAGATCTGGAACGAGCGCGAGGATTTCGTCTACCGCAGCGCACCGCTCGCGGAATCGGTTGCAGAAGCCGCCGCGCTCGCGAAAGACGCCGACAAGCCGGTGCTGCTGCTCGATCATGGCGACAACTGCATGTCGGGCGGTACGTGCGACACGATGGACCTGCTCGAAGAAGCGCTTGCACGGCAACTCGACGGCATCGTCACCGGGCCGTTGTGCGATCCGCAGGCGGTGGCCGCGCTGATGGCCGCGGGCGTCGGCAGCACGGTCACCATCACGATCGGCAACAAGGTCGAGAGCGGCGCAGGCGCGCCGCGTGCGCCGGTCGCGATGACCGGCGTCGTGCGCGCGTTGACCGACGGCGAATACGTGATCACCGGCCCGACCTACACCGGCCAGCGCGCGCATATGGGGCGCGCGGCGGTGCTCGACACGGGCACGGTGAAGCTCGTCGTGACCGAGCACACGCACGAACCGTGGGACCTCGGCGTATTCGAAAGCGTCGGCATCGATCCGCGTCGCGCGCGCTTTCTGCTGCTCAAATCGCGCATGTATTGCCGTCCGGTTTTCGTGCCGATTTCGGCGGGACTCGTGGAGTGCGATAGCCGCGGCGTGACGAGTTCGGACTATGGGCTCTTCGCTTTCAAGAACGTGAAGCGCCCCGTGTTCCCGCTCGATGCCGACGCCGAATGGAACCCGGCGCATTGAATGACGTCCGGCCCTTGTGCAGTTTCGAGAGACTCTCTATAATTCGCGCCTCTACAGGCTCGTAGCTCAGTTGGTTAGAGCACCACCTTGACATGGTGGGGGTCGTTGGTTCGAATCCAATCGAGCCTACCAACGCATTGCGACGTAGACGAAAGCGGCTTCGCTTTCGTCTACTGTCCTATCAGCAGCAAGTCGCTTCAGTTCTCTTTTCCCTTTCGAATCCGGCTCAGGCTTAGATCGCGCGTTGCAAAGCGGCGTTCGATGCGCTTGCGTCCTGCGGCGCGGCAGATTCCGTATCGAATCTATAGAACGACAAGGCCGTTTTGCGCACGATTGAATCGAGATCCTCCGCATGAAGGCCGAGATCGAGCAGCGCGGACAACGATTCGCCGTAGCTCGTGACCGCTTCGTATTGCGTGTGCGGCCAGTCGCTGCCCCACATCAGGCGATGCGTGCCGAAGTGCTCGATCAGTTGCGCCGTTGCGTCGGCAACGAACGGCGAGCCCGGCGCCGCACAGCGATACGCGCCCGACACCTTGACCCACACGCTGCCCGTGCTGCCATAACCGAGCAGCGCTTTGAAACCGCGGTCCTGTGTGCCCAACGCGGGATCGGGCCGGCCGAAATGATCGACGACGACTCGCACGCCGCGCTCGAGAAGCCGGTCGATCATCGGCGCGAGATCGACTGCGTTTCTGTGCAGCTCGACATGCCAGCCGAGCCGCGCGACGTTATCGAAGAGGGACGTCCAAGGTTGTGCGCCGAGATCCGGCAGCGTCTGTTCCATCAGGTTGAGACGAATGCCCGTCACGCCGCGGCGGTGCATGTCCGCCAATTCACTCGTGCTTATGTCGGGCGCAACGACGACGACGCCACGCAGGCGCTCGCTCTGCGCGGCCAACGCTTGCAACAGATAGCCGTTGTCGGTGCCGAGAAAGCTCGGCTGCACCAGCACCGCATGCGTCATTCCGTGCGCGTTGAGCAGCGGCAAATAGTCGTCGAGTGTTGCATCGTAGGCGGGCGCATAGCGCCGCTCGCCGCTCAACGGCAAGCCTCGCTCGAAAACGTGCGCATGCGTGTCGACACCACTGTGTGCAAACGGGAGTGAGGAGGCCAATGCGTTCATATTCAACTACGCGGGGAATTCAGGGTGAAATGCGCGGCGTCAGTGGCGTCCGTCGCATCAGTGCGATCGGCGGACTGATCCGGCGCCGCGCCGCGCAGACGCTTGCCGCGCGTTTCGGGAAGCAGCAGCACGGCGATCATCGCGAGCCCGTACGCGATGGCCGCGTCGATGCCGATGGCCGCGCCGAGCGACATCGAATGGCTCATGTAGCCGACCAGCACCGGAAAACCCGCCGACGCAATGCGCCCGAAGTTGTAGCAAAAGCCGACGCCGGTGCCGCGCATGTCGGCGGGATATAGCTCGTTGAAGAGCGGCCCGAGGCTCGCCGGAATGCCCGCCGCGAAGAGGCCGAGCGGAAAGCCGAGCACCAGCATCTGCGTGTTCGTCAACGGCAGCATCACATACGCGAGCACGGTGACGATGCAGCAGAAAGCGAACAACGCGATATTGCGTCGACGGCCGATGCGATCGAGCAGATACGCGCTCAGCATGCAGCCGCACCAGAATGCGACGATCACGACCGCGAGATAGCCGCCCGTGTTCAGCACCGACAGATGCCGCTCCTTCGCGAGAAACGTGGGCAGCCACGACATGATCGCGTAGTAGCCGCCGTGTGCGCCCGTGCCGAGCACCGCGCCGATGAGCGTCGTGCGCAGCACGCGCGGCTGGAAGACCTGCACGATCTGACCGAGCGCGGACACCCTGGCGTGCGCGTCGACGCCGACGGGCGCAACGCGCACCGGTTCCTTCAGATTACGCCGCACGAACAGCACGAGCCCGGCGGGCAGCAGGCCGACCGCGAACATCACGCGCCACGCGGTGTCGCCGGGCAGCCAGGAAAACACCGCGGCGTAGACCAGCACCGCGCCGCCCCAGCCGACGGCCCATGCGCTTTGCACCGCGCCCATCGCACGGCCGCGATGCTCGGTGCGGATCGTCTCGGCCATCAGCACCGCGCCCGCGGCCCACTCGCCGCCGAAGCCGAAGCCTTGCAGCGCCTTGAGCAGCAGCAGTTGCGGGAAATTCTGCGCGAATGCGCACAGGAACGTGAAGCCGGCGAACCAGAGAATCGTCATTTGCAACGTGCGCACGCGGCCGAAGCGGTCCGACAGCGCGCCCGCAATCCAGCCGCCGAGCGCCGACGAAATCAGCGTGACGCTGCTGATCGCGCCGGCTTGCGTATGGCCGATGCCATAAGCCGCGATGATCGCGGGAATGGCGAGCGTGAACATCTGCACGTCGAGCGCGTCGAGTCCCCATCCGGCGAAGCAGCCCCAGAAGGTGTTGCGCTCCACCGGCGTACTCTCTTTGTACCACCTGAACATAGCCATCTCCGTCCGTCGTTCTGTCCGAATTCATGCAGTCATATATATGAATGCATGAATCTTGCACTCGATCCGGCGCGCGGTCATTGGGTAATAACCCTTGCTCGCCTGAAACCGGCGCGATGCGGTAGAGTGGTGACTCCTCTGTATAACTGTATGAATCCATGACTACGGCGTCTTTCGCGTCAAGGCCGGACGACCGGCTGCCCCGTTATCAGCAATTGCGCGACGACCTCGTCAGCCGCATTGCCGCCGGCGAGTGGGCGCCCGAAGAGGCCATCGCCACCGAGGCCGAACTGGGTCAGTTCTACAACGTTTCCACCGGCACCGTGCGCAAGGCAATCGATCTGCTGGTCAGCGACGGCGTGCTGACGCGAACCCAGGGCAAGGGCACGTTCGTGCGGCGGCCGCGCTTCGACTCGTCGCTGTTCCGCTTTTTCCGCTTCGTTTCGCGCGACGGCCAGCCTGTGCTTCCCACGGCGCGTGTGCTCAAGCGCGAGATCGTCAAACCGAACGAGGAGATCCGCGACGCGTTGCGCATGAAGGTTTCCGAAAAAGCGATTCATTTGTCGCGCGTGCGCATGATCGAACGCCGAACGGTTCTCGCCGAAGAAATCTGGCTGCCGCGCGCGCGTTTCGAAGCGCTCGCCACGTTGCCACTCGATCAGTTCGAGGACCTGCTGTATCCGCTTTACGAGCGGCTGTGCAAGCAGATGGTCGCATCGGCGACGGAAATTCTCCGCGTCGAACAGGCTACCGCCGAAACCGCCACGCTGCTCAGCATCAAAACGGGCAGCCCGGTGATTCTCGTTCACCGCGTGGCTTCCGACTTCGCCGGCGCGCCGTTCGAATGGCGCAGCACGCGCGGCGCGGCCGATACGTTCCAGTATCAGGTCGACATCCGCTAAACGCCACGCCGGCGTTTTCTTCTCTCTCTCACGCAAGACCCCGTGCGCCCGCGCTATGCGGGTATCACCTCATGGCGTCGCATCGCGATTCATACAATCATATATATGACTGTATCAATATTGCCGATGCAATCCGGCAAGCGGAGAAACGATGTCCACACAACTCACATTCGAGCAGCAGGTCATGAAGAAGATGGCGTGGCGGTTAATGCCGCTTCTCATCATCATGTTCCTGATTTCGTTTATCGACCGGCAGAACGTCGGCTTCGCCAAGCTGGAGATGGTGCACGCGCTCGGTATGACCGAGGCGTCGTACGGATTGGGCGCGTCGCTGTTCTTCATCGGCTATCTGCTGTTCGAAGTGCCGAGCACGCTCGCGCTGCATCGCTTCGGCGCGCGCGCGTGGCTTGCGCGCATCATGCTGACGTGGGGCGTCGTCACGGTATTGATGGCGTTTGCCCGTTCGCTGCCGGTGTTCTACTCGTTCCGTTTTGCGTTGGGCGTCGCGGAAGCCGGGTTTTATCCGGGCGTCATCTATTACCTCACGCAGTGGTTTCCGCAGAGCTATCGCACGAGAGTGCTGGGCTTTTTCACGCTCGGCAGCTCGCTCGCGAACATGCTCGGCTCGCTGATCGGCGGGCTCCTGCTGACGCTCGGCGGCACGTGGGGTTTCGCGGGCTGGCAGTGGGTGTTCATCGCGACCGGCTTGCCCGCGGTGATCGTTGCCTTCGTCGCGCTCAAGTACCTGCCGAATTCGGTCAGCGACGCGCCGTTTCTGTCGCAACAGGAGAAGGACGTCGTGCTCGCCGCGCTGAAACGCGAGGCCTCGGACGCCGCGAAGGCGACGCATCCGTGGGCGGCGCTGCTCGATCCCAAGGTGCTGATGTTCGCGCTGACCTACATGCTGATGTCGACGTCGCTCTATGGCGTGACGTACTGGATGCCCACGCTGCTGAAGAGCGACGGCGTGTCATCGTCGCTCAACGGTGTGCTCAACATGATTCCGTGGGCGCTCGCGACACTGCTGCTGTTGTGGCTTCCCGGCAAGCTCAAGCGCGAGCGCGTGGTGTTGAAGGCGATGAGCCTTGTTGCAGCGGTCGGCGTGGTGGGCTTCGCGTCCAGCCTCGTGCTGCCCACCGCCACGCTGCGCTTCGCGGCGCTGTGCCTCGGCGGCGCATGCATTCCGTTGCTCTATCCGTGCTTCTGGTCGCTGCCGCCGCGCTTTTTCTCGGGCGCGCGCGCCGCGGCGAGCGTTGCGGCGATCAATGCGATCGGCAATCTCGGCGGCTTCGCGGGACAGAACCTGATGCCGTACGTCGGCAGACGGCGCACAGCCAGATCGCGCCGATGCTGGTGCCGACCGCATGTTTGCTGACGTTGGGAATCGGCACCGGCATTGCCGCGTTGATCGGCGCGCGCCGCCGCGTAGCACTTGAAGCAGCGCCGCTGCGTTCGAACTGATAGACGGGTAAAAAAAACGGCCGCGCAACTGCGCGGCCGAATGCATTTACGAGCCTGAATCACGCACGCTCAAATCGGCTTCAAGGACGAAGCAGATCGAAGCTCGCCAGCACCAACACTCCGGTCACGGCGATGAGCGCCACCGAATGTTGGCCGAAGTAGAGAAGCGCCGCCGCCGACCACGACGCCAGCGTAAATACCGCAAGCTTTTTCATCAGAACCTCAACACCGCCGCGAGCAGGCCGCTGACTACGCCGCAGATCACCACGGCCAGCGCGACCACGCTCAGCACGCGCTTCGGGAACGAGCGCCCGAGCATCGCCATCGACGGCACGCTGATCAAAGGCAGCGTCATCAGCAGCGCGCCGGCCGGACCGGCGGCCACGCCGAACGACAGCATCGCCTGGATGATCGGCACTTCGCCGGCCGTCGGAATCACGAACAGCGTGCCGGCGATGGACAGCGCGACGATCCACAACACGCTGTTGTCGATATCCGGCCCGACATGCGGAAAGAGCCACGCGCGCGCCGCGCCGAGAATCAGCACGAGCACGATGTATTCGGGCACGAGACGCAGCGTCATCGTGCCGAGGATTTTCACCCAGCGCGTGAAGGCGTTGCCCGGTTCGTCTTCGGTGACGAGTTGCGCGATGGCTTCGCGCGACGCCTGGGCTTCCTTCGGCGTAACCATGCGGTTCACCAGGTAGCCGAGGCCGAACACCATCACGAGGCCGAGCGCGAGCCGCAGGCCCATCCATTGCCAGCCGAGCACGAAGCCCATGAAAACCAGCGTGGCCGGATTCAGCGCGGTATTGCCGAGCCAGAAGGCGATGGCCGCGCCGGGCGCCGCCTGGCGCGCGCGCAGTCCCGCGACCACCGGCGCCGCGCAGCAGGTGCACATCATGCCGGGCAATGACATGAGGCCGCCTTTCACGACGCTGCTGAAGTCGCTGCGGCCGAGCGCGCGTGCGACCCATTGCGGCGGAATCAGCGCCTGGACCGCGGAGCCGAGCAGCAATCCGAGCACCATGGCTTGCCAGATCGCCTTGCCGTACGCGAACGCGTAGTCGATTGCGGATTGCCACGACGCTTCCGGCGCGCTCGCCGACGTGCCCATCAGAATGGACTTGCCGATCGAATGCTGGCTCGCGGCGACGAACGCGCGGTTGTAATACGGAAACCACTTCACATAGAAGAGTCCGACGACGGCGATCGCAAGGAACACGATCCAGCCAAGAGCGACGCGGGGCTGGCGAAGGGTTGATTGCATGTTGTTTTCAAACGTTGATGTTGAGTCAAACAAGCGCGAACGAGCGCTTGTCGAGTTGCGCGAGAAGCGCTTTGGCCTGGTCGACGACGTCGGCGTCGTTCGGCCGGAATTCGATTTGCAGCGCCTGCGGCAAGTGCACGAAATGCTGATGGCTGCTGCGCGCGTAGGCGGGATCGTAATGCAGTTCGATCAGCGCGTTCGCGAGTTCCTCGCGCCGGTTTTCATCGACGAGTTTTTGCCAGCCGGCCACGCGCTCGCGGCTATGCAAGCCGATCAGGCGCTCCAGTTGCGTCTTCAGCAACGCGGGGTCGTCGAACAGATGCGCGTAGTCGTGGAGCAGAAACGCCGAGCGGTCTTCGCGGCTCGTCGCCACTTCGACGCACGCGCCGCGATGAAACGTCTCGAGCAGCGCGAGCGGCAGCGTAATCGCGCCGATGCGGCGGCTCTCCGCTTCCACGAACACCGGACGCGCGGCGTCGAAGCCGCGCAGCGCGCTAACGAGCAAGGTGTCGAAGCGTTTCTGCGACGGCTGCGCAACACCCACCCATGCGCCGAGCAGCGAGCCGCGATGCGCGGCCAGCGCTTCCAGGTCGAGCGTTTGCGCGCCGGCTTCGTCGAGCGCCGCGAGCAGCCGCGTCTTGCCGCTGCCGGTCGGGCCGACCAGCGCGACGTAACGGAACTGCGTCGGCAGCGTGACGAGCGCCTCGACAGTCGCCCGCCGATAAGTCTTGTAGCCGCCGTCCAGTTGACGCGCCGGCCAGCCGATCATATTGAACAGCGACGTGACCGAGCCCGAGCGTTTGCCGCCGCGCCAGCAATAAACGAGCGGCCGCCAGTTGCGCGGCCGGTCCGCGAAGGTAGTTTCCAGATGCCGCGCGATGTTGCGCGCGACCAGCGCCGCGCCGACCTTCGTCGCCTCGAACGGCGACACCTGCTTGTACATGGTGCCGACGATCACCCGTTCCTCGTTGCTCAGCACCGGCGCGTTCATGGCGCCCGGAATATGATCCTCGGCAAACTCGAGAGGCGTGCGCACGTCGATGATTTCATCGAAATCACCGGCTTGATCGAGGCTGACGAGTAGGTTTTTCAAGGGCGTGCCGACACGAAACGGGACAAAAAGCGGAGAACGACGGAAACCGGGCAGCAACGCGTGCCAAGGGGCGCCGCAACGTCACAAGGCCGCCGGAAAGACCGAAATTATCGCATGCGCCGCGAGTGGCGGCAGGGCGCGGCTTTCTGAATCCCTACGGGCCGGCTTGTGGGCCGCCGGCTCCTTTTAGACGACGTCCACGCGTGCGTCGCCGGCAACCATCTCGCCGATCACGCGGGCATCGCCGAAACCGTCGGCATGAAAGAGGGCGAGGACGTCCTTGACGGCGTCCGGCGAGCACGACACCAGCAGGCCGCCCGAGGTTTGCGGATCGGTGAGCAGCGTGCGCGCGGTCGAAGGCAACGTCGCGGGCAATGCAATGTCCTTGCCGTACGCGTCCCAGTTGCGCCCCGACGCGCCCGTGAAAACGCCGGCTTCGGCGAATTCGACGACGCCCGGCAGCCACGGCAAATCGGCATAGCGCACGCGCGCGGTCAGCTTCGAGCCGCGCGCCAGTTCGAGCGTGTGGCCGAGCAGCCCGAAGCCCGTGATGTCGGTCAGCGCGTGCACGCCGTCGAGCGCGGCGAGTTGCGCGCCTGGGCGGTTGAGTTTGGTTGTCGCGCCGATCATCGCCGCATAGCCGTTCGCATCGAGCCGGTCTTTTTTCAGCGCTGCCGACAGCACGCCGACGCCGAGCGGCTTGCCGAGAATCAGCACGTCGCCGGCCTTCGCGCCCGCGTTGCGCTTGACGCGCCGCGGATCGACCACGCCGATCGCGACCAGACCGTAGATGGGCTCGACCGAGTCGATCGAATGGCCGCCTGCGAGCGGAATGCCCGCGTCGGCGCACACCGATTCGCCGCCCTTGAGCACCGCCGCAATTACGTCGTGCGGCAAGACATTGATCGGCATGCCGACGATGGCGAGCGCCATCAGCGGTTTGCCGCCCATTGCATAGACGTCGGAGAGCGCGTTGGTCGCGGCAATGCGGCCGAAGTCGAACGGATCGTCGACGATCGGCATGAAGAAGTCCGTGGTCGCGACAATCGCCTGCTCGTCGTTGAGCTTGTAGACGGCGGCGTCATCGGCGGTATCGTTGCCGACCAGCAGGTCGGGAAAGAACGGCAGCGGCGCGCTGCGCTTGAGCAGGTCGGCGAGCAGGCCGGGGGCAATTTTGCAGCCGCAGCCGCCGCCGTGCGACAGGCTGGTGAGGCGGGGCGAGGGCGTGGACTGAGCTTGGGCTTGAGCGTCGATCATTATGGCGCGAATTTGTGGCTTCGAATGATCGCATTATGAAGCTTGTCGGCGCGGCGCGCTGCGGGCCGTGCTGCTAATGCACGCACGCGTCACGCCGAATTTTCACGCAACTTCGAAAGCTCAGCCAAGCCACCCCTTGATCGCCGCCGACATCGCGGACGTCGAAATGCCGTAACGATCATGCAGCGTGGGCAACGCGCCCGCAGCGAGAAACGCGTCGGGCAGCGCGACCTGGCGGAACGGGCACGACACGCCCGCGCGCATCAACTCGGCCGCAATCGCTTCGCCCAAACCGCCGATCGTCGTATGGTTTTCGGCCACCACGACGAGCCGCCCCGAGCGCTTCGCCTCGCGCACGATCGTCGCCGTATCGAGCGGCTTGATGGTCGGCACATGCAGCACGCCGACGCCGATGCGGTCGTTCTCCAGCGCCTTCGCGACTTCCAGTGCGCGCATCGTCATGATGCCCGACGAGATCACCAGAACGTCGGCGCCGTCGCGCAGCATCTTCGCCTTGCCGAGCTCGAACGTGTAGTCGTATTCGTCGAGCACGGCGGGCACGTTGCCGCGCAACAGACGCGCATAAACGGGACCGTTGTGCGCGGCAATCGCGGGCACCATCTGTTCGATGTCGAGCGCATCGCACGGATCGATCACGGTCATGTTCGGCATCGCGCGCATCAACGCGAGGTCTTCAGCGGCCTGATGGCTTGGACCGTAACCCGTAGTGAGCCCCGGCAATGCGCAGACGATCTTCACATCGAGATTGTCTTCGGCGATCGCCTGATGCATGAAGTCATACGCGCGGCGCGTCGCGAATACGGCATACGTCGTGACGAACGGCTGCGCGCCTTCGTGTGCGAGGCCGGCCGCCGCGCCCATCAGCAATTGCTCGGCCATGCCCATCTGATAGTAGCGCTCGGGGAATTCCTTCGCGAAGATGTGCAGGTCCGTGTACTTGCCGAGGTCGGCCGTCATGCCGACCACGTTGCTCTTCTGCCGCGCGAGTTCGACGAGCGCGTGACCGAACGGCGCCGAGCGAGTGAGCTGGCCTTCGCCTGCAATCGACGCGATCATCGCCGAGGTCTTCAGGCGCGGTTTGCTTGCGGTGACGTTGCTCATGCGTGACTCCCGATCTCATGCGATTTCGTTGTTTCGAGTGCTTCGAGCGCGAGCTGCCATTCGTGCGCGTCGACGCGGATAAAGTGGTTCTTCTCGCGCTCTTCGAGAAACGGCACGCCGCAGCCCATGCGCGTATCCGCGACGATCATGCGCGGCTGCGCGCCAGGATGCTTGCGGGCCGCGTCGAATGCGGCGGCCACTGCGCCAATGTCGTTGCCGTCGACGCGCTGCGTGAACCAGCCGAATGCTTCGAGCTTTTCGACGAGCGGCTCGAACGCCATGACCTGCGTGGACGGTCCGTCGGCCTGCTGATTGTTGACGTCGACGATGGCGATCAGGTTGTCGAGCTTCCAGTGGCTCGCGGACATGATGCCTTCCCAGATCGCGCCTTCGTCGAGTTCGCCGTCCGAGAAGAGCGTGTACACGAACGACTTCGAGCCCTTGCGCTTGAGGCCGAGACAGCGGCCTACCGCGATCGTCAGGCCGTGGCCGAGCGAGCCGCCGGACATCTCCATGCCGGGCGTGTAGCTCGCCATGCCGGACATGGGCAGACGGCTGTCGTCGCTGCCGTAGGTTTCGAGTTCGGCGGCGGGCAGAATGCCTGCTTCGAGCAGCGCCGCGTACAGCGCGATCGCGTAGTGTCCGTTGGACAGCAGGAAGCGGTCGCGCTCTTCCCATTCCGGATCTTCCGGTCGATAACGCATCGCGCCAAAGTACGCGACGGCCAGCACGTCGGCGATGTCGAGCGCCTGGCCGATGTAGCCCTGGCCCTGCACTTCGCCCATTAACAACGCGTTTCTGCGGATGCGATAGGCGCGCTCGGCAAGCGATGCCGCCGGCGCATTGAGTGGACTGTTCATGTCGTCTCCTGAGATCAGTCGAATAGTTGAAAAGGATCAGCGGTTCACGGACTTCGCGGGCACGAGGAACACGAGGCACGCGCCGAGCGTGACCGCGGCCGAGATGAAGATGAGCCCCGCGGTCGAACGGCCTGTCAGGTCGTTGAGCCAGCCCACGATGGCCGGCGAAAAGAAGCCCGCGAGATTGGCGAAGCAGTTGACCGCCGCGATGCCGGCCGCGGCCGACATGCCGCCGAGCAGCGCCGTCGGCAACGACCAGAATTGCGACGACGACGCGAGAATGCCCGCCGCAGCAACGCTCAAGCAGACGATCGACGCGGGCACGCTGCCGAGCGTCGGCAGAATCGCGAAGCCTGCGGCGGCAATCAGCATCGGAATGGCGAGATGCAGCCGGCGTTCGCGGCGACGGTCGGCGCTCATGCCGACCAGCGGCAATGCAACGATCGCGCACAGATACGGAATCGCGGTGAATACGCCCACCCACAGGGGATCGGCGACGCCCGATTTACGGATGATGGTCGGCAGCCAGAAGGTCAGGCCGTACTGGCCGAGCACCACGCAGAAGTAAATCGCGGCCATCAGCCACAAACGGCGGTCGCCGATAAACGAGCGAATCGAAACATGAGCGGTGGTATGCGCGTTGTCGCCGGCTACATTGCGGGCAAGCAGATTTTTTTCCGACTCGGTGAGCCACTTCGCTTTCGCGATGCTGTCGTCGAGATACAGCAGAATTGCGACGCCCAGCACGAGCGAGGGCAGCGCTTCGAGCAGGAACAGCCACTTCCAGCCGGACATATTCATCGCGCCGTGAAGCGAATGCATGATCCATCCGGACAGCGGGCCGCCGAGTATGCCGGCAAGCGGAATCGCCATGAAAAAGAGCGACAGCGCCTTCGCTCTGCGCGTGGCGGGAAACCAGTACGTCAGATAAAGAATCACGCCGGGCGCAAAGCCCGCTTCGGCGACGCCGAGCAGAAAGCGCAGCGCGTAGAACGCGGTGGGCGTCTTCACGAAAACGAACGACGCCGAAATCACCGCCCATGTCAGCATGATTCGCGCGAGCCACTTGCGCGCGCCGACACGATGAAGAATCAGATTGCTTGGCACCTCGAACAAAAAGTAGCCGAGAAAGAAAATGCCCGCGCCCATGCCGTAGACGGTTTCGCTAAAGCGCAGATCGTTGAGCATTTGCAGCTTCGCGAAGCCCACGTTCACGCGATCCAGATACGCGCCGAGATAGCACAGCATCAGAAACGGAATCAGCCGGCGGCTGACTTTCGCGTAGGTTCGCGACTCGAAGCTCGTCGAGTCCGCGTGCGCGAGCAGCTCGCCGTCGATAGGCGAGGCGGTGTATTTCGATTTCATGTTTGTCTCCTTCCATGTGCCCTGGGTGAGTCCCAGGTGCGAGGCGTCCGTCAATGAATGAGCATGCCGCCGTTCACGTCGAGCGTGATGCCCGTGAGATAAGTGGACAGATCGCTCACGAGAAAGAGGCACGCGTTCGCGACGTCGGCCGCATCGCCAAGCCGGCCGAGCGGAATGCCCTTGATGATGTCGGTGCGCATCTCGGGCGTGAGTTTGTCGCCGGTGATGTCGGTCTGGATCAGGCCCGGCGTGATCGAGTTCACGCGGATGCTGTCGGGACCGAATTCGCGAGCCATCGCTCGCGCGAGACCGAGCACGCCGGCCTTCGCCGCGCTGTAATGCGGGCCGCCGAAAATGCCGCCGCCGCGCTGCGCCGACACCGACGACATGCACACGATGCTGCCGCTTTTCTGTTCCTTCATCGCGGGCAACACCGCTTGCGACATGTACAGCGTGCCGCGCAGATTGACGTCGACGATCGCGTCGAAGCCTTCGGCGCTGATGTCGAGTGTGCGCACCGGCTGCGTGATGCCCGCGTTGTTGACGAGACCGTCGATGCGGCCATAGCGTTCGAGCGCGGCCTTCGCGGCCTTGACGCAGGCGGCTTTGTCGGTGACGTCGCAGGCGAGGCCGAGATGTCCGGCGCCGAGGTCGGCGGCCGCCGCTTTCGCATCTTCTTCGCGCAGATCGAGGATCACGACATGCGCGCCTTGCGCGGCCAGCGCTTTCGCCGTCGCCTTGCCGATGCCGCGCGGCGAAGCCGCGCCCGTGACGATAACCACCTTGTTCTCGAGCAGCATCACTTGTCTCCTGAATGTTGATGTGATGGCGCAAGTGTCGGGCAGGCCGCTAACCGCATCAACGCGGTACGGCTCAACTATGCTTGAGAAATTTTCAGGTGTTCGTGCGGGGAAGCGCGACGCTTGCTGCGCGGCGGTTTGCGGGCAGCAAGGCAGCAAGCGGTGTACGGGCGATGATGGAATACCCTGGTGCCGAAACGCCCGCGATATTCAGGCCGCGCGCGCCTGATGACCGATTTCCCGCTCGATCCACGCGATGAATCGCGCGACTCGCGGCAGCTCCGCATTTTGCGGCGGATAAACCAGATGATGCGCGCCGACTTCGACCGCATGCGAATGGTCGAACACCGGCACGAGCGCGCCTTCGCGGATGCGAACCGACGCGAGCATCAGACTTTCGAGCGCGATGCCGAGGCCGAGCGCCGCCGTTTCGAGCGACATGTACGAGCGGTCGAACGAGAAATCGAAGGTCTTATGCGCGGCCGGCACGCCGGTGCGCCCGAACCATTGCTTCCACTGAACGAGCGGTGTTTCGGAGTAAATCAGCCGATGCGCAAGCAGATCTTCCGGCGCGTTGACCGGATGGTTGCGCAGATAAGCGGGCGACGCGAGCGGCGCGATGAATTCGTTGCGCAGCGTGCGGACTTCGAGATCGCGCCAGTTCGCGTAGCCGTGCCGTATGTCGATATCGTAATAGCCGCTCGTGAACGACACGTCTTCATACGAGCAGGCGAGATTCAACTGGATATCGCCATTGGCTTCCTGAAACGATGCGAGCCGCGGCAGCAGCCACATGAGCCCGAAGCTCGGGCTCGAATGCACGCGCAGAATTTCGACCTCGGTGCGGCTCGATGCGCGTTCGGTCGCGCGGCTCAAATCCGCGAGAGAACCGGTCACGTCGGATAGATAGCGCTCGCCTGTCGGTGTCAGCACGAGGCCGCGGCCCGAGCGATAGAACAGCGCCTGGCCGATGACCGACTCGAGATTGCTGATCTGATGGCTGACCGCCGAAGCAGTCAGGCCGAGTTCTTCCGACGCGCGGTTGACGCTCCCGGTGCGGGCCACGCTCTCGAAAGCGATGATGGCTTTGACGGGTGGGATGCGCATGTGAAGTCTGGTTCGCTGTTCGTTATGAAGTGTTCCCGATGCTGACCCCGGCCACACGAGGGCAGTAGTGCGGTAAACCATGAAGCGCCTCGTGCGGTGCAGCAAGTGCGCGAGCGCAGCCGCGATTATCCGTCAATCGCCGGAAAGTGCCTCGCCGGTACGCGCTTTGCTGCCTTCAGTTCGGGTCGATGCGGGCGGCAAGCCGAACCTCGGGCATGGAGGCGTGACATGGGATGCGGCGCGAAGGGTGTCATGACGTTGGGGCACGAAAAAGACGTTGCCGGCGAGGAAATGCTCAACATGCAGCATCTCGAAGCGAGCCCTGACGGCGAGTTCGTTCTGCTCGTGGAAACCGAGCGTTCCGAATGGGGCGTGCAGCAGCAGACCAGTTACCGGATGCCTGCGAAACGCCTGATCGAGTTGATCAGGACAGAGGGCGAACGCATCGGCGATTAATGCGCGCCGCGAGCCCCGATGCACGACGTGTCAATTCATCGTAGGCGCAGGTGTCCGGCGGTTATGGCGCGCAAGCGTATCGCGATAGATGCCCGGCACCATCGCCAGTTTCGCGGGCGTGCCTTCCTGAACGACGCGGCCGCGATTCATCACGATGATCCGGTCGAAGGACTGCAACGTCGACAGTCGATGCGCGATCGCAATCACCGTGCGATTTTTCATGAGACGTTCGAGCGCGGCCTGAATGACGATCTCCGATGCGGTGTCGAGCGCGGACGTTGCCTCGTCGAGCAGCAGGATCGGCGAGTCCTTCAGGATCGCGCGCGCAATCGCAATGCGTTGACGCTGTCCGCCGGACAACTTCGTGCCGCGATCGCCCGCTATCGTGTTCAGGCCGTCCGGCAATGCGGCGATGAAGTCCATGCAGCTCGCGTCCTCGCACGCGCGCTTCACGTCGGCTTCCGTTGCATCGGGACAGCCGTAGCGGATGTTGTCGAGCAGCGAGCGATGAAACAGCGTGACGTCCTGAGGCACGACGGAAATCGCCGCCTGCAGACTCTGCAACGTCACGTAAGAGATGTCCTGATCCGAAATGCGCACGCATCCGTTGGCGGGATCGTAGAAGCGCTGAAGCAGCGCGAGCACCGTCGATTTGCCCGCGCCGGACGGCCCGACCAGTCCCACGCGCTCGCCCGCTTCGATATGCAGCGTGAGGTCGCTCAATACACGCCTGCGCCCCGGATAAGCGAACGAAACGTTGTCGAAGTCGACGGTCGCCTCGCGCACGATCAGCGGTATCGCTTTCGGCGCTTCGGGCATCGCATGAGGCGTGAGCAAGGTTTGCGATGCTTCCGCGAGACGCGCGACGTGCTGCGTCAAATCGACGAATGCCACGGCGACGTCGCGCGAACCGTGCAGAATCGCAAAGCCTAGTGAGCCGACGAGAACCACATCGCCGGTGGTCGCGCGGCCTTGCGTCCACAGCCAGATCGTCCAGCCGAGCAATGCCGCCGACAGCAACGCAGTCGCGAACGCGTGCACGAGACGCAGCTTCTCCAGATACAACAGACTACGCCTGCGTGCCACGGCTTCGGCTTCGAGATGGCCGCCGAAGCGCCGCAATTCCGCGGGCACCGCGCTGAACGCGCGCACCAGGCCCATATTGCCGATCACGTCGACGAGTTCGCCGTCCACCGAAGCGGCCTGGCTCGCGAACGCCTCATGCCGCGAGGTGCCTTTGCGCGCGAGCCAGAACAGACACGCGGTGAGCAGCGCCGAAATGGCGACGAGCGCGATGCTCATCGGCAGGCTCACGGTTGCGACCATGACGATCGCGCCGATCACGGTGAGCGTCGGCGGCAATGCGGTCCACGCCACCGTGTTTTCGATTACGTAGACCGCGTTTGCCGTGGCCGACACGCGGCTCGACAGCACGCCCGGTTGCTTGTCCGCGAAGAAGGTCGGCGCGTGGCCCATCAGATAGTCGAACATGTCCTGGCGAATGTCGCCCGTCACCCGCACGAACGCACGCGACGAGACCCAGCCGGCGACGCGCCACATCACGTTGTCCGCAAAAATGAGCCCGACGAGCACGGCGAACGCATACGCGACCGTCTGCGGATGCGCGCGTCCCTGAGGCAGTGCGTCGATCAGATTGCGGATGCCGTATTGCGACGCCAGCGCGAAGCCGACCGCGGCGACGACACTCGCGAGCACGATGGCGTGAGCCGTTTTACGGCGCGCGATGTAGCGCCAGATGAGACGAATCGGCCGGCCGGCGTAGCGCGACAGAACGCGCGAATGCCGCCGCCCGCGCACGCGGCTCGCGCGGCCCCGATCGCTGTGGTCGACGAGTTCCATGGTGCCCTTCCCGAACTTGCGCGCCGGCAGGCGACAGGTTTTCCTTCCATGCGGGAAAGGGTTCCATGTGTCCGGCGAAGGAGTTGCGCAAGGGGCATGCCTTGGGGCGGGGCGTGAGTCGTGCGCTTACCTGGCGGTATCGTCGATCGCGCCCGTTGCGTCGAACTGAATGACGTGCTCCGTCAACGAGCCGTTTCTTCGCTCGATATACACCGTGCCGTGATAGCTGACGCGCCAGCCGTCGCGCGGCGCGACGAGAGGAAAATTGCCGCCGGGTCGGCTGTCGATGCCGCCCAGTCCTGCCGCCGGCGCCGGCACATTGTTCTCGAGCGTCGCGTTCGATGAAATCACGTTGTCGTGCCACGACGACTGTTCTTTGGCGGCTTCGAGACTCTTGCCGTCGGTGTCGACGGTGTTGTCGCTGGAAGCGGTGTTCGCGGCGTCGACGGAAACCGTGCGGCTCTTCGCGCGTTGCACCGGATCGGGAGAATCGGTGGTGATTGCATCGAGATCGATGGGCGGCAGATTCGCCGCGTTGTTCGTGCGTCCCGTCGGCTCGGCCGCGCCGGCGTTGCTCGTGCTGCCGAACTCCTTCGCCTGGGTGCGGGCGTCGGGAGAAGCCGTGCCGGTTGCGGGCGTTCGCGCCGGACTTTTTGCGGCCATCTCGTTCTGCTGCTTCTGGGTGGGATTCTGTTCCGCGTTTTGCATATCGATGCTCCTGCCGTTAATGACACGCCAAAGCGCCCGTGAAAGCCTTACATGAAGCGTTGAAAAAAGTGACTGGCGCCTGGGGTTCGCGGGCGGCTTGCGCCGTCGCGAACGCGGGTTCCTGATTGATCTCCGCAGCGAACGTTCCCGGCAGGTGGGTTCGCTGCAAACGTGTCACTCCTACTGCACCAGCCTTGGGGGAGTGTAGGCGCCGTAATTCGGTCCCACTCCTCCCGAGTTGGGCGTGCGGCAATGGCTCATGTCGTTCGACATCTGCACGAGAACGTAGGGACTCGAGCCATTCTTCGCATCCAGAATGTGCACGCAGGCGAACGCCACGACGGGCTGAAATCCGCTGGTCGCCGGATCGTTCACCACCGCCACGGTCGCCCACGCGCACTGCCCATTGCCGGCGGCACTACAGTCGCCCGCGCCCTTAAAGAGCGTATTTTCCGTGCCGGTCTGGATCCACGTACCCGGTGAAGCCCCAATGGAGAAAGTCGTACTGTTGCCACTCGTCAAGAGTCCTCTGGCATAGCTGGCACTGTTGTCATTGACATTAAACGTGGTCCACTGTCCCGACTCACAGGCGCCGTAGTGATAACTCGATCCGATCTGAAAGAAGTAAGGTTGGCCCTGTTGTTGTGCAACGCTTGTCCCAGGCAACGTATTATTGTTCGGCGACAACTTCGGGGAACTGGTGGCCGCGTTCCAGTAGTTGTCATATAGGCACTTGGACATGGCCAACGGAAACAATCCGCCAGGGCCCACATTACCGGGCGTGGAAAGCACCGCCGTCGCCACCGCACTGGCTTTCAGAATCTGGACGCCAAGCACGCTGCCGAAAAACACCGGGACCGCTCCGTTCGCGTTCGAGCCATCTTTGTGGATGGTCACCTGAACCGCCGGCAAGTCGGACGCGCCGGGTGTGAACGGCAGCGACTCGAGACCGTATGGCGTCCCCGTGGCGTTCCAGTAGCCGGTCGCTACCGTACTGGCTTTTACGTAGTCAGCTTGCACCTTGTTTGTCACGGTGGACGTCGAAAACGACGACGCTTTTGCGGATGCCGTAATCCAATCCGGCTGCGTGGCAGTGGTGTTCCCGCATTCCGTGCGCCGCATCAGGCATCCGGCGCCGGCCATCGCCGCGGCGTCAGCCGCATTCTGAAGCTGGCTGCGTGCAACCAGCAGATTGCCGATGTCGATGGCAAGAGCTGCAATCCCCAACAGGAATAGCATGCAAAGCGCGACAGTGACGGCCACTGCCCCTTCCTGTTTCCGTCTGCTTTTTCCCGTGCGCATGACAGTCCCCTTATTCGTTGTTCATGACCGTGGTGGCGGTCAGCGTGATCGGCCCCGTCACCGCGGATAGCATTGCGCCCAGTCCTAGCCCGGCATACTGATAGGAAACCGTGACGGAGAGCGGAGTGCCAAAGGCGCCGCCCTGGCCTGTCTGCGTGACTGTCGGTGTGTTGGCCGTTCCGAAGGTCACGAGAAAGGAAGACGTGTAGTTCTGGACGACGTTTTTAATGTCCGCGCTGGTAGGCTTCGGGCTCTTGAGCACAATCCCCGCACGCGCACCTTCGCGACTCGCGTTCGTAATCACCGCCTTGTCGTAAAGCGCAATCCCCAGTTCGACGGTTCCGAAAATAAGCAGCAGCAATAGCGGCAGGATCAACGCGAATTCCACTGCCGCCACGCCTGCCTGACGGCGCGATCGTCGCCGGCCCGACGCGTGCAGCGCAGGCGCATGACGTGATGCAGCCGAACTTTTCGATGCGGCATGCCCGGCGAACGGTCTCGTTGTGTGGCTCATTTCTATTCCCCTCTGGGCGCTGCTCGTTCGGTCATCCGATTGGTGAGCGCCGCGTTCTATGCCTCAATACCGCTGACCATCAGCTTCCCATCGTCGGCAACAGCACGCGATAGATGTGGATGAAGGCCGGTCCGATCAGCACCGTCATCAATGCCGGAAAGATGCAGAAGATCAGCGGAAACAGCAGCTTCAATGCGATCTTCGCGGCGCGTTCTTCCGCGCGCATTCTGCGGCGCGTGCGCAGCGTGTCCGACATCACGCGCAGCGAAGCGCCGATGCTCGTGCCGAAGCGTTCCGCCTGCACCAACATCGACGCGAACGTATCGATGTCCTCGGCGCCCGTGCGCAACGCGAAGTTGCGCAGCGCCTTTTCCTTCGTGAAGCCCGAGCGCAGTTCGAGCAGCATCAATTGCAATTCGTTTGCGACTTCAGGACTGGCGAGCGTCATTTCGTCGGCCACGCGCATCAGCGCGGCGTCCATGCCGAGGCCCGCTTCGACGCAGACGGTCAGCAGATCGAGCGCATCCGGAAAGCTTTCGACAATCCTGCGCTGACGCCGCGCGCGGCAGCGTGCGAGCACGGCGTTGGGCACGTAGTAGCCGAACGCGGCAAGCAGCGCGAGAATCAGCGCGATAACCGTGTAGTCCGTGTTGATCGACGGCATGTGCGTCAACGCGACGAGGCCGAGCAAAGGCAGCAGCAGCGCAAGCGCGGTTTTCGCCGCGAAATAGAGCCCGGCCGCCGTCGACGAACGCCAGCCCGCGTTCATCAAACGCAGCCGCAGCGGCGAGTCTTCCCAGCCTTCCTTCGGAATCGACAACTGCGAGATCGGACGCGAAATGTCGGCGATTCTCTCGGCCCATCCCGACACGGCCGAAGGCCGCGCTTCCGGTGAGAGCGACACGCCGCCCGCCTGTTCGATGCGCCGCTGCATGTCGCGTGGCATCAACCACCACATCAGCGCGACGACGCTGCAGAATGCCGCTGCAAACAGACCCGCAAGCAACAGCATGTTTGTTGAATAGAACGCTTCCATTACGGTTCTCCGGTTCGTTGATGCGAAAAGGGCCCGCGTTCACACGCGGATCTGCACGATGCGCCGCATCCACAGGATTCCCAATACCATTGAGACAAGCATCGTTTCGATGATCTGAAGCCCGGCTGGGTCTTCCCACAGCACCGAAAAGAAAGTCGGGTTCACCACCTGCATGGCGCCAGCGGATGCAAACGGCAACAGCGCGAGAATCCACCCGGACAGACGTCCCTCGGCGGACAGGACCCTCACCTTGTCGAACAACTGCAGACGCGCGCGCACCAGCGACGCGATGCTGTCCAGAATCTCCGCAAGGTTGCCGCCGGTTTCGCGCTGGATCAGCACCGCGATCACGAAGTAGCGCAGGTCGCCCACCGGCACGCGCGTCGCCAGATTCAGGAGCGCTTCATTGAGGGTGACGCCGTAATTGATCTCGTCGAAGACGATGCGGAACTCGCCGGCCATCGGCTCCGCGAACTCGCTGCCGAGCATGCCGAGCGCGCTTGAGAACGAATGCCCGGCTCGCAGTGCGCGGCTGATCATGTCGGCGGCTTCGGGCAACTGGCGTTCGAGAACCCGCAGACGTTTGCGGCGAGCGCGCAGCATGCGCAGCGTCGGAAAGGCGAGAGCTGCAACGGCGGCGAGCACGGTCACGAGCGTCGGCACCTGCACCGGCGAGAAGTTCGCTGCGAGCAGAACGAGCACAAGCGCCACCACGCTATGCGTCGCGAGCCGGCCCACCGTGAGGCTCGAGCCGGACTGAAGAATGATGCGATCGAGCAGATGGATGCGCGGCACGCGCATCATCAGCGCATGGACCGACGCCGAGTTGCTCAGCATGCGCTCCTTGAGGATGGAGAGGCGCTCGCCGTTCGCATGCGCACCGGCCGACAGCGCGCGAATGCGCTGATCGAGGCGTCGCGCGGCGGGCCCGTGATGACTGTTCCACCACTGATAAATCCCCTCGATCCCGAGGACCACGGCAATGAACAGCAGGAAAGCGAAGGCGTAGAAGATCGGATTCATGGAAGCCTCGGAAAAGTGAGCGGCGTGCCGCCGGCGGCCGGCGTCATGCGGTGTCGAAGTGCCGGTTCGGGTCGTATAGCTGATCGGGCAGCACGATGCCGAACGCCTGCAGCCGCTCCGTGAATTTCGGTCTCACGCCGGTCGCGCAGAAGTGGCCGCGCACTGCGCCGTTCTGATCGACGCCAGTTCGCTTGAACGTGAAGATCTCCTGCATGTTCACCATCTCGCCTTCCATGCCGGTCAGTTCCTGAATGCTGACGACCTTGCGGCGTCCGTCAGTCAGGCGAGCGACCTGCACGACCACCGAAATCGCCGACGAAATCTGCTGGCGCAGATTCTTCGGCGGCAACGACAGGCCGGCGAGGCTGATCATGTTTTCGAGGCGCGTCAACGCGTCGCGCGGCGTGTTCGCGTGAATCGTCGCGAGCGAGCCTTCGTGGCCGGTGTTCATCGCGTTGAGCATGTCGAGCGCTTCGGCGCCGCGCACCTCGCCGAGGATGATGCGATCGGGGCGCATGCGCAGCGCGTTGCGCACAAGCGTGCGTTGCGTGACTTCGCCGCGTCCTTCGACATTCGGCGGCCGCGTTTCGAGGCGCAGTACATGGTGCTGGCGCAATTGCAGTTCGGCCGCGTCTTCGATGGTCACAACGCGCTCGCCCTCGGGAATGAACCCCGACAGGATGTTCAGCAACGTGGTCTTGCCGCTGCCTGTGCCGCCCGAGACGAGCACGTTGACCTTCGCGCGCGTGAGCGCGTCGAGCAGTTCGGCCATCGGCGGCGTGAGGCTTTGCGACGCGACCAGATCGCTCATTTGCAGCGGATTCACGGCGAAACGCCGGATCGACATCAGCGGTCCATCCACGGCCGAGGGCGGAATGATCGCATTGACGCGCGAGCCGTCGGGCAGCCGTGCATCGACCATCGGACTCGACTCGTCGATGCGCCGCCCGACGCGCGAGACGATCTTCTCGATCACCTTCATCAGATGCGCGTCGTCGTAGAAGGTCACGTCCGTCAACTCGAGACGGCCGCGCCGTTCGACGTAAGTCGTGCGGTGCGTGTTGACGAGAATGTCCGACACGGTCGGGTCGCGCAGCAGCGCTTCGAGCGGACCGAAGCCGAACATCTCGTCGTGAATGTCGGTGGTCAGTTGCCTACGTTCAAGATCGTTGACGGGCGCCTTGTCTTCTTCGAGGATGCGCGCGATCAGTCCGCCGATTTCCTGGCGAACCTGTTCGGCGGGCAGCCGCGCGAGACGTTCGAGTTCGACGCGGTCGAGCACGGCCTCGTGAACCTTGCGCTTGAGCGTCTGGTAGGCGGCGCGCGCGAGACCTGACGGCGCGCGCATGCCTGGCTGGCGTTCGGGCAGCGCATGCACCGCCTGTGACGACATCTGTTCGCGTAGTGACATGAAATTCTCCTCGCTGACGTTATGACGCCGCCGACTGGCGCTGCGTGGCCGAGCGGCCGAATAGCCGGCCGAGCAGCGGCTCGCCCTGTTTCTTCTGCGGCACGACGCCCGTCGACTGATTGACGATGCTTTGCGCGAGCGCTTGCACGCCGCGCGAGAGCGCGCTGTTGCGCGCGACCTTCAACAACGGTTCGCCGAGATTCACGGCTTCGCTCGCCGCGTGCGGGTCGTCGGCGATCACATGCGAAGGGCGCTTGCCGAGCACCTGTTCGAGCGCGCTCGCGGCCCGCTCGTCGTGACGGCGATGCCGGTTCAGCAAGAGACGCAGCCGTTCCGGCGAATAGGCGAGCGACACCAGCATGTCCTGCAGACGGCGCGCCGCGCGCACATACGGCATGCTCGCCTGCAGCACCATGTGAATCTCCGCGCTGCGATCGAGCGCGACGATCGACAATGCATTGATGCTTTGCCCCAGATCGAACAGCACGACGTCGTAGCGCGGCGCCGCGACGCCGAGAATCCATTCCAGTTGCTCTTCATGAATCTCGAGCGCCTTCAACGGATCGCCCGCGCCCGCGAGCACATGAAAACCCGGTGTGACGTGCGTGAGCGATGCATCGAGAAACGCGGCGTCGATGCGCTCGATCTGCGCGCACATTTGCGGCAACGTTGACGGCGGTTCCTGGTCGCTGACGAGAAACGCGGCGTCCGCGAACATCGGGTTCAGATCGACGAGCAGCACGCGCTTGCCGTGCAGCGTCGCGATCGCGTGGCCGACGTTGGCCGCGATCAGGCTCGTGCCCGCGCCGCCCTTGCACGAAATGAACGACACCATATGCGTTTCGTGGCGCGCGTCGCCGGCATGCGGAGCCATCGCGCGCTGCACGGCGGCGCCGAGCGCGCGCGCGTCGAGCGGCCAGTTCAGCACGTCGCGGATGCCGGCGCGCATCGCGGCGATCAGCGTGTCGGGCGACGTCTGCGGCAACAGCAGCAAACACGTCAGGCGCGGATAGCGATGCACGAGCGCGTTGACCGAATCGAGCCCGGCGCGTTCGGGCGACGACGCGTCGATGATCAGGACATCGAACGCATCGAGACTGTCGCCCCGCTCGAGCAGCGCGGAAGGCGCGCCTTGCGTGCGAGTCGTCGTGCAATTGCCGCAGTCCGTCAGGAGCCGAACGATCTCGGACATTCGGCCCGCGTGCTCGGAGTTGATGAGGATATTGATCATGATGTTGTCATCCGCGGAATCGTTGCGGGGTTGGTCTTGCGACGGCTCGCGCCGTCGCGTCGCCCACGTTGGCTATTCGCCGTTCGCAGGCGGCGGCATCGCCGCGCCTCCGCCCGCGCCGCCGGCTCCGCTGCCGCCCACGCCGATCACGAAGGCGTTAGCGGTTGCGGGCGGCGCCTTGAACGACGCGTTGTAGTTCGACATCGCGCCGACGGCGGCTTTACCGTCGACACCCTGCGTCGACGGATTCTTGGTCGCCGCGTCCGGATCGATGATCTGCGCCGCCGTGAAGCTCTTCACGGATTCGCCGAAGTGCCGGTCGAAGTTCGGCGTCGTCGACATGCAGCCGTTGAGCGCGAGGCACGCCGGCACAAGCAGTGCAGTCCAGCGCGAAAAGAAGAGGATGCGATTGGTCATGACGTTCTCCCGAGGAGTGCATTAGTTGTGAGCGCGTGCGGACGGCGAGCGCGGTTTGTCGGATGGCGGCGCTTCGCGTGCGGCGATCTGCGCGGCTCGTGCTTCTATTTGTGCGGCGCGAGCGGTGGCGTTGTCGTTGGGCTTGCCGGTATCCGCGGGCGTGACGGCTCGCGGATCGGGCAGCGGCGCGGCGCTTGCAGCGGGCGTCGGCACCATCGCGGAGACGGGCGGTTCAGCAGCGCTCGGCGTGGCCGGAGCCTGCGGTTGCGACGGTGCGGGAGCCATTGCGGGCGAGGGCGCCGGGGCAGGCATCGGCGGCGCGGGCTTTTTGCTGCCGGCCGGATCGCGGCCTTCCATGTTGCCCATCAGATAGACGTCCGCTTCGTTGGGCGTCTTGAGATGGTCCGTGGGCAGCGGCAGATTCGACGCCGTTTGCAGCGGCTTCACCAGATGCGGCGTGATGATGAACACGAGCTCCGTGCGGTCCTGCTGATACGACGTGCTTCTGAAGAGCGCGCCCAGCACCGGCACTTCGCCGACACCCGGTATCGCCTTCAGCGTGCCCGCCGCGTTGCTCTTGATGAGCCCGCCGATCGCGAAGGTCTCGCCGTCGTTCATCTGCACCGTGGTCGATGCGCGGCGCGTGGTGATGAGCGGCAGCACCGTGAGGTTGTTGGTATTCGTCGCGCCGACCGTGACGCCGGTCGACGACAGCTCCGACACTTCTGGCGCGACCTTCAGGTTGATGCGGCCGCCCGCGAGCACGGTCGGCGTGAACTTCAGGCCGACGCCGAATTCCTCTTCCTGCAGGATGATGGTCGACACGCCGTTCAGGTTGCTCTGCGGAATCGGAATGAACACCTTGCCGCCCGCGAGGAACGTCGCTTCCTGTCCGCTCAGCGTGACGAGATTCGGCTCGGCGAGAATCTTCACGAGGTTGTCGCCGTGCTGGGCGTCTATCGCGACATTGAACGGACGGTTATTCGCCTTGTTCACATCGACGATGCTCGACACGCCCGCGAGCAGGCTGCTGATGAGCGCCCCGCTCCACGAGCCGAAGCCGCCCTGGATGTTCATCGCCGCGCCCAACTGGTTGAGGACCGTCTTCGAGACTTCGGCGACCTTCACTTCGAGCATCACCTGTTGCGGCGAGTCGACGCTCATCATGTTCAGCACGGTCGCGCTTTTGCCGTTGCCGTTTCCGTTTGCAGCGCCGTTCGGGTTTGGCAGTGTGGTGCGCGCATACGCCTTGGCGATTTCCTGCGCCTGGGCCGCGGCCTGCGCGCTCGATACGCGGCCGGCCAGCACGAGATCGCCGGCGACCGTCGACACGCGGATGTTCGGCTCATCGGGCATCAGTTGGGATAACGAAGTTTGCAGGCCGCCGGCGTCCGCGTTCACCACCACGTTGATGACTTCGCACGCGCCGCTCTTGCCTTGCACGATCATGTTGGTGGTGCCCACGGCCATCCCGACCACGTAGAGCGTTTTCGGCGAGACCATGGTTGCCTGCGCAATCAGCGGATTGCCGAGCGTGCGGTTGCGCACGGGTTCGGCGGTTTGCATCAGCGTGGACTTGCCAACGGGGACCACCACCGTGCTCTGTTCGCTCTGCGTGCGCGTGCATGCCGGGCCGCGCGCAGCGGCGTTTTGCATGGCGCTCGAGGGCTGAGCCGGCGCGGCATTCATGCTGATGGTCATTTGCACGGGACCGTGCGGCATGGGCGCCGCGCCGGCCCTCGCGTTCTCTACCGCTTCCTGCGCCCGCACGCCGTTTGCGGCGAGCAGGGATGCGCATACCGTTGTGGTCAGCAACGCCGTGCGCATCGCGCTACCCTGCTTGATCTTTATCCGATTCGATTTCATTTCCGTGTCTCCCCGTAGCCCGCTGCGAGCGAACCGTCGTGCGTCAGACGCTGCGGCATCGCGTGATGGTGTGTGTAATTAAAAGCATTCCTGACTACCTTGCGTGCCCGACAGTACGCCGACGCAGTCGCGCTTCGGCGCCGGCCGCGCCGTGTATTTCACGCGTGTGGGCGCCGCCGCGACAACCGGTGCCGATGCCGGTGCAGCGGGCTTGCCGAGCAGCGTGAACTTGGTCGCGCCGCCGGTGGGCAATGCGCGGTCGTCGATCTGATTGCGCAGCACGAGCGACAGGCTGCCGACGCTGCGCGCGAGGTCGAGCTTCTCCGCCTGGTCCGGCGTGACTTCGAGCGTGACCGCGTTGACCACTTTCGGCTGCGTGTCGTCGCGGCTAACTTGCTGCGCAACCGCTAGCACCAGGATCTTTTCGAGGACGATCTTCGAAATGCTTTGCTGCGGATCGGCCGTCTTTGCTTCGGGTTCCTGAGTGTTGACGATCACGTCGACGTAGTTGCCCGGCAGCGCAAAACCCGCCACGCCGACAACATCGTTCACGCGTACCGTGATCGCGCGCTTGCCTTCGCCGATAACCGCCGACAGCCCACCCTTCGTGCCTTGCGGTGCGAGCTTCGACTCGATCACCGGTTCGCCCGGTTCGAGGCTCGCGCGCACGACGCGTCCATCCAGCGCCTTCGGGTCCTTGAACGCGCCGGGCGGCACGCTCGCGGTGGGCCAGTTCACCGTGCGGATCATCGTCGAATTGAGCGGCTGGCCGAGGCTCACCTCGGCGGTCGCGACGGCAACGGGCGTCAGAGCCGACGACGACGTCTGCAACAGCCATCGCGACGCGAAGCCGACAGCGGCGAGCCCCGCGAGCAAGGCCATCCCTAACATCACAATTGCGCGACTGGTTTTCATGGTGAGACTCCTTTCAGGTGCTAGGCGGCTGCGGATCAAGCGCCGGCAAATCGTTTGTCGGATTGCCCGCTGTGTGAGGAATACGTCTGGTCAAGCTCCGGCGCGCTGCCGAAGTAGCTGTGCCATGCATGCGTCAGCTGATACTCGGTGACGGCCGGCACGTCGCCGTGATACAGCGCGAACGAGCGCAGTACGCCGAGCAGGTCCGCCGGATAACACGCGAGAAACGGCGTGCGATTGCGCAGATGCAATTGATGCAGCAGATACTCGAATGCGCCGGGCGCGATCTCGATACCGAGCGCCGCGCATTGCGTTTCGAAGAGGCGTCGATAGTCTTCAGCGCTGAGCGCGCCGATATGGATCTTCGAGCCGAGCCTGCGCAGGAACGCGTTGTCGTTCAGTTCGGCGGGCGTGAGGTTGGTGGAGAAGACGGGCCACACGTCGAATGCGCTTACGAAGCGCGCGCCGGATTGCAGCGCGAACTGATCGACGCCGCGGTCGAGCGGCGTGATCCAGCGGTTGAGCAGTTCGCCTGGCGCGACGCGCTGACGGCCGAGGTCGTCGACGACATAGAGGCCCATGTTGGCCTTCATATGCGGCGGCGCCTGATAGAAGCCGCTGTTGGCGTTGTACTGAAGATCGAGCATCGCCAATGTCAGTTCGCCGCCGGACATCACCATAGGCCGTTCGCACACGCGCCAGCGTCGATCCGTCGCGGCGGGCAGCGCGCCGGGTTCCGCGTCCTTGTGAATCAGCGGGTCGTGCAACTGGATCACGTCGCCGGCGACATAAAGCGCGTAAGGCACGGGCACCGCGCCTCGCAGCAAGCTGCCGAGGCGTTCGGCGAGATAGGTTTTGCCGCTGCCTGCTGGGCCGTACAGCATGACGGGCCGCCCGGCATTCAACGCGGCCACTGCCGAATCGAGCAGCGACATATCGCCGATGAAGTCTGCGAAGGCCGCGCGCACGTCCGATTGCGCGACGTGGATGCGCTTCACCGAGTACGCGCCGATCACGCTCATATACGCTTCGAGCGAGACCGGTGCGGGGCCGCAATACGTCGAGCGACGCGCTTCGTGAGCGGCGAGTTCGCGGCCGCCTTCGGTGAGGCGCAGATGCATATCGACATCGGCCGCGCCGCGATGCGCGATCTCGACGAGGTGTTCGCGCACGAGAAAGCCGATGGTTTCGTCGAGTACCGCGGCCGTCAGACAGTGTCTCGCGATGAGATCGCCCAGCGACGATTTGCCGTTCTGCAGAATCGATTTGAGTAGCAGATGCGCGATGAAAAGCGCGGGCAGGCCGGTGTCCGCGACAGTGCGCGGCGCGCGTAGCGGAAGTGCCGGCGTTTGCGCCCGGTCGGCGCCCGTTGCGGCAGAATCATCGAGGCATGTCGTGCCCTCTGCCTTGGACTGCTGTGTGCTGTGCTGGTCCATCTGTCGCTCCCCGGGTGTAGCGCCACCGATTTCGGTGCGGCACGGTATGTGATTCTGATAGCCGGATCGCATGTGGCCGGCTTACTTTCGTCGTGCGTTTTGTTCTACGTTTCGTTCTATAGCTGTGCCGCCGTCGCGAGCAGCACGACTACGGTTCCTGTCGCAATCGCGACTCCGTACGGCACGGATCCGACCGACTCGATTGAAGCGGCGCCGCCGCCGCGCATCGCCGGATGGACCAGGCTCAACACGTTGCCCAGCGCCTTCCTGAACTGCCGGCGTCGCGCAGTCAGTGCCAGCAGCCACACGCCACCAATCAGACATGTCGCCAGTGCGGCCTCAAAAACCAGTAGGGGTCCGATCCATGCGCCTACCATCGCGAGCAGCTTTGACGTCTCCCGCAGCCATTCCGTGCAGCAGATAGAGCGGCAGGAACAGAAGCAGTCCGACGACAGCGCCCGCCAGCCACGCCCCCACGCCGCCCGCGAATCCTTCAGGCTACCGCCCGCAAACCCCCCGCTCAGAAAGACGGCACCGACCCAGTTCCTTGCAATCTGGCGGCCCAGGATGTTCAGCATGAGTCAACTCTTCCCAGTGATACAATGCTCGGAATAATTGTCGGTAGTGGAGCAGATGCGACAAATAAACACAACAAGGCCTTTTTGGTGTGGGCAGCGGTCAGGACAAGCGCGGATGCGGCGGGCGAACCAGCGTGGCGGTTCGCCCGCCGTTCCTCTCAGGTTCCTGAGGTCACGTGCCCAGCGATAGCAGTGAATTTGTCGCTGACCGCCGTCGCGAGGGTCGAGTACCCTGCGAGGATTGCCGTCGCGATCAGTGCGGCCATCAGGCCATACTCGATGGCAGTCACGCCGTCTTCATCGCGAATGAATGCACCAGTGCTGTTGATGAACGATTGCATCATTACTCTCCATTTGAACTTGCCACGGCGTGTTGAGCGCTGCAGCGTGTTGCAAAAAGCCGTGATGCGACAGACGGGCAGGCAGGCCCAAGTCGTCTGTCGCATCGCTCGGGGTTAAGCCAGCTTCCCCGCGATTGCGGTGAACTTGGCGCTGACTGCATTGGCGAGCGTGGTGTAGCCGGCGAGAATTGCCGTTGCAATCAGGGCGGCCATCAGGCCGTACTCGATGGCGGTCACGCCGTCTTCGTCGCGAATGAATGCTTTCGTGCTGTTGATGATGGATTTCATGGTTTATCTCCATTAGGATGGCTAATTTAATTGTCATCGGATGACGACGGTGGGTACTGCGTGCTGCTTGACTACAGGGTGCTACAGGAAATGGCGCGCGGACGCCCCGTGAGAGCGCGGCCGGGCAGGAGCCATAAGCGGCTCGCTGGGATTCGTGTGCAAAGGATGGTGCTGCGTGACACGCAGCGGGATGAGCTGGCGGCAAGCCAGAGCGGGGAACATCGCGTTGAAGAACGCTTCGGCATGCAGCGCCATCAGGCGCTGCGCAAAACGCACTGCGTACCGCAAGCGCGTCTGCAAGCGCGTTTGCAACCCCATTTGAATCCGAATGAAAGAGTGCATCTTCCACTACTCCTTATTTTCTTCTTTCGCAGCCGGATTGTTCTTCTCCGTGCCGTTGGCGGGCATGTATCGGAGAAGCCCCCGACGGCATCGACCTGGTCATGTGTCATGTCGCCGGCTGCGTGAAAAGGTAAAGGCAAGGAGTAGGCCAGCGTCGTCAGGTTCACGGAGCCATCGGACTTGTAGCCCGACAAGCGCCTTCTTTCGAATGACAGCCCGCGGAAATTTGACCGACTTGGCTCAGAACTGCATCATCGGCAGGTCATCGTTGCCGCTGCGGAATATGGCGCTCGTCGGCTATGGGCATGACTTCAAACCCAGACTTAGGGATTTAACCCAGGTGAGCCGAAAGTGAATGCTGCCGTTAATTTGCGGCGGTTTTTTCGGCTCGCTTCGGACCGATTCGTTGCAAGCCTGAAACGCAGGTAGCCGAAAGCGGCATTCATCGCGACCTGCTGGCGGTTTTGCATGTGGACTGCAGCACGCACATACAACACATGCGGTCACTGCTGCGTCACCGTTGCGTCACATACGTCGCGCAATATTGCCGACGGCCATCCCTCGGCCAACGGCTGCGCGCCGGCTATTCCTCTCATGTTGCGAACATCCATGCCGGCAAGTTTCTCGATGAGGCCCGGCGCCAGACACGTCTACAACAAGCATTCCATTAAGGATGACATCGTGTCTCGTTCAAGACTGTTTGCACTGACGGCAATCGCTTCGTCGCTTCTATTCGCGACGGCCGCACACGCCGCGGTCGACCTCATTGCGGTCGGTCAGCTGAGCGGCCTCACCGGCGACTTGTCGAAGGAAACGGCGGCGCCGCTGGAGAATGGCGTGGCGGGCAATCTGCTCGGCGGCCTCGGCTCGGGCATTGCGTACGCGGGCTGCCATACGTTCGTCGCGGTGCCCGATCGCGGGCCGAACGCGGTGTCGTATAACGCGGCCATCGACGACACGGCGTCGTACATCAACCGTTTCCAGACCTTGCGCCTGCGTCTGCAGCACAACGCGGCGGGCTCCGCCTTGCCGTATTCGCTCGCGCCGAAGCTGATCGCCACGACGCTCCTGTATACGTCCGACAAAGTGGTCTATGGCGCGGGCGCCGCCGCGGGCGTGCCCAATGGCGCGCCCGCGCTCAACAGCCGTAACCACACGTACTACTTCACCGGCCGTTCGGATAATTTCGATCCCACGCGTCTGTCCACCAACGACCGCGACGCGCGCTTCGATCCCGAAAGCGTGCGCGTGAGCAATGACGGCGAGAGCGTGTTCATTTCCGATGAGTACGGTCCGTATGTCTATCGTTTCGATCGGCGCAGTGGCCGGCGCATCGACACCTACAAGCTGCCCGACACGTTTGCGGTGTCCACGCTGAGCCCGATCGGCAGCAATGAAATTGCGCAGAACACGACGGGGCGCGTCGCGAACAAAGGCATGGAAGGTCTCGCCATTTCGCCCGACGGCAAGACGCTGTTCGGCGCGATGCAAAGCCCGTTGATTCAGGACGGCGGCACGGACGGCGCGTACACGCGCATCGTGAAGATCGACGTGCGCAGCGGTAAAACCACACAGTTCGCGTATCCGCTCACGAACATCGGCACGAGCGCGAAACCGAAGTATCCGACCATCAGCGACGTGGTCGCCGTGAACGATCATGAACTGCTGGTGGACGAACGCGACGGCAAAGGTCTCGGCGACAATTCGACCGCTGTTTTCAAGCGTGTTTTCCATATCGATCTGGCGAGCGCGCAGGACGTGAGCAACACGAGCGGGCAAGCCGGGCTCGCGCCGTATGCGGTGCAAAAAACGCTGTTCCTCGATGTCGTCGCGCAACTGACTGCGCACGGCTACAGCGCGAACGACATTCCCGCGAAGCTCGAAGGGCTCGCATTCGGGCCGGACGTCGTGGTCGGCGGCGTCAAGAAGCACACGCTTTTTATCGCTAACGACAACGACTTTATCGGCACGGTCACCGATTCGAATCATCCGGCGGGCATTGCCAATCCGAATCAGTTCTTCGTCTTCGCATGGGACGCGAGCGAACTGCCGGCCTACGTCGCGCAAAAACTGACGGGCGTTGCGGCGGGCAAAGGGCGCGGTCACGATGAGCATGTGTGCGAAGCCGAGCGCGACGACGACGATCATTAACGCAATGGGCGCGCGTGGCGCGTCCGTCGACGCTAAAGAGCGTCGCTAGATAACGTTATAAAAATCGCTTCATTCCCTTGGCTCTCGCGGCTCGGTACGCTGACGCATCTACCGAACGCGAGGGCCTATCGCAGTGTCTGTTCCCACATCGTTTTCAACGCGGCGGCGCGCACTCAAGCTGCTCGGCGCCGCGCCCGCATTCGCCGCGGCGAGCCTCTTTCAATCGCACTCTGCGCAGGCCGCGGACCTCGCGTCGACCACGCTCGTACTCGGCGACCAGGCCGGCGGTACGCGTGCGCTTGTGGAGGCCGCCAAGGTGCTCGACGGTGCGCCGTATGCGTATCGATGGGCTAATTTTCAGGGCGCGGCGCCGCTCTTCGAAGCGCAACGCGCGGGCGCCGTCGATCTCGCGCCCGCAGGTGATTTGCCCGTGCTCGCCGCAGCGGTCGGCGACCCCACGTTGAAAATCGTAGCGACGCGCGTGGGCTCCGGCGCACAACTCGGCATTCTGATCGCGCCGGATTCGACGATACGCAGCGTCGCCCAACTGAGAGGGCGCACGGTGTTCGTTTCGTCGGCGCGCGGCAGCATTTCGCAATTCCAGTTATACGGCGCGCTCGCCGAAGCGGGTCTGTCGAAAGACGACGTGACCGTGCGCTTCATCTTGCCGGTGGATGGCTTCGCGGCGTTCGCGTCAGGCTCGATCGAAGCGTGGGCGACGTTCGATCCGTACTACGGCATCGCCGTGCAACGCGGCGCGCGCATCTTGCGCGACGGCACGGGCATCAATAGCGGACTTGGCTTTATCACGGCATCGGGCGCGTCGCTTGCCGACACGCGCAAGCGCGCGGCAATCGCCGACGTTCTGTTGAGACTGCAACGCGCGGGCGAGTGGGCGCTTGCGAACCCGGACGCCTACGCGCAGATCTATGCAACGCTGACGCGCTCTCCGCTCGATGCGGCGAGAACTATCACGCGCCGCGCGTCGCTCAAGCAGCATTTCGTCAGCGACGCGGATATCGCCGCGCTTCAGAAAGTGGCCGACAGTGCGAACCGCGACGCGATCTTGCCGCGCCGCATCGACGTTCGCTCGATCTCCGAGACGCGCATTGCGCAGTCGGCCACCGGCTGACGCATTACGCCCGGCTTATCAATCGAGGCCGCCTTGGCACAGGTACTTGATCGACAGATAATCGTCGAGTCCGTACTTCGAGCCTTCGCGGCCATAGCCTGATTCTTTCACGCCGCCGAACGGCGCGGCTTCGCTCGACACCGCGCCCTCGTTGATGCCGATCACGCCTGCTTCGAGCCGCGCGGCCACGCGGTTGATGCGCCGCACGTCCTGCGTATAGAAGTAAGCGGCAAGACCGAACGGCGTGTCGTTTGCGAGACGGATCGCTTCGGCTTCGTCGTTGAAGCGGAACAGCGGCGCGACCGGTCCAAAGGTCTCTTCGCAGCACACCAGCATGTCGTCCTGCGCGTTGGTCAGCACGGTGGGCGCATAGTAATTCGGGCCCAGCTCGGTCAGGCGCTTGCCGCCCGTCAACACGTTTGCCCCTTGTTTTACGGCGTCTTCTACGTGACGCGCGATTTTGTCGATCGCGCGCTCGTTGATCATCGGGCCGATTTGCGCGCCCTCGTCCGTTGCGGGCGCAACCTTCAGCGCCCCGACGCGTTTGGCGAGCAGATCGGCGAAACGTTCATAAACGCCGGCCTGCACGTAGACGCGATTCGGGCATACACAGGTCTGTCCGCCGTTGCGAAACTTGGCGGCCATCAGTCCCGCGACGGCCGCGTCGAGGTCCGCATCGTCGAATACGATGAAGGGCGCGTTGCCGCCCAGTTCGAGCGACAGCTTCTTCAACGTGGCCGCCGACTCGCGCGCAAGATGCTTACCGACCGGCGTCGAGCCGGTGAACGTGATCTTGCGTACGCGGGCATCGGCGAGCCAGTCGGCCACGGCTTCAATGCCTTGTTCGCGCGAAGCCGACAGCATGTTCAGCACGCCGTCGGGCACGCCGGCTTCCTGCGCGAGCGCGGCGAGTGCGAGCGCGGTCAGCGGCGTGTCTTCGGCGGGCTTGGCAATCACCGTGCAACCGGCCGCGAGCGCGGGCGCGATCTTGCGCGCGATCATCGCGAGCGGGAAATTCCACGGCGTGATGGCGGCCACGATGCCGATCGGCTCCTTCACCGCGCTCATGCGCTTGCCGCGCTGCTGCTGCGGAATGATGTCGCCGTAAATGCGCGTGGCTTCGTCGGCGAACCACGCGACGTACGACGCGCCGTAAGCGACTTCGCCGCGGCTTTCCGCGAGCGGCTTGCCTTGTTCCGTCGACATCAGCTTCGCCAGATCTTCGGTGTTCGCGACGATCAGCGCATGCCAGCGGCGCAGAATCTCCGCGCGCTCGCGCGGCAGCGTGTCGCGCCACGCGGGCAGCGCGCGAGCGGCTGCGTCGGTGGCGGCGCGCGCATCCGCGGCACTGCTGTTCGCGACCTCGACGATCGTCTCGCCCGTCGCCGGATTCGTGACGGGAAAGCGCGCGCCGTTCGCGGCGGCGATCCATTTGCCGTCGATAAAATTCAGCGGACGGATCAGTTCATTGCGCGTCAATGCGAGAGACATTGCGTTGCTCCTTGGTGGCCTTTTGACGGAATCGGGCGTGCGTTTTTCGCCATTGCGCCGGGCGGCGCGGCGGCATGCATGCGGTCATGCACGGCGATGCGATAGATCGATGCTACGCGTGTCGCGCGATCAATGAATCGCCTCAAAAAGCGGCCCACGGTGTGCGTATGGTTTTTTTCGAGCCGCTACAGCATTTTCTGCTGAATGCGTTGCTTGCCGTTGGAGCGCGAGCGTTGCAAGGAGCGTTGCAATCAGCGCTGCAATCAGCGGCGGCGGCGCGGTCCTGTCGACGCGCGCACGACGAGTTGAGGCGGCGGGCCGAGCACCATCGACGGCTGCCGCTCGGGTGTCTGGATCAGGCGGATCAAACTGTTGATCGATAACTCCGCGATCTGCGCCGTTTGTATCGCGACGGTGGTCAACGCGGGGTGGACCTGATGCGCGAGTTGAATGTCGGTGATGCCGATAACCGACACGTCGTCGGGCACCGCGCGCCCGAGCGTGATCAAGGCCTGCGCCGCGCCGATCGCGAGCAGGTCGTTGGTCGCGAAGATCGCGGTGACGAACGGCCGCACGGCCATCAACTGCATGCACGCGGTGTAGCCGGCGTCGATCGAGTCGCGCACCTGCAGCACGGCGGCCGTGTCCGCTTCGACGCCGGCGGCGCGCATCGTCGCGCGAAAACCATTGGAGCGCGCGTCCTGCAAGCCGCCGCAACCGTCGCCGACCAGCAGCCCGACTTCGCGATGGCCCAGTTCCAGCAAATGCTGCGCGGCGAGTTCGCCGGCGCGCGCGAAATCCACGGCAATGCACGGCAGCGCGGGCGGCGTCTCGGGGTGCTCCCACATCGCCAGCAGGATCGGCGCGCTATGCGTGGCCGACGCGCACAAGTCGTTGATCGCAATGTCCGTGTTCATGACGAGCACGCCGTCCGCCAGCGTGCCCGCGATCTGGTTCAGATACGCGCGGCCTATCTCGGCGTCGTCGTCGGTATTGCAGACCATCAGGAAATGGCCGGCTTTACGCGCCGCGCGTTCGGCGGCCAGCACGAACTCAGGGTAGAACGGGTTCGAGATGTTCGACAGCATCAACGCGAGCGTCGACGAGCGGCCCTCGGCCAACGCGCGCGCGTTCAGATTCGGCCGGTAGCCGAGATCCGCGATGGCCTTCAGCACGCGCTCCGCTGTTTCCGGACGCACTTTCTCGCGGTTGCGCAGCACGTTGGAGACCGTCGCGGCAGTGACATGTGCGCGCTTCGCGACTTCGGACAGGGTGACCATTTTTCTCGTTTATCCCAAATTCAGGGAGCGCGCTTCAAATGTTGCAAGCAGCGAGCGACGTTGATAACTTGCTGGAAAACACAACTTCGATAACCCGCAGCGCCGCCTTCCACACGAACCGCGGTGAACAAGGAGACAGTCAAATGGCTTTCCCGCTCGACCTCGAATTTAAGCGATTAAATGCCGCGTGCGCAAGACCCGGCGAACTATTTTTTCGCGCGATTTAAGCGGTTAAATGAAGAGGAGACAAGATGGCTACGATTCGTTTAACCGACGTGGAGAAGGCATACGGCGACCACGCGCCGGTGATCCGGCGCGTCAACCTGGAAGTCGCGCAGCACGAGTTCTGCGTGTTTCTCGGCCCGTCGGGCTGCGGGAAGTCGACGTTGCTGCGCATGATCGCGGGTCTCGAGGATCTCAGCGCGGGCGAACTGCGCATCGGCGGCCGTCTGATGAACGACGTGCCCGCAGCCGGCCGAGGAGTGGCGATGGTGTTCCAGAGCTACGCGCTGTTCCCGCACATGACGGTGTTCGACAACATGGCGTTCGGTCTCAAGCTCGCGAAGCAGCCGAAGAGCGTGATCGACAGCAAGGTCCGCGAAGCTGCGCGCATTCTGCAACTCGACAGCTTGCTTGACCGCCATCCGAAAGCGCTGTCCGGCGGCCAGCGTCAGCGCGTTGCGATTGGCCGCGCGATCGTGCGCGAGCCGGGTGTGTTTCTCTTCGACGAACCGCTATCGAATCTCGACGCCGCATTGCGTGGGCAAACCCGTGTGGAGATTGCACGCCTGCATCAGCGGTTTGCGGACGCGAGCGTGGTGTATGTCACGCACGATCAGGTCGAAGCGATGACCCTCGCGGACAGAATCGTGCTGCTGCACGCGGGCGCGGATGCCGAGCGCTTCGGCAGCATCGCGCAAAGCGGCGCGCCGCTCGAGTTGTATCACCACCCGAATTCGCGGTTCGTCGCGGGCTTTATCGGCTCGCCGCGCATGAACTTTATCGACGGTGTCGTCGACTCGATAGAGCCAGGCAAAGTGTCGGTCACGCTCGCTCGACAAGACGAGCAGTTGACCGCTTACGTGGATGGCCGTCGCCTGCAGCGCGGCCAGCCGGTCACGCTTGGCGTGCGCCCCGAGCATTTGCGTCTCGATGGTGACGATCAGTTCATTGAGTGCGCAACCGTTCTATCGGAACGACTCGGCGAACACAGCTACATTCACGCGGACCATGCAGGCGGCTCGCTTGTCGCGAAGGCACCGGGCGATACGCCGATCGGTTCCGGCGAGCGCATTCGCGTTCACGTGCCGCCTCAGGCGTGCCATCTGTTCGACGCGCAAGGTGTCGCGCTGCGCCGTAGCACGTTCGACCCTGAGCGCATTGCCGCGTGAACGGGCCGCGATTCATGCATTACCGCAAGCCATAGCAGTAGTCGATTTTTAAAGCAGGATGCCGCCACAGAGCGGTTCACCACGTTGGCAGTGAATCGCTGCCAGCCAACAAGGTAGTCAAGGAGACAAAAGATGATTGCTCTTCGCCTTCGCCGTCTAGCGCGCGTGTCGCTTGCAGCCGCGCTCGTTGCCGGCACGCTCGGCTACGTGACAGCCGACGCCGCTACGCTCACCGTCAACGTGTCAGCGCGCGGCAATCAGCGCTCGACATGGCAGGACGCGTTCGACAAGTTCAAGAAAGCCAATCCCGATGTCGATCTGAAAGTGACTTACATCACCGAGGAAGCGTACAAGGTACAGATGGGCGGCTGGCTGGCGACCGATCCGCCCGATGTCGTGTCCTGGCACGACGGCGAGCGCATGGCCTATTACGCGCAGCGCGGCCTGCTGGAAGATCTCACGCCGGACTGGAACAAGAACGGCTGGTCGCAGCAATATGCGTCGGTGAAGGAAGCATCGACCTATAAGGGCAAGCAGTACGCGGCGCCGCTCGGCTATGACGCGTATGGCTTCTTCTATCGCAAGGATCTGTTCGAGAAGGCGGGCGTTAAAAGCGAGCCGAAGACATGGGATGAATTTCTCGATGCCTGCAAAAAGCTGAAGGCGAGCGGCGTCGCACCTATTGCAGTCGCTGCTCGCGATAGCTGGACACTCGCCGCATGGTTCGACTATCTGGATTTGCGCATCAACGGCAACGAGTTTCATCAGAAGCTGATGGCGGGCGAGATTCCGTACACGGACGCGCGCGTGAAAAAGGTCTACACCGCGTGGAAAACCTTGATCGACGATCACTACTACATCGACAACGCGCTCTCCTATGATCTCGATTCCATTGCACCGTTTCTCGTGAGCGGCAAAGCCTCGATGATGTTGATGGGCACATTCTTCTCGGCGAGCATTCCCGCATCCGTGAAGCCGCAAACGGGCTTTTTCCGCTTCCCCGTGATCGACGCCAATGTGCCAATGGCCGAAGACGGTCCCGTCAATGTACTGTTGATTCCGGCAAAAGCGAAGAACAAGACCGACGCACGCAAACTGCTCGCCTTCATGGAGCAGCCGCAGATCAATGCGGATCTCGCGCGCGGCTGGGGCCAGTTGCCTTCGAATAGTCAGGCAGCGGAGCCGGAAGACCCAATTTCCAAAGTTGGCTTTCAGACGCTCGCGAATACGAAAGGCGGCATTGCACAGTTCTACGATCGCGACATGCAAAAAGAAATGGCCGACGAGGGCATGAAAGCGATGCAGCAGTTCTACAGCGATCCGTCGCAACTCGACGCGATACTCACGCGCCTCGAAACGACGCGCAAGCGTATCTACAAGAAGTAAGTCCACCGCACCGGCGCCATGCGGCGCCGGCGTACGCCTTCGACTTTCGACGAGGCTCGATCCATGTCTCATTCCGCAGCGCGCCGCCTACCCGCGGCCCAGCATCGTCACGTCTCCACGACGCGCCGTCATCAGCATCGCGCCGCATTGCTGTTCCTGTTGCCGGGCTGTGCGTTGTTCTGTCTATGCGTGATTTATCCGATTATCAGCAGCATATCGCTCAGCTTTTATCACTGGGACGGCATGACGCCGAAGACCTTCGCCGGCTTCGACAACTACGTCGAGTTATTCCACGCGGATACCTTCTATACGGCGCTAAAGAACAACTTGATATGGCTCGCGCTATTTCTGCTGGCCCCGCCGCTCGGCCTGCTGTTCGCGCTTTATCTGAATCAGCACATTCGCGGCATGCGTGTCGTGAAGTCGCTTTTCTTCGCGCCGTTCGTGCTGTCGGGCGTGGTAGTCGGTCTCGTGTTTAGCTGGTTCTACGACCCAGGCTTCGGCCTGCTGCGACTGATTGTCGGTCACGGCATTCCTGTGCTCGGCGATCCGAAGACCGTGACGTTCGGCATTATCTTCGCCGCGTTGTGGCCGCAAACGCCGTTTTGCATGGTGCTGTATCTCACCGGTCTCACCGGCATTAACCCGGAAGTAGTGGAGGCCGCGCGCATGGAAGGCGCAAAAGGATTGCGTCTTTTGTGGCACGTGATTTTGCCGCAATTGCGGCCTGCCACTTTCATGGCGGTGGTGTTGACGGTAATCGGCGCGCTGCGCAGCTTCGACCTGATTGCGGTGATGAGCGGCGGCGGTCCTTTCGACAGTTCAACCGTGCTCGCCTATTACATGTACGACCAGGCGATCAAGTACTACCGCGAAGGCTATTCCGCGGCGATCGCCGTCGTGCTGTTCGCCATCATGCTCGTCTACATCGGGTTCCATTTGCGCCGCATGCTGCGCGAAGAACGTTGATTACCGGAGTCACGCGTCATGTATCCACTTCCCGTACAACGCTGGAAACCCCTGAATCGCAGGCTATATAAAGCGTCTTTGCCGATTGCATTGCTGATCTGGCTATTGCCGATGCTTGCTGTACTCGTCACGTCGATTCGTTCTTCCGACGAACTCTCGCAAGGCGAGTACTGGACATGGCCCAAGCATTTTGCGCTGATCGAAAACTACGGCACCGCGCTTACGCAAACGCCGATGCTGCATTACTTCGCGAACAGCGTGCTCATTACGGTGCCTTCAGTACTCGGTGCGATCGTGCTGGCGTCGATGGCGGGCTTTGCATTGGCCACCTATCGTTTCCCGGGCAATACCGTGATCCTGTTTGGCTTCGTCGCCGGCAATTTCGTACCGATCCAGATCCTGATGATTCCGGTGCGCGACATGGCGCTGAAGTTCGGCCTCTTCAATAGCGTATGGGCGCTCGTGATCTTTCACGTTTCATTTCAGACTGGCTTTTGCACGCTCTTTCTGCGCAATTTCATCAAGCAGTTGCCGTTTGAAATGATCGAGGCCGCACGAGTGGAAGGCGCGAGCGAATGGGCGATCTACTGGCGCATCGTGTTGCCCCTGATTCGTCCCGCGCTCGCCGCACTCGGCATTCTCGTGTTCACGTTCGTCTGGAACGACTACTTCTGGGCGCTATGTCTCACGCAAGGCGATGAAGCCGCGCCGATCACTGTCGGCGTCGCCGCGCTCAAGGGGCAATGGACGACCGCATGGAATCTGGTCGCGGCCGGCTCGGTGCTTGCCGCGCTGCCCTCCGTATTGATGTTCTTCGCGATGCAAAAGCATTTCGTCGCCGGCCTGACTTTTGGTGCAAGCAAGGGCTAACCGGCTATTCGACGTCACTCATAAAGAGACTTTCACATGCAACTTGGTGTTTGCTACTACCCCGAACAATGGCCGCGCACGATGTGGGCCGACGACGCGAAGCGTATGGTCGAACTCGGCATCACGCACGTACGTATCGCTGAATTCGCGTGGAGCCGGATGGAACCGCGCGCGGGCGAATTCGTATGGGAATGGCTCGACGAAGCGGTCGCCACGCTCGCGAATGCCGGACTGAAACTCGTGCTCGGCACGCCCACCGCGTCGCCGCCGAAGTGGTTGATCGACGCGCATCCGGACGTGTTGCCTGTGCGCGCCGACGGCACGCGCTGGAATTTCGGCTCCCGCCGTCATTACGATGTTTGCAGTGAGATTTATCGGCGAGAGTGCTTGCGTATTGTCAGTGCAATGGCGGAGCGTTACGGACGGCATGCGTCGATCATTGCGTGGCAAACCGATAACGAACTCGGTTGTCATGAAACCGTGCCGAGCTATTCGCCGGCTGCTTTAGCACGCTTTCACGCATGGCTGCGTCGACGCTATGAAACGGTCGATGCGCTCAACCGTGAATGGGGCAACGTGTTCTGGAGCATGGAGTACGCGTCGTTCGAAGCAATCGAATTGCCGAATCTCACGCCGACGGACGCGAACCCGATTCATCTGCTCGACTTTCGCCGTTTCATGTCCGACGAAGTGGCGAGTTTTCATCGCGAGCAAGTCGATGTATTGCGCCGTTATGCGCCTACGGCCGATGTACTGCATAACTTCATGGGCTTCTTCACCACGTTCGATCACTATCGTTTTGCCGAAAACAATTCACTCGATGTCGCCGCGTGGGACAGCTATCCGATTGCGCGCACCGAATCGATCGCGTTGCCTGAAGAGCAGAAAGCGCGTTATGCGCGCACCGCGCATCCCGATGTATCCGCATTCGATCACGACCGTTACCGTGCAATCGGACGCGGGCGTTTCTGGGTGATGGAGCAGCAGGCGGGTCCTGTGAACTGGGCGCCGTGGAATCCGGTGCCCGCGAAAGGCATGGTCAGACTCTGGGCCTACGAGGCGTTCGCGCACGGCGCTGAACTCGTGTCGTATTTCCGTTGGCGTCAGTGCCCGTATGCACAGGAGCAGATGCATTCGGGCCTCAATCTGCCGAATAACGAGTTGTCGCCCGGTGGTTTGGAAGTGCAACAGGCGGCGCGTGAGATTGCTTCTATCCCGGAGTTCGCACGACTGGACGCTCCGACACAGGCGGCTACTGCGGTCGTATTCGACTACGAAACGCAGTGGATGTTCGAGATCCAGCGTCACGGCAAGGGCTTCGATTATCAGGCGCTCGTGTTCGACTACTACGAGTCGCTGCGCGAACTTGGGCTCGACGTGGACATTGTTTCCAGTAAGGCCGATCTGTCGTCATACCGGCTCGTGGTCGTGCCGAGTCTCGCTGTGATCGACGATGCGTTGGTCGCGCAAGTCGAGCGTGGTTCGGCGCAATGGGTATTCGGGCCGCGCAGCGGCTCAAAGACCGAGGCGTTTGCGATTCCACAGCAACTGCCGCCCGGCGCGCTGCAACGTGTACTGCCAATGCAAGTACTCGAGGTGGAGTCACTGCGTGCATCGCTTGCACCCGCTGTTTCTATTGATGGTGTCGACGGTATCGCAATGCATTGGCGCGAGCATGTGCGCGCTAATAGCGAAACGCGCGTCGATGCGCAATTCGCGGACACGTGGCCCGCCATTCTCACTCATGGGCGCGTTCGTTACGTGGCGGCTTGGCTTTCGCACGCATTGCATCGCGCGGTATTGCAGCGGGCGGCGCAAGAAGCCGGCATTGCGACGCAATTGCTGCCGGAAGGCTTGCGCATTCGGCGTCGTGCGGATTTGACGTTCGCGTTCAACTTCGGCGCGCAGCAGGTGCAGGTTCCCGCGCCGGCCAATGCAACGTTCGTGCTTGGACAGCCGCAACTGCGCACCGGCGATGTCTGCGCATGGAAAGACGCATGAAGTACCGAGCAGCAAGTCAGTAGTGGCATTGAGCAGCTTCAATCTGAACCAGGCGAGCCAGGACGAGTCGCCATTCGATAGATGGAGGATGACAGATGAACAGAAGAGAAATGCTGGGATGGCTCGCGTCCGCGGCGGCAGCGGCCGGCGCGGGCTCGATGATCGGCACGCCGGCAATGGCCGCTGACGACGTCAAAACGGCTTCACGTAGCGGCCGGTTTGCAAAGGGCGCGGACGTTTCCACGCTGCTCGAACTCGAAGCGAACGGCGCGAAGTTCTACGATCATGGCGTGCCGCACGACTGTCTGCTGCTTCTGAGGAGTCACGGCGTCGACTCCATTCGCATCAAGGTCTGGAATGATCCTGGCAATCCGAACTATTTTCCCGCCGATCAAAGCCCGCGCGCCGGTTACAACAACGCGGAGCATGTGCGCGTGCTGGCGCGCCGTGCCGCGGCGCTCGGCATGCGCATCCTGATCGACTTTCACTATAGCGACTGGTGGGCCGATCCGGGCAAGCAGTACCCGCCGCATGCGTGGGCCGGCAAGAACATTACGGAGACTTGTGCGTTGCTGTCCGAGTACACGTCGAATGTACTCAATATGCTCAAGCGCGACGGCGTTCGTCCCGAGTGGGTGCAAGTGGGCAATGAGATCACCGGCGGCATGCTGTGGCCGCTCGGCAAATACGATCAGTGGGACAACCTCGCGCAATTGCTGAAGGCCGGTCATGATGCGGTCAAATCGGTCGATGAGCGCATCAAGGTCATGCTGCACATCGACAGCGGCGGCAACAACGCGACGAGCCGTTGGTGGTTCGACAGCGCGATCCAGCGAGGCGTGAGCTTCGACATGATCGGCTTGTCGTATTACCCGCAATGGCAGGGCGCGCTGAGCGATCTGCAAACCAATGCGAACGATCTCGCGACGCGCTACGGCAAGGACGTGATGGTGGTGGAAACCGCGTATCCGTGGACGACGAGCGACGGTGACTCCGAGCCGAATGCGATGACTAACACGGGTTCAACGACTTTCCCGCAAACGCCCGCAGGCCAGGCACAGTTTCTTGCGGCTGTTGCGGACATCGTGAAGGCAATACCCGACGGGCACGGCAAAGGCGTGTTCTGGTGGGAGCCGGAATGGATTCCGACGCCGAATGTCGGCTGGAAAGTCGGCGCGGGCGATCAGTGGGACAACAACACGTTGTTCGATTTTCACGGCAACGTGCTGAGTTCGCTGGATGCGTTTCGCAAACTTTAAACGGGCGTAAAGCCGTCAACGCATTGCATCGCAAAGCAGGCGTTAGCGCGCTGACGTCTGCTGCGTGCGCGCCTTCACGCAGTCGGATGTGAACGCCATGCTGGCCTGATCCGGCGTCATGCGCGGCGCGTTCGGTGCATAGATCTTCTCGATGATCGCGGCGAAGGTCTGGCGGTCTGCATCGTCGCGATAGTACTTTGCGGCTTGATCGAGCGCCTGCGCTTTGGTCTTTTTGTGCGCGCGCCATGACGCCACTTGACCGGCAATATCGCCGATTGCAAAGCATTGATTGCTGACCGTTTGTGCCGCGGCCTGAGTCGCCGCTTGTGCGAGACACGTTGCAAGCAATGCCGATACGACTACGCGTTTCATGAGACGAATCCTGTTGGGCGCAAAGCCCGCAGTTTACGCGCGAGCAAGCGATAGCTGCCCGCGTCGATTCGTCGCTGGCTGCTGCTATTTCTTGTCGGGCTCGGCTTCGGTGTTCGTTCCGCTTTTGCCGTTGCTTCTGTTCGTGACGGCGCCGGTTTCATCGAGTTCGTCGTCGAGGTCGTCGTCGTTTTCGCCGGCGGGCGGGTCGGATTCGGTGGATGTCATCATCGACAGAATGTGACGAGCGGGCAGCGTATAGGCAATCGGATTCAGGTTCATGACGTGCGCTCCAAAGGAGAGTCCATATGATTTCAGCAAACCGCGAGCCCGCTCACGCACGTTGATCCGCCAAATAAAAAAGCCGCCTCGAAAGGCGGCTTTGAACAAACTCGAAGCAAGCAACCGGCACGCGCGCTCGCGCGCTGGCCTCCTCAATCAATGCCCGAACGATTCCGCCTTCGACACCGGCGCGTTCGCCACATACGGCCGCGCCATCTGCTTGATCAGCAACGCGATGCACGCGATGATGCCGGCGACCGCGATCGTCGCAAAGATGCCGGCGAACGTGAAGTGACGGCGTGTCAGTTCGGCCACGAGGAACGAGCCCGCAATGCCGCCGAAACGTCCAATGCCGAGCATCCACGCGACGCCCGTGCCGCGGCCTTGCGTCGGGTAGAACGCGGCGGCGAGCGCGGGCATCGACGATTGCGCGGTGTTCATCAGCACGCCCGCGACGAACACGATGAACACGAGCGCGCCGACATTGCCCGCGGCCTGGCCGATGAAGTACACGCTCACGGCGGTCAGCGCATAGCAGGCCGCGATGATCCGGTTCGCGTTGAAGCGGTCCATCAGCACGCCGCACACCACGGCGCCCACGCCGCCGAGCGGGAACAACGCGGAGATGAGTGTCGCGCGTTGCGGCGTGAGGCCGGCGTCCTTCAGCAGAATCGGCATCCAGTTGATCGACGCGTAGAAAATCACGAGGCCCATGAAGTAGGTGATCCACAGCATTACCGAGCCGACGATGTACGCGCGCGACAGCACGACAGCCGCGCCCTTGCCGCCGGTTGCCGGCGCGGTCTCGGTCATCGTGAACGCTTCTGCGTCGGCGGCCGTGCTCGAGACGCGCCCGAGCGCCGCGCGAATGCGCGCGACCGGCTGATTGTTGGCGACCATGTAGCGCACCGATTCCGGCATCCTGATCAGCAACAGCACGAAGAGCACGAGCGGTGCGATGCCGCCGAGCAACAGCACGCTGCGCCAGCCGAAGTGCGGAATCATCCACGCGGCGAGGAAGCCGCCGAATGCCGCGCCGAGCGGAAAGCCGCAAAACATCAGATTGATGATCGTCGCGCGGCGGCTGTCCGGGCAGTATTCGCCCATCATCGTGACCGCGTTCGGCATGGCCGCGCCGAGGCCGACGCCGGTAACGAAGCGCAGCACCGTCAGATATTCGATGCTCGTCGAGAACGCTGAGCCGAGGCACGCGGCGCCGAACAGCAGCACCGAGCCGAGCAGCATCGAACGACGCCCGAGCCGGTCGGACAGCGGCCCGGAGGCCAGTGCGCCGCACGCGAGGCCGAACAGCGCCGCGCTCAGCACGGGCGCGAGCGCCGGTTTGGTGATGCCCCATTCCGCGAGCAGCGACGGCGCGATGAAGCCGATGGCGGCCGTGTCGAAACCATCCAGCAGGACGATCACGAAACACATGGCAAAGACCAGCCACTGGAACGGCGAAAACGGATGCTCGTTGAGGAAGGTCTGAACGTTCACAGCGTCGCTGCGATTCATGATGGGTCTCCTGACTGCAAAAAGGCTCGTCGGAGCGAGCCTTGTCTTACCTTACGATGCGCGTCGCACGGTCCGCTTCATTCATGCATGGTATGCGGACGGTGTGCCTGTCGCCATGAGTTTTGATTTGTTCGTATATAGAACTGTGATTCTCTCAGCGAACAAGCGACACTGTAAGGAATTTCCCGACGAAGGGTCAACGCGGGATTACCCGACACTGTGGCCGGTCGGCGTCGAAAGGACAATGGGGAAGGGCGAGGCAGCCGCGGCGCGCGCTCGCGCGCGCCGGGTAAGACTGAAGAGCAGATACAGCGGTTTAAATCAGAGAATGACGTACACCTTGCGCATGGTCTCCTCGACTTCCCAGAGACCCTCAGTATTCGCTTCGAAAAATAGCGTGTCGCCGCCCGCGAAATGGACCGTCTCTTCATTGTCCGGCGTAAAGCGTCCGCGTCCGGCGAGAATGTGCATCACCTCCGCCTGCTTCACCGAGCGGCGATACGTGCCGGCCGAGCATTCGAAGATGCCGGTGTCGATCGCCTCGGCGCTACTGAGCACGCGCTGCACACCCGACACGCGGATCGGCGTGGTGCCCGGCAAGCCGGCCGTGCCCCAATCTTCGAGATTCGGCAGATTCACGCTCTGTTTGATTTGTTGAACCTTCATGGCTTTCAGCGCCTTTATCCGATGGATGCACGCAGCCTGCTCACAGGCCGCGGGTTGATGAGTTCGCAACGGTCTGCTCGACCTTGCCGAGTCGTACGACGGTGACGCCGGGGCGCAATTGCCGCAACGAAGGCATCACGAGCATGCAGTTGTCGTAAGGCGTGGTGACGGCTTCGCCGTTGGACCAGCCGATCACGGCGCCGGCTTCGGGAAAGATTTCGAGCCCGGTATAAGGACCGGCAAAACGAAAATCCATGCTCGTCGCGACGACCGGTTGCGTCACGCGCACGATGTGCTGCACAGGCGGCAACGGCGCGAGCCAGTCCGGCGGCAGATCGCTTTGGTCGATCACGTCGGCGAGCAGCAAAAACCGCGCGGTGGTGTCGCGCGCCACTGCGACGGCGCTCGCCTCCCAGTGTTGCCCGCATTCGATCAGCAACGCGTTCTTTGCGCTCGCCGGGTCGCCGAAGCCTTCGTAGTCGCGCATGCGGCGGCCTTCGGGATGGCCTTCGTCGCAGATCACGGTAGCAGGCGTGCCGAGCTGCACGGCGAGGTCGATGCCTTTTTGCAGCGGCCCGGCCACGATCAGCGGCTTGCTTTTTTCGTGCATCGAATGAAGATCGAGCAGCGCGTCAACGCTGTCGATCACCGGCCGCATCGCCCGTGCGCGCGCGAGTTCGCTCGAGTTGCGCGCGGCATCGTCGAGCACCGCCGCGGTCCACACGCGGTTGAAGTCCTGATCGACGAAACGGGCCGCGTCCGGCTTCGCGGGATCGAAGCTCCGGTAGGCATCGGCATTGGCGAACGCGAGCGTGAGCCGTCCGCGGCGCGGGCGCAGCTTCAGGCGCAAGAGTTCATCCACGACGATCGCGCCGCACACTTCATTGCCGTGCGTGAGCGCATTGATCATGACATGCGGACCGTCCACGCCGGAGTCGAACGTGTGAACGTAGGCAATGCCCGACGTAGATTGTTCGTGCACCGAAATATCGGGAAACGCGACTTCGATCGGATAGGTTTCCATGTTCAGCCGAGCCTCGCCGCAATCGCCTCGCCGACTTGCGTGGTGTTCGCCTTGCCGCCCAGGTCGCCGGTATGCGGACCTTCAACGAGCGTTGCTTCGATGGCGGCCAGAATCGCGTCGTGCGCGTCGCGCTCGTTGCCTTCGTGATTGCCGAGGAAGTCGAGCATCATCGCGGCGGACCAGATCATCGCAATGGGATTCGCAATGTTCTTGCCGGCGATGTCCGGCGCCGAGCCGTGCACCGGCTCGAACAGCGACGGAAACTTGCGGTCCGGATTCAGATTGCCCGACGGCGCGAGGCCGATCGTGCCGGTACATGCAGGGCCGAGGTCGGAAAGAATGTCGCCGAACAGATTGGTCGCGACCACCACGTCGAAGCGATCGGGATTCAGCACGAAGCGCGCGCACAGAATGTCGATGTGCTGCTTGTCCCACGTCACATCGGGATATTGCGCGGCAATGCCGGCCGCGCATTTGTCCCACCACGGCATGCTGATCGCGATGCCGTTGCTCTTGGTCGCGACGGTGATCTTCTTGCGTTCGCGGCGCTGCGCGAGATCGAACGCGAACTTCAGCACGCGCTCGCTGCCGTGCCGCGTGAATACCGATTCCTGCAACACGAACTCGCGCTCGGTGCCTTCGAACATCACGCCGCCCACCGACGAATACTCGCCTTCGGTGTTCTCGCGCACGATCCAGAAGTCGATGTCGCCCGCCTTGCGGCCCGCGAGCGGCGAAGGCACGCCGGCAAAGAGGCGCGCCGGACGCAGGTTGATGTACTGATCGAATTCGCGGCGGAATTTGAGCAGCGATCCCCACAGCGAAACGTGGTCGGGCACGGTGTCGGGCCAGCCCACTGCGCCGAACAGAATGGCGTCGGCCGATTGCAGTTGCGCTTTCCAGTCGTCGGGCATCATCTGGCCGTGCTTCGCGTAGTAGTCGCAGCTCGCCCACTCGATGTGCTGATACTCGAGCTCGAGACCAAAGCGCGTCTTCACCGCGTCGAGCACGCGCAGCGCCTCGGGCATGACTTCGACGCCGATGCCGTCGCCGGGAATGACTGCGATCCGATATTTCTTCGACATGCTGTGCTCCTCCATTAGGGCTTGTACCGATCCGATAACAGTTATTTTATTCCTGCTGTTTGGCCATAAAATGGTCGCTTTAGTTAAGCCACTGTGCACGATTCGTGTACAAAGCGGAACGCCACCGAACACTACCAGGCAACCTATGAACGCCGTCCCGTCACCCGATCTCGGCGACCTGCGCGTGTTTTGCGAAGTCGCGCGCAAAGCCAGTTTCAGCGCGGCGGCCGAATCGCTGTCGGTGTCCGCGGCGTATGTCAGCAAGCGCATCAACGTGCTCGAGACTACGCTCGGCACGCGCCTGCTGCACCGGTCCACGCGCCGCGTCGCGATTACCGAGGCGGGCGAGCGCGTCTACACGTGGGCCGAAAAAATTCTCGACGACGTCGATCAGCTCGTTGAAGACGTCTCCACCACGCGCCGCATTCCGGGCGGCAAGCTGCGCATTTCGAGCAGCTTCGGTTTCGGCCGGCGCTTCGTCGCGCCCGCGCTTGCGCGCTTTTCCGAACGTTATCCGCAATTGAGCGTGCGGCTCGATCTGTTCGACCGTCTCGTCGATGTCGCCGGCGAGGGTTTCGATCTGGACATTCGCATCGGCGACGACATCGCGCCGCATCTGATCGCGCGGCGGCTCGCGTCGAATCATCGCGTGCTGTGCGCGTCGCCCGATTATCTCGCGCGAGAAGGCGCGCCGCGTCAACTGGCGGATCTGTCGGCGCATGCGTGCCTCGCGATCAAGGAGCGCGATCATCCATTCGGTTTGTGGCGTTTGACGGTGCGCGGCGAAGCGGCGTCGATCAAGGTCACGGGACCGTTGTCGACCAATCACGGCGAGGTCGCGGTGCAGTGGGCGTTGGCCGGGCGCGGCATCGTGCTGCGTTCGATGTGGGACGTGCGGCCGCTGCTGGAAAGCGGACAGTTGCAGCAGGTGTTGCCGGACGTGACGCAGCCGGCGAACCTGTGGGCGGTGTACCCGGCGCGGCTCGCGCAGTCGGCGAAAGTGCGGGTCTGCGTGGACTTTCTCAGCGAAGAGTTCGCGCAGTGGAACCCGCCGGACGACACCGCCTAGCCGTTAGTGGTTACCGCTTAGTGGTGATTCTGCGAGAACAGCGTTTCGAGCGGATAGTGGCTCTTCACGAACGGCGACTTGATGATCACGTAGCTAAAGTACTTTTCGATGCCGATGTCGCGTTCCAGTAAGCCTTCAATAATGCTCTGATAATGGCTCACGCTGCGCGTGACGAACTTCAACAGGTAATCGTAGCCGCCGCTCGCCAGATGGCATTCGACGATTTCGTCCACGTCGCGAATCGCATTCACGAACTTCACGAAGTCTTCCCGCCGATGATCGGCGAGCGTGACTTCGGTGAACACGATCTGCACGTCACCGAGCTTTTCAAGCTGGATCTGCGCGCCATAGCCGACGATGTAGCCGGCCTTTTCCAGCCGCTTGACGCGAATCAGGCAGGGGCTCGGCGAAAGGCCGACCGCATCGGCAAGCTCGACGTTGGTGATACGGCCTTTCTTTTGCAACTGCGAAAGTATGCGCAGGTCGATACGGTCTAGCTTGCAGTCGCTGCTCATCGTAACGTTGTGGCTCCGGCGGTTGAGAAAAGGGACTCAGGCGGCCCTCTACTCTAGCATGCAGCGGCGGTACTTTTGGCCTGGTGCTTAGCCGTGGTTTTGCCGCGCAGCGCGGCCCGCACGTCGGCTTGTGCAAGCACGTCGTCCAGGGTTTTCTCGAGCCGCTCGAACATCAGGTCGAAGTCCGATTCCGTGTACGAAAGCGCGGGCGCAAAGCCGAGAATATTGTCGCCGAACGCACGGAAAATCAGGCGGTTTTCATAGGCCGCGACGGCAATGCGCTCCGACAGTTTCAGCGCGGGGTCGAACTGCGCCTTGGTGTCCTTGTCGGTGACGAGTTCGAGCGCGCCGAGCAGGCCGCGGTGACGCGAATCGCCCACGAGCGGATGCGCGAGCAATGCATCAAGGCCGCGCGCGAAACGCGGCGCGCGCGCGACGCCGTTCGCGAGCAAGCCGCCTTCGTGATAAAGGCGCAGCACTTCCAGACCGATCGCCGCGCTGACCGGATGCGCCGAATACGTATGACCGTGGCCGACAATCGCCTCGGCGTCGCCATCGGCGATGCCCTGATAGATTTCGTCAGACATCAGCACCGCGCCCATCGGCGCGTAGCCGGCGGTCAAACCTTTGGCGACCGTCATCAGATCCGGCTCGACGTTCTCGCCCTGACATGCGAACAGCGGCCCGGTGCGGCCAAAGCCGGTGATGACTTCGTCGGCGACAAACAGAATGCCGAGCTTGCGGCAACGCTCGCGCATCGCCTTCAGCCAGCCGACCGGCGGCACGATCACGCCGCCCGAGCCCTGAATCGGTTCGCAGAAAAATGCGGCGACGTTATCCGCGCCGAGTTCCGCCACCTTCGCTTCGAGCGCGGCGACCGAGGCGGCGATCAACGCGGCGTCGTCGGCGAAATTATTGCGGTACGCATACGGCGACGGCAGGTGATGCTGGTTCGGCAGCGGCAGATCGAAGTTGCGGTGGAACGCGGGCAGGGCGGTCAGCCCCGCGCCCATGCTCGACGAGCCGTGATAGCCGCGTTGCAGCGCGATGATGTGCTTCTTCGACGGACGGCCCGTCGCATTGAAGTAATGCGTGATGAAGCGGATTGCCGAGTCGACCGCGTCCGAGCCGCCGAGCGTGAAGTACACGTGTTGAAGCGAAGCGGGCGCGACCTGCGCGAGTTTTTGCGCCAGTTCGATAGCCGGCTCGCAGCCGAAATGGAAATAGCTCGTCGCGTAGGGCAGTTTCTGCATCTGCGCGGTGGCCGCCTCGACAATGCTCTGCTGGCCGTAGCCCACGTTCACGCACCACAAGCCGGAGAAGGCGTCGAGCAGTTCGTTGCCCGCCGCGTCGCGCAGAAAGGCGCCGCTCGCGGATTCGAGCACCGTGACGCCGCGCGCCTCGTGCGCACGGTAGTTGATGACAGGATGGATCAGGTGCTGGCGGTCGGCTTCAATGAGCGATTGGATCGGCATGGTGGGTTCTCGTCGCGAAAGGGCTGTTGACGGTTCCATACTACTGATCCACGGCGATGGTCCGCTTACCTAAACAATTGCCTGAAAAGCGCGCGCGACGCGTTTTGATGCATGCCCTTAGCATTTTGTGCTGCGGACGTTGAAAAGCCGTGGCGCGCGCGTATCCGGTGGAATGCGGGAGCGCTCAATAGCCGCGCGTGCGGTCGACCTGGCCGAGCATCGGCAGGCCTTCGCGATGGCGGCGCAGGTTGTCGAGCACGACGTCGACGGCGGTGTCGGGCCGCGTCGCGCTGGCGATATGCGGCGTGATGCGCACGCGCGGATGCGTCCACAGCGGATGACCGGCGGGCAACGGCTCGGGATCGGTCACATCGAGAATCGCGTTCTGCAATTGGCCGCTGTCGAGCGCCGTCAGCAAGTCCTGCTGATTCAGATGCGCGCCGCGGCCCGTTTGAATCAGCGAGGCGCCGCGCGGCAGCTTGGCGAACAGGCGTCCATCGAGCAGGCCGCGCGTGGCCGGCGTGAGCGGCAGCAGGCAAACCAGGATGTCGGTGCGGGCGAGGAAAGCGTCGAGCGAGCTTTCGCCCGCATAGCATTCGACGCCTTCGATCTCGCGCGGCGAGCGGCTCCAGCCCGCGCACGCAAAGCCGAAGAGACGCAGCCGCTCCAATACCGCGGTGCCGAGCACGCCGAGCCCGAGCACGCCGATGCGTCGTTGCGCGGCCGGCTTCAGCGGCAGTTCGCGCCATACCTGCTGTTGCTGCTGAAGCCCGTAGTCGAACAGATCGCGGTGAATCGTGAGCGCCGCCTGCGTCACGTATTCGACCATGCCTTCGACGAGCCCCGGTTCGATCATCCGCACAACCGGCACATGCTCAGGCACGCCGGACAGATCGAATTGATCGACGCCCGCGCCCACCGAGAACACCACTTCCAGATTGGGAAACGTGCGGGTCGGGTCTTCGGGCGGCTGCCATGCGACCAGATAGCGGATCGCAGCGGGATCGCCGTGATCGGGCCAGATATGGAACGGCAAACCGGGCGCCTTTTCGGCGAAGAGCCTCGCCCATTGCAGGCCGCGCGCCGGGTCGGCTTTATAGAGTAGGGCCATGACGGGTCAGAAAATCGCCTGATTGATGATGCCGTATTGCACATAAGGTGTCGCGTTGGCCGCCACGCTCTGCGGTTGCGCACTGCGCACCATTCTGACGACCGTGTCCACGCGCGGCAGCCCGAGCTGTTCGAGCCATTCGGTCAGGCCGCTGTCGCCCGGCGTGTCGACGCGCACGAACACGCCTTCGTTGAGCGCAAGCCAGTGGCTGATCAGCGCCTTCGCGCGGCTCGAATCTTCCGAAGCAGGCGCGACCACCGGGCCGATCGCAAAGCCGCGTCCGAAGCGGCGAAAGAGCGCGAAGCCGACGAGTTCGCCGTCGCGGTCGAGCGCGATGCCATCGGCGTTTTCCAGCAGCGCGGGCAGCACTTCGCCGCGATCGAGGCCGCTTGCCTGTGAGGCCAGTTCGACGAGCCGTGCCGTGTCGCTCGACCCTAGCGGCCGCAAGCGTTCGCCCGCCGGCAACGACACGAGCGGCGGCTGGAACGCCGCGCCTTGATGCTGATCGAGCGTGCCCGTCGCGCGAAAGCCGAGCTTTTCATAGAGCGGCTGACCGGCGGCGGTCGCGTGCAGGAAGGTGATGCGGCCGCCGAGTTCCTCGAGCAGCAGTTCCATCAGCTTTCTGCCGATGCCGAGCCCTTGCCGCGCCGGCGACACGATCACCATGCCGAGCGACGCGCAATCCGCGCCGTACTTCCAGCAAAGCGCGGTGCCGATCACGCCGCTCGCATCTTCGGCGACGAAACCCACGCCCAGTTGCGCGACGAACTTCCAGTCGTCCGCGCGATGCGGCCATTTGAGTTCGACCGTCAACGCATGCGCCGCGGCAACGTCGTCGAGGGTGAAGCGTCTGTATGTGATCGGATCAGCTATCGGATCTGTCTTCGAATCGGGCACGCCGTGCTCCTGAATGGCTAAAGGCTTACGCGTCACTGTGTCATCCACGGCGCGGTGTGACTAGGACGATCTTTCTATCCGGCGCGCCGCGCAAGGCCGCATCGCAATTCGATGCAAAACATGCCGTATGCGCCCGCATTACAGGCGGGTTCTGCTGCGCGGCGATTTTTGTCGGCGACATATGCCAGGCGCGCGGCTCTACGATTTTACTTATGGCGGGCGTCGCGGCGACGGCGCGGCGCAGGCGGTTTCCATCAGCGTCATTCACTAGGACACTTTCTCATGGACAGCTTCAATCCGGACGACGTCGCGATTCGCAGCGGCCATTTCATCGGCGGCGAGTGGGTGGAAGGCAGCGGGCAGGGCACGCGCCGCATGGACGTGGCGCGGCCGTCCGACGGCGTCGTCTACGCGAGCGTGCCGGTCGCCGACGCGGACATGGTGGATCGCGCGGTCGAGAACGCCTGGCAGGCGTTTCGTACGAGCGGCTGGGCGCGCATGGCGCCGCGCGAGCGCGCGAGGATCATGCGGCGCTTTGCCGATCTGGTCGAAGCCGACGCACCCGCGCTCGGCCGCCTGGAAGCACTCGGCTCGACGCGGCCGGTTGCCCAGGCCGTGTCGTGGGACGTGCCGTTCACCGCCGAGGGCATCCGCTTTTACGCGGAGTTCGCCGACAAGCTGGGCGGCGACGTCGCGGCCACCGACCACGATCATCTCGGCATGACGATCGCCGAGCCGTACGGCGTGATCGGCGCCATCGCGCCGTGGAATTTCCCGCTCGTGATGGCTTCGTGGAAGATCGCCCCGGCGCTCGCCGCGGGCAACGCGGTCGTCCTCAAGCCTTCGGAGATGACGCCGTTTTCCGTGCTGCGCCTCGCGGAACTGGCTGTCGAGGCCGGCGTGCCCGCCGGCATCTTCAATGTGATTCAGGGCGACGGACGCACGACCGGCGACGAACTCGTGCGTCATCCGAAGATCAGCAAGGTCACGTTCACCGGATCGACGCGCACGGGCGCCGCGATCATGGCGGCCTGCGCGGCGAGCGGCACCAAGCCAGTCACGCTCGAACTGGGCGGCAAAAGCCCGCAAATCGTTTTCGCCGACGCGCCGCGTCTGGACGATGTGGCGCGCCGCATCGCGGGCGCGATCACCGGCAACGCGGGGCAGGTGTGCGTCGCGGGCTCGCGGCTGCTGGTCGAGCGCAGTCTCGCCGAGCCGCTGGCCGAACGCATCGGCAGGATTTTTGCGGAGCTTAAGCCCGGCGTGACCTGGGCCGCGGGCACGACGCTCTCGCCGATCATTTCGGAGCCGCAGGCGGCGCGCATCGAAAGCATCGTGGGGCGCACGCTCGACGCGGGCGCGACCTTGCGCCACGGCGGCAAGCGTGCCGAGGTCCGCGGCGCATCGGCGGGCGCGTTCTATACGCCGACCTTGCTCACCGATGTCACCGCTCAGTCCGAGGCGGTGCGCGAGGAAGTCTTCGGTCCGGTGCTCACGCTGCAAACCTTCGACAGCGAAGAAGAAGCGCTCGCGCTCGCGCAGCATCCCGAGTACGGGCTTGCCGCGGGCGTGCATACCGCCGATCTCGGCCGCGCGCTGCGCTTCGTGCGCGCGCTGGAAGCGGGCACCGTGTGGGTCAACCGCTATGGCCGCACGTCCGACTTCATGATCCCGACGGGCGGCTACAAGCGCTCCGGCATCGGCAAGGATCTCGGCCGCCAGGCTTACGAGGCGAACCTGCGCTTCAAGAGCGTGCTGATCGATTTGCGGCAGTGACGCAAGGGCGGTCTTGCGCCGCCCTGCAGCCTGACCGACGCCCGACAGATTCCCTTCGTAACGCCGCAAACCCACGCCGGCTAAGGGTTGCGCCCGATCACGGCAGACTCTGCTGCGCAACGGCCTCAAAACGCATGGTTTGTGTCACAGGCAGCGCGCGAATCAGGAACATCTATGTTTTTGCGCTGATTAAATCTTTTACAGGAATCAGCTTTTACTTTTCGCCAATGAGCTCGACGCCGAGTTCCTTACCACGATAGGACGACTGCACCATGATCGAATTCGAACCGAAATACATCACCTTCGACTGCTACGGCACGCTGACCAAGTTCCGCATGGCGGACATGACGCGCGAACTGTACGGCCACATTCTGAAGAGCGACGACCTCGAAAAGCTGGTCGCGTTCTACGCCGGCTATCGCCGCGACGAAGTGCTGGGTGCATGGAAGCCGTATCGCGACGTCGTGGTCAATGCGCTGCGCCGTGCGTGCGCGCGCATGAACGTCGAATTCAACGAAGCCGGCGCGCAAAAGATCTATGAAGCGGTGCCGACGTGGGGCCCGCATCCCGACGTGCCCGAAGGTCTGTCGCGGCTCGCGAAGAAGTACAAGCTCGTGATTCTGTCGAATGCGTCGAACGATCAGATCCAGAGCAACGTCGACAAACTCGGCGCGCCGTTCCATGCGGTGTTCACCGCCGAGCAGGCGCAGTCGTACAAGCCGCGCATGCCAGGCTTCGAGTACATGTTCGACAAGCTCGGGTGCAATCCGGAAGACGTGCTGCATGTGTCGTCGAGCCTGCGCTACGACCTGATGACCGTGCACGACATGGGTGTCAAGCACAAGGCGTTCATCAACCGCGGCCATGAACCGTCGACGCCGTACTACCAGTACTACGAAGTGAAGGGCATTCCGGAACTGGCCGCCGAACTCGGCCTGTAAGCGCGCGACGAACCCGCCGCCCGCCACGTTGCCTCGCTGATTGCAATCATGGACCCGCACAGGATGAAGCTCGACTCTTACTGGCTCGACACTGCGCCGCCCTTTGTGTCGGCGTGCGAAGGCCCGCTCGACGGTGACGCCGATGTGGTGGTGATCGGCGCGGGCTTCACGGGTTTGTCGGCGGCTCTCGCGCTCGGCAAACGCGGCGCGTCGGTCGTGGTGGTCGACGCGGGACGCGTGGGCGGCGGCGCCTCGGGCCGCAACGGCGGCCAGGTGAACACGGGCGTCGCGCAAGACTTCGTCGCGCTGGCTGCGCAACTCGGCCTCGAGCGTGCGAGCGCGTGCTATCGCGCGTATTCGGATGCGGTCGATACGGTCGAGCGTCTGATCGACGAAGAACAGATCGACTGCGATTACGCCGCGACCGGCAAGCTCAAGCTCGCGTCGAAGCCGCATCATTTTGCGCATCTGGAGAAGACGGCGGATCTGATCCGTCGCGCGGTGGATCCCGACATCGAACTGATCGACGGCGAGCGGATTCGCGGCGAAGTGCAGTCGGACAGTTTTTACGGCGGGCTGCTGCATCGTCACGGCGGCCAGATGCATATGGGCAAGTTCGCGGTCGGGCTCGCTGAAGCCGCGGTTCGGCGCGGAGCAAAACTGTATGAGCACGCGCCGGTTACGTCGATCGTGAAAGACGGCGGCGCGCATCGTGTCGTCACCGCGCGCGGCGAAGTGCGCGCAAAGCAGGTGCTGATCGCAACCGGGCCGTCGCGGCATGGACCGTTCGGCTGGTATCGGCGGCGGCTTGCGCCGGTCGGCTCGTTCATCGTCGTGACTGAGCCGCTGCCGCCCGCCTTGCTCGTGCAGACGTTGCCGAACCGGCGTGCGTACACGACCACGCGGCTGATGCACAACTACTTTCGCGTGACGCCCGATTCGCGCTTGCTGTTCGGCGGACGCGCGCGCTTCACGGCGTCCGAGCGGCCATTCGATGCCAAGAGCGGGCGCATCCTGCAGCAAGGTCTCGCCGCGATGTTTCCGATGCTCTCAAGTGCGCGCATCGACTATTGCTGGGGTGGTCTCGTCGACATCAGCGCCGATCGCCTGCCGCATGCCGGGCAGCACGACGGCATCTATTTTTCGATGGGCTACAGCGGCCACGGCACGCAGATGTCGACGCACATGGGTCAGGTGATGGCCGATGTGATGGACGGCCGCGCGGAGCGCAACCCGTGGGACGAGTCCGAATGGGCCGCGATTCCTGGGCACACCGGCAAGCCCTGGTTCTTGCCGCTGGTCGGCACGTACTACCGTATCAAGGACATCTTCTACTGAAGTCCCGCTGTTGCACTCGCTATTGAAGTCCCGCTGTTGCAGTCGACAACTACAAACCCACGCAGCCCCCACAACTGCCTTACCTCGCGGAGAAGTTCGATGAATAAGGAAAACTCACCCCACGGCGCTCCTGGCCTCGACAACGGGCTCGAGCAATTGACAGCGAGAGGCGCGTCGCGGCGCGACGTGCTGCGCGCGCTGACCGCGGCCGGGATGATGTCGCTGACGGGCGCCGGGCTGATGGCCGCAAGCGGTTCCGCGCTCGCGCAAGCGAAGCCGAAGCAGGGCGGCAAGATTCGCGTGGCGACGCAGTCGGCCTCCGCGGCCGACACGCTCGATCCGGCGAAGGGCGCGCTCAGCACCGATTACGTCCGCTGCAACATGTTCTACAACGGCCTGACCGAACTCGATTCCCATCTCGGCGCAAAGATGGCGCTCGCCGAATCCATCGAGACGAAAGACGCGACGGTATGGGTCGTGAAGCTGCGCAACGGCGTGCAATTCCACGACGGCAAGTCGCTCGCGCCCGCCGACGTCGTCTATTCGATCATGCGCCACAAGGATCCGGCCACCGCTTCGAAGGCAAAGACGATCGCCGATCAGATCAAGGAAGTGAAGGCCACCGGCCCGAACGAAGTGACGATCACACTCGACGGCGCGAACGCCGACTTGCCGGTGATTCTCGCGACGTCGCACTTCCTCATCATCAAGGACGGCACGAGCGATTTCAAAACGGCCGTCGGCACAGGTCCGTACAAGGTCAAGGAATTCTCGCCGGGCGTGCGCACGGTCGGCGTGCGCAACGACAAGTACTGGAAGCCGGGCATGCCGTATCTCGACGAGATCGAGTTGATCGGTATCGGCGACGAATCGGCGCGCGTGAACGCGTTGCTGTCGGGCGACGTGCAACTGATCAACGGCCTTACGCCGAATTCGGCTGAACGCCTGAAGACCGCGCCGGGTTTCAAGGTGCTGGAGACGAAGACCGGCGGCTACACGGACCTGATCGTTCGCGACGAGGGCGGCATTACCGGCAACGACGATTTCCGCCGCGGCATGATGTACCTGATGGATCGCGAGCAGATCCGCCGCTCGGTGTTTCGCGGCTACGGCGCGATCGGCAACGATCAGCCGATCGACCCGACCAACAAATACTATCTCGCCGGCCTGCCGCAACGCGGCTTCGATCCCGACAAGGCGAAGTTCTATTTCCAGAAGGCCAAGCTCGGCTCGGCGCCGCTGCAAGTGTTCGCGTCTCCGGCTGCGGACGGTTCCGTCGAAATGGCGATGCTGCTGCAACAGGCTGCGCCGCGCGCGGGCCTGAACCTTCAGGTGAGCCGTGTGCCCTCGGACGGCTTCTGGTCGAATCACTGGATGAAGCATCCGCTCGGCTTCGGCAACATCAATGCGCGCCCGAGCGCGGACGTGCTGTTCACGCAGTTCTTCAAGTCCGATGCGCCGTGGAACGAAGCCAACTGGAAGAACCCGAAGTTCGATCAGATGCTCGTCGCCGCGCGCGGCGAACCGGACGACGCGAAGCGCAAGAAGATCTACGGCGACATGCAGGTGCTCGTGCATGAAAACGGCGGCATCGGCATTCCGCTCTTTCATAGCTCGCTCGATGGCTATACGAGTAAGCTGAAGGGACTCGGTTCGATTCCGCTTGCCGGTCTGATGGGTTTTGCGTTCGCGGAAAACGTCTGGCTAGAGGCGTAACGCGAAGGCGCTCCGGCTCGTTGAGCCGGAGCGCCACGACTTCGCACCTGCGCGCAATACACGCAATACATGCACTGGCGCGGCGCCGCGACGCCGCGCGCATGCTTCAACTGGAGGCGACTTTCAATGAAAGCACACGCGCAACGACTCATCGCCGCGCGCCTCGGCCTCGCGCTGCTCACGCTGCTGCTGGTGTCGGCCATCGTGTTCGGCGTGACAGGGCTGCTCCCTGGCGATGCCGCGCAAGAGGCGCTCGGCCAGGCCGCCACGCCGGAGGCCGTCGCCGCATTGCGGCATCAGTTCGGGCTCGATCAGCCGGCGCTTCAGCGCTACGGCCAGTGGCTCTTTCATATCGTCACCGGCAACTTCGGCACGTCGATGTCGAACAATCTGCCCGTTAGTCAGTTGATCGCGACGCGTCTGCCGAACTCGCTCGTGCTCGCCGGTTTGACCGCGGTGGTCTCGGTGCCGCTCGCGCTGCTGATCGGCATTTCGTCCGCGATGTTCCGCGGCTCGCTGCTCGATCGCGCATTGAACGTGCTGACGCTCTCGACGGTAGCCGTACCCGAGTTTCTCGTCGCGACCATCGCCGTGCTGATCTTCGCCGTGAAGCTGCGCTGGCTGCCCGCGCTGTCTTACCTGTCCGAAGTGAATTCGTTCGGCGCGTTATTGCGTATCTATGCAATGCCCGTCATGACGCTGTGCTGCGTGATCGTCGCGCAGATGGCTCGCATGACGCGTGCCGCGGTACTCGACCAGCTCAATTCGTCGTATGTGGAAATGGCGATGCTCAAGGGCGCGTCGCCCGTGCGCGTCGTGCTGCGGCACGTGCTGCCGAACACCATCGGGCCGATTGCGAATGCGGTCGCGCTGAGCCTGTCGTACCTGTTCGGCGGCGTGGTGATCGTCGAGTCGATCTTCAACTATCCGGGCCTCGCGAGCCTGATGGTCGACGCCGTGACGAACCGCGACATGCCGCTCGTGCAAGGCTGCGTGATGGTGTTCTGCGCCGCGTATCTCGCGCTCGTGCTGATCGCGGACCTGTGTCAAATCGTATCCAACCCGAGGCTACGTCGATGATGAGCCAACCTGATCACCACGTCCCTCACGCGGGCACCGAACTGTACGGCGTGAGCCGCGACGAACTCGTCGCCGATATACCGGCTGACATGGCGGCTGAAACGCTGGCCGCCGATGCCGCAACCACGAGCGCACCGGCGAAGTACAACCCGCTGCAACGCCTCGTCCACCGCTTTTCGGTGCTCGGCCTACTCGGCCTCGTGATGGTGCTGTTCTGGCTGCTGGTCGCGTTCGTCGGGCCGCTCGTCGCGCCTTACCAGGGCGGCGCGCTGACGTCGACGGAAATTTTCGGGCGTTACAGCGCGGCGTATCCGCTTGGCACGGACTACCTCGGCCGCGACATGCTGAGCCGCATTCTGTACGGCGCACGCTATACGGTCGGCCTCGCGCTCGCGGCGGCCGTGCTCGCGAGCGTGATCGGCACGTTCTTCGGTCTGCTTGCCGCGGTGTCGGGCAAGTGGGTCGATGAAGTGCTGAGCCGCCTGTTCGACGCGCTCATTTCGATTCCGAGCAAGGTGCTTGCGCTCGTCGTGATCGCGGCATTCGGATCGTCGATCCCGATGCTGACGACGGTCGCGGCGCTCGCCTACATTCCCGGCGCGTTTCGCATCTCGCGTTCGCTCGCATTGAACCTGATGGGACTCGAATACGTGCAGGTTGCGCGGGCTCGCGGCGAAGGGCTCTTATATATCGCGCGTGTCGAGGTATTGCCGAACATGATCCATCCGATGCTCGCCGATTTCGGCCTGCGCTTCGTGTTCATCGTGCTGCTGCTGAGCGGGCTGAGTTTCCTCGGCCTCGGCGTGCAGCCGCCGAACGCCGACTGGGGTTCGCTCGTGCGCGAGAACATCGGCGGCTTGTCCGAAGGCGCGCCTGCGGTGCTGATGCCGGCCGTCGCGATTGCCACGCTGACCATCGGCATGAATCTGCTGATCGACAACTTGCGGCGTCGCAGCCGTAGCCACGGAGACGCATGATGACCGATCGGGACATGATTGAAGTGAAAGGGCTGCGTGTCGTCGCGGGCGCGGCGCACGGGCCGGTGACGGAGATCGTCAAGGGCGTCAGCTTTTCGGTGAAGAAGGGCGAGGTGCTCGCGCTGATCGGCGAATCCGGTTCGGGCAAGACGACGATTGCGCTGTCGCTGCTCGGTTATGCACGCGCGGGCTGTTCGATCAGCGGCGGCTCGGTGCGCATCGGCGAGGTGGAAGTGCTCTCGCTCGATGCCCAAGGACGCCGCGCGTTGCGTGCGCGCACGGTCGCGTATGTCGCGCAGAGCGCGGCGGCGGGCTTCAATCCGGCGCGCACGATCATGGATCAGGTGACCGAGCCCGCGCTGCTGCATCAGTTGATGACGAAAGACGCCGCGCGCGCCAAAGCGATCGCACTGTTTCGCGCGCTCGCGCTGCCCGCGCCGGAGACGATCGGCGAGCGTTATCCGCATCAGGTTTCCGGCGGGCAATTGCAGCGTCTGATGGCGGCGATGGCGTTGATCACCGATCCGGCGGTCGTCGTGTTCGATGAGCCGACCACCGCGCTCGATGTCACCACGCAGATCGAAGTGCTCGCGGCCTTCAAGAAGGTGGTGCGCGAACTCGGCACGACGGCGGTGTACGTGTCGCATGATCTTGCCGTCGTCGCGCAGATGGCCGACCGCATCGTCGTGCTGAACGGCGGCGCGGTGAAGGAAAACGGCGCGGTCGCGCAAGTGCTCGATGCGCCCGTGGATGCCTACACGCGCCAGTTGCTCGCCGCGACGCGCCGCCCGGAAGCGCCCTCGGCCGCGTTGCAGGACGGCGCGGGACAGGTGCCGCCGCTGCTGCAAATTCGCGGCCTGTCGGCGGGCTACGGACGCATCGGCCGTGACGGCGTGCCCGCCGTGCGCGTGCTCGACGACGTGAGCCTCAGCATTGCTCGCGGCAGCGCGCTCGGCGTGATCGGCGAATCGGGCTCGGGCAAGACGACGCTGGCACGCGTGGTCGCGGGTCTCGTCGACCGTGCGCGCGGCGATGTGCTGTTCAACGGCGAGCCGTTGCCCGCGCAGCTATCGCGCCGCACGCCGGAGCAGTATCGGCAGATTCAGATCGTGTTTCAGAATGCGGATACCGCGCTGAATCCGAGCCATTCGATCGCGGATATTCTCGGCCGGCCGCTCGCGTTTTATCACCATCTGCGTGGCGCGGCGGCGAAGAAGCGCATGCTCGCGTTGCTCGATCTGGTGAAACTGCCGGCTTCGATTGCAACGCGCACCCCCGCGGGCCTGTCGGGCGGCCAGAAGCAGCGCGTGAACCTCGCGCGCGCGCTTGCCGCCGATCCCGCGCTCATTCTCTGCGACGAAGTCACGTCCGCGCTCGATACGGTAGTGGGCGCCGCGATACTCGATCTGCTCGCGGAATTGCGGCGCGAACTGGGCGTCTCGTACATGTTCATTAGCCACGACATTTCGACGGTGCGCGCGATCTGCGACGAAGTGATCGTGCTGTACGCCGGGCAGCGTGTCGAAGCCGGGCAGCGCGACGTGCTCGCCGCACCGCCGTATCACCCGTACACGGGCTTGCTGGTTGATTCGGTGCCCGAACTAAAACCGGGCTGGCTCGATGCGCGCCGCCACGTCGCCGCCTGCAAGTTGCCCGCGATGGGCGAGAGCGCCGCCGTGCCCGAGCTGTGTTCGTTCCGCTCGCGCTGTCCCGTGCGCATCGACGGTATCTGCAACATGACGCCGCCGTCGCTGAAGAAACTGCCTTCGGGCGCGGAGATTCTTTGTCATCACTCGGCGGCCGAGTTGAGCCGTTTGCAAAACGTGGAGACGATCCCGGCATGAACCAGCGATTTGTGCGGCTCGCGGAAACCGGTCGCAAGACCTTTCCGATTACCGTCGACGGCGTAGTGCGCGAAGCCGCCGAAGGCGACACGCTGATGGTCGCGCTGCTCACCAACGGCACCACGCTGCGCGACTCCGAATTCGGCGACGGCCGCCGCGCCGGTTTCTGTCTGATGGGCGCGTGCCAGGATTGCTGGGTGTGGACCGCGCAAGGCGAGCGCGTGCGCGCGTGCAGCACGCCGGCGGCGCCGGGCATGTCGATCGTCACGAGTCTCGCTGAAGCCGGGGAGGGCGTATGGCCCCGCGTGTAGTCATCATCGGTGCGGGGCCGGCGGGCGTGCGCGCCGCTCAGGCATGCGTCGAAGCGGGTCTGCGCCCGACTGTGATCGACGAAGGCCGGCGCGACGGCGGACAGATCTACCGGCGTCAACCGGAAGGCTTTTCGCGCAGCTACGACACGCTGTACGGCACCGAGGCCGAGCGCGCGGCGTCGTTGCATACGGGCTTCGATGCGCTGAAACGCAGCATCGACTATTTGCCCGAAACGCTGGTCTGGAATATTTCGGCGAACGCGGTGCATACCGTGAGCGGCACGCGTTACGGCACGCTGCCGTTCGACGCGCTCATCGTGTGCAGCGGCGCGACCGATCGGCTCATGCCCGTCAAGGGTTGGCATCAGGCGGGCACCTATAGTCTCGGCGGCGCGCAGGTCGCGCTGAAATCGCAGGGCTGCGCGATCGGTTCGCGCATCGTGATGATGGGCAGCGGGCCGCTGCTCTACCTCGTGTCCGCGCAATACGTGAAGGCCGGCGCGCAGATCGCGGCGGTGCTCGATACGTCGACGTTCATGCAGCGCATCGCCGCGTTGCCGCGACTCTTAGCGATTCCCGCCGCGCTGAAAAAAGGCATTGCGTTGACGCGCGTGTTGTCGAAGGCGGGCGTGCCGGTTTATCGCGGCGTGCAGCCCGTCGAAATCAAAGGTTCGCCGCAAACGGGTGTGAGCGGCGTCGAAGTCGCATTGGCCGGCGGCAAGCGCATCGAGTTCGCGTGCGACGCCGTTGCGCTCGGCTATCACTTGCGCCCCGAAACGCAGCTCGCGGATCTCGCCGGCTGCCGTTTTATCTTCGACGACGCCGCGCAGCAGTGGCTCGCGCAAATCGACAGCGATGGCCGCAGCAGCGTCAAGGGCGTCTATCTCGCGGGCGATGGCGCGCGCGTGCGCGGCGCGGACGCAGCCGAACGGTCGGGCCGCCTCGCCGCGCTCGCCGCGCTGCAGGACCACGGCGTGCAAGCGGCGGGCATCGGCGATATGCAGCGTTTGCGCGACGAGCTCGCGCGCTTCTCGCGCTTTGCCGCGGGCTTGCGTGAAGCGTTTCCGTGGCCCGCGCAATTCGCCGCCGCGTTGCCGGACGAGACGATTGTGTGCCGCTGCGAAGCGATCACGGCGGGCGAATTGCGCCGCGTCGTTCGCGAAACCGGCGCGCAGGAAGCCAATCGCGCGAAGGCGTTTTCGCGCGTCGGCATGGGACGTTGCCAGGGGCGTTATTGCGGACATGCGGGCGCGGAAGTCATTGCCGCGGCGGCGTGCGTGCCGCTCGCTTCCGTGGGACGCCTGCGCGGCCAGGCGCCGGTCAAGCCGCTGCCAGTGGCGCTCACCGAGGAGGCAGCGCAATGAGCGCGACTCGCAACGAAGCGGATGTCATCGTGATCGGCGGCGGCATCATGGGTACGACGACCACGTTCTTTTTGCGCCGGCGCAATCGCTCGGTGATTCTGCTGGAACGCGGACTGACCGGGCAGCAGGCGAGCGGCGTGAACTTCGGCGGCGTGCGGCGGCAAGGCCGCGCATTGCCGCAACTCGCGATGGCCAATCGCGCGCTGCGCACCTGGCAGCGTTCGGCGGAACTGCTCGGCGAGGACGTCGAATTCCTGCCGGTCGGCCATACGCGCGTGTGCTATCACCAGAAGGACGTCGAGAATTTCGACCAATATGCAATCGACGCGCGCGCCTACGGGCTCGAGCTCGAAGTGCTGCATGGCGACGCGTTGTTCCGGCGTTTTCCGTTTCTGAGCCGCGAAGTGCTGGCGGCGTCCAGTTCGCCGCTCGACGGCCACGCGAATCCGCGGCTCGCCGCGCCCGCGTTCGGACGCGCGGCCGCGCGGCTCGGCGCGCAGGTGATCGAGAACACGGAGATCGTGCGCGTCGAAAAAGAGGGCGATCGCTTTCGCGTGGAAAGCGCGCGCGGCGACGTGTATCGCGCGGCGCAACTCGTGATCTGCGCGGGCGCGTGGGCCACGCGTCTGACCGAACAGTTCGGCGAAAGCGCGCCGCTCGTCGTAAGCGGACCGCAAATGTGCGTGACGGAGCCGGTGCCGTACGTCTTCAAATCGTCGATGGGCGTGTTCACGTCGATCAAGCAGGAGGGCATTTACTTCCGGCAGATTCCGCGCGGCAATATCATCGTCGGCGGCGGTCCCGCGGGTCCGGCCGATGCCGCGACGAGCCGCGCGTCGGTGCTGCCGCAGAACACGGTGCGCCAGCTCGCGCAGATGCGGCGGCTCGTGCCCGCGCTCGCGCCGTTGCATGTGATCCGCGTGTGGAGCGGCGTGGAAAGTTATCTGCCTGACAGCGAACCGGTGATCGGCCCGAGCAGCAAGGTCGACGGACTCTTCTACGCGTTCGGCTTCAGCGGTTCGGGCTTTCAGATCGGGCCGGGCGTCGGCGAGACGATGGCGGAACTCGTCGATACGGGCAGCACGCCGATTCCGCTCGACAGGTTCTCCATCCAGCGTTTTGCAAAAGAGCCCATCGCGACGTCATGAAACAGTCCGTCAGCCTCAACGCCGCGCGGGCTTTTATCGAAGCGCATTTCAACGAGCCGGTGACGCTCGCGCAACTCGCGGCGCTGTCCGCGCTCAGCGTGTCGCGCTTTGCGACGGTGTTCCGGCAGCAGTACGGCTCGTCGCCGTATCGCTATCTGTGCGGCGTGCGGATTCAGCGGGCACAGATGCTGTTGCTCGAAGGCGTGCCTGGTTCGGTGGTCGCGACCGAGGTCGGCTTCTTCGATCAGAGCCATTTTGGCCGGCATTTCAAGCGATGCTGCGGCATGACGCCGAGCATGTTCATCCAGCAGCGCGCGGCGGTTAATGCGGGCAAGCACGGCGCCGCCGCGAGCATCGCAAAAGCTAGCGCGCCCCGTTCAGCTTCCGCCATAACGTCGTCTTGCTGATGCCGAGCGCGTCGCACACCGCGTCGCGGTCGCCGTCGTGCGCAGCCAGCGCGGCGCGGATTTCATCGGCTTCGACATGACGGCTGCGTTCGCGCAACGTAAGCGCGGTCTTCTGCGTGCGCGGCTGCTGCGGTTCGACGATTTCCGGCGCGATGGTCCGCAGCATGTCTCGCGTAATCAGCGGTTGCGTCTCCGCCGGCGAGTCGGCGTCTGACTCCATCTCGGCAAGCTCCACTGCAATCCGCTCGATCACGTTCTGCAACTCGCGCACATTCCCCGGCCACGCGTAACGCCGCAACGGCTCGGCGAGCGCGGCCAGAATGCGTTCGGCGGCAGCGGCGTCGGGCAGGCGCGCGGCGAGCCTCGGCTCACGCGCCGCGGCTTGCAACAGCAGTTCGGCGGCAAGCGGCAGCAGATCGGTTGGACGCTCGCGCAGCGGCGGCAGCGCAATGCTGAGAATGTTGAGCCGGTAGTAAAGATCGGCGCGGAAGCGGCCTGCTTCGATACCCTCGGTCAACGCGCGGTGCGTCGCGGCAACCACGCGAATGTCGACGCGCGTCGGTTCGGTCGAACCGAGCCGCACGACTTCGCGCTCCTGCAATACGCGCAGCAAACGGCTCTGCAACGACAACGGCATCTCGCCGATTTCATCGAGAAACAAGGTGCCGCGGTGCGCGACTTCGATGAGCCCCGCCTTGCCGCCTTTGCGCGCGCCGGTGAACGCGCCTTCCTCGTAGCCGAACAGTTCGCTTTCGAGCAACGCCTCGGGAAACGCGCCGCAATTGATTGCGACGAAGGCGAAGTCGCGCCGCGCGCTCAACTGATGCATGCTCTGCGCGACCATTTCCTTGCCTGTGCCGCTCTCGCCGAGAATCAGCACGGTCGCGTCCGACCTCGCGTAGCGCTGCACGAGCGCGCGCACGCGCTGCATGGATTCCGCCGCGCCGACCATATCTTCCAGGCGGTAACGCGCGCTGAACTGCTGCACGCGTTGACGCGAACGCAGCGTGCGGTCCAGCCGTTCGACCGCGCGCGATTCCTGAAACGTCAGCACCGCGCCCGCCGCTGCGCCGCCGCTCGCAAGCGGCCCGCGATGCACGACGTAGCTCGCGCCGCGCACGGTGCAGAACGCGTCGCCGTCCGAGTCGGGCAAGCTGCCGGCCAGATCCGGCGCGAGTTCGAGCAGCGCGCGGCCCGCTGCATTAGCGGCGTCGACGCCGAGCACGGCGGCAAGACGCTGGTTCATCGCCTCGACGCGCCCCTCGGCGTCGAGCGCGACGACGCCATCGCGCAAGTGTTGCAGCAGGTTGTCGAGCCGTTGACGGCGTATCGTTTCGCGCCGCGTCGCCTGCGCGACTTCGAGCGCCGTGTCGAAGCCGGCGCGCACCGAATCGCGCGAGTACAGAAACACCGCGCCCATGCCGGCGTGCGCGGCGAGATCGGTGACGAGTCCGGGGCCGACGACCACGTCGATGCCGCGATCGCGCAGGTCCAGCACGACGCTTTCGGCGTCCTGCGCGGATTGATGCGAGGCGAACGTCACGTCGAGCCCGAACGCCGTGACAAAGCGGCGCACTTCGTCGGGCGTGTTGCCGTGCGTGACCAGCGCGACCTTTGCGCCGTCGCGGCGCGCGCGGGCGAGCGCGTGCATGACGTCGAAGCCTGTCGGCGTGATCATTACGACCGGCACCGCGACGCGCGTTTTCAGGTAAGCGCCGTTGGAGCCGCCCGCAATCACGACGTCGGGACGACCCGCGCCGGCGGCGTCGATTTCGCGCACGGCGTCTTCGAAACCTTGGGCGACGATGCGCAGATCCGCGCGTTCCACGTATTCGCCCGCGATGTCGATAAACAGGTCGCGCAGACGGCTGATGCTGAGCGCCCAGATGCGCGGGCGTCGGGCTGTATCGAACGATGGAGTGCTCAAGTTGCGGCTCGCGCGAGGTGAGTGGCAGGGTCCGGCTATTATGCGCGCGTCGGTTTCAAAAATGAAATTTCATGATTTCATTGCCGAAACGTGCGCCGTTTCGCGCAAAGCAGTCCGCCGTGACAAATCAGGCACTTAGCGCAAGCCTGCGACGATGGCCCGTTCCTTGCATTTAAGGCCGCGTTCGAGAATCCCTAACGCATCTGGAGACAACGATGAGCGAAGCAGACAACAGCACCAGCACCACCAACGCCGGCGCGTTCAAACCGAAAAAATCCGTCGCGCTGTCCGGCGTGACCGCGGGCAACACGGCGCTGTGCACGGTTGGCAAGACCGGCAACGATCTGCATTACCGCGGCTACGACATTCTGGACATCGCGGGCAATTGCGAGTTCGAAGAGATCGCGTATCTGCTCGTGCATGAAAAGCTGCCGACGCAGGCTGAACTCACCGCCTACAAGACGAAGCTGAAGGCGTTGCGCGGCCTGCCCGCGAACGTCAAGGCCGCACTCGAATGGATTCCCGCCGCCGCGCATCCGATGGATGTGATGCGCACCGGCGTGTCCGTGCTCGGCACCGTGCTGCCGGAAAAGGACGATCACAACCTGCCGGGCGCGCGCGACATCGCCGACAAGCTGATGGCGTCGCTCGGCTCGATGCTGCTCTACTGGTATCACTATTCGCACAACGGCAAGCGCATCGAAGTCGAAACCGACGACGATTCGATCGGCGGCCACTTCCTGCATCTGCTGCATGGTGTCGAGCCGCCGAAGTCGTGGGTCGAGGCAATGCATGTGTCGCTCAATCTGTATGCCGAACACGAGTTCAACGCGTCGACGTTCACCGGCCGCGTGATCGCGGGCACGGGTTCGGACATTTACTCGGCAATTACCGGCGCAATCGGCGCGCTGCGTGGCCCGAAACACGGTGGCGCCAATGAAGTGGCGTTCGAAATCCAGTCGCGCTATCAGACGCCCGACGAAGCGGAAGCCGACATTCGTAGACGTGTCGAGAACAAGGAAGTGGTGATCGGCTTCGGCCATCCGGTCTATACGATCTCGGACCCGCGCAACAAGGTCATCAAGGAAGTCGCGAAGAAGCTGTCGAAAGAAGCGGGCAACAATAAGCTGTTCAATATCGCCGAGCGTCTTGAAACAGTTATGGCTGAAGTGAAAAAGATGTTTCCGAATCTCGACTGGTTCAGCGCGGTTTCGTACCACATGATGGGCGTGCCGACGGCCATGTTCACACCGCTCTTCGTGATCGCACGCACTGCGGGCTGGAGCGCGCACATCATCGAACAGCGGATCGACAACAAGATCATTCGTCCGAGCGCGAATTACACCGGACCTGACGATTTGTCGTTCGTGCCGCTCGAAAAACGCGTTTGATGTTGACGGCCTCGGTTCGATAACGAACCGAGGCCGCGCTTTCGCAGCCGCGAGCTACACTAGACCGAAGCGCCTGCTTTAAATACCGGAACGCGCCGGCCCTTAAGGCGCGCTCGACGCACGCCGCCGCCTTTGTTTGCGCTTCATTACCGATCGTCCCCAAGCCATGAATACTGCCTACCGCAAACGCCTTCCCGGCACCGAGCTCGATTTCTTCGACGCGCGCGCCGCCGTCGACGCAATCCAGCCCGGCGCCTACGACAAGCTGCCGTACACCTCGCGCGTGCTCGCGGAAAATCTCGTGCGACGCTGCGATCCGGTGACGCTCGTCGCGTCGTTGAAACAGATTATCGAGCGCAAACGCGAGCTGGATTTTCCGTGGTTTCCCGCGCGCGTCGTGTGTCACGACATTCTCGGCCAGACCGCGCTCGTCGATCTCGCAGGTTTGCGCGACGCGATTGCCGCGCAGGGCGGCGACCCGGCGCTCGTCAATCCGGTAGTGCCGACGCAACTCGTCGTCGATCATTCGCTTGCGGTGGAATGCGGCGGTTTCGATCCCGATGCGTTCGCGAAGAATCGTGCTATCGAAGATCGCCGCAATGAAGACCGCTTCCATTTCATCGACTGGACGAAGCGCGCGTTCAGGAATGTCGACGTGATTCCGCCGGGCAATGGCATCCTGCATCAGATCAACCTCGAACGCATGAGCCCCGTCGTGCAGGTGCAAGACGGCGTGGCGTTTCCCGATACGCTCGTCGGCACGGACTCGCATACGCCGATGGTCGACGCGCTCGGCGTGATCGCCATCGGCGTGGGCGGACTCGAAGCGGAAAGCGTGATGCTCGGCCGCGCGTCGTATATGCGGCTGCCGGATATCGTCGGCGTGGAGTTGACGGGCAAGCCCGGCGAAGGCATCACCGCCACCGACGTCGTGCTGTCGCTCACCGAGTTCCTCCGCAAAGAGAAAGTGGTCGGCGCGTACCTGGAATTTTTCGGCGAAGGCACGACGAAGCTCACGCTCGGCGACCGCGCGACCATCGCCAACATGGCGCCCGAATTCGGCGCGACGGCCGCGATGTTTTATATCGACGAACAGACCATCAAGTATCTGAAGCTGACGGGCCGCGACGACGAACTCGTGACGCTCGTCGAAACGTATGCGAAGCAAACCGGCTTGTGGGCCGACAGCCTCGAGCATGCCGGGTATGAACGCGTGCTCACATTCGATCTGTCCACGGTCGTGCGCACGCTCGCCGGGCCGTCGAATCCGCATCGGCGCTTGCCGGTCTCGGAGCTGGCCGCGCGCGGCATCAGCGGCAAAGTTGAAAACGAGCCGGGCCTGATGCCGGACGGCGCGGTGATCATCGCGGCCATTACAAGCTGCACGAACACCAACAATCCGCGCAACATGATTGCGGCCGGTCTGCTCGCGCGCAACGCGAACCGGCGCGGATTGACTCGCAAGCCGTGGGCGAAGACATCGCTCGCGCCGGGCTCGAAAGCCGTCACGCTGTATCTGGAAGAAGCCGGCTTGCTGCCCGAACTCGAGCAGCTCGGTTTCGGCGTGGTCGCGTATGCGTGCACGTCGTGCAACGGCATGTCGGGCGCGCTCGATCCGGTCATTCAGAAGGAGATCGTGGAGCGCGATCTTTACGCGACTGCCGTGCTGTCGGGCAACCGCAATTTCGACGGACGCATTCATCCCTTTGCGAAGCAGGCGTTTCTCGCGTCGCCGCCGCTGGTGGTCGCGTACGCGATTGCGGGCACGATTCGCTTCGACATCGAAAAGGACGTGCTCGGTGTCGATGCCGAAGGCAATGCGGTGACGTTGAAGGACATCTGGCCGTCGGACGAAGAGATCGACGCTATCGTCGCTTCGAGCGTGAAGCCCGAGCAGTTCCGCAAAGTGTATGAGCCGATGTTCGCGGTTTCCGTCGACACTGGAGATAAAGCCGACCCGCTCTACGACTGGCGCCCGACGAGCACGTATATTCGCCGTCCGCCGTATTGGGAAGGCGCATTGGCAGGCGAGCGCACGTTAAAGGCCATGCGTGCGCTTGCCGTGCTCGGCGATAACATCACGACGGATCACCTGTCGCCATCGAACGCGATTCTGCCGGACAGCGCAGCGGGCGAATACCTCACGAAAATGGGCTTGCCCGAAGAGGATTTCAATTCGTACGCGACGCATCGCGGCGATCACCTGACCGCGCAGCGCGCGACGTTTGCGAATCCGACCTTGAAGAACGAGATGGTCGTGGTGGACGGCAAGGTGAAGGCCGGTTCTCTCGCGCGCATCGAGCCCGAGGGCAAGATCACGCGCATGTGGGAAGCCATCGAAACATACATGGAGCGCAAGCAGCCGCTCATCGTGATCGCGGGCGCGGATTACGGTCAGGGTTCGTCGCGCGATTGGGCAGCGAAAGGCGTGCGCCTGGCCGGCGCGGAAGCGATCGTGGCCGAAGGCTTCGAGCGCATTCACCGCACGAACCTCGTCGGTATGGGCGTGTTGCCGCTCGAGTTCAAGCCAGGCGTGAACCGCATCACGCTCGCGATTGACGGCACCGAAACTTTCGACGTGGTCGGCGAACGCAAGCCGCGCGCGGACCTGACGCTGGTGATTCATCGCAGGAGCGGCGAGCGCGTCGAGGTGCCGGTGACGTGCCGGCTCGATACCGCCGAAGAGGTTTCCATCTACGAGGCCGGCGGCGTGTTGCAGCGCTTTGCGCAGGACTTTCTGGAGTCGTCGCGAGCGGCGGCTTGATCACGATTACGTTTCAGGACACTTTCATGGCGCATCAACCGCAAATCAGGATTCCGGCCACGTACATGCGTGGCGGCACGAGCAAGGGCGTGTTTTTTCGCTTGCAGGATTTGCCCGACGCGGCGCAAATGCCCGGCGCCGCGCGCGACGCGCTGCTGCTGCGCGTGATCGGCAGCCCCGATCCGTATGGCAAGCAGATTGACGGCATGGGCGGCGCGACGTCGAGCACGAGCAAGACCGTGATCGTCGGCAAAAGCAGCAGGCCCGATCATGACGTGGATTACCTGTTCGGCCAGGTGTCGATCGACAAGCCGTTCGTCGACTGGAGCGGCAACTGCGGCAATCTGTCGGCGGCGGTCGGACCGTTCGCGATCGGCGCGGGCCTGGTCGACGCGAGCCGCATTCCGCGCGATGGCGTGGCGACCGTACGCATCTGGCAGGCGAACATCGGCAAGACGATCATTGCGCATGTGCCGATGACGAACGGCGCGGTGCAGGAAACCGGCGACTTCGAACTCGACGGCGTGACGTTTCCGGCTGCGGAAGTGCAGCTCGAATTCATGGACCCGGCCGCGGAAGAAGACGGCGCGGGCGGCTCGATGTTCCCGACGGGCAATCTCGTCGACGACCTGGACGTGCCGGGCGTCGGCACGTTGAAGGCGACGATGATCAACGCCGGCATTCCGACCATTTTCGTGAATGCCGAAGCGATCGGCTACAAGGGCACGGAGTTGCAGGACGCCATCAATAGCGATGAAAAAGCGCTGGCCATGTTTGAGACGATTCGCGCTCATGGCGCGCTGCGTATGGGACTCATTAAGAATCTGGACGAAATCGCGACGCGGCAGCACACGCCGAAAATTGCGTTCGTCGCGCGGCCCGCTGATTACGTGTCGTCGAGCGGCAAGCGGATCAATGCGGGCGATGTCGATTTGCTTGTGCGCGCAATGTCGATGGGCAAACTGCACCACGCGATGATGGGCACGGCGGCGGTCGCAATCGGCACGGCGGCGGCGATTCCGGGCACATTGGTGAACCTGGCGGCCGGCGGCGGCGAGCGCGAAGCCGTGAGATTCGGGCATCCGTCGGGCACGCTGCGAGTCGGGGCCGAGGCGGCGCTCGCAGGCGGCGAGTGGGTCGTGAAGAAGGCGGTAATGAGCCGCAGCGCGCGCGTGTTGATGGAAGGTTGGGTGAGGGTGCCCGCGGCTGTTTAGCCGTGCGACGTATCTCGGATTTGTGCGTCGATGGACGATCGCGGCTGCCAGGCTAAACGAAATAATTCGGGTGACGAAACATCGTCATATTTAGCTTGCCTGGTTGTACTTTCACGGCTCGGTACTCGCTATAATCAACAGCCCGTTGAAGAACAACCGATGACCAGGTTTGACCGCCTGCGATCGTAACCGCATCGTCCAGCAGCAGGATGCGGGCGACCCACTGATGTCTTAGAGAGATCGCACAATGAGTAAGAACAAGAAGCCGCCGCAAGCCGATTCTCGCCCGCCTGTCGATGCTCTCCAGTACGAAAAGCTCGCGTTGTCGGCTTTCCATTTCTGTGACCGGCAGATGAGCAAACTGGATACGCTGGTTGCACTTGCGTCCACGATATGTAGGAATCCTGCCGTCACGACCGACGAGCGCCTCCGTCAGCAGAGCATGCTCGAATTACTCGTCAGTACTGGCGAGCAGTATCGGCAGGAACTCGAGTGCGACCGCGAATTGTTCCAGGTTATCGGACTGGATGCAAAGGGAGTTGCCCGCAAGCGCATCACGGCGAGCCATGCAGCGCGCCTGCTGCAGGAGGCCGCGAACAGCGCGGCCGCCGAGCAGGCGGAGTCGGCAGACGACGCGTTGGCGGACGACATGGAAGCCGGTTCCGGAGCGGGCGCCACCCAGCACTGAGCGGCTCCGTCCTCGCCTGCGAGACTACTTCGCGCCGTGTTTCGCCTGCCAGCGTTGCATGAAGGCGATCTCTTCGTGCTGCGCCTTGATGATGTTCCTGGCAAGGCGCTTCAGTTCGGGGTCCTTGCCGTACTTGAGCTCGACCTGCGCCATGTCGACCGCGCCCTCGTGGTGCGGGATCATGTGCGCGACGAAGTCCTTGTCGGCGTCGCCGGTGTAGGCCGGCGCGCTCATGTTCTTCATCATCTTGTCGTCGGCGGCTTTGAATGCCGGCGTCGAGTCGCCCGAGCCGGCATCGGCCGGTGAGGACATATCCATGCCGGGCATGGACGCCGTGTGCTGCGCATGGGCAGGCACGGCGGCAACGGCGCATGCGAGGCCGGCGGATACCGATACGCATAGGACACGAAGCGGGCGAAACGCGCGAAATTTGTTCATAGTCGATTCCCGTTTAAAAGCTCTGTCGAGCGAAACATACATGATCAGTTTTTTATCGACGGATGAAAGCCCGCCGCTTCGATCGCCTCGATCAGTTGCGTGGCCGGCAGCGTCGAAGCAATCTTGACGATTTTTGTGGACACGTCGATTTCGACGGCCGCAGCCGGATCGACACCGGTGAGCGCGCGAGCGATCGAGTTGGCGCAGCCGCCGCACGACATATCTTTCACCGCTAATTCCAGTTCCATTTCGAATCTCCTGAGATAAATCTCAGGGCGATCTTGGACCTTCCCACGGGGGTAAGGTCAAGTCCGTATCCCGGCGTTTTTACTTTATTGCTGACGCCAATGTGCGCGTCCGATTCGGAACGGTCCTACACAGGTTCCCGCGCGGGGCATCGATAATCGACGCAGCTCGCAGTAACGCAGCGTTCGCAGCCCGTGCCCGGGCAACGCCTCCACGGTTCATCAACGCAATCTCATTCTTGCGATCATGCAAAGCCCAACTCCGCTGTCATCTGAAGTCTCGTCTGAAGTCATCTCGCTCTGGTTCAACGAGGCGGAGGAGGCGCGCATCGCAGGCCGGCTCGATACGGCGCAGGCGCTGCTCGACCGGATCATCATGCACGATTCGACGCACGCCGGGGCTCTTTATGCGCGTGGGCTGGTGGCGCTCGCGTCGGATCAGCTTCCGTTGGCGCAGCGCTGGATCGAGCGCGCGATCGAAGTCGAGCCGCAGCCGCCGTTCTTCGACATGCTGTGCCTCGTCCAGATCAAGCTGCGCATGTTCGCGAGCATCGCACAGACCGCGAAGGCGGGACTTGTCCATCAGCCGGATTCGCTCCCGCTTCACTACTACCTGGGCGTGGCGCTGCAATTGCAAGGGCGTGCCGACGAGGCCGCGGCTGTCTATCGGCGTTTGATCGAGCTGAAGCCGGACTACGCGCAGGCGCATGCGAACCTCGGCGTCGTCGTCAAGGATCTGGGCTCGTTGAGCGACGCGGAGCGGCATATCAGGCAAGCCATCGCGCTCGATCCCGCGAATCGCGGTGCGCGCGCGAGTCTCAGCCTGGTGCTGCTCGCGGCGGGCCGCTATGAAGAGGCGTGGCCGTACTTCGAGGAGCGCACCGCGAATTTCGTCGATGCGCGCGGGCAGCCCGCGTCGCAGGCGCCGCAACTGCCGTTGCCGCAATGGAAGGGCGAGCGCCCCGACGTGGTGGGCGGCGCGCATGGCCTGAACGCGAGCGGCGCGCGTCTGCTGGTGTTGCCCGAGCAGGGCCACGGCGACAGCCTGCAATTCGTGCGTTATCTGCCGCTCGCGCTCGAACGCTTTGCCCAGGTGGGCTATATCTGCCCGCCGTCGTTGCGGCGGCTTTACGAAGAGTCGTTGTGCGCCCGCTGGCCAGGTCTCGTGATGCTCGACGACGTCATGCCGGACATCAGCCAATGGGACTGGCAATGTCCGTTGATGTCGCTGCCGCTCGCGTTCGGCACGCGCCTCGACAACATCCCGGCCGACGCATATCTGTGCGCGGACCCGCAGCGCTCCGCGACCTGGCGCGCGAGACTCGACGCGTTGCCGCAACAAGGGCTGCCGCGCGTCGGCGTCGTGTGGGCGGGCGGTCACTCGGGGCTTACCGAAGACCGCGCACGCAGTCTGAGCTCGGCGCAAATGGCGCCATTGTTCGCGTCGTCGCCGCTTCGCTGGATCAGCTTGCAAAAGACCGACGACCTCGCGAAGCGTCCGAGCGCCGCCACGAAACCTTACTTGATCGACTGGATGGATGAAGTCGCGGACTTCGCGGACACCGCGGCGATTATCGACAACCTCGATCTGGTCATTTCCGTCGATACGTCGGTCGCGCATCTCGCCGCTGCAATGGGCAAGCCGGTCTGGCTGCTCAATCGCTTCGCCGGTTGCTGGCGCTGGCTGCGCGATCGCGAAGACAGTCCGTGGTATCCGGGCGTGCGCATCTTCACGCAGCCGGAGCGGGACAATTGGACGGACGTCATCGCGCGTATCGCCGACGAGTTGAAGCGTCGTTATGAACTGGGCAAGACGTACGGCTCTTTTGTGCGCTAGTGGGGTGGCATCGCTCGTTCGCGTTGGCCCAGTAGAACAAGCATAAACGCACGGTTCGCGATGCCGCGCTCGCCGACATGCAAAACCTGCTTGCGATATTCTTTGGCGAAGCAGGGCGCGCGTCGAGCGCCTGATAAAACCTAAAGGAGCCGCCACATGAAAGCCGTCAAGATCGGATCACCCGCCAGCGTCGATAGTCTCCAGGTCGTCGATATCAGCGATCCTGGACAGCCCGGCGCGGGCCAGCTTCGGGTTCGCATTCACGCGAGCTCGTTGAACTTCCATGACTATGGCGTCGTCAGCGGCGTGCTGCCCGCCGAGGCCGGGCGCATTCCGATGGCGGACGGCGCGGGCGTCGTCGAGGCGGTCGGCGCAGGCGTCGACGGATTCAAGGCCGGCGATCACGTGGTGTCGTGTTTCTTCCCGTTCTGGGAGAACGGCCCGCCCGCCATCGGCGACTTCACGACCACACCGGGCGACGGCGTCGACGGCTATGCGCGCGAAGTCGTCGTTTTGCCGAGCCAGTATTTCACGCATGCGCCGCAAGGCTATAGCCACGCCGAATCCGCGACCCTCACCACCGCGGGGCTCACCGCGTGGCGGGCGCTCGTGGTCGACGGTCAGTTGAAGGCGGGCGCCACGGTGCTCGTGCTCGGCACGGGCGGCGTGTCGATCTTCGCTTTGCAGCTTGCGAGAGCCATGGGCGCGTCGGTCATCGCGACGTCTTCATCGGATGCGAAGCTCGAGAAGCTGCGCGCGCTCGGCGCCGATCATACGATCAACTACCGCGACAATCCCGAATGGGGCAAGGAAGTGCGCTCGCTGACCGGCGGACGAGGCGTCGATCATGTAATCGAAGTGGGCGGTCCCGGCACGTTGCCGCAGTCGATCACGGCTTGCCGGATCGGCGGGCATATTGCGCTGATCGGCGTGCTGACGGGTCGCGCCGGCCCCGTGCCGACCGCGGCGCTGATGGCGCGGCAACAGCGGCTGCAAGGCTTGATCGTCGGCAGCCGGCAGGACCAGCGCGATATGATCCGCGCGCTCGAAGTGACGGGCATCAAGCCGGTGATCGACAGCACGTTCGAACTCGCGCAACTCGCGGATGCGTTCAGGCACGAGGCGTCGGGTGTGCACTTCGGGAAGATCTGCGTGTCGATTTGAGCTTCACGCGGGCCAGGCTCGCGCGGCGCGCCGGCGCTCAGGCGCTCAGGTGTTCAGTCAACCGCGCTGCGCGAGATCGGCAAACGTGATGCGAGTGGCCGCGCAAGCGTCGGTGAACGCGTCGTCATAGCTCGAGAAAAACACCGTGCGAGTTTGCGCGAGTGTCGTGAAGAGATCGACCAGCACGGCGCGCGCGGCGGCGTCGAGTCCACCTACGGGCTCGTCGGCGATCAGCACGCTGGTTTCGCCGAGCATCGCCGAGGTCAGAAAGAACTTCTTGCGCGTGCCGAACGACATCTGTTCGAAGCGCTTGTCCATATGCGGCGTGAGCCCGAAACAATCGGCGAGCGTCAGTGTGGCGTCGCTGACGCTCGCGTTGCGCGCCGCGGCCACGCGCTGCAAGTACTCACGGCCGGTCGGGTCGGGCGACGGCATGCAATCCTCCGGCACGTACGTCAAAAGCGATCTCGCGACGGCGGGCGCCGCGTTCACCGAATGGCCGCCGATCCAGACATCGCCGGAATCGGCTGCAAGCGCGCCGGCGAGAATCGCGAGCAAGGTGGATTTGCCGCTTCCCGACTCGTCGTTGAGCGCGACGCAACCGGCGGCGGAGTCGTGACGCAATCCCGCGAAAACGATGCGGTCGTTATAGCGCTTGCTGAGGTTTTCGAATCGAAGCATAAGTTGTGGCGTGTTGAATGTGCGTGCCGCGCAGGGGCACGTCGCCGTCTCCGCAATTAAGCGCTGACGAATGGCGAAGCCTAACAAAAAAATGCGCGCGGTCCAGAAACGAATAATCAGGAACAATTGACCGATTACCGCTCGACAGCGCATGACAAAAAATAGGGCGGGTTGAAAATGATAGGTCTACAGAATACACGGCCTTTTTTACGCTGCTAAACTGTGCGCCGGAGCAGTTTTCTACCGCATCTCATGCGCGGCTTGCGCCCTATATTCCGCCTTCATCAAACGGCGGGATAGGCGGTAGAAACAGGCCTTTTCTGCGATTTGGAAGAAGCAGCCGCACGGCATACTGGCTCGTACGCGACTGGTAAAAGGGATGCATGGTTGGGCATCCTCTCTTCCGGGCAGGCGTGGCGTCGCGAAAGCCGATTCCTCTCCCAACCGCTCATCCTCTGATTTGACATGTATTAGGGCTCGCTCGGGCCTGTTTTTGGAAGTGACTCATGAAGCCGGGAAAGAACTCGCTTGAGAAAAGACGTGCGCGCAAAATCACCGTGGCGGCCGTGGCCGCGCTCATTGCATTCGTGCTCGCATTCAGTTTGTGGCATTACCAGCAGCGCTCGGCGCAGGTCGCGCCCGCGCTAACCGGCGTCGCGAGTCAGATGCGGCACGATACGTCCGCGTGGACGCGCGAGGAGAAAGACGCGTCGCAAATGCTGCGCGACATTCACGACGCGAACGTTGCGGCAATCGGCGTGAGTCCGAGTGCGATTCTCGTGTCGAAGCGCGACGGTTCGAAGTACTTCGTGACCGACCACAACGCGACGTTCTCGCATGCGCTGCTGCTTGGCGAACCTAAAACCGGCGACGCCGCTTCCTATCAGCTCGTATGGTTGCCCGACGCGGACATTCGCACTGGCGGCTCGCGCTGGCTTCAGGTGTTCGACCAGACGCGCGACGTGATCAGCCTGCTTCTGCCGCTGCTGCTGATCGGCGGCATGGTGTGGTTCATGCGCCGCGAAATGCGCGGCGGCGCGTCGCTGTTGACGAAGGCGCCCACGCTGCGCTTCGACGACGTGATCGGCGCAAATGAAGCCAAGGCGGCGCTCGCGGACATCCGCGGTTATCTGTCGAGCCCGAAGCAATTTACGTCGATGGGTGTGCGCGCGCCGTGCGGCATTCTGATGGTGGGCGGTCCAGGCGTCGGCAAGACGCGGCTTGCGCAGGCGCTGGCCGGCGAATGCGGCGCGAACTTCATCTCGATCACGGGCAGCTATTTCAGCGCGAAGTATTACGGCGTCGGCATCCAGAAGGTCAAGCACCTGTTCGAAATGGCGCGCAAGAATGCGCCGACGGTGATCTTCATCGACGAAGCCGACGGCCTCGCGAAGCGCACGGACACAGGCGGCGGCCCTGTCGAAGCCGAGAGCAACCGCATCATCAATCAGCTGCTCGCGGAAATGGATGGTTTCGCTTCGAACGAAGGCGTGATCATCGTCGCGGCTACGAACCATCCCGACAATCTCGACGAGGCATTGCGCCGGCCTGGCCGTTTCGATCGCACGGTGCAGGTTCGCCTGCCGGATCGCGAAGATCGCGCGAAGATTTTCCGCTTCTATGCGGAGAAGCTGAAATCGAAAGCGGCGGACATCGACTACGATCAGCTCGCGCGTCTGACCACGGGTCTGTCACCCGCGACCGTCGCGATGGTCGTGAACCAGGCGGGGCTCGTCGCGCGCAAGGCCGGCGAGACGGAAATCGCGGCCAAGCATTTCATCGAGGCGATCAAGATTGCCCGTATCGGCGACGTGAGCGGCGCCGAGCGCGCGCTGACCGAAGACGAACGCACGCGCATCGCCGTGCACGAAGCGGGGCATGGTCTCGTGGCCGCGCTGCTCGGCACAGGCGTACTCGAAGAAGTCACGATTTTGCCGCGAGGCGGCGCGCTCGGCGTGGCGCTGATCACCAAGGCGCAGGACAAGCATCTGTACCGCGAGACCGAGATACGCAACGAGATCAAGGTGCTGCTCGGCGGGCGCAACGCGGAAATTCTCGCGTTCTCCGAGGCATCAAGCGGGGCGGCTTCCGATTTGCAGGAAGCGTCGCGCATCGGCCTCGACATGGTGTCCAAGTTCGGCTTTAACAGCGACGGCAATCTGTTCAGCCTCGCCGCGTTGCCTTCGCAATACGCGGGTCTTCAGATGAAGAGCGCGATCGAGCAGGCGAACGTGCTGTTGAAGGAATTGAACGAGCAGTGCTATGGCCTGCTGCATGCGTACGAGCCGGTGCTGCGCGCTATCGCCGACGAACTTCTCGAGCACGAAACGGTGCCTGGCGAGACGGTGTATCGGCTGATCAGGGAGCATAAAAGCACGCTGAAGATCGTGCACGAGCAGGAGCCTGAGCCGGAAGCCGCGTAAAAGGTGGATAAGCCGACGCCACCGCCCTATGCGAAGTCGGATGGACCCGGCGGCGGAACGCCCGGAGGCGTGTCGGTTTCGCCCAAGGGATCGCGCTTCGCTTCGTCGTCATCCGATGGCGGTGTTTCGCCTTTTTCCGGCAGCGGCTGATCAAGCCCGGGTTCGACCGGCGTCGGGATTGCATCGCCAATAGGCTTCGAGACCTCGGTGGGTGGACCGCCGGGGTCTTTTGTGTCGTCTGGCTTCTGGTCGTGCTCGTTCGGGCTATCGGGCTGAGTGGCCACGGCGCATCTCCAGTTGATTGCAGTCATGACAGGCATGCAGCAAGGCGTGTGCCGCCGGGTCGACTTCAAGCAACCTCAAGCGACCTCCGAAGCCGCATCATCGTCTGTCAGCACGCGCGCGCCGCGCTTATCCTGCTGCGGCGCTGCAGACTTCGCGTTATCCACCGAAACCCCCCGCGTCTTCAATCGAAGAATCGGCTCCTCGATCAGCCGCCATGACAGCAGCGCGAGCCCGAGCGAGATGCCGAACGACGCCGCAATTCCCAGCGTATGCGCCCACAACGGCACCGCACCGCCGAACAACGCCTGCGCGCGATGGTTGCGGGTCAGGTCGGGAATCAGGTTGTGATACAGATAGAAGCCGTAGCTGATCCGCCCGAGCCCCGCGAGCCAGCGCGCTTCCAGCAGACCCACGACGACCGCATTGCGGCAGCATGCAATCGAACACACGAGCGCCGCGATGCATACCCCGTACACGGCATTGACGACGGTGAACAGCAGCGGATCGTGCAACTCGCTCCACACCGGCTCGCTCGCGCAAAAGCCCACGAGACAAACGCTCAACGCAAACAGCGTGGCGCCGTGGCCGAGCCACGCACGCACACCGCCTGCGTCGCCGGCGACCATCAGGCCGCCCATTCCGCCGAGCGCCAATAGCCAGAAGTTGCTCAACGGATGCGTGTAGATCGTGATCTCCTGCCAATGCCCGGCGCGCATCGCGAAGAGCGCAACGAGTCCCGTCGCCGCGATCACCATGCACGCGACGAAATGGCGGCGCGCGGCAAGCAGCAACAGCAGCGGCGCGACGACGAGATAGAACTGCTCCTCGATCGCGAGACTCCACAAATGCGAGTAGCGCCCTGGCCAGTAATGCAGCACTGAGCCGATCCAGAAGTTCGACAGATAAGGGAAATGAAACGGCATGCCGCTCGCCAGTTCCGGACTCGCGATGCCGAAGAGCATCAGCACGCACATCACGGTCAGCATCAGGTAATAAATCGGGAAGATGCGCAACGTGCGGCGAAACAGAAAACGCTTCAGCTCCACGACGAACCCGCTGCCGTTTTCTTCGATGCGAAGCCGTTGTGCCGAGAGAATGCCGATAATCAGAAAGCCGCTCAGTGCAAAGAAGATCCATACGCCGAGATGGCCTATTTCGCCGATGTCGCCGAATAGCCGGTGCTGAAGAAAGACCATTAGGACTGCAATGGCGCGCAGTCCGTCGAAGCCGGCGATTCTTTTGTTCATGTGAGTGTCTTCCAATGCGAAGGCGGTGCGCGTGCGCGAACCGTTCAGGTCGGTAATGGAAGGACCGGTGCCGCGTGAATGACCGGGCACGTCTGTCCGGTCCACATGAGTGGCCGCCGTGCGGAGCATCGTTCGAGCGGGACGCGCGAACTCCGACGGTCGTGCATGAAACCATCCTACGATGAAAAAAAGCGAAAAAAATCGCACACCGCAATGTGCGGATTTTTTTCGGCGGCAATTACCGGTGCATTCGCAAATAGCTGTGAAAGCCGTAAAACTTGCCGCGCATCGAATGCGCTTTCCATCGCGAATTCTGAATTGCGTGAATCGCCGTAATCGCGCCAATCGCCTGAATCACAATTACCGCTTGCCGACAGCGCGATTTCAGATTGCCACTGCGCCACTGCAAACAGGAGGCTGCCTGTCAGCGTGCATGAACTCATCGCACGACGCCGCCCCAAACGTTATATCGTGCTGTGTTGCTGGATAACCTTGCTGCGAGAACCGAATGGACATTCGCCGCGGACGCTCCGTCGAAGTCGACTTCTTTCGCGGGGTCGTGCTGATCGTCATCGTGCTCGATCACATGCCGGGCAGCACGCTTTCGCATTTGATGCTGCATGCGTACGCGTTGTGCGATTCGGCGGAAGTGTTCGTGTTTCTCGGCGGCTATGCGTCGGCGGCGGCTTATACGGCGGTGCTCGCCACGCGCGGCGAGAAGGCCGCTAATCTGCGCTTCGTGCTGCGCTGCTGGGAAATCTACCGCGCCTATCTGTTGACGGCGCTGCTCACGCTGCTTTCGGGCGCGGTGCTCGCGTTCCTCAATCTGAATCACGCGATGATCGACCTTACCGGCTGGTCGCCTTTCGCCGCGAGGCCGCTGCATCAGGCGCTTGAAATCGCGGTGTTGCGCCGGCAGCCGTATCTGTCGAGCGTGCTGCCGATGTACGTGTTTTACGCGCTGCTGGTGCCGGCCATGGTGCCGCTGGCCATGCGCTCGCGCGTGGCGGCGCTGGCCCTGAGCGCCGCCGTATGGTGGCTCGCGCGGCCGCTTGCGGCGCTTCTAAGCATTGACGACATCGCCGACTGGGCTTTTAATCCGTTTGCGTGGCAACTGATGTTCGTGCTCGGCATCGTGTGCCGGCTCGCGCCGGTCAGCGAGCGCTTTCATGCAGGCAAGGCCGCTCGCTGGTTGACGTGGGCGGCCGTCGCCGCCGTGCTCGCGTTTGCCGCGGTTAAACTTTTCGTGCTGACGCAGCCTTTGCCCGGCACCCTTAAACAGAATCTTTCCGTGGACCGCGTGATCAATTTCATCGTCATAGCATGGCTTGCCGCGCGACTCGTGCGCTTGGGCAGCATCGCGCGGCTTGCGGAGCGCCTGCCTGCTGTCGTTACCGTGGGGCGCACGGGGCTCGTGTGTTTTGTCGGCGGCACGCTCGTGTCCCTGATCGTCGATACGGCGACGCCTCACATGTTTCATGGCTTTCGCGGCGTGCTGATCGGGCTGGCCGGCGAGTCGTCGCGATCGGCGCACTGCTGATTCTTGCGCGCGGCTGGCACGGATGGAAAGGGCAGCAACTGCGCGCGGCAGCGAGCGGGGCGCGTTGAGGATGAGGGCGCGCTCGCGCCGCACGGCTGTTCCGCGAGCTTCGCGGCTGCGCGCAATAGCAATCTCGGTCGCAATCGCGGCCACGCTTGCCGGCGTGCTGCCCGGACCCGGCTCGCGTACGGTGCTCGCCGCGCAAAAGGAGGCGCCGCTTTCGATGCGTTGCGCCGAATTCGCGGGCGCCGTCTTGCCTTCGGAACTCATCGCATTGCCGACTGCGGGCGCGCAGATCGAGAGCGCGTCGATGGTCGGCGCGACCGCGCCGGGCAATCAGCAGGGCGGCGAATACTGCCGCATCACCGGGCGCATCAAGGCGGCGAAGCCGACCACGCCCGACATCCGCTTCGACCTGAATCTGCCGCGCCACTGGAACGGCCGCGCGCTGCAAGTGGGCGGCGGCGGCTATAACGGCGTGGTGGTGAGCGGCGTCGGCGTGATGCCGTTTTCACCGGATCGCGCGCCGCTTGCGCAAGGCTATGCGACGTTCGGCGACGATTCCGGGCATGTGGGCGATTCGTCGTTGGCGGTGTTCGGTCTCGTCGACGAAGCCGTGACGAACTTCGGCTACGCGCATCTGAAGAAGACACACGACGCCGCGCTTGCGTTGATCGCGCGCGCTTATGGGCGGCCGCCGCAGCGCATGTATTTCGCCGGCGGCTCGACGGGCGGCCGCGAAGGCTACACGGTGATGCAGCGCTTTCCCGACGACTACGACGGCGTGATCGCCAATTCGCCGGCACTCAATTTTTCCGGCGTGCGGCTCATCGGCGTGAAGGTCGGCCAGGCCGAATATGCGACGCCGGGCGGCTTCATTCCACCGCTGCTGCTGGATCATGTGTATCGACGAACGCTTGCGGTTTGCGACCGGCTCGACGGCGCCGCCGACGGCATCGTGAGCGACGTCGCCGCATGCCGGGAGCATGAAGCGGAGATCGTCGATTCGTTGCGTTGCGCGGGGCACACATTCTCACGCGACGAATGCGTCACCGAGCCGCAACTCGCTACGTTGATGGTGCTGCGCGATGGTTTGTCGCTGCCGTACAAGCTCGCCTGGAATGTCGGCGGCTATCGCGGTTACAACGTTTTTCAGGGCACGTATTTCGCGGGTTCACTGGGCCTCGGGCACCAGGCCGAACGGCTCGCGACGCCGAGATTCTTCGCCAACGGTTACCTGTTTGCGCAGGGCGACGGCTATGTGCGTTACTTCGTTGCACACGACGCGGACTTCGACTCGCTGAAGTTCGATCCGCTACGTCCGGGCAAATATCGCGCGCAATTGGTCGCGCTGTCGCAGACCATCGGCGCAATGAACACGGATCTCGCGCGCTACATTGCGCGCGGCGGCAAGCTCATCACGCTGCAAGGTCTCGCGGACGAAGTCATCAGCCCGAATCAGACGATTGCCTACCGTCAGGCGCTCGTCGATCGTTACGGTGTGGACGAGGTCAACCGTTTCATGCGTCTGTACATGGTGCCGGGTTTTCAGCATGGCAGCGGCGCGTTCGTGCCGTCGGTGGATCTGCTTGGCGCGCTCGATAGCTGGGTCACGCGCGGCGCGTCGCCGGAAACGCTGATCGCCACCGATATCGCCGCCGCGACCAATGGACGCTCGCGACCGTTGTGCCGCTATCCGACGTTTCCGCGTTACGCGGGCAAGGGCAATGTGAATCTCGCGAGCAGCTTCGTATGCGCGGAGCCGTGACGGCGAGCCGTAAAGCGAAGCGCGACTTCTTTACATTGGAGCCGTTGCAAAATCCACCATCGACGCTGGAGCATTGCAAGCGCTCGGATTGCGGGTGAAAAAACAAATGGACGGCGATGCCGTCAAGCGGCGCCGCCGTCCATCTTTCCACGCGCTCTTAAATCAGGGCCTCGAATTCAATCAACCGCTTGAGGCTCGAGCGCCGACTTCCCTCAGGCTTCCCTCAATTACTGCCCGTTCTGCATCGTACCGCTCGTGCCGCTGCGCGTACCGTTGCTCATGCTGCCGCTATTCGAACGGTTCGTGGTCGCGCTGTTCGGCGATGCGCCGGTGCCCGTGCCCATGCCGCCGCCGGTGCCGGTCACGCCCGGCGAGCCATAGCCGGAATCGCCGGGGTGCTTCATCGTGCCGGGGCCGACGCCTGGCGCCGCGGTGCCGCCCGCGCCGCCCGTCGTGCCGCCGCCGGCGCCCACGCCGTTACCGCCGCCCGAGCCGCCCGCACCCGCTGCCGCACCACCGCCGCCCATGCCGCCGCTACCGCCGGCACCGGCACCGCCGCCCGCTTGTGCAAAGGCTCCGCCCGAGAGTGCCATTACGAGCGCTGAAGCAAAAATCGTTTTGGTAAAGCGTTTCATGGTTCATCTCCATAGAGTCGATTGATGTCACGCGAGCGCCTTGCACTCACATGAACAAACTGCCGCAAGCACTGTGCCTTGGATGCCGGCGCGACGCGCACGGGCGCAGCAGCACGGCTGAAATCGAGCACGCGGCGTTCCCGGGACGGTGGCGGCGGGAGTCTGCTGGGCGAGCGGGAACGGTGCGGGAGACGACGCGCGTCGCGCGGATATCGTTATGGAAACCGAACTATCTTGCGCTGCAGCGAAACGGCTCGGCGATGAGTTCGGCCGCGCGCGACTTCCCGTAGACTTCGATCCGTTGCGCTGCAGGCTTTCGCAGTTTCCATTACATTGCGGGTGCGGCCGCGCTTGCGCGTCATTTCATCCACTTAAACAACGGTGTCTGCCATCGTCGAATCCATGCAGCCAATCGTCTCAGTCACGAATCTGTCGAAAACCTATGCAAGCGGTTTTCAGGCGCTCAAAAACATCAACCTCGGGATCAACCGCGGAGAAATCTTTGCCCTCCTGGGGCCAAACGGGGCGGGCAAGACCACGCTCATCAGCATCATCTGCGGCATTGTCAACGCGAGCGAAGGCAGCGTGATGGTGGACGGCCGCGATATCGCCGCCGACTATCGCGGCGCGCGCTCGCTGATCGGCCTCGTGCCGCAGGAACTCACCACCGATTCGTTCGAAACCGTCTGGGCGACCGTCTCATTCAGCCGCGGCCTGTTCGGCAAGCCGAAGAATCCCGCGCATATCGAGAAGGTGCTGCGCGATCTGTCGCTGTGGGAAAAGCGCAATAGCAAGATTATTACGCTGTCGGGCGGCATGAAGCGGCGCGTGCTGATCGCGAAGGCGCTGTCGCACGAACCGCGCGTGCTGTTCCTCGACGAACCCACGGCCGGTGTCGACGTCGAATTGCGCCGCGATATGTGGAAGCTCGTGCGTTCGCTCGCGGCAAGCGGCGTGACGATCATCCTGACCACGCATTACATCGACGAAGCCGAGGAAATGGCGGATCGCATCGGCGTGATCAACGGCGGCGAGATCATGCTCGTCGAAGAGAAGACCGAACTCATGCGCAAGCTCGGCAAGAAGCAGTTGACGCTGCAACTGGAGAGTCCGCTCGACGCACTGCCGCCCGCGCTCGCCGGCTACGGGCTCGATGTCGCCAAAGGCGGCAACGAACTGATCTACACCTATGAAGGCGACGGCGGCCGCACGGACATCATCGCGCTGCTCAAGGCGCTCGACGACGCCAGCATCCGTTTCAAGGACCTGCACACCACGCAGAGTTCGCTTGAAGACATCTTCGTGAGCCTGCTTCGAGGTAATCAATGAACATCTACGCCATTCGCGCGATCTACAAGTTCGAGATGGCGCGCACCTGGCGCACGCTGATGCAAAGCATCATCGCGCCGGTGATTTCCACGTCGCTTTACTTTGTCGTGTTCGGCGCGGCCATCGGCTCGCGTATCAAGGAAGTGGACGGCATCAGCTACGGCGCGTTCATCGTGCCGGGGTTGATCATGTTGTCGCTGCTGTCGCAAAGTATTTCGAACGCGTCGTTCGGCATTTACTTTCCGCGCTTTACCGGCACCATCTACGAGTTGTTGTCCGCGCCCGTGTCGTATCTCGAGATTGTCGTGAGTTATGTGGGCGCGGCGGCTACCAAGTCGATCCTGCTCGGGCTCATCATTCTCGCCACCGCGGGCCTGTTCGTGCCGCTGCAAGTGCAGCATCCGTTCTGGATGATCCTGTTTCTCGTGCTGACCGCGGTCACGTTCAGTCTGCTCGGGTTCATCATCGGCATCTGGGCGGATAGTTTCGAGAAGCTGCAACTCGTGCCGCTGCTGATCATCACGCCGCTGACGTTCCTCGGCGGCAGCTTCTATGCGGTGAACATGCTGCCGCCGTTCTGGAAGATCGTGACGCTGTTCAATCCGATCGTCTATCTGGTGAGCGGATTCCGCTGGAGCTTCTACGGTCTCGCGGATGTCAACGTCGAAATAAGCCTCGCCATGACGGCGCTCTTTCTCGCGGTGTTTCTTGCGATCGTTGCGTGGATCTTCAAGACGGGCTACCGGTTGAAGAGCTAGGCGCAAAGCGCACGCATTAAAAAAACGGCGTGGCGGCGGGAAGCCGCCACGCCGTTTTCGTGGCCTGCCTGCACTACGTGCGTGCTCCGTGCGTACTCCGCGTACTACCCGCGGCTACGACACGTAGGCCTTCGCGACGTTGATCAGTTGCACGCGATTGCGCACATTGAACAACTGCCGCAAGCGGCGCAGATGGTAGTCCACATTGTGCGGCGACAGCCCGAGGAAATACGCGATTTCCTTGTCGCGCTGCCCCTGAACCACCGCCTTCAGCACCGCGTGCTGCAACTCGCTCAACGTCACGCGATGCTGCTGCGCGGGCGTCATGCCGATCACGCTCTTCGCGTGCGTCCAGATGAACTCATGAATCGTGTGCGCGAACATCAGCGTTTCGGCCACGATCGATTCGGTCATCCAGCGCGGATTGGCGATCTCCGAGTTAAAGCACAGGCTCGCGCTCAGTTCCGGCTCGGGCAGCGGCATCTGCGTGAGAATGCCGCTTTTGCGCCCGGTTGCCTCCAGCATGTCGATCAGCCCGCCGAGCCGCTCGCTGCGCATTTGCGCACGCGGCAGATCGGCGCGCATGTCGACCGTGTTCCAGAGGAACGGCATGCCGGTCGGCGATGCGAGCGCCACGCGCGGATCGAGCTCGAAATAACGCTCGCGGAAATAGCGCGTGAGCCAGCTTTGCGACTCGTAGCTTGTCAGCACGAACATGGTCTTGCGATGCGCCGACGTGCGCGTGGCCGTATAGCTGAACGAGTTGAAGCCCAGTTGCCTGATGCGCTGCCGCACGAATTCGATGCGGTCCTGCGCACTGCCGAAACGCACCAGCGGACTGATGACCGGCGCGCGCCGCGCGGCCGGCGCAGGCGTGCCGATCTCTTCCTCGGTGAACAGCGTGAGGAAGCCTGCGGGCGCCGCGCCTGTTGCCGCGCGGCCAGATACGATCGATGCTTCAGCCGCGTGGGCTGACTTCGCGGCCTGCCGCGTACCGGCCGGGTAGGCCGGTTGTGCGGTGACCGCTGGGTTGTATGCTGCCGACGCATGGCCGGCTTCGCCCTGCGGCGAACCGGTCAGCCAATGCGGCAGCGTATCGCATTCGTGTTCCATGAAACGGTAGCTCCGGCGTTCGAAACGCGTGAAAGACGACAACCTGAATGATTAGCTATTTCCAAAAATTACGGTAGCCGGTTCCTTGCTATCATTTTTGCGATCTTGCGCTGACAGCCAACCAGCCACGCGGGTTTGACGGGTTTCTCTCATTTGCATACGGCACCTCCTTGGGAATGGACGTGAAGACACGAATTCCAAAGCTGACAACGACGCTTGCCTACGACCGCTACATGGCGGGCCAGAAACTGGTGTCGAGCGTGGATCGCCCGTGGCGGCATCTGGTGTTGCGCTCCTATCTCGAGCCGGACGAGCAGGAACTGCTGGAAGCGCCCGGCCTGCAGGACCTCACGCTGATGACGCTGGCAAGCGGCGCCGAGCATCTCGAGCGCAATCTGAACGGGCGCTGGGAAAGCGCCGAACTGCGAGTGGGCGAACTCTGGTATGTGCCGCCCGCGCCGATTTCCTGGCGCTGGCGTTCGATCAGCGATGAGCCGCTGTCGACCGTCCATTTACATATCGAGCGCAGCCTGATCGACAGCGTCGCAGATCAGATGGAGCTCGGCGGGTCGTGCCGCGAACTGTCGCTCGGCGACGCGATGCGGTTTCACGATCCGCTGGTCGCCGCGATGCTTTCTGCATTGCATCGCGCCGCCAGTGATCCGGCCGACTCGCGCCTGTATGTCGATGCGCTGGTTCACGCGCTCGCCGCGCATCTTCTTCAACATTATTCGCGCGGCCGGGAAGCGGGCACGGCGCGCTTCGAGCAACCCGAACGGCTGGTGCCGCGCCGCATCCGGCGTGTAACCGATTACATCCGGGCGAATCTCAGTGCGGACCTGACCATCGGCGAACTTGCCGCGCAGGCCGGCTTAAGCAGCTTCCACTTTGCTCGCGTGTTCCGCCGCGAAACCGGCGAAACGCCGCATCAATACGTGACGCGCTTGCGACTCGAAGAAGCGGCCAGGCTCTTGCGTTCGACCGATCAGACCGTGCAGCAGATCTCAATTGCGGTTGGTTACGAGAATGCCAGTCATTTCTCCGTGCAGTTCAAGCGTGATTACGGCGTGACGCCGCTGGCTTACCGGTTGCGCGGCTGACGTGCGGACCGTGCGGCGCCTGCGCCGGTAAGCGATCAGCAACGGACAAGCAGCCGACCAGCAAAATGGCCAGTTCAGCCTCAGACAGGTTATTGGGCAAGGGCCGGCAACGGCCGGCAACACTAGGCAACAGCGGCAACAGCCGGTGATGGACGGCGTCCGCTGCGCTCGCCGCTGCGAGCGGTGCCCTCCGATGCATGGCGGCGCTGCGCCTCTTGTTCGCGCTTTGGTTTGGCGGCCCGCCGGACTGCGCCACGCAGGAAGAAGCGAAGCTGGAAGCCGTCTGTAGGAATCACGCGCCTTTCGAAGTGTGCTGTGCATTGCGCGGCTTGCAAACTACGAACTTTCGTGGCGCGACAACCTGCAAAGCTGGCATGGCCATGCTATGTCGACTCACGCACGGTCCGATCGGCGCGTGGCGCTTGCGGTCGAACTGGCCTGACCGGGCCATTGGGAACTGTATCTGTCGAACCCTTGCACAGCACGACAGAATGACCAGCCCACGGCTTGGCCCGAGCCGCGTCTGACCGACCACTTCATCCAACGTTCACCGTCATACCGGATATCAAGCGATGACCCGACTTCGAATCACCTCCTGCGGCCATGTCTTTATCGCCGAAACGAACCCCGACGCGCCGCAAACCGTGGCCGCTTTCCTGAAGCTGTTGCCGTACCGGCAGAAGATCATCCACGTACGCTGGAGCGGCGAAGGCTGCTGGGTGCCGCTCGGCGAATTCAAGCTCGAGAACGACGGCGCGGCGGTCGGCTTCGAAAATCACACGAGCCATCCGTCGATCGGCGACATTCTGTTTTATCCGGGCGGCTATAGCGAAACCGAAATTCTGATCGCCTACGGCTCGTGCTGCTTCGCGAGCAAGATGGGACAGCTCGCGGGCAACCACTTCCTGACCATCGTCGAAGGTAAGGAGAAGCTGCGCGAAGTCGGCGTAAAGGTTTTGTGGGAAGGCGCGCAAGACGTGCTGTTCGAAAAGATCTGAGCATCGCCGGGCGTTTTTCGGACGCCATGTAAGTTGCACGCGCGGCGTCTGCGTCGCGCGTTCATGCTTTGATTGCGAGCCGGCATCGACGGGCTCGCATTTCCTCCATGCCGGTTCTCGGCCACTCTCAGCATTCGACTAAAAACGCTTAATCGTCCGCATTCGGGATTAAGAGCTTTGGCAGTTTTCGTCTGAATCGCACTATGCCATTTAGCTAATTAAAGCTAAAAAATCGCTTTTAGGATTAATCGTATTCGCGAACCGCGGACGCGGTTGCACACTCGTCGCTCCAGCCTTGTTGGCCAGGTAAAAGCGCAGTGCGTCCTGAGTCTGTTTAGTCGATTAAATACTTAGGATGGCATAAGAAAAGTCTCGGCAAGAGACAGTAAATAAAAAGAATGGGAGGAATGTTGAACAAGACCTATAAAGCTGTATGGAATGAAGCGAGGCGCGTCTATGTGGCCGCATCGGAAGTCACGAAAAGCGGGGGTGCGAAGTGCGCTTCGGTATGCCGGGCGCTGGCCGCCGCGGCGGCGGGCTTGCTCGGCGCGCTGGTGTTCGCGCAACCGGCCGGCGCCCAGGAGTGCGCGCCTTCCGGCTGCCCGAATGTCGCCGACGCGCTGTTCTACGATAGCGACGCGCACGACAGCGCGACGCTCGGCAATGCGGGCACACCAGTCAGAGTGACGAACGTCGCGCAAGGCGCGCTCAACGCCTACAGCACGGACGCGGTAACGGGCGCGCAACTGCACGCCACGAACGATGCCGTCTCGCAGAACGCGGCGAGCATCTCGGACCTCGCGGGCAACATCGAAAGCGGTCAGACAGGACTTGCGCGGCAGGACCTGGGCACGCGCAATCTGAGCATTGGCGCGGGCACCGATGGCGCGTCCGTGGACTTCACCGGAACCGGCGGGCCGCGCGAACTGCGCGGCGTCGCGGCGGGGACGACTGCTCAATCGGCGGTCAACGTTACGCAGCTTAAGGAAGTCGTGTCGACGCTCGGCGGCGGCGCGTCGGTGAGCGCGAGCGGCTCGACCGTCGGCCCGCGGTACTACATGCAGTCGGGCACGCAAACCACCGTCGGCGGCGCGCTGAGTTCACTCGATACGGGCGTCGTCACGCTGCAGTCGCAAGTCGTGGCGGGCAGCATCGGTCTCATCAAGCAGGACCTCGGAACGCGCGACATTCTGGTCGCGCCGTCGTCGACGGGTATCCGGATGAACGTCGCCGGCCTCAACGGCAACCGCACGCTTACAGGGCTCGCGCGCGGCGCGATCGACGCGTCCAGCAACGACGCGGTCAATGGCGCGCAGCTTTACGGCAATGCCGCGAGCGTGGCGGCCGCGCTCGGCGGCGAGGCGGCGGTCAAGGCGGACGGCACGGTCAAGCCGCCGCTTTACACCATCGGCGGAAACACGTTTGGCGACGTCGGCTCGGCGCTCGCGGCGGCCGTCAACACGAGCGTGACAACCAGCACCACGGCGAGTGCCGCAGCAAGCGCGAAGACGATTGCGGCGGCCACGGCGGACTCCGTCCAGTACAACTCCGCCGCGCACGACACCCTGACGCTCGGCAACGCCGGCGCGCCGGTCCGCGTGACCAACGTACGCGCCACGAGGCTGGACAGCGACAGCCTGGACGCGGTGAACGGCGGCCAACTGTTCGCGACCAATCAGGCGGTGGCGCAAAACAGCGACAACATTGCAAGCCTAGATCGGCGCGTCGGCAGCAACGCGACCGACATTTCAAATCTCGACCAGCGCGTGAGCGTCAACACGACGAAGATATCGGGCCTCGACACGCGCACTACAGCGCTCGAAGGCAACGTGACGAACGTGGCGAAGCAGATCACGAACGGCGAGATCGGGCTCGTCCAGCAGGACCTGACCTCGCGCGTCATTAGCGTCGGGCAAGATGCGGGCGGCGCGCGCGTCGACTTCGCGGGCAGGAGTGGCGCGCGTCAATTGACCGGCGTCGCGGCGGGCCTGGCCGACACGTCCGCGGTCAACTTTGCGCAGTTGAGGCCGGTGGTCGCCGGGCTTGGAGGCGGCGTACAGGTCAATATCGACGGCTCCGTGACCGGCCCGTCGTATCACGTGCAAGGCGGCACGCAGAAGAACGTCGGCGACGCGCTCGATTCGCTCGACAGCGGGCTCAGCACACTGCAGCAGAACGTCCAGCAGGGCGGCGCCGGCATGGTGACGCAAGACCCGTCTTCGCGCGTGATCAAGATCGGCGCTTCGACCGACGGCCGGGCGATCAATGTGGCGGGCACGCAGGGCAACCGCGTCGTGACCGGCGTCGGGCGCGGCTCGCTCAACGCGGCGAGCACCGACGCGGTCAACGGCTCGCAACTGTTCGCGCAAGCCGCGAGCACGGCGACGGCGCTCGGCGGCGGCTCGACGGTGAACGCGGACGGCTCGGTCAGCGCGCCTTCGTACAAGGTGGGCGGCCAGGTCGTCAACAACGTCGGCGGCGCGCTCGGCAATCTGGACGGCCGCGTCACGCAAAACAGCAACGACATTGCGGGTTTGCAGAACACGGTTGGCCGCATCAACGGAACGGTGGCGAATGCCGTTCAGTACGACAGTTCCGCGCACGACAAGATGACGCTCGGCGGCACGGCGGCGAATGCGCCGGCCGTGCAGTTGACCAACCTGAAGAACGGCGAAGTATCGGCAACCAGCAGCGATGCGGTAACCGGCGCGCAGCTCTGGCAAACCAATCAGCAGATCAGCAGCATCGACCAGACCGTCAGAAACTATGCGACGAGCGGCAACGGCTATACGGCCGTGAACAGTTCCGCGAGTGCGCCGCAGGCGACCGGCAACGGTTCTGTGGCGGTCGGCGGCGGAGCGAAAGCGTCGGCGGCGAACACCGTCGCGCTAGGCGAAGGTTCGGTCGCGGATCAGCCGAACACGGTTTCCGTCGGCTCGTCGGGCAACGAGCGCCGCATCACGAACCTCGCCGCAGGCCAGGCGCCGGGCGACGCCGTCAACATGCAGCAGTTCCAGGGCGGCATGGGCGATCTGGCGCGGCGTGCGTATGCGGGAACGGCGTCCGCGATGGCAATGACCATGGTCCCCGAAGTCGACGCGACGAAGAACCTCGCCATCGGCGTAGGCACGGCGGGTTACATGGGTTATCAGGCGGTGGCCGTGGGGCTGTCGGCGCGCGTCGCGCAGAACTTCAAGGTGAAGCTGAGCGCGGGCATCAGTTCGGTGACCACGGCGGTCGGCGCCGGCGCCGCTTATCAGTGGTAGCAAGGGAAGCCAGCCGGCGAGAACTGCCGGCGGCAAATCGAACGCGCCCCGCGGTGCGGGCGGCGGGGCGCGGGTACGCTTACTGGAACAGCTTCATCGCTTGCGAGAGCGTGTTGAACACGCCCCACGCGAGCGGGATCATCACGTACAGCCAAAAGACGGCGATCTTGACCTTGTTGGTCGGGTGCACGGGTTCAATGGTCGACATGCGAGTCTCCTTATGCGCCTTTGGCGACTTGTGCGTCGGTCATGTGATGCTTGTCGTCCACACGCTTGACCAACAGATTGCAGATGAAGCCGACCACCAGCAGCACGGCCATGATGTGAACCGTCATCGTGTAGGCATCGGCCTTCGCCACGCCGTGCGCGACTTCGTACGCGCGGATGTAGTTCACGAGCACCGGACCCGCCACGCCGGCCGCGGCCCATGCGGTCAGCAGGCGTCCATGAATGCCGCCGACAAACGCCGTGCCGAACATGTCCGCGAGATACGCGGGCACCGTCGCAAAGCCGCCGCCGTACATCGTGAGGATGATGCAGTACGCCAGCACGAAGAGTGCCATCTGGCCGGACGCGGCGAAGCTCGGCACGAGGAAATACAGCACGGCGCCAAGCGCGAAGAAGATGAAGTAGGTGTTCTTGCGGCCGATCCAGTCCGACGCCGATGCCCACACGAAGCGCCCGCCCATGTTGAACAGCGACAGCAGGCCGACGAAACCGGCAGCGGCGGCAGCCGTCACAGTGCCCTTGAAGCTCTCCTGGATCATCACCGAAGCCTGGCCGAGAATGCCGATGCCGGCCGTCACGTTCAGGAACAGCACGAGCCAGATCAGATAGAACTGCGGCGTCTTCAGCGCCTGGTCGATGTGCACGTGGTTACGCGTGATCATCTTTTGCTGCGAGGTCGCGGGCGGCGTCCAGCCTGCCGGTTTCCAGTCCGTCGGCGGCACGCGAATGGCCAACGCGCCGATCGACATCGAGATGAAATACACGATGCCGAGCACGATGAACGTCTCGGCCACGCCGATGCTGGTCGCGCTCTTGAAGTGGTTCATCAGCGCGACGGACAGCGGCGCGGCAATCATCGCGCCGCCGCCGAAGCCCATGATCGCCATGCCGGTCGCCATGCCGCGGCGGTCCGGAAACCAGCGGATCAGCGTCGACACCGGCGACACATAGCCGAGGCCGAGCCCAATTCCGCCGATCACGCCGTAGCCGAGATACAGCAACGCGATCTGGTGGAAGTACACGCCCAGCGCGGAAATCAGGAAGCCGCCGCCGAAGCAGCAGGCCGCGGTGAACATGGTGCGGCGCGGGCCGACGTGCTCGAGCCACTTGCCCGCGAACGCCGCCGACAAACCGAGGAACACGATCGCCAGCGAGAAAATCCAGCCAAGGGAAGTCAGCGACCAGTCATCGGGCGCGGATTGCGTGATGCCGATCACCTTGGTCAACGGGCCGTTGAACACGGAGAACGCGTACGCCTGGCCGATACAGAGATGGACGGCGAGTGCCGCGGGAGGAACCATCCAGCGCGAGAACCCCGGTTTCGCGATGGTGGCTTCTTTCGAAAAAAATGGTGCGGAGCCTGAATTGTGCTGTGGCTCGGTCATGCTGCTCATGGTCGGTCTCCCGGAAAGCGAAGTCTTTGTTATCGGCGCATCAGACCGAATCCTTTAGTGCTTCGGCGTGAGAATTGCTACTCGATGGGCGCTCATATATGCGGCTGGGCTTCATATGAACGTGCGCAAGTCCCGGATGGAGCTTGCCTGGTCGAACGATAGGGCGGCGGACCTAGGTTGGCAATATGAGATAGAAATGCATAAGGCATTGCCCGAGGAAATGCGACGCGTATCTGCCGGACCGCGGCAGTGGGTCCCAGATGTCGGGTCTGGCGCAAACTTGGCGTGCGGCCCGAACCGCGCCTTCAAAGCAAAAGGGCCGGCGGTGGCAGCATCGCCACGCCGGCCTCTTCGAACCTCGATCAACCGTTCAAACGGTGCGCCCGGTCTTCATTTTTGCGGCCACGAGCACAGAGATCAGGCAGCCGATCGCCAGATAGCCGGCCACGGGATGCCACGAACCGCCGGCGAAACTCACGAGCGCAACGGCGATGAACGGCGTGAAGCCGCCGCCTACCACGCTCGCCACCTGATAGCCGACGCCCGCGCCGCTGTAGCGGTACTCGGTGCCGAAGAGTTCGGTGAACATCGGCTGCTGTACGCTCACCACCATGTCGTGCGCAATGTTCGCGAGCATCACGGCGAAGACCACGATCCATACCGTCGAGCGTGCTTCGAGGGCCAGGAAGAACGGCACGGCGCTGAACATGCCGACGAGCGCGCCGATCATGTACACGCGGCGGCGGCCGAAGCGGTCGGCGAGCATCGCGAAAAGCGGAATCGTCACGCAACTCACCGCGCCGACCAGCAGGCCGATGGTCAGGAAGAACTCGCGCGGCATGTGCAGGTTCGCCGTCGAGTAATTGAGCGCGAAGGCAGTCACGATATACATCGTGAACAGTTCGGCGAGGCGCAGCGCGATGATCAGCAGGAACGCTTTCGGGTGACGCAGCAGCGCTTCGACGATCGGCAGCCGCACGCGGCGCTCGCCGTGCGCGCCGACTTTTTCGACGAATTCCTGCGACTCTTCCATACTCGAGCGGATCCACATCGCGATCAGCACCAGCACTACGCTGAAGAGGAAGGGCAGGCGCCAGCCCCAGCTCATGAACGACGCGTTATCCATCGAACGGCTGATCAGCGCGACCAGCCCCGTCGCCAGCACGAGGCCCACGCCGTAGCCGACCTGGACGCCGCTGCTGTAGAACGCCTTCTTTTTCTCGGGCGCGCTTTCGACCGCCATCAACGCCGCACCGCCCCATTCGCCGCCGACCGCGAAGCCCTGGATCGCGCGCAGCGTGACGAGCAGCACCGGCGCGAGCCAGCCGATAGTCGCGAACGACGGCAGCAGGCCGATGGCGGCGGTGGAAAGACCCATCATCATCACGGTCAGCACCAGCATGCGCTTGCGGCCGAGCCGGTCGCCGAAATGGCCGAACACGAAGCCGCCGAGCGGGCGGAACAGAAAGCCGACGCCGAACGTCGCGAAGGCCGCGAGCGTGCCCATTGCCGGGCTCACTTTCGGAAAGAACTCCGCGTTGAAGACGAGCGCCGCGACAATCCCGTACAGCAGAAAGTCGTACCAGTCGACGACTGCGCCGACGAAGCTGCCCAGCGCGGCTTTGCGTGCCCGGCTGCGGGCGATGCGGTTGTCGGCTGTTGCGGCCGGCGAGAGAGTGGTGCTCATGACGGGGTCTCCGTGAGATTCTTGGACTGCTGCGTGACCGGCCGCGTGCTGGCGGCGCAGCGTCGGCGCCTTCTGCGGGCCGCCGATCGCTTGCAGGTTGTGCGGAAGATTAATGACGCTGCGCTCGCCGCACAATCGGCACTCGACGTGGATTGCGCGATAGTCGAGCGCGTCTGCGCGAATAGCGCGCGTTCCTGGCGTATACACGGAGGCGCGACGCGCCGGCAACAAGCGGGAGGCGGGACGACGCGGCGCATGCTACCGTAGTCATTGATTGAAAAACAACAGTCGCTGATATACTACATACACAATATTGATTTTTGCGGCGATGCAGCATATGATTGAGTCATTCGATCACTCAATCAGTTGGAGCTACAAATGGAATTTGTTCCTCTCTCGCTGCTGGCCGTCGCTGTTGTGGGCTTGGGCAGTGCCGCCACGGTTCTTATCGCTCGCTGGATTCCGCAGCCTGTCGCGCAACTTGCAGCGCAACATGGCCGTTTCGTCGGACTGAGCGAGCAACGTGGGGCAGCGGTGGCGCCTTATCGTATGCATGTTCAACCAGAGGCGATGAATGTCGTCGGAACTTCAAACTGAAGCGGTGGCAACACCTTTGACGTTGTCGTTGCAGCCTATCGGCGCAAGCGCGAGCTTGCGCGATCAGGCTTATGCGATGCTGCGCCAGGCGATTGCCGATGCGGACATCTACCAGACGCGCGACGAAATCCGTCTGGACGAACGCGTGCTGAGCGAGACGCTTGGCGTCAGCCGCACGCCTGTGCGCGAGGCGATGACGCTGCTCGAGCAGGAGGGCTTTCTGCGCATGGTGCCGCGGCGCGGCATTTACATCGTGCGCAAGAGCAAGCGCGAGATCGTCGAGATGATTCACATGTGGGCCGCGCTGGAAAGCATGGCCGCGCGCCTGGCGACGCAGCGCGCCACAGACGAGGAAATCGCTCGCTTGCGGCATATGTTCGACAATTTCCGCGACGCCACGCCGGCCGAGCACATCGCCGAGTATTCGGACGCGAACATCGCGTTTCACCAGTCGATCGTCGAGTTGTCGAAGTCGCAGATCATTCTCGACACCATCAAGAATATTTTTATCCACGTGCGCGCCATCCGGCGCATGACCATCTCGCAGAGCGATCGCGCGTCGCGGTCCATCGTCGATCATCTGCGCATTATCGAGGCGCTCGAGAAGCGCGATACCGAACTGGCCGAGCGTCTTACGCGCCAGCATTCGCTCGATCTGGCGGCCTTCGTGGAGAAGAACTGCGATTTTCTCGATTGACGACGGCTGAATAGGCGTAGCGTGCGTTAGGCGTTCGGCGTGGAGTTTCGCCGCGCCCGGTCGCGCCCGTCACTGTAGCAACGAAGTCACGCAGGCATTGAAGCCCGCGGTGTTCACGCACCGCGGGCTTTTTCGTTTCTACGCGCTGCGTAGGGAAACACCGCGCTTGACGTCCGGTGAAATGTGGTATGTGATATATCAACAGTGAGCGATCTTAACCAGCGCTCAGTGTTTTCCCTTGCGGAAGGCCGAAAGCGGATCTCGAAACAGCCGCTTTGCCGTGTCCCGCAGGGACTGCAGCACAAACGCAGAGCGGACCCGGAGCATGAAATCGTCCTTGCCTGAATCTGATATATCACATACCGTATGTGGGCAAGCAGGGCGGCATGTTCTGAGAAGCGTTGCACAACCGATAAGCAGCAGTCTTTCATGGGGCCGGCGCAAGCGCTAATGCGCAACACCGGCCGATGCAAAGCACGGGACCGGCGCAAGCACTGACGCGCCAAGCCGGTCGACACACAGGAGACGACCATGTCTGCAGTTGTTTCATCCCTGAACTCCGCCACGAGCAGCACCACGGCCGAAGACACGCTCAAGCAAAAGACGCGCAACGCGGGCGTCGTTTCGGGCGGCCATCTGGTCGCGAAGGCGCTGAAAAACGAAGGGGTCGATACGATCTTCACGCTGTGCGGCGGCCACATCATCGACATTTACGATGGTTGTGTGGACGAAGGGATTCGCATCATCGACGTGCGCCACGAGCAGGTCGCGGCGCACGCAGCAGACGGCTACGCGCGCCAGACCGGCAAGCTCGGCTGCGTGGTCACCACGGCCGGCCCCGGCTGCACGAACGCGGTGACCGGCATCGCGACGGCATTTCGCTCCGAGAGCCCGGTGCTGCATATCGGCGGGCAAGGCGCGCTGACGCAGCACAAGATGGGCTCGCTGCAAGACCTGCCGCACGTCGACATGATGTCGCCGATCACGAAGTTCGCCGCCAGCGTGTCGAGCACGGAGCGCGTCGCGGACATGATCTCGATGGCCGCACGCGAGTGCTTCAACGGCGCGCCCGGCCCGGCTTACCTGGAAATTCCGCGTGACGTGCTCGACCGTGAAGTCGAACTCACGCGCGCCGTCGTGCCGCAGCCGGGGCACTATCGCGCGTCGACGAAATCGATTGGCGATCCGCGCGACATCGAGAAACTGGCCGACATCCTCGTCAATTCGGAGCGCCCCGCGATTCTGTACGGACAGCAGGTGTGGACCGCGCGCGGTCACGAGGAAGCGATTGCATTGCTGCGCGGTCTCGACGTTCCTGGTTATTTCAACGGCGCGAGCCGCGGCTTGCTGCCGCCGGGCGATCCGCATCACTTCGATCGCACGCGTTCGCAGGCGTTTGCGAATGCGGACGTGCTGATCGTCGTCGGCACGCCGTTCGATTTCCGGATGGGTTACGGCAAGCGCATCAGCAAGGAACTGACGCTGGTGCAGATCGATATGGACTACCGGACAGTCGGCAAGAATCGCGACATCGACCTCGGTCTGGTCGGCGATCCGGGCGCGATTCTCGCCGCGGTGCTGCAAGCCGCGAGCGGTCGCCTGAAGGACGACAAGCGCCAGGCACGCCGCAAGTGGATGGCGCAACTTCAGGATGCCGAAGCAACCGCGACCGAAAAACTGATGCCGCTGTTCAAGTCCAACAGCACGCCGATTCATCCGTACCGCGTCGCTTATGAACTCAACGAGTTCCTTTCCGACGACACGATCTATATCGGCGACGGCGGCGACGTCGTGACGATTTCCGCGCAAGCGGTTCGCCCGCGCCGCCCTGGTCAATGGATGGACCCAGGCGCACTCGGCTCGCTCGGCGTCGGCACCGGCTTTGCGCTGGCGGCGGGGATCGCCCATCCGAACAAGGAAGTGCTCTGCTACTACGGCGACGGCTCGTTCGGCATGACCGCGTTCGACATGGAAACGGCCAACCGCTTCGGCGTGCCGTACCTCGCGGTGATCGGCAATAACTCGGCGATGAACCAGATCCGCTACGGCCAGCTCGCCAAATACGGCGACGAGCGCGGCAACGTCGGCAATCTGCTGAGCGATGTGCCGTTCAGCAAGTTCGCCGAAATGCTCGGCGGCTACGGCGAGGAAGTGCGCGATCCCGCGCAGATCGCAAGCGCATTGCAGCGTGCACGCGAGTCGATCCATCGCACCGGCCGCTCAGCAGTCGTCAACATCTGGGTCGATCCGCGCGAATACGCGCCGGGCACCAAGAATCAGACCATGTACAAGTAATACGGATACCTTAGGAGACACGACATGGGCAAAGCACTCGACGGCGTGCGCATTCTCGATTTCACGCATGTGCAATCGGGCCCGACCTGCACGCAATTGCTGGCGTGGTTCGGCGCGGACGTGATCAAGGTGGAGCGGGCCGGCGCCGGCGACATCACGCGCGAGCAACTGCGTGATATTCCCGACGTGGACAGCTTGTACTTCACGATGCTCAATCACAACAAGCGCTCGGTCACGATCGATACGAAGAACCCCGAAGGCAAGCAGGTTCTGGAGGCGCTGATCCAGAAATGCGACGTGCTGGTAGAGAACTTCGCGCCGGGCGCACTGGATCGCATGGGCTTTACGTGGGAGCGTATCCAGGAGCTGAATCCGCGCATGATCGTCGCGTCGGTGAAAGGCTTTGGCCCAGGTCCGTACGAAGACTGCAAGGTCTACGAGAACGTCGCGCAATGCGCGGGCGGCGCGGCGTCGACCACGGGCTTCGACGACGGCCCGCCGGTCGTCAGCGGCGCGCAGATCGGCGATAGCGGCACGGGCTTGCATCTCGCGCTCGGCATTGTCACCGCGCTTTATCAGCGCACGCAGACGGGCCGCGGCCAGCGCGTGCTCGCTGCGATGCAGGACGGCGTGCTCAATCTGTGCCGCGTGAAGCTGCGAGATCAGCAACGGCTCGAACGCACCGGTGTGATGAAGGAGTATCCGCAATATCCGAACGGCAAGTTCGGCGAAGCGGTGCCGCGCGCGGGCAATGCGTCGGGCGGCGGCCAGCCGGGCTGGATTCTGAAATGCAAGGGTTGGGAGACCGATCCCAACGCGTACATCTACTTCATCACGCAGGCGCCGGTGTGGGCCAAGATCTGCAACGTGATCGGCAAGGAAGAGTGGGCCACGGACCCCGATTACGCGACGCCCGCCGCACGCCTGCCGCGTCTGAAGGACATTTTCGCGGAAATCGAACGCTGGACGATGACCAAGACCAAGTTCGAGGCGATGCAGATCCTCAACAAGTACGACATTCCATGCGGGCCGATTCTGTCGATGAAGGAGATCGCCGAGGAGCCCTCGCTGCGCAAGACCGGCACGATTGTCGAAGTCGATCATCCGACGCGCGGCAAATATCTGACCGTTGGCAATCCTATCAAATTGTCCGATAGCCCGACCGAAGTGAAGCGCTCGCCGCTGCTTGGCGAACATACCGACGAAGTCATGGCGGAACTGGGCTACTCGCCCGAGCAGATCAGCGCACTGCGTACCGCCGGCGCCATCTAGCGCATAGAAAAACCCGTAGTGCAGGCCGCCCGCCGCTCGCCATCCAGGCGAGCGCGGTGCCGGGCGGCGCCTTTCGAACCCGCATTGGAGACGGCAGGACATGGCATACGAAGACACGCTCTCACTGAAAGAACGCGGTACCGCACACACGCCGGACGACCGCGCGCAGGTCGCCAACAAGGACGTCGTGCGGCACATTCTCGATCACGCGAAAGCCGAAGGCCGCAACTCGCTGACCGCGCCGGAAGGCAAACTCGTGTGCGACGTCTACGGCATTTCGGTGCCGAAGGAAGCGCTTGCGACGACCGCGGACGAAGCCGCGCAATTCGCGGCGGACATCGGTTTTCCAGTGGTACTAAAGATCGTCTCGCCGGAAATTCTGCACAAGACCGAAGCGGGCGGCGTGCTCGTCGGCGTGAAGAATGCTGCGGACGTGGTGCAAGGATTCACCACGATCATGGAGAACGCGAAGCGCTATAACGCACAGGCGAATCTGCTTGGCGTGCAGGTGCAGCAGATGATCGGCGGCGGGCAGGAAGTGATTGTCGGCGCGGTGACCGATCCTTCGTTCGGCAAGCTGGTCGCGTTCGGTCTTGGCGGCGTGCTCGTCGAAGTGCTGAAGGACATCACGTTCCGCCTCGCGCCGGCCACGCGCGACGACGCTCGCTCGATGCTCGACGGCATTGCGGCTGCCGACATGCTCAAGGGCGTGCGCGGCGGCGAACCCGTCGACCGCGAGGCGCTCGCCGGGTTGATCGAAAATGTCTCGCGGCTCGTGTCCGACTTCCCTGAAATCTCCGAGCTTGATCTGAACCCGGTGTTCGCGAGCAAGCGCGGTGCGATTGCCGCCGACGTGCGCATCGTCCTCGATTTCGCGCCGCCGGTTGAGCGCTATCGGCCGAGTCAGGAAGACATCGTGCGGCAAATGAACCGCATCATGAAGCCGGATTCGGTCGCGGTGATCGGTGCATCGGCGGAAGACGGCAAGATCGGCAACTCGGTGATGAAGAACCTGATCAACGGTGGCTACAAGGGCGACATCTATCCGATCCACCCGAAGGCCGACGAGATCATGGGCCACAAGGCTTATAAGAGTGTGCTGGACGTGCCGGGCAATATCGACGTCGCTGTGTTTGCGATTCCCGCGAAGTTCGTCGCCGGCGCATTGACGGAAGTCGGCAAGAAGCACATTCCGGGCGCGGTGCTGATTCCGTCGGGCTTTGCCGAAACAGGCAACGTGGAAGGCCAGCAGGAAATCGTGGCGATTGCGCGCGAATACGATATTCGCCTGATGGGGCCGAATATTTACGGCTTCTACTACACGCCGAAGAATCTGTGTGCAACGTTTTGCACACCGTACGATGTGCAAGGCAAGGCGGCGTTGTCGTCGCAATCGGGCGGCATCGGCATGGCGATCATCGGCTTCTCGCGTTCGGCGAAGATGGGCGTGTCGGCAATCGTCGGCCTCGGCAACAAGTCCGATATCGACGAAGACGATCTGCTGACGTTCTTCGAACAGGACGAGAACACCGACATCATCGCGCAGCATTGCGAAGACCTGAAAGACGGCCGCGCGTTTGCGGAAACGGCGGCGCGCGTGTCGAAGAAGAAGCCGGTCGTGGTGCTCAAGGCGGGCCGCACGAGTCTCGGCGCGCGCGCGGCGAGTTCGCACACGGGCGCGCTTGCGGGTAACGACCGCATCTACGAAGACGTGTTCAAGCAATGCGGCGTGATCCGCGCTCGCTCGCTGCGCGACCTGCTCGAATTTGCACGCGGCATTCCGAAGCTGCCGACGCCGAAGGGCGAGAACGTGGTGATCATCACGGGCGCGGGCGGCTCGGGCGTGCTGTTGTCCGATGCTTGCGTGGACAACCATCTGTCGCTGATGACCATGCCCGCCGATCTCGACGCTGCGTTCCGCAAGTTCATTCCGCCGTTCGGCGCGGCGGGCAATCCCGTCGACATCACGGGTGGCGAGCCGCCGTCCACGTATCAGAACACGATTCGGCTCGGCCTCGAAGACCCGCGCATTCACGCGATCATTCTCGGCTACTGGCACACCATCATCACGCCGCCGATGGTGTTCGCGCGCCTCGTCGTCGAGGTGAAAGAGGAGATGAAGGCGCGCGGCATCGAGAAGCCGATCGTGGCCTCGCTGGCAGGCGACGTTCAGGTGGAGGAAGCCGCCGAATATCTGTACGCGCATGGTGTTCCCGCGTACGCCTATTCGACGGAAATTCCCGTCGCGGTGCTCGGTGCGAAGTATCAGTGGGCACGCGGCGCCGGCCTGATCTGACGCGTCAAACGGAAGGCGGCACGGTTTTCTTCGCGACAATCGATTGTCGTTTGCAACTCGCGAAGAAGATCGTGCCGAAGCGCTCAAGGAGCGGCGTAATGGATACGTGGATGCGTTTCATGTCCAGCGACGGCGGTGTGGTGTTCGGCCGCGTCGAAGGTGCTTATCTGCACGAGTACGAAAGTCTCGATCAACCGGTGCCGACCGGCGCCGTGTTATCGACGCGCGCGCTGACGCCGCTCGCGCCTTGCGCGCCTGGCAAGATCGTCGCACTGTGGAATAACTTTCACGCGCTTGCCGCGAAGCTCGACAAGCCGGTGCCCGCGCATCCGCTTTTTCTGCTGAAGCCGGCGGGCTCGGTGATCGGTTCGGGCGAGCCGATCCGGCGGCCCGTGAGCTACGCCGGCAAGATCGTCTATGAAGGCGAACTCGGCATTGTGATTGGCCGGCGCTGCCGCGATGCGAACGTCGAAGAAGCTGCTCAAGCGATCTTCGGGTACACGCTCGTCAACGACGTGACCGCAGCCGATCTGCTCAACGAGAATCCGCATTTTCCGCAATGGTGCCGCGCGAAAGGCTTCGATACGTTCTGTTGTATCGGACCGGCAATCGTCTCCGGTTTCGACTGGCAAAGCGCGCATCTCGTGACGATGCTCGACGACGTTGAGCGGCAAAACTATCCGCTGTCCGACATGGTGTTTTCGCCGGCTGAGCAGGTGAGCCTCATTTCGCAGGATCTCACGCTGGAGCCGGGTGATGTGATTGCGTGCGGTACGTCGGTGGGAGTCGGGTCGATCAAGGATGGCGCGACGGTGTCCATTTCCATCGATGGCATCGGCACGCTGCGCAATACGTTGCAAGCCACGGTACGCGAAGCGCCGGGGCCGGGCGTTACTGCAACAGGCGTTACGGCGGGACTCGTTTGAAGAACGATCGGTCGATCCGCGGGCCACAAGTCCACGGGTTGCAACAACACGGAAGGAGCGCGCGTGCCGCAAGCGTCGGATAGTACCGTGTGGCTTGGAATGCTCGTCTCGCTGACGGCTGCGTGTGCTGCATTGCTCGCCTGCGCGCTCGGCTCGATGCTCGCCGGTGCATCCGTCGTGCGCCGTCGCAATCTCACACGACGACCCGCGCTCGCCGCGTTGCTCGCGAGCGGCATGGGTTTATCCGTCGTGTCCGTCGGCGTCGCGCATTATCTGTCGCCGGGAAACCAGGCCAATCTCGCGATTCCCGAGCGGATCGAACTCTATGCGGCGGTATTCGCCGGCGCGTTGATCTTCGCCACATCGGCGATCGCATTCTGCAAACTGCGCGGCCTGTTGCCGCTTCGCGTGACGGCGCGTCGCGGGCACGACATCGTCAATGCGGTCGCGCTGCTGTTATGCGGATGGCTCGGCTATGGCTTCGTCACCGAAGCGGCGCAGCCGTTCGGCCTCGCCGCGTTGCTCGCGATGAGCGCGCTGGCTTCGTCGATCGGTGTGCATGTGATGATGAGCCGTGAGTATTCGAAGAAGCATGCGAAAACGCATGGGCGTTGTGCTCGCGCCGACATGCCAATGAAGTGGCGAGAAGACGCAGAAGAAGTCAGCCCAATGCACGTCATGGTGCGCGCGGCAGCATACCGTCACGGCCGACACTGGCATAACAGCGACAGCGACAGCGACAGCGACAGCGACAGCGACAGCGACAGCGACAGCGACAGCGACAGCGACAGCGACAGCGACAGCGACAGCGACAGCGACAGCGACAGCAACGGCAGCAGGCAACGGAACATTCAGGCATGCGCGGCACGGCGCCTGTCCAACCGATCCACGGTAAGCCGGCATCCATGAACGCGAGCCCGATCAATCAAGCAACTGCCGCGATAAAAGGCGGGAACGTATTCCCGCCCATCCGCTCACTCACCCAAAGCCGCGAATTCACTAAAGTACTGCGCCTTCTTTTGCAGGATCAGTTGCGCGAGAAAGTCCGGATCATAAGCGCGATGCAGATGCGCATGAAACCGCTCGATGTATGCGGTAATCCGCGCGGCCTCGCTATTGAATTCGCTCAGCACGTCGAGCGTGGCGTGGTCCCAGCGAAAGCGCAGCCCGAGGTCGCTGAACGCCGCGTTATAGGCGCTCAGATGCGGGTCGTTGGAATGATCGGCGGAAGCGCGCGCAGTGGTGCGTGCGCTGGCATGAGTCGCAACCGAAGCGTGGTTCATGATCGGCCTCCTGGGCTGTCAAGTGATGAAACTAGCTTGCAGCATAGAAGTACCGAACGATTTGCAATAGTTAAAGTTTTATTGGATCTCCATAGCCTATTGCTTATAGACGCTCAGTTCCTTCACACGAGTGATCTTCTCGATGAGGTTCGCGCCTTCCTCCATCAGGAAGCGCTTGAACGCCACCGCAACCGGCGGCAGGCGCTTGTTCTTGCGATGAACCACGTACCAGTTGAGCATCACAGGAAAGCTCTCGACGTCGAGCACCACGAGATGGCCCAGTTGCAACTCGAGGCTGATGGTATGCGCAGACAAAAACGCGATGCCCATGCCGGCAATCACCGCCTGTTTGATCGTCTCGGTGCTTTTGATCTCCATCGCAATCTTCAGATTCGACAGTCGGCCCGCAAAACCTTCTTCCATCGAATTCCACGTGTCCGAGCCGCGCTCGCGCACGATGAACGCCTCGTTCGCCAACTGGCTGATCTTGATGTTGCGCTTGTGCGCGAGCGGATGCGTGGGCGCGGCCACGATGACATACGGATGAGGCGCGAACGGCTCGTTAGTGGCGTCCATCTCGTGCGGCGGGCGCACCATTACCGCGAGGTCCGTCTGATTGGTCGCGAGCTGATGCAACAACTCCTCGCGATTGTGGACAGCGAGGTTCAGCACGACGCCCGCATAGCGCCGCGTGAATTCGGCGAGCAGCCGCGGAAAAAAGTAGTCGCCTGCGCTGATCACCGCGACATTCAGCTTGCCGCCGGAGACGCCCTTCAACTGGCTCATCGCTTCGTCGACTTCGTGAAACTGCTGAATGATCGCGCGGCTGTAGTGCAGCATTTCAGTGCCGGCCGGCGTGAGGTAGATCTTTTTGCCGAGCTGTTCGAAGAGCGGCAGCCCCGCGTGCTCCTCCAACTGACGAACCTGCGTGGAGACGGCAGGCTGTGTGAGATGCAGTTCCTCGGCGGCGCGCGAAAAGCTCAAGTGGCGCGCCACGGTCTCGAACACCTTCAATTGACGCAGCGTGGCATTGCGCATCGTCATGACCGATGTATAAGCAAATGTGAATCAACATAATAACAAACTTTAATTATTAGTAATTCAGCAATGACCCTAGCATGGGTTTGTAAACAAGGCGAAGCTGCCACGGAACACTCGGGTTAACGCTTGGATTTCAGGCGTGGCGGGACCAGGCGGCAGATTGGCGGAAAACAACAAAACGGATTAGTCGGAATTAAGAACTTCCAAAAGGCGATGAATAAAGCGCTTTTTAAAGGAAGCACTTTAAAGACTCAAATATTAAACATTCCCGGATTGCAAGGCTTTCCGGGTCATAACGATAAGGTGGGACACATACAGCACGGCGCTTTGGCCGGCTGCACTAAATAATTGCGGAGACAAGGCACATGGACGACATCACTCAACAGACCGCGGCCCGCGTATTCTGGGCGAACCGTTGGTGGCAACTCGTCATCGGCATGGTGTGCATGGCGTTGGTGGCGAATTTGCAGTACGCATGGACGCTCTTCGTCGCACCGATGGACGCGCGGCATCACTGGGGCCAGGCCTCGATTCAACTGGCGTTTGCCATCTTCATTCTCACTGAAACGTGGCTCGTGCCGCTCGAGGGCTGGCTCGTCGACAAGTTCGGTCCACGGCCCGTGGTGGCAGGCGGCGCAGTATGCGCGGGCCTCGCGTGGGTGATGAATTCGTATGCGACCACCTTGCCCATGCTCTATACGTCCGCGGTGATCGCGGGTATCGGCGCGGGTGGCGTATACGGCACATGCGTCGGCAATGCGTTGAAATGGTTTCCCGACCGGCGCGGTCTGGCCGCGGGTCTCACGGCCGCGGGCTTCGGCGCGGGCGCGGCAGTCACCGTGATTCCGATTGCGAACATGATCACGCGCTCGGGCTATGAGCACACGTTCTTCTTCTTCGGCATCTTGCAGGGCGTCGCGATTCTGCTGCTCGCGATGCTGCTGGTGAAACCGGTGTTGAGTAAGCATACGCCGGCGAAGAGAAAGTTCTCCGTGTCGAAGGTCGATCTCACGCCGGGCCAGATGATCAAGACGCCGGTGTTCTGGGTGATCTACGTGTCGTTCGTCGCAGTCGCAGCCGGCGGCTTGATGGCCACTGCGCAGATCGGCCCAATCGCGAAAGACTGGGGCCTCGCGCGCATTCCGATGACGATCTTCGGCGTCACGCTGCCGCTTCTCACAGCCACGCTTTCCATCGACAACGTCTGCAACGGCTTCACGCGTCCTCTGTGCGGTTTCATCTCCGACAAGATCGGCCGTGAAAACACGATGTTCATGATCTTCATTGGAGAAGGACTCGCGTTGCTCGGCATGATGGAGTACGGCACGAACCCGTATGCGTTCATGACGTTCGCCGCGTTGATCTTCCTGTTCTGGGGCGAAATCTTCTCGATCTTCCCAGCGATTTGCGCCGACACCTTCGGCAGCAAGTATGCGGCGGCGAACGCGGGCACGTTGTACACCGCGAAGGGCACGGCCTCGCTGCTGGTGCCGATTGCATCGGTGCTGTCGGCAACCGGCGGATGGAGCCTCGTGTTCACGGTGTCCGCAGTGATCACGATTGCCGCGGGCGTGTCCGCGAAGTTCATCCTCGCGCCGATGCGCTCGCGCTGGATCCACTCGCAGGACGAGCCGTCGCCAGGCGTGCTGGCCGTCGCCGGTAACGGGAACGGCAAGGCCTCGCGTCTTAGCCACTGGCCCGAGCAAACCGGCGAATAGGAACAACAGGAACAGGCCGGCAAGCCGCGCGCCGGCCACTACGTCATGAACGTTTCGTTGCAGCAACTCAAGGTGTTTGTCGCCGTCGCGCGTGAACGCAGCTTCACGCGCGCGGCGCGCGAACTCGATCTGACGCAGTCCGCAGTGAGCCGTTGCGTGCGTGAACTGGAAGACGCGGTCGATCTGAAACTGTTCGACCGCACGACGCGCCAGGTTCAACTGACGCATGCAGGCGCGAGCCTCGAGAGAAGAATCGGCCGCCTGCTCGATGAAATCGATCTGACGTTGCGCGAAGAGCGCGGTGCTTACGAAGGCCATCGCGGTGTGGTCGCGCTGGCGAGCAATCCGGTGTTGTCGTCCAGTTGGGTCGCCCAGGGACTCGCGCGCTGCGCGTCCGCATTCCCCGAACTTCTCGTTACCGTCGAAGACCAGGCGCAAAGCGGTGTGCTTGCGAGCGTCGAGCACGGCGAGGTGGATTTCGGCGTGGTCTCGCTGGCCGAGCCGCTCGTCAGCGATCAATTGCATGCGCAAGTTGTTTTCACGACGCCGCTGCATGCCGTGATGCCGCCGACTCATCCGCTTGCCCGACACGCGAGCGTCGCCTGGGATGCGTTGCACGACTGGGCGCTCGTCACGCTGAACGCCGACGCCGGCGTGCGCGCGGCGCTCGATCGCGCGTTCAGTGCGAACGGTTTGAAGCGGCGTCCGGTGCAGGAATTCGGGCACGTCGCGGCTGTGCTGCGCATGGTCGAACTCGGGCTCGGTGTCGGCGTGCTGCCCGTCGACTCGCATTGGCCCGCCGTGGGCGAGTCGCTCGTGAGCCGGCCTCTCGCGCCCGAGGCGACATTGACCACGCTGCTCGTGCATCGCCGCAACCGCTCGCTCAGGCCGAATGCCGCGGCTGCGTGGGCGCAGTTTGCCGAGCAGGGCGGGGCGTTGTCGAGCAGCTCGAGCGTCGAGGCGAACCGCGAGGCAAACCCGGAGGCAAACACAAGTCCGGCTTCTCACACAGTCTCCGATTCTTCATGGCCCGTCGCCGCGCGCAGCGGCGCGGCGCTTCACGAGCCGTAGCGCCGCGTGGTCCTTGCGCGCACCGGTCATCCCCGGACCGGTTTGCAGCACTCAGCCACGCAACATCTCAATGCAAGGAGCTTTACGATGGACACTGACACCGACCTCAGGCGCCATGATCTGCTGATCGACGGCAAGCGGTTGCCGCCGGGCACAGGCGAATATTCCGTCGATATCAATCCGGCCACCGAAGAGCCGATCGCGCACGTGGCCCAAGGCAGCGCAGCCGACGTCGACACAGCGGTTATCGCAGCGCGCGCCGCTTTGAAAGTGTGGAACGGCATCAAGGCGGCGGAGCGCGGCCGCATTCTCGGCCGCCTCGCCGGCCTGATGCGCGCGAATCTCGACGAGCTCGCCGCGCTCGAAAGCCTCGACGCCGGCAAGCCGATTGCCGCCGTCATGCGCCAGGACGTTCCGGCCGCGATCGACACGCTCGAGTACTACGCCGGCTGGTGCGACAAGATCAACGGCCAGGTCGTGCCGGTTCGCCCGGACGCGTTGACCTATACGATCCGCGAACCGGTCGGCGTGGTCGCGGCCATCGTGCCGTGGAATTTCCCGTTGATGATCGGCATGTGGAAAATCGCGCCCGCGCTCGCGTGCGGTTGCACGCTGATCGTCAAGCCCGCGGAGATCACGCCGCTCAGCGCGTTGCGTATCGGCGAACTCGCGCTCGAAGCGGGCCTACCGCCGGGAGTCCTGAATATCGTCACCGGCAAGGGACGTGTGGTGGGCGACGCGCTCGTCGCGCATCCGGGCGTGGACAAGGTGACGTTTACCGGCTCGCCTTCGGTCGGACGCGGCATTCTGCAAGGCGCGGCGAGCAACTTCAAGCGCGCGACGCTCGAACTCGGCGGCAAATCGGCGAACCTGATTTTTGCCGATGCGAATCTCGACAACGCAGTGCGAGCCGCGGCGTCGGGCATCTTCTTCAACACCGGCCAGGTGTGCTCGGCGGGCTCGCGCATTCTCGCGCATCGCGATGTCTATGACGAAGTGGTCGACCGGCTCGCCGCGCGAGCGAAGTCGATCAAGGTCGGCGATCCGTCGCTGCGCGAAACGTCGATGGGCCCGCTCATTTCCGCCGCGCAAATGAAGACCGTGCTCGGTTATGTCGATGCGGGGCGATCCGAAGGCGCGTCGCTCGTGACGGGCGGGGCGCGGGTCGGGGAACGCGGCTTCTTTGTGGAGCCGACGGTATTCGCCAACGTCGAACACGAAATGCGAATCTCGCAGGAGGAGATCTTCGGACCGGTGGCAAGCGTGATCCGTTTCGAGGACGAAGCCGACGCGATCCGTATTGCCAACGGCACGTTGTATAGCCTCGCGGCCGGCGTGTGGAGCGCGGACATTGGCCGCGTGCATCGCGTGGCGAGAGACCTGCGGGCAGGCACCGTCTGGATCAACACGTATGGCTACACCGACGTGCGTCTGCCGTGGGGCGGTTCCGGCGATTCGGGTTTCGGCCGCGAACACGGCGACGTCGCGATTGAAAACTTCACCGAGCCGAAGGCGGTCTGGCTCGCGATCGACCAGTAGCGATTGCAATAACGGCGCAATAAAAAAGGATCGGACGACGTCCGATCCTTTTGCACCTACCATCATCAAACCACGACGGCCAACGCGATAAACGCGATCTCGCTCACGCGCCCTGCAAGGCCATGCGCTCGCGCAGCTTGACGAGCGCGAGCACGACGTCGATGGTCGGCGTCGGTTCGTTGACGAGCCGCCCCATCTCCTGCACGACGGTCAGCAGCGGATCGATTTCCATCGGCCGCCGGTTTTCCAGATCGACGAGCGTCGACGTTTTATGCGCGCCCACCGCGCCCGCGCCGTCAATCCGTTTTTCGACATCGACGCGAAAGTGCACGCCGAACTGATCCGCGATGCGCTTCGCTTCGAGCATCATCGTGCGCGAGACGGCGCGCGTGCCGGGATCGCTCGTGAGCACGTCGAGCGTCGCGTGCGTCAGTGCGCTGATCGGGTTGAAGCACAGATTGCCCCACAGCTTCAGCCAGATTTCATCGCGGATGTTGTCGCGAATCGGCGCCTCGAAACCCGCGGCCTGCATGATCTCGTGGAATTGCTGAATGCGCGGCGTGCGTTCGCCGCTCGGCTCGCCGATCGGAAACTTCTTGCCGTACACATGCTTGATGACGCCAGGCTCGACGATCTCCGCGGCCGGGTAAAGCACGCAGCCGATCGCGCGTTCGGGGCCGAGCTTCGTCCATTGACTGCCGTCCGGATCGACGCTCGCGAGGCGCGTGCCCGCGAATTTGCCGCCGTGCTGATAGAAGTACCAATACGGAATGCCGTTCACGCCGGTCACGATGGCCGTGTGCTTGCCGAGCAGCGGCTGCATCGAATCGACCACGCCGGGCAGCGAGTGCGCCTTCAACGTGATGATGACGACGTCCTGGACGCCTAGCTCGCGCGGATCGGACGTGCAGCGGACCGGCGCGCTCACCGTCTCGCCGTCCATGATCAGACGCGCGCCGTGCTCGCGCATTGCCGCGAGATGCGCGCCGCGCGCGATGAAACTGACGTCGGCGCCGGCGCGTGCAAGCTGCACGCCCATCAAGCCGCCTATCGCTCCCGCTCCGAAGATGCAGATCTTCATGATGCCGCTCCTGTGACTATGAGAAGTCGCTTGCCCATGCCGCGCGTCGCCGGACACGACGGAGGGTCACTGATTGAGCATAGGGGCGCGGCGTCAATACAGATAGTTAAAGTTTCTCGCGCTTTGCATAAGCGATCGCTTATAGCCGCGGCATGCGAGGCGCGGCCATCCCATCTTCACGTCTCTCCGCCGCCTTGGCTCGTGCGACGTCTATCTAGCTGACAAATAGCCGCCAGGCTTAGGAAATTTCTGGTCCCTGAGCATTCAGCGTAAGGGCAGAATGCGCCCTCACTCAAGAAGTGACGCGTCCGTCCATTTCCAGATAGCTCTTGTTGAGACTAACCCCATGATGTCCGTATTTGTGCCCAGACGTATTGGTATGTCCGGTGATAGCGACTCCGCGGTTTCGCGATGTCGTCGCGCCGGCCGTTAGGCACAGTCATGCGTACGGTGTTTCGTCAAACGATGGGCCGCGAATCCGTCGATATGGAAAGCGCTCTCGCACGCCTGCTGGACGTGCTCATGATCGCGATGGCGGCGGCGCTTGCGCGCCTGTTGCCGGCTGGAGAGGGGCATCCGATCCTCGAGGGCGCATTCGTCGCGTTGGACATGGCGCTCGCCATGATGCTGCTGCCGTGGTTCGGCGTGTATGAATCGTGGCGCGGGCGTTCGAAACTGCATCTGACGCTCAACGTCGTCGCGGGCTGGATCGTGGTGCAACTGTGCGGGCTCGCGATGATGTTTCTGCTTCATCGCGCGGGGCTGCTGTCCAGAATCTGGTGCGTGCGATGGACCGTCATCACCGCGATGCTGCTCGTCGCCTCGCGTCTCTTGATCCACGCGATGCTTGGCCGCATCAGACGAGCCGGACGCAATCTGCGGATGGTGGCGGTGGTCGGCAGCGGCGCGCATCGCGACGGCGTGCTCGCGAGCATTGCGGCTTCGACCGATTCCGGTTTTCGCGCCGTTGCGACGTTCGATCCGCTGCACGGCGAAACGGTTGCCGACGCGGGCCTGTCGTCGTTCTCGGAGTTGCGCGACTTCGCAAACTGGGTGCGCCGTGAGCGGACCGAAGAAGTGTGGCTTGCGATGCCGATGTCGCAAGAGCACGCGGTGCTGCGCATCGTCGAGGAATTCAGCGGCGACCTCGTGAACCTGCGCTTCATTCCCGATGTGCGCGCTCTCGCCATGTTCGATCGCAACGTGGTCGAGCTGGTGGGGCTGCCCGCGATCAACCTGATGGCGTCGCCGATGACGCCTCATGCGCTGATGCAAAAGGCGCTGTTCGACCGCGTATTCGCTGCGGCGGCTTTGCTTGCGCTGTCGCCGGTGATGTTGCTCGTCGCGGCCGCGATCAAGCTGACGTCGCGAGGCCCGGTGCTGTTTTCGCAGCGCCGCATGGGCGCCGACGGCAACGTGTTTCGCATCTACAAGTTTCGCTCGATGCGCGTTCATGCGCAGCAGGACGGCGTGGTTCATCAGGCGACCCGGCTTGACCCGCGCATTACGCGCGTCGGCGCGTTCCTGCGACGCACGAGTCTCGATGAACTGCCGCAGTTTTTCAACGTGCTGCGCGGGCAGATGTCGGTGGTCGGTCCGCGCCCTCACGCGATCGAGCACGACGACCAGTACCGGACGATCGTCGACGGCTATATCCATCGTTACCGGATCAAGCCTGGTATTACCGGGTGGGCGCAGGTGAACGGCTTTCGCGGCGAGACGGATCGCGTCGAGAAGATGCAGGCGCGCGTCGAACACGACCTTTATTACCTGCGCAACTGGTCGTTCGCGCTGGATATGCGGATTGTCGCGGCGACGGTGGTGAGGGGGTTGGTGGATCGGAATGCTTATTAAACGGCATTTCGATGGAAGGGTGTAGCCCAACGCACACGAATCATGACTGCCGCGATGCAGTCGACAAGGGCGGCGCTGCGGCGCGCCCGCTTGAACAGGTTGAGTACGATGTCAGTTGCAGTTTTGTCCCAGCCGATGTATCGGCTCGGTGCCTTGATGACCGTGATCGCGTTGCTGACCACCGGATGCGCGGTGGCGCCCGGTATGCGGATGGAGGAATCGGCCGCATTGCCCATGACCAGCGGCAGCGACCAGACGCCGGGCGAGCAGTTGCCCGTGCCAGTCACCGAAGTGACCTTGGCTTCGCTCGATCAAATGGAAGGCGAGGTCGAGCATCGTAGCGACGCAAGCGTCGAAGCGCTTCTCGGGCACGCGACGGCCTATACGGTCGGCGCGGGCGATGTGCTGCAAATCACTGTCTGGGACCATCCGGAATTAGCGGCCGCATCCGGCTCACCTTCGCCTGCGGCGGCGCGCGCGTTCGATCCGCCGCCCGGATTCATCATCGACGATACCGGCAGCCTGCGATTCCCGTTTGCCGGCAATATCCACGTCCAGGGCATGACGGTCGCAGAAGTTCAACGCAAGCTTGCCGTGGAACTCGGCAAGTCGTTTCGCGATCCTCAAGTGACGGTTCGCATGGCGTCGTTCCGCGCGAAGCAGGTCTACGTGGATGGCGAGGTCCGGCAGGCCGGCGCGCAAGCGGTCAACGATATTCCGACGACGCTGTACGACGCCATCAGCCATGCCGGCGGCTTCAGCCCTGCTGCGGATCAGAGCCGCATCACGCTGACTCGCGACGGCAAGTCGTACGACATAAACTTCGTCCGCATGTTGCAGCGTGGTGTGAGTCCTTCGAGGCTGATGCTGCGTGCAGGTGACCTGGTTCGCGTGCCCGCGAGGGATGAAAGCGGCGTGTTCGTGATGGGTGAAGTCGCGAAGCCGGTCACGGCAGTGCCGCTGCGCAACGGTCGCATGACGCTGAGCGACGCACTCTCGCAGGCGGGCAGCATCAGTTCCGCGACCGCGGATGCCGGGAATCTATATGTCATTCGCGGACGTGGCACGGACGCGCGCATTTTTCATCTCGATGCCGCTTCGCCGGTCTCGATGGTCCTCGCCAACCGCTTCGAACTCGAACCGAAAGACATCGTTTATGTCGACGGCAACGGACTCGTTCGCTTTAGCCGCGTGCTGAGTCTGCTGTTGCCGGCCATCAACGCGGGGCTCACCGCGGGGCTGGTGGCGAAGTGATCCTGAGACTGCGCTTTGTGCTGGCTGGATGCGTGCGGGAAGCGGCACGATGAACCGCCGCTCCGCAATCGGACTCTCGGCCGGGATGGCAGTGCTCGGCGCATCCGCGGTCTCGCCTGGATGGGGCGAGCCGCAGCGGAACGACTCTGCCGGTGGCTTTCGCTGGCTGCATGATTTTGCGCGGAAGGGCGCGGGTGCGAGCGACGATACGGGCACGCTGCAGCGCGCGATCGACTTTGTGCGCGATCTCGGCCTACGCACGAAAGACACCTCCTGCTTGCCGAGCCTGCTGATTCCCGCCGGCCGATATGTCCTGACCGACACGATCGATACCTTGCCCTGGATCAAGCTGCGTTCAGTGGGCGGCGTTCTGCTCGACTTCTCGACGATGCCGGTGGGTCGCGACGGCCTGACGTGCAGAAACGAAACGATGCTTCCGTCGACCGAATTGCGCTTCCCCGGCAACCGTTCGCCATTCCTCGATGGAGCGGGAGGCACGATTTCTATCCTCGGCGCCGGCGTGGCACGCGCGGAAGGGCGGGGCATCGTGATGGGCAATCGGCAGCCCTCGTTTTCGGGTGAGGTACGAGACGCGGGTGGCCGCAACGTTGTGATCACCGGTTGGCGCGGAGCGCTCGCGATCGATCCCATCAATACCTATCTGAGTGCATGGCATTCGTGCCGGTTCGAGCAGAACCGCGAACATGGTATTTGCGTCGCATCCGCCGATGGAAAGAGCGTCAACAGCGGTGAGCGGATGACCTTCGCCGATTGCACGTTTTCCGGTTCCGCGCGAGCCATTGCAATCGACGCCGACAGCATGGATTTCGTTTTCGACGCGTGTTCGTTCGACTTCAACGGCGACGTCGTGCATTTCGGGCCCCATGCGAGTTTCGGTACGGTCGCCTTCAATCACTGCCACATAGAAGGTATCGACGGCTTGCTGGTCGATGCCGCGCAGGCGGGCAAGCATCTTCGCACGGTATTCCGCGATTCGATCGTGCTGCCGAGGCACTGGAAGCGTAAGGACTTGAGCAACACACCGCGTCAACTGGTGGCGGGCAAAGCGAAGTTTTCCGCTTCCGGCGTCGAGTGGCGATTCGAATCTCCCGCTCAAGGCAGCCTGACGGCTTTGATCGGTGACGAAGTGCCGGTCGAGTCAGTGTCGGCGATGAGCTTTCAGCAAGTCCACGCGCTGCCCTGGCGAGGAAGCGTGATCAATGCCGACGGTCTCTTTGAACTGGACACTCCTGGCACACCGGCCGGCGCGCTCACCCATTGGAGCGCATCGGTGACCGCAGGCGCCGATTTCGCAGGAAGCATTGTGGTTGCGGGTCCGGCTGCGGACGCCACTGCGGCTACGCAGAGCAGCGCATCGGCGAAACGAAAGCAGGCTCTCCACGTGAGCTTGCCTGATGCAGGCAACGCGCGGTTCTCCGTGGCGACGCGAGCCGCTTTCCCGGTTGTACCGGGCGACGTCCTCAACGTGGCCTGCAGCGCAGCGACGACAGGTGTAACGGGCCGCGTGAAATTCGCGTTCCACTTCGATGCCGCGCCGGGCGTTCCATTGAGCACAAGCGAATCGCAAAGCGCCGCGCATGAACTGCCGGCCGCGCAAGCAACCGTTCCAGCGGGCGCAACGCAGGCGATGGTCACTGCCGCTTTCATTGGATGGACGGGGCAGTTGCAAATAGATGAACTGGCGGTATGGCGCTCGTCATGACGCCGGTGTGCGAAGTCGAATTCCTCGGCACACCGCAATACAGAACCAAAGACAGATGATCTCCAACGTTTTGACCGTTTGCCAAGGCAACGTATGCCGCAGCCCTATGGCTGCGGCTCTTTTACAGCAGAAGATCGAGGGCGTGCACGTACATTCCTGCGGACTTGCGGCGATGGTCGGGCAACCGGCGGCGAGCAACGCCGTCGCGGTGCTTTCAGAAGTCGGCGTCGATATGCGGGAACACCGCGCAAGGCAGTTGACCTGGCAACTGGCAAGCCGGGCAGATCTGATTCTTACGATGACCGCGCGGCAGAAGCAAACCATTGAGTCGCTTTTTCCCGTGATGTGCGGCCGCATATTTCCGGTGCGCGGCTTCGACCACATGGATATCGACGACCCCATGGGCTTGTCCCTATCGGCGTTTCGCCAGTGCAGGGAGAGCTTGACGGTGGGTATCGACTACTGGGTAGAGCGGCTAGGGAAATTCAACGTGCGGTCCGCTGATCGTCATCGCGATGACGCGGCCCACGTCAAGGGGGTGGCACAGTGAACCAGTCCCACGCTTTGCACGAACCCGCCAACGCGGATAAGGATTTCGATCTCGCGGCGATTCTCGATGTGTTCCTGCTTTACCGGCACATGATGCTGTGGATCTTCGGCGCGCTGTGTGTTCTCGGTCTTGCCGCAGTGCTGCTTTCCGATCCGCAGTACGAGGCGGACATGGTGACTCAGGTCGATGAGAGCAGCAGTGCGAGTACCGCGTCGTCGCTGCTGGGTCAGGACCTTTCGTCGATGCTCGAGGTCAAGTCTTCCGCCGATACGGAGATGCAGGTGCTGCGGTCGCGGCTCGTCGTGGCTGCGGTCGTCGACGAGTTGGGCCTGTACATCGAAGCCGAGCCAGTTCGCTTCCCACTCGTCGGCCGGGCGATCGCACGCGCCAGCAAGGGATTATCGCGCCCCGGTTTGCTGGGCATGGGCGGCTATACGTGGGGTGAAGAGCGCGCGGATGTCGAACGCTTCGACACGCCCAGCGCACTGATCGGATCGGCGTACTCGTTGACCGTTGCTGGCGCGGGCGCGTACCGGCTCTCCGGACCTGGGTTGAAGCAGGATGTGGTCGGCCGGCTCGGCGCAACCGAAACCTTCATGACCGACGACGGTCCGCTGACGTTGTGCGTCGGCGCGTTTCATGCTGCGGTTGGTGCCCGCTTCAAGCTCACGCGGCAATCGCGCCTCGAGACGATTGGCAAGCTGCAGGACAGCCTCTCGATCAGCGAACAAGGAAAGGATTCCAACGTGCTGCGCGTGAAGTTGCGCGGCGCCGATCCGGTACGGATCACCGAGGTGCTCAACCATCTCGCACAACACTACCTGGAGCAGAACGAGGCGCGCAAAGCCGAGCAGGCCGCGCGGTCGCTTGCGTTCCTGCGCGGCCAGGTGCCTGGCTTGCGCGACAGACTGGACAGCGCGGAAAAAGCCTATGCGGTAATCCGCAGCAAGTTTGGATCGGTGGATCTTGAAGGCGAGGCCAAAAAAATACTGCAACTAGCGGCCGACAATGAGATACAGGTCGCCACGCTGCAGCAGAAGAAAGCCGAAGCGTTGACGCGTTTCGCGCCGACCAACCCGACCGTGATGGCTCTCGATAGACAGCTAGCAGTTCTGCAATCGCAGTCGAGTGGACTCAATCAACAGATCGACGGCCTGCCGGAGATGCAGCGCCAGGTGGTGAAAGCGGAGCGCGACGTCAAGATCAGCAACGATCTATACGTGGGCTTGCTGAACAACATCGAACAACTGCAGATTCTGCAAGTGGGACGGGTCGGCAACGTCCGCGTTCTCGACGAGGCGTTGTTGCCCGACCGCCCGGTTCGCTTCTGGCGTTTTCTGCTGTGCCTCGCGGTCATCGCCGTCGCGTTACTTGCAGCGGTCGGCGCCGCGTTCATTCGCGACCTTCTGTTCCATGGGATTGCGGATTCCCGCGAACTGGCGGAGCGCACAGGTCTCGACGTGCTCTCCGTGGTGCCGGTGGCGCGCAGGGGCGGATTCCATTGGTCCGGATACTTTGGTCGGGAAACGCGTCCGCGGCGTCCGCTTGCTTTTATCGACCCAGCAGATCCGGCAATCGAAAGTTTGCGCAGTCTGCGCACTGCGCTGCAATTTTCATTGTCCGATGGCGGCGGTAACGTCGTGATGTTCACCGGGCCGTCGCCGAATGTGGGCAAATCGTTTATCGCGTCCAACGTCGCCGCGGTCGTGGCCCGCACTGGCAAACGTGTCCTGTTGGTCGACGGCGACCTGAGACGCTGCGGACTCACTCGCGCATACGGCTGCATTTCGGCAGTCGGACTGTCCGACGTGATCGCCGACATGGGCAAACTGGACGCGTCGATCCGCAAGCTGGAGCGCTCGACGCTCGACTTCCTGCCGGCTGGCGCGATGCCGCCGAATGCGGCCGACCACCTCGGTAGTGAACGCACAGGCGATCTTTTCAAGGCGTTGTCCGCGCGCTACGACCTCGTGGTCGTCGACACCGCGCCGCTGTTGCCGGTGCCCGATGCGGCGATTCTCGCGCCATATTCAAACGGCAACATCTTCCTGGTCGCTCGCGCCTCGGTCACGAAGGCTGCGGAAATGGAAGAGTGCATGCGCCGCTTGCAGCATGTGGGCGTTGCGGTGAAGGGCGTAGTGCTCAACGGAATCGATCGTCATGCAGGGCGCTTCCGCAATGGCACCACCTATGGCACGTACCGCTACGGGCGCTCACGAGGTGAAGATGCCCGTCCGATGATGGACGGAGCGCAAGAATGAATTCGCGCATCCGTGACGCTCGCGCTGCGTCGGTGCTGCTGGTCAGCGCGTCGATGTCGGCGGGCCTGGCGTTCGCCGTGCAGGCAGTGCTTGCGCGGTCTCTGTCGCCGGCGGACTACGGGCGGTTCGCTGCTGCGCTCGCTGTCGTGACTATCGTTGCGCCGGCGGTCGGGTTCGGCGTGCCGTCGTTCTGGCTCAAAGCGTACGGCAGCGAGGGTTGGTCCGCGAGTCGATGGATGGAAGCATCCGTGCGTTTCGTCACCCGCAGCGCGCTGGTGTGTCTTCTCGCTGCCGCCTTGTGGGCATGGCTAGGCACTCCGGATGCGCAGACCGGTGCACTGCTGTTATTCATGCTGCCGGCGGTGCTGACGCAAGGCGCAATCGAGATCGCCTCGGTGAAGTTGCAACTGGAGGAAAAATTCGGCCGGGTTGCAATGTGGCAAGGACTACAGCATGCCGGACGTCTCATGTTGCTTCTGGTGTGCTGGCGGTTGGGCGCAAGCAGCCTGATTGTCGCGGCCGGCTTTGGCTGTATTGCCGTCATTGTGACGCTCGGCGCATGGCAGTCCGTCTCGGCGCTGCGAAGCGGCGCGGTGCACCTGATCGGGCATGGACCAAAACTCGCGGAACGATTTTCGCGCGAAGGACTGCCGACGCCGCCCGTCATGGAACTGTGGCGCAACGCGCTGCCCTTCGGTGTATCCGGCCTGCTGTTTTATGCGTACGGCCAAAGCGGCCTGGTTATCGTCTCGCACCTGGGCGAACCTCAGGACGTCGGCGCATACAGCGTCGCGTTGACGATTGTTAGCGCGCTTTATCTGTTGCCGACGGTTCTGTTCCAGAAACTGCTCATGCCGCGTCTTCATCGATGGGCCGCATCGGGCGACGAACGTCTCGAGCGGATGTATCGGGAAGGCGGCAGATGGATGTTCGTCTCAGGTCTCGCGTTGGGCGCGATTGCGGCGCTGCTCGCGCCGGTCGCCATCCCGCTGGTGTTTGGCAGGCAATACGGGCAAGCGGTGCAAGTGGTCGTCATCATGGCACTGAGCACACCGTTCAGATTTTTAACGGTCTGTGCGTCGTCCTTGATGACGACCCGCAACCTGATCCGCGTGCGCAACTGGTGCGCCGCCGCCGCGCTGCTGTTCAGCGTGGTCGCTGGACTCATCGGCGTGCTGGTCGCGGGCACTGTCGGCGCAGCCGCCGCTTCGGTGATGGGCGAAGTGGTGTGGGCGGTGCTGTCCGTGCTGTGCGCTCGCCACTTCCTGTTCCGCGAACGGCAGCGGCCGATATCCGGCATCGACGCGCGGCCAGATGCCCGCAGCATGTCGCCAATGCCTCCGGAACAGATTCCTGTGTGCGTAATCATTCCGTGCTTTAACTGCCGCGACACGATCGGGCGTGCGGTTCAGTCTGTCTTCGAGCAAACGTGTCGTCCGCAGCAGTTGATTCTCGTCGACGATTGCAGCACGGATGGCACGCGCGAATTGCTTCGCGAATTGGCGCAGATTTATCCGCGCAATTGGCTTCGCGTACTTCTGCAGCCGCGCAACGCGGGGCCGGGTGCGGCGCGTAACGCCGGATGGTCCGCGACGACGCTGCCGTACATCGCGTTCCTCGACTCGGATGACAGCTGGCATCCGTCGAAAATGGCGACGCAATACAAGTGGATGCGCGCGCATCCCGAGGTGGCGATAACCGGGCATCCTGTGGCGCAACTCGAAGCCGGCGATCAGCCGGCGTCTCAACCGTGGCCGGCTCGTATCGCGCCGCGCTGCGTATCGCGGCGACGCGTTCTGTTCTCGAACCGCTTCACGCCCTCGAGCATTTTGATGCGCGCGGACGTCGGCGCACGTTTCGATGAAAACAAGCGCCACGCCGAAGACTATTTCATGTTGCTGGAAGTGGTGCTCGTGGAGGGAGGCGAGGCCTATCTGTTCCCTTCCGCGCTTTCGTACATTTACAAGGCGCAGTTCGGCGCGCAAACCGGACTGAGCGCCCAGCTCCTGAAAATCCAGAAAGGCGAGCAGGACAACTACCTGCGCTTGCGCCGTCGACGAGTGATCGGTCCTGGTGAATGGCTGTGTTTTTCCGCCTTGAGCGCGGCGAAATATCTGCGGCGCTGCCTGCTGTCACGGAGGTTTGCGTGAGACGCATAGGGGCGATTACCGCAACACGACAAGCGGGGTGGTGCGGCTCATGACGTACTACCTCGTGCCGTTGCTGTTCTTCTATCTCGGCGTCGCGCTGTGCGTTGCGTACGGTGGAACCAGCACCGCTGTCATTGTGACGTGTGCGCTGCCGATGGTCGCGCTCGCGGTCTTGCGCGGCCATTGCGGCACCGACACGGCCGCCTACTACCAGGCGTTCGCCGATCTGGGCCAGGGAAACGGCTATGGCGGCGAGCCGCTGTTCAATGCGTATGCGAGGCTTCTCTGGGCTATCGAGCCCGACCCGCGCTTCGTCGTCAACAGTGTGTCGATGACAACCGCGCTGCTGTTGCTCTGGTCCATTTCACGCAGTCGTCATGGCATCTGGTTCGGCGGCCTCGTGCTCGTGCCCGGCATGTTCTATGAACTGACCATGAACGTGATGCGATTCGGCCTTGCGGCTTCGATCTTTCTGCTGGCCACGCGCTTCTCGCCGCAGCGAAAGCCGCTTCGGTATTTCATCTTCGCGGTGGTCGGGACGTGTGTGCATTTCTCATCGGCATTGCTGTTCCTGCTCTTTGTCGCGACCACGCGGCGCGGGCACACGATCATGTTCGTCGGTGCGGCGCTGGCTGTCGCCGGCGGGTCGTTGCTGGTCCCAGGCTACCTCGCCGACAAGACGAGTCTTTACACCGGCATCGAAGCGCCCAATGCAACGTCTGGATTGCTGTTCCTGTTGATCCAGTTGCTCATGCTGGGCGTGATGGTCATGCATCGGCGGCAGTTCGCGATTCCACCCGTCGGCTGGATGATTTTTGCCGTGCTGGCAGCGGCGCTTTACGGCATGACACAGGTCACGTATGCGGGCATCCGCTTCCAGCTGATTCTCGTCTATCTGATGCTGGTTGTGCTTTGGCGTCAGTTTGCTCCGCCGACGGGGCGGATGAACACAAGGTTGGCGGCGTGGCTGTTCGCCATCGGTCTCATCGCACTCGCGGGACGAATCCACAACATGAGCGATGAAGAAGGTCGTGGCGCATCGCCATTCCTGCCTTATCGCGCAGCGCCAGAATTGCAGAATATGGAGTAGTGATCTTGCGGCAAAAAATCGTACACGTAACAGAAGCGCTGGGTGGCGGCGTGCTGCATTGCGTGGTTCTTCTAGCTAATCGTCAGGCCGCTGCGGGCGATGACGTCGTTGTGCTCCATTCCGTGCGCAAAGATACGCCGCTTAACGCAACGCTGAATAAGTTGTTCGATCCGCGCGTGCGTCGCCGGGTCGTGGAAATGCAAACTGCCATAGGAGTTCGCGACCTCTCGAGTCTGGGCAGGCTTTTCGTCGAGCTGTTTCGGGAGCGGCCCGACATTGTTCATCTCCACTCGTCGAAGGCGGCGGCGCTAGGCCGCATCGCCACGCGGTTGCTCGGACTAAGCGGGTGCACGATCTATTCGCCGCACGGGTTTGCGTTTCTGAAAGAGGACACGTCTGCGTTAAAGGCAAAGCTGTTCCTGTTAATCGAACGGACGCTGCATGCAATGGGCGGGCACATCGTTGCATGCTCAAAAAGCGAATGGCGTTACGCGCGAATGTTGCTTTCGAATCCGCAACGCACGAGCCTTGTCGAGAACGCGGTGAAGCTCGATGACTTCGGGGCCGACACCACGAGACAAACTCGCGAGCAGGTCGTCGTATGCACGTCGGCGCGCGTTACCTATCAGAAGGCGCCGTGGCGATTCACGCAGCTTGCCCAACGTCTCGCGCGAGCATCCAACGTCCGTGCTGTGTGGTATGGCGATGGCGAAGCGGAAGCGATTGATCGCTGGATCGATCGCGAGGTCGTTGAGTTGAGTGGATGGATTGCCGCGCCGGAATTGAGGCGAGCGCTTCAGCAATGCGACATCTTCGTTTTGCCTTCGCTATGGGAGGGCATGCCGATTGCGCTGATAGAGGCGCAGGCGGCGGGGTTGCCGGCGGTCGCCAGTCGCATCGTCGGCAATCGGGATGTCATCGTCCACGGCGTGACCGGCTTCCTCGCAAGCAACGATGCGGAGCTCGAGCATTACACACGTCGATTGATCGACGACCCGCAATTACGCGAACGAATGGGCACGGCGGCGGCGAAGCATGCGCTTGCCCGGTTCGACGACGCCCGATTGTTTCGCTCTTACGTCGGCATTTACCGGCGTCTGCTGTCGCCAGTGCATGCTCATCATTCGCCGGCCCTGACTCGCGCACTTTCAACAGAGGTCTTGAAATGAACGACTTCGACGTAGCGGCGCCGGCCGCCGCGCAATCGAATGGGTGCAATAAGGGCGGACGTGGCCGCAGCACAGCTCGCGCATCGGGTAGCCGCACGACCCGCATTGCTTTCTTCGGATTCTATGGAAGGCGCAACTTCGGCGACGACCTGTTCGGATATCTGTTGCAGTCCATATCGCTTCGGGCACGAGGCATCGAGCCGTTGATCGTGGGCGCTTCACCGGCGCAAGAGTTGACGCACTCGTTCCATCTGCCGGGGGCACGTAGCCTATGGATGCGAAGAGGCGGAGTCGGTGCCGCGGTACGCTCGGTCACTTATGTTGCAGCGATGTTGTCTGCGCGGGCGGCCATTTTCGGTGGAGGCTCGCTATTTGGTGCTAACGCTTCGCTGTCCTTTGCGAAGCTGATCGTTCGTTTGGGCCGGCGGCTCAGCAAGCCGGTCGCAGCGCTTGGCGTTTCGGTCGGACCGTTTGCATCGGTAGAGCGGCGAAGCGCATTCGAGGCTGTCCTTCGCGACATACCATACGTGGCCGTGCGCGATGAAGCGTCGGTTCGCCTCGTCGCCGAAGTGACAGGATCGGCGCCCGTCAATCTCAGGGATCTTGCTTTTGCGTTGCCTGCGATCTACACGCCAAAGCGCAGACCGTCTGATAGACGAACGCTGATCGTGTCCATTCACCTGCGCCAATATACTGACGCGGTGCTTGCGATACTTGCGTACGTCGACAGCCAGCGGCTTGTGGATGAAGTGCTATTTGTCTCGCTGGACGAAGAAAGTGTTGCGGTGACAGGAGACATCGCTCGCCTGTTCTCGCCGTCGAACGTTTCGGTGGAGCGTTTTCGATACGGGGACTCGATCACAGCGGTCGTGGATCTACTCGCCGCAGCGGCCTGTGTCGTTACTTCGAAACTGCACGGCGCGATCGTCAGCTTTGTGTATGACGTCCCAACAATGCTGTTCTGCTACCAGCCAAAGTGTGCGGAATTCCTGCGCGACAATGCATTACCGGGTCCGCATGAGCCGCTGCCGGTCGAGGACGTCTGCGTCGATCATGTCGCCCGGCTTCTTACGCAAGAGACGACAAAAGCGCGCTATGGCGACGCCGAGTGGTATCGCGACCGGTTCACTGATTTCATCGCAGACGCCGGCAATGGCGGACACGCGCGGTTGCCGCTTTCCGACGAGGTCGTGGGATAGGCTAGGCGCATCCGGCTGCCGTGATCCGGCAATTCGATCCGGAATGTAGTTATGTCGGAACACGGTCGCCGTTGGCCGTGTTTCTTCCGACCCGCACCTCAACGCCGCCCTAACCCCGCCTAACCATCAAAAACCCCACCCCCATCGCAGCCAGAAACGCCCCACAGCATCGATTAAACCACCGCCTCACCCGCGCGCGCACCAGCCACTTGCCGAGATACATGCCGGCCCACGAATAGAGCGCGATCGCCACGCATTCGAGCACGAGAAAACTCGCGCCGAGCACGGCGAATTGCGGCAGCATCGGCTTCGCGATGTCGACAAATTGCGGTAAAAACGCGGTGAACACGAGGATCGCCTTCGGATTGCCGGCGGCCACGAGAAACTCGCGCCGCGCGACGGTCGCGAGCGATGCGCACTGCTCCTGCGTGGTGTCGATGGCCGGCGCGTCGCTGCGCCACAGTTGAATGGCAAGCCAGATCAGGTACGCGGCGCCGGCCAATTTGATCGCGAGAAAAAACCACGCCGACGCATGCAGCACGACCGCGAGGCCGGTCGCGGCCAGCACGATCATCGCCGCGAACGCGACGAGCCGTCCCACGCCGCCGAGGAACGCCGTCATGAAGCCGTGCCGCGCGGCGACGTTGATCGATAGAAGATTGTTCGGCCCAGGCGCGAGATTGATCGCGAAGCAGGCGGGAAGAAAAAAGAGCCAGGCGGTAGTGGACATGGAGCCTCGCGGAGTGAGTGCTCATGGGCGCCGGCGCGGTTGGCGCGGCACGCACAAGAGCGCAGCAAAAAAGCAGCGGCATGCGCTGCTTCCAATTGTAGCGAACCGGGCGGCGCGTCTCTCCTGGTATCTCCGCTACCGTGCGTTGCGCACATAAACGTACACGTCTACGTCGCGCCCGCTAGTTCACAGCGTTGATGAACCCGGCGTCCTTCACCAATGCGTCGACGCTGAGCTTGACCGTGTCCTCGATCGCAACAGTGTTGCTGGTGAATTTCGGCGACTTCCGTTTGACGGTTTTGGTGGTCGAGAACACGACCTTGTGCGTGACGGCGTCGGTCACGACATAGCGCATCTGCAGAGTCCAGAGCGCCGGCGTGCGAACGTCGTCGACGCTGAATTTTTCGATGCTGCCGCTCAGCAGTTTGCGCCTGTCGTCGAGATGGAAGCCCACCACCTTCAGGCGGCTCGCCACACTCTCGCGCACGGTCTCGCTGATGTCGTTCTTCAGCACGACCACGGTCATCGCCGTATTTTCGATGCGGTTCGGCGACACGCGGCCATCGACAGCCGGCATGTAGGCGAAGTCGCGCGCGGGCGCGACGCTGAGCCAACCCGTGGACGAAGCGGCGGCGCGCGGCGCACTATGACTGTTGAGACCGAACCACGACCATGAGCAGGCCGACAGCATCAAAGGCAGCGCGACGGCGCCGCAGCCCTTGAGCATTGTGATTCGTATAGACGCTGACGGGCGCGCAAGATGCGGCACAAGCGAACGATGCCGCGCCGATTCGGGCGCTGCGTGGGGACAAGCGGCGGTCGAGATCAGAGGAGTGGCCCTTTAAGTGGTGGCACGTGCTGGCGGTACATTCATACGCCGTTCGAGAACAGCATGGTAACAGCGGCCACTCGCAAGCCATCTTCTAAATAAAACTCGAACGCGCCGCTATCAGAAGAAGCCGGCCTTGCCTTGCGTCATATCGACCAACGTGCGGCGCGCGTCGTCGATTTTATTGACCGGCAAACGGATCGTCATTTTCACGAGCATTGCGTGCGCGGTATCGGCGAGCGCGTAGCTTTCCGCTTCGATCCAGCGACGCACCTTGGCTTCGTCGGCGTAACCGACTTCGACGATCAGCGATCCTTGAGCAATCCGTTCGACGCGCGGCGCGTCCAGCAGCGCGGAGGCGATCGCGTCCGTATAGGCGCGCACGAGGCCGCCCGCGCCGAGCTTCACGCCGCCGTAATAGCGGACGACGGCGGCCAGCACGCCGTCCAGATCGTGATGCCGCAGCACTTCGAGAATCGGCCGGCCCGCGGTGCCGGAAGGCTCGCCGTCGTCGGACATGCCTGATTGGCCGCCTGCCAGCAACGCCCAGCACACATGCGTCGCGGCCGCATGCTCGTCGCGCAGACGGCGCAGTTCGTCCATCGCGGCGTCGCGATCCTCGACGGGTATCGCATACGCAATAAACCGGCTCTTGCGAATCTCGAGTTCGTGGATGTGCCGCGCCGACAACGTGTAAGTCACCTGGAAATTCCGCTCAATAGCCTGCGATAAAAAACGTCGGAGCCGGCTTTCGGCCCAGACTCGAATCATAGCGACTTTGCGATGCGGGCTGTCGTGCGAGCGCGAACGCAAGCACCAACGCAACCGCAAGCAGGCACAAGCGCGAGCGCGGTACACTTTGCGGAGCACGAATTGAACGGAACCGCCAATCAGCAGGAAACCGCGAGGAGACAGAATGAACAGCATGCTCGAGTTGTCCACGTTAGGCACCTTCGTCGCCGTCGTACTCGGTCTTTTTCTGATTCCGGGGCCCGCGGTCCTGCTGGTTCTGACACGCACGGTTCACGGAGGACGCAAGGCCGGCATCTTCACCGGCCTCGGCATTGCGGTGGGCGACTTCGTTCATACGCTCGGCGCGGCAGTCGGTCTTTCAGCGTTGCTGATGACGTCGGCGCTCGCCTTCAACGCGGTCAAGTGGATCGGCGCGCTTTATCTCGTCTATCTCGGCATTCGGGCCTTGCGCGAAAAACCGGCGAGCGGCGAGATGCCTGCGAGCGCACCCGTGTCGGCGTCGAAAGCGTTCTTTCAGGCCATTCCCGCCGAAGTGCTCAATCCGAAAACCGCGCTCTTCTTTCTCGCGTTTCTGCCGCAGTTCGTGCATCCCGAGCACGGGTCGACGTTCTTGCAGTTCACCACCTTGGGCCTGATTTTCGTCGGCATGAGCGCGCTTTACACGACGCTGATCGTGTTGACGATTCGCCCGCTCGGCAGACTCGTTGGGCGCCTGACGTGGCTGCGCCGCTGGCAGAACAAGATTATCGGCGTGCTGTTCATATCGCTCGGCCTGCGCGTAGCGACGCAAACGCGCTAAGCGGGCGGCCGCGCGCCGCGACGGCTAGATGTTGCGGCGCTGTCTTCGCAAACGCCCTTCGCGCGCGTATTCGATCTGTTCCTGAGTGCGCACCGCGAGCCTTTCCTGCTCCGCACGGCTGATTTGCCGCGTATCGTCGATTTCGCCGACGCGCAGTACTTCCTGCGCGAGGCGGATACGCAGCGTCATGAGCGGTTCGCCGCGTTCGACGAGCGTGCGGTCCGCGGCGCGTGCCTGCTGCACGCCGCAGTCGATCAGATTGCGCAGTTCGAGCAGCGTAAGCCGCTGCCGCTGGATTTCGAGGATGAGCCGCTGCACCGCGCGCTCGTCACGCGCGCGCCAGAAGGCGCGCAGCTCGGCAAGCGTGGGAGGCTCGAAGGGAGGAAGACGCATTGCTCATACGAAAAGTACTGTATATACGTACAGTATATCGCGACTTTTCGCGGGCGCGCGTAGCGTTTGCCCGGAGCTTCAATTCAGCGCCAGCATGACCGACGCGCCCATCACGACGACGGCAAGAAGCATGGCGACACACAGATCGAGCGGGTAACGCATCATGCTTTCACCATCGGTTGAGAAACGCGAAGACTGTCATCATAGGCAAGCTTGCCCCGCTCGACTGTCAGACATTGCAAGAGGGAAGAGATGAACCCCACCACTGCTTCCACAGCGCCGGCGCGCGACATCGAATTCTGGTTCGACTTCGGCAGCAACTACAGCTACCTGAGCGTGATGCGTATCGAGGCTGAGGCTGCTGCGCGAGGCGTGCGTATTCATTGGCGGCCGTTTCTGCTCGGGCCGATTTTTCGCGCGCTGGGTTTTGACAATTCCCCGTTCGTCCTGCAGAAGGAGAAGGGCGCCTACGTCTGGAAGGATATGGAACGGCAGTGCCGCAAGTACGGTATCGCGCTGACCCGCCCGAGCGTTTTTCCGCGCGCCGCGCTGCTCGCGATGCGCGTCGCGTTACTCGGCGCCGAGCGCGAATGGATCGCTGCGTATTGCCGCGAGATCATGCAGCAGAACTTCGTGCATGACCGCGATATCGGTTCCGTCGAAGTCGTGGGCGAAGCGCTCGTCAAACTCGGCTTGCCCGCTCAGCAGATCATCGCTGAAGCGCAAAGCGACGCGAACAAGCTGCGTCTGCGTGGACAGACAGAAGCGGCCGCGGCCAAAGGCATTTTCGGCGCGCCCACGTTCTTTATCGGCGATGAAATGTTCTGGGGCAACGACCGGCTCGAAGACGCGTTGGACTTCTGCTATTCGTCGCCGTGCTGACAGAAGCGCCGCCCCGGCACATGCGAGACGACAGCCTGGGCGATCTCGAGCGGCGTGCTCTCGGCGGGCACCACGCGGCGGCTCGCTTCGGGCGTGTGCTTCATCGTCCATTCGACAAGCCGGTATGAACGTCCCCAGGGCGGCTGCAGCGGGTCGGAGACCCTGCATGAGTGAATCTGCCCGACCCATTCGTTGCCAGGCATGGCGCGCAGATGCTCGAACACCGCGTCCTCAACCATGGTTCGTCCTCCTTCTTTTTCGCAGGCATGGAGTCTTTCTTTTGCGCGTCGGCAACATCGCTGAAAAAAACGCCGCCGATGATCTGGCGGCTCAACAGGGGATGTTGAGCCGCATGGTTGCAGCAAAGAATTAAGCGAGACTTAAGACGGTGCAAATGCGTGTGCGGCGTTTTGTCCGTCGACGCCTCGCGCATCCGGCGGCACGCCGAGCAGTAGCAGTGAGCCGCCTGTTACCGCGCTGAACACGGGGCCTGCGACAGTGCCGCCATAAAACGCCTTGCCGGCCGGATCGTCGATCATCACCGCGACGATCAGGCGCGGGTCGCTCATCGGCGCCATGCCGACGAAGAGCGCGCGATAACGGTTCTTCGCGTAGGACGCGCCGACCTGCTTGCGCGCAGTGCCCGTCTTGCCGCCGATGCGATAGCCTTCGACGGTTGCGGCGCGCCCCGTGCCGCCGTCGCCTGTGGCCATTTCGAGCATCGAACGGATCGCGCGCGCGGTGGCCGGCGTAGTCACCGCGTGGCCCGTTTGCGAAGCGGCGGCCGCGGCATCGATGTTCTCACGCACGAGGCGCACCGGATGCATCGTGCCGTCGCCGGCATAGGCGGTGTAGATCTGCGCGATCTGCAGCAGCGACGCCGAGAGCCCATAGCCATACGCCATCGTCGCCTGCTCGATAGGACGCCAGCGTTTGTACGGCCGCACCTTGCCCGACGCCACGCCCGGAAAGGTCAGCTCGGGCCGCATGCCGAGTCCGTACTCCTGATATTTGGCCCAGATTTTTTCGGCGGGCAGATTGAGCGCGAGTTTGGCGAGTGCGATATTGCTCGATTTCTGCACTGCTTCGGCGACGGTCATCGCGCCGTGATTCGACGTGTCGTGGATCACCGCGGGGCCGATCTTGTACCAGCCAGGCGCCGTGTCGATCACACTTTGCGGCCGCACCTTGCCTTCGTCGATGGACAACGCGACGACCACCGGCTTGATCGTCGAGCCGGGCTCGAACGTGTCCACCACCGCGCGATTGCGCAACTGCCGGCCCGTGAGGCGCGCGCGATCGTTTGGATCGAAGCTCGGATAGTTGGCAAGCGCGAGAATCTCCCCGTTGCGCGCGTCGAGCACGACCACGCTGCCGGCTTCCGCGCGATGCTTCGCGATGGCGTCCTTTAACTGTGCATACGCGAGCTGCTGGATGCGCCGATCGATTGTCAAATGAATCGTGTCGCCGTTCTGCGCGGGCACGAGCGGCCGCGTTTCCGACACCACGCGGCCAAGCCGGTCGCGAATCACTTCGCGATGGCCCGGCACGCCGAGCAACTGTTCGTTGGCGGCAAGCTCGACGCCTTCCTGCCCGTTGTCCTCGATATCCGTAAAGCCGACCACGTGAGCCGCCGATTCGCCTTCCGGGTAGAAACGCTTTGAATCCGCGATCTGCGTGATGCCCGCGAGTCCGAGCTTCGACAGATGCCCGGCCGTGTCCGCGTCCACCTGGCGTTTGAGCAGCACGAAGGTCTTGTCGCCGTTCAAACGGCGGCGCAGTTCCGCGAGCGGCAGATCGAGCAGTTTCGAAAGCGGCGGCAGCGCGGCTTCGTCGAGCAGCTTCGGCGTTGCCCAAATCTCGTAAGTCGCGAGACTGACGGCGAGCATCGAGCCATTGCGGTCGACAATGCGCCCACGCGTCGCGTCGAGTTCGATCGTGCGTTGATAGCGCTTTTGCCCCTGATCGACATAGAAGTCGCGGTTCACCACCTGCACCCAGAACGCGCGGCCCGCGAGCGCGGCAAACGCGGCGAACACCAGCACGACGATGAACTTCGAGCGCCACATCGGCAGACGCGCAACCAGCAACTGGTTCTTCGCGACGGGCGCATAAGAATCGCGCGACGGGGATTTTTTCTTCGGGATCATGGCGGTCCGACTGACAGCGGATTAACTTGCGGCAGCGCTCATTGTAATGAGAACGTAATCTGTATGCGAGATTACCGCAAGCCAACACGCGCGACAGACGTAAAAAAGCCACGCGGACTTGAAAATCCGCGCGGCTCATTTCGTTCGATTGATGCGTCGATTTCGACGCGGCGTGTTAAAGAGGCGCTCGCTGCCTGTCGAGCGCCTTCTTTTTCACGCGTGCCTTCATGCGCTCCTTCGTGCGTGCGCCTTCACGTGGGCAACGCGAAGCTCGAGATCGCCTCGCGCAACACGCCCACCTGATCCTTCAGCGAATGCGCGGCCGCGGCGGCTTCCTCGACCAGCGCCGCGTTCTGCTGCGTGACCTGATCCATTTCGCCGACCGCGCGATTCACCTGCTCGATGCCCGCGCTCTGCTCGCGCGACGCATTGCTGATTTCCTCGAGAATCTCGTTCACGCGACGCACCGACTGCACGATCTCGCCCATCGTCGAGCCCGCGTTGGCAACCAGCGACGCGCCGGCTTCCACCGTGGTCGTCGACGTTTCGATCAGCGCCTTGATTTCCTTCGCGGCCGTGGCCGAGCGTTGCGCGAGGCTGCGCACTTCGGCGGCGACGACGGCGAAGCCGCGTCCCTGTTCGCCCGCGCGAGCCGCTTCGACCGCCGCGTTCAACGCGAGAATGTTGGTCTGAAACGCAATGCCGTCGATCACGCCGATGATGTCGCCGATCTGCCGCGAGCTCGTCGTGATCTCGCCCATCGTGCGGACCACGTCGTCGACGACGCGGCTGCCGCGCGTGGCGACGTCGGCGGCTTGGCCCGCCAGTTCTGCCGCCTGTTGCGCGCTGTCCGCGTTCTGCTTCACGTTGACCGTCATCTGATCCATGCTCGACGCCGTCTGCACCAGCGCCGCGGCTTGTTCCTCCGTGCGTTGCGACAGATCGGTGTTGCCGGCGGCAATTTCGCTCGCGCCGACGTTGATGTTTTCCGTACCGGCGCGCACCCGCGAAACCGTATCGACGAGACCGGCCTGCATGGTTTGCAACGCATGCAGCAGGCTGCCGGCGTCGTTGTCCTTGACCGGCACGCGCACGGCGAGATTGCCGCCCGCCATCAGTTGCGCATGTTCGACGGCCACTTCCAGATCGCCGCCGAGCGAGCGGCGCACGCTGCGCAACACAAGCAGCATGATGCCCGTGGCGATGCCGCCGAGCGCAACCGTGATCGCGAGCCAGCGCAACAGGCCCGCGTAAAACGCGCGCTGCACGTCGTCCATGTACATACCGGTGACGACATACCAGTCCCACGGCTGGAAGTGCTGCGAATAGCTGGTCTTCGCCACGGGTTTGTCGCTGCCGGGCTTCGCCCACAGGTAGTCGACAAAGCCGCCGCCTTCGTGATTGCCCGCGTTCACGATATCCACGAACAGATGGTTGCCCGCCGGGTCCGCGAACTGCGCGAGGTTCTTGCCGACCATCTCTTTCTTGAACGGATGCATCAGCATGACGGGCTGCGAGTCGTTCACGGAGATGTAGCCGTCCTTGCCGTAGCGCATCGATTCGAGCGTGGCGAGCGCCTGCTTCTTCGCTTCGTCTTCGGTGATGGCGTGCTGTTGCGCCATTGCGTAGTAACGGGCGACCACGTGGTTCGCCTGATCGATCAGCGACGTGAGCTGGTCGCGCCGGTCGCTAACCATCGACGCACGGTTTTGCCATGCGCCGAAGCCGCCGATCAGAATCAGGCCGAACCACAGGACGGCGATCATTGAGGCTAATTTTTTGTTCAGAGTCATAGCAAAGAATGGTGCTTGGCAAAGGGTCGATCGGATTGGGCTGTGTGCTTCTCGCTGACTCTGTTTACGGCAGGTTTCACTTTGCTCATGAGGGCAGGGGAAACCCTTTGCCAATGCGCGTTTCGTCTGATTAAAGGGTGTGGGCGGAGGTAATGCACCTGATGCGAAAGCATTTATTTAATTCTGCGCAGTTAATAAAAAGCATTATCCGCAGCGACGAGTCTCTGATTAATAAAAAGCCGGTGCCGAGAAATGGAATTAATTCCGCGATGACGCGCACCAACCCAACCCGGCAAGCCTTCGCATCAATAAACCACAAAACGCCACTCAATTCCAAAGCGCTTGCCAGCGCGCCTGCGCTGCAAAAATCGACACATTTCTCCACTTAAAAGCAATACAGCAAAAGCACAGCCGTCTAAATGACGACTAAATGAAAATTCCGCTATAGTCGCCATTTTCCAGTCGCCAGCCGGGCAAAAAGAGCGCCGATAAACCCGCAAGCAGGCCCGCCAATAAGCCCGCCACCAGGAGTACAGAACATGAACGCCCGCGAACCCGCCTTCGTCTCTTCTTCACGCAGCGCACGTCTGCGCCAGATGCTTGTCAGCAGCGAACTCGAATTCATGATGGAGGCGCATAACGGCCTCTCCGCGCGCATCGTCCGCGAAGCCGGCTTCAAGGCGATCTGGGGCTCGGGCCTCGCGATCTCCGCGCAATTCGGCGTGCGCGACAACAACGAGGCAAGCTGGACCCAGGTCGTCGACAACCTCGAATTCATGGCCGACGCGAGCGATCTGCCGATCCTGCTCGACGGCGACACCGGCTACGGCAATTTCAACAACGTGCGCCGCCTCGTGCGCAAGCTCGAACAACGCGGCATCGCCGGCGTGTGCATCGAAGACAAGCAGTTCCCGAAGACCAATAGCTTCATCAACGGCGAGGCGCAGCCGCTTGCCGACATCGACGAATTCTGCGGCAAGATCAAGGCCGGCAAGGACTCGCAGTCGGACGAGAATTTTTCGATCGTCGCGCGCGTGGAAGCGCTGATTGCCGGTTGGGGCATGGAAGAGGCGCTGCGCCGCGCCGAAGCCTATCGTCGCGCCGGCGCCGACGCGATCCTGATTCACAGCAAGCTCTCGCGCCCCGACGAAATTCTCGAGTTCGCGCGCGAGTGGGTGGGCCGCGGGCCGCTCGTGATCGTGCCGACCAAGTACTACAGCACGCCGACCGAAGTGTTCCGCGAAGCCGGCATCAGCACCGTGATCTGGGCGAACCATCTGATTCGCGCGGCCACGTCGGCGATGCAGGCGGTCGCACAAGAAATCCACACGAGCCAAACGCTAGTCAACGTGGAAGACCGCATCGCCGCGGTCAACGAAATTTTCCGTTTGCAGGACGCCGACGAGTATTCGGAAGCGGAAGACCGCTATCTGTCGAGCGGCCGCGCGGCAGGCGCCGCGGTCGTGCTCGCGGCGAGCCGCGGCAAGGGCCTCGAGGCCGTCACCGAAGACCGTCCGAAAGTCATGCTGCCGGTCGCGGGCAAGCCGCTGTTGCGCTGGCTCGTCGACGCGTTCAAGAAGCAGGGCGTCAACGACATCACGGTGGTCGGCGGTTATCGCGCCGATGCCATCGATACGGCGGGCATCAAGCTCGTCGTCAATGACAAGCACGAGCAGACCGGCGAACTCGCGTCGCTCGCGTGCGCGCTCGACAAGCTCTCGGGCGACACCGTGATCTCGTACGGCGATCTGCTGTTCCGCAGCTACATCCTGCGCGATCTGGTGGAGAGCGAGGCGGCCTTCAGCGTGGTCGTCGATTCTTCGTTGACCGATGCGGAAAACGCCAGCGTGCGCGACTTCGCGTGGTGCTCGGCTTCCGACGACCGCGGCCTGTTCGGCAACAAGGTCGTGCTGCGCCATGTGTCGAGCGGACAGGAGGCGTCGTCGGCGATCGCCGCACAAACGCCGCATGGCCGCTGGGTCGGTTTGCTCAACGTGCGTGGCGCAGGCCGCGAGCGTCTGCAGACTGTCATGGCGCAATTGCAGGCGCGCGCCGACTTTGCATCGCTCGATATGCCCGCGTTGCTGAACGCGCTGATCGAAGCAGGCGAGTCGATCGAAGTGCAATACGTGCACGGCCACTGGCGCGGCGTCAACGATCTCGAAGACTTCCGCCGCGCCGGCGACTTCGCGCACGGACAGACGCCGCTCGCGGCATCGGTCGGCGGTGCGGCCTCTGACGCAGCGAGCGGAGCGGCGCAATGATCGAAGCCGCACAGTTTGTCGAGGCGGCGCGCGAGCGCGGCTTCGACTGGTATGCGGGCGTGCCTTGCTCGTACCTGACGCCGTTCATCAACTACGTGTTGCAGGACGAGTCGCTGCACTACGTGTCGGCGGCGAATGAGGGCGATGCGGTTGCGTTGATCGGCGGCGTCACTCTCGGCGCACGCAACGGCCGCCGCGGCATCACGATGATGCAGAACTCGGGCCTCGGCAACGCCGTGAGTCCGTTGACGTCGCTCACGTGGACCTTCCGTTTGCCGCAATTGCTGATCGTCACGTGGCGCGGCCAGCCCGGCGTCGCGGACGAACCGCAGCACGCGTTGATGGGACCGGTCACGCCCGCGATGCTCGACACGATGGAAATTCCGTGGGAGACGTTTCCGACCGAACCCGACGCAATCGGCCCCGCGCTGGATCGCGCGATCGCCCATATGGACGAAACGGGCCGCCCTTACGCGCTCGTCATGCAAAAGGGCAGCGTCGCGCCATACGAATTGAAGGCGGGCGATGCCGGCGCGCGTCGTGCGCCGGTCGCGCCGCGTTCGCAATTCACCGGCGTGGCGGCGAGCGAACTCGCGTCGCGTCATGACGCGTTAAAGAAGGTGATCGCGCACACGCCGCTCGAATCGACGGTCGTGCTCGCGTCGACCGGTTTTTGCGGACGCGAGCTTTATGCGATCGACGATCGTCCGAACCAGTTGTACATGGTCGGCTCGATGGGCTGCGTCACGCCGTTCGCGCTCGGTCTCGCGCTCGCGCGTCCGGACCTGCACGTGGTCGCGCTCGACGGCGACGGTGCGGCGCTGATGCGCATGGGCGCGTTCGCGACAATCGGCGCTTACGGTCCGTCGAATCTCACGCACGTACTGCTCGATAACGGCGCGCACGACTCCACGGGCGGGCAGGCGACGGTCTCGCCGCAGGTCTCGTTTGCGGGCGTCGCGGCGGCGTGCGGCTATGCGTCGGCGGTCGAAAGCGACGATCCGGCTGTGCTCGACGCGCTGTTCGAGTCCGCGCCGCTCGACGGTCCGCGCTTTGCGCGCCTCGTCATTCGCCGCGGCACGCCTGACGGCTTGCCGCGTCCCACCATCACTCCGCCCGATGTGAAAACGCGTTTGATGCGTCACATCGGCGCCGCCTGAAGTCAAAGGAAGACGCGCCCATGCTGCTGCTCAATCCCGGCCCCGTGACGCTCACCGAACGCGTTCGCAACAGCCTGTTGCAGACGGACCTGTGCCATCGCGAAAGCGAGTTTTTCGATTTGCAGGAAGAGGCGCGCACGCGTCTCGTCGACCTTTACGGCCTCGACGCGAGCGAATGGCAAGCGGTGCTGATGACGGGTTCGGGCACGGCCGCCGTCGAAAGCATGACGGCCGCGCTGGTGCCGCAAAACGGCAAGCTGCTGGTGGTGGAAAACGGCGTGTACGGCGAGCGTATCGCGCAGATCGCCGCGCAATACGGCATTGCGCACGAAGCGCTCAAGCATGACTGGATGCAGGCGCCGGACCTCGCGAAAATCGCCGAACGTCTCGACGCGGACAAGGCGTTCACGCACGTCGCGGTGATCCATCATGAAACGACGACCGGGCGGCTGAACGATCTCGCCGCGCTCGGTGCGCTGTGCCGCGCGCGCGGTCTGCGTTTGCTGGTTGATGGCGTGAGCAGCTTCGGCGCCGAGGCGATCGACTTCGCCGATACGAGTCTCGACGCCGTCGCCGCGACCGCCAACAAGTGCCTGCACGGCGTGCCGGGTGCGTCGTTCGTGCTGGTGCGCCGCGCGGTGCTCGCGCAGGCGGCGAGCCGCACGTACTACCTCGACCTCGGACGGCTCGCGCGCCTGCAGGATCAGCGCAATACGCCGTTCACGCCGTCGGTTCACGCGTACTACGCGCTGGTCGAAGCGTTGCGCGAAATCGCCGACGAAGGCGGCTGGCGCGCGCGTCATGCGCGCTACGCGGCGCTCGCCGAGCAGGCGCGCGTGGGGCTGGCCGAGCGCGGCATCGATAGCGTGCTGGCGCCGCAGGAGTCGTCGGTCGTGTTGCGCGCGTACCGGCTGCCGAACGGCGTCACGTATCCGCAATTGCACGACGCGCTGAAGGCGCGCGGCTTCGTGATCTATGCCGGGCAGGGCGGGCTGTCGGCGGAACTCTTCCGCATCTCGACGATGGGTAACATCCACGCCGCCGACATCGACCGGCTGTTGCAGGGCTTCAGCGAACTGACGAGCTGATTGCGGTGCGGGTGTGCCGCCGTGCCGCCGTCGCATGCCCGCATGTCGTGTGCGGTTTATGCAGGCGGCTGTCGGTTCGCGGCTGATTTGCTAACGCTTCGCGGCTCACACCGGGTCTTTGTCGGGCGGTCCTTCGGGGCGCTGTGGTTCGTCGTTGTGATGACCGGGCGACGGCGGTGTCAGCGGATCGCCTTCCGGGTCGCGCGTCGGGTCGGCGTTGGGATCGGGGATCGGGCTCGTATGCATGTCGTAGCTCATTGCATCACCTGTGGTTGAGAGTTGTGCGATAGCGCGACGGCGCGTGCGGTTCACTTCAAGGGTAGGCGGTTTTGCTGTCGGGCGGGATTTCGCGGCGGCGCTTTTTGTCCGCGCTTTCGCCTGCGTTTTTGCCTACGCTTCCCGCTGTGTTTTTCACGCGTTCCGCTACCTTTTCACGCGACGGCCCACGCTCAGTTGCCAGTAGCGCTCGGTGGCGAACACGTCGTCGTAATTGCCCGGCCCGAACGCCCGCAACTGACTCTGGTATGCGTGAACGGCTTCGCGCTTGATCTGCGCGCGCCGCTGCATGTCGATCGTGTGGCCGGCGCTCGGATTGGCCGGCGTCGCCACGATGCCGCGCTGCGCCAGATCAGCGAGGCGTGCCTGCACGACCCCCGGCGTGCGCCGGTGAATCGCTTCCTCATAACCGAACCAGGCGAGATGCGACAGCCGCGGCAGGATCTCGCAGCACGCTTCGAACACGCGCACGTGATCGTCGTGATACAGCCCGAGCGGCATCAGCAACGTGTTGGCCGTGGTTCGATAGATGGTTTCCTCGAGCGCGGCCGCCATTTTGCTGATGGACGGCGAATCGGAATACTGGCTTTCGCGAAACGGCATGCGCAGCGGAATGGCGTCGAGCAATTCGAGCGCGCGATTGTCTTCGAACGTGCGCTCGTGGATCGCCTCGTGGGCGTTGACGAAACCCGACTTTTCATCCCATTCGGTGTGCATCGTATGCTCGGGCGGCGCGGCGAATACCGTGCAGACCGCGGCGTCCGGATGCGCAGCGAGCAATGCGCCGCAACTGAAGACGGCGTCGTCGAAATGCGGTGACACGATGAACAGGCGCGGGCTGGTTTCGCTCATGGGCAGTCGGTGGTTTCGAACGCGTGCGCCGCTTCAACGACGGCGTAGCGTTGCGTGACAATCGCGGCGTCACATCAGCTTAGGCGGAATTGGAACGAGTTGCGCGGTTGATTCGCGGTCGGTTTGCGGTTCATTCGCGGTCGGTTCACTGTCGGTTCGCCGTTCTGCGGCGCTCATGCATAGCTACGAGTGTTTGCGCAAGCCATGTGCCTGTGCACGCCCGAGCGACGTCCTGGCTTAGGCGGTTGTCACCGACGCTCGGAAGCGTCGCCCGCCAGTCCCGCCGCCCACCTGAACGCAGTCGCGATTCTTGCGACGATGTCGTCGCGCAAACGCGGGTCGGCGGTCCTCAACGCATAGGCCGGATGCCAGGTCGGCACGATGATGCGCCCGCCATGACTGATCGTGCGCCCCGCATATTCCGACAGGTTGACGTGCGCGCCGGTCAGCGCTCTCAACGCCGTCGGGCCTAACGCGACGACCACCCGCGGCGCAAGCTGCGCGAGTTCTTTGTCGAGCCAATACTGACAGGCTTCCACCTCGCGTTGGGCGGGCGTGCGATGAATGCGCTCGCGGCCGACGATCTCCCACTTGTAATGCTTGACCGCATACGTCAGATAGAGCGCCGCGCGTTCGAGCCCGGCGCGGGCGAGCACGCTGTCGAGCAACTGACCGGCCGGTCCGGTGAAGGGCACGCCGTGCTGGTTTTCATACTCGCCAGGTTGCTCGCCGACGACCATGATTGGGGGACTGGCGGGGGTGGAACCTGCATGCGCATTGGCGTTGGCACTCACGCAGCCGCCCGCAGCCGCACCCGCAGCCGCACCCGCACCCGCACCCGCACCCGCACCCGCACCCGCACCCGCACCCGCACCCGCACCCGCACCCGCACCCGCACCCGCACCCGCACCCGCACCCGCACCGAGCACCGGCTGCTTCGCGTTGCGCCATAACGCGCAACGCCGGCACGTATCGAGCGGACCGGTGGGCTCGCGCAGCGGTGGCGTCAGCGCGGAATATCCCGCCGGCGGAGCAGCCGGTACGGTCACAACAGCGTTTTGTCCGCGACGACAGATGCGCTCGCGCGCGAGTTGCGCGGGCAACGGCGGCCCTTCGGGCGGGGCTCTCCAGTACCGAAGCGGCACCGGCGGCGTCTCGCCGCTGACGGCTTCCTCGTAGTAGCCGAGCCAGAGCGCTTCAGTGGACTCGCTGGTGACGGCTTCGCCCGACATTGCGTCTTCGGTCGGAACGTCGACGCTGTGCTCAGACACCGCCTGCGATATGTGCAGCAGCATGCCGTTCCAGAGCGCGGCGCCTCGTGGCGTGGCCAGCATCCATGTCGAGTAGCCCATGCGCGCCGCGAAGCGCTCGGCCGCGTACTCGAGCAGATCGTGATGCGGTTCGTACCAGCCGACGAACTCGGGCGGTCCCATCGACGGATCGCGTCTTCTGAACAAGGTCAGGTTCAGCATGTCCTCGGTTTCATGCTCGACGGCGCGCACGCGCTGATCGAGCAATGCGCCGTCGCTGTCGCCGAGGTCGAGGACTTCGCGTTCGCCGCGTGTCCAGCGCCAGAGGACTCGATAGAGCAGCGCCCAGCGGTCGGGCGCGCGGAAGCAGGCGGCCGCTTTCAGCCAGGCGAGTAGCTCGCGTGGGATGGCGGTTGTTGCCGCGAGGGTGCTTGATGCGTCCGGGGTTGCTGACGCGTGAGACGGGTGCGATGCGGCCGACGCGTGCGAGGCTTGCAACATGTCCGACGCATCCGACGCATCCGACGCATCCGACGCATCCGACACATCCGACGCATCCGACGCATCCGACGCATCCGGCGAACCCGACCCACCCGACCCACCCGACCCACCCGACCCACCCGACGCATCGGCAAGCGGCTGACTTAGCGTCGCGCCCGTGCCATTGCAACCGATGGCGCTCGCAGGCTCCGGCGCCGTCTTCGGGCACTCAATCCATTCGATCCGCTCCGGCTGCACGCCATGCCGCAACGACAAGCGTGCGGTGTCGCGCCAGGCGCTGAAAGACGGGTAAATGAAAATGCGATTCATGCGAAAGGGTTGCGGCCGGGGGCACGCGGCGAGCGGCAGCTAGCGGCGCGTTAAAATACTGTATGGATATACAGTATGCGCCCAAGCTTGGCGTCGACGCAAGCCTGCGGTTTGCTGCACGCCAAGGCTCACGGCCAGCGCACAGCGGGCAGGGGCCAACGCCCTGCGCCGAACGCGGAACACCAACGCCGTACGCCGTACGCCGTACGTCGCACGCCAAACGCCAAACGCCCAACGCCCAACGCCCAACGCCCAACGCCCAACGCCCAACGCCCAACGCCCAACGTCAACTGCCCGACCCCGCACACCCGCCCGACTCCACACTAACCCGCTTCTCGCCGGAACGACCGCTCAACGCCCAACCCACTCACCCCCAACCCACTCACCCCCCCACCCCCCGGCAAAATCCCCCCGGCGTATCCACATTCCCCGCCAAAACCCCCGCATCGTCGACATCCAGCCGCACCACACGCCCAAGACATCAGCAATGAACGCGCGCCGCTGTCCCCATCGAGCGACATCAGCGCCTCGCGATGCTCCGCGCCAAACCCCACCGGATGCCCACGCTGCCCTTCATAAAACGGCGCGACGATAGACGCCCCGCCGTCGAGCGTGCGCGCAACGGCTTCGATCGTCGAAGGCTGGATGCGCGGCATGTCGGCGAGCGCGACGATCCAGCCTTCGGCGTCGTCGCTGGCGTCGATGCCCGCGGCGAGGCTCGCGCCCATACCGCGTTCGGCGGCGGCCGCGAACACCACGTCGCAACCGGCCTCGTTCAGCAGACGCGCGAGCGCTTCGGCGCCCGGCCGCACCACGGCCAGCACCGTCGGCACGACCAGCAACAGCCGGCGCGCGGCTTCGTGGGCGAGCGGCGTGCCGTCGGGCAGTCGCGCGAGCAGCTTGTTTTGCACGCCCTGCGGATCGAAGCGCGAGCCGACGCCTGCGGCGAGCAAGATGCCAGTGGCAAGCGACGAGTAAGCCATGAGCGGGCACCGGAGAATGAAAGTGCCTCCGATTGTGCGGCGCAATGCAACCCGAGGCAAGCGCCCGCCATGCGTTCAGACGCGCGTCGGCTGCATCACCTTGTCGAGCGTCACCGGCAGATCGCGCACGCGCACACCGGTCGCGTGATACACCGCGTTCGCGAGCGCCGCGCACACGCCCGTAATGCCGATTTCGCCGATGCCGCGCACGCCGAGCGAATTGATATACGGGTCCGGCCGGTCGAGAAACGTGATGTCGAGCGAGCCGATGTCCGCGTTCACCGGCACGTGATATTCCGCGAGGTTCGCGTTCGTGAAGCGCCCATAGCGCGTGTCGAGCGACGACTCTTCCTGCAACGCCGCGCCCACGCCCCACACAATGCCGCCGAGCATCTGGCTGCGCGCCGTCTTCTCGTTGAGCACGCGCCCAACGTCATACACGGCGACGACGCGCGGCACGCGAATCGTGCCGAGGTCCGCATCCACGCGCACTTCGACGAACACCGCGCCGAACGAGTGAAACGAGTACTTCTGCTTTTCGTCGCCCGGTTTGACGGTGGACGTCGCCTCGATCGGCTTGCCGCCCGCACGCGCGATGATCGCCGCGGCCGGATCGCGCTTCGCCGGTTGCGAGCGGCTCGTCACCCAGCCGTTTTCCACGGTGATGTCGTCGGGCGCGATGCCGTGCACCGGCGACGCCGGGTCCGCCAACGCGAGCGCGATCAACTGCGCGCGCGCCGCGTTGGCGGCGTCCCGCACGGCCGGCGCAACGCTCGCCGCCGACTGCGATCCGCCCGACACCGGCGCCTTCGGCAGCGACGAATCGCCGAGCGCGAAGTGGATGTTCTCCGGCGCGAAGCCGAGCGCATCGGCGGCGACCTGGGTCATCACCGTGTAAGTGCCCGTGCCGATGTCCTGCGTGCCCGACGCCACCATCGCCGTGCCGTCCGGCAGGATTCGCGCGATCGCGCCGGCTTCGCTGCGATTGGCCGGATACGTGCATGTCGCCATGCCCATGCCGATCAGCGTGTTGCCGTCGCGCATCGAACGTGGCGTGGGATTGCGCCGCGACCAGCCGAATTTTTCCGCGCCGACCTGATAGCACTCGCGCAACGATTTGCCCGACCACGGCTTGTTTTCCTGCGGATCGGCTTCCGCGTAGTTCTTCAGGCGCAGTGCAAGCGGGTCCATCCTGAGCGCGACGGCCAACTCGTCCATTGCCGATTCGAGCGCGAACGAGCCGGTCGTCTCGCCGGGCGCGCGCATGAAGGTCGGCGTGCCGACGTTCAGCGGCACGAGCCGGTGCGTGGTCACCTGATTGGGCACCGCGTACAACATGCGCGTGACCATGCAGCAGGTCTCGGTCCAGTCTTCGATCATCGACGTATTCGAAATGCTGTCGTGACGTATCGCGGTGAGCGTGCCGTCGCGCCGCGCGGCCAGCACGAGGTGCTGTTCCGTGTGCGGGCGCGCGCCGACCGGACCGAACATCTGCGGCCGCTCGAGCACGAGCCGCACCGGACGTCCTGTCTGTTTCGCCGCCATCGCGCACAACGACACATGCGACCACGACGAGCCCTTGCACCCAAAGCCGCCGCCGACGAACGGCGAAATCACGCGCACGTCGCCGGGCGAAATGCCGAGCGTCTTCGCCACTGCCTGAGCTTCGCCGCTCACGCCTTGCGTCGAATCGTAGAGCGTGAGTTGCGGGCCGTCCCAACGCGCCATGGTCGCGTGCGGCTCCATCGGGTTGTGATGCTCGATCGGCGTCGTGTACGTCGCGTCGATATGCACGGCGGCGCTTCGCATGCCGTCGTCGAAACTGCCGCGCTGCGTATCCGTTTGACGTCCCTGCGGTTTGTCGGGCGCATGCGCGTTGGCCTTCGCCTGCGCAAAGTCGAGCGTGGCCGCGCTCGCCCGATACGTGATGTGCAACTGACGCGCGGCGTCGGTCGCATGCTCGAGCGTATCGGCGACGACCACCGCAACCGGCTCGTTGTTGTAATGCACTTCGTTGTCCTGCAACAGCGACAGCCGACGCCCCGCGGGCGGCGCCAATTGCGCCTTGCCGCCGTTCGGCAGACGCGGCGCGTTCTCATGCGTCATCACCAGCAACACGCCGGGCACGGCTTGCGCGCGGCTCGCATCGATCGATGCAATGGTGCCGCGTGCAATCGTGCTCGTGACGAGCACCGCATGCGCCAGACGCGCCTCCGGGAACTCCGCCGCATAGCGCGCTTCGCCGGTTACTTTCAGCAGACCGTCGGTACGGTCGAACGGTTGACCGATCAGATTCATGCGAGACCTCCCGGCCGGCCCGCTGCTTCGTTCACGGCGCGCACGATTGCGCGTTGCGCGAGCTGCACCTTGAAGCGGTTATCGCGCAGCGGCCTGGCATCGTTCAACGCGGCCGCAGCGGCGCGGTTCAGCGTGGCTTGCGTGAGCGGCTGGCCGTTCAGTAGCTGCTCGGCGGCACTTGCTCGCCAGGGCTTGTGCGCGACGCCGCCGAGTGCGATGCGCGCGGTCTGCACGCGCTCGCCATCCATCTGTAATGCGGCGGCGACCGACACCAATGCAAATGCGTAACTGGCGCGGTCACGCACTTTCAGATAATGCGAATGCCCGCTGAAAAGCGGTGGCGGAAGATCGACCGCGGTGATCAATTCGCCTGGGCGCAGCGTGGTATCGACATCGGGCCTGTCGCCCGGAAGCCGATGAAATTCCGCGATTGGAATGCTTCGTTCGCCAGTCGGCCCACTTACGCGCACGACAGCGTCGAGTGCCGCGAGCGCGACGCTCATATCCGACGGATTCACCGCGACGCACTGCGGACTCGCGCCGAGAATCGCGTGCATGCGGTTGTGGCCTTCGAGAGCCGCACAGCCGCTGCCCGGCGTGCGCTTGTTGCACTGTGAAAACGCGGTGTCGTAAAAGTAGCCGCAGCGCGTACGTTGCAGCAGATTTCCGCCGACGGTCGCCATATTGCGCAATTGCGCCGATGCGCCCGATAGAAACGCCTGCGAGAGCAGCGGATATTGTTCGCGCACCAGCGCATGATTCGCGGCATCGCTATTGCGCACCAGCGCGCCGATGCGGATGCCGCCGCCAGGCAACGTCGTGATGTCGTCGAGTCCGCCGATATGCGTGATGTCGATGAGCCGCACCGGCCGTTCGACACCGCCCTTCATCAGATCGAGCAGATTCGTGCCGCCGCCGATGAACACCGCGCCCGGTTGCTGCGCCGCTCGCACTGCGCCGGCGACATCGGCGGCGCGTTCGTAAGAGATCGCATCCATGCTCGTGCTTGCCTCACGCGTGATCGTGGTGGTCGTGGTGATCGTGGTCGACGTCGGCGGCGCTCGCGTTCTGGCCGCTGCCGTTATGCGCGGCGCGGATCGCGGCCACGATGTTCGCGTACGCGCCGCAACGGCAAATATTGCCGCTCATGCGCTCGCGAATTTCGTCGTCGGAAAGTTTGGTAGGACGTCTACGAATATCCGCGGTCACCACGCTCGCTGCGCCGTTGCGAAACTCTTCGAGCAGCGCAGTCGCCGAGCATAACTGTCCGGGCGTGCAGTAGCCGCACTGAAACGCATCGTGTTCGATGAACGCGCGTTGCAACGGGCTCAACGCGCCGTTGCTCGCGAGCCCTTCGACCGTGGTGATGGTCTCGCCTTCGTGCATCACGGCAAGCGTCAGGCATGAGTTGATGCGGCGTCCGTTAGCGATCACCGTGCACGCGCCGCATTGTCCGCGGTCGCAGCCTTTCTTCGTGCCCATCAGGCCCGCGTACTCGCGCAAGGCATCGAGCAGAGTGACGCGCGGCTCGAGTTGCAACGCATAACTGCGGCCATTCACGTTCAAGGTGACGGGCCGGGGCGGGACAGTTTGCGCAGTCCCTGCGGCCGGGGCGACGGGTGCTTGGGTTTGCGCGCGAAGGTGCGGTGCCGCACCGACAGTGGCCGCGGCTGCAGCCGATTGTAGAAAACGGCGCCGTGAAGGTTGACTCAAGGGCTCACGCAAGGCGGCTTCGTCACCCGAATGTTCACATTCGTTATCTCTTGCCATGACGGTCTATTGACTCCGCTGAAAGGTCAATGCAGGCTGACGATGCGTCGGTATCCGAGGCGTCGCGCTCAGAAGTTCAGCGTAGCAAATCCGGCGCGCTTGCGTGTACAACGGTTACGCAAAACGGTATTGCACAATAACGGAGACAAGCACAGATGACATCAGCCATTCGAAGCACGTCCACGCTTCCCATTGCAATCGTCGTCGCGCTCGCCATGAGCGCTTGCCACGGGGGCGACGACGACGGGCCGCCGCCACCGCAAACGAACACCTTGCCGAACTTCATCGTCGGCACGGTCAAGACGCAGTCTTATGACGGCAATAGTGACGACCTGCTGACGGCCGGACTCGGTAAAACTGGCCTTGCTTTAGCCACGGCGCCCACGATTGCGAACGCCGCGCAACCCACGGCCGCCGAACTGCGGCGGCTCGCGATCTGGTCGAACTATCGCGCGCTCGTCGATATGACGAGCAATGGCGGGTATGGACGCTTCTGGGGGCCCAATGTCGATCTGAACGGCAACGACACGCTCGGCGAAGGCAAGATCGCCGGCAAGGAATATCTGGCTTTCGCCGACGACGGCAGCGGTAAGCAGAACGTCAGCGTGCTCGTGCAGATTCCCGCAAGCTTCAACGCGGATCAACCGTGCATTGTCACGGCAACGTCATCGGGTTCGCGCGGTGTGTACGGCGCGATTTCCGCAGCGGGCGAGTGGGGCCTCAAGCGCGGCTGTGCGGTCGCGTACACCGACAAGGGCTCGGGCAACGGCGCACATGAACTGTCGACCAATCGCGTGACGCTGATCGACGGCACGTTGCAGGACGCGAACGCCGCGGGCAAGGCGAGTCTCTTCACAGCGAACCTCGGCAACACGGATCTCGCCACCTACAACACCCAGTTCCCGAACCGCTATGCGTTCAAGCACGCACACTCGCAGCAGAACCCGGAGCAGGACTGGGGCAAAGACACGTTGCAGGCGATCCAGTTCGCGTATTGGGCGCTCAACGATTCATACGGCACGTTGAACGGCTCGACCCGCACCGTGCGCTATAAACCGGGCAGCATTCTGACGATCGCGGCATCGGTGAGCAATGGCGGCGGTGCGTCGTTGGCGGCGGCGGAGCAGGACACTTCGGGCCTCATCACCGCGGTGGTGGTCGGCGAGCCGCAAATCAACATACGCGTGCCGTCGCAAGTGTCGGTGTCGCAAGGCGGCGTGCCCGTCGGCGCATTCGGCAAGCCGCTTGCCGATTACATGACGCTCGCGAACCTGCTAGAACCTTGCGCGGCGCTTGCGCCTGCCGCGACCGGGTCGCCGTATCTGACCGCGCTGCCGCTCGCGACCACCACCGCGATTCGCACCGCGCGATGCACGACGCTCGCGAACAATGGCGTGATCACCGGAGGCGACACCACGACGCAGGCGATCAACGCGCTCGCGCTTCTGCATCAGAACGGCTACCAGACCGACTCCGATCTGCTGCATGCGCCGATGTGGGATTCGCAAGCCGTGCCGGCGGTCGCGGTGACGTACGCGAACGCCTATGCCAAAGCGAGCGTGACCGACAACCTGTGCAACTTCAGCTTCGGCACGACGAGTTCGACGGGCGCGGCCGGCGTGACGCCCGCCGTCTCGCCGATGCTGACAGTGTTCGGCAACGGCAATGGTGTGCCGCCGACCAACGGTATCAACCTGGTCTACAACGCGGGCACGCTGGGCGCATTCGATCACCGGCTCGCCACGGTCGATGCAAGTTACGTCGGCGCTGCGTGTCTGCGCACGCTGTGGACCAACGGCACGTTGACCACGAATGTCGAAGCAGTCAGGGTGAATGCGAATCTGCATGGCAAGCCGGCCATCATCGTGCAAGGACGCGCCGATGCATTGGTGCCGATCAACCATGCTTCGCGGCCGTACGTGGCGACGAACCGGCTGGTCGAAGGCGGGGCGAGCAAGCTGTCGTTCTATGAAATCACGAACGGTCAGCACTTCGACGCGTTCCTCGGCGTGGCCGGTTTCGATACGCGCTTCGTGCCGCTGCATTACTACAACGTTCAGGCGCTCAACCTGATGTGGAGCCACCTGAAGAACGGCACGCCGCTGCCGCCTTCGCAAGTGGTTCACACGGTGCCGCGCGGCGGCACGCCGGGCGCGGCGCCTGCATTGACGACCGCGAACTTGCCGGCAATCGCGACGAGCCCTGGCGGCAATGCGATCACGGTCGCAAACGGCGCGGTGAACGTGCCAAACTGATGCGGGTCCACTCACTCGCGTGACGCGGCGCGGCCCCGCGTCGCGCGTGTGAGCGCCGCATTGAATCCGCAGCGGGTACGAGCGATGCTACGGGTGATCGGCATCAAGCGTTCAGAGGACAACCGATGCAGTTCGACTACAGGCATTTTCATATCGATTGCCGGGCACGCCATGCGGACGAAGGCGTCTACTACGCGCGCGCCAGAATCACGCATATCCCGCGGAAAAACGAGCATTTCCGTTCGCACGATTCCGGCGACATCGACGCCTTCTCGAACGAAGCGGATGCGATCTCGTGCGCGCGATCGTGGGCGATCGAATGGTGCGATGAAGCGGCGTCGCAAGTGTCGAGCGAGGCCTCGTCGGAATAACTTGCGTGCAGGGAGGACATACTGTGGCGACGCTGCGCATTGCGACGTTCAACATCAATGGAATCCGCTCGCGTCAGACCGCGTTGCTGCAATGGCTCGAGCGCGAGGCGCCGGACATTGTCTGTCTGCAGGAATTGAAGGCGGCGGACAGCGCGTTCCCCGCCGATGCCGTGCGCGACGCCGGATACCACGCGATCTGGCATGGCCAGAGCGCGTGGAACGGCGTGGCGATTCTGTCGAAGGGCGAAGCGCCGCTCGAAAGCCGCCGCGGCTTGCCGGGCTTCGAGGCCGACACGCATAGCCGCTATCTCGAAGTGGCCGTCGACGGATTGCTCGTGTGCTGTCTCTATCTGCCGAACGGGAATCCGCAGCCCGGTCCCAAGTTCGAATACAAGCTGAAGTGGTTCGACCATCTGATCGACCACGCGGCGAATCTGCTCAAGAGCGGGCATCCGGTCGTGCTGGCCGGCGACTTCAACGTCGTGCCCACCGATGAGGACATCTACAATCCGCGCTCATGGCTGAAAGACGCGCTACTGCAGCCGGAAAGCCGCGAACGTTATCGGCGCCTGCTCGCGCAAGGCTGGACAGATTCGTTGCGCACACACTTTGGCGACGAGCGCGTCTATACCTTCTGGGATTATTTTCGCCGTCATTGGGACACCAACTCGGGCTTGCGCATCGATCACATCTTGCTGAGCCCGGACCTCGCGCCGCGTTTGCGCGACGCGGGCGTGGATCGCTGGGTGCGCGGCGAGCCGCACGCGAGCGACCACGCGCCGACATGGGTCGAACTGGATATGAGCGCCCGGCGGCGCAAAACGCGTTAGCGAACGATCGTCGCGCCCGGTGCCGCATGCGTGCGCGCCGCGACTGCGGGAATCGCCGAACTGGCCGGCGTGCTTTCGTCAATCGACGTACGGCCGCCATCGTGGAAAAACGCCTGTTCCGCGGCCTTGTTCATCACGAGAATGCTGATGCGCCGGTTGGTCGGTTCGTCGACGACATTGCTGTTAAGCGGCAGCACGTCCGCGAGGCCGCGCACCTGCAATAACTTTTCGCCATGCATGCCGCCCGAAACGAGCGCGCGTCGCGCGGCGTTCGCGCGTTCTGACGACAACTCCCAGTTCGAATAGCCGACGGGGCCGCCGGTGTACGGCACGGCATCCGTATGGCCCGCGATTGAAATGCGGTTCTCGACGTCGTTGAGCGCCGCGCCGATCTGCGTGAGTATCGCGACAGCGTAAGTTTGCAGACGCGGACTGCCGGACGCGAACATCGGCCGGTTCTGCGAATCGACGATCTCGATGCGCAAGCCTTCGTTCGTGATCGAGATGCGGATCTGATCCTTGAACGCCTTTAGCGTTGGGCTTTGCTCGATCAGCGAAATGAGCTTTTCCTTCAGTTGCTGCAAGCGTGCCGCGTCCGCGGGCGCCACCGTCGGCACGACATTGACAGGCGTGGCTGCTTCAATCTGGGTCTTTTTGCCGTCGCCGGGACGCGTATCGGAGATGTCGCGTCCGCCGCCTTGCACCACGCTCGGCCGCGCGGCGGCCGTGCCTTCACTGCCGCCGAGCAGGCTCGAGAGCGGCGTGTTGAAGTAATCCTCGATGCCTTGCTTGTCGAACTTCGACGTGGAGCCGAGCAGCCACATGAGCAGGAAGAACGCCATCATCGCGGTGACGAAGTCGGCATACGCGATCTTCCATGCGCCGCCGTGATGGCCACCGTGGTCGTCGCCCTTCTTCGAGCGACGCACGATGATCGGCGGCGGCGCCTCGTCTTCCGAGCCGCGTGAACGTCGTTGCGTCATTACGCTGCTCCGCTTGCGGCCGGCTTCGGCGTCTTGGTGGCGCGCACCGCGTCGTCGAGTTCCTGGAAGCTCGGGCGGTCGGCGATGAACAGCACCTTGCGTCCGAATTCCACGGCGATGGGCGGCGCATAGCCGGACAACGACGCGAGCAGCACGGCCTTCACGCATTGAAACGGCTTGGCTTCGGCGCGGCCTTTCGCGTTCAGCAGATCGGCGAGCGGCCCGATAAAACCATACGCGAGAAGAATGCCGAGGAACGTGCCGACCAGCGCGCCGGCGATCATCTCGCCGAGCACCGCGGGCGGCGCGCCGACCGAACCCATCGTGTGGACCACGCCCATCACCGCGGCGACGATGCCGAATGCGGGCAGGCCGTCGGCCATCTTCTGAATCGCGTTCGCGGCCACCGACGCTTCCGCGTGATGCGTGGCCAGTTCTTCATCCATCAGGTCCTGCACTTCGAGCACGTTGACGTTGCCGCCCGACATCATGCGCAAATAGTCGACGATGAAATCGAGCAGATGATGATCGGAGAGCACATGCGGATACTTCTGGAAAATCACGCTTTCTTCGGGCGCGAAGACGTCGGCTTCGAGCGACATCATGCCTTCCTTGCGTGCTTTCTGAAGCAGCTCGTAAAGCAGCGCGATCAGTTCCAGATACTTTTCTTTCGTATAGCCGCCGCCCTTGAAGCATGACGGAATCGCCTTGAGCGTCTTCTTCAACGTCGAGGTCGGATTACTGACGACAAACGCGCCAATCGCCGCGCCGAAAATGCATAGCAATTCAAACGGTTGAATCAGCGCCGGCAAATGGCCGCCCACGCCAATGAAGCTCCCTATGACGGAGCCGATCACCAATAACCAGCCAATTGCGACAAACATATTCTCTCCGTTATCTTGCGCGCCGCACGTCGTCCCGAAAGACGTCCTTTTTCAAGGACGCTGCGTGCGTCACTGAATTTCCGCATGTACTGGTAAACGGCTCGAAAGGCTATTGCTGAAGTGTTCGAACGAGTCAAAGCGGAAAAATAGAAGCGCGCGTGAGTCGCGTATGCGGCATCGGTAAAAGCGCCCTCACTTTTTTACCGATTGCTCTGCTAGCATGCAATGCGACCGGCGTCAGGTCTCTCGAACGGAAGTGAACCTTCACAAGAAGAACGGAGATGAGCATGAAAGCCAGCACCATTGCCGACCGTGAGGCGCGTGGCCGTGCCGCCCGCGAAAAATCGAAGCGCTCGAGTCACCGGACAGTAGGCGAGTTGCGCCGCGATCCGATCGAGTTGCTGAAGGAGAGCAGCGAAGGCCGCGTGCGCAATCTCGTGCCGCTGCGTTATGGGCGCATGGCTGCATCGCCGTTCACGTTCTTTCGCGGCACCGCGCTGTTGCAGGCTCACGATCTCAGCAAGGTTCACGACACGGGCTTGACCATGCCCATCTGCGGAGATGGGCACTTGATGAACTTCGGAGGCTTCGCGACGCCCGAGCGACAACTTGTCTTCGACCTGAACGATTTCGACGAAGTGTCGGTCGGCCCATTCGAATGGGATCTGAAACGCCTCACCGCGAGTCTCGTGATCGCGGCGCGTCATATGCGCCTGAGCCGCGGCGCGGCGGAAGATCTGGTGATGACGGCGGTCAACGAATATCGCAATCGCATGGCGCAATACGCGCAATGCGGCGCGCTCGAACTCTGGTACGAGCGCATCACATTCGAGCGCATGGCCGAGACGGCGCTCACGCCGGAACGGCGTCGCGCCGTGCGCCGCGGCATGGAGAAGGCGGCGAGCCGCACGCACGAAAGTCTGTTCGAAAGAATGGCCGGGCATGACGGCGAGCGCTGGGTGATTCGCGATGCGCCGCCCGCGCTCTTTCATGTGCTCGGCGCGAACACGCTCTTCACCGCCGAAGAGACCGAAGAACTAAAAGGCCCGCGCGGAGGCAACATGCTGGACGGCATGTGGAGCGACTACCTGAAGACGATGTCGCACGATCGGCGCGAACTGCTCGCTCATTTCAGCGTGCAGGACATCGTGTTCAAGGTGGTGGGCGTGGGCAGCGTCGGCACACGCTGCACGGCCGTGCTGCTCGTCGACCCGATGAGCAAGCCGCTCTTCATGCAGATCAAGGAAGCGAGGCCGTCGGTCGTCGCGTGCTATTTCAAGTCGCCGCCGGCCACGCATCAGGGCGAGCGCGTCGTGCAAGGGCAGCGCATGTTGCAGGCCGCAAGCGACATCTTTCTCGGCTGGGCGACGAGTCCGCTCGGGCGGCATTACTACTTCCGTCAATTGCGCGACATGAAGCTGTCGGCCAGCATCGAGCTATTCGATAGCGATCTGCTGACCGGTTACGCGCAACTGTGCGGCTGGGTGATGGCGCGAGCGCATGCAAAGGCAAGCGGCCAGGCGATCGAAGTCAACGCGTATATCGGTCGCGGCGATCAGTTCGCCGAGGCGCTGACAACGTATGCAACGACATACGCCGATCAGGTTGAGCGCGACTACGACGCTTTCATCAAGGCGTGCCGCAGCGGGGCGCTAGAAGCACGTTCGGACGAAGACATGGCGGCGGATTTCCGCATGTGATGCTGATGGCCGTGAAGCCGCGTATCAACCGTCGATGCGCGCTTCGCGCAGCGTGACGAAGCGCAGTTTCTGTTTGCGCGCGGCTTCGGCGACACCCGGCAGCACCGCAAGAATCAGCGGTTTGCCGTCGACGGTGAGCGCGGCGTTGCCGTCGTGCAGCAGCAGAATGTCGCGTGCCGCGAGGCCGTCGAGCAGCCGCCTCGCGACCACTTGCGGATCGCGTTCGCGCGTGTCGTAGCCGCGCCGCGTCCACGCCGCGAGCCGCAGATCGAGCTTGCGCAGCACCGGTTCGAGAAAGATGTTGCGCAAGCCGGCCGGCGCGCGAAAAAACATCGGACGCTCGCCGCTGAGTTCTTCGAACGTGCGTTGCGCGGCGTCGATCTCGCGCAACAGCGCGCCAGGCAGCGTGATGGAAAACGTATGCACGTGGACCTGCGAATGATTTTCCAGCGCATGACCGCGCGCGACGATCTCGCGTGCGAGTTGCGGATAACGCCGCGCCTTCTCTCCGATGCAGAAGAAGGTTGCGCGCACGCCTAACGCGTCGAGCAGATCGAGCACTTGCGGCGTGACGACCGGATCGGGGCCATCGTCGATGGTCAAGGCGATGGCGTCCGCGTTGCGCGCGCCGGCGGGCAAGCGCGTCCAGTTCGGACCGAGCAGCGACGTGCGCGGCAGCAGACCGGCCACCGTGAAAACAGCGTGATTCGCGAAGATCGCTGCGAGCCACCACGGCCATGCGCGCGGCGCGACGAGCCACGCGGCCAGCACCAGCACGTGCCATGCGGCGGTCGCGGTGAGCATCGCGGGATAGCCGGTTTCGGGCCAGCGGCGCAGCGGTGCCGCGCGAGCGTCATGCGGCGTGTCGTGGGGCGTGGAGAGTGGATTCATAAAACGTGCTTCCGGTAATTGCGCGGCTTGATCAGGCGCCGCGAAGGCGCCGCGCGCAACGTCGAACGATACCATTGATGCGCGAGCCGCCGCGACCGCGGACAGGAACGGCAATGAAAGCGCGGCGTCAGGGCAATGCGCTCGCGTCGCGGGCATTTGTGATCGCCCCTGCGCTGCGGTAACGTACGAGGCAGTGGCGCCTCGCCGCCGGCAAACAGGGAGACATGTTGTGACAGTGACGGGAATCAGAAAGGTAGCTTTGGTAACGGGCGCGGGCAGCGGCATCGGCCGCGCATGCGCGCTGCGCCTCGCGGAGCACGGCTATAGCGTGGTGCTCGCGGGCCGTCGACGGGCGGCGCTCGAAGCCGTGGTCGAAGCGGCGCACGCGCTCGGCGGCGAAGCGCTGGCCGTGCCCTGCGACGTGACCGACGCGGACAGCGTCGCCGCCTTGTTCGACACGATCCGCGAGCGCTATGGCCGGCTCGACGTGCTGTTCAACAACGCGGGCCGCAACGGCTCGCCGGTGGACATCGACGAACTCGCCATCGACGAATGGCGCTCGGTGGTCGACACGAATCTGACCGGCGTGTTTCTCTGCACGCGCGCCGCGTTCGGTCTGATGAAAACGCAGAATCCGCGCGGCGGGCGCATCGTCAATAACGGTTCGATTTCGGCGCATGCGCCGCGGCCCAACAGCATTGCCTACACGGCGACCAAGCACGCGATCACCGGCCTCACCAAAGCCGTGTCGCTCGACGGCCGCAAGTACGACATCGTCTGCGGTCAGATCGACATCGGCAATGCGGCAACGGAAATGGCCGAGCGCATGGCGCGCGGCATCCCGCAGGCGAACGGCGAGATCGCGGTCGAACCGTTGATGGACGTCCAGCATGTCGCCGACGCCGTGCTGCATATGGCGCAGTTGCCGCTGTCCGTGAACGTGCAGTTCATGACGATCATGGCGAGCAAGATGCCGTTCGTCGGACGCGGTTGAAGGCGTCATGAGCGATCTTCGTTCCGCGCCTGTTGAGTCGTCCCAAGCGCTTGAAGCGCTCGAAGCCGTTAGCGCATCGCACACGCTCGACGACCTTCACGACTTCGTGCAACGTTACCCGCGCCTGTTCGTCCTGACCGGCGCGGGCATCAGCACGGACTCCGGCATTCCCGGCTATCGCGACGACAACGGCGAATGGAAGCGTTCGCCGCCCATCACGCTGCAGGAGTTCCTCGGCGGCGATGCGATGCGCCGGCGCTACTGGGCGCGCAGCATGGTCGGCTGGCCGGTCGTCGCGCAGGCGCAGCCGAACGCCGCGCATACGGCGCTGGCGCGTCTCGAAGCCGCCGGTCATGTGCCGACGCTCGTCACGCAAAACGTCGACGGTTTGCATCAGCGCGCGGGCAGCCGCCAGGTGATCGAGTTGCATGGCGGAATCGACGGCGTTATTTGCCTGGATTGCGGAACGCAGCATTCGCGCGCGTCGATCCAGCAGACGCTCGAAGCGGACAACCCCGCGCTGCGCAGCGTCACCGCCGAAGCCGCCGCCGATGGCGACGCGCATCTCGAATGGCACGCGCTCGAAACGTTTCGCGTGCCGGCGTGCGCGAATTGCGGCGGTTTGCTGAAACCGGCGGTGGTGTTCTTCGGCGAAAGCGTGCCGCGCGAGCGCGTGGAAGCGGCGTCGCATGCGCTCGATGCCGCAGACGCGGTGCTCGTGGTCGGCTCGTCGCTGATGGTCTATTCCGGTTACCGCTTCTGCGTATGGGCGCAAAAGCAGCGCAAGCCGATCGCGGCGATCAACCTCGGGCGCACGCGCGCCGATCCGCTTTTGTCGCTGAAAATCGCGGCGCCGTGCGCCGATATGCTGACCGCTCTGGCCGGCCGCCTCGCGGTAGATTGAGCGGCGCACGCCAACACCTACGCTATCGAGCCAACGCCATTCATTCAATGGAAACGCCATCCTCATGACCGAACCTCTTCCGTCGATGCGGCAACATTCGCCGTCCACCGAACGCAACCGCGAACCGATACTCGCGGTGTTGCGCACGGTGCTGCCGGCCACGGGCCACGTGCTCGAAATCGCGAGCGGCACCGGTCAGCACGCGCTCTGCTTTGCCGGCGCGCTGCCCGGCCTCGACTGGCAACCGAGCGACGCCGACGCGGAAGCGCGCGAGTCGATTGCCGCATGGATGGCACACGACGCGCCGCCCAACCTGCGCGTGCCGCTCGCGCTCGACGTGCATCAGCCGGAGTGGGACGTCGGCGCGCTCGACGCCGTCGTGTGCATCAACATGATCCACATTTCGCCGTGGAGCGCCGCGCAGGCGTTATTCGCAGGCGCGAGCCGCTATCTCGTGGATGGCGGTGTACTGTATCTGTACGGCCCATACAAACGCGGCGGCGCACACACGGCGCCGAGCAACGAAGCTTTCGATCGCCAATTGCGAAGCCGCGATCCTTCGTGGGGCGTGCGCGATATGGAGGCGGTGGTGGCGCTCGGGGCATCGGCGGGATTTGAATGCGACGAGCCGATCGCGATGCCGGCCAATAATTTCAGCCTCGTATTCAGGAAGCGCGCCGCGCAAGCCGGCCAGACACGGTGACTGCGCGCAATCGGCGCGATCCGTGAAAGTGGCGGGAGCGGCGGGAGCGGCCAAAAGCGCGGCCAAAGCGAACCCAAAGCGAACCCAAAGCGCGCCGTTGCTTGCCCGATAACAAGCGGCGAACCGGCATTTCTTTTATGCTTTCACCCTCGACGTCCGGCCGACGTTCATTCCGGCGCGGCGTCACGACACTTTTGGACACTGGAGAATTCACATGGGCAAACAGGCAATCGGCGTAGTGGGGCTAGCGGTCATGGGCCGCAACCTGGCGCTCAACATCGAGAGCCGCGGCCACGCGGTGTCGGTCTACAACCGTAGCCGTGAAAAGACCGACGAACTCATCGCCGAATATCCGGACAAGAAGCTGGTGCCGGCGTTCACGCTCGAAGAGTTCGTCGAATCGCTCGAAAAGCCGCGCCGCATTCTGCTCATGGTGAAGGCAGGCGAGCCGACCGACGCCACCATCGCATCGCTCAAGCCGCTGCTGGAGAAGGGCGACATTCTGATCGACGGCGGCAATACGCATTTCACGGACACAATTCGCCGCAATCAGGAACTGGCGAAGGCCGGTCTGCATTTCATCGGCACCGGCGTGTCGGGCGGCGAGGAAGGCGCGCTGAAAGGCCCGTCGATCATGCCGGGCGGTCAGCGCGACGCTTACGATCTGGTCGCACCGATTCTCACCGAAATCGCCGCGAAAGCGCCGGACGGCGAGCCGTGCGTCGCCTACATGGGCCCGGACGGCGCCGGCCACTTCGTGAAGATGGTGCACAACGGCATCGAATACGGCGACATGCAACTGATCGCGGAAAGCTACGCGGTGCTCAAGCAGGTGGCCGGCCTGTCGAACGAAGAACTCGGCAAGGTCTATACCGAATGGAATCAGGGCGAGCTCGACAGCTATCTGATTGAAATCACGTCGAAGATCTTCAGCAAGAAGGACGAAGAAACCGGCAAGGGTCTCGTCGACGTGATTCTGGATCGCGCGGCGCAGAAGGGCACCGGCAAGTGGACGAGCCAGAACGCGCTCGACCTCGGCGCGCCGCTGCCGCTGATCACCGAAGCGGTGTTCGCGCGCGTGTTGTCGTCGCTGAAAAGTCAGCGCGTGGCCGCGAGCAAGGTGCTGGACGGCCCGAAGGCGAAGCCGCTCGGCGCGGAGCGCGAGGCGTTCATCGAGTCAGTGCGCCGTGCGCTCTACTTCAGCAAGGTCATTTCGTACGCGCAAGGTTTCGCGCAGCTGCGCGCGGCGTCGGAAGAGTACAAGTGGGACCTGGACTTCGGCACGATCGCGAAAATTTTCCGCGCCGGCTGTATCATCCGCGCCCGCTTCCTGCAGAAGATCACGGACGCCTACACGAAAGACAAGGCGATCGCCAATCTGCTGCTCGATCCGTACTTCCGCGACATCGCGAGCAACTACCAGACGGCGTTGCGCGAAGTGGTGGTCGCGGCGATCAATGCGGGCGTGCCGGTGCCGGCTTTCGCGTCGGCGATTGCGTATTTCGACGCTTATCGCTCGGAGCGTTTGCCCGCGAACCTCGTCCAGGCGCAGCGCGACTTCTTCGGCGCGCATACGTTCGAGCGCGTCGACAAGCCGGGTAGCTTCCACGCGAACTGGAGCTGAACCTGCGGGCCGATGGAACGGCGCGGACGGCTTGAATCGCTTGAAACGCGCCGCCGCGCGCGCTTGCTGTAAGGGCGCACGCGGCGGCGCAGCGTTTGAATTCGCTGTGCCGCTATTGTTGCCGCAGGCTATCGGCGGGATAGATCAGCGGCAATTTCAGACGCGGACTATTGCAATTTGCGGAATAGAGTTTCGTCGTTTTAGGGGTTTCCCCTAGATGACCGGCCTCCTAAACTTCTGTTCAAGCGCAAGGGACAACAAACCCGGAAGCGCATCACAACAAGTTCTGGAGGTTTTACATCATGAAGACGATCATCTCTGCCGCTGTTATCGCCGCCGCTCTGGCCGCTCCCGTTGCTTCGTTTGCTCAATCGAACCAGCCGGTCACGCGCGCTCAAGTCCGCGCCGAACTGGTCCAGCTCGAAAAGGCAGGCTACAACCCGGTCGGCGACCATGTCGACTACCCGGCGAACCTGCAAGCTGCTCAAACGCGTGTGAACGCTGCGAACGGCACCGCCCAAGCTTCGGCTCAAGTCGCCGACAGCGGCTACGGCGCACCGATCGCCGGCAGCTCGCAAGCAGGCCGCGCAGTCACGACGGATCGCAGCTCGGTTTATTTCGGCAACTAATTGCCGGGTTGGACGAAGCGCCGCCGGCTGTAGAGGCGCTTAAGCAAAAAAACGCCGCCAGGTTTTCGCCTGGCGGCGTTTGCCGTTTACCGGTTACTCAGCGCGCGATCCGCGTGGGCGCTTGGTAAACCGCCAAGACCAAAACCGCCCCAATCCGCCGATTCAACGAGTCGGCAAGTGCGGAATCGCTTCGTTGCTCGTCAGGTTGAGTTGGTGCATCTGCCGATGCGCCTTGTTCAGATGCGCCTGCGCCGCAACACGTTGCGCCTCGAGTTGCGACACCTCCTTGCGCACCTGATGCTGCCGGTTCGACGCCGCCTGTTCCTGCACGCTGCGTCGCTGCAGATCGCTGCGCAGCCGTTCCGCTTCGGCTTCCGAGCGCGCGATCATGCGGGCCAACTGCTCGTTTTGCGCCTCGAGTTGCGCGCGGCGCGTTTCGCAGTCGGACAGCCGGGTCGCCTGGTCCTCGAAATGACGGAACGCGGCTTCGGCGGCTTCCAGATCCGCCGCTTTCAGCGCGCGCCACAACGCGCCGTCCTGATACAGCGCGACGTAGTACACCAGTTCCTTCCCGTGAAACAGCAGGCTGACCGAGTAGGCAAAGCTGCGGAACACGCGAAACGGCGTGAGCGCTTCTTCTTCGGCGAGCCATTCGACTTCGGCCGTATTGGCCATCTGCACGCCGCGCGCGCTGACCTGCGAGGGCACCGTCTGCACGGGCCGCAAGGCCAGCACCGGGCGCGGCCCGCTGCGGGCCACGGCGGCGTGTGCCGCATTGGAACCCGCGCCGGCGCCAGGATTCGGCGCAAGACCGTCATCCGATGACGACTCCGCGGACGCCAGATTCGGCGATGCGTCATCGTGCGCGTCAGTGGGCGAATCGGATGCGGCGGGATGGCTCTGCGGGACCCTCACGACATGCGATGGACCGGTCAGCACGCTACGGCGGTTCAGGAGACTTTTCACGGCGGTTCCTCCAGTTGACTCGCCCGAAACGACCAGACGACGCCGGCAATCAAGCGTTCCGGCTAACTGGCGGATTGGGCGGTGAGCGAAATGCGGAAGCCCGGTGGCGGGTGCCGACGGATGACGCAGGTTCCATCGGGCTCGCCGGGCTGCGCGTCGACGCGGACCTCGCGTGCGAGCGCAGCGTCAATGCAGCGTGCGTTGCCGGCCGATGTCGTCGAATAGCGCGCGGCTCGGTTCGAGCGCGAGCAGCCATGATTCGTCGTAGCCGCTGAGATTGTCGAGCGTCTCGCGCAGCCGCTCGATCGCGACGGCGGGAATCTCGACGCGCGCCTCGACGCCGCTCGCGAGTCCGGCGATGCTCGCAAGCTGCACGAGCGCGTCGGCCGCTTCGGCGACGTCGGCGGCGAAAATCAGATGCATGTTCAGCAACTCGGCCAGTCCCGGCGACGCGGCGACGTCGTCGACGCTGAGTTGCACGGCCAGAAAGGTGGCGTTGTTCATCCTCAACTCCTTGCGGGACCCGGTCGTTTGCGCCTGCGCCACGCAGGCGCAGCAAAGTTGAGTATAGATGAGGGTCCAAAGGTTTCAATGCTCACACGATTGCGCCGAACGGGGCGCGGTATCGGCGAGACGCGTGCGCGACGCGACTTATAATGGCCGTTCGAAATCGCGGCGCTGGCAGTGGCTCGCAGCGGCTCGCAGCGGCTCGGACGGCTGCCGCGTCGGGCTCGAACATCGAACCGCGGCTGAACAGCGGCTGAATCCGCGCCGTCCTTTAACTCGTGCCCTTGGGACCATGAAGATCATTCGCAGCAGGAGCTTCACCGCGACGCGCGCCTGGGGCGCGCTCGACATCGCCAATATGGGCGGCATCACCACGCGTCTGCATTGGACCGATCAGCCGTACAAGTGGCACGTCAACGACGGCGAGGAAGTGTTCGCCGTGCTGGACGGCCGCGTCGAGATGCGCTATCGCGAAGATGGCGTCGAACAGGCGGCGATTCTGGAAACGGGCGATGTGTTCTACGCATCGGTCGGCACCGAGCATGTCGCGCATCCGCTTGGCGTCGCGCGGATTCTCGTGGTCGAGGCCGAGGGCAGCGTTTGAGTGCCGCGGGATCAGCGGCACGCGGAATGCTAGAGGCATCGATTGAAGTCGATCGAATCACAAGATTGAATCAAAAAATGTCGAGGAAAATCACATGACGAGACCAAGGCAATCGACGGGGACTTCATTGGTCGCGACCCGTCTGCTGGCGGCCGCCGGGCTGGCCGTGATACTCAACGGCTGCACGAGCATGCCGTGGGACAGCACGCCGTTCTACGGCAACAACCAGGCGCGGCCGACCACGCTCAGCACGGTGCCCGTGCCGGCCGGTTTCTACCGCGTCAACCAGGGCGATACGCTCGCCGGCATCGCATCGGCATACGGGCATAGGCCGCAGGACCTCGCGACCTGGAACGGCCTGCCGGTGAACGCGGCCGTCGCGCCCGGACAGGTGCTGCGCGTCGCTCCGCCGATGGCCTCCGGCAGCGTCGTGGCGCCGCCCGCGAGCGTCGCGCCGAATGCTGCGACGGGTCCAGGCGGCCAGACGGCGCCGGGTGCGCCGACTGCCTCCGCCGGACCGCAGCAAGGCGTGCTGCAATGGCCGTTGCGCGGCCCGGTTCTAAAGACGTTTGCGCCGGGCAAGTCGAACGGCATCGTGATCGGCGGACGTCCCGGCGATCCGGTCAAGGCGGCCGCCACCGGCCGCGTGGTCTACGCGGGTTCGGGCATCGAGGCGTATGGCCCGCTCATCATCATCAAGCACGACGACTCGCTGATCACCGCGTATGGGCAGAACAGCACGCTGCTCGTGAAGGAAGGCGATGCGGTCGCGCAAGGGCAGACCATCGGCGAAGTCGGGGTGGACGGCCGCGGCGTCGGCTCCGTCCAGTTCGAGGTTCGCCAGAACGGGCAGCCGGTCGATCCGCTCGCTTGGCTGCCGAAGCCGGGCGGCTGAGCAAGCCCGGGCCGGGCTGACCTGCGGCGGCGCGCGCTCACGCTCACGCGGCTCTGCGAGCGCCGTGCAAATTGAATACACTGTGTGGCTCACAAGCCGGCGCCCGATCCGTGCTTCTCGCCACGGCGAGCAGCATGAGCAATACGAGCGGCGCCGGCCGCCCGTCATGGCTTCTCACTCGAAAGACGCACTGGGACACACAATGATCGATCTGCGCAGCGATACCGTAACCCGTCCGACTCCGGCGATGCTCGCGGCCATGTCGGCCGCCGAAACAGGCGACGACGTCTGGGGCGACGACCCCACCGTGCTGCGTCTGCAAGCCACCCTCGCCGAACGCACCGGCAAGGAAGCGGGCCTGTTCTTCCCGAGCGGCACGCAAAGCAACCTCGCGGCATTGATGGCGCACTGCGCGCGCGGCGACGAATACATCGTCGGCCAGTTGGCGCACACGTACAAATACGAGGGCGGCGGCGCGGCGGTGCTCGGCAGCATCCAGCCGCAGCCGCTCGAAAATGCCCCTGACGGCTCCATTCCGCTCGAAAAAATCGCGGCTGCGATCAAGCCGATCGACAACCACTTCGCGCGTACCCGGTTGCTGGCGCTGGAAAACACCATCGGCGGAAAGGTGCTCCCGGAGAGTTATGTCGCGCAAGCCGTTCAGCTCGCGCGCCAACATGGTTTGTCGGCTCATCTCGACGGCGCGCGCGTGTTCAACGCGGCGGTCGCGTCGGGCAAGCCGGTCGCGGCTTTGTGCGAGCCGTTCGATTCGGTGTCGATCTGCTTTTCGAAGGGACTGGGCGCGCCGGTCGGCTCGGTGCTGGTCGGCAGCCGCGCGCTTATTGACGTCGCGCACCGCTGGCGCAAGGTGCTCGGCGGCGGCATGCGTCAGGCCGGCGTGCTCGCGGCGGCCTGCCTGTACGCGCTCGATCACAACGTCGAGCGTCTCGCCGACGACCACGCGAACGCCGCGCATCTGGCGGCGGGGCTCGAAACGATCGGTCAGGTGAAGGTGCAGTCGGTGGCGACCAACATGGTGTTCGCGCAGTTGCCGCAGCAGCATTGCGCGCCGCTCGAAGCGTGGCTCAAGGAGCGCGGCATCCTCACGCAGATGCTCTACGCATCGCGCTTCGTCACGCACAAGGACGTGTCGCGCGCCGACATCGACACGTTTATCGCGGCGGTGAAGGACTATTTCGCCGCGCGTTGATCGTGCCGGGGCGCGCTTAGGCTGAACGCCTGCCGCGCGCCCGTTTCTATTTCGCCGACGTTTTCACATGCACGCCCGCGCGATGCGACGGCGCCAGAAGCCGCAAACCGCTCGCGAGGCTCGCCGCGCCGGCAAAGAAAGCGCCGGCGCCGAGCGCGAGCGTCGGGCCATGCCGGCCCGCCACGCTGAAGCTCAACGCGACTAGCGCCGCGCCCGTGGTCTGCCCGAGCAGCCGCGCGGTGGCAACGATGCCGCTCGCGCCGCCGCTGCGCTCGGGCGGCGCGCTCGCCATCAGCGCTTTCAGATTCGGCGATTGAAAAAAGCCGAAACCCGCGCCGCAAATCGCCATGCGGATGCCGATATCGAACACATGCGGGTGCACCGGCAACAGCGCGAGCGACGCCATGCCCGCCGACATCACCGCGAGCCCGATCGCGCCCAGCAGGCCGGGCGGATAGCGATCCGACAGACTGCCCGCAAGCGGCGCGGCCAACGCGACGACAACCGGCCACGGCGTCATCAGAAAGCCGGTTTCCACCTGGCTGCGATGCAGCACATCCTCGAAATAAAACGGCAGCGACACGAACGCGAGCCCTTGCGCGGCGAACGAACAGACCGCCGTCACCGCCGACAGCGCGAACACCGGCCGCTTGAACAGATCGACGGGAAGCATCGGCGCGGGGTGGCCGGCTTCGCGGCGAATCAGCAGCGCGCCGAAGATGAGCGCGATCACCGCGGCGCCCAGCACGAGTTGCGTCGACGCGCGCTGCGCGCCTTCGCCGAGCGCGAAGATCAGGGCGGCGAACGTGATGACGTTCAGTAGCGCGGCGACCGGATCGAAACCGTGCGTGCCGCGCTCCGTGTGCGGCAGCGCGGGCCACGCGAAAGCCAGCGCGAGCACGCCGAGCGGCACGTTGACCGCGAACAGCCACGGCCACGAGGCAACCGACAGGATCAGCGACGCCACCGTCGGCCCGACCGCGAACGATACGCCGACGATCAGCGCATTGGTGCCGAGGCCGCGTCCGAGCCGATGCGGCGGATACAGGAAGCGGATCAGCGCGGTGTTCACGCTCATGATCGCGCTCGCGCCGAGGCCTTGCAGCACGCGCGCGCCGGCGAGCATGGGGAGGGTCGGCGCCAGCGAGCATGCGAGCGAAGCCAGCGTGAACAGCGCAATGCCGCCGATATAAATCCGCCGATGCCCGACGATGTCCCCAAGCGCGGCGAGCGGCAGCAGCGTCGCGACCATCGCGAGCTGATACGCGTTGATGATCCACACCGATGCCGCGGGCGCCGCGTGCAGATCCGCGGCGATCGCGGGCAGCGCCGTGTTGGCGATCGCGGTGTCGAGCGTGGCGAGCGCGACGGCGAGCATGATCGCGGCCATCGCGCGGCGGTTGGCGGCGGACATGGGGGCATCCGCGGGAAAGGGCGGTGCGGATGCGGCGCTGAGTCTATCGGACACGGGTTGCTCGTCGGAGATAGGCACGTCGACGCGCCGCATATCGGCGATGCGGCGCGCGAGGGGCAAGACCAGGTGAACAGCAGGAGCGCGGGCCGGCCGGAGGAACGACCAAACGGGACCAAGGCACCGCGCGGCGAATGTAGCGATTGTTACAGAGACGCGGAAATCGTGCAGAGCCGCGCATGGGTCGTAAGCCGTATGAAATCCCGTGCGGACGCAACTAACTGTCAGCCCCGCCGGGCGTCTTCGAATCGGTGGGCGCCGGCGCTCACGCGTTACGCACGGCGAAGAATGTTGATGCGCGCGATCGCTTGACAGTCACATCGCCTTGCAGATGAAGCCGCGATTCGATCACATTGCCACTTCGGATCCTCGCGTGCTCGCGCCCTCGTGCCAGCGCCAAAAAAATAATCGCAAGTGTCACGCGATCCACGTCGCATGATGTCACGCTCGCGTTGCCCGCCTTCACACTTTGACCTCACCGTCGATAACAGCCCGATGCACGCGCACAGTGCCCAACAGCGCGCGCGTTGCACCGCGCCCGTGCGTCAAAGCGGGCGTTCCGACAGATAGCCGCGCGCGCAGGCGGGCATGGCATGTGCGTGACCCGCACCCGCGCTCGCCGGCATCCGGGAGTCGTAAAATGTCCTACTCTGATTCTTAACCCGCCTGACCGGCACGCGCCTCCCGTCCGTCATCTGTGCGGTTCGCGCATGTCGCAGCGCTTTTACCGGAGGCTTCGATGACAGCCGTCGATCTGGAATTCGACCAGCTCAACAGTACCGTCGACGCGCTACGGCGCTCAATTTCCAATCGCATGATGTACGGCGTCGGCAAGGACGCCGTCACCGCGCATCCGCATGACTGGCTGCATGCCGCGGCGCTTGCCGTGCGCGACCGGCTCGTCGCGCGCTGGATGAAAACCACGCGCCTGCAATACGAACAGGACGTGAAGCGCGTTTACTACCTGTCGATGGAATTCCTGATCGGCCGGACCTTCACGAATGCGTTGCTCGCGCTCGGCATCCACGATCAGATGAAGGAAGCGCTCGCGAGTCTCGGCGTCGACATGGACGCGCTGACCGACATCGAGCCCGACGCCGCGCTCGGCAACGGCGGCCTCGGCCGGCTGGCCGCATGCTTTCTCGATTCGATGGCCACGCTCGGTATTCCGGGCTTCGGTTACGGCATCCGTTACGAGTACGGGATGTTCCGTCAGGAGATCGTCGATGGAGAGCAGGTCGAGGCGCCGGATTACTGGCTGCGCGCCGGCAATCCGTGGGAATTTCCGCGACCCGAGATCAAGTACACCGTGCATTTCGGCGGACGCACCGTGCAACGCGGCGATCAGGTCGAATGGATCGACACCGAGCATGTGAACGCCACCGCGTATGACACGGTGATTCCAGGCTATGCGACCGATGCCACCAACACGCTGCGCCTGTGGTCCGCGCGCGCCACCGACGAGCTCGACCTCGGCGCGTTCAACCGCGGCGACTATCGCAATGCGGTGGACACGAAGAACATGTCGGAGAACGTATCGCGGCTGCTGTATCCGGACGACTCCACGCCGGCCGGCCGCGAACTGCGTTTGCGGCAGGAGTACTTCTTCGTTTCGGCGACCATGCAGGATTTGATCCGCCGCTATCAGCGCACGCACAGCACGTTCGGGCGCTTTTCCGAAAAGGTCGCGGTGCATCTGAACGATACGCACCCGGTGCTGGCGATTCCCGAACTGATGCGCTTGCTCGTGGACGTGCATCATCTGCCGTGGGACAAGGCGTGGAAACATGTCACGCAAATTTTCTCGTACACGAATCACACGTTGATGCCCGAGGCGCTCGAAACGTGGGACGTCGAAATGCTGTCGCGTTTGTTGCCGCGGCATCTCGAGATCATCTTCGAGATCAATGCCGGTTTTCTCAAGCATGTGAGCGAGCAGTCGGGTCACGACGCGGAGATGATCCGCCGCATTTCTCTTGTCGATGAATACGGACAGCGGCGCGTGCGCATGGCGTATCTGGCGATTGTCGCGAGCCACAAGGTGAATGGCGTGTCGAAGCTGCATTCGCAACTGATGACGCGCGACATCTTCGCCGACTTCGCGCGTATCTACCCGGACCGCTTCACGAATGTGACGAACGGCATTACGCCGCGGCGCTGGTTATCGCAGGCGAGTCCGTCGCTGTCGTCGCTGATCGATCAGAAGATCGGCACGCATTGGCGCGGCAATCTGTTCGAACTCGCGCAATTGCGCGAACTGCGTAGCGATAGTGAGTTCATCGAAGCATTTCGTGAGGCCAAGCGGCAGAACAAGTTGCGGCTCGTGCAGCGGCTCGCGCATCATACGAAGCTGCATTTCAATCCCGACGCGCTGTTCGATCTGCAGGTGAAGCGCATCCACGAATACAAGCGGCAATTGCTGAACGTGCTGCATGTGATCGTGCGCTACAACCAGATTCGCGCGAATCCGGAGCGCGACTGGGTACCGCGCGTGGTGATGTTCGCGGGCAAGGCCGCGTCCGCTTACCGGATGGCGAAGACGATCATCAAACTGATCGGCGATGTGAGTCAGAAGGTCAATCACGATCCGCTGATTGGCGACCGTCTCAAGGTGGTGTTCGTGCCGAACTACGGCGTGAGCGTGGCAGAACTGATCATTCCGGCCGCCGATTTGTCCGAGCAGATTTCGATGGCCGGCACGGAAGCATCGGGCACCGGCAACATGAAGCTCGCGCTCAACGGGGCATTGACGATCGGCACGATGGATGGCGCGAACATCGAGATCTGCGATGCGGTGGGCCGCGAGAATATCTTCATCTTCGGCCATACCGCGGACGAGGTGGACGATCTGCGCGCGAGCGGCTACCGTCCGCGCGAAGTGTACGAGCAGAACGCCGAATTGCGCATGGCGCTCGACCAGATTCGCGGCGGCTACTTCTCACCCGACGACCCGCTGCGTTTCTCCGATATTTTCCACACGCTGGTGGATTGGGGCGATCACTACATGGTGCTCGCCGATTTCGCCGCGTTCGCGAAGGCGCAAAACGAAGTGGACGCGCGTTTCATCGACAAGCGCGCGTGGACGGAAAGCGCGATTGAGAATGTTGCGGGCATGGGGCAGTTTTCGTCGGATCGGACGATCGCTGAGTATGCTCGGGAGATATGGCGGGTGAATCCACTTAGTTTGGGGTGAGGGGGTTTTGGTTGGGCGCGGGTTGTGGGTTGCGCGTGCGGGAAGGAACGAGGCTGAACTGCACCTCCAAGGTTGGACAGCGATCTGAGCTTTGGGGTGCTTTTCGTGAGGAGGCACAGCGAGCAGCTAAAGGCATACGGACACCACGCATGACCACGCGCGGTTGAAGCTCACGTGAAGAGCCCCGCCGAAGCGGGGCCAACATTTACTTGATAGATCGGCTATGCGGTGTGATCCGTGGATCGTCGCAAAGCCGTTCGCAACCACCTTTGCACAAAGGCACAAGCTCAATTGCGATTTGATGCAGGTTCAAAGTGCCGTCCTCGTTTTTTACCATTTCGTTGGTAAAGACCTTGGGCTCAATCAGAATATTCTGTGGATTAATCCCTAACTGGACTAAATAAGATTTCACGAGTTCGCCACGCTCGCTTTTTAATCTTTCGCGATCCTTCTCTCCAACGTATGCACCCGCAATGATTACGGCCTGGATGTCGACGTCAGGCCATTTTTTTGCTTCCAGTACGATGTTGGCAATTGATAATCTATCTCCGTTCGTTAGCTCGATGGCGTTAAAGGGAAGTCGTGTTTCCATTGACTCGCTGACCGTGCATGCCCGTGCTTGCATCGACAGGAAAGTCGTAGCCACTGCAATGGAGATAAAACATGTGGATATTAGTTTTTTCATCGTGCTACTGTCTTGTCAAAGGTCGCAATATAGCCCGCAATACTATCGGCGTTCCGTATCGCCTTGTCGCGGTTCCCCAATGCGAAAGCATGCATCCCGCTTTCAGTGTTGCCGTACATGATATCGTCGGAGTTGAACGTGTCGGTGAAGTGCGTGCATTCGTGTATCAGCGTTTTGACCTTCGCACCGTGCCACAACTCGCCGTTGGAATCCGTGCAGAAAGCACTATAGATCGCAATAACCCGCTTCTCTGAATCGGGCTTACACACGCCAGCCCGATTCTGTCCGTTATCAGGTACAACGGAGCAGGTAAGATTTCTGTTTGAGGCGTCATCCCAGCGGACAATTTTCTCGGGCACTAGCTCTTGCATTGCCGCGAGCAAGCGCGGGAGTCTGGCGGCCAGGGTGCTTCGAATTTCATCGTCTGCACGACCGAAATAGGTTTTAGCGCGGGCCTGCTCGTTTGCATCCCATTGTGCTACCGCCGCAATACGATCCTTGATTAATGTGAGCCCTGCATCGCGCGCTCGCATAATGGTTTCGGCGAATTGCTTATTCGTCATGTTCGAGCATATGGGAACTGTATTGATCGTGACATGAACCATCGAATCCGGATTCGTATTGGTGATTGCTGTATCGTGGACCGTTACCCACTCTGCATCATCGGACATGCTTGCTTCTCCACTTGAAATTACGGGGCGAAATCTTCTGCGTTTCTATGTGATCCGTTTGGCCGTTACGGTTCGTGGTTGCCGCTATGACGCGGTCTCCATCAACGACGATCCGATATGGCATGCTCCCAATTGGGCGGGGATACCGACCGGAAGCCGCGTTAGTGGCTCAGGATAATTTCGAGTGTTAGCCGGCGCGCGTCTTCGGTGGCGATTCGTTGCGTCATTCCGCGTGAGTCCGTTACTCCACTCGCTATGACCTCGGAACCAATACGGACGCGATAGGGCACGTTCTCGAACGGTTCACCGGCGCTATTCCTGAGTGTGTATTGCTGGTCATAGATAGAAGTCGTTGGAGTTAGCGTCGGCGCGGCCGAGCCTGTCAGTTTTTTAGTGTGCCGAGGTCATGAGACGATAACGGAAATAACGTCCTATGACCGATGCAACAGTGAACAAGAAGAGCAGGAACCCAAGGGCACCGAAGCTGTTTCCCGATGAGCTGATCGATCAACTGCTGGCCCAGGTGCAGAGCAAGGATGCCGAGTCGATCCTGGGCGAGGCGGGTTTGGCCGGCCAGCTCAAGAAACAGCTGGCCGAGCGCATGCTGGCGGCCGAGTTGAGTCACCACCTGGAAGCCGAGGCCGGGCAAGGCAAGGCCGGCAACCACCGCAACGGCACCAGCTCCAAGACGGTCCTGACGCCCAACGGCGAACTGAAGCTGGATATTCCACGCGATCGGCAGGCAACGTTCGAGCCGCAACTGGTCGGCAAGTATCAACGCCGGCTGCCGGGCTTCGACGACCATGTCATCAGCATGTACGCGCGCGGCATGAGCGTGCGCGAGATCCAGGGCCACCTGCTGGAGCTGTACGGGCTGCAGGTGTCGCCCGATCTGATTTCCACAGTCACCGACGAGGTGCTGGCTGAGGTCGAGCAATGGCAGCAACGCCCGCTGGAGGCCATGTATCCGATCGTGTATTTTGACGCGCTGCGGCTGAAGATCCGCGACGAAGGCACGGTCAGGAACAAGGCGGTGTACCTCGCGCTGGGCATTCGGGCCGACGGTCGCAAGGAGGTGCTGGGTTTGTGGATCGAGCAGACCGAAGGCGCGAAGTTCTGGCTGAAGGTCTTCAACGAACTGAAAAACCGCGGCCTGCACGACATTCTGATCGCGGTGGTTGACGGTCTGCGCGGCTTCCCGGAGGCGATTGAGGCGGTCTATCCGGCCGCCCAGATTCAGACCTGCATTGTGCATCTGATCCGCAATTCGCTGAATCTGGCGAGCTGGAAGGACCGTAAGCCGCTGGCTGCCGCGCTCAAGCCAGTCTATCAGGCCGCCTCGGCCGAGGCGGCGGCAGCGGCACTCGACGCCTTTGCGCAAAGCGAATGGGGCCGCAAATTCCCGACCGTCGCGGCCATGTGGCAACGCCAATGGGAACAGGTGATTCCCTTCTTCGCCTATCCCCCCGAGGTGCGTCGAATCGTTTATACGACCAACGCCATCGAGAGCATGCACATGCAGTTGCGCAAAATCGTCAAGAATCGCGGCCACTTCCCGAGCGACGAAGCCGCCAGCAAACTGCTGTATCTGGCCTTGCGTAACATCGAAAAGGACTGGAAGATGCCGCCTATCACCTGGCGGCAAGCTGTCAATCAGTTCGCCATTCTGTTCGGCGAGCGATTCACCTCCGCCATAAGCTGAGATTTTTTAATCGACCTCAGCACACGAAATTCCTGACACCTCTGCGCGGCCGGGGCCTCACCTTTGCTGTCGGAACAGAACGCATTGGACGAACCTGCGGCAAGAACAAAATTCCTACCGCATGGGCATAGAACGCGGTCCAGGTCCTTCACATATGGCGAGCCGTCATCCATCCAATTGCTTGCAGTGCCGTAGATTGGCCATCCGCCTTTGCAGTTTCCGCACGTCGCATGATTTTCCTTGCGCGCGTACATCCTGCCTTGTTCGTTATAGAAGTCACTACGGCCAATAACTTCTCCGCCTGTCGTGGTGCGGTCTCCATCTGCTACAAGTCGATCAAACATGCTTGTCTCCTGTTCGGTGCGCTACTTCAAGCCCTAGTTGTTGGCTCTCTCTCGTCCATCACCGCTTGACTACCATCGCTATACGTCACGACGTCGCCAACGCACGCTAGCGGAAAGCCGTCGATGCAAACCTCCGAACCACTAGTAACGCATCCGCCGCGCTCCGTGCACCGATCGTCGCGAACGCATAGGTCGTCCCCTTGCGATTTTTCTGATTCGACATTTCCATACCTCCGGAACCAACGAAGACGCCGGCCGTGCGGCTACCGGCTACAACAGGGCGATGGTTTGGCCCTGATTGACCATGCTCGCGCCGTACTTGCGCAGCGCGATATAGGACTGGTCTGAAAACGGGGAAATGGGCGAAACAGAGGCCGCGTCGGCACGACGCGAAGGCATTTAACGTGACTTGCGACAAATTCCGCCCAATGAGGCGAAATATTTGAAGGTATGTTTATCCGGGTAACCCGAGCTCGGGCAAAGGAACTGCACCCCAAAGGTCGGAAACCGATCCGACGTTGGGGTGTCTTTCATGACCAAGCGCACCCAATACCTAGAAGTAAGGATGGCGAATCAGTACGTAGCCGGAGCGGCCAGTACGACGCTACTTTTACGACGCTATGGAAAGAGCGCACGGCACCACGTCGGTGAATAACAACCCACCACATCCACCGACGCACGGCCTTTATTTTGCCTAAAACACCACCCTCAAGGCGTCAACCTCTCAACCGTTTCCCGCGCATAAAGCCCCAACTGAGCGTGCGGAAAATCGAACAGCACGTCGATGTTCTGCATGCCCATCAGACCGATCACGATGCGGTTTGCCCCCGGTTGCGCCTTGACGATGGTGACTTGCGCGTCGTCGTAGCGATGCACCCACTTGCCCGAACCAATCGCCGCGTTGTAGTTGCCTTGAATGAGCACCTTGCCAGGGCTGTCGTCGCCGGTCCAGTTCGGCGCCGTATCGGTTTCGACGCGGATCATGCCAGTGGTTGCCGTGGCAAACACCAGCGGCGCGCAAAACGTCGTCTTGTCGCCGACATTGACGCAGCCTCGCGGCCACTGCAATGCGCCGTCTTTCGATACCGTCATCGGCACCATCGTGTAGTCCTTCGTGATCGCGCTCGACGGGCTCAGCAGCAAGTACGGTTTCGCGAAACTGGCATGCACCACATAGCGTTCGCCGATGTGGCCGACGAGCGCGCGCAGCGGTTGCGTGCAACAGGTGTCGTCCGGTTGCGCGGCGCCCACCCCGAACAGTCCGGAGAAGGCCCAGCCGAATTCGCCGGTGTAGCCGTCCATCGCGACGCAGCGTTTGGCGTTGGCCTGGCAACTGACGGCGTCCACGGCCTGCGCGTCGACCTTTACTGCGTTCGATCCCGCGACGCTCATCGGCACTTTCACCGTGGCGCCCGAAATTTGCGCGCCGTTCGCGAGCAGCAGCGTGCTCGCCGGCGCGGCGCTCGGATAGTCCGAACCGGGCAGCACCGACTTCAGCACACGCACGCCTTGCGTGCCCGTATCGAGTGCGACGTAGACCGGCTTGCCGTCGAGTTGAACGGGCAGGCCGAGACGCGCGTGGTCTTCATCGGCACGTTCGACGTGCAGCGGAATCAGCACGCCGTCCTTGCCGCCGTTGATCAGCGAAACGCTCGAGGCGGGCGGCGTGGGCGTCGGGAAAGTGGTCGAGCAGCCGCTGAGCGCGGTGAGCGCGCCGGTCGCAAACAGCCCGGCGGCGGCCAAGCGGCGCCAATGACGATGCAGACGAAGATGCAGATGCAGGTGCAGATGCCGGCGCGCGGCATAACCAGTGACAGTAAGCAGGGACATGAGACACGCTCGCAAAAAGGCGGTCCCTTGCGAAGGCGATGCATGCGGCTGCTACGCACAGAGAGCGACGCATCGCGAGGCCTGCGAAAGTGAACGCGCGATAACAGGAGCGGCGACTCTAACCGGCCACCGGCGAGCACTTGCAAAGATGTGTGAAGGGAAGCGCGGCTCGATGCCGCGGCGATTTGCGTTTAGCGTGACGCCGACGCGCACATCTACCTATGCTGTCGGCCGCTTTAACAAGCCCGCGAGCGCGGGCTCAACATCGGCTTACTCAAACTTTCTGCGTGGCGGAAGCCGAAGCGGCTGCGCCCTTGGCTTCGTTCACGGCCGCGCCGACGCGCTCGACGAAGTCGCGATCGACGCTCGACAGCGCCTCGCGTTCGCCATTGGCCGTTTGCACCATCAGACGGTGCGTGACATCCTGCGTCGCCCACGTGAGCCAGCCGACGACCGCCAGCATCACGCCGCACACGATTCCCACCGGCGCGCGAAGCACGCCGCCGACAATTGCGCCGACGAGCCCCACGACCGAAATCGTAATGGGCAATACCTTGTTCTTCTGCACGGTGACGACCTTCACGCTGACGATGTCGCGCAGCGGGAAAACCTGGCCGGCGGATGAAAGCGCATTGCGGGTGACCGACACGCCGCGATCGTTGAAAGGAGTTTCCATCGAGTCGAATGCAAGCTGTTGCAAAGGGCGCAGCGTACCAGAGTTCGCGTGCGCAGGGCTTGCGCGAGATGCTGGCTTGGTTCGGAAAAGGCCCGGCCCAGAGCGCTGCAACGCCTTCCGACGAACTTCGCGCCTGCCGTTTCTGTCGAAGCAATATAGCGGGAGTTCACATCATGAAGCGGTTTTACGTCAGCGCTACTGTGGCTATCACTGCGATCTTCGCGGCCGGCTGTTCATCGACATGGCCGCCGTCCGCTGAACGAGACGCGCGGCAGGTTCCACCCACTGCCGCAACCTCCACCACGCCAACCGCGCGCACCGATCAGCCTAAGTCCAAACCGAAGCCGCCAGTACTGAGCGTCGGCGTGACCGATCCCGACACTCAATTGATTCTTCCGTGGTTCCTCGCGGACATCATCAATGCGGTCAACGCGCATCAGTCTTTCGGCTCCACGCTCAATACGATGAAACAGGGACTTTGAGCGAGTGGCCCTCAGCCGATAGTCACGCCGCACTCCTTCAACGCCCCACGCAACCCCAACTGCGGATACGCACTCTCCAACGTACGCAAATCCGCGCGCATCTCTTCGACGATCCAGTCGCGCACATCCGCAACAATCGGCCGCAATGGCCGGTTCGCCGGCGACACCAGGCAGCAGCGCCGACTCGTCACGATGATCTGCTCCTCGGCGGGGACCAGCGCGCGCTGCGATAGCCAGTGCGACACCACGTTCAACCAGCCAAGCGCGATGCCCTGGCCGAGCAGCGCGGCCTGCACGACGATCGCGTAGTCGTTGAAGCTGAGCATGCCCGCGACGCGCCGGCCATGCTGCTCGAACGCGCCAAAGCGGTGATGCCAGCCGCGCTCTTCGTCGTCCATCACGATGACGGTATCGCCATGCTCGCGGCCCGCCTCCGTTTGCGCCGTTTCCTGGTAGCGCGGGTTGCAAACGGGCATCAGCGTTTCGGGCATGACGAGCACGCTGTTCTCGTCGATTTCGTCGGCGTGCAGAAAGCGCATGCCGAGATCGACGTCGACCAGCGGCCCGCCGATGCGCCCCGAAATGAGCTGAAACCTCAGATCAATCGACGGAAACGCCTGGTTCAGGCGGCTCATGCGCGGCATCAGCCAATGCGTCGTAAAGCCGGTCGACACCGACAGCGTGACCGACTCGACGCCCGTGGCGCGCGCCTCGATTTCGCGTATCGCGCTCTCTATGCCGTTGAATCCTTCGGAGATCTTGCGATAGAGAATGCGCCCGTTCTCCGTCAACTCGATGCCGCCGCGCACGCGCTCGAAAAGGCGCACTCCGATGTGGTCTTCCATGCGCGCGAGCATGCGGCTCACGGCGGGTTGGCTCACATAGAGTTCCTGCGCGGCGCGCGTGAAGTTGCCGCAGCGCGCGGCGGCTTCGAAGACGAACAGCGCATTCGCGCTCGGCAATTTTTTGCGTAGATTCGGCATGACTTCATGTTATGCCCGATCCAACAATTTGGGAATTGCCGCCAAAAAGTTTGCCACCTATATTTTCCCTAACGCAGCCCCTTTAGCGAGAAAAAACGCAATGGACGCACGAGCGAAAACAGGAGTCTCGATCCGGTCGGCAGGCAAGCGCTACGGTCCGGTGGTCGCGCTGGACGACGTTTCGCTCGACATCGCGCCCGGCGAGTTCGTGTCGCTGCTAGGGCCGTCGGGCTCGGGCAAGACGACGCTGCTCGGCATCCTCGGCGGCTTTGTTCAGCCGAGTTCGGGCGCAGTCTGGGTCGGCGAGAATGACATTACATTTGCGCCGCCGCATAAACGCAATATCGGCATCGTGTTCCAGAACTACGCGCTGTTTCCGCACATGACGGTCGGCGAGAACGTGGCATTCCCGCTGCGCGCGCGCCGCGAGCCGAAAGCGGGCTGGGCGAAGAAAGTGGCCGACGCACTCGCGATGGTCGAACTGAGCGGCTTCGAGGCGCGCAACATCAGCCAGCTTTCGGGCGGCCAGCGTCAGCGCGTCGCGCTCGCCAGAGCGATGGTGTTCGAGCCGCAACTCATCCTGATGGACGAACCGCTCTCCGCGCTCGACAAGCAATTGCGCGAGACCATGCAGATCGAACTGCGGCGTCTGCACCGCAAGCTCGGCGCGACGATCGTCTACGTGACGCATGATCAGCGCGAGGCGCTCACCATGAGCGACCGCGTCGCGGTGCTGAAGAACGGCAAGCTCGTGCAGATCGATACGCCGGAGCGTCTGTACGACCGGCCTTGCGATGCGTTCGTCGCGAGCTTCATCGGCGAGGCGACGCTGCTCGACGTGAGCCGCGCCGGCGACGACGCCGTGCGGCTCGGCGACGCGCTGCTGCGCACCACGCATCCGTTGCCGCGCGGCGAGCGTCTGCTGCTCGCCGTGCAAACCGAAAAGCTCGTGATCGACGGCGGTTCCGCCGAAGGCGCCAACCGGCTGTCGTGCCGCGTGACCGAAGTGCTGTATCAGGGCGAGAGTTTGCGCGTGTTCGCCGCGCTCGCCGACGGCACCTCGATCAGCTTGCGCCAACCCGGCAATCACGACGCGCGTCGCCGCATTCCATCGCCGGGCGAGCCTATGACGGTGTTGCTCGATCCGCAGGACACCATCGTCGTGCCCGCCTGATTCCTCTCGCGCCCGCCCGGGCTTACCTCTTGCGCAATTCACGCAACCCTCACAACCCGCAAAGGATGATGCAATGAAGCTCACCGATTTCAAGGTCCTGACGTTCGATGTCGTCGGCACGCTGATCAACTTCGAACAGGGCGTGCTCGCGTCCGTGCGGCGCCTGGGCGGCGCGGCGGCGAAAGACCTCACCGACGATCAGATCTTCGAACCGTATATGCGCGGACGCGCGAAATATCCGGGGCGCTCGAGTCACGAGATGGCGAACGTCTATCTGTATCTCGCGAAGGAACTCGGCCTGCCCGACGACGCGCAATCCGCCGCCGCATTCCAGCGCGACGTGCTCGAATGGCCCGCGTTCGAAGATTCGGTGGAAGCGTTGAAGCGCCTGCGCAAACACTACCGGCTCGTTGCGATGACGAACGCGGACCGCGTCGCGTTGTCGGCGTATGCGCACACACTCGGCGATCCGTTCGACGACACCGTGTGCTGCGACGAAACCGGCGTCGCGAAGCCGGACCCGCAATTCTTCGCCTATAACCGCGGACGTCAGGCCGCGTTCGGCTTCAAGTTCGACGAAATTCTGCACACCGCGCAGAGCCAGTATCACGACATCGGCATCGCGACGAAGCTCGGTTACGCGACCTGCTGGATCGAGCGCCGTCAGGGCATGAAGGGTTTCGGCGCGACGCCGGTTCCGGAAGCCGTCACGACGCCGACGTTCAAATTCGCGACGCTCGGCGCGCTCGCCGACGCGGTCGAAGCCGAAGCGCGCGCCGCTTAAAGTCATGCTCGCGCCCGCGATTCACAACGCCTCGCAACGCCCGCAGCCCGATTCGTTATGGCGCGCGATGGCGGCGCGCACTGCCGAAAAGCAGGCGCCCGTCAGCACGGGCACGCCGCTCGCTCGCGATCTCATCGTCGACGTGGCCGTGATCGGCGCGGGCTACTCGGGCCTCGCCGCCGCGTATGCGCTGCAAAAACGCGGCGTCGACTGCGCGGTGTTCGATGCAAACCCGGTGGGTTGGGGCGCGAGTGGGCGCAATGGCGGCGTGGTGTCGTCGAAATTCCGCTTGTCGTTTCCGCAGATCGACAAGCTGCATGGACTCGATACCGCGAAGCGCATGCACCGGCTCGCGCATGAAGGCGTGCGCGTGGTCGAATCGTTCGTCGACGAATTCAGGCTCGAGCGCGCGCGTTTCGAGCATACGGGCAGCCTGCGTTGCGCGCACACCGAGCGAGCGTTCGAAGCGATTCGCGCGGAAGCGGACTGGGTGCGCACGCAACTGGGCGATACGTCGATGACCGTGCAATCGGCCGCGGAAATAACTCGCGAGACGGGATCGGCGGAATTTGTCGGCGGCGTATTGAGCGCCGATGCCGGTACGATCCTGCCGCTCGAATACGTGTACGGCATCGCGCGCGGACTGACCGCGCGCGGCGTGCCGATTTACGAAGCAACGCCGATCGTCGAGATGACGCGTGCTGAGCGCGGCTCGGGCGGCGCCGTGCTGCGCACGCCTCACGGCGCGGTGCGCGCGAAGCAGGTGATCGTCGCGACCAATGCGTATTCCGATCTCACGGCCGCGACCGCCGCCTATCAACGCGAGCTCGTGCCGTTTCGCAGCGCGATGATCGCAACCGAGCGTCTGCCCGCGGAACTCGATGCGCGCCTGATGGTGCAGCGCCGCAGCTATACGGAAACGCGTCGCATGATGAAGTGGTTCCGCAAGGTTGACGGTCGCATGCTGTTCGGCGGACGCGATGCGTTCGGCAAGGAAGGGCAGTCCACCGGTTTCGACGCGCTGCGCCGCGCGATGATCGCGCTGTTTCCCGATCTCGCGGATGTGCAGATCGAGTACCAATGGTCGGGCTATGTCGGCATGACCTTCAACTCGCTGCCGCATGTTGGCCGAAGCGACGACGTCACGACGTTTTGTCTCGGGTATAACGGAGCAGGTGTCGCGATGGCGAGCCTGCTCGGCCAGCATGCCGCGGCGCTCGCGCTCGGCGAAACGCCTGAGCTCGCATTGCTAGGCCAGCAAGGCTTGCGGCCCGTGCCGTTTCATTCGCTGCGCGCGCCGGGCGTTCGCGTCGTCGCCGCGTGGTATCAGTTTCTTGACGCCGTGGGTGCATGATGACGACAGCCAAACGGATTTTTCAGGGACCCAGCTTGATGCAGACGACCGCGATGGACCCGTCGGAGCGCCATCGGCAACGCGAGGACCGCGCGATGCTGCTGTTGCTCGCGCCCGCGCTTTTCGTCGTCTTTGTGCTGCTGGTGGTGCCGCTCGCGTGGCTCTCGTGGCAGTCCATCTGGCATGACGGCGGCTTCACGCTCGTCAACTATCGGCGCATCTTCACGGGCACCTATCTGGATACGTTCCTGCTCACGTTCAGGCTCAGCGCGATCGTGACCGGCGTGACGCTTCTGCTCGGTTATCCCGTTGCATATTTCGCGGCCTCCGTGTCGCCGCGATGGAGCGCGCTGATACTCGGCATGGTCATATTGCCGTTCTGGACCAGCGTGCTCGTGCGCACTTACGCATGGCTCGTGCTGTTGCAGCGCACCGGGCTCATCAACAAGGCGCTGCTCGAAATGGGCCTCGTGGATCGGCCGATACAACTCGCCTACAACCAGTTCGGCACGATCCTCGCGATGGTGCATATTCTGTTGCCGTTCATGGTGCTGCCGCTTTATTCGGCCATGCAGAAGATTCCAGCGAACCTCTCGCAGGCCGGCGCGAGCCTCGGCGGCTCGCCGCTGCATGTTTTCTGGCGCGTGTTTCTGCCGCTGTCGATGAGCGGCGTCGTCGCGGGCGTCACGCTCGTCTTCGTGCTGTGCCTTGGCTTTTACATCACGCCTGAGCTGATGGGCGGCGGCAAGTCGATCATGGTGTCGATGGTGGTGAGCCGCAACGTGGAGATCTACAACAGTTGGGGAGCGGCGAGCGCGGTCAGCGTCGTGCTGCTGGTTTGCGTGTTCGCGATCTTCTATGCCGCGAGCCGCGTGATTCCACTTGAAAAGACCCTGGGCGCGAAATGAACAGGATTCCGTTAGGCAGAGTCGTGCTCGGCGCGTTCGTCGTGCTGATCCTCGTATTCCTGATGCTGCCGGTGCTGATCGTCGTGCCGCTATCGTTCTCCGACACGCGCTTCATGACGTTCCCGCCGCCCGCGTACTCGTTGCGCTGGTATCACGCGTTCTTCGACAACCCCGCATGGATCGACGCCGCTCGCGTGACGCTGACGGCATCCGTTTGCGCCGCGCTCGTCGCGACGCCGCTCGGCGTTGCCGCGGCCTACGCGATCCAGCACGGCACGCATTGGTCGATGCGCTATTTGCGCACGCTGCTGATGTTGCCGCTGATGGTGCCGATCATCATCGTCGCGGTGGGCGTGTTCTTCGTCTTCACGCAGGCGGGTTACGTGAATACGCTCGGCGGGCTGATCGTCGCGGATACGATGCTCGGACTGCCGTACGTGCTGATTTCCGTCGGCGCGGATTTGCGCACGTTCGACCGCACGCAGGAAATGGTCGCGCGCAGTCTCGGCATGAATCGGCTGCGCAGCTTTCTCACGGTGACGCTGCCGCAGATCAAGGCGAGCGTGATTTCCGGCGCGGTGTTCGTCTTCATTCAGGCGCTCGATGAAACCGTCGTCGCGCTCTTCATATCGGGCGGAGCGAATCAGACGCTCACGCGCCGCATGTTCGTCACGCTGCGCGACGAGATCGATCCGACCATCGCCGCGATCAGCACCATGCTCACTGCGTTGACGTTGTGTCTCGTGATGATCGTCGTCGTGAGCCGGCGTTCGGCCGGCGCGCGGGCGTGATGCCTTTTCATTTCCTCTGACTGGGAAGCGGATGTCCAATGCACTGAAGTTTTATATCGACGGCGCATGGGTTGCGCCGTCCGGCAACGCGCGCCTTGCCGTGGTCGATCCCTGCACGGAAGAAGCGTTCGCCGAGATCGCGCTGGGCAATGCGGAAGATGTCGAGCGCGCGGTCGCCGCGGCGAGACGCGCGTTCGCGTCGTTCTCGCTGACGCAGCCGGCCGAACGCATCGCGCTGATCCGCCGCATACTCGACGCCTACATGGCGCGCTACGACGAGATGGCCGCTGTGATCTCGCGTGAGATCGGCGCGCCGAAAAAGCTCTCGCATGCGTGGCAGGCCGCGCTCGGCAAGCGTCATCTGGAAGAACTGCTGCGTACCTGCGAGAGCTTCGCGTGGCAGCGCAAGAAGGGCACGACGCTCGTCAATCATGAGCCCGTCGGCGTGGTCGCGCTGATTACGCCGTGGAACTGGCCGATCAACCAGATTGTCTGCAAGGTCGCGCCCGCGATTGCCGCCGGCTGCACGATGGTGCTCAAGCCGAGCGAGGTGTCTCCGCTGAACGCCGTGCTGTTCGCTGAAATTCTCGACGCGGCGGGCGTGCCGCCAGGCGTGTTCAATCTGCTGAACGGCGACGGCCCGACTGTCGGCGCCGCGCTATGCAGTCATCCGGACGTCGACATGGTGTCGTTCACCGGATCGACGCGCGCGGGCGTGGAAATCGCGAAGCTGGCCGCGCCGACCGTCAAGCGCGTGCATCAGGAACTCGGCGGGAAATCCGCCAACATTCTTCTCGACGACGTGGACCTGGAAGCCGCGGTCACGTCGGGCGTGAACTCGTGCTTCAGCAACAGCGGGCAGTCGTGCAATGCGCCGACGCGCATGCTGGTGCCGGCAGCGCGGCACGACGAGGCCGTGGCGATTGCACAGCGCGCGGCGGCCGCGCACCGCATCGGTCCCGCTGACGACGACGAAACGACGATGGGCCCGGTCGTTAGCGACGTGCAATACGCACGCGTGCAACGGCTGATCGAAATGGGCATCGAGGAAGGCGCGCTGCTCGCGGCGGGCGGGCCAGGACGTCCCGACGGTTTGACGCGCGGCTACTACGTGCGGCCCACGGTATTCGCAAACGTCGCTCCGTCGATGACGATCGCTCGCGAAGAAATCTTCGGCCCGGTGCTCGCGATCATGCCGTATCGCGACGAAGAAGACGCCATCGCCATTGCCAACGACACACCGTTTGGACTCGCCGCGTATGTTCAATCCGCGGATCAGGCGCGCGCGAGGCGCGTTGCATTGCGCTTGCGTGCGGGCAGCGTGTATCTGAACTATCCGGCGTGGGACGCGGGCTCGCCGTTCGGCGGCTACAAGCAGTCCGGCAACGGACGCGAATACGGCGAGTGGGGGCTCGAAGCGTTTCTCGAAGTGAAGGGTATCGTTGGGTACGGCGAGTAGGTTGCGATCAGGGCACGATTAAGCCGCGCTCGAACGCCCACGCAGCAGATCGGCAATGCGCTCGGCGATCATGATGGTCGGCACATTCGTATTCGCGCATGGAATCGACGGCATCAACGACGCATCGCACACATGCAGTCCTTCGACGCCATACACGGCGCCGCGCGCATCGGTGACCGCGAGCGGGTCGTCGGCGGCGCCCATGCGGCAGGTGCCCGACGGGTGCCACGTACCGCCCACCGAACGTGTGACGAACTGCGTGAGCGCGGCATCGTCGGCGAGCAGTTCGTCGAGTGTCGCGCCTTGCGTGATGACGCGGCGCACCAGTGCTGCCCGCAACGGCCCCGCGATGTCCAGCAGCGCGGCGAGCGCACCGCGCTGCAGCGCGTTCCATGCGCCAGGCACCGCGACGGCCGCGACGCGCGGCGAATAGCTCGACGGAAACACCGTGCCGCGATGCGCGGCCATCGCCGGTGCGGCGAGTGTCTGCGCGCCGAAGCGCAGCGCGAGCTTTAGCCGTTCGAGATCGCGCGCGTCGGAGAGCATCGCGAAATCGACGTTGGGTTCATCCAATGCGCTAGCGGATTTAAGCGTGAGACGTCCGCGCGAATACGATTTGTTGACCCAGAAGAACATCGTGCCGAGACGATAGCCGACCGAATGCCAGCCCGAGCGCGACAGTATCGCGCCGTGCATGTCGCCCGGCACAGTGCCAGCCAGGCCCGACGAAAAGCGCACGATGGCCTGCTCGTGATGCTCGTCGGGAAACGGCGTGCGCGCGGCGCGAGGCAGAAACGCGGACACCGCGATAGACGGATGCTCCATCAGATTGCGGCCTACGCCCTGGCGATCCGCGAGCACGTCGATGCCGAGCGCGGCAAGTTCATTCGCGGGGCCAATGCCGCTTCTCAGCAGCAGCGCGGGCGAGTGGATCGCCCCTGAGCAGACGATCACGCAGCGCGCCCGCAAGTCATCGTGCGTGCCGTCGGGCCGCATCACGCGCGCGCCGATTGCACGCTTTGCGTCGAACAGAATGCGCTCTGCGATCTCGTTCGTGCGAATCGTGAGGTTGGGCCGCGCCCGCACCGCGTCGTCGAGATAACAAACGGATGTGGGAATGCGCTCGCCTTGGGCGCTCACCGCAATCGAGCCGATGAAAGTGCCGTCTTGCCAGAGACCATTTTGATCCGCGTGCAGCGGATAGTCGTGCTTCAACGTATTGAGCACGGCCTTTACGAATGGGGAGATGCGTTGCGGTCCGGTTCGCTGGATACGCAGCGGGCCATGCGCGCCATGCAGGCCGCTATCGTCCGGGCCGTTGAAGTCGCAATCGGTTTCGAGCTTGCGGAAGTAGGGCAGACACGCTTGCCAGTTCCAGCCTTGTGCGCCGAGTGCTTGCCATTCGTCGTAATCGGCGGGCGAGCCGCGATTGGCCATTAGCGCATTGATCGCCGAGCCGCCGCCGAGAAGCCGCGCCTGTTCATAGCGGCGCAGCGCGGCGGGCGCGCTCATGCGCGCTTTCAGTTGCCGCCAGAGGTTCGCGGTGTCGAGATACGCGCGGCCAGGATAGCGGCTGCGGATGTCGGCGGGCATGGTCGCCTGCGAGATGTCGCGGCCCGCCTCGACGAGACACACGTTGTTGCTCGCATCTTCGGAGAGCCGCGCGGCGAGTACGCAGCCGGCCGATCCGCCGCCAAGAATCAGATAGTCGATCACGTTGGATGGATGAAGACCGCGCGCCGCATCGCCCTGCGCGCGGCACAACGCAAACCAGAAAACAGAACGCCCGCGATGAACCGTGGTCCCGCGGGCGCGTGAATGGCAGTGCGAACGCCGCCCGTTATTGCATGAACTTGAGCCAGCGCGCTTTCGCCTGAATGCCTGCATCCGATGCCCACCAGTCTTCGGACATCAATGCCTGCTTCGCGGCATTCTCGGGCGAACTCGGCAACTCGCTTGCGCGCTTGGCCGCGATCTTGCCGGTCTTGAACGCAGCCGGATTGCCCGGACCGTAGTCGATATAAAGCGGCAGATTCGCTTGCAACTCGGGCGAGACCGCGGTGTTCAGAAAGCGCATAGCGTCGTTCAGATTCGGCGCGTTCTTCAGCACGCATAGCTGCGTGTTTTGCAGAATGCCGTCGTTGAACGTGAAATCGACGTCGGGGTTGTCCTTGCGCACGGCGCTTGCGCGGCCGTTCCAGATCATCGTCATGTCGACTTCGCCGTCATGCAGCAATTGCGCGGACTGGCCACCCGAAGTCCACCACACGGTGATGTCGGGCTTGATCTGCTGCAACTTCTTGAAGGCGCGATCGACGTCGAGCGGATAGAGCTTGTCGCGCGACACGCCGTCGGCGAGCAGCGCGGCTTCCAATACCGTTTGCGGATCGTTGCGCAATGCACGTGTGCCGGGGAAGGCTTTCACGTTCCAGAAGTCGGCCCAGCTTTGCGGCGTCTTCTTCAGCGTCTTCTTGTTGTAGCCGATCACGGTCGAATAGAACTCGTACGCGACCGAGTAGGGCGTGCGGTACTTTTCCGGCATCGCCGCGGCGTTCGGGAGCTTCGCGAAGTCTAGCTTTTCCAGCAGCCCTTCGCGGCCGCCTCGCAGACAGTTCGAGGTCGGCGTGTCCACCACGTCCCAGATCGGCTTGCCGGTCGCGGCCTGCGCCTTGATCTGCGGCCACGCATCGGGAATGCTGTCCTGATTGATGGTGATGCCCAGCTCCTTCGCCGCCGGGTCGAGGATGGCTTTGGTCTGAGCCTCCTGATACGTGCCGCCTTGCGACACGAAAGTGATTTTTCCCGCGGCGAGAGCGGGCGCCATGCTCACGGCGCTCAACAGCAGAGTCATGGCAAACGGGCGCAACCTTGGCATGCTGATCACGACTTCTCCTCGATACGGTTGAAGCGAAAAGACATCATCCAGGTCGGCGCTATGTGCCGCTGCGGCTCGGAGCCGAAGCGGCAAACAGCACAGGCTTGAGTGGAAATATAGTGAGCCAATTTGACCGGAGCAACGCCGCAATTGTTGGAGCGGCCATGACATGATGTTATGTCAGACCGTTGAGGCCTGGGTTGTCTTCGTTGCGCGCAGTGCTTTGACGGCTTCAATCGCTTCGATCCGTCCCGTCGCGTTTGCCGATTCGCGACATCACGTTCGCGACGATGCGGTCGCAGCGCGCACCGGCGAATCCGAACAGTTCGCTTCCGGCGACGTCGATCTCTCGCGCGAGCGACTCGCGCAACAGACTCTTTGCGCGGAAATGCCGGCTGCGCACGGTGGCTTCGGCAATCTCCAGGCATTGCGCCGTTTCCTCGACACTGAGTTCTTCGACCGATCGCAGGATGAACACCGTGCGGAACGATGCCGGCAATTCGTCGAGCTTGCGCTCGATCAGCGCGCGCATTTCCGCGCGCGCTACTGCGCTGTCGGGCGGCTCGGAGTCGGACGGATGCATGGCTTCAATATCGATGTCGGCGGTGTTGGAACTGACTATCGGCACAACGTTCTCGCGGCGGGCATGGCGGCGCAGCCGGCCATAGCATTCGTTCAGCACGAGCCGCGAGAGCCACGTCGACAAAGCGGCGTCGCCGCGAAACTGGCTGAGCGAACGATAGGCGCGGAGATACGCGTCCTGAAGCGCGTCTTCGGCTTCGGCGTCGTCACGCAGCGTCGCGCGCGCGAGCCGGTACAGGCGCCGGTTGTGGCGGCGCATCAGCACCTCGAACGCTGCACGATCGCCCGCGACGATGCGCCGGACGATCGCATGATCGTCGTCGGCGTTGTCGGCGTGGTCGGCGGCAGACATGGACGGCAGTTTCGCTGTCTCGGTCATCGCGTGCGGGTTCTCATTGAACGGTTAGCGCGCCGTGCATCGTCGGATGAAAAGTGCAGCCGTACGGATAACTGCCGGCCTTCGCGGGCGCGTAAGACCATGACGCGTTGGCGGCAATGCTGCGCGAATCGAATGCATGCGTGTTGCCGGTCACCGTATGAGGAAAGAGATCCTTGTTGATCCATACGATGCGGTCTCCTCGCTTCACCGTCAAGGTAGGCGGATTGAATTGCATGTTCTCGATCGTGACGACATGGCTTGTCGGCGCCGCCGCGCTTGCCGGTACTGCGCTCAACGTTGCCGCGAGCATCGCACAGACCAGCGCGGCGCACGCACGCGTGCTCTTCCCCGACGCATGCCGCCGCTTAACCACTGCTTTTCTCCAGCGACGCCTGCACATGCTTCGCATGTTCGAGATGCGCGACGAAAGCCGGCCGAACCTTCACGAGCAGCGCCTTCAGCTCATCGTTCTTCGCAGACGGAATCAGCGTTTTATCGAGCGCGTCGAGCACATTCTCATGGTAGGTCACTTCGTGATCGATATACGCGCGATCGAATGCTGCGCCATTCAGTTTCTTGAGCGCCGCGAGGTTTGCATCGCCGCCTTGCTTGAGGCTTTGGCTCGTCGCGTTGTCCTCGGGCGTGACGTTGAGTTTGTGCACGAGGTCGCTCGCCGATTGATTGACGGCGCTGTGGTCGGTGACCATCTGCTTCGCGAACGCCTTGACGTCGCCCGACTTCGAGCGCGACTCGGCGAGTTTGCCCGCGTCGATGTCGACCTGGTTCGCGGTGACGACGATAGCCGCGATTTGCGGATCGCTCGGCCCGGCGCTTTGCGCCCAGCTAGCGAGACTCACGAGCGCGAGCGCGCCTAACCATTGTGGACGGATCAGTTTCATGCGGATTCTCCCGTTTAGCCAACGTTGCGTTGCATACGGCGTTGGATGTCACGACGGAGAATCCTGTTCCCAGTTGATGCGCGACGCGCGTTGCTTCAGTGACCGTGCCGCTCGCCCGCTGCGACCGGCGTCTGCCTGGATTGCCGGCTGAGCATCAGCGTGACGACCGCCGATACGGCCAGCGTCGCGCCAACCACATACAGCCCCGCCGAATAGCCGCCCGTCACGTTCTTGAGCCAGCCGATCGCGAATGGACCGACGAAGCCGCCGAGGTTGCCGATGGAGTTGATCATCGCGATGCCCGCGGCCGCGCCCGCGCCCGACAGGAACATGCTCGGCATGGCCCACAACGGCGCCTTGGCCGCGCTGATGCCGACGTTCACGACCACGAGCGCCAGCACGATCATCAGCGCGGTCGCCGCGTTGCCTGCGAACACGAAGCCGAGACAGGCCAGCGCGCACGGAATGACGACGTGCCATGTGCGTTCTTCGGTGCGATCCGAGTGCCTCGCCCACAGAATCATCGCGATCACCGCGACGATGCTCGGTATGCCCGCGAGCAGGCCCGTTTCAAACGAGCCGAAGCCGTATTGCCTGATGATGAGCGGCGCCCACAGGCCGAGCGTGTACAAACCCGCGGACGTGCCGAAGTAAATCAGCGCCAGTGCGAGAACGCGCGGATCGCGCAGGGCGCTCAACGCGCCGGCCGTGTGGCCCGCATGCGACTGCCGCGCGTCGGCTTCCGTCTTCAGTTTCGCGATCAGCCATTCGCGCTCTTCGGGCGCGAGCCAGTGCGCTTTCGAGGGCGTGTCGGTCAGATACTTCAGGACGAAGAAGCCGAGTACGACCGCGGGCAGCGCTTCGAGAATGTAGAGCATTTGCCAGTCGGCGAGACCGGCGATCGGCGGCAGCTTCATGATCGCGCCGGAAATCGGCGAGCCGATCGCGGTGGAAATCGGCGCGGCCGCCATGAACCACGCGGCGGCCACGGCGCGCTGACGGGTCGGAAACCACAAGCTCAGATACAGGATGATGCCGGGAAAGAAGCCCGCTTCCGCCACGCCGAGCAGAAAGCGCAATGCATAGAAACTGTTCGGCCCGACGACGAACGCGGAGGCCAGCGAGACGATGCCCCACGAGACCATCACGCGGGCAATCCAGCGGCGCGCGCCGACCTTGTGAAGAATCAGGTTCGACGGAACTTCGAACAGGAAGTAGCCGATAAAGAAGAGGCCGCCGCCGAATCCGAACGCGGTCGGCGACAGGCCAATGGCCTTGTTCATCGTCAGCGCGGCGAAGCCTACGTTGACGCGGTCGAGAAAACTCACGAAATACAGCAGCATTACGAACGGGATGATCCGCAGCATCAGCTTGCGGGACACCCGGCTTTCGAGGTCGGTCGTCATTGTCTCCTCCTTTGGAGGCTTGGGCGGTGTCCTGCTGCGAAAGCAGCAGGGTGCGAGGCGCGCGGCAGCCGTCGAATGCGGCTGTTGTCCGTGGGCGCGTCGCGAGGCGCGAACTGTCGCGCGATGGGGGTTTATGTGGCTGACACGGCTTATGCCGCGTTCGCCGCCGGCCTTGCGGCTCGCTCGATGAAAGCGCACACCGCAGCCGTCACCTGCGCGGTCGTCGCCGTGCCGCCGAGGTCGCCCGTGTGCAGCGACTTGTCCGCGGTCACGGCTTCCACGGCCTGCATCACGCGCTTTGCCCCGTCGAATTCGCCGAGATGTTCGAGCAGCATCACAACCGACCAGAAGGTGCCGACCGGATTCGCGAGACCCTTGCCCATGATGTCGAATGCGGAGCCGTGGATCGGTTCGAACATCGACGGAAAGCGCCGTTCGGGGTCGATGTTGCCGGTCGGCGCAATGCCCAGGCTGCCGGCAAGCGCGGCGGCCAGGTCGCTGAGAATGTCGGCGTGCAGGTTCGTCGCGACAATCGTGTCGAGGCTCGCCGGACGATTGATCATGCGCGCGGTCGACGCGTCCACCAGTTCCTTGTCCCACGTGACATCGGGGAATTCCTTCGAGACCTGTAGCGCGATTTCGTCCCACATCACCATCGCGTGACGTTGCGCGTTGCTCTTCGTGATGACGGTCAGCAGCTTGCGCGGACGCGACTGCGCGAGGCGGAACGCGAAGCGCATGATGCGCTCAACGCCGGCGCGGGTCATGATCGACACGTCCGTCGCGGCTTCGATCGGATGACCCTGATGAACGCGGCCGCCCACGCCGGAGTATTCGCCTTCCGAGTTTTCGCGCACGATCACCCAGTTGAGGTCCTCGGGCTTGCAGCGCTTTAACGGTGCGTCGATGCCGGGCAGGATGCGCGTGGGGCGAACGTTCGCGTACTGGTCGAAGCCCTGGCAGATTTTCAGACGCAGACCCCACAGCGTGATGTGGTCGGGAATGTCCGGGTCGCCTGCGGAACCGAACAGAATCGCGTCCTTGTCGCGGATCGCATCGAGTCCGTCCGCCGGCATCATCACGCCATGCTTGCGGTGATAGTCGCCGCCCCAGTCGAAATTTTCGAACTCGAATGCAAACGACTGCGTGGTTCTGGCGAGCGCTTCGAGCACCTCGGCGCCGGCCGGTACGACCTCCTTGCCGATGCCGTCGCCGGGAATGGTCGCGATGCGATAGGTCTTCATGCTGCGTCTCCGAATGATTGATTGATTGGGTTGGTTGCAGTGACTCTATCGACATCTGCACGAAAAAACCGGTGCTAAACTCAAAGCATCTTTAACTTCAATTCACAAGTGGAAGCGATGCGCGATACCGTTCAGCCAGCGGATCTGAGCTTTTTCTCGACGCTCGCGGCGTCGGGCAGCCTGAGCGCGGCGGCGCGAGAGCTGGGATTGACGGCGGCGGCCGTCAGCAAGCGGCTCACGCAGATGGAGAGCCGGGCGGGCGTCGCGCTCGTCAACCGCACCACGCGCCGGATGATGCTCACGCCCGAAGGCGAGCTGTACTTGGAGCATGCGCGCAGGATTCTCGACGAAATCGACGAACTCGCCGAGTTGCTCGGTTCCGCGAAGAAGAGCCCGAAGGGACTGCTGCGTGTCAATGCGACGCTCGGGTTTGGGCGCAGCCACGTCGCGCCCGCAATCTCCCACTTTGTCGCGAAGTATCCGCAGGTGTCAGTGCAGCTTCAGTTGTCGGTCACGCCGCCGCCGCTCACCGACGATACGTTCGACGTCTGCATCCGCTTTGGCGAGCCGCCGGATACGCGCGTGATCGCGCGGCGCCTCGCGGCGAACCGGCGCCTGCTGTGCGCGGCGCCCTCGTATATCGCGTCGCACGGCATGCCGATGACGCCGCATGATCTAACGCGGCATAACTGCATCGGCATTCGTCAGGGCGACGAAGCGTATGGCGTGTGGCGGTTGAGTTCGGGCAAGGGCGCGTCGCTGAAGACGGAAGCCGTCCGCATCAAGGGCACGCTAACCACCAACGACGGCGAGATCGCGGTGAAGTGGGCGCTCGAGGGGCACGGCATTCTGATGCGCGCGGAGTGGGACATCAAGCAGTACCTCGCCGATGGCTCACTCGTGGTCGTGCTGCCCGGTTATGACACGCCGAACGCCGACATCTTCGCCGTGTACTCGCAGCGGCATCAGATGTCGAACCGCATTCGCGCGTTCGTGGATTTCATCGCGCGCGAGTTGGGGGAATGAGGCGTCGACTGTTGAATTTCCCGTAGCGTGTGAGTCGAGCGTGAGTGGTTATTTTTGCATCGGCATCGCTTGCATTGCCGGATCTTGATCCATCTGCGCGCTTTTTTGCGCCGCGTGCATCGCGGCCACTTTTCTTTCGGCTTCCTGAATGTCGGATGGATACTGACTGTCGTCGCCGAGCGACGGCGTGTAGCCGGCGGCCTCGAGTTCTTCGAGTTCATGCATGACTTCGGCGCGCGTGAGAGGATGGCCGGCGTCGGGCGATGCCTGCGCGCGTGCCCATGTCGACGTGGCCACCAGCGCAGTGGCGGAAATAATGGCGAATAGCGCGCGGGCTGTCGCGCGATGTGCCTGGCTGTCTTTCATGGCTTGCTCCTCGATGTGCGAGCGGATCGTCCGAAAGCGGTTTGCGTTCGATATGACGCGCTCTGCATCGTTAAACCGGCGAACTGGCTTTCTTATTCCCGCGACCTCGGAACAGCAGCAAGCGATTTACCGGACATGCGCCGAATGCCTATACTGCATGTTCCGATTTCTACCGATTGTTCTCTTGCAGAGCGTCCGCCATGACACATACCGTTAAAAGCGTCGAGCAGCTCGGACAGATTTACGGCGCGCCGCACGAGCGCGCATTGTGGAAAGAACTTGATTGCCTCAATAGCGACTATCAGGCGTTCGTACGCGCTTCTCCGTTCGCGGTGTTGTCTTCTGTCGGTGAGGGCGGAGCGGACTGCTCGCCGAAAGGCGACGCTGCCGGATTCGTTCAGATACTCGATGAGCGCACATTGGCGTTGCCGGACAGGCCGGGCAATAACCGCATCGACAGTCTAAGAAACATTGTGGCCGACCCGCGCGTGTCGTTGCTGTTTCTGGTGCCGGGCGTCGGCGAAACGTTGCGGGTGAACGGGCGCGCCGAGATTTCAGTCGATCCCGACTTGCTCGCGCGCTTCGAGGTTCGCGGGAAACTGCCGCGCACAGTGATTATCGTGCAGGTTGAAGCGGCGTATTTTCATTGCTCGAAAGCGCTGGTGCGCTCGAGTCTTTGGGACCCGGCAAAGCAGGTGGACCGCGCAAGTTTGCCGAGTGCGGGAGATATGCATAGGCGTTTGAGCGGCGGTACTTTCGACGGCGCGCAATACGATAAGGAAATGCCGGAGAAGGTGGCGGCGGGGCTTTATTGAAGCGCGCCGATGCGGCATGTATGCAACGCACTATTCGACGCTTAAGCAAGCGTTAACCTCCGAAGGTTAAATTGGCGGGTCGTTCAGGCTACTCAGGAAGGAGCAAGTTATGAAAGACGACGCCGCCAGCTTTACCGAAGAGGCTGTCAGCAAAGTACCGCAAGTGACCCTGGGTTTCTGGATCATCAAGGTCGCGGCGACCACGCTCGGCGAAACGGGTGGCGACTGGGTGTCCATGTCGCTGAAGCTCGGCTACCTGATCGGTTCGGCGATTTTTCTGGTGTTCTTCATCGCGCTCGTTTCAGCGCAAATCAAGGCGCGCAACTTTCGTCCGTTCCTTTATTGGGCGACCATCATCGCGACTACGACGCTTGGCACCACGATGGCCGATTTCGCGGACAGGTCGCTCGGCATCGGCTATCCAGGCGGTGTTGCGCTGGTCGTTGCATTGCTGGCCGCGAGCCTCGCAATCTGGTATCGCTCGGAAGGAACCGTCTCCGTGCAGAGTATCGTCACTGCAAAAGCGGAATGGTTCTACTGGATCACGATCCTGTTCTCGCAGACACTCGGCACGGCTCTCGGCGACTGGGTCGCGGGCGAGGATCGCGGCGGTCTCGGTGTCGGCTACGAGTATGGCGCGATGATCTTCGGCGCGGGCTTGCTCGTCGTGGCCGCCTTGTATTTCTGGTCGCGCGTATCGCACACGGCGCTCTTCTGGGCCGCGTTCATCCTCACGCGTCCGCTCGGCGCGACGCTCGGCGATCTGCTCGACAAGCCGGTTGCGGAAGGCGGATTGCACATCAGCCGCTTATACGCCTCCGGCATTCTGCTTGCGTTTATCATCGCGTGTATCGTGTTGTTGCCGCAGCGCTCGGCAAGACGCGAGCCGGCTGTGTGACGCAGCGCTCAGTGCGCTGAAAAACACTTCGCAAACAGAAACGCCCCTGAAAACAGGGGCGTTTCTTCACATTCACACCGGCGAAGCAACAAGCCATCGCACGGTACAAATCGCTTTAGAACTTGTGGCGAACGCCCACGCGGAACGCCAACTGATTGTCCGCGCCCGTGCCCGACGTGTTGAAGTAGCTCGTGCTCGAACCGATCTGCGCTTGCAGATCCTGCGTGCCGTTGCGGCCCGCCGCGATCTGATAGATACCCAGCGCATACACGTCGGTACGCTTGCTCAGCGCATAGTCGACGCTCAGATCGACCTGATTCCAGTGGCCGCGATTCGCGTTGCTCAGGTGCATGTACGTGTAGCCCGCACCTGCCGTCAATGCCGGCGTGAACGCGTACTTCGCGCCTGCCTCATACGCGGCGAACGTCGTCGTGCCGCCCGAAATCGGCTCGAAGCGCGTGTTCGTGTACAACGCCCACAGCGTGGCTGCGCCGATCGAATAACGGCCGCCCACGCCGAACGTGCGCAGATCGCGGACGTTGCCGGTCGCGACGTTGGCGATCGTCGTCGAGAACGATGGCGTCGACTGGCCCGGATAACGGATGTCCGTGTAAGCCGCACCGATACCGAACGGACCGTTCGCGTAGTTCACGCCGAAGCTGTAAGCACGCGACGAACCCGCGACCGGCGCTGCGGCCGTGCCGGTTGCCGGCGCGCCTGCGAATGCGCCCGCCTGGTTCGAGAAGCCATACATCGCGCCGAACGTCAGGCCCGCGAAATTCGCGCTGCTGAACTTGACCGCGTTGTTGATACGGCTCGACGTAAGCTGGTCCACGTCGTTGATGTGATACGCGTAGTTGCCCGCAACGGTTTGTCCGCCGGTCGAGTAATTGCCGCCGAGGTAATCGGTCGAGAACGAGTACTGGCGGCCGAACGTCAGCGAGCCGACATTGTTCTGCGACAGGCCCACATACGCCTGACGGCCGAACATCGCGCCGCCCTGGCCGAGCGTGCCGTTGCCGCTGTTAAAGCCGTTTTCGAGCACGAAGATCGCCTTCAGGCCGTTGCCCAGATCTTCGGTGCCGCGCAGGCCCCAACGGCTGCCTTGAGCAACGCCGTCGTCGTACTTGAAGAGATTGTCGTGACCGGTGGCGGTCTTCGAGTTGTTCACATAGCTGATGCCGGCATCGATCACGCCATACAGCGTGACGCTGCTTTGTGCGTGTGCTGCGCTGGCGAAAACGGCGAGGGTAGCGGCGGTCAATAGTTTTTTGTTCAAAACGTTCTCCGATTAAAAATTGAGCGATCGCGACGCCCCGCTTCTTGGGTAAGGTCGTGCGATGGCCCGAAATTTAAGGGAACGCTGAGTAAGGTATGTGACAGGTGCATTGATTTTGAAATTTGTCGCGCATACGCCACAGTCGACAGAGTCGAGCATTAAGCGACGCATGGCGGAGCGCGTCGCGGGCATAAGCATTTTCCAGTTCGCCGATATAAGCGTGTGAAAAACGATTGGTTTCAGGCCGCCGCCGTCGCATGCGACGATGCGCGCCTACCAATCAAACCGCTTATGGGGAACTGCATGCAACGCCGCATCGTCATCAAAAATCTGCTTGCTGTGGCGAGCGCCGCGGCTCTTTCGTTCACGGCAACGTTTGCGCACGCCGACGGCAAGCAACTCAAGGTCGGCACGATGAGCGGCCCTGACGCGCAAATCTGGACGGTGGTCACGAAAGTAGCGGCGCGCGAGGGGCTGAATGTGAAAGTGATCGAATTCAACGACTACGTGCAGCCGAATGCCGCATTGGATGCCGGCGATCTCGACGCCAATGGTTTTCAGCATCAGCCGTTTCTCGACAGCCAGATCAAGCAGCGCGGCTATAAGATCGTCAACGTGGGGCTGACGTATGTGTCGCCCATGGGCTTCTATTCGAACAAGCTCAAGTCGCTGAAGGATCTGCCGGAAGGTGCGAAGGTCGGGATTCAGAACGATCCGTCGAACGGCAATCGCGCGTTGCTGCTGTTGCAAAAGTATGGCGTGATCAAACTGAAGCCGGGCGTCGGCACGAACGGCGTCAATGCAACGCCGCTCGACGTCGCCGAGAATCCGAAGAAGATCAAACTGGTGGAACTGGACGCCGCGCAATTGCCGCGCGCGTTGGGCGATCTCGACGCGGCATCGATCAATACCGACTATGCCGTGAAGGCCGGCCTGCAGCCGACTAAAGACGCCATCGCAATCGAAGATCTGAAAGGCCCTTACGCGAATCTGATTGCCGTGCGCGAGCAGGATCGCAACCAGCCCTGGGTTAAGAAACTGGTCGCGGCGTATGAGTCCGATGAAGTGCGCAAGTACATCGACACGCAGTTCAAAGGCGCGATTATTCCCGCGTTCTAAATTTCTCTAGCGGAAAGCCAGGAGCGAAGGCGCCTTCACGGCGCCTTTTTGTTTGCCTTCCGCTTTACCTTTGCTCGCGCGAATCAGTTACTCAACAGCGAGCCGCTTCGAAACGCGGTCGCGCCGGCAATGCGCGCGAATTCGAGGCCAGCGGTGGCAAAGCGCGTCGAATGCCGCGCATACAGAACGCCGGCGACGCCGCTCTTCAGCGTGACGACGCGGTCCGTCAACGGATCGACGATGTCCGCGATTTCACGCCCCACGTCGACCCACGTGCCGACTTCACAGCGATACACCAGCACGCCGCTGATCGGCGCCACGATCGGCTCGGCGCCCGCGAGCGGTGTGGCCGCGAATTCGAGCGGCGGCAGCGGCGCCGCCGTGCCTGCGATCACGCCGCGCGCGGTCAGATATTCGATGATCGCCTGCGCGTCGTGCTCCGCGTACTCGTAAGACACCTCGCGCTGGCCGCGCAATTCGATCGTGACCGAAATGGAGCCGTTCGGGATCGGAAAGCGCTCGCCGAAACGGCCGCGCAGATCGGACCAGCAGAAGCTGTGAATTTCGTCGAACGGATTGCCGACCGAGTTCAGCGCGAGCAGCGACGCCTTCGCGCCGAGATAACGCGCCAGCGGCTCGACGTCGGGCCACAGGTCCGGGTTCGTGTACAGATGCATCGCGGCTTCCCAGTCGCAATGCAGATCGAGCACCACGTCCGCGTCGTAAGAGAGCTTTTGCAGCGCGAGACGTTGCGATTCGAGTTCGGTTGCGGGCTGTTGCGCGTCGAGCGCCTCGCGCATCGCGCTGCGAATCGCGGTGCGATTCGCGTCGATGTCATCGCTGAGACGACCCTCGATGACCGGCAGCACGAGTGCCGAAAGATCGTGGAAATTGCGGTTGAAGTTCTGCGCGGTATTGGTTTCGAAGCGTCCCGTGAGATGGCCGAGGAAGTGCTGGTTCAGACCGATGGGATTGGCCACCGGCACGATTACCACTTCGCCGCGCAGCTTGCCGGCTGCTTCGAGCGCGGCGAGCTTGCGGCGCAATTCCCAGGAGACGAACATGCCCGGCAGTTCGTCGGCATGCAGGGACGACTGGATATAGATCTTCTGTCCGCCGCTCGGACCGTAATGAAAACTCGTCAGGTTGCGGGCGGTGCCGAGCGTCGGCGCAATCAGCGGATGGGATTGGGTTTGCATGGTTGTCGAATTCGCGGGGGAAAGTGCGGCGCACCGCTATCTCGTTGATTACAAGGGGGAAGCCTGCATGAGGCCAGTTGCTGGCGGCAAATCCGGCAAGCGCGCCGCACCAGCATGGTGGCATCGGATCGCACGATCTTAGCCGATACGGCGGCGCGCGTGTTTTGCCGCCATAAAACGCAACGGGCTCCGCGTGTGGCGGAGCCCGTTTTCACGGAGCCGTGGAGCCGTGGAGCGCGCCGCTAAACGCGCACGGCGCGGCTCCTCGGCGCGGAAGTCCGCGTATTAGCTGCCGTACACGTCGAAGTCGAAGTACTTCTTCTCGAGCTTCTTGTACGTGCCGTCCTTGATGATGTCGGCGATCGCCTTGTCGACCTTCGCCTTCAGATCCGTATCTTCCTTGCGCATGCCGATGCCCGCGCCGTTGCCGAGAATCTTCGGATCGTCGAGGTTCTTGCCGACGAAGTCGAAGCCTGCGCCACGCGGCGTCTTCAGGAAGCCGATTTCAGCTTGCACGGCATCTTGCAGCGCTGCGTCGAGACGGCCCGACAGCAAGTCGGCGTACACCTGGTCCTGGTTCTGATACGGCACGACCTTCGTGCCCTTCGCTTCCCAGTACGTCTTCGCGTAGGTTTCCTGGATCGTGCCCTGTTCGACGCCGACCGTCTTGCCCTTCAGCGATTCAGCCGTCGGCAGGATGCCCGAACCCTTCTTCGCGACGAGGCGCGTCGGCGTGTTGAACAGCTTCGACGAGAACGCCACCTGTTCGGCGCGTTGCGGCGTCATGGACATCGACGACAGCACGCCGTCGAACTTCTTCGCTTTCAGCGCCGGAATCATGCCGTCGAAGTCGTTTTCGACCCACACGCACTTGGCCTTCAGGCGCGCGCAGATTTCATTGCCGAGGTCGATGTCGAAGCCGACGAGCTTGCCGTCGGAGCCCTTGGACTCGAACGGGGGATAGCTGGCATCGACGCCGAAACGGATGGTGGTCCAATCTTTAGCGTGTGCGCCGATCGAGACGGTGGCAAGCAGAGCAACCGTCAATGCCGCTAGCAGTTTTTTCACTGTTTAACTCCTCGGTGTAGTTCAAATACTCCCGCATGCGGTTGTGCCGCTCGCGGGAAACCCGGCGCGACTTACGACCGGGCCTGGGTTGAAGCCGCCGGCCGGGGCGGCCAGCAGCGCGCGCCAAGCTTATCAGTTCAAAAATATTGGGTAGTTAGTGAAACACCGGATAGCGCATCGCGCATGCCCCGAAAATAAAAGCGCTCCGGACCGCGCTGCATCATAAAACGATGCACGCCGCATCGGAATTTCCGCGCTGCGCCCGAATGCGGAGTGCCGAAGTGGTACCGCCGTAGTGTCGCTGTAATGCGGTGGTAATGCGAATCGTTAATTGACATTTGTCAATCGCACGGCAATTTAATTCGTCGCAGGATTAAAGAAAGTCAGCCATATGCCGTTATCACGGGATGATTGCCCGTCGTGTCCCGCCGAGTGTGAGTTATTTCTCGGCATTTACGCAGTAAGGAAACCAAAAAGATATTGCTTGGCGCTATCATCGTTGCTCCTCTCGCTCGCCATGTAGCGCCAAAAGAGCAGTCCTGTCTGAGGAAATGTTCTCCGGTTTAATTCGCGATTGATTACGCGGGCATAGGCTCGCCGGAACTGCCTTCTGCTTAACGGTGTTGTATGCACATGATTTCGACGGCAGATGAAAAGCGCCATGACGAGCGGCGAATTTCAGCGGCTTTGCCACGCGCGCGGTTAGCTGCGCGCGGCTATTGCGGCGTCTTGCTGCGCGTCGCGCTGAGCGTGTTTCTGTGCGTCGGGATGCTGTCGGGTGCATCGGCCGAGGCCGCGAAAAAAGTCCTGCATGTGCTCGCGTGGCCTGGTTACGCCGATGCCGACGTCGTGAAGACTTTCGAATTGCGCTACGACGTGAAGGTGGAAGTGACGCTCGTCGATTCCGACGAAGCGTTGTGGGCGCAAATGCACGCGAAAAATGCGCCGCCTTTCGACGTGCTCGCCGCGAACACCGCGGAGATACAGCGTTATTCGCGCGCCCATCTCCTCGCGCCGCTCGATCTGCAAAGCCTGCCCAACACCGCGCGACAATTGCCGCGGTTCCAGGCGCGCGCATCGATTGAAGGAATCGTCTCGGACGGCAAGGTCTACGGAATTCCGTTTACCTATTCGTCGATGGGCCTCATTTACGACCGCAAGCAGATTCCGGTTGCACCGCGCTCGATGCGCGAACTCTGGAACCCGCGCTACCGCGGCAAGGTGCTCGACTTCAACAGCGCGCAGCACAACTTTTCGTTTACCGCGCTTGCATTGGGTTATCGCGATCCGTTCAATCTGAACGACACGCAGATGCGCGCGATCGCTCACAAGCTCGTCGAACTGCGCCGCAATTTACTGACCTATTACACGTTGCCCGAAGAGGCCACCGCGTTCTTTGTTCAGCACAACGTCGCGTTGATGTTCGGCAACTACGGCACGCAGCAAGTGGAATTGCTGCGCCGCGCGGGCGCCGACGTCGGTTACGTGATTCCCGACGAAGGCGTGCTCGCGTGGCTCGATTGCTGGTCCATGACGCGCGTGGCCGCCGAGCCGCAGCTCGCGCTCGCCTGGATCAATTACATGCTCGAGCCGGACGTGAGCCGCCTGCTGACGCAACGGCAGGGGCTCGCCAATACATTGACCGCGCCCGCGGCGAATAGCGACAACGCCCGCATTCTGTGGATCGGGCCGGTCGAGAACATTCAAAAGCGCGAGGACCTGTGGGCCCGAATCGCGTCCGGCGATCGCTCGGAGCGCTTCTGATGATCCGCCCAGGCCTCACGTTCAAACTCTCCGTGCTGCTCGCGTGCATCGGCGTGCTGGCTTCGGGCGCGACCGGCTATTACGCGTATCACTCGAACCGCACGATGCTTGTGAAGGAAGCGGGGCGCAGCTTGCTGACGTCGACTGAGTTGCTCGGCGAGCGCTTTTCCGCCTCCATCGACGACGTCGGCGCCGACGCGCTCGTGCTCGCGAGCTTGCCTTCGTCGGCGGAAGTCGTCGCGGCCGACGACGGTTTAAGCTCGAGCTTGCCCCGCGAACGGCTCGCGCAGGTGTACTCGAGCTTCATGATTCACCATGCCGAATATCTGCAGATCCGCCTGATCAGCCGCGCGAATCATGGGCTGGAAATCATTCGTTTCGACCGCGACGCCGACGGACTGATACGCGTGCAAGGCGGCAGTCTGCAGGAAAAAGGCCAGTTTCCGTATGTGTTCGAGCCGCTCGCCTTTTCGCCGGGACGCCTCTATACGTCGCCGATTTCCGTCAATCATGAATACGGCGCGCACGCGGCGCAGGGCAAACCGACGCTGCGGGTCGGCACGCCGGTAGCGAACGCGCAGGGCGCGGTGGTCGGCGTCGTGGTGATCGACGTGAATCTCTCGAATCTGCTCAAGCGTTTGCAAAGCGATTTGCCGAGCGATTATCAGGTTTATCTCGCGAACGAATGGGGCGACTTTCTCGTCCATCCCGATGCGGCCAAAACGTTCGGCTTCGATGTCGGCCGCCGCGTGCTGATGCAGGACAGCTTCGCCGTGACGAAGCCGCTGTTCGAACAGAAGGAAAGCGAAGTACTCGCGAACGGTCTTGCGCGTCCCCACGAGGCGGACGGACAGGTGCTCGCTTTCGTGCGCAGACCGTTCGGCGCGTCGGAGGGCAATCGCTTTATCGTGCTCGGACTCGGCAAGCCGCTTGAGGACGTGCTGTCCGGCGCGCATCTGCTGGGCGGCAGCATTATCCGCATGGTGTTGGTCTTCAGTGCACTGGCCGTGCTGCTCGCCATTCTGTTCGCACGCGCGCTCACCAAGCCGCTGCACATCCTCGCGTATGCGGCGACGCATCTGTTCGCCGAACACGCAATGGGCACGTTGCCGCTCAAGCGCACCGACGAGATCGGTGTACTCGCGCGCTGCTTCGACCGCTTGCGCCGCGAAATCCGATCGCAGATGGACGCGCTGCACGTCAAGCAGCGCGAACTTGTGCATCTCGCCACGCACGACGTGCTGACCGGTTTGCCGAACCGCATGCTGTTCATGGAGAAACTCGAGCGCGCGATCCAGGACGCGACGCGCCGCCGCGAAGGACTCGCCGTGCTGTTCGTCGACCTCGACCGCTTCAAGCAGATCAACGATCAGTTCGGCCATGCGGTCGGCGACAAGGTGCTCGTCGCGGTGGCGCTGCGGCTCAAACAGGTGCTGCATTCCGCCGATGTCGTCGCGCGTCTGGGCGGCGACGAATTCATTGTGCTGATCGAAGGGCCGCGCTCGGCTGAGGCGGCGCCGGGCATCGCGTCGCGCATCATGACCACGCTGAACGAAGAAATCGTGATGGACGGCCAGGGCATGACGGTGGGCGCGAGCATCGGCATCAGCCAGTTTCCCGACGACAGCGGCACCGCCGAAGAACTGCTGCTCAATGCCGACGCGGCGATGTATGCGGCGAAATCGGGGGGACGGTGTGCGTATTTGCGCTATCACGACGTGCTCGAAGCGCGTCGGCGTCAGCAGACGGAGCCGATCGAAGTCGTGCAAGCGACGGCCGGCGACGGCCCACCCGAAGGGCGCGAAGCGGAGCCTACCGCGTAATACGCACGTTGCTTTTTGCGCGCGCTATTGCGACGCGGCTATCGCGGCGCGTGCACCCCGCGTTTGCAGCAACTGCAACGCGTGATGAAGCGCGTCCCTGAACGCGGGCTGTTGGGCCAATTCCACGGGAAAGATTTCGCGCACGGACAGCAGCGCGTCCATTAACGCTGCGGCTCGCCATTGGCCGATGCCGCGAGCGTCTTCAATCTGCCGGCAAGCGGATCGCTGATGTCGTAACGCGAGCCGTCATCCGCATGACCGCGCAGGAACGTCATCCATGCCGCGACCGCCAGTGCAAGACGCGCAAACGGCTGATTCGCTGCGATTCGTGCCGCGATCGTGCCGAGCAGGCGGGGCGGAATCTTTTGACTACCGTCCATCGCGATCTGCGCGCAGCGGTGTTTGAGCGCGGGGTTCGCATAGCGTTCGAGCAGTGCGTCACGATAGACGGCTACGTCGAACGAAGCGGGCATGTCGAGCGTCGGCGCGATTTCGTGCGTCATCATCGCGTGAATGAGATTGCGCACGGCGGGCTCGGCGATGGCCTCGTCGATCGTGGCGAAGCCGCCGAGCATCGACAGATAGGCAAGCGTGGAATGCGTGCCGTTGAGCATGCGCAGCTTCGCCAGTTCGTAGGGCGTGACGTCGTCGACGAGTTGCGCGCCCACCGCATGCCATGCGGGACGTCCCGCTGGAAAATGGTCTTCGATAACCCATTGCCGGAAAGGCTCGCAAGGCACGGGCACGGCGTCGCGATAGCCGAGCGCCGCAGCTGCGCTCGCGTGTTCCGCGTCGGTCGTGGCAGGGACGATACGGTCGACCATCGTCGACGGGAAGGCCACTTCCGCGGCAATCCAGTCGGCGAGTGCCGTATCGGACTGCCTTGCAAACGAACACACCACCTGACGTAACGCGGCGCCGTTGTGCGCTAGGTTGTCGCAGGAGAGAACGGTGAACGGCTTTATTGCAGCGTCGCGGCGTGCGCGCAGTGCGGCGACCAGAATGCCGGGCACGGTGCGCGGCGCGTGTGGATGCGAAAGATCGTGTTGTACGGCGGGATCGTCGAGCGCGACGTCGCCTGTTTTTGCATCGCGGTAGTAGCCTTTTTCCGTGACGGTGAGCGACACGATCCGCACTGCGGGATCGGCGAGGCGGGCAAACAGCGCGTCGCTATCGTGCGGCATTGCGAGCACCTCGCGCAATGCGCGCACGACCGTTACCTTCGCACCGTCAGGGCCGCGTTCAACGACGCTGTATAAGCCTTGCTGTTCCATCAGCGCATCGCGCTTGGCCACGTCGCCTTGCAGCGTGACGCCGCAAATGCCCCAGTCGCCACCTTCGGCGAGCATGGCTTCTTCTGTATAAAGCGCCTGATGCGCGCGATGAAAATTGCCGATGCCGAGATGAACGATGCCGATGCCGGGCTCGCGCCATGCGGCCTGCGGCGATAACACATGTTCATGCAATGCGGACAACGCTTGACGATTGAGTCGAGGCAACGATGCTGGCGTGCTCATGTTTGAAATCCAGACGAGGTCACGAGTTGCGTCACGGGCTGCGAAGTACGGTGAATCGCAGTGAATCAGCGGGAAAACCCTGATTTGACGCTTCAATATACTTGTATGGTAGCATCGTTCCAACGCTTCGGGCACTGCGAAAAACGCGATTTCCGCAACACGTTGCCGCTGCGGTTGCCGCCCCAAGGCCAGTCTTTGCAAGGAAGAAACCATGAAGATCGTTCGTGCCGACGTCATCGTCACGTGTCCCGGCCGCAATTTCGTCACGCTGAAAATCGTCACGGACGAAGGCGTGCACGGCATCGGCGATGCGACGCTCAATGGCCGTGAACTGGCCGTTGCCTCGTATCTGAAGGACCACGTGTGTCCGCTTCTGATCGGCCGCGATCCTGGCCGTATCGAAGACACCTGGCAGTATCTGTACAAAGGCGCGTACTGGCGCCGCGGTCCTGTCACGATGACGGCAATCGCCGCTGTCGACATGGCGCTGTGGGACATACTCGGCAAAGTGACCGGCATGCCCCTGTACAAACTGCTCGGCGGCGCGTCGCGCGAAGGCGTGATGGTCTACGGACACGCTACCGGCCGCGACATTCCCGAAGCGCTCGAGCGGTACGCCGAACACATCGAAGCGGGCTATCAGGCCATCCGCATTCAATGCGGCGTGCCGAATATGCGCTCTGTCTATGGCGTGTCGAAGGGCAGCGGCATGTATGAGCCTGCAACGAAGGGCGCGGTGGAAGAGCAAAGCTGGTCGTCGGAGAAATATCTCGACTTCGTGCCGAAGCTGTTCGAAGCCGTGCGCGACAAGTTCGGTTTCGACACGCATCTGCTGCACGACGTGCACCATCGGCTGACGCCTATCGAAGCCGCGCGCCTTGGCAAATCTGTCGAACCGTACCGTCTCTTCTGGATGGAAGACCCGACGCCCGCCGAAAACCAGGCCGGCTTCCGCCTGATACGCGAGCATACGGTCACGCCGATTGCAGTCGGCGAGGTGTTCAACAGCATCTGGGACTGCAAGCAGTTGATCGAGGAGCAACTGATCGACTATATCCGCGCGACGTTGACTCACGCGGGCGGCATCACGCATCTTCGGCGGATTGCGGATTTGCTTCGCTGTATCAGGTACGCACCGGCTGCCACGGACCGTCGGACCTGTCGCCGGTCTGCATGGGCGCAGCGTTGCATTTCGACCTGTGGGTGCCGAATTTCGGCGTGCAGGAATACATGGGCTTTCCGCAAGACGCGCTGGATGTATTCCCGCATGCATGGCGTTTCGACAAAGGCATGATGCATCCCGGCGATGCGCCGGGTCACGGCGTCGACATCGACGAAGCCGCTGCCGCGCGTTTCCCGTACGACCCGGCTTATCTGCCCGTTGCGCGTCTCGAGGACGGCACGCTATGGAACTGGTGACGCCGCGCTATCGCCGAGCATTCTTCTTTTCGAATTGAAATACCGGAGTCCACCATGTTTGCAGCCGTCCTTCACGAACCCAAGCTGATCCGCATCGACGAAATGGAACCGCCGGAGCCCGGCCCCGGTCAGGTGCGAGTGCGCGTGCGCGCGGGCGGCATTTGCGGCTCGGATCTGTCGTACTACTTCAAGGGAAAAAGCGGCGATTTTGCGGTGCGCGAGCCCTTTGTGCTCGGACACGAAGTGGCCGGCGAAATCGATTCGCTCGGCGCGGGCGTGAGTACGGAAACGCGTCTCGCGCCCGGCCAGCGCGTCGCCGTGAATCCGGGCCTCGCATGCGGCACCTGCAAGTACTGCACGATAGGGATGCCTAATCATTGTCTGAACATGCGCTTCATGGGGAGCGCGTCGACCTTCCCGCACACGCAGGGCATGTTCCGGCAATACATTGTCGTGGCGGCGCGGCAATGTTTCCCCGTGGCGGACGGCGTCGATTTCGCGCAGGCGTCGATGGCCGAGCCGCTCGCCGTTGCGTTGCACGCGGTGAAGCAGGCCGGCTCGCTCATCGGCGCGAGCGTGCTGCTGATCGGTTGCGGACCGATCGGCTGCATTCTGCTGTCCGTCGCGCGGCGCGCCGGCGCGCATCGGGTCGTCGCGGTGGATCTGTCGAGCCGCGCGTTGAGCGTCGCGGAACAGCTCGGCGCGGACCAGACCGTGAATGCCGCCGATACCGCGACGATCGAACAATGGTCCGCGCAACGCGGCACGTTCGATGTCGTGATAGAAGCATCGGGTAGCCCCGCGGGGCTCGACACTGCGTTGCGCTCGGCGCGCGCGGGCGGCACGGTGATCCAGGTCGGCAATTTGCCGGCGGGTCAATCGCCTGTTGCCGCCAACCTCGTCATGTCGAAAGAGCTGCGCTATCAGGGCTCGTTTCGCTTCGCCGACGAATACGCGACCGCCGCCGATGAAATCGCCTCCGGCAAGCTGGACCTGCGCCCGCTCATGACGCACGCATTTGCGATGAACGACGCCAACAAGGCGTTCGAGGTCGCGCTCGATCGCTCGCAATCGATGAAGGTGCACCTGAATTTCGATTGAAGCCGCGCGTCCGAGAGGCGCGCGCATCCCATTCACAAGCGGTATTAACGCCCGTCAAGAGGCGAGAACCGAAGGAGACATCGCATGATTAAAAGTCAACGCTGGTTTGTCGTGGCGCTGCTGTTTCTCGCAGGCGTCATCAATTATCTGGACCGCTCGGCGCTGTCTATCGCCGCGCCGCTGATCCAGAAAGACCTTAACTTTTCGCACGCGCAAATGGGCGTGGTGTTCAGCAGCTTCTTCGTCGGCTACGCGTTGTTCAATTTCGTGGGCGGCGTGCTGTCGGATAAGGTCGGCGCAAAACGCGTGTTCGGCACGGCAATGGGCGTATGGTCCGTGTTTTGCGGAGCAACGGCGCTTGCGACGGGCATTGGTTCGCTCATCGTCTTGCGCGTGCTGTTCGGCATGGGCGAAGGGCCGTTCAGCTCGTCTAACAGCAAGATGGTCAACAACTGGTTTCCGCGCAAGGAAGTCGCGAGCGCGATCGGCGTGATCAGTTCCGGCACGCCGCTTGGCGGCGCGCTTGCGGGTCCGGTGGTGGGCTTCATGGCGGTGCAGTTTGGCTGGCGCTGGGCCTTCGTCGCAATCATGCTGCTGGGGCTGCTTTGGCTGATCGCATGGGCCGCGACGACGACTGAGCATCCGCAGCAGAACGCGCGTGTCTCGCAGGCGGAGATGGAGATCATTCTGGCCGGTCAGGCGGATGAACACGCAATCGCCCATTCGGCCGACGGCGAGAAGCTCGGCCTCGGCCACTTCCTGCGCAAGCCGATCATTCTCGCGACGGCCTTCGCATTCTTCTCGTATAACTACGTGCTGTTCTTCTTTCTCTCGTGGTTCCCGACGTATCTGACGGAAGCGCATCACCTGAGCTTGCATGACATGAGTATCGCCACGGTGATCCCGTGGGTACTCGGCAGCATCGGGCTCGCAGCGGGCGGCTTCATCTCCGACCTGATTCTGCGGTTGACGGGCAGGCCGCTCCTGTCGCGCAAGATCGTGCTCGGCACCTGCCTCGGCGCGGCGGCGGTGTGCGTCGCGCTGGCCGGCCGCGTGGCCAGCACGCAAAGCGCGGTCGCGTTGATGTCGGTCTCGATCTTCTTCCTCTATGTGACGGGCGCCGTGTATTGGGCCGTGATTCAGGACACGGTGCCGCGCGAACATGTGGGCGGCGTCGGCGGCTTCGTGCATCTGCTGGCGAATCTGGCCGGCGTGATTGGACCCGCGGTTACCGGCTTCATCGTGCAGGCGACGCATGGCGCATACGGCAGCGCATTCGTGCTGGCGGGCGGGATTGCGGTGCTCGGCGCGGTGTGCTCGGTCGTATGGATTCGCGAGCCGCGTGCAAGCACGCTGACCATCGAACGTGCATGGTAGTATGGTGCGAAGCCTCGCGACGTATCGCTGAGGCTTCCCACCCGATGCTCTCCGTAGTTTGCAAAAATGCCCACCAGGAATTTCTCCGCCAGCAAGCCTTCGATTTCCGCCGATGCAACGCTCGCCGCGCCGCGCGCCCGGCGTCGCGCGAGCGCGCAGCAAGGCGAGCATGTCGCGCTGCCCGACCTGACCGCGAACGTGTCGTTCGATTCGCACGAACCCATCGGCAAGCAGATTTTCCGGGCGTTGCGGCAGGCCATTTTTATCGGACAGATGGCGCCGGGCACACCGCTTTCGGAGAAGGACGTCTCCGACATGTTTCAGGTGTCGCGGCAGCCCGTGCGCGAGGCGTTCATCAAACTGGTCGAGGCGGGCGTATTGCAGGTCTTGCCGCAACGCGGCACTTTCGTGAAGCGCATTTCGCCGCGTCAGGTGCGCGAAGGGCGCTTCATTCGCGAGGCGATTGAAGCAGCCGTCGTGCGCAAGGCGGCTGTGTCGATTACCGACGAGCAATTGCAGGCGCTTGCCGACAACATCCGTGACCAGAAGCTGGCGGCGAAATCGAACGACACGGCCGCGTTTCTCGCACTCGACGAGGCGTTTCACTACGCGATCGCTCAAGCAATAGATTGCACGGCCGCGTGGGAAACCATCCAGGACATCAAGGCGCAGATGGACCGCGTGCGTTACTTGAGTCTGCCCGACGTGTCGCCACTCGATCTGCTAATCAAACAGCACGCGAAAATCCTGGCCGGCTTGCGCGCCCACGATCCGGCCGCCGCCGAAGCCGCGATGCGCAGTCATCTGCGCGAAATTCTCGTGTCGCTCGGTCCCATCGCCGCGCGCAATCCCGCGTGGTTCGAAGCGGACGAACCCGAGCGCGTGCCGCTGTCCACGTAAATACGTCGCGCTGGACAGGTCCCGAAACGCGCCGTCTTATGGCAAAGTGTGCCGTTTAAAAGCCATGAGGTGAGGGGCCAATGACAGGTCGCCTGGTCTATGTGATGGGGCCGTCCGGCGCGGGTAAAGACGCGTTGCTGGGCTTTGCGCGCAAGCATCTCGCGGGCGAGCCGATTCTTTTCGCGCATCGTTACATTACGCGGCCAAGCGGCAATGGCGAGGAACATGTGGCGCTCAGTGTCGAGGAGTTCGCCGCGCGTTCGTTGCTCGGTCTCTTCGCGCTCGAGTGGTCGAGTCATTCGCTGCACTATGGAATCGGCATCGAACTCGATGCGTGGCTCGCGCGTGGTTGCACGGTGGTCGTCAACGGTTCGCGTCAGTATCTGAATCATGCGCTCGCGCGCTATCCGCGGACAGAAGTCGTGCATGTGGACGCGGCGCCGCATATTCTCGAAGCGCGTCTCGGCGCACGCGCGCGCGAATCCGCGGAACAGGTGGCCGCGCGGCTCGCACGTCACGCGCCTTTCAGCTTGCCCGACGGCGTGCGCTGCGAGTCGATCGACAACTCAGGCGAACTCGAAGACGCGGGTCATGCATTGATCGCCTTCCTCAAGGGCCATGCCCGGCTATAGTGCTGGACATCGAGCCGCGTGAGCGTGCGTCACGCTTACGGCCGCCTTTGCATCTGCCTTCATTCAGCTTCATCCATCACGGAGTCCCTTGAAAAATGAGCGAAACCGCGCGTTTGACAGAACTAGCCGATCTGATTCCCGCCACCGAAAGCCTGCGCGACATTCGCCATCACATTCATCGCCATCCCGAACTGGCTTACGAAGAATTGCAGACCGCCGCGCTCGTCGCCGGCAAACTCGAAGAATGGGGCTGGCAGGTGACGCGCGGTGTCGGTGAAACCGGCGTGGTCGGTACGTTGAAAATGGGCGAGGGCACACGCAGCATCGGCATTCGCGCGGACATGGACGCGTTGCCGATCGTCGAGGAAACCGGCTTGCCTTATGCAAGCGGCACGCACGGCAAGATGCACGCGTGCGGCCACGACGGTCACACGACGATGCTGCTCGGCGCGGCCCAACGGCTCGCGGCCACGCGCAATTTTTCGGGCACGGTGCACCTGTACTTTCAGCCGGCCGAAGAAAGCGGCATCGACAGCGGCGCGAAGAAAATGATCGAAGACGGCCTGTTCGAGCGCTTTCCGTGCGACGCCGTGTTCGGTGTGCACAATCATCCGGGCGCGGAGCCGGGCGTGCTGCTGTTTCGCAAGGGGCCGTTCATGTCGGCGGGCGACAAGGCGATCATCACGATTGAAGGCGTGGGCGGTCATGCGGCGCGTCCGCATCTGACGGTCGATCCGGTCGTGATCGCCGCGAGCATCGTAATGGCGTTGCAGACGATCGTCGCGCGCAACGTCGATCCGTCGCAACCGGCGGTCGTGACGGTCGGCTCGATGCATGCGGGCACGGCGAACAACGTGATCGCAAGCACGGCGAAGCTGGAACTGAGCGTGCGTTCGTTCAGCGCCGAAGTGCGCGCGCTGCTGAAAAAACGCATTACCGAACTCGCCGAAACGCAGGCCGCGAGTTATGGCGGCAAGGCCATCGTCGAATATATCGAAGGCTATCCGGTCGTGATTAATTCGGATCACGAAACAGATTTCGCCATCGAAGTCGCGCGCGAACTGGTGGGCGACGACAAGGTCGTCGCACAGACCGACATGCTCATGGGCAGCGAGGACTTCGCGTTCATGCTGCAACAGCGGCCAGGCACGTTCTTGCGTATCGGCAACGGAGTCGGCGAGGACGGCTGCATGGTGCACAACCCGCATTACGACTTCAACGACCGCAATCTGCCGGTGGGCGCCGCGTTCTGGACGCGTCTCGTGGAACGGTATCTGAGCCGCTAGACGCCTGGACGCGGGCAGCGGCGCTTATGCTTCAACGTTATTCACGCAGAAGCGCAAGCACAAGCACAAGCGCCAGCGCCAGCGCCATCACCCGCGCCGCGCCACCATCTCCGACACGCTTTGCGCCGCGTGTTGCAGCGGCTCGAGAAACGCCTTCACCATCTGCTTCGCGGAATTGCGCTGCGCATTGCCGCTGATGTTCATCGCGGCGATCACGCGTCCCTGGCGATTGCGGATCGGCGCGGACAGCGAAATCAGACCGCCTTCGAGTTCCTGATCGACGATGGCCCAGCCCTGGCGGCGCACCTGCGCGATCAGCTTCTTTAGTTCTTCCTTGTCCGTCACCGTGCGCGGCGTGTGCGCGTAAAGCGGCGACGAATTCAGCGTTGCGTCGAGCGTTTCGTCGTCGAGCGCGGACAGCAGCACGCGGCCCATCGACGTGCAATACGCCGGCAAGCGGCTGCCGATCGACAGATTGATCGTCATGATCTTGTGCGTCGGCACGCGCAGCACATACACGATCTCGGTACGGTCGAGCACGGCCGCCGAGCAGCTCTCGTGAACCTGCGCGGACAATTCCTCCATCACCGGCTCGGCGAGATTCCAGAACGGCATCGACGTCAGATACGCGAAGCCGAGGTCGAGAATTTTCGGCGTGAGACGGAACAGGCGCCCTTCGGCTTCGACATAACCGAGCGTCTGCAAGGTCAGCAGAATGCGGCGCGCGCCGGCGCGCGTGAGGCCGGTCGCGGCGGCGACGTCGGTGAGCGTCTGTTCGGGGCGCTTCGCGTCGAACGCGCGAATCACCGCGAGGCCGCGCGCGAACGACTGCACGTAGGAGTCGCCCGGTTTGTCCGGGGCCGGTTCGGCGCTGGCGGAAACGTCGGAGGACGGCGGCAAGGCTTTGCTCATGGACCTGGGAGAATGCGTTCGAAGGGCTCGGGCACCGCTCGCGTCGAGTGAATCGACCTCGGTCGACCGTGATCGACGCTTGATCAACATGCGGATGCGCAAAGGCGTGACGATAGCTTAAGCCTTCTGTTTCGCCAACTTAAGCACCCTGCGCTTGAGAAACCCAGGGTATCCGAGGATGCCGTCCGCATCGAAAATTTGTATGATGACCCGATAACATGACAACGAGGCAGTGCATGTTCGACAAGATTCCAGCGCGCGCATTGAGCGACACGGTCGCGCAGCAGCTTCTCAAGCAGATCGACAAGGGCACGTTCACGCGCGGCGGCAAGCTGCCGACCGAGGCCGTGCTCGCGCAACAGTTCGGCGTGAGCCGCACGGTGATTCGCGAAGCGATCTCGCGGCTGAAGAATGAAGGCGTGGTCGAGCCGCGTCAGGGCAGCGGCGTGTTCGTCGCGGCGCATGGGACGGTGCGGCCGCTGCGCATCGACTACGCGGAAGCGGTCGAGCCCGGCTCCGTCGTGCAGATTCTCGCGCTGCGGCGGGCGATCGAAGCCGAAGTCGCGTCCGAGGCCGCGATGCGCCGCACCGACGCCGACATGATGGCCATTGATGCCGCGCTCGCGAAGATCGACGAGGCCGTCGCCGAGGGCGAAGACGGCGTGACCGAAGACGTCGCGTTTCATCGCGCGATCGCGGCGGCCACCGGCAATCCGTATTTCCTCAAAACGCTCACGTTCCTGAACCAGTATCTCGAGGCCGGCACGGTCGTCACGCGTCGCAATGAAGCGTTGCGCGAGGACTTTTCGCGTCAGGTGCGCGAAGAGCACGCGGCCATTGCCGCCGCGATTCGCGCGGGCGATCCGATGGCCGCGCGCAATGCGGCGCGAACGCATATGTACAACGCCGCGCGGCGGCTCGCGGAAGCGGGCATTTGCTGATGCAAAGCCCCGTGCCCGGCGCATTCCCGCGCCGATTCGCGTGAGTACTTAACAGACTTCAGAGAGGTTCGAGCATGTCCAGAAATGTCGGTGTCATCGGTCTTGGCGCAATGGGCCTGGGCGTCGCGCGCTCGTTGCTGCGCGCGGGCTTTCGCGTTCACGCGTGCGATCTGCGCAGTGAAGTGCTGCAGGGCTTCGTGAACGAAGGCGGCGTGGGTTGCGCATCGCCCGCCGAACTCGGCGCGCAATGCGAGGTGGTCGTCACGCTGGTCGTCAACGCTGCGCAAACCGAAGCCGTGTTGTTCGGCGCACAAGGCGCGGTTTCGGCGATGAAGCCGGGCGGCGTCGTGATCGCAAGCGCGACGGTCGCGCCCGACTTCGCGATCGAACTCGGCAAGCGCGTCGAAGCAGCCGGCTTGCAGATGCTCGATGCACCGGTCTCGGGCGGCGCGGCGCGCGCGGCATCCGGCGAGATGACGATGATGACGTCCGGTCCCGCTGCGGCTTACGCGGCCTGCGAGGACGTGCTGGCGAAGATGGCCGGCAAGGTCTATCGCCTCGGCTCGGCGCATGGCGCGGGATCGAAGGTGAAGATCATCAACCAGTTGCTCGCGGGCGTGCATATCGCGGTGGCGGCGGAGGCGATGGCGCTCGGCTTGCGCGAAGGCGTCGATCCCGACGCGCTGTACGACGTCATCACGCACAGCGCGGGCAATTCGTGGATGTTCGAAAATCGCGTGCCGCACATACTCAATGGCGATTACACGCCGCTGTCGGCCGTCGATATTTTCGTCAAGGATCTCGGCCTCGTGCTCGATACCGCGCGCCGCTCGAAATTCCCGTTGCCGCTTTCGGCGGCGGCGCATCAGATGTTCATGATGGCGTCCACGGCCGGCCACGGCGGCGAGGACGATTCCGCGGTCATCAAGATTTTCCCCGGCATCGACGTGCCGGCGGCCAAGTAAGCGGGAGCGCCTGCCATGACGGCTACGACACAACGCGCGCTGCTCGGCTGCATCGCCGACGATTTCACGGGCGCGACCGACCTCGCGAATATGCTGGTGCGCGGCGGCATGCGCACCGTGCAGACCATCGGCATTCCTCAGGATGGCGAAACGATCGCGGCGGATGCAATCGTCGTCGCGCTGAAGTCGCGCACCATTCCTGCCGCCGATGCGGTCGCGCAATCGCTCGCCGCGCTCGACTGGTTGCGCGCGCAAGGGTGCCGCCAGTTCGTTTTCAAATATTGCTCGACGTTCGATTCGACCGATGCGGGCAACATCGGCCCGGTGACCGATGCGTTGCTCGACGCGCTTTGCGCCGACGACAAGGCAAGCGCTTTCACGATTGCATGCCCGGCGTTTCCCGAGAACGGCCGCACGATTTTTCGCGGGCATCTGTTCGTCGGCGATGCATTGCTCAGCGAGTCCGGCATGGAGAACCATCCGCTCACGCCGATGCGCGACGCGAACCTCGTGCGCGTGCTGCAACGTCAGACGCAATCGCAAGTCGGGCTCGTGCGCTACGACGCGGTGGCAAAAGGCGCCGCGGCAGTGCGCGAATCGTTCGACGCGTTGCGTAAGCAGGGCGCACGCATGGCAATCGCCGATGCGGTCTCCGACGCCGATCTGTACGTGCTCGGCGAAGCCTGCGCCGATCTCAAGCTGATCACGGGCGGCTCGGGCATCGCGCTCGGTTTGCCGGCCAACTTTCGCCGCGCGGGCTTGCTTCAGCCGCAAGACGATGCCGCGCAGTTGCCGGCCGTCGAAGGTTTGTCGGCGGTGCTCGCGGGCAGCGCGTCGAAAGCGACCAACGCGCAGGTCGCGGCGTGGCGCGACACGCGTCCCGCGTTTCGCATCGATCCGCTCGCGGCCGCGCGTGGCGAGGCCGTCGTCGAACAGGCGCTCGCATTCGCGCAAACGTACCTCGACAAAGGCGAGCCGATGCTGATCTATGCAACCGCCACGCCCGACGAAGTCAAAGCGGTGCAACGCGAACTCGGCGTCGATAAGGCGGGGCATCTGGTCGAAGCCACGTTGGCGTCGATTGCGCGCGGCCTTTATGAGCGCGGCGTGCGCAAGTTCGTCGTGGCCGGCGGCGAGACATCGGGCGCAGTGGTGCAGGCGCTCGACGTGCACAGTTTACGCATCGGCGCGCAGATCGATCCGGGCGTGCCGGCGACTGCGACGACCGGTTCTCAACCGCTCGCGCTCGCGCTGAAGTCCGGCAATTTCGGCGCAACGGATTTCTTCGAAAAAGCGCTGCGCCATCTGAACGGAGCCGCTCGATGACTAGTGAACTGACTAGCGCAACGACCGGCGCAACGACCGGCGCACCCGCCATCCATGCAACCAACGAAGCGCGCGTGCGCGAAGAAATCTGCATAACGGGCGCGAGTCTTTATCAGCGCGGCTATACCGTGGGCAGCGCCGGCAACATCAGCGCGCGTCTCGACGACGGCTGGCTCATCACGCCGACGGATGCGTGCCTCGGCCGCCTCGATCCCGCCGACATCGCCAAAGTCGATCTCGACGGCAACGCGGTGTCGGGCGGCAAGCCGTCGAAAACGCTCGCGCTGCATCGCGGCATCTATGCGCGCAACAGCGAGGCGCGCGGCATCGTGCATACGCATTCGACGCATCTCGTCGCGCTCACGCTTGCGGGCGTGTGGAACGAGAGCGACGTACTGCCGCCGATCACGCCGTACTACGTGATGAAAGTGGGCCACGTCCCGCTGATTCGTTACAGCCGGCCAGGCGACCCGCAAGTCGCCGCGCAAATCGCCGCGCTGGCCGGCAGCGTTCGCGCGGTGTTGCTCGAGCGGCTCGGTCCGGTGGTGTGGGAACGCTCGGTCGCGCAGGCGTCGTATGCACTCGAAGAACTCGAGGAAACCGCACGTTTGTGGCTCATGACGAATTCGCGGCCCGCGCCGCTTTCCGAAGCCGCGCTCGAAGAACTGCGCAGCGTGTTCGGCGCGCGCTGGTAGCCGGTTGCAACGGACCATCCAAAGCTAGATCGCCCAAGGCGACGCATCACACATCCATCCAAGGAGACATTGCATGAGTTCGTATCAGGCCGTATCGGGCCAGCCGATTGCGGCGGCCCTGGGACAACCCGGCGCCGCGGAAATCGAGCGTACCTACAAGAAAGTGTTCTGGCGCATCGTGCCGTTCCTGATGCTGTGCTACGTGGTCGCTTATCTCGACCGTGTGAACGTGGGCTTTGCCAAGCTGCAAATGTCGCAGGATCTCGCGTTTAGCGAAACCGTGTTCGGTCTCGGCGCGGGCGTGTTTTTCATCGGCTATTTTCTGTTCGAGCTGCCGAGCAATATTCTGATGCACAAGCTCGGCGCGCGTATCTGGATTGCGCGAATCATGATTACCTGGGGCGTGATGTCGGCGCTGTTCGTGTTCGTCAAGACGCCCGCGCAGTTCTATATCTTGCGGTTTCTGCTCGGTCTCGCCGAAGCCGGTTTCTATCCTGGCGTGATCCTTTATCTGACGTACTGGTTCCCGTCGCATCGGCGCGCGAAGATCATTGCGGTGTTCATGTCGGCGATTCCGGTGTCGGGCATTTTCGGCAATCCGCTGTCCGGCTGGATCATGCAGTCGTTTCATAACAGCTCGGGTCTCGCGGGCTGGCAGTGGATGTTCCTGATCGAAGCGGTTCCCGCGGTCGCAATCGGCATCGCGACGATCCTGTATCTCGACAACGGCATCGCGAGCGCGAAGTGGCTGAGCGAACCCGAAAAGCGCTTGCTCAGCGATGAAATCGCCGCATCGCAGCCGAAGGAAAAAGCCAGTGCGCATTCGCTGCGCGCCGTGTTCCGCGATCCGCGCACGTGGTGGATGTCGCTGATCTATTTCGCGTTCGTCACCGGCCAATATGGTTTGACGTTCTGGATGCCGACGCTCATCAAATCGACAGGCGTTAGCGGTGCGTTCAATATCGGCTTGCTGAGCGCGATTCCGTTTCTCTGCGCGATCGTCGTGATGAATCTGATGGGCCATAGCGCCGACAAGCGCCGCGAACGCCGCTGGCATCTGATCGTGCCGGCGCTGTTCGGCGCGGTGGGCTTCACGGTGGCGGCTTCGTTCGCGAGCAACACGGTTGTGTCGATTGCATTTCTATCGCTCGCCGCAGCCGGCGTGCTGACCTGCGCGCCGCTTTTCTGGTCGCTGCCGACGGCGTTCATGTCGGGCGCGACCGCGGCGGCAGGCATCGCGATCATCAATTCGATCGGGAATCTCGCGGGCTTCGCGAGCCCTTATATGATCGGGTATCTGAAGGACCTGACGCACAGTACGCAGTCCGGCATGTATGTGCTGGCCGGCATGCTGGTGATCGGCGCGATTGCCACGTGGCTCACGCCCGCGAAACTGGTCAACCGTTAATCGTCTTGCGCGCGGCTTACGCATTGCCTGGTGTTGTTTGCCGCGCGCCGAACATCGCTTCAAAGGAGTTGCCGCCATGCCTCGCTTCGCCGCGAATCTGTCGATGATGTACAACGAGCACGCTTTCCTGGACCGCTTCGCCGCCGCGGCGAAAGACGGCTTTAAAGCGGTCGAGTTTCTGTTCCCCTACGATTTCCGCGCGGAAGAAATCAAGGCGCGTCTCGATGCGAACGGCCTCACGCAAGCGCTCTTCAATGCGCCGCCGGGCGACTGGGCAAGCGGCGAGCGCGGCATCGCGACGCTGCCGGGACGTGAAGACGAGTTTCGCCGCAGCATCGACACCGCGCTCGACTACGCGCGGGTGATTGGCAATCGCAAGCTGCATGTGATGGCCGGCCTGATCGCCGCCGATCAGCCGCGCGAGCGGCATCGCGAGGTGTATCTGCAAAACCTTGCGCATGCCGCGAAGGCCGCGCAAGCGGAGGGCATCACGATCGTGATCGAGCCGATCAATACACGCGACATGCCGGGCTTTTTTCTCAACCGGCAGGACGAAGCGCAAGCCATTTGCGCGGAAGTCGGCGCGCCGAATCTGAAGGTGCAGTTCGACTGTTATCACTGCCAGATCGTCGAAGGCGATCTCGCGATGAAACTAAGGCGCGATTTCGCGGGCATCGGCCACATTCAGGTCGCGGGCGTGCCCGAGCGGCACGAGCCGGACACGGGCGAGATCAACTATCCATATCTGTTCGAGGTGATCGACGCGCTCGGTTACGACGGCTATATCGGCTGCGAATACCGGCCGCGCGCCGCGACGTCCGCGGGACTCGGCTGGTTAAAGCCTTATCTGAACGCGGCGTAAAGGCGGCCTGAGCGCGGCCCCATAACCCAACACGAGGACTCAAGCGAATCATGAAAGTACTCATTACCGGCGGCGCAGGATTTCTCGGTCAGCGCCTCGCGCGTGAACTGCTCGCGCGCGGTTCGTTGAAAGACGCGCAGGGCGCGCCGCAAGCACTCACGGAACTCGTGCTGCTCGACGTCGTGCAGGCCAACGATTTCGGCGACAGCCGCGTGCGCACCGAAGTCGGCGATATCGCCGAGCGCAGCGTGCTCGAGCGCGCGATCGACGGCCAGACAGCGGCGATTTTTCATCTTGCCGCGATCGTCAGCGGGCAGGCCGAAGCGGATTTCGATCTCGGCATGCGCATCAATCTGGATGCGTCGCGTCTGCTGCTGGATGTTTGCCGGCAACGCGGACACCGGCCGCGCGTGCTGTTTACGAGTTCGGTCGCGGTGTACGGCGGCGAGTTGCCCGAGGTCGTGAAGAACGATACGGCGCTCAATCCGCAGTCGTCGTACGGCGCGCAGAAAGCGATCGCCGAGTTGCTGCTCAACGATTACTCGCGGCGCGGTTTCGTCGACGGACGCGTTCTGCGCCTGCCGACCATCAGCGTGCGGCCGGGCAAGCCGAACGCAGCGGCGTCGTCGTTCGCGAGCGGCATTATCCGCGAGCCGCTGAACGGCGAAGAGGCTGTGTGTCCGGTCAACGGCTCGACGCGCCTGTGGCTGCTGTCGCCGCGCAAAGCGATTGAATGCCTGATCGCCGGCCTGGAGCTCGATGCCGCCGCGCTCGCCAACCAGCGTGTGCTGAATCTGCCCGGCATTTCGGTCAGCGTCGACGAGATGGTCGCGGCGTTGCGCGAAGTGGCCGGCGACGAAGTCGTGAAACGGATCGTGTGGCAAGCGGATCCGCGCGTGGAAAAGATTGTCGGCAGTTGGCCCGGACGATGGGATACGTCGCGCGCCGAGCAGCTCGGCTTGCGCGGCGATCAAAGTTTCGCCGATGTGATCCGCGGCTATATTGCCGACGAAGGCATCTCGCTGCGGTAATGTCCCTTTAGCGTCCCTTTAAACGTCCCTCCAGCCTCGCGCCGCGGCCTTGCAAACACGGGCCGCGGTGCGAGCGCCTCAATCGTCAGACACTTTGCCGTGCGCGTTCCGGCTTCTCACGTATTCCCTGGTGCAAGCCGGCGTTCGCTTGACAGCGTTTCCGCCGCGCGCCTATCATCGAATCTTGTTGTTCGATATATGACCGTCTGTTCGCATAAAGAACAAAACGGCCGGCGACTCGAACGCATCGTTCCCTATCCTGCGCTAAGCTGAATTCCCGCGAGTACCGCCCGGCAGCCCGTCCGGCCGATGCCCGACTCATCCGTGCGCTTCTGCCGGCGCCGCGCGCAGTACATCACTGGAGACATCACATGTCCGAAGCATTCCTGTGCGACGCGATTCGCACACCCATCGGCCGCTATGCGGGTTCGCTGTCGTCGGTTCGCGCCGACGATCTGGGCGCGGTGCCGCTCAAGGCGCTGATGGAGCGCAACCCGAACGTCGACTGGAGCGCCATTGACGACGTGATCTACGGCTGTGCCAATCAGGCCGGCGAAGACAACCGCAACGTCGCGCGCATGTCGCTGCTGCTCGCGGGCTTGCCGCAAGCGGTGCCCGGCTCGACCGTGAACCGCCTGTGCGGTTCGGGCATGGACGCGGTCGGCATCGCGGCGCGCGCGATCAAATCGGGCGAGGCCGCGTTGATGGTGGCAGGCGGCGTCGAAAGCATGAGCCGTGCGCCGTTCGTGATGGGCAAGGCGACCAGCGCGTTTTCGCGCCAGGCCGACATCTACGATACGACCATCGGCTGGCGTTTCGTCAATCCGTTGATGAAGCAGATGTACGGCGTCGACTCGATGCCCGAGACCGGCGAGAACGTCGCGACCGACTACAACATCAGCCGCGCCGATCAGGATGCGTTCGCGCTGCGCAGTCAGCAAAAAGCCGCGCGCGCGCAGAAGGACGGCACGCTCGCGCAGGAAATCGTCGGTGTGACGATCGCGCAGAAGAAGGGCGATCCGATCACCGTGTCGCAAGACGAGCATCCGCGCGAAACGAGCCTTGAGACGCTCGCGAAACTGAAGGGCGTCGTGCGCCCTGACGGCACCGTGACCGCGGGCAACGCGTCGGGCGTCAACGACGGCGCTGCGGCCCTGCTGCTCGCCAACGAAGAGACCGCGAAGCGCTTCGGCCTCACGCCGCGCGCGCGCGTGCTCGGCATCGCGACGGCCGGCGTCGCGCCGCGTGTGATGGGCATCGGCCCGGCGCCCGCCACGCAAAAACTGCTGGCGCGTTTGAACATGACCATCGATCAGTTCGACGTGATCGAGCTGAACGAAGCGTTCGCGTCGCAAGGCATTGCGGTGCTGCGCACGCTCGGCGTGTCCGACGACGACGCACGCGTGAACCCGAACGGCGGCGCGATCGCGTTGGGTCATCCGCTCGGCATGAGCGGCGCGCGGCTCGTTACGACGGCGATGTACCAGTTGCAACGCACGCAAGGACGCTTCGCGTTGTGCACGATGTGCATCGGCGTCGGACAGGGAATTGCAATCGCCATCGAACGCGTGTGATGTTCTGAACGCGTCTGCGTTAGATAACGCTCCGCGCACAACAGCCTCTTCGCCCAACAGCGAAGAGGCTGTTTTTTTGCATGGATGCCTGCGGCCCTTCGCGCGATTGAAGCTTTCTGTAAGGCATGTACAATCTTTGCGCTGCACCTTTAATCAAGCGTCCTGAATATATGCGTATGGAGCGATGCGAAATGCGCATTGAATAAAGGGCGATTCATCGAGGAGAGCGTAAATGAAGTCAGCGACGATTGCAGCGGCATTGGCAGCAGCGGTGCTCGCGGCGGCTCAACCGGCATGGGCGCAAGACGCGATGGCGAGCGCCGCGCAAGACATTGTGAGCGCGGTACAGCCGGTGCATCTGAAGGCCACGATCGTGGGCATCGATCCCGGCAGCCGCGCGCTGACGCTGAAGGGCGCAGGCGGTAACGTGGTGGTCGTGCTCGTGGGTCAGCAAGTTGCCGGCTTCGAGAAGCTCAGAGTCGGCGATCGTGTCGATGCGCTCTACAAGAACGCGCTGCTCGTGAAGGCGGATCGTGTCGACGGCAAAGGCAAGGGCATTCGCGAACGTGTCGATACGCAGATTTATGCGCCGGCTTCGGGGGGCTTCGAATCGGCGCGCCAGGTTGAAGTGCTTGCCACCGTGCAGAAGATCGACCGCAAACGGCGCCTCGTCACGCTGCGCGGCGCCTATCAGACGCAGACGCTAGAAGCCGGTCCGCAAGTCGATCTGACCGGTGTGAAAGTGGGCGATACGATCCATGCGGTGTTCGTCTCCGCTGCGGCCGTCGAGGTCACGCCGCAAGATACGCAGTAAGACACAATTCGGTAAAGCATGAGTATTTGCGCGGCGCGATGGCCTGCAAGAGACCATCGCGCCGTTGCACTTTTCGCGAGCGTGTTTCGCACGCGGGAAGCATGTCAACGCGGTGTCGGCGGTCCAAGGCCCAGGCGGGCGAGCCGGCTTAGACAACGCCTGAACAAGCCCTGTGCGGGCAACAGATAAGTCAGCGAGACATGCGCCGTACGCTCGCCGTCGATGCTGAGCCATATGCGTTCGCCGCGCTGCAGGCTGAACGTTTGACCCGGCACCAGCCAGTGATCGTAAGGCGAACTAACGCGCGTCAGCCAAAGACGCGCACCGTTCACCGCGAGCGTGCTGTCGGCTTCGACGCGCCATGTCAGCGTCGCGCCAGGCGCGACCGGAAAATGCACCACCACCTTCGGCAGACGCTCGTCCTGCTGATACGCCAGAACACGTGCGTCGTCGTCCATGCACTGCGGGCTTGCCTGATCCATCTTGCTCTCCGTTATAGAGCCGGCTGACGGAGGCGCCCACAAAACAAAAGGCCCCTTCCGTTACCGGCGGGGCCTTGGGGGCTTGTTTTACAGATTCAGACTGCTAACGCGCACATGCTCCCAAAGGCCAGCCGATGACGGCTCGCTTCGGGTGATTAATCGCGACGGCGATGGAGGTGTGCGTGAACATGAATTGAGTGTGCCGTTTTGCCGCACGCTCTGTCAACGGAATTCGGCCGCTATTTTCCGTAGCCGCGGTGGCGGGTGCTGTTAGTTCTGCAACCGCTCCTCCTCGAGCGTCAACGGAAAGCGGATCGTGAACGTCGTGCCCACGCCCTCGCGCGACACGAACTCGATGTGTCCGCCCAGCACGCGGCACAGTTCCTTCACGATGGCGAGTCCGAGCCCGGTGCCGGGAATGTCGTCGTCCGCCGCGCGCTCGAATTCATGGAAGACGCGATCCGCATCGGCGGGCGCGATGCCCACGCCGGTATCGGACACGCGAATCGACCAATGCTCCGGACCGGCCATCGCAAAGTGCAACTCGACCTGTCCTGATTGCGTGTACTTGATTGCGTTGGTAAGCAGATTCACGGCGATCTGCTTAAGCTTCAAACGGTTCGACGTCACAGCGGGCAGCGCCGGATCGAATGCCGAGCGCAGCGTCAGCCCCTTTGCCTCGATGGACGGCCGCGACGACGCAACCAGTTCCTCGAAGAGTTCATGCAGATCGACCTGTTCGGGCGTCAACGGCGCGCCGTCGCCGAGTATCACCGAGTACTCGACCATCTGCTCGACGAGCGCCTTCATGTCTTCCGCCTGGCGGTTGGCCAGAGTCAGCGCGGTGTCGGCTTTCGCGGGCGCGCGGGCGATGAGTTGCAGCGCCATCGAAAACGCGTTCAGGAAGTTGCGCAGATCGTGAACCACGCTGCGCGTGATGTGCATGCGCGACTCGTACAGTTCGCCGACGAGCCGTTGCTTCAGCGTCAGTTCGTGATTGGCGCGTTCGAGCCGCCCGGTGTATTCGTCGATCTTGCGGTCGCGTTCGCTGACCACTTCCCTGATCGACGTGAGCGTGACCACGCTCAGCGTTTCGGCGATCATGCGGCGCGCGCGCCGCTCATGCCGGCGCGTGAATGTGCCGTCGCGCGACGCGTAGTCTTCGAGTGCATCGGCGAGAACCTGGTGGAAAAGGTCGAGTTCCCGCACGAGTTCTTCGATGCGATAGCCCTGGCGCCAGCGCACCAGGCCGTGCTTTCGGGCATCGCGTTCGATGGCCGGTTCGACGCTTTCCAGGTCTTCGATATCGAGCGCCGCGCACAAGCCTTCGAGAATTTCCGGCAGATGGTCGGCGAGTTGCTGATACGTGAGCTTGTCGGCTTCCACGAGGTCGGCGTCGCCGAAAACCGCGTTCATCCATTGCTCTGTTAGTCGGAGCCGCTCGGCGCGAATGAAACCGGCGAAGTTGCGCAGCGGGCTAACGCGTTTGTCGTTCATGATGGCGCGGTCGATCAGGTTTTGGGAAGTGCGTCGCTGCAATGGCGGCAGCCCATTATCACCGCAAATCGGCGGCGTGGCGTCGAAATTGCGGGCCGGTCACGTCATGCGTTGCGGTCCCTCAGGAAATCGACGAATGCGCGCAGCGGCGCCGGCACATGACGGTGGCCGGGATAATACAGAAAAGGTCCGGAAAAGCGCTGCCACCACGGTTCGAGAATCGGCTCGAGCGCGCCGCTGTCGAGATGCGGCCGAAGCATGGGTTCGAACAGATGGATCACGCCGACGCCCGCGACGGCCGAGTTGATCAGCAGGTCCATTGCTGCTCCCGGCCGCACGAGCAGGGGCCCGGACGGATTCAGTTGCACCACTTCGCCGTCGCGCTCGAAGTACCAGGTTGGCATCGCTCCGCCGGCAAACTGGCCGCGCAGGCAAGCGTGCGAAAGCAGCTCGCGCGGATGTTGCGGGCGTCCGCGAAGCGCGAGGTAGTCCGGCGCGGCAGCCGTCGCAAAGCGCTGCACGCGTGGACCGATGGGCACGGCGATCATGTCCTGCTCGAGCCGTTCGTCGTAACGGATGCCGGCATCGCAGCCGATCGAGAGCACGTCGACAAAGCCGTCCTCGACCAGCACTTCGACGCGTATGTCCGGATACGCTTTCAGAAACGGCGCGATGATATCGGGCAGCACGATGCGCGCGGCGCTCGCGGGCACGTTCAGTTTGAGCGTGCCGCTCGGCTGCTCGCGGAAGCCGTTGAGCACGTCGAGCGCCGCTTCCATTTCGCTGAAAAGCGGCGTCAGTTTTTCCAGCAGACGCACGCCTGCTTCGGTCGGCGCGACGCTGCGCGTCGTACGGTTCAGCAGACGCAAGCCGAGCTTTGTTTCGAGCCGGCGCACGGCGACGCTCAGGCTCGAAGCGGAAACGCCGCTGCTGCGCGCCGCGTCGCGAAAGCCGCCCGCACGTGCGACCGAGATGAACGCGGTCAGGTCGTTTAATTCCATGGCGATGGTTCGTCTTTGATTGTTCGTTTTTTTGCACGACCCGTGCACGTTAGCCCGCCTTATTAAACGGTGCAATCCCGGCCATACTGCGCTTCAACTACCAGCAAGGAGAGCCTGATGCCGAACCTCGAAATCACCGACACCTTCCCGTTCGCCGGCCGCCAGATCCGGCGCATGGGCTATGGCGCAATGCAACTCGCGGGACCAGGCGTGTTCGGCCCGCCGAAGGATCGCGACGCCGCGCTTGCCGTGCTGCGCGAAGCGGTGGCGCAAGGCGTGAATCACATCGACACCAGCGACTTTTATGGCCCGCATATCACCAACCAGCTCATTCGCGAGGCGCTGCATCCGTATCCCGCCGATCTCGTGATCGTCACGAAGCTGGGCGCGGTGCGCGGCAGCGACGGCGCGTGGCTGGCGGCGCAGGAGCCGCAGGATCTGGAGCGCGGCGTGCATGACAATCTGCGCAACCTCGGGCTCGACGCGCTCGAAGTGGTCAACATGCGGCTGATGGGCGACGTGCACGCGCCGAGCGAAGGGTCGATCGAAAAGCAGATCACCGCGCTCGCCGAGCTTCAGCAGCGCGGCCTGATTCGCCACATCGGCCTGAGCAACGCGACGCCGGCGCAAGTGGCCGAGGCGCAGCGCATCGCGAAGATTGTCTGCGTGCAGAACCACTACAACCTCGTGCACCGCACCGACGACGCGCTGATCGATCAACTCGCGGATAAAGGCATCGCGTATGTGCCGTTTTTCCCGCTGGGCGGCTTTACGCCGATCCAGTCGTCGGCTTTGACGGAGATCGCGCAAACCATCGGTGCGACGCCGATGCAAGTGGCGCTCGCCTGGCTGCTGCAGCGCGCGCCCAACATTCTGTTAATCCCGGGCACGTCGTCTGTCGCGCATCTACGTGAGAACCTGGCGGCGGCCAGCCTTACACTGAGCGGCGAGATTCTCGCGAAGCTGGATGCGATCGGCCGCGGCGATGGTCAGGTTGACGGCCAGAGCTAGTCAGCGCATGACGCTTCATCAAACCGAACCGGCGATATGCGCGCGCAACCACTGATGGGCCGGATCGCGATGCGAGCGCTCATGCCACAGCATCGCCATTTCATAGCCGGGGACTTCGACGGGCGACTCGACCACGCGTAACGCAGCGTTATCGCGGACGAGCCGCGCGGGCACCATCGCCACGAGGTCGCTGTTCGCGAGCGCGGAGATCATGAACAGAAAGTGCGGAACGGAAAGCACGACTCTGCGCGTGAGACCGGCGCGGGCCAGAACCTGGTCCGTGACCCCGGCAAAGCCGCCGCCGTCCGGCGACACGATCACGTGCTCGAGCTTCGAAAACTGCGCCAACGTGGGCCGCCGTTTGAGACGCGGATGATCCGCGCGTCCGGCAAGCACATAACGCTCGGCAAACAGCACGCGCCGCCGCAAGCCGGCGGGCGCGTCTTCGCTGGTATGAAAGCCGAGGTCGATCTCGCCTTGTTCCGCCTGCTTCGCAATACGCGGCGGCACGGCTTCGACGACTGCCAGCCGCGTGCCGGGCGCTGCGGTGCGCAGCCCTTGCAACGCCGGGAGAACGATGGTCGACTCGGCGTAGTCCGTCGCGGCAATGCGCCAGGTTTGCGTCGCCTGCGCTGGGTCGAAAGGACGCGCGGGCGCGACCGCTTGCTCCAATGCTTCGAGCGCCTGCCGCAACGGCTCGCGCAGCGCCTCGGCGCGCGCGGTGGCGCGCATGCCTCGCGGCCCCGGCAGCAGCAGCGGATCGCCGAGCACGTCGCGCAGTTTCGCGAGATGCACGCTTACTGACGGCTGCGAGAAATTCAGCCGCTCCGCCGCGCGCGTCACGTTGAGTTCCGCGAGCAGTACGTCGAGTGTGACGAGCAGATTCAAATCGAGCTTGCGCAGATTATTCACGGCTATACCTGTCATATCAGCAATTCATTTCCAATATACCGCGCCGGCCACTATCGTGGGTGCATTCCCACATGAATCAAGGCAACGCAAAATGAACGTTCTGATTGTTTATGCTCATCCTGAACCGCGGTCGTTGAATGGATCGCTGAAGGACTTCTCCGTCAAGCGCCTGCAGGAAGCGGGGCACGCGGTTCAGGTCTCCGATCTGTATGCGATGAACTGGAAGGCGTCGCTCGATGCAGCCGATAGCCTCGCGCCTGCAACGGGCGAACGCTTCGATCCGTCGCGCGCGTCGAAGCATGCATTCGAGAATGGACTGCAAAGCCCGGACATCGCCGCGGAACAGGCGAAGCTGAAATGGGCCGATGCGGTCATTTTTCAATTCCCGCTGTGGTGGTTCTCGATGCCCGCGATCATGAAGGGCTGGGTGGAGCGCGTCTACGCCTATGGTTTCGCGTACGGCGTGGGCGAGCATTCCGATGCGCGCTGGGGCGACCGCTACGGCGAAGGCATGTTAGCCGGCAAGCGCGCGATGCTCGTCGTCACCACGGGCGGCTGGGAATCGCACTACAGTCCGCGCGGCATCAATGGTCCCATCGACGATGTGTTGTTCCCGATCCAGCACGGCATTCTCTATTACCCCGGCTTCGACGTGCTGCCGCCGTTCGTCGTGTATCGCACGAGCCGCATCGACGAAGAAAAATATCTTGAAGTACGCGATGCGCTCGGCAAGCGCCTGGACAATCTCTGGAATACCGCGCCGATACCGTTCCGTCCGCAGAACGGCGGCGATTATCTGATTCCCGAGTTGACGCTGAAGGACGACATCGCGCCGGGCCGCGAGGGCCTGAGCGTGCATGTCAAATAGCGGGATCGCGCGCGCATGTTGCCGATGCATGCGTCGCGCATGGAGTGAGGCGAATCGTAGGGTTCGTTGAAATTTGGCTGTAAGTCGCCGTTGCTAGAGTCGTCGCTGGAATTTGCCGCCCCGCATGCAGAGCCGCTGCTGCATCGACTGTGTTGTCCGCACATGTAGAAGGGAGAGCGACGAATATGAGTACAGCACGTCTTGTCTGGCTGATCGCGATGCTGCTTGCCGCCGCTCCCGCATGGGCGTTCCAGTCCCGTGTCGTGACGATTCCGAGCGCGGCCATGCACAAGTCTCTCGAAGCGACAGTCGTGTTGCCCGACCGCTATGCGCGCAGCAACGCGGCCGACCGCTTCCCGGTCGTCTATCTGTTGCACGGCTCGGGCGGCGACTACACCGACTGGACCGCCAATTCGCCTATCGGCAAACTCGCCGACCGCTACGGCGTGATCCTCGTGATGCCGGACGGCGGACGCGAAAGCTGGTACATCGACAGTCCCGTCGATGCGGGTAGCCGCTACGCCACGTATGTCGGCACCGAAGTCGTCGCCTACATCGACATGCATTTCCGCACGATTGCAACCAAAGACGCGCGCGCGATCACCGGCTTGAGCATGGGTGGATTCGGCGCGCTGCATATCGCGCTCGACCGGCCGGACGAATTCGGCGCGGCCGGCAGCATGAGCGGCGCAGTCGATCCGCGCGGTTGCGAGGACGAGCCGGGCATCGATCAGGTGTTCGGCGATCCGGCGCGGCACGCGGACTTCTGGAACAGCGAGGCGATTGTCGAACACGCGCGCAGCTTCGCGAGCGCGCACATGGCGCTGATGATCGACTGCGGCACGAACGATTCGCTCGTGCACTCGAACCGGATGCTGCATGCGCGGCTCGTCGAGCTTGGCGTGCCGCATCGGTATGCCGAGCGGCCCGGTGGCCATACGTGGAAGTACTGGGCGAATGCAGTGCAGTACCAGGTGCAGTTTTTTGCGGCCGGTTTCAGACGCAACGGCAACAGTGCGATAGCTTGATGCACTCTGGTTACCACTGCCGGGATTTATTTCGGTAACCGAACTAAATTACCGAGGCAGCTTCAGTCGATGCCATGAAACACGGCGTCGTCCGGGCCGAGATACGCGGGCGGGCGCCAGGCCGCGTCGCGCATCGAATGCTGAACCAGTTTTTCGACGCCGAGCAGCACCGCGAATATCGCCATCCGCACCGGGATGCCGTTATCGGTCTGCCGGAAAATCGCAAGCCGCGAATCGTGATTCAGGTCCACGCTCAGGTCGTTCGCGCCCGGCCGGCTGTCGCGCGGCAGCGGGTGCATGATCAGCGTATCGGTGCCGCACACGCTGTCCACCAGCGCCTGATTGATCTGGAAGTCGGGCGTGTAGCCTTCGAACGATTCGTCGGTAAAACGCTCTTTCTGAATGCGCGTCGCGTACACCACGTCGGCGCCGCGCAGCCCGCTCGGCAGATCGTGAGTCTGTTCGATCACATGCCCGTTGCGCGAAATCTGCTCGATGATATAGCCCGGCATTTCCAGCATGGGCGGCGATATCAGCGTGAACTTGATGCCGCGATAGAGCGCCAGCAGCTTGACGAGCGAGTGCACGGTGCGCCCATATTTGAGGTCGCCGACAAGCGCGATATGCGCGCCGTCGACAATCTTGCCGAGCCGCGAGAATTCGCGCTGAATGGTGTAGAGGTCGAGCAGCGCCTGGCTCGGATGTTCGCCGGGGCCGTCGCCGCCGTTGATCACCGGCACGTTGGTCGCGCGCGCGAATTCCGCCACCGAGCCTTGCTCGGGATGGCGGATCACCAGCGCGTCGACGTAGCCGCTCATCACGCGGCTCGTGTCGTAGATCGACTCGCCCTTGGCCATCGACGAAAACGTGAAGCCGGTCGTGTCGCAGACGGAACCGCCGAGCCGGCAGAAGGCCGCGCCGAAGCTCACGCGGGTTCGCGTGCTGGCCTCGAAGAACAGATTGCCGAGCACCGCGCCTTCCAGCACGCGCGAGATTTTTCGGCGCCGCGCGATGGGCTGCATGATGTCGGCGACGCGAAACAGCGCTTCCACCGAGTCGCGCGAGAACTGATCGACCGACAGCAACTGCGGCTTGCCTTCCCACAGCATCTGGCTCGCGAGCGATTGCGAATCTACGCTTTGCGTATACTTTTCACCCGGCTCGCCATGCAGGACGATCTCGGACACGAATCGCTCGACAATCTCCGGCATCGCACGCGATTCCTGCGAGTCGTCCGGCAGAAGCCACGTATCCAGCGCTCTTCGCGACACGCCGATGCGGCCCGCGAAGGTCTCGCGCGTCATGTTCAGACGCCGCATGGCGTCGCGGAGGAAGGCTTGTTGCGGGACGCTCATGAAGGCACCTGTCTGTCGGAGTGGCTGCGCCGGATATACGCGATGCGTATATTAATTTGCCCGCGATAGAAGTCAAGCAATTTCAAGATGCGCTTTGCCAAGCTGCGCGCGGCGCGGTTACACTGCGCTTCATGCTCTCCGGCCAACTTCTCCGACTCTGCCCGTCGACCGCGCTTCGTTCTGCATTCGCAGACGCGGCGGCCGCACGCCGCGCGCGCCGCTCGCTCTCGAACGCGCCGCGCGTCGAGCAATGCAGCCCGGAGTTCAGCGCCAAAGCCAAAAAACAGCCGCTCATCTGACCGGAGCACGCTGTTCCGTCAGATGCGACGGAACAGCGGATCACGCGCTTCGGCGGTCCTTCCTGTCTTTCTCCTTCGCACGCTGCCGGAATCGATACGGTCGCTCATCGACGCAAGAGGAAAGACATGTCTATTTTTTCGGGTATCTGGATTCCGCTGATCACGCCTTTCGCCGACGGCGCGGTCGATCACGCCGCGTTGCGTGCGCTCGTGCGCCGCTATGCCGACGCGGATGTCGCGGGGATTGTGGCGCTCGGCACGACGGGCGAGCCGGCCGCGCTCGACGCCGCGGAAAAGGACGCGGTGCTGGCGACCATTCTGGAAGCGGCTCAGGATGCGCCGTTGCCCGTGGTCGTCGGCGTATCGGGCAACAACACCGCGAGCATGCGCGAGCGCATTCAAGAGCTAAATTCGCTGCCGATCGCCGGCGTGCTGATGGCCGCGCCGTATTACGTGAGGCCGTCGCAGGCGGGCATCGTCAGTCATTTCATGGCGCTTGCCGATGCCAGCGACAAGCCGGTCGTGCTGTACGACATTCCCCAGCGCACCGGCGTGCGGCTTGAACTCGACACGTTGCTGACGCTCGCCGGGCATCCGCGGATCAAGGCGGTGAAGGATTGCGCCGGTTCGCTCGACACCACGCTCGCGCTGATTCGCGACGGCCGCTTGCAGGTGCTCGCGGGCGAAGACCTGCAGATGTTCAACACGCTATGCATGGGCGGCAGCGGCGCGATTGCGGCGTCGGCGCATGTGCGCACGGAACGCTTCGTCGCGCTGTATCGCGCGCTCGCGGCAGGCGCGCTCGACGAAGCGCGGCGCATTTTTCACACGCTCGTGCCGTTGATTCACGCGTTGTTCGCCGAACCGAATCCTGCGCCGGTGAAGGCATCGCTCGCGCTGCAAGGGCTGATCCGCGACGAACTTCGTCTGCCGATGACGCGCGCGAGCGGAATTCTGGCGCAACGTCTCGCCGCGTTGGAGCGCGCGTGAGCGGAGCGGCAAACTGCGCGGCAAACCACGCGGCGAACTGCGCAGCGAGATGCGCCCCTAATATTTGAGATGCTATTTTCGGCGATGAGGCGATAATCGGCGCCCTCTATCGATTATCGCCGCCGGCATCCGTCCGGCGGATGCCGCATGCAGTCAGTCGAGTTCGTCCGATCCGTGTTTGTCCTGAATGTGCCGCTCACGCGCCGTGCGCGGCGAGCTGCATGCCGCTCGCGCCGGGGGGCGTGCTGATGGCGTTCGTGTTTCGCGCGCGCGACCGGCTCTCCAGCGGTTCCGTGGGACTGATCACGCGCCGTTCGGCGACGGCGCTCGCGCTCGGCGCCGCGCTTGCCGCTGCCGTGCTCGCACTCGCGGCCGGCATTGCGATCGGCAAGTACTGGTCCGCGCGCGGCGTCTCCGGTATGCAAAGCGCGAACCGCATCGAGCGCGATTACGCAATTGACCAGCTCGGCAAGCTCAACGCGTCGGTCGCGCAAATCGAGCCGCGCATTGCGCGCCTCACCGCGCAGGTCGGTGCGTTGCGCGACTTCGAAACCCGTCTGAATACGCCGCGCCCAGCGCCGCTCGCGCCCGTTGCCTCGCCGGCCGCTTCGCCTGGCACTTCTCCCACCGCTTCTCCCACGCTGCCCGCGTCGAGCGGCGATTCATCGGCCACCGACAGCGAAGGCGAGGGCGGCCCTTCGTTGCCGCCACGACGCTGCGTCGACGCGCCGCGATACCTCGGCGCGCGCCTCGACGCCGAGCGCACCGGCGAGCAACTCAATTGCATCGCCGCGACGCTCGGCGCGCTCGAGCAGCAGACGGCGGCACACGCGGTCGCGTACGCCGCGTTCCCCGGCCGCATGCCCGCCGACGGCGCGCGTTTCGGTTCGCCGTTCGGCAACCGCACCGATCCCTTCACACATCGGCTGAGTTTTCATCCGGGCCTCGATCTGGTCGCGAAAACAGGCACGCCGATTCTCGCCGCCGCGGGTGGCCGGGTGGTCTTCGCAGGCGAGAAGTCGGGTTATGGCAATGCGGTCGAGATCGATCACGGCAACGGATTGATGACCCGTTACGGCCACGCGTCGCGGATCGTCGTGCATGTCGGCGACCTCGTGCTGCCGCGCCAATACATTGCCGATGTCGGCTCGACCGGACGCTCGACCGGCCCGCATCTGCATTTCGAAGTGCTGGTCAACGGCGCGCCCGTCGATCCCGCGGCTTATCTCGCGCTTTTCGCGCCTCCTTCTCATGGCTGACCGCTTTCTTTCCCGCGACGCAAGCCGTGTGGCGCATGGCGCTTATGCACTCGCACCCGTGCGCCCGCTGCGCGTTCGCATCGTCGTGTGGACGCTTGTCTGCGCGCTGAGCGCGCTGGCCGGCGCGGCCGCGGTGATCGCCGCCGACGCGTGGCGCGCCGGTCTGCCGCTCAGGCAATGCCTGCCGGTTCCCGTCGATAAAAGCGCCGAGGAGACCGAACTGGCTCGTGCGCGCCTCGCGTTGGCGCAGGAGTCAGCCGCGCGCGCGTCGGTGCAGAAAACAGCGGACAGCGCCGCTGCGGAAGTCGCGCGGCTCAACGACCAGTTGCAGTTCCTGCGCGGGCAGAGCAGGGCAGCGCCGCGACGCTAGGCGCGCCGCCGCGCGTGATTCGCGTCATCCATTTTTTTCCGGAGTCCGTATGTTCAGCAAGAAAAAAGCCGCAGGCATTCAGCAAACCAAGCTTGCCACCCTGATTGCACACGACGTGCGCATCGTCGGCGATCTTCAGTTCACCAACGGCCTGCGTCTCGACGGCCACGTGAAGGGCAATGTCAGCGGCGAGCCCGGTGGCCAGACGCTGCTCGTGCTCAGCGACCGCGGTTCCATCGAAGGCAACGTGCATGGCTACGATGTGGTCGTCAACGGCAAGATTGTCGGCGACGTGATAGCGGATCACTTCGTCGAGTTGCAGGCCAACGCGCATGTGACGGGCAACATCTACTATCAGCAATTGCGCATGGATTGCGGCGCGTCGGTGGACGGCAAGCTCACGCGGCGCGACGGAGGCAATGCGCCGACACCGCTCACGTCGATGCTCGACGCCGGACGCGAATCGAACTCGATGGCGCTCAACGAAGCGTAATGACGTGGTGCAATGAGGTGCTGAAGTTCACACCGCGCCTGGCAGCGGGCAGCGTTGCGTGGGTTCGTCGGCGCCCGTCAGATAATCGTGAGCGGCATTCGAGCCCGTCATGCCCCGCATATTTCGCACGACGGCGAGCCGTTGACTGGCGCTGCGATCGAGCGTCGCGAGCATGTCGCGTTCGAGAATCAGCAGCTTGAACGCCAGCACCATGAGGCCGCTCGCGAGCAGCACGTCGCCCGCGAACACGACCGCGTAGACCGCCGACGTGGTCTGCGGATTGCCGAGCAGCAAAGCGAGATTCGCGCGGTCGAGCAGCACCAGCATGAGCGGCACGATGGCACTGAGCGTCGCGATAGCAGCGCCGATCGCGACGATGGTCCGCGCAAGACCGAGTTGCGGACGGCGTCGGCGGCACACCTCATAGAGCGTGGCGGCGCGATAGGGCGCAAAGAACAGCGCGAGCAGAACGGCGCGCGGCAGCATGGGCAGCTTGAGCAACAACGCCCCGCCATACAACACGCAGAATGCGCCGATCACGATAATCGCGGTGCGCCACGAAACCGGGACACCGAACAGTTTACGCGTGCCGGCCCAGAGCAGGATGCGGCTTTGCAGCGCGAGCGCCGCGGTTGCAAAGAGCAGCAGATCGGTACGCCATGTCAGATGCAACGCGAAGCATGCGGAAGCGGTCGCGAGCAGATAAAAAGCGGCGGCCCAGAAGCGGAACGCGCTCACTTGCGCGAACATCCGCGCAAGCACGGTAGCGATCAGTGCGCAGCACAGAAACGTGATTAGCCACAACGCGGTAAACGTCGCTACGTCGAATCTCATGAAGTCTCCAGCACCTGTGCAGCTTTTATTGTTTATCGTCGGATCGGGCTACGGCGGAATAACTTTTCTCGCGCATTTCACTCACATTTGACGCGTGTCGAATCAGCAGGCGTCGGCAGTCATCGTCCGTCCTCGCAGCAGATCGCCGAAGGCTTCGCCGGTCAACGGCTTGCCGAGCAGGAAGCCTTGCATTTCATCGCAGCGCATCGCCTTTAGCATGTGCATTTGCGACTCGGTTTCGACGCCTTCCGCGACCACATCCATTTCGAGCGAATGCGCAAGCGCGATGATCGCCGAAACGATCGCGCTGCCTTCCGGGCCGTGCGCGTCGAGACCGTTCGTGAAGAAGCGGTCGATCTTCAGTTGCTTCACGCGAAAACGTTGCAGATACGCGAGGCTCGAATAACCGGTGCCGAAATCGTCGATGGCGATTTCAAAGCCGCTTGCCTGGAACTCGCGAAGCATGTCGATGGTGCGGGGCGCGTCCTGCATCGCGACCGTTTCGGTGATCTCGAACATGATCTGATCGCACTTCACGCCTTCCGTCTTCACGATCTCGAGCATGGTCGGCACGAGATCGGCCTGCAATAACTGGCGCGGCGACAGATTGATGGCCACCTTGATCGGCGGCAGCCCTTGCGCGATCCAGCGCCTGATTTGCCGGCATGCCTCGCGCAATACCCAGTAGCCGATCTGCACGATCTGCCCCGAACGTTCGGCGATCGGAATAAATTCGAGCGGCGCGAGCGTGCCGAGTTGCGGATCGTGCAACCGGATCAGCGCTTCCGCGCCCGCGAGCGACTCGCTGCTGCCGTCGAATTTCGGCTGGAAATGCAGCGTGAAATGGTGTTCGGCAAGCGCGTCGCGCAACGCGTTCTGAATCTGCAGCGTGCGCATCGCCGCTTCGTTCATGCTCCGTTCGAAGAACCGATACGTGCTGCGCCCGGCGCGCTTCGCTTCGTACATCGCGGCGTCCGCGTGCTTGAGCAGCGTGTCGACGGTATCGCCGTCCTCGGGAAACAACGCGATGCCGATGCTCGGCATCACCTGCAGCGGCTGCGAATCGGTCCACGTGTCGTGCCGCATGCGTTCGAGCACGCCTTCCGCGAGCGTGGCGGCGTCGTCGCGCGACGCCAGGTTCTCGGACAGCACGACGAATTCGTCGCCGCCTAGGCGCGCGACCGTATCGCCCGCGCGCACGCAGACGAGCAGACGCTGCGCGAACGCGGACAGCACCTGATCGCCGGCTGAGTGGCCGAGCGAATCGTTGATCGTCTTGAAGCCGTCGAGATCCATGAAGAGGATCGCGAACAGCGACCGTTGACGGCGCGCCGCATAAATCGCCCGCTCGATGCGCTCGGTCAGCGTGGCGCGGTTCGGCAGGCCCGTCAGCGTGTCGAGCGTGGCGAGGCGCACGATCTGTCCGTTGAGCTTCGACAACGCGCCGACGAGGAAACTCGTGCGCGCGTCGAAGCGCGACAGCAGCAACGTGACGACGAGAATCGCGAACGTGAAAAGAATCACCGACGTCGCGAGCCACGCGGCATTCACCCCGGCCGCCGCGCCGCAGATCGCGCCCGGCGCGAAGTCGGCGGCGGCCATCGCAGCGTAGTGCATGCCGCTGATCGCAATCGCCATCACGAACGCCGCGCCGCAGCGTTTGCGCAGCACATACTGTTCGTCGTCGTTGCTGAGGGCGCGCGCCATCCACAGCGCCGCCGTGGACGCGCCGATCGCAATCGCGAGCGAGGCGGCGAACCACACGGGCCGATAGCTAATGGCGGGCGACATGCGCAACGCGGCCATGCCGCTATAGTGCATGCCGGCGATGCCGAGGCCCATGAACGCGCCGCCGCCCATCAGGCGCGCGACCGTCAGCCGCGCGCGCGTGGTCAGACAGAGCGCCAGATATGACGCGCCGATGGCGAGCGCGAGCGAATAAGCGGTCTCCGCGAAATCGTAGCCGAGCGGAATCGGTAGGGAAAACGCGAGCATGGCCACGAAGTGCATCGACCAGATGCCGACGCCGAGCGCCGCCGCGCCGCCCATACGCCAGACGTGCCGCAGCCGCGGCGACGCCAGCACGAAGATGCGGGCGGTCAGATCGAGTGCCGTGTACGACGAAAGCGTCGCCACGACAAACGACATTGCCACCAGCCAGGGATTGTATGAGCTCTGCATGTGAAGTCCAACCGCGATGGAAAAGCGGCTGAACTAGTTATCGACCATTCGGCGCGTTTATTTAATTAATTTTCAATATGTTAGCGATTGCCGCGCCCGGCCTTGCGCGTTGCGCTGCCGGGCGCCGTCGCGCGTCGATACCTAATGCCTTATCTGCGGTATGGCGGATGCCGGATGCCCGCTGCCCAGCGCTTTGCCGAATACAATGGCAGGCAACCCCACAACCGCCTCATTGATGACCGCCCCCAACCCTTCCGATCATTCCCAGCGTGCGGCGGCAGACGCTGCAACTGCATCGACTGAACGCCGCGGCACCGCGCGGCCGGTCGCGGACGCCGCTCCGCACGATTCGCGCGCTCGCAGCATCGCGCTCGCCGCGAGCCTCGCGCTGATCGCTTTTTCGCTGCGCACGCCGATCACGAGCGTCGGTCCGATACTGCTCGAAGCAGTGCGGGCGACGAACCTGTCGCGCACCGGCGCAAGCGTGCTGACCACGCTGCCGTCGCTATGCTTCGGTCTATTCGGCCCGCTTGCACCGATGCTCGTGCGGCGCCTCGGCAGCGAACGCGCGTTGCTAGCTTTGTTGATGCTGCTGACTATCGGCACCGCATTGCGTGTGGTTCCCGCATGGCAGGTGCTGTATGTCGGCCAGATCGTGGCCTGCTTTGCGATCGGCTTGATGAATGTGCTGATACCGGGCGTGGTCAAGCGCGATTTCCCGCACCACGTCGCGCTGATGACCGGCGTCTACAGCGCCGCCATGTGCGCGGGCGCCGCCGCGGCAGCCGCTACCACGGTGCCGGCGGCCAATGCCATCGCGCATCTATTCGACGGCGCGGGCGGCAACGCGTGGGCGTGGGCATTGGCGCTGTGGTCGTTGCCTGTGGCACTGGCTACGCTCGTGTGGGGCGTGAATCTGCCTGCCAAAGCCGTGCATGCGGGAAGACGCGTGCACGTCGTGCGCGGCTTGTGGCGCGATCCGCTCGCGTGGAAGGTCACGCTGTTCATGGGTTCGCAATCGTCGCTGGCGTATATCGTGTTCGGCTGGCTGCCGACGGTGCTTCGCACGCGCGGCATGAGCGCTGTCGATGCCGGGTTCATGCTCTCGCTGAGCGTCGTCACGCAGGCGGTGGCGTCGTTGCTGCTGCCGTTCCTGCTTGTGCGTCTGCGGGATCAGCGCGTGGTGAACGTGGCTGCGCTGCTGTTGACCGGCCTCGGTCTGATGGGCTGCTTCTTCGGGCCTTTCCCGATCATGTGGATGTTCGCGTTACTGCTCGGCATCGCGCAGGGCGCGTCGTTCACGCTCGCGCTGACCGTCATCGGATTGCGTTCGTACGACTCGCATGTCGCCGCGCAACTGTCGAGCATGGCGCAGGGAATCGGCTATCTGATCGCGTCATGCGGACCGTTCATCGCCGGATCGCTGTTGCATGCAACCGGCTCGCTGTATAGCCTGGCTGCGTTGTGCGCGGGCGTTTGCGTGGTGGCGGCGTGGTTCGGTTATGCAGCGGGACGGCCGGAGCATGTGAAGGTGCATGTCGAGTAAGCGGTAGATTGGGCGCGAGGGCGCGCAGCCGCGCGCTTAGCCTGCTGCCGGCGTCATGCTAAGCCGCCGGCAGCAGCCCTCAGCCGCCGCGTCACATCGTCATGACGGATTCCGGCGCTTCCCACGTGTAGTCGAGCGCTTCGGCCACTTCCTTGCACGTCACCTTGCCAAACGCGACGTTCAGGCCATTGCGCAGATGCGCGTTGTCCTGCAACGCCTTGCGCCATCCCTTGTCGGCGATCTGCAGCGCGAAAGGCAGCGTCGCGTTGTTCAGCGCGTAGGTCGAAGTGCGCGGCACACCGCCCGGCATGTTGGCGACGCAGTAGTGAACCACGTCGCCGACCATGTACGTCGGGTCCGCGTGCGTGGTCGGCCTCGCGGTCTCGCAGCAACCGCCTTGATCGATGGCCACGTCGACGATTGCGGAGCCGGGCTGCATCGCTTCAACCATCGCTTTCGTCACGAGTTTCGGCGCGGCCGCGCCGGGGATCAGCACGCCGCCGATCACGAGATCGGCTTCGAGCACATGCTTTTCGACGTTGTCCTGATTCGAAAACACCGTCATGACGCGCGCGCCGAGCAGCCGGTCGATGCGCCGCAGCGCGTCGAGATTGCGGTCGATCACGACGACCTGCGCGCCCGTTCCCACCGCGATCTGCGCCGCATTCGAGCCGACCACGCCCGCGCCCAGAATCACGATTTTCGCCGACGGCACACCCGCGACGCCGCCCAGCAGGATGCCCTTGCCGCCATGCGCACGCTCGAGGCAATACGCGCCCGCCTGGATCGACATGCGGCCGGCGACTTCCGACATCGGCGCAAGGAGCGGCAAGCCGCCGGCGGCCTGCGTGACCGTTTCATAGGCGATGCAGACGGCCTTGCTCCTGATCAGATCGGCGCATTGTTGCGGGTCGGGCGCGAGGTGCAGGTACGTGAAAAGAATCTGGCCTTCGCGAAGCATGGCGCGTTCGCCGGCTTGCGGCTCCTTCACCTTGACGATCATCTCGGCCGCGGCGAATACATCTTCCGCGCGTGGGACGATCGTCGCGCCGGCTTTTTCATAGACGGCGTCCGACGCCCCGATGCCGCTTCCCGCGCCCTGTTCGACCGTGACGGTGTGACCGTGCGCCACCATTTCGCGGACCGACGACGGCGTCAGTCCCACCCGGTATTCATGGTTCTTTATTTCCTTGGGTACGCCAACCAGCATGTCATCCTCCAGTTGCGGAACAGCCCGCTGAACGACTCGTTCGTGCACTGCGGCACGGCAACGAGCAGGTCTCTTATATATAGAAGTGGAACCCAGCATACGCTTGATCGCAAAGCGTGGCTGCCCCGAGTTTTTGTAGGAGCCGTGCACGCAATTAGATCGAGAGCCGGAGCCGCGATCAGTTCGCCAGCGATCACAGCGGAGGTTGCAAGCTGACCGGACGCGGCGCGCCCAATCGACGAACCGCGATGCAATGGCCGTGGCGTGATGTTGCCGGAAGTTGTCGATATGGCCACTGTCGCCTGATCGGCCGCGTCAGGATAATCGTCTCCATTCAAACACGCGAAGGAGCCAGACATGTCCGAAGTATCCGCCGTACCCGCTGCCGACAGCGCCGCTGCGTTCGCGCATTACAGCGCGTCGCTCGCCTTCGAAACCGATTGTGCCGATGTGCACTCGGCGATGGCACACGGCCCGAACGCCGCCGACTTCGTGTTGCTCGACGTCCGCAGTCCCGCGTTGTTCGCGCGCGGCCATGTGCCCGGCGCGGTGAATTTGCCGCACGGCAAGATCGTGGCGTCGAAGCTCGCCGGCTATCCGCCCGACACGCTCTTCGTGACCTACTGCGCGGGTCCGCATTGCAACGGCGCGACGCGTGGTGCGATGCGGCTCGCGCAGCTCGGCCGGCCGGTCAAAGTCATGATCGGCGGCGTGACCGGCTGGCTCGACGAGGGCTTCGAACTGAATGCGGCCGCGGCAGCCTGAAAGCGCGCATTGAAGCAGCCGCGTTCGCGGGCGGAGCGGTAACATCACGCCATGCACAATCATCTTGTCGTCGCGCTGGCCTATGACCGGCTTTGCACCTTCGAATTCGGCTGCGTGACCGAACTGTTCGCGCTCGAACGCCCGGAACTCGGCGTGGACTGGTATCGCTTCGCGGTGTGTGCAGCGGAGCCTGGACCCATCCGCGCGGCGGGCGGCATCACGATCGCCGCGCCATACACGCTGAGGCTATTGGATCGCGCTGACACCATCGTGATACCCGGCTGGCGTCATGTGGATGAACTGCCGCCTGAGCCGTTGCTGAAGAAGATTCGCGCCGCGCATCGCCGCGGCGCGCGCCTCTGTTCGATCTGTTCTGGCGTGTTCGTGCTGGCCGCCGCGGGCGTGCTCGACGGCAAGACCGTCACGACGCACTGGCGTTATGCCGCGAAATTGCAGGAGCGCTATCCGCATCTGCGCGTGCAGCCGGACGCGCTCTATGTCGACGAGAAGCAGATCATCACGTCGGCGGGATCGGCGGCGGGGCTCGACATGTTGCTGCATCTCGTGCGGCGCGATCATGGCAGCGCGGTCGCGAACCGGGTCGCGCAGCGGCTCGTGGTCGCGCCGCATCGTGAGGGCGGCCAGGCGCAGTTCGTGCCGCGCCCGGTGCCGCACGACGAAAGCGGACGCCTCACGCGGCTGATGGACTGGGTGCGCGGTCATCCCGCGTTGCCGCACACGCTGCGCTCGCTCGCCGAACGCGCGGCGATGAGTCCGCGCACGCTGCAACGCCAGTTTCATGACGCGACGGGGATGGCCCCGTACGAATGGCTGGTGCGCGAGCGCGTGGCCATCGCGCGTGAGTTGCTCGAAGCGCAGGGCGCGCTGCCGATGGCGCGCGTCGCGGAACTCGCCGGCTTCGGTTCCGAGGAATCGCTGCGCCGGCATTTCAGGCGCATCGCGCTCACGAGTCCCGGAGCGTATCGTAAGAAGTTCGGCGCGCCGACGGCGTAGCTTGATGAGGACCACGCGCCACGCCGCTTGCAAGGAAACCAGATGATCGACATTGCAGAGACTATCGCGCGCTTTAACGCCGGGCGCGATCCCGAACGGCTGGCCATGAAATACAAGGCGATGTGTGCTTCGCCTTTCGTGTTTTTGCGCGGCACATGTCATCTGTTTTATGAGCGCCTGCCGCAACAGGCGTTACTCGACGATGCGCCGCCCGTCTGGATTTGCGGCGACATGCACCTCGAAAATTTCGGCAGCTACAAAGCGGATAACCGCCTCGTCTATTTCGACAACAACGACTTTGACGAAGCGTGCCTCGCGCCGAATCTGTACGAACTCGTGCGTTTGCTGACGAGCGTGCTGGTCGGCGCGGCCGACCTCAAGCTGAGCCGCGCGCAGGCGCTCGCGCTGTGTCATACGGCCGTGCACGCATATGGCGCGGCGCTCGCGCTCGGCAAGGCGCGCTGGGTCGAACGCGAGACATCGTCCGGCATGGTGCGCGATCTGTTCGATGGATTGGCGAGCCGCACGCGCGCCGCGCATCTGGACCGCCGCACGACGCTCAAGGGCAAGACGCGCACGCTCAAGGTGGACGGCAAGAAAGCGCTGCCCGTGAGCGATGAGCGACGTGCCGCAATCACGCAGTTCATGCTGCAGTTCGCTGCGGGCGAGACCGATCCGGGCTTTTATCGCGTGCTCGACGTTGCACGCCGGATCGCGGGTACAGGAAGCCTCGGCGTGGACCGTTATGTGATTCTCGTCGAAGGCAAGGGCTCGCCGGACGGCAACTATCTGATCGACCTGAAAGAAGCGCTGCCTTCTTCAGTCGTACCGCATATGCGCACGCCGCAGCCCGCATGGCGAAGCGAGGCGGAGCGCGTCGTCGAGATTCAGCGGCGCAATCAGGCGGTGTCGCAGGCGTTTCTGCACGCGGTCGATTTCAATCGGCGCTCGTACGTGCTGCGCAGTTTGCAGCCTTCGGAAGACCGCGTCGCGTTGAAGGACTGGGACGGCAAACTGCCGAGGCTGGAGGGCGTCGTCGTCAGCATGGCGGAACTGAGCGCATGGGCGCATTTGCGCAGCGGCGGGCGGCAGAAGTCGTCAATCGCGGATGAGTTGATCGCGTTCGGCAATCGCACCGACTGGCAGGCGCCGTTGATCGAACTCGCGACGCAATGCGCGGCGCAAGTCGCGGCGGACTGGAAAGCGTATTGCGAGGCTTACGATCGCGGCGCGTTCAAAGGGTAGTGCGGCGGAAACGTTTGCGGTTTCAAACAAAGGCTTGCACGCCGATCAGCTCATCCGACGTTCATCGGTTTTACGCCCTCTTTCAGGGCCTAAAAAGCGCCGCTACCTGACAATGGTGTAATAGTCGGCAACAGTGATTTGCTGTTTTCCCTCATTTAATTCACCGGCTTATCGCGTAGACTTGTACTAACAAAAAATGGTTACGGGGTGCGAGATGTTGGCCGTTTTCTTCATCGCCTGTCCAATCTGCATTGCGGCGCTTTTCGGTTTCGCGCGGCATGTCGATCCGCGGACAGGTCACTTCAAGCGTTGATTTTCAACGCCGCGGGTTCGAGCAAAGCCGGCAAGTGAGTTCCGTTGCCGGCCGGGTGAGCCATTAGCTGTTTTCTACTAGCTATTAGCATTAGCCGTTGGCAATTTGTCCACGGGCCTTGCTTTCCAGTGCCGGGTCGCGGCACGATGCGCGATAACCTGGCTCTGGGGCGGCATCGCGTATGCGAGATTTTCTGGCGAAGTGGACGGCGCGCGCGGGCGTGCTCAAGGGCGTGCTTCCATTGAACCGCGCGGCGGCGATGCGCGATACGCTCGCGGGCGTCCAGCTTGCGTCGATGGATATTCCTCAAGTGCTCGGCTATGCGCGCATTGCCGGCATGCCTGCCGTTACCGGGCTTTACACCGTCTTTCTGCCGCTTATCGCGTTCGCGTTCTTCGGCGCGTCGCGGCAACTCGTCGTCGCCGCCGATTCCGCTACCGCCACCATCTTCGCAAGCCGCCTCGCGAGCATGGCGCCCGTTTCGAGCGCGGAATACGCGTCGCTTGCCGCGATGGTCGCATTGCTGACCGCTGCGCTCCTGTTCGTCGCGCGCATTTTCCGGCTCGGCTTTCTCGCCGATTTCCTGTCGCGCACGGTGCTGGTCGGCTTTTTGGCGGGCGTCGGCGTGCAAGTCGGCATTGCGATGCTGGGCGATATGCTCGGCTTGCCCGGTCACGCGTCGCGCAGCGTGGATCAACTGCTTCTCGTCGTGCGCGAGTGGGCGCAACTGAACAGGCCGACGCTGGCCGTTTCGGTGCTGGTCGTCGCGTCCGTGCTGTTTTTCAAACGCGTGCGGCCGCGCGTGCCGATGCCGTTGATCGCCGTCGTCGGGGGAATCGTCGCGAGCGATGTGTACGGTTTCGCCGCGCACGGCATCGCGGTGCTCGGCCCGGTCGCGGGCGGGCTGCCGCCGCTTCGCATGCCGTCCGTGACATGGCAACAGGCGCTCGATCTGGTGCCGGTCGCCGCCTCGTGCTTCGTGATGATCGTCGCGCAAAGCGCGGCGGCGAGCCGCGTGTTTGCCGAGCGGCACCATCAGGTGGCGGACACCAACGCGGATCTGTTGGGCATCGCGGCGGCCAACGCAGCCGCAGCATTTTCAGGCGCGTTCGTCGTGAACGGCAGCCCGACGCAGACGGCGATGGCCGATCGCGCCGGCACACGCAGCCAGTTTGCGCAGATCGTGTTCGCCGCGGTGGTCGTCGTGGTGCTGCTGTTTTTCAGCCGGTTTTTGCAGTATTTGCCGCGCTGCATTCTCGCCAGCATCGTATTCACGATCGCCGTCGGACTCGTGGATCTCAAGACGCTGTTTGCGATTCGCCGCGAAAGTCCGGGCGAATTCGCGCTCGCGGTGTTCACGGCTGCGGCCGTCGTGCTGATCGGCGTCGAGCACGGCATTCTGATTGCGGTCGCCGTGTCGCTGCTGCGGCACGTGCGCCACAGCTACCGTCCGCATACGATGATTCTCGAGCCCGGCGACGACGGCATGTGGGTGCCGGTTCCCGCCGTTCCCGGCAGACACACCGCGCCGGGGCTGATCGTTTATCGCTTCGGCGCCGACCTGTTCTATGCGAACGACCACTTTTTCGTCGACGATACGCGACGCCTGATCGACCATGCGCCGACGAAGGTGCGCTGGTTCGTGATCGATGCAAGCGCAATTACCGACCTCGATTATTCGGCGGCGCGCTCGGTCGGCGAGCTATGCACTGCGTTAAAGCGTAGCGGCATCCACGTGATTTTTGCGCGCGTGAACCGCTATTTGCGCTCCGACATGGATCGGCACGGCATCACGCCGATCGTCGACGCAAGCTGCATTTTCGGCACCTTGCATGAAGCGCTGCGCGCGGCAGGCGTTGAAGAGCCCGCCGACAAATAACGCGGCTTAGCTTTTCGACGTCAGCAGTTTGAAGCCTGCAATGCCAAACATGATCGCGAGCGAGCCGTCGAGCCAGCGCCGGATCGCCAGATACACGCGCCGCGCGGATGCCGTCGAAAACAGCAGCGCATAGCTGCTGAACACCGACACGCCGATAGCCATGCAGCCGAGCACGACCGGCGCGGTATGCGCGCCGCCCGCCGGCGACATCGCGAGCGAAACGATCGACATCCACACGAGAATCGCTTTCGGATTGGTGAGATGCAGCAACAGGCCGCGCAGATAGAGCCGCTTGAGCGGTTCGTTCTGTCGCGCGTCGCCAGCGGGCAACGCGGCGGGCGCCAACGCGGAGCGCGCCGACTTGAAGCCGAGCCAAAGCAGATAGACGCCGCCCGCAATCTTGATCGCGACGAGGCATTCCGAATACGTGGCGAGCAGCGCCGACAAACCGAGCGACGCCAGCAGCGCCCAGAAGAACGATCCGGACACCACGCCGAGCGCAAACGTGAGCGCCGAACGGCGGCCCGCGCTCATCGCAAGCGACATGATCGCGAGATTGCTCGGACCAGGGCTTGCGGTGCCGACGAAGTACGCGCTGTAGGCGATCAGGACATCGGCGGTGAGGAAAGCGGTGGGCGTCATCAGTTAAGACTCGCGGGCGGCCAGAGGAATCACGATTTTGCGCGCTGCTGCATCGACCGCACAGATACAGTTGATGAAGCGCTGATCGGCACAATTGCGCGCGAGCCGCGCGCGGTTGTTATCCTTGCGCCGCATTCCCGATGCAATCGGCGAGTGCATCCGCCACCGCTTGCCGGCTATGCCGCGGACGCTGCACGAGCCCGATCTCGCGATGAAACGTCGCGTCTTCGAGCGACAACGCGGCGACGCCCGCAGGCCACTTGCCGAGGCCCGCCGTGTCGGGAATCAGCGCGATGCCGATGCCGCGCGCGACCATCTGCGCGATCGCCTGCAACTCGTCCAGTTCGAGCACGTCGTGCACGTTCAGCCGCGAACGCCGCAGAAAACGGTCGACGAGCCGCCCGCCGAACGAACTGCGGTCGTAGCGGATAAACGGCTCGCTCTTGAGCAGTTCGCGCCACCCGCGCTTGCCGCGCGCGAGCGCTTTGGGCACGAGCAGCACGAACGGCTCGGTGACGAGCGTGCGCCATTCGAGTTCCGAAGGCAGCGCAAACGGCGGCTTGATGATGACGGCGAGATCGAGTTCGCCCGAGTCCACCTGTCCGAGCAGATTCAGCGATACGCCAGGCACGACACGAATGCGCCAGCCCGGACGGTCGTCGCGAAAACGCGCGAGCGCGTCCGCGAGAAACGACACTTGCGCCGATGCAATCGCGCCCACGCGCAGCATGCCGCTCTCGGCCGCAACCGCGCCGCGTTCGGAAAGCCGCGCATAGAGCGCGATGATTTCCTCGGCGAGCGTGAGCGTTTCCCGGCCGGCGTCGTTGAGTATCGCGGAGCGGCCCGTGCGGTCGAACAGAGCAAACCCGAGTTCCTCTTCGAGCCGCTGCATCTGCGCGCTGACAGCCGACTGCGTGAGCCCGATCCGCGCGCCCGCAGCGGAAAACGTGCCGTACTGGCTAACGGCAATCAAGGTTCTAAGTTCTGCAAGCATGTTTCGACTGATCGATTCCGGTGATGGTCAGCTCAAATATATATCGTTTCCGATCACTTTTGCTTGTGGTTAAACTTGACGAGTCAATCTCCATCGTCCATCGCATCATCTACAGCGAGTTCCACATCATGAGCGTTACGCACACCACCTTGCCGCCGTTCCATCTCGCGTTTCCCGTCCATAGCATCGCCGCCGCGCGCGAGTTCTATGGCGAATTGCTGGGTTGCCCCGAAGGCCGCAGCTCGGATCAATGGGTCGATTTCAATTTCTACGGGCACCAGATCGTCGCGCATCTCGCGCCGGAAGAAGCGGGACATCGCCAGACCAGCAAGGTCGACGGCGACGCGGTGCCGGTGCGTCACTTCGGCGCCGTGCTTTCGATGGAGCAATGGCAGGCCGCCGCGGACAAGCTGCAAGCGGCGGGCATCGACTTCATCATCGAACCGCATGTGCGCTTCAAGGGCGAAGTCGGCGAACAGGCCACGATGTTCTTCCTCGATCCGTCGGGCAATGCGCTCGAATTCAAGGCGTTCGCCGATATGTCGTCGCTGTTCGCCAAGTAGAGCAAGCAGAGCGCGCGAGTGAAAACATGAAGAGCGCGTAGGCAAACTGAAATAAAAGTGCGGCCCGATTTTCCAAAAGGGCCGCCCGTCAACGCTTTTTCCTTACGATAAGCTTCCTGACAATTCCGCCATTTTGGCGCCATGCAGGTGTTGGTCCAGGCGATCTAGCATAGCGCCAGTTCGCCCACCTCCCGCTGCTCAGCCGCAGTGACCTGCACTTCTTCAGGCGCGTTTCATGTGGATTGTCAACGTTGCGCTTAAGCGGCCATACACGTTCATCGTGATGGCCATTCTGATTGTGCTGGCGACGCCTTTTGTGCTGTTCACCACGCCGGTCGACGTGCTGCCGGAAATCAACATCCCGGTCGTCAGCATCATCTGGACGTACAACGGCTTGTCCGCGGAGGACATGGCGCACCGCATCGCCTCGGTAAACGAGCGCAGTCTCACGACGACCGTCAACGACATCGAGCATATCGAGTCGAATTCGCTTGCGGGCATCACGATCCTCAAGGTGTTTCTGCAGCCGAATGCGAACATCCAGACCGCCATCGCGCAGACCGTGGCCGTCGAGCAGGCGCAACTCAAGCAGATGCCGCCGGGCGCCACGCCGCCGCTCGTGATCAGCTACTCGGCGTCCAGCATTCCGGTGATTCAACTCGGCCTGTCGAGCACGAAGCTCTCCGAGCAGCAACTCAACGATACCGCGCTGAACTTCCTGCGGCCGCAACTCGTGACGATTCCCGGCGCGGCCGTGCCTTATCCGTATGGCGGCAAATCGCGGCTGATTTCCGTCGACCTCAATACGCGCGCGTTGCTCGCCAAAGGTCTGACGCCGCTCGATGTGGTCAGCGCGTTCAACGCGCAAAACCTGATTCTGCCGACAGGCACGGCAAAGATCGGACCGAAGGAATACACGATCAACATGAACGGCTCGCCGTCGACGCTGGAAGGTCTCAACGACATTCCGGTGCGCACGGTGAACGGCGCGACGACTTATCTGCGAGAAGTCGCTCACGTGCGCGACGGTTTCTCGCCGCAAACGAATATCGTGCGGCAAGACGGTCATCGCGGCGTGCTGATTTCGGTGCTGAAAAACGGCAGTGCGTCGACGCTGTCGATCGTCAATACGTTGCACGGTTTACTGCCGGCGGCGCGCGCGGCATTGCCGCCGGACCTGAACATCACGGCGCTGTTCGACCAGTCGGTATTCGTGAAGGCGGCGGTGCAGGGCGTGGTGCACGAAGCGGTGGTGGCCGCCGCGCTCACGGCCGCGATGATTCTCTTGTTCCTCGGCAACTGGCGCAGCACCTGCATCATCGCGATTTCGATTCCTCTGTCGATTCTCTCGTCGCTGATCGCACTGCATGCGCTCGGGCAGACCATCAACATCATGACGCTTGGCGGCCTCGCGCTCGCGGTGGGCATTCTCGTCGACGATGCGACGGTGACGATCGAAAATATCGAACGGCATCTGCATATGGGCACCAATCTGCACGATGCGATTCTCGAAGGCGCCGGCGAAATCGCGATTCCCGCGCTCGTCTCGACGCTGTGCATCTGCATCGTGTTCGTGCCGATGTTCTTTCTCACCGGCGTGGCGCGCTACCTGTTCGTGCCGCTCGCGGAAGCCGTTGTATTCGCGATGCTGGCGTCGTACATTCTGTCGCGCACGCTCGTGCCGACGCTTGCGATGCTGCTGATGGGCCACGCGCACAAACCGAAAGCCGCTGCTAAACCGGGTCTTTTCCAGCGCATTTACCGGCGTTTCGACAATGGTTTCGAGCGCATGCGCGCCGCGTACATTGTGATTCTCAGCAGCCTGCTCGTGCGCCGCCGCCGCTTCGGCAGCATATTTCTCGGCTTCTGCGTGGTCTCGATGGGACTCGCATTCGTGCTCGGCGAAGACTTTTTCCCGAGCGTCGACGCGGGCAATATCCGCCTGCATATGCGCGCGCCGACCGGCACGCGCATCGAGGAAACCGCGCGTCTTGCCGACGAAGTCGAGAAGGTGATCCGCGAAGTGGTGCCCGCGAACGAACTCGGCACCATCCTCGATAATCTTGGTCTGCCGTATAGCGGCATCAATCTTTCATACAGCAATGCAGGCACGATCGGCACGCTCGACGGCGAAATCCAGATCGCGTTGAAGGAAGGCCACGAGCCGACGCAGGTCTACGTGGACAAACTGCGCGCGATGCTGCCGCAGCGTTTTCCGGGCGTCGAGTTTTTCTTCCAGCCCGCCGACATCGTCACGCAGATTCTCAACTTCGGCTTGCCCGCGGCCGTCGACGTGCAGATTGCCGGCGCGGACCAGCAAGGCAATTTCGACGTCGCGCGCAAGCTGTTGAAAGAAGTGCGCCTGATTCCCGGCACGGTTGATACGCACATCCAGCAAAAGCTCGACGAACCCGCGATCAACCTGCAAATGGACCGCACGCGTTTGCAGCAGCTCAATCTCACCGCGAGCAATGTCGCGCAAAACCTGCTGGTTTCGCTATCGGGAAGCTCGCAGACGTCGCCGGGCTTCTGGTACAACGACCGCAACGGCGTCGAGTACAACGTGGCGGTGCAAACGCCGCAGTACCGCATTTCTTCCATCGACGATCTGTTGCGCACGCCGGTCTCGGCATCGTCAACGGGGCCGACGCAACTGCTCGGCAATCTGGTGCGCGTATCACCGCAAAACCAGTTCGCGGTCGTCACGCATTACAACATCCGGCCCGTGATCGACCTCTATGTGAGCGTCGACAAGCGCGACCTGGGCAGCGTCGCGAACCAGGTCGACAAGCTCGTCGAGAAAGCGCGCGCGACGCTGCCGCGCGGCAGTCAGATCACCGTGCGCGGCCAGGTACAAACGATGCGCACTTCGTACCTGGGTCTCGGTCTCGGCGTGGCGATGGCGATCGTGCTCGTGTATCTGCTGATCGTGGTGAATTTCCAGTCGTGGGTCGATCCGCTCATCATCGTGAGCGCTTTGCCTGCGGCGCTGGCCGGCATCGTATGGATGCTGTTTCTGACGGGCACGCATCTGAGCGTGCCTGCGCTGACCGGTGCGATCATGACGATGGGCGTTGCCACCGCCAACAGCATTCTGATGGTCGCGTTCGCGCGTCAGCGCCTGTCGGCCGGCGCGCCGCCGCTGACCGCCGCGCTCGAAGCGGGAGCGAGCCGCATTCGTCCGGTGCTGATGACGGCGTTCGCGATGATCATCGGCATGATTCCGATGGCGCTCGGTCTCGGCGAAGGCGCCGAGCAGAACGCGCCGCTCGGCCGCGCGGTGATCGGCGGATTGCTGTTTGCAACGGTGTCCACGCTGTTTTTCGTGCCGCTCGTGTTCGCGGGCATACATACGCGCCTCGCGCGTCGTCATCGCAACGATCATGAAGACGACGGCAACAGCGCAGGCGAAAGCGGTAGTGCCGGCGAGCCGGCCTAAAGCCTGAACAGAACAGCGAATCGTGGAAAACGTCAAGAAACCGGCTACTCAACTCACGGAGCTAGCTAACCGAGATGGCCAACTGAGATGACCGAAAAAACTCATGCATCGCTGGCGATTCCGTCGCGCGAGACGGAAAGCGGCCACGCATTGCCGCCGCGTAATCGCGAATGGAAGCGCGCGAAGATCGCCATCTTCATCGTGCTCGCGTTGCTCGCGCTCGGCGCGTTGCGCACGGTGATCGCGAACCTGATGCAAAACCGCGCCGTCGAGCAGACGACGAAACAGAACGCCACGCAATACGTGAACGTTGTGAGCCCGACGCCGGCCGAAAGCGGCGGCGCGACGACCTTGCCGGGCACGCTGCGCGGCAGCGTCGAATCGCCGATCTATGCGCGCTCGACCGGCTATCTGCTGCGCTGGTATGCGGACATCGGCACGCGCGTGAAGCAGGGCCAATTGCTCGCGGAACTCGATACGCCCGAGATCGATCAGGAGCTTGCGCAGGCCTCGGCGCAGCGTCAGCAGATCAGTTCGAGCCTCGCGCTTGCAAAGAGCTCGCTCGAACGCTGGCAGCAGCTTCGTCAACGCGATGCGGTCTCGCAGCAGGAACTCGACGAGCGGCAAAGCACGTACGCGCAGAGCGTCGCCAACCTCGCCGCCGCCGATGCGAACGTGCAGCGCTTGCGTCAGCTCGAATCGTTCAAGCGGATCGTCGCGCCGTTTGCCGGTGTGGTCACGCAGCGCAATGTCGATGTCGGCGATCTGATCGACGCCGGCAGCGGCACGAGCCGTGCGTTGTTCGCGCTTGCGCAGTCGGACCCGCTGCGCGTCTATGTGCAATTGCCGCAGGCGTATGCGCAGAACGTATCGGTCGGACAGAAGGTGGTCGTCACGCAGGCCGAGCTGCCCGGTCAACAGTTTCATGGCAGCGTCACGCACATTTCCGGCGCGATCGACGTGCCCACTCGCTCGCTGCAAGTCGAGGTGACGTTGCCGAATCCGGACAACACGCTGCGTCCCGGCGCGTATGTGCAGGTCGCGCTGCCTTCGGTGGCGCGCGCCGAATGGATGGTGCCCGGCAATGCATTGCTGTTTCGCGCCGAAGGTCCGCGGCTTGCCGTGGTCGATGCGAAGGGCAACGTGCAGTTGCGCAAGATCGTGATCGCGCAGGATCTCGGCCAGACGCTCGAGATAGAAAGCGGCATCGACGGGAACGATAGAGTCGTCATCAACCCGAGCGATTCGATTGCGGACGGCGATCATGTGGAAATCGCGCAGCCGCAGAAGAGCGGGAAGGAGGCGTCGTGAAGCCGCAACGCGCGAGCCGCGCAGTGAGCGGTTTTGCAGCCGCGGGGGCGATGACGGCTGTTGTGGCGAGCGCGGTCATGCTTGCTGCCTGTACCGTTGGACCGGACTACAAGCGCCCGCAGGCCGAGGTGCCGCCTGCATGGAACACGGATTCATACTGGCGCGTCGCGGCGCCTTCGCATGCGCCGATGGACCCGGACTGGTGGAACGTCTATCGCGACGCCACGCTCGCCTCGCTCGAAACGCAAGCGCTCGCGCAGAACCAGACGCTCGTCGCCGCCAGCGCGCACTATGAGCAGGCCAAAGCGACGTTGGCCAATACGCGCGCGCAGCAGGTTCCCGAAGTGGACCTCGCGGCATCCGCGTCGCGCTTTCGCATTTCGGCGGACAGGCCGCGCACCAACTACGCGCTGCCGACCATGTCGACGGTGCAAAACAATCTGCAAATCGGCCCGACGATCAACTACGACACGGACCTGTTCGGCCGCATACGTCGTCAGGTGGAAGGGGCGACGGCATCCGCGGAACAGTCGGCCGACGATCTCGCCAACGCGCGGCTCGTGCTGACCACCGAGGTCGCGACTGATTACTTCTCGCTGCGCGAACTCGACACCGAGATCGACGTGCTGAATCAATCGGTGAAGCTTCAACAGAAAGCGCTCGACTACGTGAACGCCGAACACGACCTCGGCGCAGTGTCGGGCCTCGACGTATTGCAGCAGAAGTCGCTGCTCGATACCACGCGTGTGCAGGCGCAATTGCTGTTGAACCAGCGCGCGCAATACGAGCACGCGATTGCCGCGCTCGTCGGCGTGCCCGCGCCGCAATTCGCGATCGAACCGAAAGTGTTGAGCTTTCCGGTGCCGGCCATCGCGCTCGGCGTGCCGAGCGATCTGCTGCAACGCCGGCCCGATATCGCCTCCGCCGAGCGCGCGATGGCGGCGGCCAATGCGCAGATCGGCGTCGCTAAAGCCGCGTTTTTTCCGAGCCTCACGCTGACGCCGGGCATCGGTTGGGAAAGCACGCAGTTCGCGAGTCTGCTGAGCGCGCCGACGCTGATGTGGACGCTCGGCGCCGCTGCGGGCCAGGTGCTGTTCGACGGCGGCCGGCGCGCGGCCAACGTGCAGTTCGCGAGCGAAGGCTACAAGGCGACCGAGGCCAACTATCGGCAGACGGTGCTCAACGCGTTCCAGCAGGTGCAGGACGGCATCACGGGTCTTGCCGTGCTCGACGGCGCGGCGAAGCAATCGGAAGAAGCGGTCGCGGACTCGGAGCGCCTGCTCGGGCTCGCGAACGACCGCTATTCCGGCGGCCTCGTCGCGTATCTGAACGTGATCACCGCGCAGCAGTCGCTGCTCAACAGCAAGCGCCAGGACGCGCAGATTCGCGGGCAGCAGATGACGTTGTCGGTGGCGCTCGTGAAGGCGCTGGGCGGCGGCTGGGGCGCGGACCCAGCGCTCGCGGGCGCGGGCCAAGGTGCCGCGCAACATGACGCGCAAACGCGCGCCGCTGCGCAGTAATGCGCGGTGTGGCGTGGCGCAACAAGCGAGCAAGCACGCTGAACAGGCAATGCAGGGCGTTTCGTATAATGCAGACACTAGGGGACGCGCATGAAGTTGCTGATCGTTGAAGACGAGCACAAGGTCGTGGACTATCTGCGCTCCGGCTTGACGGAGCAGGGCTGGGTCGTGGACGTCGCGCTCGACGGCGAAGAGGGCACGTATCTGGCCACCGAATTCGATTACGACGTGATCGTGCTCGACGTCATGCTGCCCAAGCGCGACGGCTTTAGCGTGCTGAAGGCGCTGCGCATGCGCAAGTCCACGCCGGTCATCATGCTGACCGCGCGCGATCACGTGAACGACCGCGTGCGCGGTTTGCGCGAAGGCGCGGACGACTACCTCACCAAACCATTCTCCTTTCTCGAACTCGTCGAGCGTCTGCATGCGTTGGCGCGCCGCACGCGTTCGCAGGAATCCACGCTGATTTCCGTCGGCGATCTGTTTGTCGATCTGATCGGGCGGCGCGCAACGCGTGACGGCGTACGGCTTGACCTGACCGCGAAAGAATTCCAGCTACTGAGCGTTTTAGCCCGCAGGCAAGGCGATATTCTGTCGAAGACGGCCATCACCGAGCTTGTGTGGGACGTCAACTTCGACAGTCATACCAATGTGGTCGAGACGGCGATCAAGCGCTTGCGCGCGAAGCTCGACGGCCCGTTTCCGTCGAAGCTGCTGCATACCGTGCGCGGCATGGGCTATGTACTCGAAGTGCGCGAAGCGCGCGAACTGCACGAAGACGGGGAGCCGTCATGAACCGTTCCATCGCGCGACGCCTCGCCCTGATGTTCGCGCTCGTCGCGCTGTTCGTATTTACGGTCATCGGCGCGGGGCTTTTTGCGGTGTTGCGCTCGCAGCTCGAAAGCCATTTGCGCGAATCGCTCGACGACCGCGCGCAAATCGCGCGGCTGATCTGCAATCACGGGATGACGCCTGACAAATGGCGCATGTCGCGCGAAAAGCTCACCGACATGACGCCGCATGACCGCAGCACCGTGTACGCGGTCACGAGCACCGAGCCGTCCTACAACTACGGCAAACCGATCGAAGGGACAATCGTGAAGAGCTGGCCTGGCGGCTACGCGCGCGTCAAACCGGCGGGCGGCGGCGACGACATGCTCACCACCACCGTCTCCATTCCCGGCTATTCGACGCGTCCGCCGATGCAGTTGCAGGTCGCATCGAGCTACTTGCCGAACATTCGCACGATGCGCGTGTTCGGCTTCGCGCTCGCCGCGCTGTCGGCGCTCGGCAGTCTCGCGGTGCTTCTACTCAGTTACTCGGTCACACGTATCGGCCTCGCGCCGTTGACGCGTCTCACGCGCGATGCGTCCGCCGTCAGTCCGAACAATCGCTCGCAACGGTTGAATACAGCCTCGTTGCCGCACGAGTTGAACGACCTCGCGAATTCGTTTAACGGCGCGCTGGAGCGGCTCGACGGCGCGTATTGCCGGCTCGAGTCGTTCAATGCGGACGTCGCGCACGAGTTGCGCACGCCCGTGACCATTCTGATCGGCCAGACCGAAGTCGCATTAACCCGCAATCGTTCCGTCGACGATCTGCGTCACACGCTGCAATCGAATCTCGAGGAATTCGAACGCATGCGCGCGATCATCAACGACATGTTGTTTCTCGCGCGCGCCGATCAGGGTGAGCGCGCGACCGGTCTCATGGAAGTGTCGCTCGCGGCCGAAGTCGCGCATACGCTGGAGTTTCTCGAGATTCCGCTGGAAGAGGCTCGCGTGCATGCGCGCCTCGATGGCGATGCCGTCGCTCAGGTGAACCGCTCGCTGTTCGGCCGCGCCTGCACGAATCTGTTGATGAACGCGATTCAACACTGCCAGCCGGGCGCCGCGATCGGCGTCAGGATCGTGCGCGAGGGGGAGCAGGTGCGGATCGAAGTCGCGAATCCCGGCGAGCCGATCGAGCCCGCGGTGCTCGAACATCTGTTCGACCGTTTTTATCGCGTGGAAGCGTCGCGCACGAATAGTCGCGAGAATCACGGCCTCGGTCTCGCGATCGTGAAGGCGATTGCGGAGATGCATCGTGGCAGCGTGTCGGTGCAGAGCGCGAACGGCGTCAACACGTTTGCGTTTTCGATTGCGGCGTCGCATGTGGAAAGCGTCACGCCGCCCGCGCGTGCGAACGTGACGGCCAATGCCGCGGCGAACGCGGGCAGTGCGTCGGCGCCGGCTTCCTCGCCGGCTTCCTATTCGTCGCTCGTGAAGGGCAAGTCCGCCTGAACCGGTAGACGCCGCTGCGGCGGCTGCGCGCTCGCGAGGCTCAGTGCGCTCACGCGCACGCCGAGCAGGCGCAGCTTGCGGTTCAACTCGACGCGGCGCAGACATTCGGTGGCCGCGCGGCGTATTTCCGCGGCGTCGGCGGTGGGCGTCTCGAGCGTCAGGTCGCGCGTGACCGTGCGGAAATCGTCGTAGCGCAATTTGATGCCGACCGTCTTGCCGACATAGCCCTTGCGCACGAGGTCTTCCGCGACCCGCACGCATAAGCCGGTGAACGAACTGGACAGCGCGGGCCGGTCGTGACGCGGATGCAGATCGCGCTCGAAGGTGGTTTCGCGGCTCATCGACTTCGGTTCCGATTCGACCACGACCGGCCGCTCGTCCTCGCCTCGCGCGACGCGCGTGAGCCACGCCGAGTAGCTGTGCCCGAAGTGATCCTGCAACAGACCCGCGTCCGCCGCCGCCAGATCGCCTACCGTGGCGATGCCGAGCGCCGTCAGTTTTTCCGCCGCCTTCGGACCGATGCCGTTGACCTTGCGCACAGGCAGCGGCCACACGCGCAGCGGCACGTCTTCGGGCGTGAGAATCGTGAGGCCGTCGGGCTTGTCGAGCTCCGAGCCGATCTTCGCGAGCAGCTTGTTCGGCGCCACGCAGATCGAGCACGTGAGGCCGGTGGCTTCATTGACCGCCTGCTTGATGCGCGCCGCGATGTCGCGCGGCTCGCCCGGCAACTCCGTGAGATCAATATAGATTTCGTCGATGCCGCGATCTTCGATGCGATCCGTGAACGTCGCTACTGCGGCCTTGAAGAGCCGCGAGTAATGACGGTAGGAGTCGAAGTCGGTGGGCAGCAGGATCGCGTCGGGCGCGAGCACGGCCGCCTTCATCATGCCCATCGCGGAAAATACGCCGAGCGCGCGCGCTTCGTAAGTGGACGTGGTGACCACGCCGCGCCCCGCGTAATCGCGCAGCTTCGCAAAACGGCGGCTGCCGTCTTCGAGCGTTTCGGGCGCGCTGTTGCGGCCGCCGCCTATCACGACCGCCTTGCCGCGCAATTCCGGATAGCGCAATAGCTCGACGGACGCGTAGAACGCGTCCATGTCGAGATGCGCGATACGGCGGCTTGCTGAACTCATGGAGGGCGGAAACGGAAGGTAACCGTAATAGTACCTTGGTCGGCCGCGGGAGTGCCGGCGAGCGCGGTCTAGAACCGATAACTCACACCGAGTTGCACCACCGGATACAACTTATACCGCTCGACCTTGTCATTAATCTTCTGTTCCTGCTCGTCGATATTCGCTTGCGTCGTGAACATCGAATAAATCGCGGGCACGTTGTAGTGCGTGCGCGGACGGCCATACGCGACGCCGACATCGAAAGTCAGACCGAAGCCCTTCGAGACCGGCTTGTGACCGTAGCCGATGCCGACATAAGGCATCACGCGCGGCAGCGTGACCGTGGCCGACGGCGCGGGGCCGACTGCCGGCACATAGTCGTCGCCGATCTTGTAGTTGCCTTGCGCATTCGGCACGGCGTGTGCCGAGAGTTCGTCGTCGTTGATGAGCGCACCGGCCGTCAGGCGGAAACCGCTCGAGCGGAAAGGGAACACGTCGAGATAGAGGCCGCCTTGCAGCAGCTTCAGGTGACCGTCGTACTCGTTTTCATTGACGTTGACCGAATGCGAGAAGCCGAGGCCTTCGAATTCCGCATGCACGCCCGTCCATGAATTGAGCGGCAGCGCAGCGCCGATCCCCGCGCCGAGCGTGCCGCCGTGCACATAAATCTCCTGCGCGTGCGCCGTATTAGTCAATGCGACCAGCGCCGCCATCGCCGCAACCGCGGCGAGAGCCGCATTTTTTACCTGCCGTTTCACCTGCACCACCGCTTGTCTCCCGACAAAAATCAATTGCATGCGGGGACTTTACGATTTGCGCGCGCAGTTCAAATGCATGAAAAGCGGGCGATTCCGGCGGCTCTTCCGGCTCAAGTCCGGCGTCGTCGGGAAAGCGGAAATAATGCCGCGTAAGTAGCGACTATAGCGGGCGCGCAGCGGCGCCCGCCATAACGAGGTTTACTGCTTGATCCCTTCAGCCTGGATATGCAGCGTGGTCTGCATCTTGAAGCCGTACGTCTTGCCGAAGTCGACGCCGAAATCGTCGCGGTTGAACGTCGCCGTCGATTCCGTGCCGCACACTTCGCGCTTGAGCATCGGGTTCACGAAGCACTTGAACGACTCGATCTTCAGATTCACCGGCTTGGTCACGCCATGCATGGTCAGCGTGCCGATCACTTCCACCGGCTTGTCGCCTTCAAAGCGGATTTGCGTGCCCTTGTAGGTCGCGCTCGGATACTTCGCGACGTCGAAGAACTTCTCGCCGACCAGTTCCGCGTCGAGCTTGTCGTTGCCGATGTCCACCGAACTCATGTCGATGGTCACCTCGACCGTGCCGGTTTTCGCCGCGCGATCGAGCACGACGGTACCGGTGCTTTTCTTGAACTTGCCGCGCCAGATCGATACGCCGCCGAAGTGATCCGCTTCGAAGCTCGGGGCCGTGTGCGTCGGATCGAGTTGATACGTGTCGGCGGCCATTGCGTTGAACGACAGGGCGGCGGCGAGAGCGCCGGCGGCGAGCAGGAATTGCTTCTTCAAGATGTTCTCCAGGTTTTAAGAAGCGCGACGGCGCTTTGATGATTTGCTTCGGGTTTCTAATTACTTCTTCGAGGCGACGAGATGGAACTTGATGACGACTTCGTCGGCGACGACGGACGTGTCTTTCCATTCGCCGGTGCCGACGTCGAACTGCGAGCGCTTGATCGGCAATGAACCGTCGAAGGTTTGCGTCGAGCCCTGGCTTGCAATGGTGACCGGCACGACCACCGTCTGCGATTTGCCCTTGATGGTCAGCTTGCCGGTGATCTTGTACTGATTGCCGCCCGCCGGCGCGATCGCGCTGGAAACGAAGGTAGCGGCCGGGTAAGCGGCGCTGTCGAACCACTCCTTGCCTTGCGCCTGCTTGTTGTAGTCGTCGGCGCCTAGGTCGTAGCTGCCGGTGTCGATCGACACGTTCGCGCTGCCCGCCGTCGGCTTCGCCGGATCGAACGATAGCTGCGCCGAAAACTTCCTGAACTTGCCGTCGACGGGCACGTTCATCTGTTTCGTCGTCGCGATCACGGTGCTTTTGCTGGTGTCGACGTCGGCATGCGCGACGCTCGCGCCGAACAGCGACAGCGCGGCGGCGCCCGCCAGGATGGAGTGATGAAGTATCGTTTTCATGGTGGTACGCATCCTATCGAACCCATGCGCGTTCATTGCACACAGTGGGGAATTTGATTGCCAACAGTCCGTAGCGAATCGGCGAGCAAGCCGTTGCCGCGCTGACTGCGAATGATAGGGATGTCAAGAAGAACCGAATAGCCGGATGCGAGAGAACACATCGTTCTACGGATGACGTTAATGCCGTCCGGGCCTGCACGTTGCAACGAGCACCGACGAACGGCGGAGGTCGAACCGAGTTGGGTTATCCTGCGCACCGGGCACGGCCCACGTACAACCATCATTCAGGACGTTAGTTTTGACTTCGATTTTCCTTTCATGGGGCATCGCCGCCTTCGCTACAGCCGGCGTTATCACGCGGCCTTTCAAATGGCCCGAGGCAGTGTGGGCGGTGGCGGGCGCGGTGCTGCTGGTCTCGCTCGGGCTGCTGCCGCTTCATCTCGCGATGGAAGCCGTCGGTAAGGGCACCGACGTCTATCTGTTTCTGTTCGGCATGATGCTGCTCTCCGAAGTCGGCCGCCGTGAAGGTCTGTTCGACTGGGTCGCCGTGCTCGCCGTGAATCATGCGCAAGGCTCGCCGCGCAAGCTCTTCATGCTGGTCTATCTGGTCGGCGTGGTAATCACGGCCTTTCTTTCGAATGACGCCACCGCGGTCGTGCTCACGCCGGCTGTGTTTGCCGCCGCGAAGAAAGCGAAGACCGATCCGTTGCCGCTGCTCTTCGTCTGCGCGTTCATTGCCAACGCGGCGAGCTTCGTTCTGCCGATCTCGAACCCGGCCAACATCGTGCTGTACGGCAACCACACGCCCGCGCTTGGGCCGTGGCTTATGCGCTTCGCGTTGCCTTCGCTGCTGTCGATCGGCGCAACGTATGCGCTGCTGCGCTGGACGCAGCGCGACGCGCTTGCCGGCATCTGCGAGGCGAATCTCGAGCCGCTGCGGCTCTCGTCGAGTGGACGCGTTGCGCTCGCGGGCATTGCGGTGACGGCCGTCGTGCTGCTGGCCGTATCGGCGTTCGATATTCCGTTGGGCTTGCCCACGGCGATACTCGGTGCGTTGACCGCAATCGTCGTGTTGATCCAGGAGCGCAAATCGCCGTTGCCGATGATCCGCGAAATATCGTGGAGCGTGCTGCCGCTCGTGGCCGCGCTCTTCGTGCTCGTCGAAATGCTGGACCATACCGGCGTGATCCGCATGCTGGCCGCGTTGACACAGGAGGGTGCCGCGCACAACGAAGCGAGCACGGCGGGTTGGGCCGGCATGGCGATCGCGATCGGCAGCAACTTGATGAACAATTTGCCGGCCGGCCTGATCGCGAGTTCGACGGTGATGCAGGCGCATAGTCCCGAGCGCGTGATCGACGCGCTGCTGATCGGCGTCGATCTCGGGCCCAACATGTCGATCACCGGCTCGCTCGCGACCATCCTCTGGCTCAACGCGATTCGTCGCGAAGGCGAGGACGTGAGCTTCATGAAGTTCCTGAAGGTGGGCGTCGTGGTGATGCTGCCTGCGCTGGTGCTCGCGCTCGGCGCGCGCATTCTGATCGGCTGACGCGCCGTGGATCACGGCGCCTCTGCTTTCAAGCGTCAGCGATGACCGTTGATTTCCGGCGCGATCGCCGCGTGATTCAGCAGCGCGACCAATGACATTCCGCCCACGGTATTACCCACGAGCGTCGGCACGAGGAAGCGCAGAAAATAATCGCGCAGACTCGCGTCGCCGCTGAAAAACGCATACGCCACTTCCGTCGATCCGGCGATGATATGCGACAGATGGCTCACGGCCACCACATAGGTAATCAGCAGCACCGTCAGCAGGCGGCCCGAACGCGCGCTCGGCAATAGCCACACCATCAACGCAATCAGCCAGCCCGCGAAAACCGCTTTCACCATCGTCGGCAGCATGTGTTCGGAACCGACGGCGGCGCGCGACACCTCGCCGAATGCCTGCACCACGGCGGGCGCGAACACATCGGGAATGCGCAGCATCGCGGCGAAAATCCATGTGCTCACGAGATTGAAGAACAGCACGATGGCCCATAGGCGCATGGCTTTCAGCAGCGTCTTCGGATCGCGCCGCGTCAAGACGGGCAGCACGACGGTGAGCGTGCTTTCGGTGAAAAGCTGCTGCCGTCCCATGATGACGAGCACGAAACCCATCGAGTAACCGAAGCTCGACACCAGATGACGCCATGACGTATCCGGCAGTCCTGCTTCGAGCACCGCTTGCGTGAGAAACGAAAAGCCCATTGAAAGCCCGGCCGCGAGCGACGACCAGATCAGCGCGCCAATCGTCCGCTCGAGTGCGGCTTCGCCCTCTTCGCGGACGATCTCATGCAGCACGAGCGCGTGCGGGGCGGTGTGATGCGCCGCCTGATCCTGCTCGCCCTCGTTCAGATGCGGGGAATCGGCGCCGGCGTCCTGGGCTCGCGGGACGTCGTTGCCGGCGGATTCCGTCGATTCGGCGGATGACTGCCGTTGCTCTTCGCGCGTGGCATCGGTCATCAGCGGGCATCCTTCGAGCGCGGGCCGGGCGCTTCGCAGACCGCTTCCTCGGGCTCCCGCAGCGCGGCAAGCGTGGCTTCGAGCCGCGCGAGCCGCGCCTGTTGCGCGGGCACGAGCGGCGCATTCGCCAGCATCCGCAAGCGACTGTCCCAGTACGAAAGCGGAATCGCGTCATTCACCGAGATCCGCCCGAACACCCGCTCGAGATGGGCGATCTCGTTGTCCAGGTTCTGGTAGCTCATCTGACGTATCCGATAAGAGGCGACAAAAAAGGTGGACGGCGATAACGTACGAGCAAGTGGCGTTCCCCGATTCTTCAGGACAACCGGAGTGCGGCGGGAAGCTCGGATTGGGAAGTCTGATCTGCGCGCTGGAACGGCGCATTGAGATGGCGCAACGAGGTGACGCAACGCGCGGAATCTAACCGCGCGAGGAAGCTCGATTAGAAGTTGTGGTTTATGTTGCCGAAGGAATTGGCTACTGCCACTGGCAGTGCGTGGCTAACTCACGTCGCGATGACGCTTACTGCCGATCCAGCCACGCATCCAGCCCCACGCGAAACGCCACGCCCGCAATCACCGGGACCGTGAGCATCAGAATGATGCCGAAGTTCGGAATGGCGTCGCCGTAAGCAATCGGCTCATACAGCACCACGCCCGCGACCGCCGCGAACACGATGACGCCGACGGCCACCATCAGAAGATTGCGCACCGTAATGGACAGCTCTTTGCGCGTCGCCTTCGCGGGACTCGGGTTGGCGGCAGGGTCGTGTTGAGCGGGCATGATGACTCTCGTGACAAAAAGCGGCGGAGGGCAAGGCGCCCATTCGCAAGGCGCCCATTCGACAGCGGAACAGGCGTGCCCGGCATCATACCAGGGCGCGCAGGTGTCGCGCACTTCGCGCCGTGTGTGCTTGCATCGATATAAACCAATATATGCCGCATTCCGCGGCATGGGGCTAAAAGCTCATCGCTTGCGTGGCCGTGCCGGCGTTACGATGCCGCTTCGATCGGATTGACCCATTGCGCCAGTTCGCGCCGCAGTTGCGCGAGGTCGAACGGCTTGCCGAGCAGTCGCGCGCCGGGGATGCGCTCGCCGATCGGCGCCTGTGCGCCATAGCCGGACACCAGCAGCACCTGCACGTCAGGCTGCTCGCGCAACACGGCGCGCGCGAGGTTGTCGCCCGACATGCCGGGCAGCGTGATGTCGGTGAACAGAATGTCGTAGCGCTGCGCCGGCAGCAGCGGCAGCGCTTCTTCGGCGCTGCCGACCGACGTGCAATCGAGCCCGAGCGCGCCGAGCAGGCAGCTTAGCGCCTCGCGCGAATCGGCGTCGTCCTCGACCAGCAGCACATGAGCCGGCGAGCGCGCGGGCGCGTCGGTCGATGCGGACTCGCTCTCGTTTGCGGCTGCCTTGGGTGTTGGAGTCAACGGCGTGGCGAGGCCCGGCGCATCGACGCCCGACGTAGCGACGCCCGACGCATCGCCACTCGCCGGATCATACGCAACGCTCGGCACACAAGCGGCGATTTCGCGATCCGTCATCTTGCCGACAGCCGCCGTGCCGCCAGCTCCGCCGGCGGCGGCGCGCAGCACCCCGCGCACCTTGCGCGCGAGATCGTCGCGGCGGTAGGGCTTGGAGAGCAGCGTGATGCCCGCGTCGAGCTTGCCGTGGTGGACGATTTCATCGCGCGTGTAGCCCGACGTGAACAGCGTCGGCACCGACGGCGAGCGGGCCGCGGCACGCCGCGCCAACTCGACGCTTTTGATCTTGCCGGGCATGACGACGTCGGTGAACAGCAGGTCGATCGGCACATCGCTGTCGATGAATTCGAGCGCCGCGTCGCCGCTCGACGCCGTCAGCACCTTATAGCCGAGCTGCACCAGCATTTCGACGGCGGTCAGGCGCACGTCGGCATCGTCCTCGACCACGAGGACCGTTTCGCCGCCGCCCACCGGCGCGCTGGTTTCATCGGCGGCTTCGGCCGTTTCGGGCTCGCAGCAGCGCGGGAAAAACAGCGATACCGTCGTGCCGCGCCCCAACTCGCTTTCGATCAGCGTATGCCCGCCGCTCTGCCTAACGAAGCCGAACACCATGCTGAGACCCAGGCCCGTGCCATGACCGTGAGGCTTGGTCGTAAAGAACGGTTCGAACGCATGCTCGAGCACGTCGGGCGGCATGCCCGCGCCGGTATCGGTGACGGAAAACACCACGTATTCGCCCGGCGAAAGCTCCGGCTTGTCGCTGCAAAACGCTGCGTCCAGCACGCGGTTCGCGGCGCGCACGGTGAGCGTGCCGTCGGCCTTCATCGCGTCGCGTGCATTGATGGCGAGATTGAGCAGCGCGTTTTCCAACTGGTTGCGATCGACCTGTACGTGCCACAAATGGTCGCTCAATACGGTTTCGATCCGCATGGTTTCGCCGAGCGCGCGATGCAGCATCTCGCTCATGCCGGCAAGCAGGCGGCGCGGGTTCAGCACAGTGGGCGACAGCGGCTGGCGCCGCGCGAACGCAAGCAGATGCGCGGCGAGTTTCGCGCCGCGCTTCACCGCGTCGGTCGCTGCCGACAAACGGCGCAGCGTGGCCGGATTGCCGCTCGCGTCGGCGGCCATCATCTGCAGGTTGCCGTTGATCACTTGCAGCACGTTGTTGAAGTCGTGCGCGACGCCGCCGGTGAGACTGCCGATCGCTTCCATTTTCTGCGCCTGGCGCAGTTGTTCTTCGGCGAGCGCGCGCGCCGCGACCGCGTCGGCCACGCGCTGTTCGAGCGTCTCGGTCAACTGGCGCAGCGACTGTTCGGCGATCTTGCGTTCGTGAATATCGATCAGCACAGCCGGCAAGCGTGTCGGCTGACCGTGTTCGTCGAACTCGCACTGGCCGTTTGCCTGCACCCACACATAGTCGCCGTCAGGGCGGCGAATCCGGTACTCGGCGCGAAACGGCTTGCCTTCTTGCAGCGCATCCGCGCTCAGGCGTTCGAGTAGCGACTGATCGTCTGGATGAATCATTCGGGCGGCGGCGCTGTGATCGACGCCTCGCGCGGCTTCTTCGACGGAGAACGAAAAGGTGCGGGCAAAGCGCTCGTCGCCGGTGATCTTTCCGGTCTGCATGTCGACGACGCAAGTGCCGAGCACGGCACCCGTATTGAGCGCGAGTTGCAGACGTTCGTTGGTCTCGTGCAGTTCCGCTTCGGCGCGTTGCCGCCAGCGCTCGGTCAGCACGCGCCCAGTCGTTTCGACGACGACGGCCAGCACGCCCGCGGGCGCGCCGCTGTCGTCGGCGACGGGGCTGTAGTAGAGATCCATCCACACGTCCTCGGGCTTGCCTTCACGCAGCAGCACGAGTTCCTTGTCGCGATACGAGAGCGTGCCGCCCGCGAGGCACGTAGTCATGACGTGGCGATTGAATTCGGCGACTTCGGGCCAGCCTGTTTCGACCGGGCATCCCAGCAGATACGGATGCCGTCCGCCCGCGAAAACTGCGTACGCGTCGTTGTAGATCATGTAGCCGGAGCGGCCCCACAGCAGCACGAGCGGCACCGGCGAAGCGAGCAGCAACTGCACCGTGGCGGTGAGGCTGCGCGGCCAGTCCGCGATCGCGCCGACGCCGGTCGCCGCCCAGTCGAATTCACTGATGCGCCGCGCCATTTCGCCGCCCCAGCCTGTACAGCCATGATCTTGTGCCGGAAAGGGCATGCGTCGCTCCACGAGATCGCGTTAATGAGGTGGGTGTCCAGTCTGCCGTTTCACATTCTCCGCGTAAAGGGCCGATACGCCGCGCATGCCGTTTAGTTGCGCGCGCACCTTAAACGCTCGCAAGTTTTACCTGCGGCGCTCGCGCGCGCATTCGAAAGCGGCAATAAGCGCATGCGCATTTCTGTCGAAGCGAGCCTTTGCGTGTTTGCTTTTGCGGCGGTTCATCGTTCGCGCGATGGTCGTTGTTGCGCTGCGCGTCCTTACAGAATCCTTCAAGCGATAGGCTCGTTTTCTGCTGGATGTCGAGTGCACGCGCGCGCGACGAATGCGCGCCGCGAGCGCTGGCGACGGCGAATGTCGCCGGCTTCGCAGATTGATAAGAGCGGACCGTACGATGCCGAAGAAGCCCGTCGCAACCAGCAAGCTGGCGAAGAAATCTCCCAGCAAGCGTTCCAGGAAAATGCCTCGCGCCGACGGCCGGCAGCCGCTCCTGACCGCGCGCCGCAACGCGAGAATGGCGCGCTCGGCGCATGCGTATGTGCGCGGCAGCACGAGCCGGTTCTATGAGTGGCTCGACGGCATCGAGGGCCACGCGCTGCCCGAAGGTCCGGCGGTGTGGATTTGCGGCGATTGCCATACCGGCAACATCGGGCCGGTCGCGGATGCCTACGGGCGCGTCGAGATCCAGATGCGCGACTTCGATCAGACGGTGATCGGCAATCCCGCGCACGATCTGATCCGCCTCGGGCTCTCGCTTGCGACGGCCGCGCGCGGCTCCGATCTGCCCGGCGTGACGATCGTCCACATGATGGAAGCGCTCGCCGACGGCTACGAACGCGCCTTCGACGAAACCGCGGGTGAGGCCGACATTCACGCGGAAAAACCGGAGGCGGTACGCGTCGTGATGAAAGAGGCGATCCATCGTACGTGGCGTCATCTCGCCGAAGAGCGTATCGACGACGCCGAGCCGTATATTCCATTGGGTTCGCGTTTCTGGCCGCTCGACAAAACCGAGCGGCGCGAGATCGACAAGCTGTGCAGGACCAGGTCGATCGCCGCGCTCGCGACCGCATTGCGCGGCGCGGGCGCCGACGCGCAAGTCCAGGTGCTCGACGCCGCGTACTGGGTCAAGGGCTGCAGTTCGCTCGGACGGTTGCGCTACGCGGTGCTGCTCGACATCGACGGCGCCGCGGCCGACGGCGACGACCTATGCCTCGTCGACATCAAGGAAGCCGCGCAGGCCGCGGCGCCGCGCTGCTCGGGCGTGAGAATGCCGCGCGATCACGCCGAGCGCGTGGTGGAAGGCGCGCGGCATCTGTCGCCTTCGCTCGGCGAACGGATGAGGCCCGCGCGCCTCACGGACCGCCCCGTCGTGTTGCGCGAACTGCTGCCGCAGGACATGAAGCTGACCATCGAGCAACTGACCCGCGACGAAGCGACCAGGGCGGCTCGCTTTCTCGCGCTCGTGGTCGGCAAGGCGCACGCGCGGCAGATGGACCTCGCCGAACGCAAGGCATGGCTGGCCGAGTTGCGCAAGAACCGCTCGAAAACGCTGGATGCGCCCGGCTGGCTCTGGAAGAGCATCGTCCAACTGGTCAGCACTCACGCGGCCGGCTATCTCGAGCATTGCCGCAAATACGCAACGGGCGTCGGCGAGGGCTGAAGCGCGGTTTTTTTCACGAAGGGCTAAATATTCGTCCGATGATTGCCGATATACATCGGTAGAGTGACCGGACCCGCCTGCTAGCCCTTCCTATGCTCCTGACCTCGCCGCAGCACTCCGCCGATGCCGGCCTGCGCCAGCGCTTTCACCAGCGCTCGCTTGAACATCAGCGCCCGCTTTCGACGGTGACGATGGCGTTCACAGTCGTCGCGTTCCTCTGTCTGGTGGCGGCGCGCGGCCTCGTCGCCGGGCCCGCCGAGCCGCTCGCGTACCGGCTCGGCTGCGCGCTCGTGCTGGCTTTGCTGGTGCTGGCCATTCCGCTCGCGAAATCGACGTGGACGTTCGGCGCGATCGGCGTGGCCTTCTCGCTGACGCTCGTCGCCGGTCTCGCGCTGAACGTGGCGGGCGTGCAGCAGCCGTTGCTGTGGACCTTGCCGGCGATGGTCGTGATCCCGGTTTGCGCCGCGCCGCTGTGGCTGACGCCGACGCATTTCGTGGTCGGCAGCGCGCTTTTCTATGCGGCGGCGATCGGCTTGTTGCCGTCTGCGCCGCACACGGCCGACGTCGATGTGGTCGTGTGGATGTGGATCGCCGCGATCGGCATGCCGACCGCCGTCGTCTTTCATTTCGGCTTTTACGGGTTCCGGCGCAATCACTTTCTGCTCGAGGATCAGCTCGCGCAACTGGCCGCGACCGATCCGCTGACCGGCCTGCAAAACCGCCGTGCGTTCGTCGCGCAGGCGGAGCGGCGCCTCGCCGAACTCGCGCGCGGCGGCGAGGCCAGCGCGATTTTTCTCGACATCGACAATTTCAAGTCGCTCAACGACAGGTTCGGTCATGCGGTGGGCGACCTCGCGTTGCGCCAGGTCGCCCAGGTTCTGCTCGAGCAAACCACGCGCGGCGACAGTGTGAGCCGGATCGGCGGCGAGGAATTCGCGGTGCTGTCCTGCGATGGACTTGCCGGCGCGCTGCGCCTTGCCGAGCGGCTGCGCGGTGCGATTGCCGCGCTCGAGCGCCCGGACGGTCATCTGACCGCGAGCTTCGGCGTGGCCGAGCATCGCGGCGACGAAAACATCATGGTCCTGCTCGATCGCGCCGACGAAGCCCTGCTACGCGCGAAGCAGTCCGGCAGGAACCGCGTATGCGCCGAGCGGCCGGTGCCGGATGCGCCGCTGCAACTGCTGATCGAGGACGCTTGCGGCACAGCGGGCGCGGGCGGCTCGCGGCATAAATGGGAAGACTATTACCTGACCTCGCACTTTCAGCCGCTCTTCAGTTTGTCGCATCAGAAGCAGGTCGGTTTCGAGGCGCTGTTGCGCGGCGAGCTCGACGACGGCACCTTGCTGCCGCCCGCGGTGCTGTTCGCGCGCAAGCCCGCCAACGACGAAGGGGTGCTCGACCGCGCGAGTCATGCCGTGCATCTGGCGAACGCGCGCGCGTCGCTGCCCTCGGACGGCTGGCTTTTCCTCAACATTCTGCCGGCCACTTTCGTCGCCGAGGGCTATGCCGATGAACTCACCGGGATCGTGCGCAGAGTGGGGCTCGCGCCGGAGCAGGTGATCCTCGAGATTCTGGAGTCGCACGGCGGCAGCGTCGACGAGATGTCGCGCGCGGCGGCGTTGTACCGCGAGCACGGCTTCCTGATTGCCGTCGACGATTTCGGCGCCGGTCAATCGAACCTCGACCGGCTGCTGCGCATCCGTCCGGACATCGTCAAGCTCGACGGCGAACTGATACGCGCGACCGGGCACGGCACCGAGCAGCCGATCTTGCCGAAGCTCGTGTCGCTGCTGCATCAGGCGGGCATGCTAGTCGTGGTGGAGGGCGTGGAGACGACCGAGGAACTGATACTCGCCGTCGAATCGAATGTGGACTTCGCGCAAGGTTATCTGCTCGGGCGGCCCGCGCCGGAGATCGCGCCGCCAGGCTCGGTGCATCTGCGAATCGACGATGCTTTCGATGTCATCGCGCAAGGCCGCGCGCATCAGCATGCGTTGTTCGAGTCTGTGGTGGAGCCGTATCGCCTCGCGTTGCGCGAGGCTGCGGACGCGCTGCATGCGGGGGCCGCGATGGAGCGCGCGTTCGCTGCACTTGCGTCGTTCGAGCGTTGCGTGAGCTGCTTTGTTCTCGACGATTCGGGTCGGCAGGTCGGCCCGGAAGTGCCGGGGCCGGCGTGGAGCATGGAAGGCGCGTCGCTGCATCCGGTGGCCAATCCGCGCGATGCGCGGTGGGATCATCGGCCGTATTATCGCAATGCCGTGCTGCTGCCGGGTGTGGCGATTGCCAGTAATCCTTATCTTTCGCTCGCGAGCGGAAGACCTTGCATTGCAGTGACGCTTGCGGCGCAGTTCGCGGATGAGCGCTCGGTGATCGGGGTGGAGTTGGACTGGTCGGCGCAAGGGTTGCCCTGGCCGGCGGGGGAGTGAGGGGCGGTTAGATCGTCGCCGGCCGCTCGCTTTTAGTACCCGCCTTTCACGGCCGCCGCTGCCTGAACATTGCCCTTATACGACGCGGCCAGATCCGCCGCCGCGCGGCTCAACAACCCCGTATCCGTTCCGACCGCGACAAACGTAGCGCCTGCCGCAAGATACTCGTCGGCGATCGCGCGATCAGGCGCGAGCACGCCCGCGGCCTTGCCCGCATTCCGCACGGTTTCTATGCCGCCGCGAATCGCTTCGCGCACGCTTCTATCGCCCGGCTTGCCGAGCAGACCCATCGACGCGCTCAGATCCGAAGGACCGAAAAAAACGCCGTCGACGCCGTCGACCGCTGCAATCGCCGGCAGATTGTCCATGCCTTGCACGGTCTCCACTTGCACGATCACGCACAGTTCGTCGGCGGCGCGGTTCAGGTAATCGGGCACGCGGTTCCAGCGCGACGCGCGCGCCAATGCGCTGCCCACGCCGCGAATGCCGTGCGGCGGATAGCGCGTGGCCGCGACGGCATCGGCGGCCTGTTCGGCGGTGTCGATCATCGGCAGAAGCAAAGTCTGCGCGCCGATGTCGAGCAACTGCTTGATCAGCGCGCTGTCGCTGCGCACCGGCCGCACGACCGGATGCGATGCGTACGCGGCCACCGCCTGCAATTGCGCGAGCGTGCTGCGCACGTCGTTCGGCGCGTGTTCGTTGTCGATCAGCAGCCAGTCGAACCCGGCGGTGGCGAGCAACTCGGTCACGTAGGCATCGGCGAGCGCGGCCCACAAGCCGAATTGCGGCGTGCCTTCGCGCAGCGCGCGCTTGAATGTGTTTTGCGGCAAGGACATGTGCGCACTCAAATGAAGTTCAAACCAATTCCGCCGAGCGGACCATAGTCGACGTGAAAGGTGTCGCCCGCCTTCGCGGCGATCGGGCTCGTGAACGAGCCGCTCAGAATCACGTCGTTTGCGTTGAGCATTTCGTCGTACGGAGCAATCTTGTTCGCGAGCCACGCGACGCCCGTCGCCGGATGATTGAGCACTGCGGCCGCGAGTCCGCTTTCTTCGACGGCGCCGTTTTTATACAGCAGTGCGCCGACCCAGCGAAGATCGACATCGAGCGGACGCACCGGACGCCCGCCGAGCACGATGCCCGCATTGGCCGCGAAGTCGGAAATCGTGTCGTACACCTTGCGCGGCGCGCGCGTGTCGCGGTCGAACTGCTCGATGCGCGCGTCGATGATTTCAACGGCGGGCGTGACGTACGCAGTGGCGTCGAGTACATCGAATAGCGTGATGCCGGGGCCCTTGAGCGGCTTGCTCAACACGAACGCCAGTTCCACTTCGACGCGCGGCGCAATGAAGCGATCCGCGCGAATGTCCTGGCCGTTTTCGATAAACATGCTGTCGAGCAGCGGCGCGTAATCGGGTTCGTCGATCTGCGAAGAGCGTTGCATTGCGCGCGACGTGAGGCCGATCTTGCGTCCTTTGATTACATGGCCTTCGGCGAGCTTGAGCTTCACCCATTCGCGCTGAATCGCGTAACCGTCCTCCACCGTCATCTGCGGATACGCCGCGGAAAAGTGGCGCAATTGCGTGCGCGTCTTCTCCGCATGATCGAGTTGCGCCGCGAGATCGCGAATAGTTTGTTGGTCTAGCATGATGGTTCTCTATTGAGCCGCTATGAGTGTGTGCCGGCTCGCTACTGCGCTTTGAGCCGCGCATGCAGGTTGTTGTGTTTCCACGTGCCGGCTTCGCTGAATTCGTTGATTTCCAGCGACAACGCGAGCCCGCACGTTTCAAACTCATTGGCGAAGTGCTGCTTGATCGTTTCGAACAACGCATCGCCGGTTGCTTTCTTTATCGCGCCAGAGCGGCCTGCGGCAATCTTCAGGTTCGCGTGTAGAAACGCTGCATCCGCGCGTCCATCGGCAATGCAATAGTGCTCGCAAGGCAGCGCGCGCACGCGAATGCCGCCGATTGGATAAACGCTCTTCTCCTGGTCGCGCTGCGCGGCGAGGCTCTCAGCGAGCGTATTGCATAAGCGGCTAATACTTTCTCCATCGGCGAGATTAGCGCTGTATTCCAGTGTCAGATGCGGCACGATAACTCCTCCGTTTTCGATTCAGGCGGGCAGCGGCGTGACCGGAAAGATCGCATTGATCTGCCCGGTTCCCGAACTGCCGAAATACGGCGTAATCACTTCCACCTTGCCGTCATAGCGGTCCCAGCCTAGCGCGCCAAGCAGCATTGCCGTGTCGTGCATGCCGCCTTCGCCCCAGCATTTTTCGTTGTAGAGCGGCAGCATGTCGCAAAAGGTTTTCCAGTCACCGGCTTGCCAGAGCTCGACAACCCGGCGGTCCATCTGTTCGAGAAAGGGACTCCACACTTTGTGCATGAACTGCTCGGCGGTGCCGTTGTCGGCAAAGTGATGACTCAGCGACCCACTCGCGAGAATCGCAACCGCGCCGTCATAGCGTTCTTCGATTGCCTTGCGTACCGCGAGCCCGAAGCGCGCACTCGTTTCCAATTGATGCCACATACACCAGCCTGCGACCGACACGGTTTTGAAATGCTGATCGCTGTTCATATAGCGCATCGGCACGAGCGTGCCGTATTCGAGCTCAAGCGTGGTTTCGCTATGCGCGCGGCTTTTCACGCCGATTTCGTTCGCGGCTTCGGCGATCAGATTGCCGAGTTCCACATTGCCGGGATACGCATACGGCATGTTCTTGATGAAATGCGGCAGTTCGTTGCTCGTGTAGACGCCTTCGAATTTCGGCGCGCAATTGATGTGGTACTCGCTATTGACGAGCCAATGCACGTCGAACACGACAATCGTATCCACGCCCAATTCGCGGCAACGCCGGCCGATTTCATGATGGCCGTCGATGGCGGGCTGACGGCAACCTTTATGCGGACCGTCGAGTTCGGACAGATATAACGACGGCACGTGTGTCACTTTTGCTGCCAGCGCGAGCTTACCCATCGCGGTCTCCTCTTCTGTGCCGCGAGACCTTGCGGGCCTCGCGTGAAATTGTCCGGCGTGTCAGACGCCCCAGCGCGGAATGTGATGCGAGCCGAGCGACACGCATATGTTCTTCGGTTCGAGGAACACTTCGTAGCTCCACGTGCCGCCTTCGCGTCCCACACCTGACGCCTTCGTGCCGCCGAACGGTTGCCGCAAATCGCGCACGTTCTGGCTGTTGACGAAGCACATGCCGGCTTCGACGGCAGCCGCGACGCGATGCGCGCGTCCGCTGTTTTCGGTCCAGATATAGCTCGAGAGGCCGTACGAGATGTCGTTCGCGAGCCAAATTGCGTCGGCTTCGTCGTCGAATGGAATCAGGCACGCGACCGGGCCAAAGATCTCTTCCTGCGCGATACGCATGCGATTGTCCACATCGACGAAAACCGTGGGCATCACGAAGTTGCCTTTGCGCATGGCCTCGGGCAAATCAGGTGTATCGAGGCCGCCGCACGCCAGCGTCGCGCCTTCTTTCGGGCCGAGTTCAATATAGCTGCGCACTTTGGCCAGATGCCCCTGGCTGATCATCGGGCCAATGATCGTGCTGTCGGCAAGCGGGTCGCCTACCGTGAGGCGCTTTGCACGCTCGATAAAGCGCTCCGCAAACTTCACGTAGATCGACTTCTGCACCAGAATGCGCGAGCCCGCAGTACACCGTTCGCCGTTGTTCGAAAAGATCATGAAAATAGCGGCGTCGAGCGCGCGTTCGAAATCGGCGTCGTCGAAAATAACGAATGGCGATTTGCCGCCAAGTTCCATCGAGAACTTCTTGAGACCCGCGGTCTGCACGATCCGGTTACCTGTCGCGGTCGATCCGGTGAACGACACTGCGTGCACGTCCGGATGCGCGACGAGCGGCTCGCCGGTTTCCTTGCCGAAGCCGTGCACGACGTTCAGCACGCCGGCCGGAATGCCGGCTTCCAGCGCGAGATTGCCGAGCATCGACGCGGTCAGCGGCGACAACTCGCTCATCTTGAGCACCGCCGTATTGCCGAACGCAAGGCACGGCGCGACTTTCCACGTGGCTGTCATGAACGGCACATTCCACGGCGAAATCAGCGCGCACACACCGACTGGATGGAACAGCGTGTAATTCAGATGCGTGTCGGTCGGATAGGTATGACCGTCGACGCGCGTGCACATCTCGGCGAAATAGCTGAAGTTATCGGCCGCGCGCGGCACGAGTTGCTTGCGCGTTTGCGAAATCGTCTGGCCGGTATCGTTTGTTTCGGCTTCTGAAATATCCGGTACGTTCTTCGCGATCAATTCGCCGAGCTTGCGGATCAGCTTCGCGCGTTCGGCGGCGGGCTTGCTCGCCCATGCGGGAAAGGCTTCTTTTGCGGCTCGCACGGCGGCATGCACTTCTTCTTCGCCGCCGCGCGCCACTTCGGCGAGTACTTCCTGCGTCGCCGGGTTGACCGTTTCAAAGTAGTCTTTCGCGCCGGCTGTCTTGCCGTTGATCAGATGTTCGATTCGCATTGCGTTGTCCCTTTTCTTTATGCTGCCGATCACGCGCGGCCAAAATCCGCGTCGGATGCAATCGTGTTGACGAGGCGGCCCAGACCGTCGATCTCGCACACTACTTGGTCGCCGGCATTCACATTGACGATGCCTTCCGGTGTGCCGGTCAGAATCACGTCGCCCGGCGCGAGCGTCATGAAGCCGCTGAGGTATTCGATCAGCGCGGGAATGTCGGTCACGAGATCGCGCGTGTTGCCGCGTTGTTGCAGCGTGCCGTTGACGAACGTGCGCAATTCCAGTTGCGTGACGTCGTCGATATCGGCAGCGTCGACGAACCACGGGCCGAGTACCGTCGCGCCGTCGCGATTCTTTACGCGCAGGTTCGGGCGGTAATAGTTTTCGAGGTAGTCGCGGATCGCGTAGTCGTTGGCGATCATGTAGCCGGCCACGTGCTGCATCGCATGTTCGCGTTGTACGTTGCGCGCGGTTTGCCCGATCACCACAGCGAGTTCGCACTCGTAGTGCATGAAGGCCACATCGGCGGGGCGGCGAGTGAAGCCGCGATGACCGAGCACCGTACCCGGTCCCTTCAGGAACACCAGCGGCTCTTCCTGCTTGTTGAACTGCAATTCTTTCGCATGCTCGGCGTAGTTCAATCCGAGTGCGAAGATGGTGCCGACTTCGACAGGCGCGAGCCAGACGACCTGCTCTTCGGCGCATATACGTCCGTCCGCAAGCTGCACGCCTTTCGCGTGCGGATAGGCTTCGTGAATTGCGCCTGCATAGGCCACGCGGCCGCGCATCATGACTGTTCTCCGTCGTGTTGAGTTGCGCCGACAAACGAGACGTGAAGCGGCGGCAGCGCGCCGATTGACAGCATCGCCTCGTCGCCGCGATGCGCGACGGGCGAGCCGTGCCGCACACCTGTCGTGATGACGTCGCCTGGCGCGAGCGTCATGAAGTCGGTGACATCCGCGAGCAATTGCGCCACATTGCGCACCGACGACGCCGTGCTCGCCGTGAACACATGCGCACCGTTGAGCGCAACCGTAATGGCGAGTTCGTCGGGATTCGCAACGTGCCGCGCTGCGACGAGCGCCGGTCCGATCACGCAAAAACCGTCGCGCGCCCGGAATCGCACGGAGGGCCGATATACGCTCGCGTGCGGTACGCTGAGATCGGCCACGAGCGTGTAGCCCGCGAGATAGTCGAACGCACGCTCGGCGCTGACGCGCGTCGCAGTGCGCCCGATCACGATGCCAAGCGAAGCGCCTAACTCGACGCCCAGCTCATCGTCCGGCACGACGACTTTCGCCCGATGCCCCGCGTGCGTATTGCGCGGCTTCAGATAAAGAACCGGCGCTTTCGGCGGCGCCTTGTACGGCGCGGCATGCATCGCATCGCCGAGCGCATTGAGCGCGGCACGGTCGTTGAGCAAAGTGCCGTAGACTGCGCCGCTCACAGGCGGCCGGCACGCCATGCCGCGCGCGAGCAGCGCCGCCGCGGTTTGCGCATCGACATCGCGAGGCAACGCGTCGCCTTCCGGGTGCAACAGATAATCGGCAAGTGCAAACATGAACTGGCTATGCCTCTGAATGGAGACTCGACATAAACACTAACATGTTAGTAGTATTGCGCTTGATATGATCCGGGGTCAATAGCCAGTCGGCTGATCGCGGGTTTTCCCTTAAGTTTCGACGGCTGCTTTCATTCATCGCCCACTATGTCTTCGTCTGCTTCCACACGAGTTTTGCACCGCAACCTGCCGATGCTGCTGCTGCGCGCCAGGGAAAAAATGATGGAGCGCTTTCGTCCGTTGATCACGGCGCACGGTTTGACCGAGCAGCAATGGCGCGTGATTCGCGCGCTCAATGAGCACGGCCCGATGGAGCCGCGTCATATCTCCGACATCTGCACGATCTCGAGCCCGAGCATGGCGGGCGTACTCGCGCGCATGGAGAGCATGGAGTTGATAACGAAAGAGCGTTTCGCGGAAGATCAGCGGCGCGTGCTGGTTTCGCTCACCGATACGAGCGTCGAACTCGTGCGTGTGATCTCGAAGGAACTGGAGGCGCAATACCGCGAGTTGGAGCGCAAGGTGGGTCCGGAGATTGTCGAACGGGTCTATCGCGCCGTCGACGATCTGCTTGCCGGTCTCGAGGAAGAAGACGAATGAAGGCCATATTTCTGCATACGGGCTGGCGCAGCGGCGGCACCTGGGTGTGGTCCCGTCTTCGCGCGCTCAACGGCGCGACGGGATATTACGAGCCGCTTAGCAACGTGCTCGCCGACCTGAGTCTCGCCGACGTGTCCGCAAGCCTCCCGACGCTAACCTCGGGACATCCGCCGCTCGATGCGCCGTATTTCGACGAGTACCGGCCGTTCCTGCCGGAAAGTGTGCGCGGTGTGAGCGGATACCGGAGAACATTCGGCATCGACCGTTTCGGCGACGTGCCGGACGCCGAATTCCCCGCGCTGGCGGCGTATTTGCGCAGCCTTTGCGAGTACGGGCAAAAGCAGAGCAGTGTGCCGGTGTTCAAGTTCTGTCGTTCGTCAGGAAGATTGCCGTGGCTCAGACAGGCGTTTCCGGATGCGATGCACGTCGGCGTGCTGCGCAATCCCGCGTCGCAATTTGCATCCGGGTGGCTCCTCAACCAGCAGTGGCGCAATCCGTTTTTTGTGGCCGCGCCGTTTCGCGTACTCGGGTTGAATCGCGCGGAACCGTTGGTCAAACAGATCATCGACTTGTGCGACGTTAAACTGCCGCCCGCTGTGCCCGCTTCCGACGACGCCTATGCAATCGCGTGCGAACACTATGCACGCAGCGCGGAAGGCAATAACGCGTATCGCGCGTTTGTCGCGCTGTGGGTGCTTTGCGCGTGCCGAATGGGAGAAGGCGTCGACCTGCTCGTCGACATGGATCTTCTCGGGCAGTCGCGCGATCATGCGGCCGGTTTGCAAGCCGGCTTTGAAGCGCAAAGCGGCCTGTCACCGGACTTCAGCAGCGCGCGCGATCTCGTGGAAGAAACGCGCCGCAGCGCAGCGCGTATCGGCGGAATAGACGGCGGCGCGATGCGCGTGGTTCATTCGGCGGCGCTCAAATTCCTGAAGGCGCAAAGCGGCATCGACGCGGCGTTTATCGAACGCGTCCGCGAGAAGATGGTCCTCGCGAACGAACTCACTGCGCAGTGGCGCTGAGCCGCAATACACGATGCTGCGGGAGCACTATGAAGCAACCGCCTTTTTCGACTCAGCCAACGTTTCGGCTCTCAACTGGTCATAGCTCGTCTTGTCGAGCGGCACTGCGCCGGGTTGGCCGAGATCGCTCAATCTGACGCGGTAGTTCTCGCGCGCGCTCCACGCAGTCACCGCCGCGATGATCGTTATGCCGAAGGTGATCGCGCCGATCGTGACCGGAACGTTGTGCGATCCCGGCGGCGCGACATAAGCGAACAACGCGGGCAGCAATGCGGTAATCGTGGTGCCGATGTTCTGTCCGATCGCCATCGCGGAGACGCGCGAGCGCGTCGGAAAAAGCTCGGGATAGAAGCTCGGGAAAGTCGCGTTATAGCCCTGGTAGACCACGCCCCACATGAGGATCGACATCACCATCGCGAGCGCGACGTTATGAATGCTGATCGCGTACAAGTATCCAAATGACAGCAGCCCCGCGCCGAGCGCGCCGACGATGATCGGCAGACGCCGGCCGATCCGGTCCGACAGATTGCCCACAAATGGAATCACGAGCACGGCGACAATATTGCCGATCACGGGTATCCACAGGTACACGCTCTTCGAAAAGCCGATGCCGTACGCGGCCTGCACCGCATACGCCGCGCCGAAGATCGTCGCGACGACGGGAATCACATTCATCAGCGAGCAGCCGACCACGCGCAGCATGTCCTGCCAGTTATAGCGGAACGCTTCCGCAATCGGCGACTTCGGCACGCCGCCGCTCGCGTCTTCTTTCGCGAAAGCGGGTGTTTCTTCGACCTCGCGGCGGATGATGTAGCCGGCCACCAGCACGAGTGCGCTAAGCAGAAACGGAATGCGCCAGCCCCACGAATTGAACGAGCTTTCTTCCATGTAATAGGCGAGCGGCAGGAACACGGCGGCCGCAAGAATCTGTCCGGCCTGCACGCCTTGCAGCGTGAAGCTCGCGTAATAGCCGCGTCGTCCGAATGGCGCATGTTCGAGAATCATTGAACTCGCGCCCGAGATTTCTCCGGCCACCGCGAAGCCTTGAATCAAACGCAGCACGACGAGCAGCGTCGGCGCGAGCAGCCCGACATGGTGATAAGTAGGCAGCAGGCCGACTGCCATCGTCGAAAAGCCCATCAGGAACATGCAGAGCAGCAGCACGTTCTTGCGGCCGTGCGTGTCGCCCCAATGGCCGAGTACGAATGCGCCGATTGGCCGCGCGACGTAACCGACGCCATACGTCGCGAGCGACGCGACGATCGCGATCTTTGGATTGCCGGATGGAAAGAACAACTGCGGGAAGATGAGCGCCGCTGCCTGCGCGTAGATGAAGAAATCGTAGTACTCGAGTGCCGAGCCGATCCAGCCACTGGCCGTTGCCTTGCCAGCCTGTCCGCGATGCTTGCGGCCACTCGCCGATGCGTTCGTTGCCATGTCGCGCCTCCTCACCGAAATGCGTGACCTGTCGTGCGGTTTTGTGATTTGGCGTCCGGCTCACGAACTATGCAAGCCAGGACTTACACGGCGATGCAGCGCGTATGTACCGGGATGCTGCAACGCGTCACACGTCGGCACATCCCCTACACATTCCCGTCTATCCAATACAGTTGCTGCGCAAAAAACAATACAGTGAGGCGCGGTTCTGTTTTGCTGTATAGGGAATTACCCGCTTCACGTCGATACAGTTGGCGGGTCTCGAATCCGCCTGTCTGCCCGGTACACACCGCGGCCCATTCCCGAACGTGAGGTACGACATGAACGCAGTAAACGAGCAAGACCGGCTGTCAGTGCAGCAGATCGGTCACTACATCGGCGGCGCGCTGGCTGCGCCCGGCAGCGGCCGTTTCAAGGACGTATTCAATCCCGCGACTGGCAAGGTGACGGGCTCGGTCGCGCTTGCATCGGTCGAGGAAGTGGATGCCGCGGTCAAATCGGCCAAGGCGGCGTTTGCGGCATGGAGCGAAACCGCGCCGCTCAAGCGCGCACGCATTCTGTTCAGGTTCAAGGAACTGCTCAACAGACATCACGACGAACTCGCGATGCTCATCACGCGCGAGCACGGCAAGGTGTTCACGGACGCGCAAGGCGAAGTGGTGCGCGGCATCGAAGTCGTCGAATTCGCGTGCGGCATTCCGAACCTGTTGAAGACCGATTTCACCGATCAGATCGGCGGCGGCATCGACAACTGGAATTTGCGTCAGCCGCTCGGCGTCGTGGCCGGCATCACGCCGTTCAATTTTCCTGTGATGGTGCCGATGTGGATGTTCCCGGTCGCGCTCGCTTGCGGCAACACATTCGTGCTGAAGCCGTCCGAGCGCGATCCGTCGGCGTCGTTGCGCATTGCCGAGTTGTTGAAGGAAGCCGGCTTGCCCGATGGCGTATTCAATGTGGTGAACGGCGACAAGGTGGCCGTCGACGCATTGATCGAGCATCCCGACGTGGCGGCGCTGTCTTTTGTGGGCTCGACGCCGATTGCGGAATACATTCACGGCGAAGCATCGAAGCGCGGCAAGCGCGTGCAGGCTCTCGGCGGCGCGAAGAATCACCTCGTCGTTATGCCCGACGCCGATCTCGATCAGGCCGTGGATGCGCTCATCGGCGCGGCCTATGGCTCGGCCGGCGAGCGCTGCATGGCGATCTCGGTGGCGGTGGCGGTGGGCAATGTCGCCGACAGGCTGATCGAAAAGCTCGTGCCGCGCGTGAAGTCGCTCGTCATCAAGAACGGTGAGAACCTCGACGCCGAAATGGGCCCGCTCGTGACCGCCGAGCACAAGGCGAAAGTGGCGGGCTATATCGCATCCGGCGTGGAAGAGGGCGCTACGCTGATCGTCGATGGCCGCACGCATGCGGTCGCGAAAGAAGAGGGCTTCTTCATCGGCGGAACGTTGTTCGACAACGTCGGCACGCAAATGAAGATCTACAAGGAAGAGATCTTCGGCCCGGTGCTGGCGGTGGTACGTGTGCCCGATTTCGCGAGTGCGGTCGAACTGATCAACGCACACGAATTCGGCAACGGCGTATCGCTCTTCACGTCCGACGGCGGCGTCGCGCGCGCGTTCGGCCGGCAGATTCAGGTCGGCATGGTCGGCATCAATGTGCCCATTCCGGTGCCGATGGCATGGCATTCGTTTGGCGGCTGGAAGCGGTCGCTGTTCGGCGATCACCATGCGTACGGCGAAGAGGGCGTGCGCTTCTATACGCGCTACAAGAGCATCATGCAGCGCTGGCCCGACAGCATCGCGAAGGGCGCGGAATTCACGATGCCTGTTGCGAAGTAATTCGCGGTAGAAGCACGAAGCGCGACAAGCGCAACAAGCCTAATAACAAAGCCGCGGCTCAAACTCGAGCCGCGGCTTTTTTCATGGCCTTTTCACATTTCACACTTCACACACCCGACGACGACTCTTCTTCCGCCTCATCGAGCACCGCATTTTGCACGGCGATGGCGGGACTCACATAAGGCGGCGCCTGGCGCGGCTCGTCGATGCTGTAGCGAAGGCGCCCCGCGTCGAAAAACACGCGCAGACTGCGGTATCGGACGAGATACATGAGGCCCACCAGCGCGGCCGCGAAGCCCGACGCCGCGCCCACGCCGAGCGCCCAGCGCGGACCGAAACGATCCGCGACCCAGCCGACGACGGGCGCGCCAAGCGGCGTGCCGCCCAGCGCGATAGCGAGCAGAATCGCGATCACGCGGCCGCGCATCGCAGGTTCCGTGGAGAGTTGCACGAGGCTGTTGGTGGACGTATTGAAGGTTTGCGTCGACACGCCGATGAACGCGAGCGCAATGCCGAAGAGCACATAGTTCGGCATCAACGAAGCAACCGTGCAGCCCACGCCGAAGATCGCCGCCGCGCCCAGCAGCAACGCCATGCGCGGTTGCGCGCGGCGCGCGGCCAGCAGCGCGCCGGTGACGGAACCCACCGCCATCGTCGAACTGAGCACGCCGTATTCGCCGGCGCCTGCATGAAATGCGCTGACCGACATCGTCGAAATGAAGATCGGGAAGTTGAGTCCGAACGTGCCGATCAGGAACTGCATCAAAAGCGCGGCCTTCAGATCGGGGCGCTTCCACACATATTTGAAGCCTTCCACGAAGCTGCCGCGCGAGCGAACCGCGAGCGGCTTCGCGTGAAGTTCGCGTACGCGCAGCATGCGCAATGCGCCGAGCACGGCAATGAAAGAGAGCGAGTTGATCAGAAACACCCAACCCGTTCCGACCGATGCAATCAGCAAGCCGGCCACTGCCGGCCCGATCATTCGCGCCGCATTGAACGAGGTCGAATTGAGCGCGACCGCATTCGACAGATCGCTTTCGCCGACAAGATCCGACACGAAGGTTTGACGCGCGGGCGAATCGAACGCGGTCACGCAGCCGAGCAGTCCCGCGAAAACGTAGACCTGCCACAGTTGCACGAGGCCCGTGATGGTCAGCAGGCCGAGGCCGAGCGCGAGACTGCCCATCGCTGCCTGCGTGAAGAACAGCAGCTTGCGGCGGTCGAAGTGATCCGCCGCGTAGCCGGTGAGCGGCAACAGCAGCATTTGCGGCCCGAACTGCAGCGACATCACGATACCCACGGACGTCGCATTGTGCTGCGTGAGTTCCGTGAGCACGAGCCAGTCCTGCGCGGTGCGCTGCATCCACGTGCCGACGTTCGAGACGATCGCACCGCTCGCCCACATCCGGTAATTGAAGTTGCGCAGCGAACGGAATGTGCTGCTCACTACGGCTCCTTGCGCACAGACGCGTGACTGAGGTTGGGCTTGCGGCGCGTGATCAAGCTCATGCTCATGCGCGCGTTTGTTCCAGCATGGCGAGTACCTGCTGCGTCGTGCCGGTCTCTCCGAGCCGCGGAAAGATTCGCGTCAGGCTATTCGTGTGGGCGTCAAGATGCAGGTCGGTCATCGCGTCGACGGCAAAGGCGATGTTGAACCCCAGCTCGTGCGCGAAGCGCGCGGTGGATTCGATGCCGATGCTGGTGGAGATGCCCGCCAGCACGATCTGCGTCACACCTTGCTCGCGCAGATACGCTTCGAGGTCTGTATTCGTAAACGCCCCCCACGTCCGTTTCGTGACGAGATGATCCGACGCTTGCGGGTTCAGTTCGGGCATGAGGTCGGTGAATTCCGGCGGAAAGTTGCCGGTGGGGCGTGCCTGCTCCGCGCGCCCAGGTGCGCCGCCCGCCACGTTGACGAGCACGACGGGCAGGCCGTGACGGCGAAATGCTTCGGCCAAAGCGGCCGCGTGCGTGACGACTTGCGCGGCGGGATGAGCCGTGGGCATCGCCACGATGCCTTGCTGCAAATCGATCACGACGAGCGCGGTTTTTGCATCGAGTGTAGTCAGTGCCATACGTATTCCTCTTGCGGTGAGGTTGACGGATTACGAGTCGATCAGGCGTTTGAGCAATTCGACGCCGGTGGCAAGCTGCTTTTGCTCGGCCGCTGAAAAGCGCGTCTGGATCGTGCGAAAAAGCCAGTCTTCGCGCGCGGCGCGGCTCGCCTTGATCTTCTTGCGAAAGGCCGGCGTGAGAGTGAGCACGGTTTGCCGGCCGTCGTTCGGATCTGGCGCGCCGCTCACGAGGCCCGCGGCTTTCAGAACCGAAAGCGTCTCGCCCATGGATTGCGGGCGCATGCCGTGCGCGCGCGCGAGTTCGGTAACCGTTGCCGGGCCCTCGCGTTCGAGCAGCCCGAGTACCTGTATTTGCGAAGGCGTGAAGTCGCCGAGGTGTGCTTCTTCGCGCAGACGGCGGCGCAGCTTGCCGGTCAGCACGCGCAGGTCTTCGGCCAATACGTGAAGGGAGTCGGTGTCGAGCGGCGGATCGTTTTTGGCCATGCGTGCCGGAACAATATATGAAGGTTACCTGTGCAGGTTACCTTCATATATCGCGAGGGTCAAGCGGGCTTTGAAGCGGACCTTCAGGCGGTAGGCGCCCGTTGCGCTCGCGGCCGCAGCGGCGAGCGGCGGCCGACGCGCTTATGTTCCCCTCTGTCTTCTTCCATGCGAATGATGGCGAGCAGTTGTTCGAGCGACATCGGGTGGCCGGTCAAAAAGCCTTGAACGACATCGCAATGCGCATCGCACAGCCATTCGAGTTGCGCCGGATATTCGACGCCTTCCGCGACGACCAGCAGCCCGAAACTATGCGCCATCGAAATGATTGCGGTGACGATAGGCTGCCCGCCATTCGGCAACGGGCAGATAAAGCTGCGGTCGATCTTGATGCTGTGCACCGGAAAAGATTGCAGATACGACAGCGACGAGTAACCGGTGCCGAAATCGTCGAGCGAGAGGCGCACACCGGCCGCGCGCAGTTCCTGCATCGCCTGAATGCCCACCGACATATTGGACATCAATTGGCTTTCGGTGAGTTCGAGTTCGAGCAGCGAAGCGGGCAGGCCGCTTTTTTCGAGCGCGTCGCACACTTCGTTCGTGAAGCCCTCGGCCCGCAATTGCCGCGCCGAAATGTTCACGGCCACATGCACGCCCGCATTGCGGCCGGCGTTCCAGTTCGCCGCGTCGCGGCATGCGCGCCACAACACCCAGCGGCCGAGCGACACGATCAGATCGCTGTTCTCCGCGATCGGCACGAATTCAGCCGGCGAAATAGGTCCTTCCGAAGGATGGGTCCAACGGACCAGCGCTTCGGCACCGAGCAGCCGTCCCGACAGGCAGTCGAACTGCGGCTGATAGACGATCTGCAAGCCGTCCTGATCGACGGCCTTGCGCAGTTCCGCCTCGATGCGCGCGCGCCGCTGCGCTTCCGCTGTCATCTCGCTCTGAAACTCGACGGCAATGCTCTTGCCCCTGCTTTTCGCGGAGTAAAGCGCGATGTCGGCATTGCTCACCAGTTCCGCCATTTCGCCGGTGTCTTCCGGATAGACGCTGAAGCCCACGCTTGCCGTCACCACCGAGTCGCTGCCGTGCAGAATGAACGGACGAGACAGGTTGCGCGCGATGCGGCCCGCGGTCGCCCGTGCGCGAACGCGGCTCGCGTCCGGTCCGATGACCACGGCGAATTCGTCGCCGCCAATGCGGCTCACGAGATCGTTAGGCCGCACGACATTGCGCAACGCGTCGGCAACCTGCTTGAGCAGTTCGTCGCCCGCGCCATGACCCAGCGTGTCGTTGACGATCTTGAAGTTGTCGAGATCGACCATCATCAGCGCGACGCGTTTGTCGGCCGCGTGCGCTTTATGCAGGCGCGCTTTCAGTTCGTCGTAGAACGCGCGGCGGTTAGGCAGGTCCGTGAGCGGGTCCGTCGATGCAAGATATTCGAGGTCCTTCTCCGCGCGCGATACGCGCTCGCGCATGCGCCGCATCACGAGCGAGGCGATCCACACCGAACACAGCGAAGCGCCGACGAGAAAGCAGCCGTATTGCGCAAGCTGCATTTTTATCGCTTCGGTGGTCGCGACGATCACGATGCTGCCGAGCAGTTGACCGTTATGAATAATCGGCGCCGCGACGAAAATATCTTCGAGCGAAAGACGCGGCGAACTGCCGGCATTGGCGAGCGTGCCTTCTTCCGATTCACTGCGGCTCAGGCCGGGGCGCGTATAACGCACGAACAGTTCGCCGTCGGGCGTATAGACGGTCGCGCTTTCCACATGCGGCACCTTGCGCAGCGAGCCGAGCACTTCGGCGGTGGCGTCGCGGTCGCCGAACATCGCGGATGCAGTCAAATTTTCCGCGAGCACGGACGCCTGCATGCTGACGTCGTTGGTCAACGACGTGCGCAGCGAAAGCGCCTGATAGACCAGCAGCACGACGCTGGAAATCAGCAGCGCAATCATCACGCCGACGAGGTTGACGTGTTCGCGAGGCCATGCAAACCGGCGCAAGACCGGGAAACTTTTCATAGCACTGTCCTTGCAAGCCGCATGAGTTTCGAACTGAGCGTGATGCGGCGGCGTGAAGCCTCGGTAACGTTGATGTCGAACTTCAGGTGATCGCCTTCGCGCACGAGGCGGATCACCCATCCCTGGTCGGCCGTGTCCGCTTCGCTGACGATCACCACGGGTGCGTCCGAAGCGAGCAGCGCCTTGACTGCCGCGCTCAAAGCCGTGCTCGCCGTCAGTACCGCGAGCTGGCAATCGCCAACCTTCTCCCCGCGCGGCAACGGACGAACCCGCCACGCCTGTTTGCCGCCGTGCTTGCCGTCGAGTCGCGCAAGTGCCTGGCCGAGCGGGCTCTCCGGGTCCACGCAGATCGACAGTACGTTGTCGACAGGACGGCCCGCGGGCCAGTCCGTAAACTGCGCGAAGTTGAAGATGTAGGCGGCCTCGAGCGCCGGCAAGTCCACTTGCGCGTCGACGGAGGTCTGCACAATGACCGGCGACGCAAATATCAGGGACGCCGCAATGATCTGGATGCGAACGCGATCCATGTCAGAACCCGTAGACGGCCTTGAAGAGGAAAGTCCGGCCTTGCTGCGCAACTGTCTCCTGTGTAAAGCCGGGGCCCACTGGGTCGGCGTATCGTTTATCGGTGAGGTTATAAATGGAGAACGACAGATCGGCCCCGCGAACCAGGCGGCGCGAACTGAGCGTCAGGTTCGCAAGGCAGAAGCCGCCGGCGTCGCCGGCCGCGGCGAGACGGGACGACGTGCATTGCACTTCGAGTCCGGTCATCAACGCATTGGCGAAGAACGGCACGGCGAGATTGAGCTTGCCGAGATGCCTCGGCGAGTTTTGCAGCGAAGCGCCGGTGTTCGAGTCGTGAGCTATCTGGTAGGAATAGCTCGCGCGCACGCGCGCGCCCGCGACGCGCTGTTCATAGGCGAGTTCGGCGCCGCGCGCGCTCGCGCGGCTTACGTTGCGAAAAATGAAGAGCCCGGATGATTCATCGAGCGTCTGGCTGATCAGATCGCGCGCGTCGTACTGGAATAGCGAAAGCGTTGCGCGCGCCGTCGTGAACAGCGCTCTTTCATAGACGAGTTCGGTGGTCGCGATGTGCTCCGCCTTCAATGACCGGTTTCCCAACTGGCCATCCGGGCCGCTTATCGCGTAGTACATTTCATACGCGTTCGGCGCGCGATAGGCCTGACCGTATAGCAGCTTGAACGTATCGCGTGGAGTCAGCTTGTAGATGAGTCCGATACGCGGGCTCAGGTTGCCGCCCGCGGACGTCTGCTGGTCGTAACGCAAGCCCGCGTTCAGCGTGAAGTTCCAGGGCAGCGTGATTTCGTCTTCGACATAGACGCCGGCGCGATTGCCGCTGTGATGGTCGTCGAGCATTTGCGAGTACGGGTCGACGTTGTAGTTGTACTGGTTAAGGCGCGCGTCTCTCGCGAAGTCGGCGCCGACCACGATGCGATGTTTCGCAAGCGACGAGATGGTCGCGTGCACGTCGGCGCCGTACCACAGCGCGTGGCTTCCATCGATGTTCACCACGTACGGCGCGGGACCGTCGATCGCCGGCATCCGGTAATCGTAGCGGCCCCAGTAAAGCTGCGATGCCAGCATCACGCCATCGGACAACGCATGCTGATACGTGAGATCCGCATAGCTATGCGTATCCGACACGCTGAACGGCGCGTTGAACACGGCGCCGTATGGCGCATCGGGAATACCCTTGGTGCGATTTCCGTAGATGAAGCTGAACCGGAAATCGCCATAAGCGGCGCGCGCGAGAAAGTCCTGCGCGCGGTCGTAGTCGAGCCGGTGCGCAACGCCGTGGTTCTGATCCGGCGTGTCGAATTCCGGGTAATACAAGTCCTCTCCGTTTCGTCCATATGCGGTTGCCGACAGCAGAATGTCGGCCCCATGCGCGCCATGCCAGCCGTATGACGCACGCGCCTTCTTTTCGCCGAAGCTGCCCGCCGCGACCGCGGCTTCCGCGCCGGCCAGATCGCTGCCGCTCTTCGTGATGACGTTGATGACGCCGAACAGCGCGTTCGCGCCGTACATCGACGAACCTGGACCCGGCACGTACTCGATGCGCTTGACGAGATCCATGTCGAGCGGAAAGTCCGAGCCGATCGGCGCCTGACCGTACACGCCGTCGTTCGTGCGAATGCCGTCGATCAGCAGCAGGAACCGGCTGTTGTAATCGCCGGGGCGCTGGAAGCCGCGCGCACCGAGGTATTGGTACGAGCGATCGTTCGTGACATAGAGACCTGGCAGCGACGCGAGCGCATCGGCGAGCGTGCGCCAGCCGAACTCACGGATGTCCTCGGCGGTGAGCACGACGACCGCAGCCGGCGCGTCGGTGACGGACTGATCGAAACGCGACGCGGTGTTGACCGTGACCTGCATCAGCGCCTCCAGTGGCATCGCGGCCAGGTCGGCCGTGTCCGACACCGACGTTCCGCTCGCGGCGGGCTCGTTGTCGGCGAAAGCGGCCGGCGAACAAAGCGTCGCCAGCCCGGCGACCGAATAAACGACCAGGCGGTGCGTGAGGGAATAGCAAGCGGAATAGGAAGCGCGCGTAATGGGAGCCATGACAGCCGAATTGATCTGGAGAACGCTCCTCAAAATGGATCGTCACCTTTTTGTTATCGGCTCGCGGCGGGGAAGCTTGAATCAGAAGGCGGCTTGCGACGGGGCGCATTGCGGCGCGCGCGGTGTTCTTTCGCGCAGGCGTCGATTGTAAAAAGGGGCATGGACGAAGGCGTTTTTCTACGACTCGTTGACGCAAGAAAGCGAGGTCGCGGCGCCTGCTTGCTAAAGAGGAATAGCGCGCCCCGCATGGATTTCGGCGGGATTGGACCGGTTAATCGCGGTCCCGCGGCACGCGCTTTGCTAGTTGGGTGCTTTTACCGCCGCCTGCTACTTCCATGCGACAGACCTTCTCCAACGGAGCGCTCGGCTCCATGCGACAGGCGATGATCGAACGCGATCTCGCCCATATCGAACATGTGCTGCTGCGCTCGCATGCGAGTGCGCGCGAGAACTCGGCATTTCCACTCAGCTATTGGCACGATCGGCTGCGCCGTATCAAGGACGCCGGCCAGCTATGGGGCGTGCATCTTCGCAAGATCGACACCTTGCAGCGCATACTCAACGGCGCGTTGCCGCCGGGTTAACCCTGTCGTTAGCGGTTTATTCACGCGCGGTTTCAACCCGCGCGGCTCGCATGCATAGTCGCGCCTCCTGAACTGCCCTGGTTGCGCGAGTGCATACATCAATGTAGCAGCGAGTTCGTGCGGCTTTTGTCCACGATTTCTCCACGATGCGCCGACGCGTTCGCGTGACGGCGCGCGTCCAATGCGTCTGTCATGCTCGCGCTGACTGCGCCGCTTCTGCTTCTCCGCTTTTACTTCTTCATTCCTCGCTCTCTTCTCCATTGTTCTCCGTCGCGCGCCGATGCGATTCGCCGCGCGAGCGCGCCGCTATCCGTCGAGTGTCGAAGATCCGTTCACGCGGCCTGCTTCTTGCGGCGTGACGGCAACGCATGCCGGAGCTCCGGCAGCGCGGCAGCGCAGTGCGCGCTTGTGCGCACAAACCACGGAGAGCAGACATGGAAACAGGAAAAGTGGAAGGCACGGTAAAGGAAATCGGCGGCAAGCTCGAGCAGACGGCGGGCGACATGCTCGGCGACACCGGCACGCAAATGGCCGGCACCGCGCGCGAGTTGAGCGGCAAGGCTCAACAGGTATGGGCCGATCTCACCGACGTCGTGCGCGAGACGACCACCGAGCGGCCGTTCACCGCACTCGCGATTGCGGTGGCGGCGGGCTTCATACTCGGCGCGCTGCGCTCCTCGACCGCACGCGATTACCGCGACGACAGGGATTACCGTTAGAAACGGTCGTAAGACACGGTTGGCACAGAGTCGATTGCATCGTTGCGATGAAGCGCTCGCCGCCCGGCACATCCGGCGGCGAGCGCGCGTGACGGCATTGCGGCGGGAGATACACGATGTCGATACATAGCAGAGTCAGCCAGTGGCGCAACGTGGCGCGCTTCTGTTCCAGTCGGGCAGTCGACTACGCCGAGCTTCTGGCGCTGGAGCTCGACGAGGCCAAAGCGCGGCTCGTACGCGAGGTCATCGCGATGGTCGTGCTGGCAGTCGCCGCCATGTTCACCCTCTCGTTTCTATGCGTGGCCATCATCGTCTCGGCGTGGAATACGCCGTACGTGGTCGCAGTCGCGTGGGGCGTCGCGGCGGCGTGGCTGCTCATCTCCATTGCGACCTTCGCGATGATGAAGACGCAAAAGCCCGCCGAGCCGTTGCACGTTCTGCGCGACGAAATGTCGAGCGACCTCGAAGCCCTGAAGGATGCCCTGAAATGAAACACGATCCGCTTCGGCATCAGCAACATCGCGTGATCATTCTCGAGCGCATGGCCATGTCGCGCGCGCAGTTGCTGTCCGCGAATCTCGCGCTGCGCACACCGTCGCGTCATCCAATCAAGGGCGGCTTGCCGGCCGTCAACGTCATGAGCTCGCTCGCCGACACGCCGTACGTGGCGCTCCTGCTCGCGGCCGGTGTCGCCGCGGCGCTGCTCGGACCGCGCAAGGCGATCGGAACGCTCGCGCGAACGAGCGTGATGGCATGGCTCACCAGGTCTGCGCGAAGCGTGTTTCAGCACTAGCGCGCGGTGCGGCGCTGCGATGTCCGCGCCGCGAATTTACACGCGCGATGTAGCAACTATCGCGTGACGCAGCGGGCGGCGCGTTTCATGCGCAATGTCGCAATGTTCGCAAGGCGCCCATGTGGGCAATGCAGCCGCGAGCCGATGAACCCTACAGTGTGGAGGACTTTATGAAGGCGCTTAGCTGGCATGGCAAGAAAGACATCCGGTGCGACACCGTGCCCGATCCGAAGATCGAACATCCACGCGACGCGATCATCAAGGTGTCGAGTTGCGCGATATGCGGCTCCGATCTGCATCTGTACGACGGCTTCATGCCCGGCATGGAATCCGGCGACATCATGGGCCACGAGTTCATGGGCGAGGTCGTCGAAGTCGGCAAGGAAAACACGGCGCTGAAGGTCGGCGACCGCATCGTCGTACCGTTCACGATCATTTGCGGCGAATGCGATCAGTGCCGGCGCGGCAACTTCTCGGTGTGCGAGCGCACGAACCGCAACAAGGACATCGCCGACAAGATGTTCGGCCACACCACAGCGGGTCTGTTCGGCTACACGCATCTGACGGGCGGCTATCCCGGCGGCCAGGCGGAGTTCGTGCGCGTGCCCTTCGCGGACAAAACGCACGTCAAGATTCCGGACGGCCTCACCGACGAGCAGGTGCTTTTTCTCGGCGACATCTTTCCGACCGGCTGGCAAGCGGCAGTGCAATGCGATATTGAACCGACGGACACCGTTGCGATCTGGGGCGCGGGTCCGGTCGGGCAAATGGCGATCCGCAGCGCCGTGCTGCTTGGCGCCAAACAGGTGATCGCAATCGACTGCGTGCCCGAGCGTCTTTCGATGGCGCGCGCGGGCGGCGCGGTCACGATCGACTTCAAGGCCGAGAGCGTGCTCGAGCGTTTGAAGGAACTGACGGGCGGCAAAGGCCCCGAAAAATGTATCGACGCCGTGGGCATGGAATCGCACGCCACGCGCTCGCTCGACTCCATGTACGACCGCGCGAAGCAGGCCGTGATGCTCGAAACCGATCGCCCGCATGTGCTGCGCGAAATGATCTACGTTTGCCGTCCTGCCGGCACGTTGTCGGTGCCCGGCGTGTACGGCGGGCTGCTCGACAAGATTCCGTTCGGTGCGTCGATGAACAAGGGCCTCACGTGGCGCATGGGACAAACGCACGTCAACCGCTGGACCGACGACCTGTTGCGGCGAATCCAGCAAGGGCAGATCGATCCGTCGTTCGTAATCACGCATACGGTCTCGCTCGATGAAGGCCCGCGCATGTACAAGACGTTTCGCGACAAGGAAGACGGCTGCATCAAGGTCGTGCTGAAGCCTTGATGTTCATGCCGTTGTTTTCCATTGACCATGCAAAGCGTGCTGCACTTTTTGACTACCTGGGCCGCGTCGATCGATCGCGGCCCAACACACGAAGGTGATGCAAATGGATTCACGTAACGAGTCGAAGCAGGAGGGCGTTCGCGCGCTGAAGGAAAAGCTGCCGCAGCCGGATTCCGTCGCACGCGGTCTGGCGTGGTTCAGCATTGCGCTGGGCATCGCGGAACTGGTTGCGCCGCGCATGATGGCGCGCGCTGCCGGTGTGAACGCGGGACCGGGGGCAGTGCGTTTCTATGGATTGCGCGAGCTTGCGTGCGGCGTCGGCATTCTTGCGTCGCGCAATCCGCGGCCGTTTTTGTGGGCGCGTGTCGGCGGCGATGCGCTCGATCTCGGCACGCTGGCGCTGTCGTCGAACAAGTGGAGCGCACGCGACCGGCAACGCGCGACCGTCGCGGCCGTCAACGTCGCATGCGTCACCGCGCTCGATGTGTATGCGGCGAAAAGCGCGGCCGCCGCGCCGCGTTTGCCGTCGGTCGACTACAGCGATCGCACCGGCTTTGCGAAGTCGGCGGAGGAAATGCGCGGCGCCGCGCTCGCGGACTTCGAAACGCCACGCGATATGCGCGCGCCCGATGCGCTCGCGCCGTACACGCGCAGCGGTCAGTCAGCGGCGCAGGCGAATGTTGGACGCACGGGTAGCGCGACGAACGGCGCGTGAATAAGTGAGTGCGGGAAGCGTGCCGGCAGTGCGGCGGTACGCTTCGCCCGGCCGGCTGTCCGGCGGCGTGATGCTGGCCGCCTGACTCTATTTATTGCTTACTGCCGCGCGAATTGCGGGCGTACTTTCGCCCGCAACCCAACGCAACCCAACGCAACTCGCGCCAACTCACGCGGACAAATCATCCTTACTGGTCGGATGCCCTTTCGCGCCGCCGGGTTCGAGATCCGGATCGACGTGATCGTGCTCGGGCGTGTACGGCCCTTCCGACGGATGATCCTTGTCCTTCGCAAGTAGCGTGGCGTCCATGCTTCCATGCGGACGCTGTTCGACTTTGCCGTCGGGATTCACTTTCACATCGCCATCGCCGAGTTCTTCTTCACGCCGCTGGTCCGCGCGTTCGACGGGATCGGACGGTTCCTGATTCATCGCTTTCTCCTTTCGGTTGGGTTCACGCATTCGTCGATGCACATCGGGAATCGAGCAAACGCGATACCCGCGGCGCGCTCGCCGCAACGCATAGAAGAAAGGGTGCTGCACGCTAATTGCTCGGCGGCTAAAAGGCACTGCAACCGTGCACCTCGGGGCGCCGAAAACGAGCGGCAATTCATCCTTCACTTCACCGCGGGCGGCAACGCCTGCAAGGACGCTTCTTCATAACCATGACAGTCGACCAACGGCTTCGCAGCATGCGCAAGACCATGCGCGACATGTTCGGCATCGCGCGTTTGCGCGCGGGGCAGGAGGACATTATCCGCAGCGTATTGCAACATCGCGACACGCTTGCGACGATGCCCACCGGCGCGGGCAAATCGCTGTGTTACCAGTTACCCGCGCTGCATCTCGAAGGCACGACGCTCGTCGTGTCGCCGCTGATCGCGTTGATGAAGGACCAGGCGGACAAGCTGCTCGCGGCCGGCATCGACTGCACGCTGGTGAACAGCACGTTGAAAAGCCGCGCCGAGCGCGAGGCGCTGCAACGCATTGCAGCGGGCGATAGCGGCATTGTGTTCGTGACGCCCGAGCGACTCGCGCAGCCGGCGTTCATCGAGACGTTGCGCGCGCGCCCGGAAAATCGCGTCGGCCTCGTGGTCGTCGACGAGGCGCATTGCGTGTCGCATTGGGGACACGATTTCCGTCCCGCGTTTCTGGAGATCGCCGCAGCGGTGAAGGCGCTCGGGCAACCGCCCGTGCTCGCGTTGACCGCAACGGCGACGCAGCGCGTGATCGACGACATCGTGCATTCGCTCGCGCTGCGCGACCCGCTTGTGGTTCGCACGGGCACGTATCGCGAGAATCTGCGTTATCGCGTTGTGCAGGTGAGCACGGCGGGCGGCAAGGACGGCGCCGCGCGCGCGATGGCCGCGAAGCGCGAGCAACTGTCGAAGCTGATCGGATCGCTCGGCGGCGCCGGCATCGTGTATGCGGCCACCGTGCGCGACGTCGACCGCATTCACGGCTGGCTGACGGAAGCCGGCGAATCGGTGTCGCGATATCACGGCCGAATGTCGGCGGCCGCGCGCGAAGAGGCGCAGGAGCAGTTCATGTCGGGCGCGACCCGCTTGATGATCGCGACGAACGCGTTCGGCATGGGCATCGACAAAGCGGACATACGCTTCGTGATTCATTACCAGATACCTGGCAGCCTCGATGCCTACTATCAGGAGACGGGCCGCGCGGGCCGCGATGGAGAGCCTGCCGATTGCGTGCTGCTATTCGACCTGAACGACAAGCGCATCCAGCAGTTCTTTCTTGCGGGACGCTACCCGAACGTCGAACTGGCGCAACGCGTGTATGACACGCTGGCGGCGCGTATCGGCGAAGAGCCGAAGGGTATGACGCTCAAGGCGCTGAAGGATGCGTTGCCCGATGTCGGCGCCGGCAAGCTCGAAGTCGCGCTGAACATGCTGGTCGACGCGCGCGTGGCGGGCCGCGACCGGCAGCGCCGTTATCGTCTGCGAACGCATGAGGATGCGCGCGAATCGGCCCGTGAATCCACGCGGGACACCGTCGCGAAAGCCGCGGCGCAATTCGAGCAGATGAGCGCGCATGACAGGGAAACGCTGCAGGCAATGATCGACTATGCGCAAACCGGCCAGTGCCGCTGGCGCGCAATCCTCGACTATTACGGCGATACGCCCGCCGTCGAGCGCTGCGGCGTGTGCGATAACTGCGTGCGTCCGCCGCAAATCGACGTCGCGCCGGATGCGATCGTTGCAGGCGCAACGTCAGCGGACACGAAGGCGCCGCGCAAGAAAATGGAGCCGCCCAAACCGCGCGTCTGGGCGCCGGGCGATGCAGTACGCGTGCCGCGTTACGGCGCAGGCGAGGTCGCGCTCGCGAGCGGCGAACAGGTGGCCGTGCAATTCCCCGACGGCAGCACGCGCACCTTTCTCGCGAGCTATGTGAGGGCCGGACGCTGAGCCGCGGGCGCGCTTGGCGCGCCCGCTTCTGAACCCGCTTCCGAACTCGCCTCCGAACTCGCCTCAATTCGCGCGCGGAAGTAACGCGCGGTGTGCTGCAGACCGTCGTCGAGCGAGGTTTGCGGTTGCCAGCCGAGCAACTCGCGCGCGCGCGAAATATCCGGCTGCCGATGCCACGGATCGTCGGTCGGCAACGGATGCAATTCGAGCGGCGAATTGGAGCCCGTGATCGCGACGATCCGTTGCGCGATCTCGCGCATGCTGACTTCGTGCGGATTGCCGAGATTGACCGGACCGCCTGGGTCGTCGGCGGAATTCATCAGGCGGATGAACGCGTCGATCATGTCGTCCACGTAACAGAACGAACGCGTTTGCGAGCCGTCGCCATAGAGCGTGATCGGCTCGCCGCGCAGCGCCTGCATCATGAAGTTCGACACCACACGGCCATCGGTGGGATGCATGCGCGGCCCATACGTATTGAAGATTCGCGCGATGCGGATCGACAGGCCATGCTGGCGCCGGTAGTCCATGAAAAGCGTTTCCGCGCAGCGCTTGCCTTCGTCGTAGCACGAGCGCGGGCCGATCGGATTTACATGGCCCCAGTAGTCTTCTTTCTGCGGATGCACGAGGGCATCGCCATACACTTCGCTCGTCGACGCCTGAAAAATCCTCGCCTTCACGCGCTTCGCGAGGCCCAGCATGTTGATCGCGCCGTGCACGCTCGTCTTGGTGGTTTGCACCGGATCGTGCTGATAATGAATCGGCGATGCGGGACACGCGAGGTTGTAGATCTGGTCGACTTCGACATAAAGCGGAAATGTCACGTCGTGACGCATCAGCTCGAAGTTCGGGCAGTCCAGCAGATGCGCAATGTTGTCCTTCGTGCCGGTGTAGAAGTTATCCACGCACAGCACGTCATGGCCCTGCGTCACGAGCCGCTCGCACAGGTGCGAGCCGAGAAAGCCGGCGCCGCCTGTGACGAGAATCCGCTTGCGGGTGAGTTCTTTCATGTTGCGTCGTCCTTATGATGATTCGGCGAAGGTCGTCAAGACGCGCCGCTCATGCGGTAACGTGCAGCAACGCTTCGTGCCAGTCCTGCGCGAAACGGTCTATGTGGAAGCGCTCGAGCGCGGTGCGCCGCGCGCCTTCGCCCAGACGCCGTGCTTCCGCCGGGTCGCGCAGCAACTCGTGCATCGCGTCTTCGAGCGCATTCACATCCGTATGCACGAAGCCGTTTTCGCCGTTGCGAATCACCGTCGCGAGTTCGGTGGTCGCGAGGCCGACGATCGGCATGCCGATCGTCATCGCCTCGACAATCGCGAGACCGAGGCTCGTCCAGCGAATCGGATTGAAGAAGAAGCGATAGCGCGCGCTGAACGCGGCGAGATCCAGATTGCCGACTTCGCCGATACCGTCCAGCCGCTCCGCATCCATGCCGACGAGATCGAGCGGAACACGCGTGCGCAGGTCGGCGAACACGTCGGCGCCAAGCCGCCTTCCGCGCTGCGCCAGATGATTGACGACGACAATGCCGCGTTCGAGTTCGCCGCTGTAGCGCACGCCTTCCGGCACCACCACGCCGTGTTCGATCACGCGCGTCGGCGTCACGCCGCAATCCCACATCAGCCGGTTGAAGTGGGTGACGTGGACCAGCAGAGTGTCCGGATCGTCGACCCAATGCCATTGCTGGAACGGGTTTTCCTGCGGCGGATCGTGCTCGATATAGACGCGCGGCAGGCGCCGTTGCGCCTCGCTCAACACATGCTCGCGGTCGTATTCCCAGTGCGTTTTGTGCTGATACAGGATCACGTCGAATTCCTGATCGGGCACGTCGTCCGCATTGATTTCGTCGACGTTGTCGCCCCACGGCAGCACGCCGACCTTGCCTGCATAGCCGGGCGGATGGCCCGGCTTCGTCACCAGATAGAAGTCGTGCGGCGCCTGAGTCAGGTAGTACAGATAGTTGCCGTGGACGTGCCATGTCAACACACGCAGACGGCGGCAGTTACGCAGCATGATGCAACTCCTCGAAGGGCCCGCTTCCGGTCTGTGTATGCAACGCGTACGGACCGGCGGGACGGGCGCCGTGAACCTCGGCCAGTTGCGCGCGTGCCGTCTCGACCACGCGCTCGACGCCGATATTCAGCGCGCAAGGATGGCCGTACGGGCACTCGCGGAACATGCACGGACGGCACGGCGGATAGTCGGCGAGCACGCGATGCCGCGCGTGGTCGAGCGGCGCCCAGCGCCGTGTGTCGCTGCCCGATGCAATCACCACCGACGCGGTCGCGACAGCCGCGGCGATATGCGAAATGCCCGTGTCGTTGCAGACCACGAGCCGCGCATGCGCGACGAGCGCCGCCAATCCGCCGAGCGACGTCGCGCCGGCCAGGTGCAACGCGGGCGCGGTCATGGCGCCGAGCACCTCGCCGGTAAGCGACGCTTCAGCCGCGGTTCCCGTGATCGCGATCTGCCAGCCGTCGGCGGCGAGACGGTCCGCGACTTCGGCGAAACGCGCGGCGGGCCAGCGGCGCGAGGGCAATTGCGCACCAGGATGAACGAGCACGAGACGCTGTGCTTCGATACCGTGTGCGGCGACGAGCGACGCATATTCGTCGCCATCGCGATCGCTCAGCGGAAACGACAAGTGCCGCTCGGTGGTGTCGGCACCTAGCGCGCTCATCAACGCAAGATAGCGCTCGGGCTCCGGCAAATCGTCGGGCCAGCCGATGAACACGCCATCGCGCGGCGGCTCGTCCGGCTGCACGAAGCCTGCATAAGCGCGCGCGCCGAACTGAAGCATCAGATCGTTCGCAATGCCGCCGCTGCCGTGCAACTGGATCGCGAGATCGAAATGCTGCGCGCGCATCCGTTCATAAAACGCGGGCAGGCCGTCGTTCGATTCGCGCTGCTCGGGAAAGCCTTCGGCGCCCGGAAAGACGATCAGCTCATCGACGAGATCCGCATAACGTTCGACAAACGACTGCGCCCACGGCAGACCGATCAGCGCGATATGCGCGTGCGGCGCAGCCGCGCGCAGCGCCCGCAAAGCCGGCACCGCGCAGAGCATGTCGCCGAGCTGCAGCGCACGAAAAACGGCGATGCGCCGCGGTGCGAGTGACGCGATGAACGGGCCTGCATTCATAGAAAGAGCACCTTGTAACGTACGGCGCCGTAAAGCCGCCAGTAGATCGAGAGGAACGGGATCGGGATCGACGTCCACGCCATTTCGGCGATGTGCCGCAAACCGCGGTCCCGTCCGCGCAGGCGTATCGCGCAGAAGTAGGCCGTCAGCGCAAGCCATGCGACAAAGCCGAGCGTCATGGTGGTCGTGTCTCCGATCACGACGCCAATCAGCGCGGCCAATGCGGCGCACAGAATCAGGTAATAAAGAAAAGGAGGCGACGAGCGAATCCGCGCCTTGAACAGTTCGGGGTGCTTCTTGTACAGCAGCGCGTCGAACTGGCTTTTCTTTTGCTGCGAAATGCTGACTCCCCAACGCGCCGGCCGCACGGGATGCACGACGACCGCCTCGTTCGCGCGTACGATCTTGCCGCCCGCTTGCAGCAGCGCGAACTGCAGGTCGGAGTCCTCGCGCCACGCTGATGTAAACCGTTCGTCGAAGCCGCCCGTCATCGTCAGAAAGCTCCGGGCGACGAATACATTGGCGGTCGCGAATTCGGCGCGTTCGAGTCCGCTTGCATCGGCTTCGTAGTCGGTCGGCACGGCGGGCAGCGGCACGACGATTCTGCCCGCGGCGGCCGCCGCGCCCTGGCGGATCGCCGCGAGCCCTTCTTGCAGCCAATGCGGATCGGGCAGCGTGTCGTCGTCGGTGAAGGCGATCACCGGCGAGCGCGCCTGCTGCCAGCCCGCATTGCGCGCGCCGGCCGGACCTTGCGTGCGGGTGACGGGCACATAGCGCACCGTGAGCCCGCGCTTCGCCTGCTCGGCCGCAATGTGAGCGACGCAGGCGCGCGTCGCTTCGTCGGGGCCGTCGTCGCAGACCACGATTTCATAGCGGTCGACAGGAAAGTCCTGCTCGGTCAACGCGCGAAGGCACGCCGCCAGCATGTCGGGCCGCCGGTAAGTCGGCACCACCACGGACACATCGAGGTGCGCGAGCAGCGCACCCGGATAGCCCGCGGCGATCGGCTCCGTCTCGTCATGCGAACGACTGAAGCCGCCTGTTACGTCCATCGGTCCCGTAGCGGATGGACTCATGCGCTATCCCTCGCTTTCTCGACGAGAAACGGACCGATCACGAGCGCGTCGAGCGGCGAGGTCCAGAACGACTCCACCGCGTCGCGCGGCGAATTCACCATCGGCTCGCCGCGCGTATTGAACGACGTGTTGACGAGAATCGGCACGCCGGTGCGTTGGTTGAATGCGGCGAGCAGATCGTAATAGAGCGGATGCTGCGAACGGTTCACGGTCTGCACGCGCGCGGTGCCGTCGACATGGCGCACGGCCGGAATGCGCGCTGCCTTGTCGGCGTGCACGTCGAACACGAACAGCATGAACGGCGCGACCTTGCCGTTCACGAACCATTCGCTCGCATGCTCTTCCATGACGACCGGCGCGACTGGCCGGAAGTCCTCGCGGTCCTTGATCTCGTTGAGCTTCGCCTGCATGTGCGGATCGACGGGCGACGCGAGAATCGACCGTGCGCCGAGCGCGCGCGGACCGAATTCCGTGCGGCCCTGATACCAGCCGATCACCTTGCCGCTCGCGAGCAGGTCGGCGGTTTCGCCGGCAATGTCGTCAAGCCGCCGATAGGGCACCTTCGACCATTTCAGGAACTGTTCGATTTCCTCTTCGGGATACTCGGGGCCGAGGTACGCATGGTCCATCGTCCAGTGACGCTTGCGGTCGCCGCGCTCGCTGCGTTCGCGATAGTCGATCCACAGCGCCGCGCCGAGCGCGGTGCCCGCGTCGCCCGCGGCGGGTTGGACCCATACGTCGTCGAACGGGCCAGCGTCGCGCAGCTTCGAATTCATCACGCAGTTCAGCGCCACGCCGCCCGCCATGCTGAGCTTGCTCAAGCCGGTCTTCTCATGCAGCCAGCCGGCGAGTTGCAGCACCGTTTCCTCGAGCACGCGCTGCAACGAATGCGCGATGTCGAAGTGGCGCTGCTCAAGCGGGCCGCCGCGTTCGCGCGCCGGTCCAAAGCGCTTGACGAGGCGCGGCGCGTCGACGGTATAGCTGCCGTCGCCGCGATAACGCACGATGTCGCGGAACACATCGACATATTCGGGCTTGCCGTACGACGCGAGCGCCATCACCTTGTACTCGTCCGACGAATGCAGGAAGCCGAGCCAGTCGGTCACGGCTTCATAGAGCAGGCCGAGCGAGTGCGGCAACTCGACCTGTTTGAGCCGCGTATATTCGCCGTCGACGAACTGGCCCATGCTGGTCGTCACGCCTTCCCCGCGGCCGTCCATCGTGAGCACGGCGGTGTCGTCGTAAGGCGCCGCGAGAAACGCGCTAGCTTCGTGTGCGAGGTGATGCTCGACAAAATGCCACTTGAAGCCGTTGTTGCGGTCCACGCCCTGAAAACGCTTGCGCAGATGATGCGGCGCACCGTCGAGCAACTGGCCCTTGGCGTTCGCGATATAGCTGAGAAAGAGCGGGTCCCACGGCGATGCGGACGGGTCCGTGAGGCGCGTGTTGGCCGGATCGAAGGGCAGTTCGATGGTCGCGCCCGGCTGCTTCGGCATGCCGCCGAACAGGCTCGGGTCGTACGAATACGCAACGTGATCGACGTCGGCAAGCGTGATGCCGGCGGCTTTCAGGCAGTAGTCGATGGCATCGAAGGGCAGTTGCCAGGTCGAGAACGGCACGGGACGCTTCGCATGTTTGACGTGCGTGAAGCGTTCGTCTTCGGCGGCGGCGAGCACCACGCCGTCACGCAGGATGGCTGCGGCGCTGTCGTGATAGACGGCATTGATTCCGAGTGTATACATGGGCGTTCGCAGTAGAAGTGGGTTGTCAGGGCGCCACCGGTTGTTTGGCGAGCGGCCGTGCCGCGTCGCTTTCGTGGTGGGCATTGGGTGGGTTGTCGGAAGCACGGCGCGCAGACGGCGCGTGTGACTGCGCTTCGGCGCGCAACTCCAGCGCGGCTGTCACGACTTCGCCGGGCGTCACGCCGAGCAGACACGCGTGATGATGTTGCGGACACTCGCTGCGATAACACCAGCGGCATTCGACATCGCGAAACAGCACGCGATGCGGCGTCTGCCACGGCGTGTGCTGCGGATTCGTCAGCGCGTAAAGATCGACGACGGGCGTGGCAAGCGCGGACGCAAGATGGACCGGTCCGCTGTTATTCGACACCAGCACGCTGGCGCGCTCGATCAGCGCCGCGAGTTCGCCGAGCGACAGCGCCCCGCTCATATCGTGCAGTTGCGCGCGAACGCGAGGCGCGGCCGCCGCGATCACTGCATCGACGAGCGGCCGTTCGCTCGCGCTGCCGGTGATCAGAATAGGTGCGCCGGTTTCCGTGGCGAGGCGCGTGGCCACCTGGCCGAAGCGCTCCGGCGGATAGCGGCGCGATGCGGCCGTTGCGCCTGGGTGCAATACGATCCACGGGGCGCGGTGCTGGGTGCTGCCATTTGCGCGGCTTTTCGCGTCACTATGCACGCCGCGTGCCGCAAGCTGCTTCGCAAGCGCGCGCCTATCCGAATCCCGCACAGCGAAGCGCATCCGCGTATCGGGCGCTTGTGCGCCGACCTGGCGCACGAGATCGAGTTGCCGCTCCACCTCGTGACGCGTGCGCTGCTGCGGCTCCGGTTCGCGCAGCCAGTCGCTGAGCAACGCATACGGATTCTCGCGGCAATGCGCGAGCCGCCGCGGAATGCCCGCGAGATAACACAGCATCGCAGCGGGCAACGGGCTCTGACTGTAGACGGTGAAGATCACGGCCGCGTCGAAGCCGCCGTGCCGCAAGCGCTCCTGCATGCGCTGATCGTCGGCGAGCGAGCGCGAACTCGCGGCTGGATTCGCGACCCACGGCGCTTCGTATTCGATCACGTCGTCGACATCGTCCAGATACGGCGCGAGCGCGGCGCCGCTGCGCGAGCCGAGCAGCGTGATATGACGGCCGGGGCCCGACTCGCGCAACGCGTGCAGCGCGGGCGTGGTCATCAGCACATCGCCGAGGTTGTCGAGCCGCACGCACAGAATCCGCTTGATGTCCTCGCCCCAATGCGCGAGCTGCGGACTGTCGGGCACGCGAGCGTGCGCGAGTGTCGGCTGGGCGATGAGGAGCGGCGCGTTCATCGAGCGGTTTCCTCGCCGGCGGGCGCGGGCCGCGATACCGCTTCGACGCTGCGCACGACAATCTGCGCAGCTTCGTATAAATCAGCGGCGCGCGCGCCGGGCACGCGCTGCGGTCCTTCTATCCACTCGGTCTCGTGGCCGTTGTCGAGCAGAATCGTGCGGCATCCGGCGCGATTGCCCGCTTCCACGTCGTCGAGAATGTCGCCGATGAACCAGCTTCGCGCGAGATCCAGCCGATGCTCGCGCGCCGCGCGCAGCAGCAGTCCGGGCGCCGGCTTGCGGCAATCGCAGGCGGTCGCGTAGGGCGCGACCGTGCCGTCCGGATGATGCGGGCACCAGTAAGCGCCGGCGAGCGTCGCACCGCATTCGCTGAACATGCGGGCGAGTTCGGCTTCCACCTCTTTTAACGCGGCGCGCTGAAACTTACCGAGCGCGACGCCCGACTGATTGCTGATCACGAACAGCGCGAACGGCTGGCTCGCGAGCAGCGTCAACGCTTCGCGAGCGCCGGGTGCGAGGCGCATCAGCGAAGGGTCGATGTTGTACGGCACGTCGTCGAGCAGCGTGCCGTCCTTGTCGAGAAACACAGCGGGTTGCAGCATGATGATGGCGGTGCCGAAAACGTAAGCGATTCGCCGGAAGCGGACAGTGCGTCCGCCCCGGCTCAACGAAACTGGCTGCGCTGATAGCGCTGCGACGACGCGCGGTGTTCTAGCGGAACGACGCGCCGGCCGCCGCGCGCACGCGAACCTCCACGCGTTCTTCTTCCGCGGTCTTTGCCGGCACGAGCCGCGCGGTGCGCATATAGATTTGCGCGAGCGCTTCGCCCACGCCGCGCCACGTGAACTCCTTGCGTGCGCGTTCAAGGCCCGCTTCGCCCATCCGGCGAGCGAGCGCGGGGTCGCGCCGCAACTGGTCGAGACGCGCGGCCAGCGCAGCCGGATCGCGCGGCGGCACCAGAAAGCCGGTGATGCCGTCCGCCACCGAATAGCGGATTCCGCCGACGTCCGCGCCGATCACCGGCGTGCCGCACGCCATTGCTTCGACCGGCGTGATGCCGAACGGCTCGTACCACGGCGTCGTCACGAAGACGTCGGCGGCGCTATAGAAGTAGCGCAATTGCGCGCGCCCGCGCCGCCCGACGAAATGAGTCTGGCCGGCGACGCCGCAGTCGCGCGCGATGCCGCGCAAGCGCGCGATTTCCGGCGTGGCCTTTTCATTCGGCGCATCCGAATTGCCGCCCACGACGTACAGCTCGGCCGACGCGCTGAAGGCTTGCTTCAGCACGCCGACGCCACGCACGACGTTGTCGATGCCCTTGCGCTCGACGAGGCGTCCGAGTTGCAGCACGGTGAACTGATCCTGCTGCCAGCCGAGTGCTTCGCGGGCAGTGGCGCGGTCCATCGGATGAAACTCGTCGGCGTCGAAGCCGCACGGCACAGTCTGAATGCGCGCGGGGTCGGCCCGGTAATGCTCGATCAGGTCGGCTTCGTCCTGCGGGCATTCGGCGATCACCACGTCGGATTGCGCGACGAGGTCGTCTTCGATCGCGAAGCGCTCGTCGGGAAAGCCGTCGTTCGCGCCCTGATGTATCCGGCGCACGCGGCCGAGTGCATGGAACGTCGTGACGAGCGGCACGCCGAGCGCCGCTTTCACTTTCAATGCCGCGAGGCCCGACATGAAGAAGTTCGCGTGCATCACGTCATACGGCGTCTTCTCGCCGCGGAAGAACTCGATCAGGAACGCGGCGAACTCGTCCATGAACGGCAGCAGCCGTTCTTTCGGCAACTGCATCGGCGGCCCTGCCGGCACATGGATCACGCGCACGCCGTCCATGTCGGAGATGAGCGGCAGCAGCGCGCGGTCGCGCCGCGTGAACACATCCACTTGATGGCCCATCTCCGTGAGTTCACGCGCGACGTTCGCGACGTAAATGTTTTGTCCTCCGCTGTCGACGCCTCCGGCGACGGCGAGGGGCGAGGCGTGTTCACTGATGAGGGCGATCTTCATTGACATTCCTTCGCGAGATAGGCATTAGCAGGGCGGGCATCGCGCGGTTTGCTGAGCACTCTTATGCAATTTCCGCCGATACGACGCTGTTACCCGGCCACAGCATGTGGTGTGCCTATGCGCGGCAAGGCGCGCAAGAACCGTTGATCCGACAGTGGGTGCGGAGAAGCGCTGTAGCGTTCCCTTTTTCGCGGGAGAGAAGCGGTGTGGCGTTCCCTTTTTCTACAACCCGTCATGTAATTTCGAGTAGTACTTCCTGGAGAAGCGCGAATTTTTTTCTCTGCGATGCGAGAAGAATCGCGCCTGTCGTCGCGGTCTCGCGTGTGCTAAGTTTTGTCCGACGGCGGGCGCATCGTTTGCTCGTCACTGGCCTCGGCGCGCGACTCGACATGCCGCGTTTTTCGTCGCGCCGCTTTGTGAATCCGCATAGTGGAATCTAATGCCCGTTGCAGCGTCATTGCTGCGGCGGCTCTCTCAGGGACCTCATGCCGAACCCCGCCACGCTGCCCCGTTCCCAGTTGACCCGCCGCATTGCCGCCGACCTGACGCGCGCGGTCTGGCGCTACCGCAACCAGACGCTCGCCGCGTTGCTGCTGATGATCTCGGCAAAGCTCGCGACCGTGCTGATACCGCTCGTGCTCAAGCATGTCGTCGACGAATTGGGGCACCCGGTCGCGCAGGCGTTCTTTCCGGTGTTTCTCGTATTGACGTATGCGTTGCTGCGTTTTCTCGGCGACGCGTTGAACGAAGCGCGCGACGTGGTGTTCAGCATCGTGACGCAGCGCACGGTCGCCGCATTCACCGAGCGGACCTTCGCGCATCTGCACCGCATGAGTGCGCGCTTCCACACGAAGCGCGAGACGGGCGCAATCGTGCGCGATGTGCAGAAGGGCGCTGACGGCATCGGTTTTCTGCTTGGCGTAGCGCTCTTTACGATCGTGCCGACCGCGTTCGAAATCGTCACGATTGTCGCGATCATGGTTCACAACTACGCGCGCGAGTTCATGATCGCGATTGCCGCGACCTTCGTCTGCTATGCGGTCTATACGTTCATCTTCACGCGGCGGCGCGTCGCGTTCCAGCGCGCGGTGAATGCGCTCGAGGCGCAGTCCGATGGCCGGCTTGTGGACAGTCTGCTCAATTACGACACCGTCAAATATTTCGCCACCGAAGACACCGAAACGCAGCGCCTTTCCGCCGTGCTCGACAAGTGGGTGCACGCGAGAACCGCGAATCAGCGTGCGCTGACCGCGCTGCACGTCGGCCAGAGTGCGGTGATTGCGTTCGGCATCGGCGCGATCATGCTGCTCGCGGCGCAGCATGTGGTGGCGGGGAGCATGAGCGTCGGCGATCTGATTCTGGTGAATGCGTACATCATCCAGATCTGCATGCCGCTCAACACGCTCGGCTTCGTGTTTCGCGAGACCAACGACGCGATGGTGAATGTCGAGCGCATGTTCGAGATACTCGCCGCGCGTGGGCGTGTCGGCGAGGATATTGACGAGCCGGCCGCGAAACCGCTGATCGTGAGCGCCGGACAGATCTCGTTCGAGCATGTGGACTTTGGCTACGACGCGGCGCGGCAGATTCTGCGCGACGTCGACTTTCATGCGTATCCTGGCAAGACGCTCGCGATAGTGGGCGGAAGCGGCTCCGGAAAATCGACGCTCGTGAAGCTGCTGTTTCGCCTTTATCAGCCGACGAGCGGCACGATACGCATCGACGGACAGGACATCGGCCAGGTCACGCAGAAGAGTTTGCGCGAGGCGATCGGCATCGTGCCCCAGGACACGGTGCTGTTCAACGAGACGATCGCATACAACATCGCCTATGGGCGGCCTTCCGCCACGCGTGCGGACGTGGTGCGGGCGGCGCGCGCGGCGCAACTCGACGAATTCATCGAACGATTGCCGGATCATTACGACACGCGCGTCGGCGAGCGCGGTGTGCGGCTCTCTGGCGGCGAGCGGCAACGCATTGCGATTGCGCGCGCGATTCTGAAGGACCCGCGCATCATCGTGTTCGATGAAGCGACGTCAGCGCTCGACACGCGTTCGGAGCGCGCGATACAAACCGAGTTGACGCGGCTAGCGCAAGGCCGCACGTCGATTGTGATCGCGCACCGGCTCTCGACCGTGGTCGACGCCGACTGGATTCTCGTGATGGAGCATGGCCGCGTGGTCGAGCAGGGCACGCATCGCGAACTGCTCGCGCGCGACGGCGTCTACGCGAAGATGTGGTCGCTGCAATGGCAGCAGGGCGAACTCGAGCACGCGCAGCGCAAGCTCACCGCGCAATCGGTCAGTCTCGCCGCGCTGATGGCCGGCGTGATCGATGCGCTGCACGACGAAATCGCGGCGCGGCGGGTGACCTTGTACCCGCAGATCAGCGACAACGATCTGCGGGTGACGGGCGACCCGAGCGTGCTGCAACCGCTGATCGCCGATTTGTGCCGCAACGAGATCGAGCACGCGAGGCCCGGGCAGCGCATCGAGTTGCGCGTCGAGCGGCATAACAATCAGGTCTGGGTGACGGTGCTCGGCATGAGCGAGAAGCCCGCCGAATTGTCGCAGGCAGCGGCGCGTCATATGGAAGAAGCGCTGTCCGCTGCCGGCGGCAGCTTCACGCTGATGCCGCTCAACGGGCGGCTCGCGTATGTGGCGATGCTGCCGCTGCGTCCCGTGGCCGATGCCGAATCGAGTACTCAGGCGGCGGCGCCCATTGCCGATGCCGACGGCGCAGCGCCGCTCGAAGGCCTCTTCGTGATGGCGATCGACGATCAGGAAGATGCGCTCGACGCGCTCGAAGCGGTGCTCACGGCGAGCGGCGCACGCGTGCTTACGGCGTCGTCGGGCAAGGAGGCATTGGACTGGTTCGCGCAGACCGCGACCACGCAATGGCCGCATGCGTTGCTATGCGACATCGTGCTCGCCGATGAAGACGGCTATGACGTGCTGCGCCGTTTGCGGCGGCTCGAAGCCGACCGTCAGTTGCCGTTGCAGGACCGCGTGCCGGCCATCGCACTGACCGGCTATGCGCAGGCCGAAGACCGCATGCGCGCGAAAATGGCTGGTTTTCAGGCACATTTGACGAAACCCGTCGCGCCGCAGAAGCTGATCGGCGAGATTCGCAACCTTGCGATGGCGACCGCGCGCACGGGCGCGTAGTAACTTTTCGACGCGCTCGCTTGGATCAAGCGATTCAGATCACGTGCTTGCGTCGGCTTTGCCAACCGTAGCCTTCGCGCGAGTGCTTGGCGCGGGCGCGGCCATCTGCCGTTCGCCGATGTGCACGCGTTCGCGCAGGTTCAGTACGTTAGGCGGTACGGGCTTGCGGTTTTTCAATGCCCACGCGAGACCGCGCAGCAGTGCGAGGCCATCGCGCGCGAGCGTGCCTTCGCGCGAGAAGGTGGCGAGCGCCTGCGCTGTTGCGCGGCACGCTTCCGGCCACGGCAGCCGCAGCCACGCGACCCACACGGCATTGCGCGCGAGTGTGCGCCGCCGCAAAGTGCTATCGCGCGCCGGCGACGGATGATGATGCACCGTCAGTTGATCGCAATAGACAATCGCGTGCCCGGACGCGAGCACATCGAGCGCGACAAGTTCTTCTTCTCCGCCGATGAAAAGACGCGGCTCGTAGCCGCCCAACTCGCGGAAAAGCGACGTGCGAAATACGCACGCGCCCGCCATGTAGCCGATTAACGCGGGCCCCGGCAGTCCCTCGCTGCCGAGCGGACTCGCGCGCATCACCGAGCACATGGGGTCCGTGATCCTGTCTTCGCCCACCACGACGCGCCCGCTCAATACACCCACGTTGGGCCACGCGTCGAGCAGTTGCACCGCACGTTCGAGCGAGCCCGGCTCCCACCAGGTGTCGTCGTCGCAGAACGCTACGTAGTCTGTGCCGACGCACTCGGCGGCGCGATTACGCCCGGCTGCGCCGAGATTTCCTCCGCATTCGATGATGCATACGGTCGGAAAGAGCGTCCTCACCAGCGCGACGGTATTGTCATTCGAGCCGTTATCCGCCACAAAGATGGGCGGATTTTCTGGAAGGGCGAGTAAGCGCTCGAGGGTGGCCACAAGCTCGGCGGCGCGGTTGTGTGTCAGAACGACTACCGAAATGCGCCGGGAAAGCGGTTTTTTATCCATGCTGTTCTTTGTTCTTGACGGGGGATTCCCGCTTCAAGCAAACGATGTGCCGTTCGCTTTCAACTGGCTTCAGGTTTGGCCTCCGGTTTTTTTTACGCTCGTTGCAGTCGCCAGTACTTTTCCTCGCAATAGAGCGTGGTTTCGGCATCAGGGCCGAATGCGCGTAGTTGGCTCGCATACGCGGCAATCGCTTCGCGCTTCATCTGTTCATGCGAAACGGATTGGCGCGCGGTCGCTGCGAGGTCGTCGGCGGGACTCAGCAGGTAACCGCGCTTCGTCAGTTCTTCAATGCGATCGGGAACCGCGTGTTCCATTCGTCGATACGGAATCTCTTCGTAGGTGTGGAATACCGTGTCGCCCATCCCGGCGATTAACGAAAGACAGGCATCCGATACCAGTGTGTGATCGGAGTGAAAGAGGCCGAGCGGGACCATGACGTTTTCGGGTTGATACGCATGGAGCGTGTGGCGCAGTGCTTCGGCCAATTCATCGCGCGACGGAGTGTGAAGGTATTGCGCGTCGCAAAACGGCAGATGGACGGGCCGGGCGCCCAGCATTTCCAGAGCATGGGCGTCCTCCTGTTTGCGCGCTTGCATTGCTTCGAACGCCTCTTTGAATCCCGATTGCCGATCCCAGTCGGTCGACATGTTCTCGCCTGGCGGCGCAGTGAAAACGGTGCAGACAATGGCGGACGGGCTCGCTGTCAGCAGCAGTCCACAGCTCAATACGGCATCGTCCAGATGCGGAGAAACGACGAGTAGGCGGGCGCGTGATTGCATCATTCTTTGATGTAAGTTGTCAGGAGCGGGGCAGCGCATTCAGAAGCAAATGCCAGGCCTGGTTCCGCTACGTCGTGGCCGCGATCGCATCCGGGAACGTTAGTTGCTCGCTTGGTCGTCGTACCGTTTTTTGCATGAGACCACGTGAGCGAAGCAAAGAACCCGTCGATAGCGGCGGTGCCCGTCGAAGTCCGCCGCGGGCAGATCACGGAGAAGCTGCCGCGCGAAGTCTTTCGCGAACGTTTCATGGCGCGCTTCTACGACCCCGCATTCCGCGCGGAAGACGAGGCGCTCGCGCGGCTCGAAGCGATAGCGTGGGACGCCTATTCGCACGCGCGTAAATCGCCGATAACGGCGAAGGCCGGCGCGGGCTATGCCGATCCCGACTACGAACTGTCCGTCGAATGGCGCGCGGCGAGCGAGCGCATCAAGGCCGCACAAGTCCGGCAGCGCGATCCGGCTGGCCGTTCGCGCGTGCTCATCGTGAATGCCTCGTCGCGAAACGACTATACGTGCCCCAGCGAAATGTCGAAGAGCTTCCGCCTCGGGAAAATCGCGCAAGGCGCGCTCGAGCGGCGAGCGTTCGACGTCGACTTCCTCGATCTGTCGCGCCTGAATTCCGATCGCGATCTCCATATTCATCCCTGCAAAGGCTGTGTCTCGACGGCGATGCCGCTTTGCCACTGGCCATGCAGTTGCTATCCGAATCATTCGCTCGGTCTCGTGAACGACTGGATGAACGAGATTTACGAGCGCTTTGCGGCCGCGCATGGTGTGATTTTCGTCACGCCTGTCTATTGGTATCAGGTCGCGAGCCCGCTCAAGCTGCTAATGGATCGCCTCGTTTGCGCGGACGGCGGCAATCCCGATCCGACCTCGACGCACGGCAAGACGCCCGAGGAGGCGAAGAAAATCGAGCTTGCCGGCTGGGACTATCCCAAGCATCTGGCGGGCAGGGCTTATGGCCTCGTAGTACATGGCGATGTTGCCGGTATCGAAGGATCGCGCCGTGCGCTGAGCGATTGGCTCGACTGGATGGGACTGATAGAAGCCGGTCCGAAGTCGCGGCTCGACCGCTTTATCGGCTATTACGAGCCCTATGCGACGAGCCACGCGGCCCTCGATCATGACGAGGCTATGCAGCAGGAAGTCGTGAATGTGGCGCAGGCGGTCGCCGAGCGCGTCGAGCAGATTCGCAACGGATACAAGCAGCCCGACGACGCGTTGCAAACGCCGCGCGCGAAATAGGCGCCCGTCGTCGCAGTGTTTCATCAACGTTTAACGCAATAGGGAAGGGTAAGCATGACAGACAAGGAAGCGGACGAACGGCGCCGGCTCGGTGGGTGGCTGCCGAGCAACGAAGAGCAACTCGCGCAATACCGCACCGACCTGGCGGAAAAAGCTCGCGCCCGTGCGGCGCATGCGCCGCGCACGGCAGCGGTCGAACAGCTCGCCGCGCTCCTCGACGGCGATCCGGTTCTTCGCATGGATATGACGCGGGCTATCAATCAGGCGCGCGATAAGGGCTATGTACTCGGCTATTCGTCGATAGAAGAGTTGATGGTCATCATCGACTATCTGATGACTTATGCGCCGCCGTTCAGCGAAAAGAGCCTGATCCACTGCCCGTTGAATGCGGTACTCGATTGGCCGATGTGCATGCCTTCCGGTTATGCGCTGTTTCGCGACCCCGCGTTCAATCAGCAGATCAAGCATGTGCTTGATTGCTGGTGCGGATTCCTGAGCGGACCGCATTCGCGCGAGCATCTGAATACGTCGCCCCCGAACGGATGGTTCTCGCCCGAGGCCGACGAGAAGATCAACCTTTCGCAGTTCGTGTGTGATCCGGACAAGCCGTATTGGGGCTTCTCTTCATGGAACGACTTTTTCACGCGCCGCTTTCGCGAGGGCGAGCGGCCAGTGGATCAGCCGGATAACGACAAGATCATTGTCAGTCCCTGCGAGGCGGCTCCGTATAACATCCAGAGAGACGTGAAACTGACCGACAGTTTCTGGATCAAGGCGCAGCCTTATTCACTGCTGGACATCTTTTCGGCCGGCCAGCGGGAGCTTGCGCAGCGCTTTGTCGGCGGTTCCATTTACCAGTGCTTTCTCAGTGCATTCGATTACCACCGCTGGCATGCGCCGATCGCGGGCGTCATTAAAAAGGCTTATGCGCTGGACGGCACCTATTACTCGGACGCCGATGCGGAAGGCCGCGATCCCGGCGGTCTTAACGACTCGCAGGGGTACATTACCGCGCTGGCGGCACGGGCAATCATCGTGATCGAAAGCGACGATCCGGCCATTGGCCAGGTGGGCTGCGTATTCGTCGGTATGGCCGATGTGTCGTCGTGCATCATCGAAGCACTGCCGGGTCAGCGGGTTTCAAAGGGCGACGAAATAGGCTTTTTCCAGTACGGCGGTTCGACGTGCTGCCTCGTATTCGAGCGGGATGTGATCAGCAGTTTCGTTCCGCAGCCGCCATTCGACAACGCATCGTCAATCAAGGTGAAAACGCACGTTGCGACGGCGCGCTAGCGAAACGAAGCGTTGGTTCGGTAGTGACGTTCAAATGCCGCGAAGCGCGACTCGCTCCGCGGCATTTTCTTTTACAAGCGACTTCTCAAATAGCGGATCGGAACTCAACCCGGTTGCTTACCCGATCCAAGATCCGCTCCCGTCACCGGATCGGTTGCAGTGTCCGAAGCGGTTCGCGAAGCCAGCGCGCCGAGTACTTCGACGTCCGCTTGCGTCACGTTCACCGACGGCAAACCGTCGCCGCCGTCCACCGCCGGTTGGGGCGCTTCCACGAACTCCCATTCCGGCCCTTCGTTCCATGGACCGCGTGCGTCGCCTTCGCCCGAGGACATGTTGTAGTACACGTTTGTAAATTCTGGAACGCCCGGCAGCTTGCCCTGCGGGAAGTTCGGCTGGATAGAATGCAGCGCTTTTTCGAACGACTTCTGGTGAGCGATTTCGCGCGTCATCAGAAAGCCGAGTGCGTCCTTGATGCCCGGATCGTCCGTGATATTCAGCAGCCGCTCATAGACGATCTTCGCGCGCGCTTCCGCGGCGATGTTCGAGCGCAGATCGGCGGTCGGCTCGCCGATCGTGTCGATATACGCGGCCGTCCACGGCACGCCCGCGGAGTTCGTCAGCGGAGGCCCGCCGCCGTACAGCAGCGCGGTCGTGTGCGAGTCGTTGCCCCCGCCCGTCAGCGAACGATACAACTCCGCTTCCTGCTCGACGCCTTCGGCCAGTTGGCCTTTCGCACCCTTGTTCAACATGGCGACGATCGAGCCGATAACTTCGAGGTGGCTCAACTCTTCCGTGGCGATGTCGAACAGCAAATCCTTGCGGCCCGGATCGTCTTCAGCGACGGCCTGGGTGAAGTACCGGCACGCGGCTGCCAACTCGCCCTGGGGCCCGCCGAATTGCTCGAGCATCAGGTTGGCGAGGCCCGGATTAGGGGCGGCGACACGCACGGTGTATTGAAGTCGCTTGTTGTGAACGAACATTGGCTTCTCCGTTGAGTATGGTTGGGAAACGTTGGACTGCACGCTTGCCTGCGCATGCGCCGTACCTGGTGCGAATGCGACGCGCTACGCTCAATCACATGCCCGTCCGCTTCGCCAGGCACACCCGTTGCGCGATGCAGGGCTCCTAACCACTACCTTGGGAGTTGCATATGACACAGCGAAAGACTGTCGATGATCTGTTCGTTCACATGCTGTCGGATATCTACAGCGCCGAGAAGCAATTGACCAAAGCACTGGCGAAGCTCTCGCGCGCTGCGTCCGATCCGCAATTGAGCGAGGCATTCAAGGTTCACCTGGAGGAAACGCAGGGACAGGTGGAAAGAATCGACAAGGTTGTAGAAAGTTGTGGCGTGAAGTTGAAAAGAATGAAGTGCGTCGCGATGGAAGGGCTGATCGAAGAAGGCCAGGAACTCATCGACGAAATCGAAAGAGGACCGGTGCTCGACGCGGGTCTCGTCGCGGCCGCGCAGAAGGTGGAGCACTACGAAATCGCGTCGTACGGCAGTCTCTGCGCGATCGGCAAGCAGTTGGGCTTTACCGAGGCGGTTAATCTGCTGAAGGAAACGTTGGAAGAAGAAAAAGCTACGGATCTGAAGCTCACCGAATTCGCGGAGCGCGCCGGCAACGAGAAGGCGAAGCAGCAGAAGTAAGCAGCGGTAAGCAGCGCGGTTGCCGTCGAATGACGAGCGAAATCCCGCCGTTTCAGGGCGGGATTTTTTATGGCAATACGCGGCGACGCACCGCGCGGCGCAGAACGTGTATCAGGTTTTATCGCCCACAGCGCGGCTTCCCACCTGGTCGAGTTTGCCTTGCAACTCGGTTTTGCGCTTCACGATCTTCTGGCCGAGCCCCTTGACGTCGAGATTGGCCTTGCGCAATTCGGGGAATAGCTCGTTCTCTTCTTCCTCGACGTGATGTTGCACCATTTCGCTCATCACCTTGAAAGTCGCGTCGAAGCCCTTATCGCCCGCCTTCAGCGTTTCGAATTTGCTGATTAGCGTCTTCACGAGAAAGTGCTCGACGTAGGCTTCCTCGACGTCGACCACATCGCTCGATGGAAGCGCTTTACCCGCGGCGGGATAAAGAAGTTCTTCCTCGATGATGGTGTGAATGGTCAGTTCTTCACACGCGCGTTGGGCGAGGGTGGCTTTCGCTTCGAGATCGTCCTCTTTGGCCTGCTTGAATGCGGTGAAAAGCTTTTCGACCGCGCGATGGTCCGCGATCAGTAATTCCAGTGCGTCGTCGGTGTTGGGGGTTGGTTGTTGTTCCGGCATGTCGCTCTCCATGTTGAACGCCGCCGCGTGGCGGAATGTCTGAGCGAAGCATCGCAAGCATTGTGCCCGTTGGCGGGCGGCTCTCTGCCAACAGTCAGCTTTTGCTCTTGCGCGGCGCCGCGGCATTCACGAGCGGATTGAATGCGGCCCTTCCAGCAGGCTTGCGTGCGGACGTGTCGGCGTCTTCGCTCTTCGCGGAGCCGCGTCGCCGGTTAGACGATGTGCCGCGTGTACCGCGCGTACCGCGTGTACCGCCGGATAATTGCCTCGCGAGTTCGGCGCTGTCTTCGTCGTCTTCTTCTGCCGGCTCTTCTTCCTCGACTTCTTCTTTGACTTTGCTCGCTGCACGGCTTGTCTTTTTCGTTTTCGGCGCGCCCGCAATATGCTCGATGATGGACATGAACGACTTGCGCGCCGCCCGCAGCGATTCGCCCGGCAGCATGGTCAGAGCGACGACTTCGTGAAGCGAGCGTCCATCCACCGAGCGCTCTGTCGGCTCGGTGTCCCAGTCGGGATTCGCCGTGGCGAACGACGCGATAAGCCGTTCGAGGACGGCGGGCGACAGTACGCCGCCGTCATACAGACTGATGATCGCGCGCTCGGCGAGAGCGAATGGTGTGGCGGAAGCTTTGGGCACCGGTCTCGCCTCCTGGCCGATAGCGCGCGCGAGTTCAGTGGTTTGGGTTCTTTAAACAGCCTGTCGCGCTTCGCTGCCTTTCAGCTCGCCGTGACGATGCGCATGAGTGGCCGCGTATTTGAGTTCGAAGTGGGCGCCTTTGCCGCTGCGTGTCGGCGGAAAATGTTCTCCCTCTACGCAGGTCACTTCGAATGTTCCCTTGCCGTCGTCATGAACGACTGCATAGATGCCGGACGTCTTGACGATTTCGCCGGGCTTGAACGAGTTATCTCCTGCCATTTGAAACTCCGTGAGTGAATAGGCGACAAGCTTTGCGATGCAACGCTTGTGCCACGCGCGTCAAATGCGGCGCTCAGAAAACACGCAACGGGCTCGACCTTCGCGCGGGGCCCACAGGACTGCCTTCGCCGAGCAGTACCTGAACGATTCCGCGCGTCGATACGCTGACCCATGCGGAATGGATGTCTTTCGCGCGAACCCAGCGGCACCGGCTGATCTCTCGGCCCGGAACAGGCTCGATGTCATCGGGAATACGCGCGGCGAATACATAGTGGCGAGTGCGCGCGCCCCAGAATTCGAAGATGTAGTGAAGCGCGAGATCGGTCAATTGCGTTTCTTCCAGAAGTTCGCGAATGGCCGCTGCCGCGACGGATTCGCCAGGCTTGCATCGGCCGCCGGGCAGCGCCCATCTTCCATTCGATCTCGCGACGAGGAGGATGCTATTGGCGCGTAGACAGAGTATGGTGGCTCGCTGCTTCATCGGATATCGGGCAAGAAAGGGCGACCTTACAAAGCATGCACTATGCCTTCCCGGCAAGCGTCCGGGAACCACAAATGCTACTCGCAGGGCAGCGTCTTCCGAGCCTGCATGGGTGGGCTATTGTTGCAATTCAATTTGAATCATTGTCTGTAGAGGTGGCGAACATGTCGAAGCCGCATCGGTTTCCCCCCGCGCTCGCGGTCCCTGGTATCGTATTTATCATTATCGGTTTGGCGTTAGCCGCGGGCGGAGTCCCGCTGGTTACGCTTGGCGGCTCCTGGTATTACGTCATAACGGGCATTGCGATCGCGCTGACCGGTGTGCTGCTGTTCATTCGCCGGCGGTCGGCGCTCTGGTTGTTCGCGCTCGTTCTATTCGGTTCGACAATTTGGGCGGTCACGGAAGCACGCTTCGATTTCTGGCAATTGCTGCCGCGTTTGTGGGTGTGGCTGGTGCTCGCGTTGTGGCTGCTGTTGCCGCCCGTCGCAGGCAAACTGGTGTTCGGGCCGCCGGCCGCGCATCGCGAGGGCGTGGTGCCGTTGGCTGCCGCCGTGATCGTGACGGTGCTGCTTGGCATCGGCACCGCATTCAATCATCCGTACGATCGCCCCGGCACGCTGGCCTCCACCGCCGCGGCGCCGAGCACGACGCTTGCCGGCGATGCGAACCGGCAGGCCGGCGACTGGACCGACTATGGCGGCTCGCCGTTCGGTCAGCGCTATTCGCCGCTTACGCAGATCACCCCTGAAAATGCGCGGCAATTGAAGGTCGCCTGGCAATTCCAGACCGGCGACAAGCCGGGTCCGGGCGACCCGACTGAAACGACCGATGAAAATACGCCGATCAAGGTAGGCAACAAGTTGTTCCTCTGCACGCCGCACAGTATCGTGATTGCACTCGATCCCGCGTCGGGCAAAGAACTGTGGCGCTACGATCCGCATATCCAGAGTCCCGTCGGTTTCAAGCATTGGGAACATATGACATGCCGCGGCGTGTCGTATCACGACGACGCGATGTATTCGGCGAATGCAACGACCGGGGCCGCGGAAAATGCAGCGGGGGCTTCGGCGCCGGGCGCTGGTGAGAATGTGGCTTCAAGTGTGGCCTCGAATGCGGCTGCGGCTTCGGGCGCGACTGCAAGCGTGACTGCGAATGCATCTTCCGGCGCGGCTGCATCGACGCCTGCGGCCGACGCCGCATCGGCAAGCACCGAATCGCCGAACGCGGCTTCCGCGGCGGCCGAGACTACGCAATCCGCATCGGCTGCGACGACTGCGAGCGATACTGCCGCCGCCACGCAGCAGACAGCCAACGCCAGCACCAACGCTGCAGCCAGCGCCGAATGCCCGCGCCGCATCTTCCTGCCGACCGCCGACGCGCGCCTCATCGCGCTCAATGCGGACACGGGACAACCGTGCACGCACTTCGGCAATAACGGTCAGATCGACCTGCGCACGAACATCGGCCCGTTCACACCGGGCGGTTATTACTCGACATCGCCGCCGGCGGTCACGCGCGATCTCGTGATTATCAGCGGTCACGTCACCGATAACGAATCGACCAACGAACCCTCCGGCGTCACGCGTGCATTCGATGTGCATGACGGCCATCTCGTGTGGAACTGGGACGCCGGCAATCCGGACGCGACGCAGCCCGTTGGCCCCAACCAGACATATGTTCGCAATTCGCCGAATATGTGGTCGGTGTTCAGCGTCGACGAAAAGCTTGGCATGGTCTATCTGCCGCTCGGCAATCAGACGCCGGACCAATGGGGCGGATTGCGCACGCCGGCTTCCGAGAAAGTGGCAGCAGGCGTGGTTGCACTCGACCTCGCAACCGGCAAGATGCGCTGGAATTATCAATTCACGCACCACGATCTGTGGGATATGGACGTCGGCGGCCAACCTTCGCTAATCGATTTGCAGACGGCAGGCGGCGTGCAGCCTGCGCTAATTGCATCGACGAAACAGGGCAGCATTTATGTGCTGAACCGCGAGACCGGCAAGCCTATCGTGCCTATTACAGAAGAACCCGTGCCGCAAGGCGCCGCGTCGGGCGACCACACATCGCCGACGCAGCCGTTCTCCGCACTTAACTTCAAGCCGCCGAAAGTGCGCGAACGCGACATGTGGGGCACTAATCCTTTCGATCAGTTGTGGTGCCGCGTCAAATTCAAATCGCTGCGTTACGACGGCATGTTCACGCCGCCTTCGGAGCAGGGATCGCTCGTATTTCCGGGCAATTTCGGTGTATTCGATTGGGGCGGTGTCGCGGTGGACCCGGTGCGGCAAATACTCATCGCGAATCCGAGTTATATGGCCTTTACTTCGAAGCTGATACCGCGTTCGCAGATTCCGTCGGACAACGGCGAGAAGAAGGGCAGCGAAACGAGCGGCATCAAGCTCGCTCGCGGCACGCCGTATGGATTCGAGATCAACGCATTTCTTTCGCCGCTCGGCATTCCGTGCCAGGCGCCGCCGTGGGGTTATGTCGCGGGCGTCGATCTGCGAACCAACAACATTGTGTGGGAGCACAAGAACGGTACGATCCGCGATAGCGCGCCTTTGCCGATTCCGATGCCGCTCGGCGTGCCGAGTCTCGGCGGCATGGTGACGACCGCCGGCGGCGTCGCATTCCTCTCCGGTACGCTCGACTACTATTTGCGCGCCTATGACGTGCGTAACGGCGAGCGCTTGTGGGAGGCGCGCTTGCCCGCAGGCGGCCAGGCCACGCCGATGACCTACGCGGACAGCAATGGCAAGCAGTATGTACTCGTCACCGCGGGCGGCCACGGCTCGCTCGGCACGAAGCAGGGCGACTATGTGATCGCGTACACGCTGCCGTAATCAAGGGTTTGCATTGAAGACCAGAGCGCCGGCGAATACGAGGAAGAACTCCCTCGTATTCGCCGGCGCAATACGCAGCACGCAGTACGCATTCGCAGCGCGCGACTATCGACAAAAATTTGAAAACGTTACGCGTGGGCGAGCAAACATTTCACCGGGCACAATTGAAGAACCCGTTCCACAAAAGAGTTAATGCGCAGCCGCGCGTAATATAACTTTCAATACGCCTGCTATTAGGCCTACCGTGGCCACGCCCAGCATCCATAAACCGACGAACCATGCGAATCGTCGCCACATGTCAGTGGTATCCCTCGCCGGGGCGCATTTTGCCTTTGAAGACGGAATACGCGTAGACGGTATAGCCGAGAATCAACGGTACGGTAATCGCAGCGCCTACCAGAAGAAATAGCAGGCTCGAGTGCGGCGCAGCGGCATCGCGGAAAGAAATGGCGGGCGGCACAAGATTGGGATAGAGGCTGATGAGAAGTCCCGCATAGCAAAGAATGAAAATGCCATAGGCAAACAGCAAGGGCAGTACATGCCTGCGCGCCGACAGACTGCGCCAGAAGCCGGCCGCGAGAAGAACCAGCAAGATCGGCACTGGCGCCGTGAATGCAATCGCGGGCCAGCGGAACCAGCGTTCGGCGAGCGAGCCTTGCAGCATCGGCGTCCATAGCGTGACCACCACGATTAGCGCGAGTACTGCCACGGCCATGCTGCGCGCGTAGCGCCGGCAGCGTTCATGCAGTGGACCTTCGGTGCGCCAAATGAGCCAGCAAGAACCCAGCAACGCATAGCCGACGATCACCGCGAGTCCGCACAACACGGTGAAGCCCGTGAGCCAGTCCCACCAGCCGCCGGAATACGAAACGCCTTCGACGTGGATGCCCTGAAGCAATCCGCCGAGCACGAGGCCCTGGCATAAAGCAGCCATGACGGAGCCGGAAAAGAAAGCGACGTCCCACCACATGCGCCCCGGGCCTGTCGCGCGAAAACGGAATTCGAAAGCCACGCCGCGAAAGACGAGTGCGAGCAGCATTGCGATGATCGGCGGATAGAGCGCGGGCAGAATGATCGAATAGGCGAGCGGAAAAACAGCAAAGAGTCCGCCGCCGCCGAGCACGAGCCATGTCTCGTTGCCGTCCCATACCGGCGCAATGGAATTGACCATCAGGTCGCGATCGTCCCGATTGCGCTCAACGGCAAACAGAATGCCCACGCCCAGATCGAAGCCGTCGAGCAGCACGTACGCAAGCACGGCAAACGCGAGAATCGCGGCCCATATGAGCGGCAGATCAATCGTGGCGGCTGTCATGGCGTGGGTCCTGTGAAAGAGCGTTATCGCTAGAGGCCGATGCTGGTTGCCGTTGCGCGGGGCCCGGCGTGATGCCCGCGCTGCGATGCGGCTTGTCCTTCGCGGGCCCTTCGGTGGCGAGCGACGGCGGCCTCGCCATGAGCCGCAACAGGAACACCATTGCCGCGCCGAATACGATCAGATAGACCACGCCGAAAGCCGCGAGCGATGTTGCAACGCCGGGCGCGGCGATGGGCGATACGCTGTCGACGGTACGCAAGTGGCCATACACGGTGTAAGGCTGACGGCCGACTTCGGTCACGGTCCAGCCGCACAACAGCGCGATCAGGCCGGAAGGTCCCATCGCGACCATGAGCCGGTGCAGCCAGCGCGCGCGATAAAGCGAATGCCGCGCCCGCAATGCGAGACTCGCAAAGCCGGTCAGCGCCATCAGCACGCCGAGTCCGACCATGATGCGAAAAGTCCAGAAAATAAGAGGTGAAAACGGACGGTCGGCCGGCGCAAACTCCTTCAAACCTTTAATCGAGCCGTTCCATGTATGCGTGAGAATCAGTGCGCCGAGGTGCGGAATCTCGACGGCGTAATCGGTTGTTTCCGTCTTCATGTTTGGCATGCCGAACAATATGAGCGGCTGGCCCGGTTTCGACTCCCAGTCGCCTTCGAGTGCGGCGATCTTCGCGGGTTGATGCTTGAGCGTATTGACGCCGTGCTGGTCGCCAGCGACGATCTGGATCGGCGCGACGATGCACGCCATCCACAACGCCATCGAAGCCATCAGGCGCGCCGGCTCGTTGCTCGAATCGCGCAGCAGGTGCCACGCACCCACCGCGCCCACGATGAATGCCACGCTCAAATACGCGGCAAGCACCATATGCACGAGCCGATAGGGGAACGACGGATTAAAGATGATGCTGAGCCAATCCGCGGGAAAAAAGCGGCCGTCCACCATCGTGAAGCCCTGCGGCGTTTGCATCCATGAATTGACGGCCAGAATCCAGAACGCGCTCATCAACGTGCCGATCGCCACGAGCGCCGTGGCGAGAAAATGCAGTCTGGGTCCGACGCGCTTCATGCCGAACAGCATCACGCCGAGAAAGCCCGATTCGAGAAAGAATGCGGTGAGTACTTCGTAGCCCATCAGCGGGCCCACTATGGGGCCGGCACGATACGCAAAGCCTGCCCAATTGGTGCCGAACTCATACGACATGACGAGGCCCGACACCACACCCACGCCGAACACCACGGCGAAAATCGTCAGCCAGTAGCGGAATACCGCCAGATAGACCGGCTTGCCGGTGACGAGCCACGCACCTTCGAGAACCGCGAGGTAGCTGGCGAGCCCAATCGACATCGCCGGGAAAATGATGTGAAAGGCGATGGTGAAGCCGAATTGCGCGCGGGCGAGAAAGAGAGCGTCAACCGAGGGTGGCATCGCGGAACCTCGAGTAAGGGACGTGAGCGGACATCGACGAACGGGCAATCGCCCGGCAAGCGCTCATGCAGGGTAGCAAATACGTGACCCGATTGCTTGAATGGATGCGGCAGTGCGAACGGGCACGCGGCAGAGCCTTGTAACGCGCCGTGTAACCCGCCTTGTAACCCGCCTTGTAACCCGCCTTGTAACCCTATTGTCAGCAGCAGTGCTCATTGCGCGGCACGGGTACATGCTTTGCTCACCGCCTGTACATTGACGATCGCGCGGAGACGATGATGAAAGAGAGCGATACCACACGAGACTACCCGTATGCATCCGGCGGCTGGGGGTCGTTGAAAGCGGTCACGACCATCCTGGCGCAGGAGCATGTGAGCGTCAAAGACAGCGCAGCGCTGCGCAAGCAGAACAAACCGGACGGCTTCATGTGCGTAAGCTGTTCGTGGGCGAAACCGGCCGACCCGCACGTGTTCGAGTTTTGCGAAAGCGGTGCGAAGGCGACGGCGTGGGACCTCACATCGAAGCGGATGACGCCCGAGTTCTTTCAGCTTCACACCGTAACTGAACTGTTGTCATGGCACGATCATGATCTGGAAGAAGCAGGGCGCCTCACCGCGCCGTTGCGCTACGATCCGGCCACCGACAAGTACGTGCAGGTCGAATGGCAACAGGCATTCGACGAAATTGGCCGCGAGTTGAATCAGCTCGATCCGGACAGCGTGGTCTTTTACGCGTCGGGCCGCGCATCGCTCGAAACCTCATACATGTACCAGCTTTTCGCGCGCATGTATGGGACCAACAATCTGCCGGACAGCTCGAACATGTGTCACGAGAGCACCAGCGTCGGCTTGAAGGAAGCGATCGGCGTAGGCGTCGGCACGATTACGCTCGAGGACTTCGAGAAGACCGATCTGATGTTCTTCTTCGGCCAGAATGTCGGCACCAATAGTCCGCGCATGCTTCACCAGTTACAGGATGCGCGCAAACGCGGCGTACCTATCATCACGTTCAATCCGCTTCGTGAGCCGGGCCTCGTGCGCTTTGCCAATCCGCAATCGCCGGTGCAGATGCTGACGCCCGACAATACGCAGATCAGCACGCAATATCATCAGCTCAAGACGGGCGGCGATACTGCGGCGATTCTCGGCATCTGCAAGGCGGTCATTGCCGCCGACGATCTCGCCATCGAACAGGCGCGGCCGCGCGTCATCGACGTCGACTTCATTCGCGAGCACACAACCGGCTATGAAGCATTCGCGAACTATGCGCGCGAGGCGTCGTGGGCGGACATCGAGAAAGTGAGCGGCTTGCCGCGCGAGGCGATAGAAGCTGCGGCAAACGAATACATGAAAGCCAACGCCGTGATGATTCATTACGGCATGGGACTCACGCAGCACCGACTCGGTGTGCAGAACGTGCGCATGGTATGCAACCTGCTCTTTCTGCGCGGCAATATCGGCAAGCCGGGAGCCGGGCCTTCTCCGGTGCGTGGGCATTCGAACGTGCAGGGGCAGCGCACCGTCGGCATCACGGAGAAACCGGAACTCGCGCCGCTCGACAAACTGGCCAGTCAGTTCTCGTTCGAACCGCCGCGCAAAAAAGGCCTGAATACCGTCGAGGCATTCGAGGCAATGCTTAAAGGCGAGGTTAAAGGCGTGTTCAATCTCGGCGGCAATCTCGTGCGTTCAGTACCCGACCGTTTGCGCATTGAACCCGCATGGCGCGGTTTGCGTCTGAACGTGAACGTTGCGACGAAGCTCAACCGCAGCCATCTCGTGCACGGCGAGATTTCGTACATTCTGCCGTGCCTGAGCCGCATTGAAATCGACCGGCAGGCGAGCGGCGAGCAAGCTGTTTCGATGGAAGACAGCACCGCCTGCATGCATGGCTCGCATGGCGTGGCCGAGCCAGCAAGTGAGAACATTCGCTCGGAGCCGTACATTGTCGCCGGCATCGCAAAAGCGACGCTGGGCACGCGTTTCAACGTCGATTGGGATGCGTGGCGAGACGATTACTCGGTGGTGCGCGACGAAATAGCGAAGACGTACCCGGAGATTTTCCACGATTTCAATCAGCGCATGTGGACGCCCGGCGGATTTCACAAACCTTTGCCGGCCAGCCAGCGGCAATGGAAAACGAAGAGCGGCAAGGCGGAGTTCCTCGTGCCCAAGGCGCTGGGCGAAGACCCCGACATGCCCGAGCGTGAACCGGACGCGCTGCGGCTCATGACGCTGCGCTCCGACAGCCAGTTCAATACGACGATCTACGGTCTCGACGACCGCTTTCGCGGCGTGCAAGGCAGCCGCATGGTTGTGCTGATGAATCCGGACGATATGGCGGCGAGCGGTCTTTCCGAAGGCGACAAGATCGGCTTGCAGACCATCGCCGACGACGGCTTCGACCGGCGCGTAAGCGGTTTTGCCGTGAAGGCGTACGACATTCCGCGCGGCTGTATCGCCGGCTATTACCCCGAGTGCAATCCGCTATTGCCGCTGTGGCATTACGCGGAAGAGAGCAAGGTGCCAGGGGCGAAGTCTATTCCGGTGAGGATTGTGGATAAACCGGGCGCGCAGGCTTCGGCGTGACAAATCAGCCGGGCTTCCTACAGCCCGGCTGATCGTAAGTGCGTAATCAGCGCTTAATTGGCGCTTAATCGGCGTACCGAGTTCTGCGCGATTTCGGCAGGCAATGCGTCGCGCCGATCACGAGCAACGAGCCAAGCAAGAAAGTGGCGACCGGGAACGTGCCCGCCGTATTCACCGCGATTTCGCGCGGACGTTCGCCGAGAAGCTGGAGTCTGCGGCGCGTCATCTTCGCGCCAAGCGAACGCAGCTCGTCCTTCAACGCGCGTTCGGCGGTGGGCAGCAGTACAGTTTCCTCATCGGCCACATGGTGCATGACTTCGCGCATCAGTTGCTGAAAGAGACCGTCGTAGGCTGCGTCCTCGGGACCGGTCGCGCGCAGCTTCGCAATCGTCGCGCGCATTTCGTCGTGTTCCGGGCGGCTCTTTTCGAGCGTCTGATCTTCGCTGAGTACGCCGCCCAGCGCCGGGTAAAAGATCTCTTCTTCCAACTGCGCGTGAATTTCAAGCGCGGCACACACTGAATTCACAATTGCGCGCTTGCGCCACCACGCGGTGTCCGGATGATAGCGATGGAACGCGGTGAGTACATGCATATGATCCAGCCGGATCATTGAGGTGATGGTGGGCGACATCGAGGAATTGCTATCGGGCATGGCAGTTCTCCAGAATGACGCGGCGCCAGGCGTCGGTATTGGGGATTGTCGGCATGCGCAACATCGGCATGCGGGCGCTCGCGGATGCGCGACATACCGCATTCTCCGTACCTGCAACCCCGTGTTAGCCAGGTTAGTCCGGAATTGTTTCTATGTCCCGCAGCCAGACGGTTGCCTCGCTATCGCTCGGCGCGCGCCAATCGCCGCGTGGCGACAGTGAACCGCCGGAGCCGACTTTGGGTGCATTGGGAATGCACGAGCGCTTGAACTGACTCGTGTGAAAAAAGCGCTCGGCGAAAATGGCCAGATTGCGTTTAATGTCGGCCAGCGTGTACTGATTGCGCGCGACATTCCGGCCCGCAGGCCAGACGCCATGCTCCCGGTCGGCCCACGCGCTTTGCGAGAGAAACGCCACTTTCGACGGAGCAAAGCCGAAACGCAACAGATAGTACAGGTTGAAGTCCTGCAATTCATATGGACCGATAGTGCTTTCGGTTTTCTGATCGATCACCTTCTCGACTTTTCCGGGCACCAGTTCCGGGCTGATCTCGGTCGCGAGAATCTGTTCGAGCACGCGCGAACCCGCGTCGCCTACCTGACCCGATTCCGCGACCCAACGGACAAGATGTGTGATGAGCGTCTTCGGCACGCTCGCATTCACGCTGTAGTGCGACATGTGATCGCCGACGCCATACGTGCACCATCCGAGCGCCAGTTCGCTGAGATCGCCGGTGCCAATCACGATGGCGTGATGAAAATTGGCGAGCCTGAAAAGATGGCTGGTGCGCTCGCCGGCCTGAACGTTTTCGAATGTGACGTCGTACTGTTCTTCGCCGGTCGCGAATGGATGATTCAGGTCCTTCAGCATTTGCATGCAGCTTGGACGTATGTCGATTTCCTGCATCGAGCAGCCCACGGCCTGCATCAGATCTTTCGCCTGCTGGAGCGTGCGGCTGCTGGTCGCAAAGCCCGGCATCGTATAGCCGAGGATATGCGAACGCGGCAGTTTCAACCTGTCCATCGCTTTCGCGCAGACGAGCAGTGCCTGAGTCGAATCGAGCCCGCCCGAAACGCCGATCACGACTTTCGAAATGTTGGCCGCGCCGAGCCGCTGAAGCAGTCCCTGCACCTGTATGTTGTACACCTCGGCGCAGCGTTCGTCGCGCGTCGCGGGATTGGACGGCACATAAGGGAAGCGGTTGATCGCGCGCATGAGCGGAAGATGCTCTGCGTCCGGCAGCGAAGCCGGCACGCTGACCACCTGGAATTTGCGGACTTCGTCTGCATGGCGGCGCGTCGATTGGCCGAACGTCGTCTGCCGCATTCGTTCGCGCGACAGCCGTTCGAGATCGACGTCGCCGAAAATGATGTGCGACGTATCGAGAAAACGCTCGGATTCCGCCAGCAGTTCGCCGTTTTCGTAGATCAGCGCCTGGCCGTCCCATGCAAGGTCGGTGGTGGATTCGCCGCGCCCCGCCGACGAATACAGATACGCGGACAGGCATCGCGCGGATTGCTGCCCAACCAGTTGATGACGATAGCCCGACTTGCCGATCACGATGTTCGACGCAGACAGGTTCACGAGCACGGTCGCGCCCGCCAGCGCGGCGAACGACGAAGGCGGCACGGGAACCCATACGTCCTCGCATATTTCAATGTGAAAGCGAAAGAGCGGCGCGCCGGGAACGTCGAATAGCAGCGATGCGCTAAACGGCGCCTGCTGTCCGCACAACATTACTTCGGTGGACGATGCATTCTCCGCTGCGCTGAACTGCCTTGCCTCGTAAAACTCGCCATAGTTCGGCAAATAACTCTTCGGCACGACGCCGCATAGCTTGCCGTTTGAAATGACCAGTGCGCAATTAAAGAGCTTATGCTCGATCTTCAGCGGTGCGCCGATCACGAGTACCGCGGGAATGTTCGTGGACGCCGCAACGATGTCGCCGATTGCCGCTTCGCATGCATCGAGCAACGCGCGCTGATGGAAGAGGTCGTCGCATGTATAAGCGGAGATGCCCAACTCGGGAAACACCACGAGCAACGCACACTTTTGCGCGGCTTCCCGCGCGAGCCGCAGCGTTTCCTGGGCGTTGAATTGCGGGTCGGCGACGCGGCACACAGGAACCGCGACCGCGACACGCGCGAAATCGTGACTGTAGAGATTGAAAAATGATCGCGTCATGGTCCGCGGCGCCTCGCGTTCGGCAACTGATTGAAATAATGCTCGATCCGCGACAGTGCATAAAGCGCGGCGTTCTGCCTGATGGTCGTACGGTCGCCGTCGAACACGCGAGTCTCGCTGAACATGTATTCGCCGTCGCGGCGCTTGTAGCGCCACGCGAAGCATTGCGTGCCCGGCGCGAGATCCGTGCCTTTCGGCGGCGGCCCTGCAATTCCCGTATTGGCAACGGCAATATGCGCCGAGCACGCTTCGAGCGCAAGCACGCCGGTGGCCATCTCGCGGGCGACTTCCTCGCTGGTCAGGCCGTGCTCTTCGATCGTCTGCGCCTGCACGTTGAGCACACCGCATTTGCCCGATGGCGAATAGACGACGAATCCCATGTCGAGGCACGCGCCGCTGCCCGGCACGTCTGCGATCAGCGATGCAATCAGACCGCCGGTACACGATTCGGCGGTCGCGATCACGAGACCGCGCGACGACAGAAATCCAACCACGCTGCGGGGAATATTCATTTTTGTCCTCTCTCATTCAGGGCATGGACCGATCACTTCTCTGCAAGCAAGTGCGATACCCGTTGCGCGTGCAGGTACTCGAAGCGGCACGCGGATTGCTCCACACGATGGTCCCTTCACCGGGACGCCATGGTTGTTTGTTCGGTTCGGCCCGCCAGTTGGCGGGCCATTTTTTTTGCCGAGGCCGCGGAAGCATCGGCGCGTCGCTTCGCAGATCGGTACAGCGATTGCTGTTTCTGTTGGGCGCAACCACACGCGACGGTAAAGGAGGCGACGCCCATGATGTTTCCCACAATCGTTATCAATCGCGAGGACCCCGCCTCGATGGACGCACAGACGCTGCTCGACGAACTGAGTGCGACGCTCGCCGTGTTCACCGGCGACAGCGGACAGAACCGCTTTTCCATTCGCGACGTGACGCTCGATTGCTCGCGCTTTCTGGTGGCGCGAAGCGATTCGGCGACTCCGCTTGGCTGCGGCGCATTTCGTCCGCTGGGCGAGCATATCGCCGAAATCAAGCGCCTGTATGCGCGTCCGGGCGCCGATGGCGTGGGCAGTGCAATCCTCGCGCGACTCGAGAAAGAAGCGGCGCAACTCGGTTATCAGGCGCTGTGGCTCGGCACGCACCTGAACAATCGCCGCGCCATCGACTTCTATGAAAAGCATGGTTTCCAGCGCATTGCGCCGTATGGACCGTATGTGGGCAAGGCCGACGCATGCTGCTACGAAAAGCGCCTCGGCGGACAGGCGCCCGACAATCAGCGCAAGGAAACGATGCGCGACGCGTGACGCGTCACAAACGCGACGGCATCGCGCGGCACGACACACGCCGCGCTACTTATGCAATTTTTCGCGTAGCGATTGAATGTCGTTCGCGGTGACGGGCCGCGCGTCGTTGCCCCATGAACTGCGAATCCATGAAAGCACGCTTGCCATTTGTGCGTTCGTGAGCGTTTGAGCGAAGCCGGGCATGGCCTGGCGCGGCGGCCCGCCGATCGTCGCGGGACTGTTGCCGCCTTCCACCATCAAGCGGATCAGCGAGGTCGTGTCTTCGGTGATCACCGACGGATTGCCCGCGAGGCGCGGAAACACATTCGGCACGCCGGCGCCTTCCGCGCCGTGACATTGTGCGCAGAACGAAACATAGACGCGTGCGCCGACCGATTGCGGCGCATCGACGCGATTGCCGTTGCGCGTCGGCAAGTCGGGCTGAGCATGCGGATCGTAGCGTCCGGAAGGTTTTTGCGCGGGCAGCGATTTCAGATAGTGCGCCATCGCGAGCGCGTCGTCGTCCGTCAGATACTGCGTGCTGTCTTCGACCTGCTCGACCATCGAGCCGAATGCCGCGAGGCCCGCACCGTGGCCCGTCTTCAGAAACGCGGCGAGATCTTTTTCGCCGATGCGCCCGAGCCCCGAGCCGGGATCGCCAGTGAGATTCGGCGCAAACCAGTTGTCGTTGACTCCACCACTCAGATAAGTAGACGACGTTTCGTCGTAGCCGCGTTCCTGGAAGCCCAGGCCGCGAGGCGTGTGACATGCGCCGCAATGGCCAGGGCCTTGCACGAGAAACGCGCCGCGATTCCATTGCGCGTCGCGTCCCGGCTTCGGCCGAAACGGTTCTTTTGGAGCGAAAAGCTGTTGCCAGAAGTACAGCACCCAGCGCTGATTGAAGGGGAACGGGACTTTCGTCGGCGGCGCGGGTTCAGGGACTGGCTTCACGCCATGCATGAAATACGCGTAAAGCGCGCGCATGTCGTCGTCGGACATTTTGGAAAACGACGCATACGGCATCGCGGGATAGAGGCGCTTATTGCCTGGCGACACGCCTTCTCGCACGGAGCGCGCGAAGTCTTCATAGCTGAATGCGCCGATCCCATAGCGCTTGTCCGGCGAGATATTGCTGCTGACGATCGTGCCGAAGGGCGAGGTCAATCCGAGGCCGCCGCCGTACGCTGGTCCGCCGACCGCGGTATGGCATCCCGCGCAATCGGATGCTTTCGCGAGATAGTCGCCGCGCGCGACAAGCGCGGCATCCGCGGCTTGCGATTGCTGCGCGCATGCGCGCTGTTGCGGCGAGACATGCAGCACGCCAAGCACGCACAGCATCGCGGCAGCGCCCAGCGCCCAATAGCTGAAGCGCCGCATCATGAATTGCTGTCTCTGTGTGCGGGCAGCGCGTTCGGCATCAGCGTCGCGGGCGCGCGATGCATCAGCCAGCGCGCGCCGGTCGCAAGCGCCGCGATCAGATAGGCGAGACCGCCGGGCACCCACATCACGAGTCCGCCGAGTTGTTGATCCTGCAACGGATCGAAACCGAGCACCGACGTGGGCTCGATATACGCGGGATACCAAAGTCCCGGCGCGAGCGTGAGCAATGCGCCGAGCGCGCCGGTGTGAACCATCGTCGTGAAGAGCGACAGCATCGCATAGCCGCTCTGATCGCGCCGCGTGCCTTCGCCGAAAACGACCCACCAGAACAATAGTGCGCTCAGCAGAAAACTCGCATGTTGAAGCGTGTGAATAGCGGACGACGCAAGCGCCGCTTCGAACAGACGCGGCATATGCCAGGCCCACAACGCGGCGGCATGCAGCATCCACGCGACGGCCGGCGCGCACAGCGTTCGCCAGAGTCCGCGCAACGCCGGCGTGCGAACCGCCGCCGCTATCCGGTGACGCGCGGCGGGAGGAAAGGCCCATAGCCATACCGCGAGCGGCCTGCTGAGCACGAGCAGCGGCGCGGCGACGATCATCATCAATTCGTGCTGAACCATGTGCGCGGAGAAGAGCGCGGCGCTCAACGCATCGAGTGGCGAATCGAGCGCGGCGACGAGCATGAGCCATCCGAGCACGAATGCGCCTAGCTGACGCGCGCGAATCTCGCGGCCGCGTTTGCTGCGCGCGCGCAGACGCCGATAGCCGGCCACATACAAAGCAAGACTCACGATCAGCAAGGCGACGACCCACGGCTCGAACGTCCAGCGCAGCACAGGCGGCGCACTGCGTTCGGCAGCGCTCAGCACATGCGCTTTTACCTCGGCAGAAGCGCAGAGCGCGGCGCAGGCAAGCAGACAACGGAGCGGATTGTTCATTGCACGCACGGAGAAATAAGCCATTGCGGTATCCACATTGCGACGAGCGCGAGCGTCGAAAGCATGCCGACCCATGTGGCCGCGCAAGCCATCATCGCGGGCCGCGCAGGCAGGGCCGGCGCGCTCGCCGGCGCAACCATGCCGGCCTCGCGCCAGCGATGCCACGCAAGCAGCGTGGCGACGATCGAGAACAGCAGCGCACTGCCGGTCACGCTGCCCAAGGGCAAGAGCGTGCGCCACGCGCACGAGGGCGTGACGAGCGCATAGTCGGCGCTCAGCGCGGCGAGTACCGCGGAGGGCGCACCAAGGAGCGCGAGCCAGGTTCGCATGGCAACCTCCATCACAACCGGGGAGCAAGATAGATCACCGCATAGATCGGCAACCAGCTCAGTACGACGAAGTACCAGTACAGCGCGTTCTCGCTGACATCGACGAAACGCTTTCCTTCGAATGGTCCGGTGAATAACAGCACGGCGAGGACCGCGGTGTCGACGGCGTCGGTAATCAGGTGAGTGGTGTGCAGACCGAGCAGCAGCCACACGACGGAGCCATACGCGTTCGCATACCAGCTCACGTTGAGCGCCGCGAATTCGAAGCCGCGAATCACGAGGAACACGACGGCGAACAGCAGACACACCGCGAGCCACAGCCGCGCGCGGCCGCGCTGCTCGCAGTCGGCGGCGCGCTTCGCGAGTTGATTCGGCCACATGCTCAGCAACAGTACCGCCGTGTTCACGCTGCCCCACAGCAGCGCGGGCGGCGCCGCGTCGAGCGGCCAGTGCGCGGTGAGGCTGCGCAGATAGAAGTACGCCATTGCCGCGATGGCGAACACGGTGCCTTCTATCAGCATCAGGCATACGGTGCCCCACCACATCAGGCTGCGATGTCCGAAGCCGAAGCTCGGCAAATGACGCACGTCCAGCATCAACGCAGGCGCGGCGCCCTGTTGGTCCAACGCCGCATTGCCGGGCACTTTGCGCAACTCCGTCATGGCCGTTGCTCCAACTGAAGCGCGCGCCGGTTTTGCCCACGATTCGGCCAGAACCAGCCGATCATCGCGACGATCACGGGCACCGAGCCCCACACCACGGCCCACGGCGAAAAGATCGAGCCGATGAACAGCACCGTGGTCGCCACCGCGCTGATAAACGGCCAGATCGACGGCGACGGAAACAGCAAGCGCAGGTCGGGCAATGCATCGAGTGCAGTGGTGGACAGCACTTCGCGCGACTCGGCCGCGAGCCCGCTGACATGCGTCGGCTGCGCGCCTGGTTCCCACAGCGGATCGCGTCCGTGAACCACCGGCAACGCGTCGAAATTATGCGGCGGCGGCGGGCTCGCGGTGCTCCACTCGAGCGTGCCCGCGCCCCACGGATCGGCGCCCGCAATTGCACCATGCCGATAGCTACGGAGCACATTGACGATAAAAATCAGTACGCTCACTGCGATCGTTATCGCGCCGATCGTCGCCGTCATGTTCAGGCCGTCCCAGCCCATTGCATGCGGATACGTCCACACGCGCCGCGGCATGCCGTGCAGACCGAGGATGTGCATCGGAAAGAACGTGACGTTAAAGCCGATAAAAAAGAGCCAGAATTGCAGGCGTCCGAGCGTCTCGTTCAGCATTCGGCCGGTCGCTTTCGGAAACCAGTAATAGAACGCGCCGAAGAGCGGAAACACCGCGCCGCCAAGCAGCACGTAATGCAGATGCGCGACGACGAAGTACGTGTCGTGCACCTGCAGATCGAGCGATACCGAGCCAAGCATCACGCCCGTCATTCCGCCGAGTACGAGAATGAAGAAGAAGCCGAGCGCGAACCACAGGGGAGTCTTCAGATTGATGCGCCCTGTCCAGAGCGTCGCGATCCAGCAGAAGATCTGCACGCCGGAGGGAATGGCGATCATCAGGCTCGCCGCGGTAAAAAAGCTCTTGCCGAGCGCGGGAATGCTCGTCGCGAACATGTGATGCACCCACAGCCCGAACGCGAGAAATGCAGTGGTGATGAGCGCGAGCACCATCGCCGGATAGCCGAAAATTGGGCGGCGCGCGAACGTCGGAATGATCGACGATAGAAAGCCGAGCGGCGGAATAAAGATCAGGTACACCTCGGGATGGCCGAAGAACCAGAACAGGTGCTGCCACAACAATACGTCGCCGCCGCGCGCCGCGTTGTAGAAATGCGTGCCGACGAGACGGTCCAGAATCAGCGCGGTACTGCTGAGCATCACGGCGGGCATCGCGAACAGCACCATGAATTGCGTGATCAGCGTGGCCCACACGAAAAGCGGCATGCGGTTGAGCGACATGCCCGGCGCGCGCATCTTGAAGATGGTGGTGATGAGCACCACCGCTTCGAGCAGGCCGGAAAGTTCGGTGAAAGTGATCATCTGCGCCCAGATGTCGACGCCTTTGCCGGTCGAATAGTCGGGTCCGGCGAGCGGCACGTAACTGAACCAGCCGGCGTCGGGGCCGGCGCCGAGCAGAAACGCTACATACAGCGTCGCGCCGCCGAACAGGAAGACCCAGTACGCGTAGGCGTTCATCCGCGGAAAGGCGACGCTGCGCGCGCCGATCATCAACGGTACGAGCCAGCCGGCGACGGCCTGCATGACCGGCACGGCGAACAGAAACATCATCGTCGTGCCGTGAATCGTGAAGAGCTGGTTGTACAGCTCCGGGCCGACGAGGCGATTGCCGGGCCGTGCGAGTTGCAGGCGCATCGCAAGCGCAAGCAGGCCGGCAAGCAGGAAGAACACGAACGTGGTGATGACAAAGCGCCGCGCCACGGTCTTGTGATTGATCGCCGATAGCCGGCCGAGCCAGCCGGGCGGATCGCTCCAGGTGCGCGCGAGTGCCTCGGTGATCTGCTGTCCGGCAGCGGGGCCGTCCACCAGATGCTCGATCGGGCGCGCGGAAGTGGAATGACGTTCGCTCATTGAAGGGTTCTCATCCATGCTACAAGCGCATCGAGGTCCTGCGCGGATAACTGGCTCGCCGGCATCGTCGTGCCGGGCTTCATGCTGCCGGGCGCCCTGATCCACGACGCCAGGTTTGCAGGCGTGTTTTCGAACGTGCCGGCGCCGAGCATCGGGCGGCTCATGACGTGCGTGAGGTCGGGCCCGAGCACGCCGTGCGCGGAGGTGCCGCGCACGGTGTGGCAGCCCGCGCAGTTGCCGGTCGTGAAGAGGCGCTCGCCCTGTGCCTGCAATGCGTTGGCCGGCTGCGGCGCGGGCGCCCGCTGACGCGCGAGCCACGCGTCGTACTGGGCGGGCGGCTCGGCGACCACGGTGAACGCCATCAACGCATGTTCGAGGCCGCAGAATTCGGCGCATTGCCCGCGGTAGGTGCCGGCGCGGTCCGCCCGGAACTCGATCGTCGATTCGCGGCCCGGTATCATGTCCTTCTTGCCGTGCAGGTTCGGCACCCAGAACGTGTGGATCACGTCGTCGGCCTTCAGCGAGATCACCACCGGCCGTCCCACCGGAATGTGCAATTCGTTGGCAACGGCGAATCCGCCGCCGCGCGTGTCGTCCGCGTAACGCGCTTCCCACCACCACTGGTGCCCGGTCATCTCCAGATGGACGGCGTCCGCGACGGGCAATCGCGACAGCGCGCGATCGGTCGCGATGTCGGCGACGAGCAGACCGAACAGCAGTACGACCGACGCAATCGACGCCGCGCCGACCACGCGGCGCACGCGTTTCTCCGGACGCTCGAGCGGGCCCAGGTCGGGGTTCGCATCGCGGCTCACGCGCGGCGCGCGCGCCATTGCGACGAGCAGCGCGATCAGCACGGCCGCGAAAACGAGCGAGCAGACCGTGAGCGTCAGCGTCCAGAGCGTGAAGATGTGCGACGCCTGCACGCCTGCCGGGCTGAGCGCATCATGGGCGGGCGTGGCCCGTGCATTCGACGTTGCGCTGCAGCAGCAAAGCGCGGCGATCCGCAGCAGCCACGAGGCATGCCGCCGCTTTCCAGCAGGGGTGTCCAGCCGGCGTCGAGATGCTTGGCCTGTGTGCATGCTTGCGCGAGGTGGCGTGATGGTGGGGACGTTTGCGACTGGCTAGCAATCGCTGTACCTCGCGCGAGCCCGCGCCGGCGGCGCTTTCAAACGCTTACAGAAGTCGCGCCCGTCTTACTTTAATGAGCGGCGAGAGCGCTTCATATCGCCGGCGTTCGCTAATAAAATGTTGCGATGCGCATGAGGCCGCAGAGCCCCGGCTTGCCGCTGCTTTATGTGCGAAAGAACAGAAAACCAGTACAAGAACACGGGGTGCGCCGTCTCCGGCGCATTGAATCGCAGACCAGGTCCTCGGCCTATTGTCCAGGAGCAGCTTGATGGCGCATGCATACGAGCCGGATGACATCGTTCAGAACTGGGCGAATATATGGCTTCAGTCTTTGCGCGACTATGCGGTGATCGGCCTGTCGGAAGACGGCCGCATTCGCTCGTGGAATCCGGGCGGAGAAGCCATTCACGGCTATAGCGAAGAAGAAGTGCTCGGTCAGCCGCTCGACATCTTCTATAGCGCCGAGCAGCGCGCCAAAGGTCTGCCGCAAACGGCGCTCGCCACGGCGCGCCGCGAAGGCCGCTTCGAGGGTGAAAGCTGGCGGCTACGCAAGGACGGCAAGGCGTTCTGGGCGAGCGTCGTGCTCACGGCGCTGCGTTCGTCCGACGGCGCGCTGCTCGGCTTCGGCGAGATCGTGCGCGATATGACCGACAAGAAAGCGGTGCATGACGCGGTGCTCGAAAGCGAGCGGCGTTTCCGGCTGCTCGTCGACGGCGTGACGGATTACGCGATCTTCATGCTGTCGCCGGAAGGCCGCGTGACGAACTGGAATTCGGGCGCGCACCGCATCAAGGGCTATGCGGCGAATGAGATCATCGGCTCGCATTTTTCGCGCTTCTATACACCGGAAGATGCCGCGCGCGGACTGCCGCAGCGCGGCCTGGAAGCCGCCGCCCGCGACGGCCGCTTCGAATCGGAAGGCTGGCGCGTGCGCAAGAACGGCTCGCGTTTCTGGGCGCATGTGGTGATCGACGCGATCCGCCACAACGGCACGCTGGTCGGCTTCGCGAAGATCACGCGCGACATCACCGAGCGAATGGAAGCGACGCGTTTGCTCGAAGAGACCCGCGTCGCACTCGTGCAGTCGCAGAAGATGGAAGCGATCGGCAAGCTGACGGGCGGCGTCGCGCACGACTTCAACAACGTCATGCAGATTTTGCGCGGCAACCTCGAACTGCTGGAAAGCCGCCATAAGCGCGACGGCTGGACTCGTGAGCGTCTCGACAAGGCGATCGACGCCGTGGAGCGCGGCGCGAAGCTCGCGTCGCAACTGCTCGCGTTCGGGCGTCAGCAGCCGTTGCGGCCGATCGTCATCAATCTCGCTTCCGCGATTCGCGGCATGGACGACCTGCTGCGCCGCGCGCTCGGCGAGACCGTCGAGATCGAAACGGTGGTGGCGGGCGGCCTGTGGAATACGCTCGTCGACGTGCATCAAATGGAGAACGTGATCCTCAATCTCGCGATCAATGCGCGCGACGCGATGAAGGAGGGCGGCAAGCTGACCATGGAAGTGTCGAACGCGATGCTCGACGACCATTACGTCGCGGGTTTTCCCGACGTGCCCGCAGGCCAGTACGTGATGCTCGCCGTGACCGATAGCGGCACGGGCATGCCGCCCGAAGTCGTGCAGCGCGCGTTCGATCCATTCTTCACGACCAAGCCGGAAGGCGAGGGCACGGGCCTGGGTCTGAGCATGGCCTACGGCTTCGTGAAGCAGAGCGGCGGTCACATCCGGATTTACAGCGAGGTCGGACACGGCACGACGGTCAAGATCTATCTGCCGCGTTCGATGGAAGAAGCGGTTGAGGCGCCGGTTTCGCAGCCGGTCACGCTGCTCGGCGGAACGGAGACGATCCTCGTCGTGGAAGACGACAAGGACGTGCAATCTACTGTGGTCGATACGCTCTCCGGTCTGGGCTACAGCGTCCTGAAGGCGAACGACGCCGAGCAGGCTCTCGCCGTGGTGCGCAGCGGCGTGCATATCGACCTGCTGTTTACCGACGTGGTGATGCCCGGCCCGCTGCGCAGTCCGGCGATGGTCGCGCAGGCAGTGCAGATGTTGCCGCGTCTGAAGGTGCTTTTTACATCGGGCTATACGCAAAACGCGATTGTGCACGGCGGGCGGCTCGACCCCGGCGTCGAGTTGCTGAGCAAGCCGTATAGCCGCGAACAACTGGCGTACAAGATCCGGCAGATACTCGGCGTTGCGCCGCTCGTGCGCACTACCAACACCAATACCAACAGCGTTAGCAATGCGCACATGAACAGCAATAGCAACAGCAATAGCAACAGCAATAGCAGCAGCCGCGGCCACGAAACGCAGCAGCCGGCCGGCGGCGAGACGAGTCTGCGCCTGCTGCTGGTCGACGACGACATCGACACGTCCGAGGCAATCGGCGAATTGCTGAAGCTCGTCGGCCACGATCCGGTTGTCACCGGTTCGCCGCAGGAGGCGTTGCGCCTGCTTGAAGCGCAACCATTCGACGTGCTCATCACCGATCTGTCGATGCCTGTCATGCCGGGGCTCGAGTTGGCGCAACGCGCCACGCAATTGCGGCCCACGCTACGGGTTATCTTTGCGTCCGGCCACGAGATGCCCGCGGTCGACACCTTGCCGTTTCGCTGGGGAGCGCTTCGCAAGCCGTATAGCATCGACGAATTGAGCGCGATGCTGCGCGGCTTCGACGACTAGCGGGACCGCACGCGGCCTGTCAGCGTCCAAAGGTATTGCACGCGAATCGGAACTGAGCGACCGCGGCGGCGGCGTCGCGTTTGCCGCGTTGCCGCAGTTCGTCTGCGAGGAGCTTCTGGAAGACGGCCGCTTCCTTTTCGCCGTACAGTTGGCAGAACTCGGTCAGCGTTTCCGCAATCGCGCGCCGTTCGCTTTCGCGACTCAATGTGCTGCTGATATGCGAAGACCCGCGCGCGAGTTCGAGCACGTACGCAAGACGTGCATTCGCCGCGGCGGCGCCGGCTGTTTTTGCCTTCGGCATGGGTTCTCTCACTATTTTTATTGATGTACGGCGAGGCTGGCTCGCCGGTATCGCGTGGTGACAGACGTTGCTTTGAATCTATCGTTTGAATTTATCGCGCGATGCTGAAGGAAATCTTAAGGCTGGTCTCTAGCGGCCACCGGACCTGGCTTCTGTCTACCGGCGACGCGTCGACGCGCGACTGGCTGCGCATATCGCGTAGAGCGTCTTCTGTGCCGCGCCGGATCGGCGGCAATCCGCTGATTTTTTCGGCCAGCATCCGCTCGTACACGCCGAAGTGCAGGTCCACTTCTTCTTGCGTCACGACGGTCACGAAGATGCGCACTTGCGAGGGCAGCAAGCCGAGCACGGTGGCAATCGCGGCTTCCAGTTGCGGAGCGCATAACCGGTCTTCCGCGAAGGTCGTTCCGACCGAGACGTCGTAGGTTTTCTCTTCTCGCACCGCAACATCGACGAGGCGCGCGCGGGCGCTCATGTTGTTCTCTATCGCAATCCGTATCACGTCGACGGCGGTTCGCATTCCCTCGGTGGGAAATCCTCTTGGCGAGCGCAGGGACACGCGGTGACGACCAAGAGTGAGCCAGTCTGAATCGAATTCCATGCCTTTTCTCCGACACTTTTTGATCTCGCACAACTATGCGGCTGCGCCGCTATTTTTCAAGCCCGGAAATTTGCGCGAGGGGTCTTGAAATCGTTGCGCGTGGATTTATTTTAGAAGTCGTTCAGTGAGTTGCGATCATGCAGACGCGCCGTTTCTGCAATGCGCTGCGTGTTCGATTTGTCTGTCAGGGGCTGCGGGCAGGCGGAGTGCAGTGTGCAGTGCCGTCCTCTCCTCGCCCCGGTACTACCGAGGAGGAAACGATCATGAGCGACCTTTACTTCGCGACCGACCTGTTCAGCCAGTTCGACCGTCTGCAGCAGCAGATGTCGGCGCTGTTCGGCGGTTTTCCTTCGAGCATCCGCTCGAGCCGCCTCGCGGCTTTTCCGCAAATCAATATCGGCACCACCGACGATTCCATTGAGATCGTCGCGTTCGCGCCGGGCATCGATCCGTCGCAACTCGACGTGTCGATCGACAAGGGCTTGCTGACGATTGCCGGCGAGCGCAAATCCATCGCGCCGGAGGCGGACGAGTCGACCCGTCAATACGCGCAGGAGCGTTTCACCGGGTCATTTCGCCGCGTGATCGAATTGCCGCAGCAGGCCGATCCCGACAAGGTGGAAGCCCGCTATACGAACGGCTGCCTGTCGATTAGCGTCGGCAAGCGCGAATCGTCCAAGCCTCGCGCAATCGCCATTCAGTGATCTCACCGATACCGATGATGGAGGGAATCATGAACGATACGACCGATGTAGTTCAGAAGGAGCAGCAGCCCGTCGCGCGCGGCGAGCGCGAACCGGCCGAGCCGCGCACGACGCTTACGCCGCCCGTCGACGTGATCGAGAACGCGCATGGCGTGACGCTGTGGGCGGATCTGCCGGGTGTGTCGAAAGAGAAGCTGGAAGTGCGTGTGCACGACGGCAATCTGCACATCGAGGCGGAAGCGAGTGTGCCGACGCGCGCCGGCCTGCGTCTGCAACACGCGGAAATCCGCGCGCCGCATTTCTCGCGCTCGTTCACGCTGAGTCCGGAATTCGACACGTCGAAGATCGAAGCGAACCTGCAGGATGGCGTGCTGAAGCTCGTCATTCCGCGGCGCGAAGAAGCGCGGCCACGGCGGATTGAGGTGAACGTCGGCTAATGGCAATGCCGCGGCCCGTGCTTTAGGGCCGCGGTTTGCGTCCGCGACGCGGCTAACCGCATACCTGCTGTGCGTCGGCATCGCTGTCCGACGCCGGCACGGCCGCGCGCGTGCCCGCGACGATGCGCTCGTACACGCGCAGATAGTCGTCGGCCATGCGCGCGGCCGTGAAGCGCGCGTCGAAAGCGCGGCGGCATTGCGCGCGATCCAGCTCGCCGATGCGCGCGACTGCCTGCACGGCCTCTTCCACGTTATCGACGATAAAGCCGCTGACGCCGTGCTCCAGCACCTCGGGCACCGCGCCGCGTCCGAATGCAATGACCGGCGTGCCGCATGCCATCGCCTCGATCATCACCATGCCGAACGGCTCGGCCCATTCGACCGGAAAGATCAGCGCGCGCGCATTCGCGATCAGTTCCTTGCGCAACGTGCCGCCCACTTCGCCGAGATAGTCGGTGAAGCCGCGCGAACGTTCGAGCAGCGGTTCGATTTGCTCCGTGAAGTACTCGCGCTCGCCGGGGTGAACCTTGCCGGCCATCTTCAACGGCAGCTCCGCGCGCCTTGCAATTTCGACGGCGAGATCGGGCCGCTTGCCGGGCATGATGCGGCCAAGAAAGAGCAGATATGAGCCCGCACGCGGCTCGAATTCGAATTCGTCGCGCGGCAGGCCGTGATGGATGGTCGCTTGCCAATTGGCGAAAGGCACGGGCTTGCGCTGATCGTCGGAGATCGACACGAGCGGCGCCGACGCGAATTCGCGAAACAGAGGTCCGTGATCCACCGGCAGCAATTGCCCGTGCAATGTGGTGAGCGACTTGCATGGCAGCGACCGCGCGAGCGGAAAGTGCAGCGGATCGCCGTGAAAATGCACGACGTCGAATTCATGCGCGAGATCCGCGACGCGCGCGAGCTGCCGCACATGATGCGTGAGCGTGTCCCAGACGGCGCTATCGCGCCATAGTCCCCGCTCGCAGATCGGCACGAGCCGCGCGGCGGTGCGCGAATCCGCCGTGGCGAATAGCGTGAGTTCGTGGCCTCGTCGAACGAGTTCTTCAGTCAGGTAGGACACCACGCGCTCGGTGGCGCCGTAGGCGAAAGGCGGAACGCTTTCGTAGAGAGGTGCGACTTGAGCGATTCTCACAGGCAATCTTGTCATCAGGTTGGGTTGCGGCCGCGTCCGCGATAAGCGCGCACGCGGCCATCGTGACACGCTTTACGACTGGTCTTTTTTCACTTCCGACAAGTCACTTTCCTTCACTTCCGCTTGCCGGACAGTGGTGCCGTCTTCGCCGGTTTCCGACACATCGGTTTCAAATGTTCCTTCGCCGGAATCGTTTTGCGTGGACTCGTTGGATTCGTTCGGGTCGTTCGGTTTGGTTGCCATCGCGTTCTCCCTCGGTTGGTTGGAAGGCAAGTGCAATCAGCAAGGCACGGTCCCGAGCGGTGCGATGCTTTGGTCCGGCGTTCGCGTGCGAGGCCGCGAAAAATTCGTCTGCTTGACGCGCCGCGGCATGCGGGTTGCTGGCCTACCGGTGTCGCAACGAACATTGCGCCACCCTGGCTACCCCGTTCGAACAAGTGAGGAAACGCATGAAGAAGATGACAGTAATTGCACTAGCGTGCGGTTGTTTCAGCCTGGTTCCGGTCGCTGCTAACGCGCAGACGGAAGCCGCTTCCACCACCGCCGCGAATCCGCTCTCGCAGGTGGACAAAGACTTCGTTCAGGCCGCCTCGATGTCTTCGTCGACGGAAATCGACGCTTCAAAACTCGCGACCAGCAACTCCAGCGACAAGGACGTGAAGTCGTTCGCGCATCACATGATGATCGACCACACAAAGTTGACGGTCCAACTGAAGATGGCCGCACCGCACGGCGTCGAAGTGCCGAAGGACAATTCCGACACGAGCGTGCTCGACGCGCTCAAGCCGCTCAAGGGCAAGGAATTCGATCAGGCTTATATCCAGAAGCTCGGTCTTGAAGGCCACAAGAAGACGATTGCGGCTTTCGAAAAGGAAATTGCCGACGGGCAGAACGCGAAGCTCAAGCAGGCCGCGCAAAAGGCGCTGCCGACCATCAAGGAGCACTACCAGCGCGCCCAGCAACTGGCGTCGAAGAAGGGCGTCTCGGAGCAGTAACGCCTGCTTTCCGCCGATGGAGCCGCGCGAAGCGGCAAGCCCGCGCTCCGTCGACGCCGGCCTCGCGCAGCACGCCATGTGGCACGTGGCGTGCTGCGTTTGAATGGTAGTTTGAGTCGTAGCTGTAATGGCAGCCGAGGCCGGCCAGCCGGCCCGCTGCGTTCCGATCAACGCGTCAACTGACGGGAGAAGATCATGCCGCTGAAAAGAGGAACATCCAAAGAAACCGTCTCGCACAACATCAAGACCGAAACGAAACATGGCAAGCCGCGTAAGCAGGCGGTCGCCATTGCGCTGAACCAGGCCCGTAAATCGGGCGCGAAGATTCCGAAGAAAAGCGACAAGTAACGCGCCGAATGGCGCGCGAATGGCGCTCGACACGACGACACCGCAACCTCGGACCGGAGGCGACAGCATGGGCACGCAAGACAGTGAACCCACACAAAGCGGACAAGCTGAACAGACAGGCGGATGCGCATGCGGAGCGGTGCGATTTCGCGTCACCGCTCAACCGCGGCGCGTATCGCTGTGTCACTGCATGACGTGCCGCCGCGTTCACGGCAGCGCATTCGGCGCCTATGCGATGTTCGCCCGCGACGCTGTCGAGTTCACCGGTCCCGTGCAGGCCTGGCAAAGTTCGGCGGAAGGACGCCGATACTTTTGCCCGACCTGCGGGTCGGTGGCCTTCATGGAATATCTGGGAAGCGATGAACTGGACGTGCCGCTCGGCGCGTTCGATAACGTCGGGCTTTACGAACCTACTTACGAACTGTGGTGCCGCCGCAAGGAACCGTGGCTGCCTAAGGGCGTGCGTACCGAGTATGAGGAGGAAAGCCCTGAATAGTCGCTGAATAGTCGCGTAAAGCATGCAGTGCGGAACGCCGGTGCCTCCGGCCACTACTTTCGCAAACCAAGGAGCAGAGATGAGCGATCCGAAGCAATCCAATACACAACCTGGTAATCCGAAGAATGCGGGCAAGCAGAGCGGCCAGCAACAGCAGAACCAGCAGAAGACGCCGCAGCATCAGGGCGGACAACGTCAGCCCTGATTCGCTGTAGCAGGCTTGCCGGCGTTCGCTTTTGACACGCCGGCAGCCCGTGTGACGACAGAGCGCGGCGCGCATTGGATGCGCGCCGTGTCCGCGTATGCGCCATCGCCATGTGATTTTTTACAAGGCCCCTAACCAGTCGACGATAGCAATTGCAGGGATTGAGATGGTGAGAAGGAAGCTGCACTTTCGCAATAGCTCGCTGCGGGACTTCGCATCGCCCGACGGTGCGCCCACCACCGCGAGCGATTACAGGATCTACCCGACGTATCGACGTACGGCGACCGGCACGTTCACCGGCGACCTGAAAGTCGTGAGGACGACGGATGACCGCGTGATTTTCCCTTACGACGGCGCGCCGATGATCGGTCCATTCGAGACCGCGCTGGAAGCGCGCGAGGCTGCCGCGCGCAAGGGCGCGGAACTGGTCGCGGCGGATTTGCTGAACCCGGAGCCGTGAATGCGTGAAGCGAAGCGGGGCGCGCGGCGTGCGAGGCCGCGCATGAGATTGCAGGCGTGAGGCGCGGGATCAGGCGCGTTCGCTTTCCTTGGCTTCGGTTTTTGCTTCGCTTTTCGCTTCGTTGTTCCCCTCGTTCCGAGCCTTCTCCGCCGCGGTTTTCTCCACACACGCATCGACGTCGACGCTCTCCCTGCCATGCGCGCCGACGCGGCTTGCCAGCCGCAGGTACGCGGCCGCGAGCCGCCGCAGATCGTCTTCGGAAGCGTCTTCGATACCGATCAACTGGTTGTTCGCCGCCCGATGCGACGCGAGCAATTCGTTAAGTTTGAGATGCATCGCGACGCTGTCCTTGTTCTGGCTTTGCTGGATCAGAAAGACCATCAGGAACGTGATGATCGTCGTGCCCGTGTTAATGACCAGTTGCCACGCGTCGGAAAAATGAAAGACCGGTCCCGTGACGGCCCAAACGACTATCGTGATGAGCGCGAGGCCGAATGCGATGGGCGAACCCGCGATCCGCGTGACTGAACTGGCGAACACGTCGAATGCGCGCGTGACCGGATTGCGCGATGCGTACGCGGGGCTCGAGGTCGGCGGAATAGTGTTGATGCTGTCCGAGCTGGAGCGCGCTTCTGCTGGTCTCATGTTATTTCTCCCGGAATGATTCTATCGAACGCGCAGCACAGTTCGTGCCGGGTTCGCGCAAGCAGCTTCCGGTAATACGAAAAAATGCTTCAGCAGCACGAGCATCCGCTGCGATGGCGCATGCCGTAACTGCCCGCGTCGTCGCTCGAATCGGCTGAGCCGCCGCCGAGCGACGGTGCGCCGATCACCACGCGCGCGGCAGCGTTTCCGCACTGCGGGCAGGGCGCGGGTTCATCGCGCTCGGCAATGCGGCGCGCCGTTTCGAAGTTGCCGCATTCGGCGCACTGGTAGTCATAAACTGGCATGGGTGTCGATCTGCGAGACAAAAAAATTTAAGTGCCGATCGCCGCGCGGGGCGACTGCGTCGGTTAGTCGACGCCGGCTTGCGATTGCTCCAGTTTAGCGCGCACGCGCGCGGCGAGTACTTCGGGAGAGAAGGGCTTTCTGATCACTTCCATATCGGACGGTGTATCGCCCGGTGCATAGCCTGTGACGAGTATCACGGGCATCCGCGAATAACGCTGCCTCACCGACTCGGCGACCTGGCGGCCGTTCAGCGCGCCGGGCAGGGCGACGTCGCTGATCAGCAGATCGAAACGCGCGCCCGCATGCAGCAGCCGCAGCGCCGCGGCTCCGCTGTCGGCCTCGAGTACGCGATAGCCCTGTTCCCTCAATTGCTCGGCGGTAACTTCGCGGACGATCTCTTCGTCCTCGACGAGCATGATGGTTTTGCCGGGGCCAGTGCTGTGCTCTTCGACATCCTCGCGTTGCACCGAGGCCGGCATGTACAGGCGCACCGTTGTCCCTTTGCCGACGGCAGTTTGCATCTGCACGATTCCGCCGGACTGTCTGACGAAGCCGTATATCTGGCTCAGGCCGAGACCGACGCCCTGGCCCGAAGGCTTCGTCGTGAAGAACGGCTCGAACGCGTGCTCCATGATCTTTTGCGACATGCCGGTGCCCGTGTCGGATACCGCGATGCAGCAGTAGCGTCCGGGCAGCGCGTCCTCGAAGTCGGCCACCTCGGCTTCGTTCAGGATCACTTCGCTCGTGCTGATGGTGAGCCAGCCGCCGTCCGGCATCGCGTCGCGCGCATTCACGCACAGATTCCCGAGCGCGCTTTCCATCTGGTTCGGATCGCATTGCACGAGCCACACGCCGTCGCCGAGTTTCAGCTCGACGTTGATGCTCGCGCCGACCACGCGGCGAATCATGTCCTCCATGTCGTGCGCGATCGCGTCGAGGCTGACGAGCCGCGGCTCGAGCGTTTGCTGGCGAGCGAACGCGAGCAGACGGTGCGTGAGAGTCGCGGCGCGCACCGCGCCTTTTTCCGCGCGCTCGACGAGCGTGACGACGTCGCTTGGGCGGCCTTGTTGCATGCGCACGCGAATCAGGCCGAGACAACTCATGATTGCTTGCAGCATGTTGTTGAAGTCGTGCGCGATGCCGCCTGTGAGCTGGCCGATCGCCTTCAGCTTTTCGCTGTGACGCAGACGTTCTTCCGCACGCGAACGTTCGCGCGCTTCCACATGCAGCGTGTCGAGTGCCTGCTGCAATTCGGCCGTGCGCTCGTACACGCGTCTTTCGAGTTCCTCGCCGCTGCGTTCCAGCGCTTCGCGTATGCGAGCCTGGTCCTCGATATCCGTCGATGTGCCGAGCCACGTCACCGTGCGTCCTTCGGGGCGCACCGGCCTCGCGTGCGTCTGAAACCAGCGGTACGCGCCGTCCGCGCGACGGATGCGATGCGCGACCGCATATTCGCCCTGCGCCTCGCTCGAAGTCCATGCCGCCATGGTGGCGTCGCGGTCCTCGGGATGAATCGCATCGAGCCATCCGAGACCGCGGCTGTTCTTCTCCGGCAGTCCGCTGTATTCGGTCCATTGCGGACTGTCCCAGGTGCGCTCGCCCGTGCTCGTGCAGGTGAACACCAGTTGCGGAATCTGCGTCGCCAGCATGCGGTAACGCTCTTCGCTTTCGCGCAGAGAGGTCGCGTGCTTGCGCGTTTCGGCGGCGATGCGAAGCCGTTCGACCGCAGCGGCGAGCAGGTTCGCGTAGGAGCGCAGGAACTCGGTGTCCACGTCGCTAAAGTCGCGCGGCTTGCGGCTGTCCACCTGCAGCACGCCATACGCGGGCCGGTCTTTTCCGCCAAGAATCACGACATTGATCAGCGCCTTCACGCCCGCATCGACGATGAACTGCGAGTAGCGGAAGCGCTTTTCATTGGCGATGTCGGGCGAGATCGCGGGCTTGCCGGTTTGCAGCGCATAGCCTTCGGACGAACCGCGCTCGGCGCGCGCCCTGGCCTCGCCGACGACGCCCGGCGGCCAGCCGACTCCCGCGCGCACGACGAGCGTGACGCGGTCCTTCTGTAGTTCCATCACCTTCGCCATGTCGGTTTGCAGCGCTTCGGCCACGAGCCGGCAGGCCTCGGTGAGGATCTCGTCGAGATCGTCGGAACGCAACGCAAGCTCGCCGAATCGCGCCAGAATCGCTTGCTGGTTGACAAGAATGGCTTCGCGGTCCGCAGTGCTCACGGCAAGATCCTTTGCTTGCTTGCTTGCTTGAGAAGAAGAAACCGGGCCGCCCGTACCGCGGCGGCCCTATAGATGGCAGCAGCCAGATTCATTCCTGACACGGCGAAAGAGTGCGTTTGCATGCGACGCTGCCACGCGACGTGTGAACGCGCGCGAGGAACGCGCGATGCTGCATCGTCTGCCACCCGATGACGAACCTCAAGGAGATGCATATGGCGTCCAATAGCAATTCGACCAGTTCCAACGGCGGTCCGATTCGCAAATTCATCGATGTCCAGAAGGCGCTGAAAGGCGCCTCGTATCCCGCCGACAAGGCGAGTCTGCTGGACACCGCAAAAGGCAACGGCGCCGACGACGAAGTGCTCGACGCGCTCGAACGTTTGCCGGAACAGGAGTACGGCAGTCCGGCGGAAGTCTCGAAGGGCGTGGGCAACGAGTGACCTCGCGCGGCCGCGGCGTGCAAGGCCGCGGCCGCTGTCAAATCTGCAAGCGACGGAACGAACTACAAGCAGCAACGGTTCGCGTTGCGTCATGTTTGTGAAAGCTCCGCAAGCATCACCGACAGCGTGCCCGCCTCGTTCTGCACGCCCGCATCGAGATTGATCGCGCCGGGCGTCTCGGTTTCGATTGCACGCAACAGACGCGGCGTGAACGACGCGCCGAAGCGCGCGATCATTGCATCGCGTGCGCTGTCTTTGGCTTCGATGAGTTCGCGCAATTCGTCGAGCGGCAAGCCGACGAACAGGTTCAGCGGATAAGGCGGCGCGTCGGCATCGCCTGAGTCCTGATTAGCCGCGCGAATGCGCAGGCCCGGCTGCAGATGCGCCGCGAATTCAGCCGTCACTTCGTAGTCAGGCGCAAAGTTGAGCGACGTCTTTGCCTCGCTCTCGAGAAAAGGCGCAACGCCTTCGAGGCGCGCAAGTTCTTCGTCGCTGAGCAGCATGATCGGTTCTCCTTTTAGTGGCATCGCCAGATTTGCGGGCGAGACTAGCTTCCCAGCAAGCCGCTTGCCGCGGTCGCGTGCGACCTGTCGCGCATACGCGCGGGCATGAGCGATGCTGCGCGTGGCTGACATCGACTAACCCAAGCCGTGCCTTGCGCGACGGCGAACCGAACGGTGCTACCATGCATTCGAATCTGAAAGGCGCGTTGCTGGCCGTATCGATTGCCGCGTTGGCAATGGGCGCGTCCGGCTGCAAGAAGGTGGACGACGCGAACAAGGACACCACGAGTTCCGCCAGCAGCGGTGTGATGAGCAATTCGGCGGGCGCGAATGGAACGAGCGGTGAGAGCGACGCCGCGAAACGCGCGAGCGATACGGCGGCGGCCGGTGCTTCGGGCCAATCGGGCAGCGCGGCGTCCGCGGCCTCCGGGAGTCAATAACGCGTCGTCGTGTCAGTTAAATTGCAGGAGCGCCGCGCTCGGGCTCCGGTTTGCAAGGGACTTGTCATGAGTGAATCGACGCATCGGCCGTCATTGGGCGCGGCCGTCTATTACCAGGACCCGTTCGCCGCGCTCGAATGGCTCGAGCGGGCTTTCGGCTTCAAGCGGCAAATGGTGATTACCGACGACGCCGGGCAACTCGCTCATTCGGAAATGCGTTTCGGCGATAGCTACGTGATGATCAGCCGCGAATGGTCGGAAGACTCCGTGAGTCCTGTATCGGTCGGCGGGAAGAATACGCAATCGGTGCACGTGCAACTAAGCGAAGGCATCGACGAACATTGCGCCCGCGCGCGGGCCGAGGGCGCTGTCATCACGCGCGAGCCGGCGGATCAGTTTTATGGCGACCGTGTTTATGCGGCGCGCGATCCGGAAGGACATATCTGGAGTTTCGGGCAGACCGTGCGCGCCGTTTCGCGCGAAGAAGCGGAGCGCGTGAGCGGCTTGAAAATCGAAGGCTGGATATAGCGGGATATGCGTAACGAGCCTGAGATTAACCGCGCCGGTTTTGTTCCGATTCACATGCAACAACCGGCCGGCGTCAGTTTCCGTTTTGCAAAAGCGGACGATGCAGAAACCATTCGCGCGATCGAATTCGAAGCGGGCGCGCGCTTCGCGAGCGTCGGCATGACCGGCATCGCGGATGCGCCGCCGATGAGCCTCTCTGTTGTCGAGCGCAAGATTGCGGCGCAGGAGATTATCGTCGCGGTGGATAGCGATGGAACGCGCGCCGGATTCCTGATGTTCGAGCCGCAACCGGCGCGCATCTACATTCAGGAACTGGATGTATTGACCTCGCATGCGGGGCGGCGCATCGGCGCGGCGTTGATCGAAGAAATCGCGCAACTGGCGCGTTCGCGCGGGCTCATGCAGCTTGTTTTGTCGACGTATCGCGACGTGCCGTGGAATGCGCCGTATTACCGGCGACTCGGCTTCCGCGATATCGAAGAAGCCGAGCTTGATGACGCGCTGATTGCGCGGCGCGATGCGCACATTGCGCGAGGGCTTGATGAATCGAAGCGCGTTTTCATGCGACGCGATCTCGGTTGATGCGGTTTTTGACGTGCACGCTTTGCGCGACGCAGAGCAAAAAAAACGGCGGGCGTCGCCGGAGTTTTGCACATGCTCCGATGACACCCGCCGCTTTTCACTACATGTTTGCAGCAGCGAATCTTCTTGCTTTACTGCTTATTCCACTGCTTATTCCACAGTCTCCAGCGCCGGATAATCCACATAACCCGTCTCGCCACGAGCGTAATACGTAGCCGGGTCCGGCTTGTTCAACGGCGCGTTCGTCGCAAAGCGGCGCACGAGGTCGGGATTCGCGATGAACAACTGGCCCCAGGCCACCGCGTCGGCTTCGCCTGCGTCGAGTACTTGCTGCGCGGTTTCCTTCGTGAACTTTTCGTTCGCGATGTACGGGCCGCCGAATTCCTTCTTCAACTGCGGGCCAAGGCGATCTTCGCCCAACGCTTCGCGTGCGGCGATGAACGCGATCTTGCGCTTGCCGAGTTCGCGGGCCACATAGCCGAAGGTTGCCGCGGCATTCGAATCGCCCATGTCGTGCGAGTCGCGGCGCGGCGCGAGATGCACGCCCACGCGCTGTGCGCCCCACACGTCGATGCAGGCGTCGGTGACTTCGAGCAGCAGACGCGCGCGATTTTCGATCGGGCCGCCGTAGGCGTCGGTACGCTGATTGGTGCTGTCCTGCAGGAACTGGTCGAGCAGATAGCCGTTCGCGCCGTGCACTTCAACGCCGTCGAAGCCCGCTGCTTTCGCGTTTTCCGCGCCTTTGCGGAAGGCCTGAACGATGCCCGCGATTTCATCGAGTTCGAGTGCGCGCGGCGTCACATACGGACGCTCGGGGCGCACGAGGCTCACGTGGCCTTTCGCGGCAATCGCGCTCGGCGCAACCGGCAACTCGCCGTTCAGGAACAGCGGATCGGAAATGCGGCCCACGTGCCACAGTTGCAGGAAGATCTTGCCGCCGGCAGCGTGCACGGCCTGCGTGACGAGCTTCCAGCCTTCTACCTGTTCCTGCGACCAGATGCCCGGCGTGTCGGCATAACCCACGCCCTGCGGCGTGACGGAAGTGGCTTCGCTGATGATGAGCCCTGCCGTTGCGCGCTCGGCGTAGTACTTCGCCATTAGCGCGTTCGGCACGCGGATTTCCTCCGCGCGCTGACGCGTGAGCGGCGCCATGATGATGCGGTTCGACAGCGTGAGGTCGCCAATTTGCAGCGGATCGAAAAGAGTCGGCATAAATATTCACCTTTGGCGGAGGCGCGGACGCCTTGCCGAAAAGAGTTGCGTGACAACAAGAAAGTGACGGAAAGCGGCGATGCCGGACGACTCAGAGCTTTGAGTTCATATGCTCGAGAAACGCCTGAATAACGGCCTCGTTGCGTTTGAAGAACACCCATTGCCCCACACGTTTCGACGTGACCAGTCCCGCGCGCTGTAACGCGGCGAGATGGGCCGACACGGTGGACTGCGAGAGCCCGCAGCGCGCGTCGATCTTGCCTGCGCATACGCCGTGGTCGAGCGGGAGTTCCTGGTCGGCGAAGTGCGCATGCGGCTCGCGCAGCCAGCCAAGAATCTCGCGACGCACCGGATTGGCGAGCGCCTTGTGTATCGCGTCGATGTCCGGCGCGATGGGGGTTCGTTTCATTCGTCAACTACCGTCATGCGGTTTCAATGAGCAGGCGCGCGGCGCGTTGATGCGTCGCGTTGCCTTACGTCTGCATCGCTACTGGACGAAGTATATATCGGATTTTGACGATATGCGTTGAGGCACTACTGGGGGTGGGGGAATGGATGAGGGCCGCCTATCAGGGCAGATTCTCGCGCAGCACGATGCTGAACTGCACGGGCTTCACGTCGCTCATTGCATCGCGCTTGTCGCGCACGTTGCGGAAAATACGCAAACAGTTTCCTACCATGGCCTGCGGAGTCTGCGTGATCAATGCGTCCATGGTCCCGTCGATTAGCAAGGCTCGCGTGTCCGGCGTCAGCCCATGCCCGACGAAAAGAATCTTCTGTTCCGAGCGCGCTTCGACGATTGCGCGCGCCACGCCATCCGATCCGCCGCCACTGTTGTAAATGCCGGCGAGGTCCGGATGCTGCTCGAGCAGCCTGCGCGTCTGCATATAGTTGCGCTCGCTATCGTCCTGTCCTTCGCGGAGTCCGATGACGCGCACTTGCGGAAAGGTGGATTCGATCAGATGAAGAAAGCCGATCTCGCGTTCTTCATGTCCGCGATAGTTGAGGCTGCCCGCTAGCATTGCGATCTTTCCGCTCGGCCGAGGACCCATGAAACGACCGAGCAACAGTGCCGCGGTGCGTCCCGCCGAACGATTGTCGATGCCCACGTAAGCGAGACGCCGCGCATTCGACAGATCCGAAATGAGCGTGATCGCGGGCACGCCTTGGTCGGCCAGCGCATTGACTGCATCGCGCACCACAGGATGCTCGAGCGCCATGAATACAACGCCATCCGCGCGTTGTCCGTAATGCAGCAGACGGTCGGCCAGTTCTTTAGGGTTGAAACTTTCGACGTAGTGCACGCGGCACTTCATGTCGAGCGCATTCCATTGATCGTGCGCGAAGTCGATATAGTCGCCCAGCATATGCAGATAGCGATTCGTGCCGGCGGGCAGCAGAAACGCGATGCGCATGGGTCTGGAAGCGGCCGCAGCAGGCGCTTCCTGTGTGAGCAGATAGCCGAGTTGCGCGGCCGCCTCCAGCACACGCCGTGCGGTGACGGCGCGCACGCCTTCGCGCCTGTTGAGCACACGGTCCACCGTGGCAGTGGAGACGCCCGCAGCGCGCGCGATGTCCGGAATGCGGGCACGTGCGGCGGTGATGAGGTTAACCGGCTCGGCCATAACCGTCCTTCGCAGATTGGAAGTCCATCAAAAACCATCAGGTTCGCGGTTTGACAGCGATTGCCGCGCACGCCTAGTCTTGCAGCTATCACACGACAACTCAACGCAGCCGATCGGAAGTCGGCGCGTTGCCAGCAGGTGATGATGTTTTTTGATGGATTCGTCAGTCACATCAATTATAAGCAAGGAGACACTCAAATGACCAACCTCGCGAGACGCGCATTGCTGCGTGCCGCAGCCGCCGCGCCGATGGCCGGCGCGCTCGGCTTTCCGGCGATTGTGCGTGCTGCATCCGGCCCGGAGTTCGTGTTCAAGTACGGCAATAACCTGCCGCTGACTCATCCATTGAACGTTCGGGCCCAGGAGGCGGCCAATCAGATCCGCGAGGCGTCGAAGGGGCGCATGGAGATCCGTATATTCCCGAACAACCAGCTCGGCGGCGATACGGACATGCTCGCGCAGGTGCGCAGCGGCGGCATTGAAATGTTCACGCCCTCCGCACTCGTCGTATCGACGCTCGCGCCGTCGGTTGCGATCAACGCCGTTGGCTTTGCGTTCAACGACTACAACCAGGTGTGGGCCGCGATGGACGGCAAGCTCGGCGCTTATGTGCGCGCGGCGATGCAGAAGGCCGGACTGGAGTCGTTTGAAAAGATGTGGGACAACGGCTTTCGTCAGACGACCACCAGCAACGGACCGATCACGAGCGCGCAGACCATGCGCGGACTGAAGATTCGTGTGCCGGTGAGCCCGCTCAGCATCGACATGTTCAAGGGGCTCGGCGCCGCACCGACCAGTTTGCAATTCAGCGAAGTGTATTCGTCGTTGCAAACACATATTGTCGATGCGCAGGAAAATCCGCTGCCTATCGTGCAGGTCGCAAAGCTCTACGAAGTGCAGAAGTACTGCTCACTGACGAATCACATGTGGGACGGCTACTGGTTCGTACTGAATCCGCGCGCATGGCAGCGTCTGCCGAAAGACCTTCAAGGCATTGCGAGCGACGCGTTCAATCAGTGCGCGCTGAAGCAGCGCGACGATGTGCGCAAGCTCAACGACGCGGCGGTCGCCGATCTGCAAAGCAAGGGCCTTGCGATCAACCGGCCCGCGCCTGATTCGTTTCGCGCGGCGCTGCGTCAAGCGGGTTTCTACGCGCAATGGAAAGGCAAGTTCGGCAATGAGGCGTGGGACCTGCTCGAGCAATCGGTCGGCAAACTGGCCTGATGCAACACCGCGCGGGCAAGCATCGGACGACGCGCGGCGCACGGCCGCGAGGAGATGGCAGTATGTCGAATCACGTATTGAACGCGGCGCAGGCCGCTGTGCCATTGCCGACGGTGAGCACGCCGCGCCGCTGGCTGAAGGCGCTCGACCGCGGCCTCATTTCGGTCGTCGAAGTGTGCGCGGCGCTGCTACTTGCTGTGGAAATCGTGGTAATGCTGGCGGGCGTGGTATCGCGCTACGCGTTGCATCAACCTCTGGTGTGGTCGGATGAACTGGCCGGCATCCTGTTCCTTTGGCTCGCGATGCTAGGCGCTGTTCTCGCATTGCGACGCGGCGAACACATGCGTATGACCGCGCTCGTCAGCCGGTTATCGGCGGAGCGTCGCGCATTTGTCGACACGCTTGCCGTTGCGGCGTCGGTCGCATTGCTGGCGCTGCTCGTTGCGCCCGCCTATAACTACGCATCCGGCGAAGCGGCCATCGTCACGCCTGCTTTGCAGATCAGCAATGCGTGGCGTGCGTTTGCATTGCCGATGGCGCCGCGCTGATGCTGGTCGTCGGCGTGATGCGGCTCGCACAGACTTGCCGCATGCGCGACGTCCTTATCGCTTTGGTGATCGCGGCGCTTTTCGGCGCAGCGGCGATGTGGGCAGGACCGTGGTTCCAGACGCTCGGCAAGGCGAATCTGGTCATCTTCTTTGTGGGCGTGGTTGCAATCGGCATCTTCTCCGGCGTGCCAATCGGCTTTTCGTTCGCACTCGCCACGTTCGGCTATCTCGGCCTGTCGACCTACACTCCGCTGGAAGTAGTCGTGGGGCGCATGGACGAAGGCATGTCGCATCTCGTGCTGCTGGCCGTGCCGCTCTTCGTCTTTCTCGGGTTGCTGATCGAAATGACAGGCATGGCGCGCGCGATGATCCAGTTCCTCGCGAGCCTTGTCGGTCATGTGCGCGGCGGGCTGTCGTTTGTGCTGATCGGTGCGATGTATCTCGTGTCCGGCATCTCCGGTTCCAAAGTGGCCGATATGGCGGCCATCGCGCCCGTATTGTTTCCCGAGATGAAAAAGCGCGGCGCGTCCGAAGGCGACCTCGTCGCCTTGCTGGCCACCACCGGCGCGCAAAGCGAAACCATTCCGCCGAGCATCGTGCTGATTACGATTGGCTCCGTCACCGGGCTTTCCATTTCCGCGCTCTTTACTGCGGGGATGTTGCCGGGCGCCGTGCTCGCGCTCGTTCTGTGCGTCGTCGTGTGGTGGCGCTATCGGAAGGAGGATTTGAGCGGCACGCAGCGCTTCAGCAAGCGGCAGATAGGCCGGCTCTTTATTGTGTCGCTGCCCGCGCTGGCGTTGCCGTTCGTGATCCGGGCCGCGGTGGTCGAGGGCATCGCGACCGCTACGGAAGTGTCGACCATCGGCATCGCCTACTCGATGCTGATCGGCCTCCTTATCTATCGCCGTTTCGAGTGGCGACGGCTGCCCCGCATGCTTGTCGATGCAGCCACTTTGTCGGGTGCGATTCTGTTCATTATCGGCTGCGCCACGGCAATGGCATGGGCCCTCACGCAATCGGGTTTCTCGCAGGACCTGGCGCAATGGATGGGTGCAATGCCGGGCGGCGCATACGGTTTTCTGGCCGTGTCGATCGTCGTGTTCGTGATGCTCGGCAGCGTGCTTGAAGGCATTCCGGCGATCGTGCTGTTCGGACCGTTGCTGTTTCCAATCGCGCGGCTTGCGGGCGTGCATGAAGTTCACTACGCGATCGTGGTGATTCTCTCGATGGGTGTGGGTCTCTTTTCGCCGCCGTTCGGCGTCGGCTACTACTCCGCGTGTGCGATCAGCAAGGTCAGTCCCGATGCGGGCATCCGTCCTATCGTCGGCTATATGGGGGCGTTGATCGTAGGGCTGATTGTCGTTGCCGCGATACCCTGGATTTCAACCGGCTTTCTCTAACTGCTGTCTTTCCGTTTGACCTTCGGGCGCTGCATTTTTGCCGCGCCAGGGAGTCGCTCGTCTATCAATATCTGCCGCGTGGGGAGATTTTCATGAGTCGTTTCTTTGGCGAGATTCGTCAAGCGGGGTACGTGGTGCGCGATATCGAAGCCGCGATGGATTACTGGAGCCGCGTGCTCGGTGTGGGACCGTGGTTTTACAACGAACGTGTGCCGATTGAAAACTACACTTATCGCGGGCAACCATACGAAGTCCATAACTCCGTTGCGCTGGCGAACTCGGGACCGCTTCAGGTCGAACTGATTCAGACACGAAACGACGCGCCCTCCATGTACCGCGATTTTCTCATCGCCGGCAATACAGGGCTTCAGCACAACGCTTACTGGACCACTTCGTTCGACGCCGACCTCGCGCGTTTGCAGCAGCAAGGCTTCAAGGTTGCGATGAGCGGCGAAGTCGGCCGCAATGGCCGCTTTGTTTACTTCGACACGGAGAATCATCCGGGAACGGTGATTGAGCTCTCGGAGATTGCGGGTCCAAAGGGCAAGCTCTTCGACATGATCTACGCAGCCTCACGCGATTGGGACGGCCGCGAGCCGGTGCGCCGCTTTCCTGATCTGAACGCGCTATGACCGACGCACAGCAGCCGCATGGCGGCGATCGCGATTCGCTCGAAGCCGATTATCTGATCGAGACGCCGCTCGATCCCGCGCGCGTCGCCGAGATCATGGCGGGCGAGCAGTCGAGTGGCACGTTCGTACGCGTGGCCAACGAAACCGACGCACTGCGCGCGCGAAGCCGCGCGAGCGTGCTGCGCATCGACGAGCTGGAACCCGCGGCGCAGCCGAGTCTTCATAGCTCATGGCTTGCCCGACAGGGCGCGCGAGGGCCGTTGCGGCGCGCGCGCGTTACGCTGTCTTTTCCGCTTGCCAATATTGGCGCCAACTTGCCGACTCTTGCCGCGACCGTCGCAGGCAATTTGTACGACCTCGGCGAAGTCACTGGCATGCGCCTATTGTCGCTGCGTTTGCCGGCGTCTTATCGTGCGCACTTTGAAACTCCGCGTCATGGCGTGCAGGGTACGCGTGCGCTGACGCAGGTAACCGGCGGGCCGCTGATCGGCACCATCATCAAACCGAACGTGGGTCTGAGTGCGGAGGAAACCGCTGCACTGGTGCGCGATCTGTGCGAAGCAGGCGTCGATTTTATCAAGGATGACGAAGTAAGCGCGAACCCCGCGCATGCACCGCTTGCCGAACGCGTGCGCGCCGTCATGTCGGAAGTGCGCCGCTATCGCGAACGCAGCGGCCGCCCGGTCATGGTCGCCTTCAATATCACCGACGACCTCGACGCGATGCGTCGTCACGCGGAACTGGTGGAGCGCGAGGGCGGCACGTGTGTGATGGCAAGCATCAACTGGTGCGGCTTTTCCGCTATTCAGACGCTGCGTCGCGCCACGCCGTTGGTGCTGCACGCGCATCGCAACGGCTACGGCATGATGTCGCGCGATCCGTCGCTCGGCATATCGTTTCAGGCTTATCAGACGCTGTGGCGTCTGGCCGGCGTCGATCATATGCATGTACACGGCCTCGCGGGCAAATTCGCGCAAAGCGACGACGAAGTCATCGAGTCCGCACGCGACTGCGCGACGCCGCTCGCCGCAGGCTGCGACGACACGGTATTGCCGGCGTTTTCTTCGGGACAGTGGGCAGGCACTGCGCAAGCGACGTTCGATGCAGTGCGATCCACCGACCTGTTGTTCATGTCGGGCGGCGGCATCCTCGCGCATCCCGATGGCCCCGCAGCCGGTGTGATGAGTGTGCGGCAGGCATGGGCCGCGGTAGAGGCGCGCACGCCCGTGCCGGTCTACGCGGAGCGCATGCCGGAACTGCGGCGCGCGCTCGAGTTTTTCGGCGGCCGCAAGTGAGTTCACACGACGACCACAGCCGTAGCGGCGAGGCCGGCGGCGACCCGCAATACGCGTTTTACGGCGACGATTTCACCGGCGCGACCGATACGCTCGCGCATCTCGCACGCGCCGGCTTGCGCACGATGCTGCTGTTAGCGCCACCGGACCCAGCGCGTCTGCGAAAGCTCGGCCCGCTCGATGCGATTGGCGTGGCGGGAGCCGCGCGTACGATGTCGCCGGATGAGCAGCGGGTCGAACTCACAAATGTCGGTGAGGCGTTTGCCGAACTCGGCGTGCGCGTGATGCACTACAAGGTGTGCTCGACTTTCGATAGCGCGCCGCGAACGGGCAGCATTGGCGTGGCGATCCGCACGTTGCGCGACTATTGCGCGAATCCGCTGGTTGCAGTGATTGGCGGACAGCCCAATCTGCGGCGCTATTGCGTGTTTGGTGAGCTGTTTGCAGCGGCGGGTGCTGACGATGACAAGTCGTCCATCTATCGGATCGATCGTCACCCGACCATGAGCCGGCATCCCGTTACGCCGATGAACGAGGCGGACCTGCGCGTGCATCTGCAGCGGCAGGGCGTGGATAACGTGCAGTTCATCGACTGGCGCTGCTACGCGGCAGGCGACACCGCGCTTCGGAGCGAACTGCAAGGCCGGCTCGCTTTGCGGCCCGATGCCGTGCTGTTCGACGTGCTCGACGATTCGCATCTTCACGCGATTGGGCGCTTGCTGATGCATCAGGCGAGAAGTGCCGCGCCGCTGCTTGCGGTAGGCGCGAGCAGCGTGGCGCAGGCATATGCGTCCGCGCTCGGCCAATCGGCCGCCAGTGAAGCAGTGCCGCGGCGCGAGCGGCTGGCTCGTGCACGCGGTCCGGTATTCGTGCTGGCCGGCAGTCTGTCGCCGTTGACCGAGGTGCAGATCCGCGCCGCGCATTCCTATCGCCACATTGAACTGGACCCGCTCCAGATGACGGGCGAATCGGCACACGGCTATCTAATGGCGCAAGTGGCGGCAATCGCCGATGCGTTGCGCAATGGAAGCAATGTGTTGGCCTTCACGGCGCGGCGCCGGTCGAACGCGTACGAAACGCCCGGCGCGCTGCCACAACTCGCGCACGCGTGTGCGTCATTGCTGCGCCAGGTGCTGGGCGCAGTGAAATTGCAGCGTGTCGGGATTGCTGGAGGAGACACCTCGAGCATCGCTGTGCGGACCTTGGGCGCATGGGGCCTGTCGTACCTTGCTCCGCTGCCGGCCGGCGTGACCGTGTGCCGCGTGCATGCCGACAGTGCCGAACTGGACGGCGTCGAGCTAATGCTCAAGGGTGGCCAGATGGGCGACGCAGACGTGTTTCAGCAAATGCTCGAAGGGTATGGCGACGACGAACGCAGCAACGTTTAACTGCGTTGATCGTTGATTGGCAGGTGTCCGCCGCGTCCCGATCTTCGCGACTACGGATGAATGGTTTCGCCGCGATTCAGCATGCCGATGAATTCCTCGATCTTTCGCATTCGTGTTGCAGGTTTTTTGGCGTTCTGTATCCGAAACAGGATGGCGTAGCGGTTTCGTCCATTCAGCGTCGCAAAGAAGGCGCTGGCCTTGGGATTCGCAGCGAGTGCGGCCTGCAGGTCGTCCGGTACGACTGAGTTGCTGGCCGACGTATACGCAGCTTCCCAGCGGCCATCCTCTTTGGCTTTCTCGACTTCCCGCATGCCTGAAGGAAGCATTCTGCCTGCGGCGATCAGCGCTTCGGCCCGCTCTTTGTTGAGCTTCGACCAGATACTTTTTGCCGATCGTCGAGTGAAGCGTTGCAGCCAGTACTCTTCACTTTCAGCCTGTTTTTGACCGTCGATCCAGCCATGACAAAGCGCGCTCTCCAGCGCCTCTTCGTAAGTCAAGGTTGGCTGCCCGGCTCCCTTTTTGGCAAGGCGCAGCCATATTCCGGTCGACGTGTCGCCGTTTTGCGTCAACCAGTTTTCCCATTCATTCTGGTCAAGGCATGTCAGACGAGGCTCAGTCATGGTGGGTCCGAATGGTTGCATTCAGGCCGAGGGCGCTTTCGTTCACCGAAGGCTTGCATTACCTGCGTTCAGTATCGTCCCCGGTATCGCGTTGTGACCGGCTCTCGCTTTTACGCCCGTCTGGCCCGACATCATTACGCGACGGATGAACATCGCCATCGCCTCGCTTGCCATTGTCGGGCGAGCCGCCGGTCGCCGGCGCGCCGCGCTGATTGCCGAATGAGCCGCCGCCTGAAGCCCCGGTAGATTTCGAAGGGTTGCCCCGATCATCGTCGTCGTTCGATGGTGTGTTCGTCATCGTGTGCTCCTATGGGTTGCATTAGTGCGTTCATCGCGAGCAAGCCATGCGCCAGCACTACCGATACGCTCAACCCAGCACCCCCGTTTCCCACGCTAACTATTGCGCTGCCCACCCGCAATCACCCGCTCCAACGACAGCTTCAAATGCCGCAACATCGCCGCTTGCGCCTGGATCGCATCGCGCGCTTCAAGCGCTTCGAGAATCGCGCGATGTTCATCGGGCACCGCGCGCCACGTCGTTTCGTTTTCGAAGTGGCCGCGCAGCTTTTCCGACAGCGGACTATGCCGCGCGTCGAATAGCGAACTGACGGTGCGCACGAGCACTTCGTTGCCGGACATCTGCGCGATGGCGAGATGGAAGGCGCGGTCGGCCGTCACGGGGATTCTGCCGGCCTCCACTTCGTGCTCCATCTCCTTGTAGATCGCCCGCAGCGCTTTGAGGTCCTTCGGCTTGCACAGCGGCGCGACGCTGGCGACGATCGCGCCTTCGATCACGCAGCGCGCCCCCATGATGTCGAGCAGGCTGTCGCCGAGTTCGGCCTGCGAAAGCGCCGCGCCTTTTTTCGCGGGCGGCGCAGCGCACAGATAGACGCCGGAGCCCATGCGAATTTCGACGAGCCCTTCGAGTTCCAGCGCGACGAGCGCTTCGCGCACCGACGGCCGCGACACGCCGAGCGTCTCGGCCAGCGCGCGTTCGGGCGGCAAGCGGCCATTCGGCGCGAAGTCCGGCTGGGCGATCAGGTCGCGCAGCTTTTCCGCGATCTGGAGATAGAGACGGCGAGTGTCGGCAGCTCTGGTGGTCACAAAACGTTTCCTGGCGGTGGAGCTTCATCAAGCCCGGTAAGGCGAACGCCGATTGTAGAGCGAAGCGCCAGCGGCGCAAATCGCGGCTCGGGACGAAGCTCGGGGTTTTCCCAGGGAGCCGGCAAATTGGCTTGACCAGTGAGCCAGTTTACCGTTATTTTTCGCAAAGTGGTAAGGCCGGAAGCGACGCAGCCTACGGGCGTCGCTGCGCCGCGCTCCTTGCCGAACGAAATTCCACACTGACTAAAAACCCAAACCGGACGTGCGCGGCATCAACGTGCTGCTCGCGTGCCGAGCCTGGAGTAACCAACAATGGCCAACCCGATTCTTCAATTCGGCACAAGCCGATTTTTGCAGGCGCATGCGGATCTGTTCGTGTCCGAAGCGCTCGACGCAGGGCGCGCGCTCGGCCATGTGACCGTCGTGCAGACCACGGCGAATCCGGAAAGCCTCGCGCGTATCGACGCATTGCGCGCGCAGGGCGAGTACGACGTGCGTATCCGCGGCGTGCGCCGCGAAGCAGTGATCGATACGACGACGCGTTGCCGTGCGATCAGCGAAGCATTGAACGCCAACACGGATTGGCCGACGGTGGTGGAGCGCTTCGCGCGCGATGCGCGCGTCGTGATCTCGAACACCGGCGACCGCGGCTACGAGTGTTTCGCCGACGATACCGCCGAGCTGCTGCGCCGCGACACCAGCGTGCCGCGCGGCTTCGCGGCGAAGCTCGTGGTGCTGCTGCACGCGCGCTTCAACGCAGGCGCCGCGCCGCTCACGCTGCTGCCTTGCGAACTCGTATCGCGCAACGGCGAGACGCTGCGTGCGCTCGTCGCCGACATCGCGCGTAGCTGGAATGCCGAGCCCGAATTCATCCGCTATATCGAAGAGACTTGCGTGTGGGTGAACTCGCTGGTGGACCGCATCGTGTCGGAGCCGATCCGGCCGGTCGGCGCCTATGCCGAGCCGTACGCGCTGTGGGCGATCGAGCGCCAGGACGGCATGGTGCTGCCGTGCGAGCACGAAGCGATGATCGTCACCGACGATCTGCCGCACTACGAGCGTCTGAAGCTGTTGCTGCTCAATCTCGGCCACACATGGCTCGCGGAACGCTGGAAAGTCGACGCGCGCGATCCGCAGGAAAACACGTTGCATGCGATGCGCGATCCGGCGCTGCGTGCGGACCTCGAATCGCTATGGCGTGACGAGGTGCTGCCCGTTTTCGACGCGCTCGGCCAGGGCGACGACGCACGCGCGTATCTCGACGACGTGCGCGAGCGCTTCCAAAATCCGTTCCTCGATCATCGTCTCGCGGACATCGCCCGCAATCACGAGCAGAAGAAGCAACGGCGCTTTCAACCGGTGATCGATCTGGCGCATGAACTGCGTTTGCAGTTGAAGCAGCCGCGTCTTCGCGCGGCGCTCGCAACGTCGCCCGATCATCTGAACACCTGACTATCAGCCCAGGAGGAGACAGTTTCATGAAAAAAATGCGTTGGGTTGTGATCTTTCTATGCTTTCTCGCGATCGCCGTTAACTACATCGACCGTGCGAATCTCGCGGTCGCCGCGCCGCAAATCGAAAAGGCGCTGGGCATCGGCCCCGCCGAAATGGGCTTCATTCTGAGCGGCTTTTTCTGGACCTACGCGTTGATGCAGATGCCGTTCGGCTGGTTCGTCGATCGCGTCGGCGCGCGCATTGCGTTGCCGCTCGCAGTCGGCTGGTGGTCGTTGTTTACCGCCGCGACCGCGGTGACCACCAGCGTCGCGGGCATGTTCGGCTGCCGGCTGCTGCTCGGCGTGGGCGAGGCGGGTGCGTATCCGTCGTGCGCGAAGCTCGTCAGCCAATGGTTTCATCCGCGTGAGCGCGCGATCGCGACGAGCATCTTCGACAGCGGTTCGCGCGTCGGCTCGGCGCTGTCGATTCCTGTCGTCGCGCTCATCATCAGCGCGCTCGGCTGGAAAGCGGCCTTCGTGCTAACCGGCCTGCTCGGCGCGGTGTGGATCGCGGGCTGGTTCGTGATTTATCGCAATCCGTCGCAAGACGATCTGGACGGCGCGCACGACGCGACGCGCGCGGCGCAAACGAGCGGCCAGCAAAAGGTCACGTGGGCGTCGCTGTTTCGCCACCGCACGCTGTGGGGCATGATGCTGGGCTTCTTCTGCCTGAACTTCGTGATCTATTTCTTCATCACGTGGTTTCCGAGCTATCTCGTGCAGACGCGCGGCTTTTCGCTGAAATCGCTCGGCACGCTCGGCATGATTCCGGCGTTGATCGCGATTCCCGGCGGCTGGCTCGGCGGCTATGTGTCCGACGCGCTGTTCCGGCGCGGCTGGAGCCTGACCGCGGCGCGCAAGACGTGCATGGTCGGCGGCATGCTGTTGTCGTCGGTGATCACGCTGTCGGCGTTCACGGAGAACGTGTATCTGATGCTCGCGTTCTTCGGCATCGCGTACGGCAGCCTCGCGTTCGCCGCGGCGAGCATCTGGTCGCTGCCAGGCGACGTTGCGCCGACGCCGGGCCATGTCGCGTCGATCGGCGGCATTCAGAACTTCGCGTCGAACCTGGCGGGCATCGTCATCACCACGTTCACCGGCGCGATGGTCGCGCTCACCAAGGGTTCGTTCACGATTCCGCTCGTGGTGGCAGGCGGCTTCTGTTTTCTCGGTGCGTTCAGCTATCTCGTCATCGTGGGCCGCATCGAGCCGTTGTCGATCGAACCGGCTCGCGACGACGAGCGCGAGCGCGTGAGCTCCACTGTCTGACCCATCCGATTCATTCTGCTTTCGAGGCTTCTCATGTCGACTCAAGCCAGCGTTGCGTCCGCGATCATCCGTCTGCATCCGGGCGACGACGTCATCATCGCGACTCGCCAGCTACTGCCGGGCACGCGCATCGACGCGGAGCAACTGGTGGTCACCGGTTTGATACCGCCCGGCCACAAGATCGCGACGCGCGACATCGCGAAAGGCGAGCCGGTCAAGCGCTATAACCAGATCATCGGCGTCGCGCGCGAAGCGATTGCGCGCGGCCAGCACGTTCATGTGCAGAACCTCGGCATGTCCGAGTTCGCGCGCGAGCATGTGTTCGGCGTCGATGCGCAGCCGACCGCTTATGTGAAGGAACCCGCGCACTTCATGGGCATCCGTCGCGGCGACGGGCGCATTGCGACGCGCAATTACATCGGCATCCTGACGAGTGTGAATTGCTCGGCGACGGTCGCGCGCGCGATCGCCGATCACTTCCGCCGCGACGTGCATCCCGATGCACTCGCCGATTATCCGAACGTCGACGGCGTGATCGCGCTGACGCACGGCCTCGGCTGCGGCATCGACACGCAGGGCGAAGGCATCCGCATTCTGCGCCGCACGCTCGCGGGCTATGCGGTGCATCCGAACTTCGCGTCGGTGCTGTTCGTCGGGCTCGGCTGCGAAACGAACCAGATCGACGGCGTGCTCGAGGCCGGCGGTCTCGGCAGCAGCGACCTCAAGCTGCGCAGCTTTACGATCCAGGACAGCGGCGGCACGCGCAAGACGATCGAGCGCGGCATCGCGATGGTGCAGGAAATGCTCGCCGACGCGAACCGCATCCAGCGTGTGCCCGTGCCGGCTTCGCATCTCAGCATCGGCTTGCAGTGCGGCGGCTCTGACGGTTACTCGGGCATCTCCGCGAATCCCGCGCTTGGCGCCGCGGTCGATCGCGTCGTGCGGCATGGCGGCACCGCGATTCTCTCCGAGACGCCGGAGATTTATGGCGCCGAGCATCTGCTCACGCGCCGCGCGGTGAGCCCCGCCGTGGGCGAGAAACTGCTCGCGCGAATCGCATGGTGGCAGGACTACTGCGCGCGCAACGGCGGCGCGCTCGACAACAATCCGTCGGCCGGCAACAAGGCGGGCGGCCTCACGACGATCCTCGAAAAATCGCTCGGCGCGGTCGCGAAGGGCGGCACGACGAATCTCGTCGACGTCTACGAATACGCGCAGCCGGTCGCCGCAAAAGGTCTCGTGTTCATGGATTCGCCGGGCTACGATCCGGTCTCCGCGACGGGCCAGGTTGCGTCCGGTGCGAACGTGATCTGCTTTACGACGGGGCGCGGCTCCGCGTATGGCTGCGCGCCGTCGCCGTCGCTGAAGTTTGCGACGAACAACACGCTGTGGGAGCGTCAGGCGGACGACATCGACCTCAACTGCGGCGGCGTGATCGACGGCAGCGCGAGCATCGACGAACTGGGTGAAGCGATCTTCCAGATGATGCTCGATTGCGCGTCCGGCACGCGCACGAAAAGCGAATTGCATGGCTACGGGCAAAGCGAATTCGTGCCGTGGCAAGTCGGCGTGGTGACGTGACACGAACCCGCACGTCACGCAAACTGAAACCCGATTGAAACGCGATAGCCGCATGAATCGCTGATAGGAGACACTGAATTGGAACGCCGCCTTTATGCAGGCCGCGACGTGAAGCGTGCGCATGGCATCGACGATCTGCGCGCGATGGCGCGCCAGCGCTTGCCGAATTTCTGTTTCGAGTATGTGGAGGGCGGTTCCGAAGACGAGGCGACGCTGCGCCGCAATCGCGATGTGTTCCGCGAACTCGCTTTTCTGCCGCGCACGCTCGTGAACGTCGAAAAGCGCAATCAGAGCGTGACGCTGTTCGGCGAGCGCAGCGCTGCGCCGTTCATGATCGGCCCGACCGGCTATAGCGGACTGATGTTCCGCGAAGGCGACGTCAAGATGGCGAGCGCGGCGGCGGCGGCCGGCATTCCGTTTGTACTGAGCAACGTATCGACCGTCGCGCTCGAAGACGTCGTGCGGCGTGCCGGCGGCCGCATATGGATGCAGGTCTACATGTACCGCACGCGCGAATCGCTTGCGAAGCTCGCGCAGCGTTCAGAGGCCGCGGGCATCGAAGCGCTCGTCGTGACGACCGACAGCGCGGTGTTCGGCAAACGCGAATGGGATCTGCGCAATTACGTCGAGCCGCTGAAGCTCGACTGGCGCAACAAGTTCGATGTGCTGCGGCATCCGCGCTGGATGGCGAACGTGTTGTGGCCGAGCGGCATGCCGCGCTTCGCGAATCTCGGCGACTTGTTGCCGCCTGGGCAAAACAGCGTGAAGGGCGCGACGATCACGCTTGGTCAGCAACTGGACCCGTCGCTGTCGTGGGACGACATCCGCTGGTTGCGCGATTTGTGGCCGCATCGGCTGATCGTGAAAGCGTGCTCGGCGCGGCCGATGCACTCGAAGCGGTGCGTGCGGGTGTCGACGGCATTGTGCTGTCGAATCACGGCGGCCGGCAACTCGACGGAGCGGTCTCGGCGATGGATGTATTGCCCGAGGTCGTCGAGCAGGCAGGCGGCAGGCTGTGCGTGATGCTCGACGGCGGATTCCGTCGCGGCACCGACATTCTGAAAGCGGTCGCGTTGGGTGCCGATGCGGTGCTGCTCGGACGCGCGACGACTTATGGCTTGAGCGCGGGCGGTCAGCCGGGCGTCGAACGCGCCATCGACATTCTCAAAACGGAGATCGACCGTGCGCTCGGACTGCTCGGTTGCCGCGATATCGCGGAACTCGACCGAAGCTATCTGCGCCGTGTTGGGCACGACGGGGCGCTATCGCGGCCGCTGCAGGAACGACGCGTTCCCCTTATCGATCATGACGCTCCGGTGACAGGCGAGCCTTACGTGCAGGCGTGAGATGCAAGGCCGCGCTCTGTTCACTGCGCAAGCTGCCAGCGCAATACCGGATGCGTGGCGCCTGCCGGCATCGCCCACACGCCCGTTGAGCTGAAGTCGTAAGTGGGACCGAAGCTCGACGGCACGCTCATTTCCGCAGTGGTCAATCCCTTCGCCGCCGATGTGCCAGTGCCGCTATACACGTCGCGCGTCGCGTGAGTGGTTTGCGTATCCCAGTAGACGTCGCCCGCAATCGTGCCGTTGTTGGTGCTCGCGACGCCGAGCGCGGGCGGACCTAGCGCGGGCTGAATGCTCTGGATGACCTGGCCGGTCGCGAACGACTGCTCGATCGTGCCGTCGTTTCGTTGGACCAGGGCGGCGCTGCCATCTGTGCAGGCCGTGCCGTTGCCGCCGCCGCAATAGTTCGGCTGGAACGATACCTGACCCGTCGCATACGACTGCGAGATGAGGCCCGAGTTGCTTCCTGCGAATCCGCCTCCGCCGCCGGTATGCGCCTCCGCCGTCACCGCGCCGGTCGCATACGATTGCCTGATCGTCCCCGCGTTGATGCCCACGAGACCGCCCGGTGTGCCTTCGGCCAATACATTGACGCTGCTGCCCGAGCGCGTGATCGTGCCGTAGTTATAGCCGACGAGGCCACCGGTACTCGACGCGTAGCTGTAGCCTCCAAAGTCGGATGCCGATCCGCTCGTGCGAACGTAGGTGACGAGTCCGTAGTTGAATCCCGCCAGTATTCCGTACGATCCATAATCGTTCGGATCGCTAATGTTTCCGTTCACATTGACATTACGCACGACACCCGTTGTGCCGATCACGCCGAAGAGTCCCGCTGCGCGCTGGTCGGGACCGCCGGTGATCGAACCCGGCGTAACGAGCACCGTGCGCGACAAGGTCAGGCCGCTGATGGCGTGACCCATGCCGTCGAACTGACCGGAGAACGGCGTGGCGCCGTCGCCGATGGAAGTGAAGGCGAACGCCGGCGGAAAGCCCGACGTGGCGCTCGCGTCAATGTCCTTGCCTAGCGCGTAGTTGCCGGCGAGATCCGCCGATACCTGCTGCAAGTCGTTCAGCGAATTGACGAGCTTGTAGGCCGTCGCCTGCGTCAGCAGTCCGCTGAACGGCGCGGCGGTCCACGCGCTATTGGTGAGCACCGTGCCGGGGCTGTAGGTGCCCGTCATGTCGTAAAGCGCGCTGACGATGCCGGTGCTCGCGGACCAGTCGAGCGTGCCGTGGTTCGCGATGCTGCCGCCGTTGTCGATGCCCGACGCGTCCGCGCGCAACGTGAGATTGCCGGAGCCCGAGTTTTCAGCGTGACGCCCGATGCAATCGAGACATCGTGATAAGCCGCAAGCGACAGCGCGGCTGCGCCGTTCCAGTTCAGACCCGAGGCGACGCTCAGATCGCCGGATACGCCGTTTGCGCCTGTCGTGGTCACGTTGACGGAGGTGCCCGCGTCGAGACTGCGGCGAAGCGCACCCGCGGCGGCGGTGTCGATCGTGAATACGGGGGACGTTAGATTCCATTGCGATGCGAGCACGCGTGCTTCGCGGCCGAACGAGAGATTGAGCGCCTGCGTGTCGACCGTGCCGCCGCTGCCATCTGCGTTGGATGCGGCGATCGTGCCGCGCTGCGCGACGCTGCCCGTATCGGCGACGAGCCACACGTGGCCGTCGCGCGTCGCCGTGCCCGTTGCGCGTACGCGCGTGCCGCCGCCCGCGAGCGCGTAGATGTTGCCGTCCGCGGCTTGCAAATTAATCTGCGCGGCGCGCAAGGCCCCGGCGTTCGCAACCGTACCCTTGCTGCCGGTTTGCACGAAAAGCTGCTTGCCACTCGACGAATCCTGCAACAACACGTTCGCGCCGACGCCGAGTTCGGCGGTTCCGTTGGGCGCTTCGACGGTGCCCGCGTTGACTACTGCGTTGCGCGCAATGAGAAATACGTCACCGCCCGTCGAGCTGATCTTGCCGAGATTCACGACGCTCGCATTCGAATCGCCTGTGAACGTTAATGCGCCGCCGTTCATGAACGCGCAATTGCAGACGTCGAGTGTGGAGGCCAGGAAACGTCCGCCGGTGCTGATCACACCCGACGGCCCGACGACGATACCTTGCGGGTTGATCAGATAAACATCGCCCGTTGCACTCAGCTTGCCGAGGATCGCGGAGAGCGAACCGCCCGTCACGCGATTGAGCGTCGCGCCCGAGCCGTTCTGAAACATCACGGCATTGCCCTTGCCGATCGAGAAGCTGTTCCAGTCGATCACGCCGCGCGTGGAGCCCGGTTGCGTGACGATCAGGTTGTTGCCGCTGGTGTTGATCGAACCCTGGCCGCCGACATACTGACCGCCTTGCGGCAACACGCCCGCCGCTATCGCCACGGAAGCCGGAATCAATCCGGCGAGCGACAGTGCGAGCGCAATTGAACGATGCCGCGCGGCGATGCCTGTCCGAAGAGTGCCTTGAACCGGTCGGGGTATTAACCGAAATGACATGTGTGCCTCCTCGGTGTCAGTCCGATACGCGCGCAGCGGAACGCGGATGCCGTTGCACGATCCGCGTCGTCGGATGAAGTCTGCTGAATCAGCTTAGCAGTGCGCTTTGATGACACGCTGTAATAATCACAGCACTTTGTGCCGTGATGGTGTCGCTTTTTGCAGATCATTGGACATGTGTGGAAGGAAGCGCAGGCGTTTGCCGCGCGCTAAATCCCTACGTTTTCATGACGTCATCTGTCATTTCGCTGACGCGTTTTTTTGTGCGAGCGCAGCGACGGATTTTTCGCTGCTAGTGCGTTCAAGAAGAAACGAAGCCGCATTGTGCTTCGACATGCTTCGGCATGTTTCGATATCGAACGGGAGAAACCAGCATGACATCGAGAAAAAGCCTTGGGACTTTCATGCTTGCCGCCGCTTTGGCCGGTGGCGCCTTCGTCGGCTCCGCGCCCGCGTTCGCGCAGGCCGTGATCATCGCGCCGGTCGCGCCGCCGCCTCCGCGCGTCGAGGTCGTGCCGGCGCCTCGTGCGGGCTACGTGTGGGATCAGGGCCGCTGGCGTTGGCATCACGGCCGCTACGTGTGGGTGCCCGGTCACTGGCAGGCGGTGCGCGTCGGCTATCACTGGGTGCCGGGACACTGGGTGCAGCGCGGGCCGAACTGGCGCTGGGTCGAAGGTCATTGGGCCTGAACGGCTTCGCGTAACCAGTGAGGCAATCGCCATGAAAACGCTTGTGATAATGCTGCTGGCCGCGTCGCTGGCCGGCTGTGTGGTGTACCCGGCGCGGCCGGTCTACTATCGTCCGGCAGTCGTCGTGTATTGAGAGTGGCGGTCCCGGCTGCCGTGCATATCGATCCACCGTTGCACGCGCAACGAACATGAGAGTTGAAGCCGACGTGAATTGCATCGCATGTATGCCGGGAGCGCCACGTCTTGAGTGAACGCGACCCCGACGCGGAGTTGCTCGAGCAGGTCGGCCGCCACGATGCGGCCGCTGTGCGCACGCTCGTCGCACGCAAGCTGCCGCGTCTGCTCGCGTTGGCCATGCGCATGCTGGGCGACCGCATGGAAGCGGAAGACGTCGCGCAGGAAGTGTTCGTGCGAATCTGGAAACACGCGACGCGTTGGCGCGAAGGCGAGGCGAAATTCGACACGTGGATTCATCGTGTCGCGCTGAACCTTTGCTATGACCGGCTGCGCGGCCGGCGCGAAGAAGTACGCGACGAACTGCCCGACGAAATCGATCCCGCCGCGCTGCCCGACGTGCGGCTCGAAGCGCGGGCTCGCGACGAGCGCGTGCGCGAAGCACTCGCCGCACTGCCGGTGCGGCAACGCGAGGCGCTGGTGCTCTGCTATTACCAGGAGATGTCGAACATCGACGCCGCGGCGTTGATGGGCATCACCGTCGATGCGCTGGAAAGCCTGCTCGCTCGCGCACGCCGCAATTTGCGCGCTCAACTGGCCGGCAGCGGCCTTAGCAAGGACAAGTCATGACGCCCGAAAGATTTCATCAGATCGTCGAAGCCTATGGCGCCGATCCACAGCGTTGGCCGCCGCAGGAGCGAGCCGCGGCGCAGGCGTGGGCGGGTATGCATCGTCAGCAGGCGCAAGCATGGCTAGCCGAAGCCGCCGGGCTTGATGCGTGGCTCGCGACGGATCGGCTCGCGCCGCCGGACACTTCATTGCAGCAGCGCATCGTTGCAAGCGCGCCCGCGCGGCCCGCGCGGCGGGCGACACCACAGCGGCGCGCGTGGTGGTGGTCGGGCGCTGCGGTCGGTGTCGGCCTGCTCGGTGGCGTGGCCGGCGCGTTGGCGGTGTCGTTTTTCGTGTTGACGGAAGCGGTGCCGCCTGTGCATGAATCCTCTTATCTCACGTCGAGTTTCGGTGGATCGTCCGCCGACTGGAGCGGCGAATGAACAGCCGGTCATGGAAAGTCGTGCTCGTAGTGTCGCTCGTCCTCAATGTGTTTTTGCTTGGCGCGATCGCGGGCGGCGCTTATCGATGGTATGCGGCGCGCGATGCCGCGGCGCCGCTCGCCACGCAGCAGCGGGCGTTGCGTTTTGCCGCGCAGACGCTGTCGCCAGAGCGGCAGAAGGCGTTCGCCGAGAGCCTGAAGAATGGACGCCGCGACGGCCGGCAGCTTGCGCGCGAGGCGCGCGAAGCGCGTCGCGAGGTATTGCGTCTGCTCGCCGCGCCGCAACTGGATCGTGCGGCGCTCGACGCCGCGTTGGCTCGCACGCGCGAGGCCGACAGCGGCCTGCGTGCGAAAGTGGAAAGCAGTGTCGCGGATTTCGCCGCGACGTTGTCGCCGCAAGAGCGCGTGGAGTTCGCCGACAGCCTGCGCTTGCGCGGACAGTGGCGCGAGCCGCAAACAAGCGCGAAGGGCGCCGGTCCGGCGAGCGCTGCATCGTCGGCTGCCGCGTCGAGCGAATAAAAATGTTTGCGAGCGGCGACGGATTGTGTGCGTCGGCAACGTTCAAGCAGTATCCAATGCCTGAGAGGGCGGTATGACTGCCTCATCCAACCTGACCACTGCTGCGATCGCGCTGAACCGTTTCGGCCTCGGCGCGCGTCCCGACGACCCAGCGCCCGCCGACCCCAAGGCGTGGCTGCTCGCGCAATTCGAGCACTATGAGCCGAGGCCTGCTGCCTGGGCCGATCAGCCGGATTCGATTGACTTGTCGAGCGAACTGGAACAGCAGCGCATGCAGTTGCGTCAGCAACGGCAGCGCAAGCCCGGCGATGCGAACACGCCGCAACAAAGCAACGCGCAAGGCGGCCAGCAAGCGGCATCGGAAAGCTCGGTGAAAAAAGATCAGGAAGCCGAACGGAAAGCGATGCATGTCGAAATACGCGACACGTACCGCGCTTCGGTGAATGCGCACGTGCTTAGCGCATTGACCACGCAGACGCCTTTCATCGAGCGGCTAGTTCATTTCTGGGCGAACCATTTCGCGGTATCGACGGAAAAACCCGCCGTGGCCGCGCTCGCCGGTTCGTTCGAAGCGGAGGCGATTCGCCCGCACGTGCTCGGCCGTTTCGAGGACATGCTGGTGGCGGTCGAGCGTCATCCGGCGATGCAGGTGTTCCTCGACCAGACGCGTTCGGTCGGGCCCGACAGCACGGCGGCGCTGCGTGCGGCGGCGCGCAATCCCGAGCGCAAGCGTGGCCTCAATGAAAACCTCGCGCGCGAAATCATGGAGTTGCATACGCTCGGCGCGCGCAGCGGCTATAGCCAGGACGACGTTACTGAATTTGCTCGCGCGTTGACGGGTTGGAGCGTGGCAACCGAGGCTGCCAGCCCCACGAACGCCGGCATGCAGGGCAAACCGCCCGCGCAGTCCATGCCGACTGCCGCCGCGCCCGGCACCTTCGTGTTTCGCGAAGCGCTGCACGAGCCCGGCGCGCGAACCGTCATGGGACGTCGCTACGATCAGCGCGGCGAGGACCAGGCGCTCGCGATCCTGCATGATCTCGCGACTGCGCCTGCGACCGCGCAACACATCGGCGCCAAGCTGGCCCGTCATTTCATCGCCGATACTCCGCCCGCGGCTGCGAGCGACAAGCTGGCGAGCGCGTTCATGACGAGCGGCGGCGATCTGCCGACGCTGTACCGCACATTGATCGACATGCACGAAGCCTGGTCGCCCGTCGCGGTGAAGTTCAAGACGCCGTGGGAATGGGCGATTTCGTCGATGCGCGGGCTCGGTTGGCAAGACCTCGGCAATCTGCAGGCCGCGCCTCTGTTGACGCAGCTTGGTCAACCGGTATGGCGTCCGGGTTCGCCCGCCGGTTACGACGACGTCGCCGCAAGCTGGGCCGCGCCCGATGCGCTCGTGCGCCGCGTCGAGGTCGCGCAGCGCTTCGCGGCGCGCGTCGGCGACCGTCTCGACGCTCGCTCGCTCGGGCAGGCGCTGCTCGCCGGATCGCTGGGCGCGCCGAGCGCGGTGGCGATCGCGCGCGCCGAAAGCGCATCCACGGCAATTGCGCTTTTGCTGGTCTCACCGGACTTTCAACGGAGATGAACGCCATGTCCTCACGCCGTCAATTTCTGCGAGTCGCCGCTGCGGGCGCGGGCGCGATTCTCGTGTCGCCGCGCATCGCGTTTGCGAATGTGGTCAGCGAGCGCCGTTTCGTGTTCGTGATTCAGCGCGGCGCGGCCGATGGCCTGAACATCGTCGTGCCCTACGCCGAACCTGCCTATGCGAAGTTGCGCGGCGCGCTCGCAATCGATCCGTCGAGCGCTCACCGGCTCGACGTCAGCTTTGCGCTGCATCCCGCGCTCACGCAGATGGCCACGATGTACGCGGACCGTCAGGCGCTGTTCGTGCACGCGGTGGCGTCGCCGTATCGCGACCGCTCGCATTTCGACGGACAGAACGTGCTCGAGACCGGCAGCGCGTCGCCGTATCAGGTGAAGGACGGCTGGCTGAACCGGCTCGCCGCGCTGCTGCCCGCCGCGCGCGAGACGGCAATCGCCTTTGCGCCCACCGTGCCAATGGCGCTGCGCGGCACGGCGGCCGTCACGTCGTACGCGCCGTCCGCGTTGCCGCCGGCGCCCGACGATCTGCTGATGCGCGTCTCGCAACTCTACGACGACGACGCGCAGTTGCGCCCCTTGTGGGAATCGGCGATGACGGCACGCGGTCTCGCTGGCGACGCCGGCGCGCGCCAGGACCCCGCGAGCCTCGGCAAACTGGCGGCCGGATTTCTCGCACGCGACGACGGTCCGCGCATCGCGATGATCGAGACCGGCGGCTGGGACACGCATAGCGCGCAGAATGCGCGTCTTGCCAATCAGTTGAAAGCGCTCGACACGATGCTCGCGGCATTGCGCGACGGCATGGGTCCTGCGTGGAGCAAAACCACCGTGCTGGTGGCGACCGAGTTCGGCAGGACTGCGGCCGCGAACGGCACCGAAGGCACCGATCACGGCACGGGCTCGGTGGCGATGGTGCTGGGCGGCGCGGTGGCGGGCGGCCGTGTCGTCGCGGACTGGCCGGGCCTCACGCCTCGCGATCTCTATGAGGCTCGCGACCTCAAGCCGACCGCATCGCTCGATGCGCTGATCGCCGGTGCCGCGAGCGAAGCACTCGGTCTCGATCCGCATCACACGGCGCGCGCGCTGTTCGGCCGCGCGGCTGCGGTGAAGCCGTTCAGCGGTATCGTTCGCGCGTAGTCGATACGCTCCGGCTGCGTGCCGGCCGGAGCGCCTCCCTCTCTCCTTCCTCCTCACATCTGCGGCAAGCAGATCGTTCCCACGCAGCGGGCGCTCAGGCGAGATTCAAATTTTTTTCGCGTGAGCCCTACGCAAGCGGCCGTTTCCTGCCGACATCCAGGCATGGGTTGCAGTGAGCAGCCGGCGGGAAAATTGACCGCGCCCCATTATTCGTGACGATCGCCTCGTCGGTGCCCAACGCCGATTGATCAGGATGGCGAACGAATAAAGGCAGCGCTGCTTTCCCCATCCGCAACCACCTCTGATTTCACCGATTTTTGTCCGGGCCTACCCGGCGTTGGATTGTCTTGCCATGGTTAAACGACGTGAGTTTCTCGGCTTGCTGACGGCTGTCAGCGGCAGTTATGTGCTGAGCGCATGCGGCGGCGGCGGCGGTGGCGGCGGCGACGGCAACGGGACGAGCGCGGGCGTGACGACCAGCGCGACGTCCAGTTCAACGAGCGCGGCGTCGGGAACCACAAGCACTACAGGCACCACAGGGACCACAGGGACCACAGGCACGACGTCGGCGACCGGCAGCACCGGGGCCACGCAGAGCAACGCAACGTCGAGCGGATCGAAGGGCAACAACGGAGCGTCGAATACGTCAAATACGTCGAATAACGACGCATCCGGGTCCGCACTCGCGTCGGCGGATGGCACGGCGATTCCGCCCGCGGCATCGGTCATCGACAATCAGGCGGCGGTGTGGACTGTCGTCGGCGGATCGGTCTATCGCAACGGCGCGAAGGCCGGCAACACGTTCAGCGTGTCCTTGCTGCTGTGGTCCGGCGGCGTGATCTATCACCAGGGCACGGGTGGGCAGTTCTACGGCTGGAGCGGCTCGGCGTGGTACGCGTGCGCCGATCCGCGCCTCGGCGGCACGTCGCTCGACGGCACCACGATTCCTGGCGCGTCGCGCATCATCGATAGAGTAGGCGCAATCTGGACCGTCGCGAACGGCGTCGTTCTGCGCAACAACGCCGCGGTCGGCGTGAGCTCCAACGTGTCGCTGCTGTTGTGGTACGGCGGCAAGCTGTGGTGCCGCGCAGCGGCCGCGCAGTTCTACGTGTGCAACGATATCGACCAATGGCTGCCGTGCGCCGATCCACGTATTCCGGTGGCGGCCGCTAGCGGCATGTTCCATGGCATCAACGGACACTACGACTATCGCTACACGCCCGCGCAGGTCGTGTCGATCATGCAGAACATGGGCTGCTCGACATATCGCGTCGGCGTCACCGACGACCCCACCGAACTCACAGCCGTCGTCAGACTCGCGCAGGCTTTCCAGGCGGCGGGGCTCACGCTGTTCGTGGTGATCCAGATCGGCATGCGCGACGCCAACGGCGCGCTGCTCGCGAGCGAATCGGCGGCTTATGCGCGGGGGCATTCGTGCGGCGTGACAGTCGCCGGCGCGCTCGCGCCATACGGCGTGGTCATGTACGAGTGCGGCAACGAATTGACTCGCGATCCCGCGATCATTCTCGACTCGACCAATGCCGGCACGAAGGCGGTCGACTTCAGCAACGCGAACTGGCCGGTCATGCGCGGCCTGATGCGCGGCATGATGGATGGCGTGAAGTCCGCGCAGCCCGCGGCGAAATGCGGGATCAACTTCTGCGTCGCGGACGTCGGCGCCGCCGACGCATTGTGGGACGGCACGCAACCGAACGGCACGAGCGGCTACCCGACCGTGCGCTGGGACATGACGACGTGGCACAACTACGAGATCTACGGCGACATCTTCGACATCGGTTCGGACGGTTCGGGTCCCGGCTTCGATCTGCCGACTTACTGCAAAGCGCGCTACGGCAAGCCGTTTTTACTCACCGAGTGGAATACCGGACCCGAAATGACGGTGGCCTATCGGGCGGATTACATCAGCGCACGCTACGCGAGCTACTATCAGGCGAGAAAGACAAAGAACATTCAGTCGACGATGTACTACGAGCTCGATAGCGGCAACACCACGTATGGCGTGATGATCGACGGCGTGGTGGTCAATCAGACGTATAGCGCGTTCGTGAGCGCCGTCGCGAGTCATCCGGACAATTGAGCGCGATGCCGAACGATGCCTGACCGATCGGCATCACGCTTAACACTCAGTCGATGTAGCGCAGCCCCAGTTGCCGCAACGGCTCGCGCATCTGATACATGTCGAGGCCCAGCACGCCGGAGGCGAGCTTCGCGCGCTTTTGCGCTTCGTTTGCTTCGCGCGCGCTGGCCTTGTCGAGCGTCTCTTGCGCTTGCGCCGACGGCACCACGGCCACGCCGTCGTGATCGGCGACGATCACATCGCCCGGGCGTCACCAGTGCGCCCGCGCAGACCACCGGAATATTCACCGAGCCGAGCGTCGCCTTGATCGTGCCCTTCGCCGAGATCGCCTTGCTCCAGACAGGGAAGCCCATGTCGGTGAGCACGGTCACGTCGCGCACGCCTGCATCGATGATGAGCGCCCGCGCGCCGCGCGCCTGGAAACTCGTTGCGAGCAGGTCGCCGAAATAGCCGTCGGTGCAGTCGGCGGTGACCGCGGCCACGACCACATCGCCCGGTTGAATCTGTTCGGCCGCGACGTGCAGCATCCAGTTGTCGCCGGGATGCAGCAGCACCGTGACGGCGGTGCCCGATGCGTGCGCGCCGGTGTAGATCGGCCGCATGTACGGCTTCATCAGGCCGACGCGCCCCATGGCTTCGTGAACGGTTGCGCTGCCGAGCGCGCCGAGTCCTTCCGCGACGCGGCTATCCGCGCGCGCGATGTTGCGATAAACCACGCCGAGTTCAAACATGTTCAACGTCCTTGTGCTTTGAGTGCGGCATCGAGGCGCGGATAGACGCGCCGCGCATTGCCTTCATAGATCTTGTCGCGCTGTTGCGGATTCATCTCCGCCGCTTCGACATAGCGCTTCGTATCGTCGAAATAGTGGCCGGTTTGCGGATCGATGCCGCGCACCGCGCCGATCATTTCGCTGGCAAAGAGAATGTTGTCGACGGGAATCACTTTCGTCAGCAGGTCGATGCCCGGCTGGTGATAGACGCAGGTGTCGAAGAAAATGTTCTTCAACAAATGCTCTTCGAGCAGCGGCTTTTTCATTTCCTGTGCAAGGCCGCGGAAACGTCCCCAGTGATAGGGCACTGCGCCGCCGCCGTGAGGAATCACGAACCTGAGCGTGGGGAAGTCGCGGAACAGATCGGACGTGAGGCATTGCATGAACGCGGTGGTGTCCGCGTTCAGGTAATGCGCGCCCGTGGTGTGAAAGCAGGCGTTGCAACTCGTGCTGACATGGACCATCGCGGGAATGTCGTACTCGACCATCTTCTCGTAGATCGGATACCAGTAGCGGTCGGAGAGCGGCGGACTCGTCCAGTGTCCGCCCGATGGATCGGGGTTCAGATTGATCGCGACATTGCCGTACTGCTCGACGCACTTCACGAGTTCGGGAATGCAGGTGGCGACGTCCACACCGGGGCTTTGCGGCAGCATCGCAGCCGGAACGAAGTTCGCGGGAAACAACTGGCTCACGCGATAGCACAGTTCGTTGCAGATCGCGGCCCACGTGCTCGACACGTTGAAGTCGCCGATGTGATGCGCCATGAAGCTTGCGCGCGGGCTGAAGACGGTGAGGTCGAGGCCGCGTTCGCGCATCAGACGCAACTGGTTGGTTTCGATTGACTCGCGCAGTTCGTCGTCGCTGATTTGCAGTTCGGACGGCCTGGGCGCGTCAGTGGGATTGCCGAGCGCGGCGATCTGGCGATTGCGCCATGTTTCGAGCGCTTTGGGCGCGGTCGTGTAGTGACCGTGAATGTCGATGATCATGCAAGTAGTCCGAATTAAAATGCGGTGTGATGTGTCGTCAGCGCGACGCGGTTTCTGTAGCCGACGCCGCCGCGAGCAAAGGCTCCGCGTCGCCGCCCAACGCCTTCGTCACGCGCGCGGCGAATTCCAGCAGGCGCGGGCGATAGCGCTCCATCTCTTCCATGCCCATGCGCGCGGAGGGTCCGACGATGCCGAGCGCGCCGACGAGTTCCTGGCCGACGCGGAACACCGGCGCCGAAATGCCCGACGTTTCGCGGTCGCGTTCGCCCATCGACAGATACACGTAGCGCGAGCGCACGGTCTCGTACGGCTCGCCGGGTTCGCCGGCGAACGCGAGCAGCACGCGGCCGCCCGCGCCGCGTTCGAGCGGTTGCGTGTCGCCTTGCTGCACTTCGGCGCGGATCGAGTGGCGCGACGCAATGCGATACAGGCACACGCGGTGATCGCGCTCGCGCACATGAAACGAAACGGCCTCGCCGGTTTCCTCGCTCAATTCCTTCATCGCGGGCAGCAGGATGTCGCGCAGATCGAAACCGGCCTCATAGACCGCGCTCAGATGCATCGCGGCCGAGCCGATCCAGTAGCGCCCGTCGTCGCGGCGAATCAGAAGCTGGTGATGACACAGCGCCTGCGTGAGCCGCGACAGCGTGCTCTTGTACAGCCCCGTGCGTTCGGAAAGCTGCGTCAGCGTGAGCGGTTCGTCATTGCGGCGAAACGCAAAAAGGATCGACGCGGCGCGGTCCAGCACGTCGATGCCGCTCGAGGTGACGCCTTGCGGCGTACGCGCCGTCTCGCTACTGCGGGCCATGATCTGCTCCGGTGTTTGTTCTATTGAATAGAACCAATGATCGTTGGATGGAACAATGCTAGTCCGATCGCCTCGTGCCGTCAATCGCGGACGCAGGAGCCTCGTCGGTAATATCCCTGAGCGACAGCGTCGGATGGTATCGCTACCATCGCGTCTATCAGGACAGCGCCGTCCCGCGACCAAGCCTTGTGGCGGGATGGTAGCGATACCATGGAGACATCAGTGGCGAACCGCAAAACATCCGAGCAGTTGCGCAGTTATCGCTGGTATGGCGTGAACGACCTTCGCTCGTTCGGTCATCGGTCGCGCACGGCGCAAATGGGCTATCACGCGTCCGATTACATGGGCAAGCCGGTGATCGCCGTCGTCAATACGTGGAGCGAGATCAACTCGTGCCACACGCATTTCAAGCAGCGCGTCGAGGAAGTGAAGCGCGGCATCTGGCAAGCCGGCGGCTTTCCGGTCGAGATGCCGGTAATGACTTTGGCCGAGCCGTTCCAGAAACCGACCACGATGCTGTACCGCAATTTCCTCGCGATGGAGACGGAGGAAATCCTGAAGTCGTATCCGTTCGACGGCTGCGTGCTGATGGGCGGCTGCGACAAGACCACGCCTGGCCTGCTGATGGGCGCGATCAGCATGAACCTGCCGGCGATCTTTCTGCCGGCAGGTCCGATGCTGCGCGGCAACTGGAACGGCCGCACGCTCGGCAGCGGTTCGGACACCTGGAAATACTGGGCCGAACTGCGCGCGGGCAACATCACCGAGGACGAGTGGAAGGGCATCGAGAGCGGCATCGCGCGCTCGCCTGGCCATTGCATGACGATGGGCACTGCTTCGACGATGACGAGCGCGGCCGAAGCGCTCGGCCTCACGCTGCCGGGCTTTTCGTCGATTCCCGCCGTCGACTCGCGGCATGCGCAGTTCGCGTCGCTGACCGGGCAGCGCATCGTCGAGATGGTGTGGACCGACCTGAAGCCGTCGGACATTCTCACCGCGAAATCATTCGATAACGCCGTCACCACCGTGCTCGCGATGTCGGGGTCGACCAATGCGATTGTGCATCTGGTGGCCGTGGCGCGTCGCGCCGGCATCGACCTCACGACCGCGCGCTTCGACGAACTGTCGCGTATCACGCCTGTGATCGGCAATCTGCGGCCGTCGGGTCAGTACCTGATGGAAGACTTCTTTTACGCGGGCGGCTTGCGCGCGCTGCTGGTGGAACTGGGCGATCTGATAGACGGCTCGCAACTGACGGTCAACGGCGCGACGCTCGGAGAAAATATTTCGGGTGCCGAAATATTCAACGACGACGTGATCCGTCGACGCAGCAATCCCGTCGTGGCAAGCGACGGCCTCGCCGTGCTGACCGGCAATCTCGCCCCCGACGGCGCGGTGATCAAACCGGCCGCGATGGAAGCGCATCTTCTCAAGCATCGCGGTCCCGCCGTGGTGTTCAAGGATTACGCGGACATGGCGGCGCGCATCGACATGGAAGAGCTCGACGTGAGCGCCGATTCGGTGATCGTCCTTCAGCACGCGGGGCCGGTCGGCGCGCCCGGCATGCCCGAATGGGGCCAACTGCCGATTCCGCAAAAGCTCCTGAAGCAGGGCGTGCGCGACATGGTGCGCATTTCGGACGCGCGCATGAGCGGAACGAGTTACGGCGCGTGCGTGCTGCATGTGGCGCCCGAGTCGTTCGTCGGCGGTCCGCTTGCGCTCGTGAAGGACGGCGACATGATCGAGCTCGACGTGGCCGCGCGGCGTTTGCATCTCGATGTCACCGACGAAGAACTCGCCGCGCGCAAAGCCGCGTGGCAGCCGCCGAAACTGCCATTCGAGCGCGGCTTCGGCGTGATGCATCAGTTGCATGTGTTGCAGGCGAATAAAGGCTGCGACTTCGACTTTCTCGAAGAGCCGCTGAAGGCCACGGCTTCGCGCGACACGGCACAAAGCGCGCCGGACGCGAAACGCGGCGAACCCGAGATCCACTAATTAAAACGGAGTCCTTCATGACCGCATCCGAAATCGTCGTGAGCGAAGCGACGCTCGAACAGTTGAGGCACGTCAGCACCGCTACCTTGACCACGCAACTCTTCAAGCGCGGCTTGCGCAACGTGTTCTTGCAAGGCGTCGCGCCGCTCGTGAAGCCCGCGCCCGGCGCGCCGAATGTCGTCGGTCCCGCGTTCACGCTGCGCAATATTCCGGCGCGCGAAGACCTCGATCACGTCGGCGTGTTTCAGGACCCGGATCATCCTCAGCGCAAGGCCGTCGAAACGGCGCCTGCCGGCAGCGTGCTCGTGCAGGACTGCCGCGGCGAGCGGTCGGTGGCATCGGTCGGTTCGATTCTCGCGTTGCGTCTTGCGAAGCGCGGCGTCGCGGGCATGGTGTCGGACGGACCCGTGCGCGACAGCGGCACCATCGCGGCGCTCGGCTTGCCGATCTGGTGCGCGGGCGCGAGACGCGCCGCTCAATCTCGCGAAACATCATGCGGTCGATATGAACGTGCCGATCGCGTGCGGCGGCGTGGCGGTGTATCCGGGCGACATCGTCGTCGCGGACGTGGACGGCGTGGTGATCGTGCCGCGTGAAATGGCCGCCGATGTCGCGCGCGATGCCGCCGAGCAGGAGCAGCTCGAAGTGTTCATCGCCGCGCGGATCGAAGAAGGGCGGCCATTGCGCGGCACTTATCCGCCGAACGAGGAAACGCTGGCCGCGTACGCGCAATGGCGTGCGCAACGGCCATAAGCGGCGTGGCATCTGCATCTGCATCTGCATCGCCGAATCGAACGACGCTTGATTGATCCATCGCAGGAAACAGGCTCGCGCAAAACACGCGGCCGTAGGAGACGTTGTGAGCACCATGACACCGGCCATCGCCGAATCGCGCCTGATCAACCGCCTTGCCCTGCGTTTGATGCCGCTGCTGGGGCTGCTTTATCTGGTTGCCTATATCGACCGCTCCAATATCAGCTTTGCGAAGCTGCAAATGCTCGGCAGCCTCGGACTTTCCGAGGTCGCGTATGGTCTGGGCGCGTCGCTGTTCTTCATCGGCTATCTGATTTTCGAAGTGCCGAGCAATGTGATGCTGCACAAGTACGGCGCGCCGCGCTGGATGGCGCGCATCATGTTGACGTGGGGCGTGGTGACGATATTGCTCGCCTTCACGCAGAACGCGACGATGTTTTACGTGCTGCGTTTTCTGCTCGGCGCATCGGAAGCGGGTTTATATCCTGGCGTGATCTATTATCTGACGCTGTGGTTCCCGTCGCGGCATCGCGTGCGCATGCTCGGCTATTTCACGGTGGGCAGCAGTCTCGGCAATATGGTCGGGGCGCCGATTTGCGGCTGGCTGCTGGACAAGGGCGGGCTCGCGGGGCTGGACGGCTGGCAACTCGTGTTCATCGTCACCGGACTGCCGTCGGTGCTGTTGACCGTGGTGGTGCTGTTCCTGTTGCCGTCGTCGCCGAAAGAAGCCAAGTTTCTTTCCGCCGACGAGAAGCAGTGGCTCACGAACACGCTCGATGCCGAGCGCGCGCAGATCAGGGCGAGCGTTGCGACGCACGGTTCGCTGCTGAGCGTGTTGACCGAGCCGCGCGTGATCGGCATGGCGCTCTACTACATGATGCTGTCCATTTCAGTCTACGGCGTGAGCTACTGGTTGCCGACGCTCGTGAAGGGCTTTGGCGTGAGCAACACGACAAACGGTTTGCTCAACATCATTCCGTGGCTGATGGCGACCATCGTGCTCGCATGGTTGCCTTCGAAACTGCGCGGCACCGGCAATCGCGCGCTCATCGCAATGCTGGTTTCGGCACTGCTCGGCGTGATGTGTTTCGCGAGCGCCGTGTTTCTGCCGACCAACACGCTGCGCTTCATCGCGCTGTGTTTCGGCGCGCCGTGCATGTATCTGCTGATTCCGTGCTTCTGGACCTTGCCGCCGAAATTCCTGTTCGGCGCGCGTGCCGCGGCCGGCATTGCCGCGATCAATTCGCTCGGCAACATCGGCGGCTTCATCGCGCAGAACCTCGTGCCGTGGGTGCGTCAAACGACGGGCAGCGTGAAGGCGCCGATGATGATTCCCGCGACCTGCCTGCTCGTATTCGCTATCGTCACGGTTTTCATCTTGCGTCGCGACCGAGGCGCGCGAGCCGCGCAAAGCGTGGTCGCGGTGACTGAGTAAGCCACGACGCGCAGCGCTCGATGCATGTCGCGCGAGTGCCCGAGCCGTGCGCGATATGGCGCGGTTTAGAATACGCGCGCGATCCATCTTCTTCTGTCAGCCACCATGCCGAATAAAGAACCGCCCGCTGCCGCCGGCGCCGAGTTGCCCGACGCGGCGGCGCCCGTCCGGCGCATGCGCGGCGGTCCCAAGGGCTTGCGCATCACCGATGTCGCCGCGCAAGCGGGCGTCGCGCCGATCACGGTGTCGCGCGTGTTCAACAGCCCCGAGACGGTCGCGCCGGAAACGCTGGAACGCGTGCGGCAGGTCGTGCAAAAGCTCGGCTATGTGCCGAACAGACTCGCGGGCGGCTTGTCGTCGTCGCGCTCGCGGCTCATCGCGGCGATCGTGCCGACCATCGCGCATTCGCTGTTTTCCGAAACCATTCAGGTATTCAGCGAGACCATGTCGCGCGCCGGCTACCAGGTGCTGCTCGCGCTGAGCGGCTACGACGATTCGAGCGAAGAGGTTTTGCTCGACGCAGTGCTGAGCCGCCGTCCCGAAGGCGTGCTGCTGACGGGCGTCGCGCATACCGATTCGCTGCGCGAGCGGCTTGCGAACGTCGGCATTCCGATTGTCGAGACGTGGGACATGACCGATCGACCGATCGACATGCTGGTCGGCTTTTCGCATTACCAGATCGGCGTCGCGGTCGCCGAGCATTTTCTGCAAAGGAATGTGCGCAAGCCAGGGCTCGTGTCCGCTAACGACGAACGCGCGCTCGCCCGTCGCCGCGGTTTTCGCGAGCGGCTCGCGCAGGCGGGCATATCCGGGATTGCCGAAGTACTCGTCGCGCCGCCGAGTTCGGTGGCGCTCGGCAAGGCGGCGCTGCCTCGTTTGATCGAGCAGGCGCCGGATATCGACGCGGTGTTTTGCGGCTCGGATCTGCTCGCGATCGGCACGTTGAACGCGGCGAGGCAAATGGGGTTGAGCGTGCCGTCGCGATTGGCGATCTGCGGATTCGGCGATCTCGAGTTCGCGACGGAGACGACGCCGCAACTTACTTCGGTGCATGTCGATGGCACGCGCATTGGAGTCACGGCCGCGCGGTGTCTGCTCGATCGGCTTAGTGGGTCGGGGCAGAGCAAGGTGACCGATGTGGGGTTTGAGGTCGTGCGGCGTGGTAGTAGTTGAAGTGGGTTTTTCTGGTGGTTAATGACTGAAATGATTGATACGCGTGAACAGATCAAACAGCGCCTTTCGGTCCTCGTCGGGCTGAACGTCAGCGGCGTGGGACACGCAGCGGACATGCTTACGTTGCAGTTCGGGCCGATCCGGGAAATAACGACAAAGCGCCAAACTATAAAACGTGTCGGCGCATGGTCACTACATATTCAATGCGACTGGACAATCGAACAAGGAGCGACAGTCCTGGCAGCCTATCGTGATTTTGCGGCTTCTGAAACGAGTACGCGCGAGATGACGCACCGCATCCGCGACCTGGTTGTAGACAAGGGGCCGACCGAAGTTCAAACGATTGAGGTCGGGGATAACGGCATGGTGCGCATCGGCTTGTCCGGAGATGTCCGGATTTCGATCACCACGGACGGAATATCGGACGAGGAGGACTGGCGGTTCTTTGCTTCGGGATCGGATGCCAAGCACTTTGTGATTACAGGTGGGAAGGTCGATCCTTGGTCTTTATCGTGACTGGGATAATGGAGCGCACTTAAGACATGTTCGATTTACGGTAGCGAGGCCGGAATATAAACCGATTCCCTTATGATCGATACGCGAAAAGAGATTGAACGTCACCTGTCTGCGCTTCGAGGGCTAAACGTGAGCGGTATCAGCCACGCCGCAAACATGCTGACAATGCAGTTTGGTTCGCTGAGACAGGTCACGAATTTCAAAGGCGCGGTTAAACAGGTTGGTGAATGGGCGCTTCACATCCAATGCAACTGGCAGATTGAGCGGACCGGCGAAATCATAGCCACACAGAACGCTCTGTCAGGGACTGACGAGGAAGCGCACCGCGCGGCGGAGCAACTTGACGAGTTGCTGGTGAAGCATGGGCTGACGATTGTCGAAGACGTTTTGGCCAACGAATCGGGCGGAGTAATTCTTTCAATGTCTGAAGGGCTGCGCGTCACTATTACGCCGGCCGGCATACCGGACGAGGAAGACTGGCGATTCTTCGCGCCCGCGTTTGATGCACAGCACTTTGTGATCGAAGGCGGCAAGATCGATTCATATTCATTTTCTTGATTTCGCGGCTGCGCCACTCCACGGCATCAGTTCGACAATAAAGAAGGCATCCGGCCCTCTCGCGGACTCCACCTCCTCCATACCACGACCGCATTGAAATCGTCGCGGCCACTCCCTTTCCCCCCTCCAGCACTGCATATATCACGCGCTTCACCGGCCACCTCTGCACGTAGCTTGTCCAGGATCATGTTCCCGATCCCGCCGCACTCTTAGAATTCCACAGCGCATGAAGTAGTGGTCTGGTCTTCATGGCGAGAACATTGTGTAGCGTTTCAGATCGGTCCACGGAAATCAGCAGATATGGTGAATAAAAAGACCTTTGAACGGGTATTGATACCCTTGGGGGCTGGGCTCTCCGCGTGTCTTTCGGGGTGCAGCAATCTCGAGCTGCTCGATCCGAAAGGCAGCATCGGCATGGCGGAGAAGTCGCTGATCAGTACGGCGACAATGGCCATGCTGCTAGTCGTCGTGCCGGTGATCGTCATGATCATCGTGTTTGCCTGGCGTTATCGCGCGAGCAATCACAACGCGACGTACGCACCGAAGTGGGCGCACTCCACCGCGATCGAAACAGTGGTGTGGACCGTACCCACGCTCATCATTCTGTTCCTCGGCATTCTGACCTGGAACACGACGCACGAACTGGACCCTTACCGGCCGATCGAATCGGCGGTCAAGCCGATCAAAGTCGAAGTCGTCGCGCTCGACTGGAAGTGGCTCTTCATCTATCCCGAACTCGGCGTTGCGTCGGTCAATCAGCTTGCAGTACCCGTGGGTACGCCGATCGACTTCAGAATCACGTCCGATTCCGTGATGAATTCGTTTTTTATTCCGCAACTCGGAAGCCAGATCTACGCAATGGCGGGCATGCAAACGCGACTGCATCTGATCGCCGACCACGCGGGCGACTACGCCGGCATTTCCGCCAATTTCAGCGGCAAGGGCTTTTCGGATATGAAGTTCCGCACGCTTGCTGTCACGCCCGCGCAGTTCGACGCATGGGTCGACAAAGTGAAAGCGTCGCCGCGCCGGCTCGATATGAACGAGTACAACTCGGTGTCGAAACCCAGCGAGAAGGAACCGGTCGACTATTTCTCGTCGGTCGATTCGAGGCTCTTCAACAACATCATTGCGAAGTACAACAACGGTAATGTTCTTGATCCGCAAAACAGCAATTGCCGCACAAAGGGTTAGCACATGCTCGGAAATCTGACACTCTCCGCGATCCCGTTCGATCAGCCCATCATCATGGGCGCGGGCGCACTGATGCTCGTCATGGTGCTTGCGGTAGTCGCGACACTGACCCGCCTTCACAAATGGAAATGGCTCTGGCACGAGTGGCTGACCAGCGTCGACCATAAGAAGATCGGCGTGATGTACATCGTCGTTGCCGTGCTGATGCTGGTGCGCGGTTTCGTCGATGCAGTCATGATGCGCCTCCAGCTTGCACTCGCCTATCATTCGCCAGGCTACCTGCCGCCGCATCACTACGATCAGATCTTCACCGCGCACGGCGTCATCATGATCTTCTTCATGGCGATGGCGTTAATGGTCGGCCTGTTCAATCTCGTCGTGCCGTTGCAGATCGGCGCGCGCGACGTCGCGTTCCCGTTCCTCAATTCGCTCAGTTTCTGGATGACCGCGATCAGCGCGATCCTGATGAATCTGTCGCTCGTGGTCGGCGAATTCGCGCAGGTCGGTTGGCTCGCGTATCCGCCGCTCTCGGAGTTGCAGTTCAGTCCTGGCGTCGGCGTCGACTATTACATATGGAGTCTGCAACTGTCCGGCGTCGGCACGTTGATTACCGCAATCAACTTCTTCGTGACGATCGTGCGGATGCGCGCGCCCGGCATGACGCTGATGAAAATGCCCGTATTCACGTGGACCGCACTGTGCTCTAACGTGCTGATCATGGCCACGTTCCCGATCCTGACGGTGGCGCTCGCGCTACTCGGCCTCGACCGCTACATGGGCATGCACTTCTTCACGAATGAAGCAGGCGGCAACGCCATGCTGTATCTGAATCTGATCTGGGCATGGGGACACCCTGAGGTCTATATCCTCGTGCTGCCGGCATTCGGCATCTATTCGGAAGTGATTGCGACGTTCTCGAAGAAGCCGCTATTCGGTTACCGGACGATGGTCTATGCAACCTGCGCGATCATGGTGCTCGCATTCCTCGTGTGGCTGCATCACTTCTTCACGATGGGTTCAGGCGCGGACGTCAATGCGTTTTTCGGCATCATGACAATGGTGATTGCCATTCCAACTGGCGTGAAAATATTCAACTGGCTGTTCACGATTTATCGCGGGCGGCTGGAGTTCACCGCGCCTGTTCTGTGGACGATCGGCTTCATGATCACGTTCACGATCGGCGGCATGACCGGCGTGATGATGGCGATTCCCGGCGTGGACTTCGTATTGCATAACAGCCTCTTTCTGATTGCGCACTTTCATAACGCGATCATCGGCGGCGTGGTGTTCGGTTACCTGGCCGGTTTCCACTACTGGTTCCCGAAAGCGTTCGGTTTCAAGCTCAATGAGAAGCTCGGCAAGTGCGCGTTCTGGTTCTGGTTCGTGGGGTTCTACGCTTCGTTCATGCCGCTCTATGTACTCGGTTTCATGGGCATGACGCGGCGCCTAAATCACTATGACAATCCGGCGTGGCATCCGTGGCTGATTGCCGCCGCATGCGGCGTCGTGTTGATCGCTATCGGCGTCGTGTTTCAGGTGGCGCAAGTGTGGGTCAGTGTGGCGAACCGCAACAAGCCCGAGTATCGCGACATGACGGGCGATCCGTGGGACGGCCGCACGCTCGAATGGGCGACGTCATCGCCGCCGCCGGTCTATAACTTCGCGATCATTCCGACGGTGCACGAGCTCGACGCTTATACGCACATGAAGGAAACCGCGAGCGGCCACGCGAAAGCGCCGGTGTATCGCGACATCCATATGCCGTCGAATACCAGCGCCGGTTTGTTGATCGGTATGTTCAGTCTCGTGCTCGGATTTGCCGGCGTCTGGCATATCACGTGGCTGGCGGCCGCCGCGCTGCTCGCAATCGTCGCGACGCTGATCGTGCGCAGCTTCGGCGATAACGACGGCTATTACATTCCTGCGGAAAAAGTGCGGGAAATAGAAAGCAAGCGTGGCCCTGCGGCCGCAGCGGTGAATAACCGCGAACTGGAAGCTGTGGAGGCCTGATTCATGTCGAACAATACACTCTCCGTTTCGCTCGATGGCGGACACGGCAATCACGGTTCATCGGACACTGTCTTCGGCTTCTGGCTGTATCTGATGACCGATTGCGTGCTGTTCGCGTCGCTCTTCGCGGTATTCGCCGTGATGTCGAATCAGTTCGCGGGCGGCCCATCGGGCAAGGATCTGTTCGACATTGGCGGCGTCGCGGTCGAGACCGCCGCGCTGCTGTTGAGCAGCATCACATACGGCTTCGCGATGCTTGCCGCGCGTCGCGGCAAATCCACTGCGGTACTCGCCTGGCTCGCGGTGACGTTCGTGCTCGGCCTCGCGTTTCTCGCTCTGGAAATGCGCGAGTTCTCGCATCTGATTGCCGAGGGCGCCGGACCGGCCCGCAGTGCGTTCCTGTCGGCGTTCTTCACACTGGTGGGCACGCACGGCTTGCACGTCACCGTGGGTCTCGTATGGATGGCAGTGCTCGCGGTGCAGATCGTACGCGGCCCGGGGTTGTCGGAGCGCCAGCTCACACGTCTCGCGTGTTTAAGTCTCTTCTGGCACTTCCTCGACATTGTGTGGATCTGCGTCTTTTCGTTCGTCTATCTGGGGAGCGTGCTGTAAATGGCTCACATGCAATCACTTTCAGCGGATCAAGGTCACGGCAGTCTGCGCGGTTATCTCGCCGGCTTCGTACTGTCGGTTGTGTTGACCGCGGCTGCTTTCTGGCTTGTCATGCACGGCGCTTTCCCGGCGCAGACCGCGATGATCGCACTCTCCGTTCTCGCCTTCGTGCAGATTGTCGTGCATCTCGTGTTCTTTCTGCATATCGACATGTCGGCGGGGCAGCGCTGGAATGTCATGGCATTGGCCTATACGGCATTGGCTGCGCTGTTCCTGATCGGCGGGACGGTGTGGGTCATGCATAACGTCAGTATGAATATGATGTCCCGATAGGGTAGACGTCGGAAGCCTTGTGCGCCCCGTCTCTTCGTGGCCGCTCACCACCAAGCTTGCGGTCGTCGTCGCGACCTTGCTTGCGCTTGCGCTGGCATCCATCGGCGTGACGTTGTGGATCACGTTGCAACTGGACGGCGGCGCGGCGGCCATCAACGAAGCGGGCCGCATGCGGATGCAGACTTATCGCGCGGCGCTGATGTTGCGCGAAGCGCCCGAGCGCATCGACGCGTTGGCTACGCAATTCGATAAGAGTCTCGAACTACTACGCGTCGGCGATCCGGCGCGTCCGCTGTCGGTGCCGTGGAACGACGAAGCGCGCGCGCGTTTTGCTAACGTGCAACGGCAGTGGCAGGCATTGCGGCCCATCTGGATCGATGCGGCGAAGGCGCGCGACGCGCCATCGTCCGCATCCACCGACATACTGCGCGAAGCGAACACCTTCGTCGAGATGATCGACGCGTTCGACACGTCGATAGAAGCGCAACTCGCCCGCTGGACGTCGATTCTCAACGTTGTGCAGATTGCGCTGCTCGTACTGGCGATCGGCAGTGCATGGGCGCTGCTGTACATCGGCCATCTGCTTGTACTCGAGCCCGTGTCGCGTTTGACCGGCGGCCTCGCTCGCATCGAGGAGGGCGATTTCTCGATGCGCGTGCAAGTCGCGTCGCACGACGAGTTCGGTCAGTTGTCGGCCGGCTTTAACCGCATGGCCCGCAATCTTCAGCAGTTTTATGCGGAGCTCGAGCAGAAAGTCATCGAGAAGACTGCAAGCCTCGAAACCGAGCGCGCGCGGCTTGCGGCGCTCTACGAAATCAGCGCGTTCGCCGCTGAGGCCAGCACGCTCGACGTATTGGCGCACGGTTTCGCGCGACGCATGCGGGGCATTGCGGGAGCCGATTCGGTCGCGATCCGCTGGTCCGACGAGGGCAACGAACGGTATCTGCTATTGGGAAGCGACGGCTTGCCGCGCTTCATGATCGAAGACGAGCAGTGCCTGACCTCGCGTAGCTGTCTATGCGGCGAGCCGCGCACCGAACCGGGCGCGCGCGTGATTCCGGTTCTCGCCGAAGGTGCGGCGATTCTCGGCCACTGCGCGCGCGCCGGTTACGCGACGCTCGTGTCCGTGCCGGTGATTTTGCATCAGCGTCCGCTCGGCGAAATCGATCTCTTCTTCAGCGACGAAATAGCGTTGTCCGCGCAAGACCGCGATCTGTTCGACGCGCTCTCGAGTCACCTTGCAACCGCAATGGAAAACCTGCGCGTCACGGCGCTCGAGCGCGAAGCGGCGGTTTCCGGCGAACGTGCGTTGCTCGCGAGCGAACTGCACGACTCGATCGCGCAGTCGCTCGCCTTCCTCAAAATCCAGGTGCAATTGCTGCGCGATGCGTTGCCCGCGCATACGGATGCGTCGGTTGCACGAATCGTCGACGAACTCGATGCAGGCGTGCGCGAGAGTACCGGCGACGTGCGCGAACTGCTGGTTCACTTTCGCACGCGCGGCGATGCCGAGGACATGGAGCCCGCATTACGAACGACGTTGCGCAAGTTCGAGCATCAAACGGGACTGACCACGCATCTGTCGATGCAAGGTCATGGCTTGCCGCTCGACGCCGATGTCAAGGTGCAAGTCCTGCACGTATTGCAGGAAGCGCTCTCGAACGTGCGCAAACATGCTCGCGCGCGTGAAGTGTGGCTTGAGGCGCAGCAGACTCCGGCGTGGAGCTTCGAGGTACGCGACGACGGTCAGGGCTTCGATGCCGCACGCGATACGCTCGGCGAGACGCATGTCGGCATGCGCATCATGCGCGAGCGGGCCGCGCGCATCGGCGCGCGGGTGGTGGTCGAATCGGTGCCGGGCGAGGGCACTTGTGTGACGTTGACGTTGCCGCAGCATCGCGGAGACACGTGTATGCGGACGAACCAACCGGTTTCCAAAGGCAGAACGATATGACTGCAATCCGCTTGCTCGTCGTCGACGATCACACGTTGTTCCGGCGTGGCCTGATCGCGCTGCTCGGCCAGGACGCGCGTTTTAGCGTGGCCGGCGAAGCTGCCGACGCAGGCGAAGCGCAACGCCGCGCGAGCGAATTGCAACCCGACGTGATCCTGCTCGACAATCATCTGCCGGGCGTGAACGGCGTGGACGCACTGAACGATCTGCGCGAAGCAGCGCCTCACGCGCGCATTCTGATGCTCACTGTTAGCGAGGACGAGCGCGACCTCGGCGCCGCGCTGCGCGCGGGCGCGCGCGGCTATCTGCTGAAAACGGTCGATGCCGAGGCGCTCGCGGATTCGATCGTGCGTACCATGCGCGACGAGTCCGTCGTAAGCCCGGAGATGACGGGCAAGCTGGTGCAAGCCTATCGCGCGATGGCGAACGCAGGCGAGGGCGACGCCAGTTCAATCGCCGATGATGATCCTGCAACGCTCAAGCCCGAAGCGCAACATGGCTCCGAGCCTGAACCCGCGCTGTCGATACGCGAGCAGGAAATCCTCACCTACATCGCGCGCGGCGCGAGCAATAAGGAAATTGCTCGCGCGCTTGCCATTTCAGAAACGACGGTCAAGATCCACGTCCAGCACATTCTGCGCAAACTGAAGCTGACTTCGCGAGTGCAGGCCGCGGTGTATGCAACGGTCAATGCAATCGGTCGGCCTACGGCTGCATAGCATCAACTCAACGCTATCAATTTCCACCCATAGTTCGAAAGAACTACGTCTTGCCTAAAAGTAGTTAGTCCGCAGTAGTTCTTTTGCCGCGCTGAGACCCTCCATTCGAAGGATGTTCGCTAATGCGGTGAAAGTCCAAAGTCGATGTCATGAAAAGCGGAGTTCGTTTCATGACACAGACATCGACAGCAACCGACGGCCCATCTCGCCGGCGCGCCTTGTCCGTGCTGATCGCCAGCACGCTCGCATTCACGGTGTGCTTCATGGTGTGGATGATGTTCGCCGTCGTGGGCATTCCGCTGCGCCGTTCGCTGCATCTGAACGAGACCGAGTTCGGCGTGCTCGCCGCATTGCCGGTGCTCACCGGTTCGCTGGTGCGCGTGCCGCTCGGCATCTGGACCGACCGCTATGGCGGCCGCATTGTCATGACCGCGTTGATGCTCGCCACGGCGCCCGCGATCTGGCTGATGAGCTATGCCACCGCCTATTGGCAGCTACTCGTGATCGGTCTCTTCGTCGGCCTTGCGGGCGGCTCGTTTTCGGTCGGCACGCCCTACGTGGCGCGCTGGTTTCCGCCAGAAAAGCGCGGCCTCGCGATGGGTGTTTTCGGCGCGGGCAATTCCGGCGCGGCGGTGAACAAGTTCGTTGCGCCCGCAATCGTCGTCGCATTCGGCTGGGCGATGGTCCCTCAGGTCTACGCGGTAATCATGCTGGTTACGGCTGTGGTGTTCTGGATTCTCAGCAGCAGCGACCCGTCGCATCTCGTCTCGGAGAAGGTGCGTTTCGTCGACCAGTTGCGCGCGTTGAAAGACCCGACGGTGCTCAAGTACTGCCAGTACTACAGCATCGTATTCGGCGGTTACGTTGCGCTGTCTCTGTGGATGGTGCAGTACTACGTCGGCGAATATGGTCTCGACCTTCGCGTAGCGGCGCTGCTCGCCGCGTGCTTCTCGCTGCCGGGCGGCGTGCTGCGCGCGGTGGGCGGCTGGCTCTCCGACCGTTATGGCGCGCACCGCGTGACGTGGTGGGTGATGTGGGTGAGCTGGGTGTGCCTGTTCCTGCTCAGCTATCCGCGCACGCATTTGATCATTGCCACGGTGAACGGCGCTAAAGGCTTCGACATCGGCCTCAACGTGATCGGTTTCACGGTGCTGATGTTCGTACTCGGCATCGCATTCGCGTTCGGCAAGGCCAGCGTCTTCAAGTACATCGGCGACGAGTACCCGGACAACATCGGCACGATTTCCGGCATCGTCGGGCTCGCGGGCGGCCTGGGCGGCTTTCTGCTGCCGATTCTCTTCGGCCTGCTGGTCGACTTCACCGGCATTCGTTCGAGTGCCTTCATGCTGCTTTACGGCGTGGTGTGGGTCTCGCTCATCTGGATGTATTTCACCGAAGTTCGCACGAAAGACGTACTCGCGGCAACTCCGCCCGTCTCGTCGGAACAGCCTGTGCGAACTGTCGGCTCTCAACCTGCGGAAACGGAATCATGAATATCTCGACAGCACGCGCGCGGGCCGGCCGCACGCTGAAGATCTGGACACCCGAAGATAAAGCATTCTGGCGGCGCGAAGGAGAAGCCGTTGCAAAGCTTAATCTGTGGATCTCGGTGCCCGCGCTCTTTTTCGCCTTCGTCATCTGGCAGATGTGGAGCGTGGTGGCGGTGAGCTTGCCGTCGCTTGGATTTAACTATTCGACCAATCAACTGTTCTGGCTGGCTGCCGCGCCCGCATTGTCCGGCGCGACGTTGCGCATCTTCTATTCGTTCATGGTGCCGATATTCGGCGGGCGACGCTGGACCACGATCTCCACCGCGTCGCTGTTGATTCCCGCAATCGGTATCGGCTTCGCCGTGCAGGACAACACGACGAGCTATCCGACGATGCTGCTGCTTGCGCTGTTATGCGGCCTCGGTGGCGCCAACTTCAGTTCGAGCATGGCCAACATCAGCTTCTTTTTCCCGAAGGAACGCAAAGGTTCTGCGCTCGGCGTGAATGGCGGGCTTGGCAATCTCGGCGTGTCGGCGGTGCAATTCCTGTCGCCGCTCGTGGTAACGGCGGGCATGCTCGGCATCTTCGGCGGCGAGCCGCAGACGCTCGTCAAGGCCGGGCACACGTCGCAAGTGTGGATGCAGAATGCGGCGTTTATCTGGGTGCCGTGTATCGTCATTTCAACGCTTGCCGCATGGTTCGGAATGAACGATCTCGCCGATGTGAAGGCGTCGTTCGCTGCGCAGGCAACCATCTTTAGGAGCCGTCATAACTGGCTGATGTGCACGCTGTATCTCGGCACCTTCGGCTCGTTTATCGGCTATGCAGCCGGCTTTCCATTGCTTATCAAGAGCCAGTTTCCCGGCGTGAATCCGCTGACGTATGCATGGCTTGGGCCGTTCGTCGGTGCACTCATCAGGCCGTTCGGCGGATGGCTCGCGGACCGGCTCGGCGGCGCGCGCGTGACGCTGTGGAATTTCGTCGTGATGGCGCTCGCGGTCGTCGGCGTTCTGTACTTTCTGCCAAAGACGGGCGGCTCGTCGTTCTCGCTCGCCTGGGGTCCGCGCGATGGCAGCTTCACAGGCTTCTTTGCGATGTTCCTGCTGCTCTTTCTCACGACCGGCATCGGCAACGGTTCGACGTTCCGCATGATTCCGGTGATCTTTTCGAATCTGCGCCTGTGTGGCGTGCCCGCGGGCGATGCGAATGCGCTCGCCGATGCGACACGTGAAGGCAGTACCGAAGGCGCGGCCGCAATTGGTTTTGCAGGCGCAATCGGCGCGTACGGCGGGTTCTTTATTCCGAAGAGTTATGGCAGTTCCATTCTGATGACCGGCGGCCCGGAACTCGCGTTGTACTGCTTCGTTGTTTTCTATTTGCTGTGTATTGGGCTTACGTGGTGGTTCTACGCGCGGCGCAATGCGGGCATGCCGTGTTAATCGAAAACGGACCTACACAATGAGCCACTTTCTCGACAGACTTAAATACTTCTCGCAGCGCAACCAACGCTTCGCGCAAGGCCACGGCGTGACGACCGGAGAGGACCGCACGTGGGAAGACGCGTACCGCGCACGCTGGCAGCACGATAAGGTGGTGCGCTCGACACATGGCGTAAATTGCACAGGCTCATGCTCGTGGAAGATTCACGTGAAAGGCGGCATCGTCGCGTGGGAAACGCAGCAGACCGATTATCCGCGTACGCGCGCCGAGCTGCCGAATCACGAGCCGCGCGGCTGCGCGCGCGGTGCGAGCTATAGCTGGTATCTGTATAGCGCGAACCGCGTCAAGTATCCGCTCGTGCGAGCGCGGCTGCTCAAGCATTGGCGCGCCGCGCGTGCGGTGGCGATGAGTGCCGTCGATGCATGGGCGGCGGTGGTGGAGAACGACGCGCAACGTCGCGACTATCAGCGTCAGCGCGGCCTCGGTGGGTTTGTGCGTGCGAGCTGGGACGAAGTGAATGAGATCGTCGCCGCGGCCAACGTCTACACGATCAGGAAGCATGGGCCGGATCGCATCATCGGCTTCTCGCCCATTCCGGCGATGTCGATGGTCAGCTATGCAGCGGGCAGCCGCTATTTGAGTCTGATCGGCGGCGTCTGCATGAGTTTCTACGACTGGTATTGCGATCTGCCGCCCTCGAGTCCGCAAACGTGGGGCGAGCAGACCGACGTGCCGGAATCGGCTGACTGGTACAACTCGAGTTACATCATTGCGTGGGGCTCGAATGTGCCGCAGACGCGCACGCCCGACGCGCATTTCTTCACCGAGGTTCGCTATCGCGGCACGAAGACCGTCGCGGTCACGCCCGACTATGCGGAAGTCAGCAAACTGGCGGACCTGTGGATGCACCCGGGCCAGGGCACCGACGCCGCGCTCGCGATGGCGATGGGCCACGTAATTCTGCGCGAGTTCTATTTCGAGCGGCGCAGCGCGTACTTCGACGACTATGCGCGCCGCTATACCGATCTACCGTTGCTCGTGCAACTAAAAGAGCAGACGCTGGCCGATGGTCGCCGCATCATGGTGCCCGACCGTTTTCTCCGAGCCGACGATTTCAACGGCATGCTTGGCCAGGACAATAACCCGGAGTGGAAGACGGTCGCGTTCAACGTCGACGGCAAGCTCGTGTTGCCGAATGGTTCGATCGGCTTTCGCTGGGGCGCGGAAGGCCGCGGCGACGCAGGGCGCTGGAATCTCGAAGCAAAAGAAGCGCGGCATGGCGCAGAAGTGAAGCTGAAGCTCTCCGTCGCGGAAGACGGCGCGCAAGCGCATGAGGTTGTCACGGTCGGCTTTCCGTACTTCGGCGGCATCGACACGCCGCATTTCACCGCGAGCAAACAGGCCGATGTACTCGTGCGCAAGGTGCCGGTTGCGCGCATTGCACTCGGCAAGAACGGCGAGCGCCGCGAAGTACTCGTCGCCACCGTGTTCGATCTGTTGGCCGCTAACTATGGCGTGGATCGCGGCTTCGGCGGCGCGCGCGATTACAACGACGACGTGCCGTATACGCCTGCGTGGCAGGAGCGCATAACCGGCGTGGCGCGCGAGCAGGCCATTTTAGTGGCGCGCGAATTTGCGGACAATGCCGACCGGACGCAGGGTAAGTCGATGGTGATTATCGGCGCCGCAATGAATCACTGGTATCACAGCGATATGAATTATCGCGGCGTGATCAACATGCTGATGCTGTGCGGCTGCATCGGTCAAAGCGGCGGCGGCTGGGCGCACTACGTCGGTCAGGAGAAGCTGCGTCCACAAACGGGCTGGACGCCGCTCGCTTTTGCACTCGACTGGATTCGTCCGCCGCGGCAAATGAATTCCACCAGCTTCTTCTACGCGCATACGGATCAATGGCGCTATGAAAAACTCGGCGTCGAAGAAATTCGTTCGCCGCTCGCGGATCGCGCGCACGACGGCGGCTCGTTAATCGACTATAACGTGCGCGCCGAACGCATGGGCTGGTTGCCGTCGGCGCCGCAATTGCAGACCAATCCATTGCAGGTGGCGCGCGACGCACAGGCAGCGGGCATCGATGCAAAAGCCTATGTCGCGCGAAGGCTGAAAGACGGCACGCTGAAGATGAGTTGCGAGGATCCGGATCATCCGGACAACTGGCCACGCAACATGTTCGTCTGGCGTTCCAATTTGCTTGGCTCGTCGGGCAAGGGGCACGAGTACTTCCTCAAGCATCTGCTCGGCACGACTCACGGCGTGCAAGGCCGCGATCTCGGCGACGACGATGCAAAGCCGCGCGAAGTCACATGGCACGACACGGCGCCGGAAGGCAAACTCGATCTGCTCGTCACGCTCGACTTCCGGATGAGCACGACGTGTCTCTATTCGGACATCGTGCTGCCGACCGCGACGTGGTACGAAAAGAACGATCTGAATACGAGCGACATGCATCCGTTCATTCATCCGCTGTCGAGCGCAGTCGATCCGGCATGGCAGGCGCGTAGCGACTGGGAGATCTATAAAGGCTTTGCAAAGGCTTTTAGCGAAGTCTGCATCGGTCATCTCGGCGTGGAGAAAGAAGTCGTGCTCACGCCGCTAATGCACGACACGCCCGCCGAACTCGCGCAACCGTACGATGCGCGCGACTGGAAACGCGGCGAGTGTGAACTCGTACCCGGCAAGACCGCGCCGCAGGTGAGCGTGGTCGAACGCGATTATCCGAACGTATACCGCCGCTTCACGGCTCTTGGCCCGCTGATGGACAAGCTCGGCAACGGCGGCAAGGGCATTGCGTGGCAGACCGGCACGGAGACCGCGCAACTCGCCGAACTCAACGGCACCGTCAGTGAAGAAGGCGCGACGCGCGGACTCGTGAAGATCGACAGCGATATTGACGCATGCGAAGTCGTGCTGATGCTCGCGCCCGAAACGAATGGCCATGTCGCGGTGAAAGCGTGGGACGCGCTCTCGAAGATTACAGGCCGCCATCATGCGCATCTCGCGCTGCATCGCGAGGACGAGAAGATTCGTTATCGCGATGTTCAGGCGCAGCCGCGCAAGATCATTTCTTCGCCGACCTGGAGCGGTGTGGAAAGCGAGAAAGTGTCGTACACGGCCGGCTATACCAACGTGCATGAATTGATTCCGTGGCGCACGCTGACGGGCCGCCAGCAGTTCTATCAGATCATCCGTGGATGCGCGAATTCGGCGAGAGCTTCGTGAGTTATCGTCCGCCGGTGGATCTGAAAGCCGCATCGCCGATGCATGGCCGCAAGCCGAACGGGCACACGGAGATCGCGCTCAATTTCATTACACCGCATCAGAAATGGGGCATTCACAGCACGTATGCCGACAACCTTCTCATGCTCACGCTCAATCGCGGCGGCCCGGTGATCTGGCTCAGCGAAGGCGACGCTAAAAGGGCTGGCATCGAAGATAACGACTGGGTTGAACTGTTCAACATCAATGGCGCGATTGCCGCGCGTGCAGTAGTGAGTCAACGCGTGAATCCCGGCATGGTGATGATGTATCACGCGCAGGAGAAGATCGTGAATGTACCCGGTTCTGAAATAACCGGAACACGCGGCGGCATTCACAACTCGGTCACGCGCATTGTACTCAAGCCCACGCATATGATCGGCGGCTATGCGCAGCTTAGCTACGGCTTTAACTACTACGGGACCATCGGCACGAATCGCGACGAATTCGTTGTCGTGCGCAAGATGGCAAAAGTCGACTGGCTCGACGACGAACCGGTTATCGCGACACACGGAGATCGCACATGAAAATTCGCGCACAGATCGGCATGGTGCTCAACCTCGACAAGTGCATCGGCTGCCATACGTGTTCGGTGACGTGCAAGAACGTCTGGACGAGCCGCGAGGGCGTCGAATACGCGTGGTTCAATAATGTGGAAACGAAGCCGGGCATTGGCTACCCGAAGCAGTGGGAGAATCAGGACAAATGGAACGGCGGCTGGAAACGCAATCCGGACGGCTCGATCGAACCGCGTCAGGGCAGCCGGCTCAAGGTGCTGTCGCGGCTCTTTGCGAATCCGAATCTGCCGCAAATCGACGACTATTACGAGCCGTTTACGTTCGACTACGAGCACTTGCAGTCCGCGCCGGAAAGCAAGGCGCCGCCTGTCGCGCGACCGCGCAGCCTGCTGACAGGCAAGCGGATGCAAAAGATCGAGTGGGGGCCGAACTGGGAGGAGATTCTCGGCGGCGAGTTCGAGAAGCGCAGTAAGGACAAGAACTTTGACGACGTGCAGAAGGACATCTACGGTCAGTTCGAGAACACCTTCATGATGTACTTGCCGCGCTTGTGCGAGCATTGCCTGAATCCGGCGTGCGTCGCGAGTTGTCCTTCGGGTTCAATTTATAAGCGCGAAGAAGACGGCATCGTATTGATCGACCAGGACAAATGCCGCGGATGGCGCATGTGCGTGTCGGGATGTCCGTATAAGAAGATCTATTACAACTGGAAGTCCCGGCAAGGCGGAGAGTGCATCTTCTGCTATCGCGAATGAAAGCGGTCAGCCAACCGTGGTGGTTCGGAAACCTGCGTCGGG
>NZ_ABLD01000005.1 GCF_000172415.1 Paraburkholderia graminis C4D1M
GCCAGCCGCGAAGTCTTCAGCGGTGTAGTTCGCGAACTTCGACGGCACCTTGTCGTAGAACTGGCTGTAGCCGCCGGCCGGCATCGGCGCATTGTCTTCCAGGCGGAACGACAGCAGCACGGCTTTCTTCAGCCATTGATTGACGACCCAGTCGCCATCTTTCTTCTCGGCGACGCGCAGCGCGCCCTTATCGAGTTGCTCGATGGCGTGGGCGACGGCTTCGCGCACGTCGGCCGGAGCGGCCTTGGGCGACAGCTCGGCGCGGTTGTCCCAGGCGGTGTCGATGATCTGCTGAAGTTGTTGCGACATATGCGTGCTTTATGAAGAGTTGAAGTCTGAAGAAGGGAGGCGGTGTGCAGTGTTCGCGCAAAGCCGGCAGCGCAAATCCGGCAAGCGCAAACGCGGCAGCACGACAGTCAGCCCGCGAGCCCGCGGCAAAAATCGACGATTCGTTGCGCGCCCTGCGTGCATTCGTCGACGTCGGCGACGAGCGCCATGCGCACGAAATTGCGGCCTGGGTTCACGCCGTGCGCGGTGCGCGCGAGGAACGAACCCGGCAGAACCGTCACATTATAGTCGGCGTAAAGACGCTGGGCGAACTCGGTATCCGACAGGCCCGTGCGCGAGACGTCCGCCCACAGATAGAACGCGGCGTCCGGCAGACGCACGTCGAGCACCTCGGCGAGCATCGGCGTGACCGTCGAAAATTTCTGCACGTATTTCCCGCGGTTCTCGCGCACATGCGCCTCGTCGTTCCAGGCCGCGATGCTCGCGCTCTGATACACGGTCGACAACGCCGCGCCGTGGTACGTGCGGTACAGCAGGAAGTCCTTGAGGATGGCGGCGTCGCCCGCGACGAAACCCGAGCGCATGCCCGGCACGTTCGAGCGCTTCGAGAGGCTCGACAGCATCACGAGCCGCTCGTAGCCGCGGCCCAATTTGTGCGCGGCTTCGAGGCCGCCGAGCGGCGGGTTGGCTTCGTCGAAGTAGATTTCGGAGTAGCACTCGTCGGAGGCGATCACGAAGCCGTGGCGGTCCGACAGCGCGAAGAGTTCGCGCCAGTCTTCGAGCGTGAGCACGGCGCCCGTCGGATTGCCAGGCGAGCACACGTACAGCAGCTGCGTGCGGGCCCAGATCGCTTCGGGCACCGCCGAGTAATCGCACGCGAAGTTGCGCGCCGGGTCGCTATTCACGAAGTATGGCTCGGCGCCCGCGAGGATCGCGGCGCCTTCGTAGATTTGGTAGAACGGGTTCGGACAGAGTACGATCGCAGGCTCGCCTTCTGCATTACGCTTCGGGTCGATGACCGTTTGCGCGAGCGCGAACAGGGCCTCGCGCGAGCCCGACACCGGCAGCACCTCAGTCGCGGGATCGACGGGCGGCAGGCTGTAGCGCTGCGTGACCCAGGTCGCGATCGACTCGCGGAGCGGCGCCGAGCCGAGCGTCGCCGGATACGCGGACAGGCCGCCGAGCGAGGCGATCACCGCGTCGCGTATCAGCGCGGGCGTCGGATGCTTGGGCTCGCCAATGCCGAAGCTGATATGCGCGAGGCTGGCGGCCGGCGTGACGTCCTTGAAAAGCGCGCGCAGCTTTTCGAACGGATAGGGCTGAAGGGAGTCGAGTAGCGGATTCACTGGGCGGATCGGGCCTGATCGAAGAAAGCGCGGAAAGAGGTGCGACGGCGCATGCGCCTCCGCTGGTGTCCTGTCGAGCCGCGCGAAGTGGCGGCGGGACGGCGGTGGCGAGCAGGGAATTATAGCGTGGCGTTGGGCGGGCTTGGGCCTGGCGCGGCGCGGACGGCGCGGGCCGTAACGCGAGCAGCAACGCAAACAACGACGAGCAGCAATACAAGCAGCAACACAAGCAACAAGACACGCAGCAAGACACGCAGCAACACCGCAGGAGCAGCAATGTACGCAGGAGCCGGGCAGACATCCAGGCAATGCAGCCGTGAAAACACCGCTGCTTTCCACACCAGCAAAACCAGCAACACCAGCAACGCCGTGGAGCGAATCGCCGCCACGCTCTCGCGGAGCCCGTCGCCATGACGAACTGGCTGCGCACAGGCTGGCCGACGCTCGCGATCATGCTGGGCGCGTCGGTGTGGGGCGTGATCTGGTATCCGTTGCGGATGCGGCGTCGCTCGGCGTCACCGGGACGGCGGCGAGCGCGCTGACGAGCGGCGCGGGTTGCCTGTTCGTGCTGCTCGTGCGTCATCGGGCCATCCGGACCGTGCGCTGGCACTGGCTGCTGCCGGCGCTTGCGCTCGCCGCGGGCATCACGAATCTCGGCTTCGTGTGGGGCTCGATCCACGGCCAGGTGATGCGCGTGCTGCTGCTCTTCTATCTGACGCCCGCGTGGACCGCGCTGTTCGCGCATTTCATCCTGCATGAGCGCCTGACCTGGCCGGGCGCGGGTCTCGCCGCGCTGTCGCTCGTCGGCGCGATGACGATGCTATGGTCGCCGCAGCTCGGCATTCCGCTGCCGGGCAACCTCGCCGAATGGGCGGGCCTCGCGGGCGGCATGGGCTTCGCGATGAGCAACGTGCTGATCCTCAAGACAAGCCGCGTGTTGCCGCAGATGAAACCGGAGATGCGCACCGCGACCATCTTCGGCGGCGCGTCGATTTTCGGCGCGTGCGCGTCGCTGTTCGAAGCGATGCCCTCGCCGCCGACGGGCGCGCATCTCGGCACCGCGGCGTGGCTCGTGCTGGGGCTCGGTTTCCTGCTGGCGTCGAACAACATGCTGGTGCAGTACGGGCTCTCGCGCGTGCCGGCCAACCGGGCGTCGATCATCATGCTGTTCGAACTGGTAGTGACGGCGCTCTCCGCATGGCTCTTCGCCGGCGAAACGCCCGGCCCGCGCGAATGGGCGGGCGGCGCGTGCATCGTGCTGGCGTCGGCGCTGTCGAGCTGGATGCATCGCCCGAAGGCCATGCCGCCCGATCCCGCCAATCAGGACACTGGCGACGCCGCCGCGGCCGACCGCGACGACAAGCACGACAACAAGCACGACAGCGCGGGCGACCAGTCCAACGACCGCAAGAACCGCCGACGCGCGATGGTATGATTGCCCCTCATTAGCCGGCGCATGCGCGACGCGCGTGCAACCGGCGCCCCAATTCCCGAGGGCTGGCAAGGACCGTAGGCCGTCTCGCCGCAGCCGCGAACGGCTCGTGCGGTCTTCGTGAGCCACCTATTATTTTTCCTTCTCAAACAGCGAAATCGCCGTGCGTCTGACCTCGATCAAACTCGCTGGATTCAAGTCATTCGTCGATCCCACGCATTTCCAGGTTCCGGGCCAGCTAGTCGGCGTGGTCGGACCGAATGGATGCGGCAAGTCCAACATCATCGACGCCGTGCGCTGGGTGCTCGGCGAATCGCGCGCCTCCGAGCTGCGCGGCGAGTCGATGCAGGACGTGATCTTCAACGGTTCGACTGCGCGCAAGCCGGGCAGCCGCGCGAGCGTCGAACTCGTGTTCGACAACGCGGACGGCCGCGCCGCCGGCCAGTGGGGCCAATATGCGGAGATTGCCGTCAAGCGCGTGCTGACGCGCGACGGCACCTCGAGCTACTACATCAACAATCTGCCGGCGCGCCGCCGCGACATCCAGGATATTTTTCTCGGCACGGGTCTCGGGCCGCGTGCGTACGCGATCATCGGGCAGGGCATGATCGCGCGCCTGATCGAGGCGAAGCCCGAAGAATTGCGCGTGTTTCTCGAAGAAGCCGCGGGCGTCTCCAAGTACAAGGAACGCCGCCGCGAGACCGAGAATCGTCTGCATGACACGCGTGAAAACCTGACGCGGGTCGAGGACATCGTCCGCGAACTGAGCACGAATCTGGAGAAGCTCGAAGCGCAGGCGGTTGTCGCCACGCGCTACAAGGAACTGCAGACCGACGGCGAGGAAAAGCAGCGTCTGTTGTGGCTGTTGCGCAAGAACGAGGCGGGCAGCGAGCAGGAACGTCAGCAGCGCGCGATCGAACAGGCGCAGATCGACCTCGAGGCGCAAACCGCCAAACTGCGTGAAGTGGAAGCGCAACTCGAGACGCTGCGCGTGGCGCACTACTCGGCGAGCGACGCGATGCAGGGCGCGCAAGGCGCGCTCTACGAGGCGAACGCCGACGTCAGCAAGCTCGAAGCCGAGATCAAGTTCATCGTCGAATCGCGCAACCGCGTGCAGGCGCAGATCGCCGCGCTCACCGCGCAGCGCGAGCAATGGCTCGCGCAAGCCGAAAAGGCGCAAGGCGATCTGGAAGACGCCGAGGAACAGCTTGCCGTCGCCGAAGAAAAAGCGGTAGTCGCCGAGGAAGAAGCCGCGGCGAAACACGACGCCATGCCCGCGCTCGAAGCGCGCTGGCGCGACGCGCAAGCGGAGCTGAACGCGGAGCGCGGCGGCATTGCGCAGACCGAACAGGCGCTCAAGCTCGAAGCCGCGCACCAGCGCAACGCCGACCAGCAATTGCAGCAGTTGCAGCAGCGTCACGAGCGGCTGAAAGCGGAAGCCGGCGGTCTCGATGCGCCCGACGAAGCGCAACTCGAAGAACTGCGCATGCAGCTCGCCGAGCACGAAGAAATTTTGCACGACGCGCAAGCGCGTCTCGCGGATGCGCAGGAAACGCTGCCGCGTCTGGACGCCGAACGGCGCGCCGCGCAAGAGCGCGTGCAGGCCGAAAGCGCGCAGATTCATCAGCTCGATGCGCGCCTCGCCGCGCTCAAGCAATTGCAGGAAAACGTGCAGACCGAAGGCAAGATCCAGCCGTGGCTCGAAAAGCACGAACTGGGTGCGTTGCCGCGTCTGTGGAAGAAGCTGCATGTCGAAGCCGGCTGGGAAGCCGCGCTCGAATCGGTGCTGCGCGAGCGGCTTGCCGCGCTCGAAGTGTCGAATCTCGACTGGGTCAAGGCGTTCGCCACCGACGCGCCGCCCGCGAAGCTGGCGTTCTACGCACCGCCCGTCGCCGGGCAGCCGGTTGCGGCGCCCGCTGGGCTGCGGCCGTTGCTGTCGCTGGTGCGGATCGACGACGCGGGCATCCGCGCCGTGCTCAACGACTGGCTCGGCCTCGCGTTCGTCGCCGACGATCTGCAGCAGGCGCTCAGCATGCGCGCGCAATTGCCCGAAGGCGGCTCGTTCGTCGTGAAGGCGGGGCACGTGGTGACGCGCGTCGGCGTGCAGTTGTATGCCGCCGATTCCGAGCAGGCCGGCATGCTGGCCCGTCAGCAGGAAATCGAAAATCTCGCGCGCCAGGTGCGCGCTCAGGCTTTGCTCGCCGACGAAGCGAAGGCCGCCGCGATCCGCGCCGAAGCCGCGCACACGCAAGCCGCGCAGGTGCTGACCGACGTGCGCCAGCAAGCCGAGCGCGCGACGCAGCGTGTGCATGCGTTGCAGCTCGACGTGCTCAAGCTCACGCAGGCGCACGAGCGCTACACGCAGCGCAGCACCCAGATTCGCGAGGAACTCGAAGAGATCAACGCGCAGATCGACGAACAGCGCGCGCTGCGTGCCGAGTCGGAAGCGAACTTCGAGCGTTACGACGGCGAACTCGCAGAATTGCAGGCGCGTTTCGAAGATCATCAACTGGCTTTCGAGGCGCTCGACGAAGAGCTGACCACGGCCCGCGGACAGGCGCGCGATCTCGACCGCGCCGCCACCGACGCGCGCTTCGCCGCGCGCAACATGGCCGCTCGCATCGACGAATTGAAGCGCAGCATTCAGGTCGCGCATGAGCAAAGCGAGCGCGTGGCGGCGTCGCTGGAAGACGCGCGCGCCGAGCTCGAAACGATCAACGAGCAGACCGCGCACACCGGCTTGCAGGACGCGCTCGACATTCGCGCGGTCAAGGAAGAGGCGTTGCACGCCGCTCGCCTCGAACTGGACGACCTGACCGCCAAGCTGCGCGCCGCCGACGAAACGCGTCTGACCGCCGAGCGCGCGCTGCAACCGCTGCGCGATCGCATCAACGAATTGCAGTTGAAGGAACAGGCCGCGCGGCTGAACGGCGAGCAGTTCGTCGAGCAACTGGCGGCAGCGGGCGTGGACGAGGCGGAACTGCAGGCCAAGCTCACGCCGGACATGAAGCCGTCGTACCTGCAGGGCGAAGTCACGCGCATCAACAACGCGATCACCGCGCTCGGTCCGGTCAACATGGCCGCGCTCGACGAACTGAAGGCGGCGACCGAGCGCAAGACGTTCCTCGACGCGCAATCGGCCGATTTGACGAGCGCGATCGAAACGCTCGAAGACGCGATCCGCAAGATCGACGCGGAAACGCGCACGCTGCTGCAAGGCACGTTCGACGAAGTGAACCGTCATTTCGGCGAACTGTTCCCGCGTCTTTTCGGCGGCGGCCAGGCGAAGCTGATCATGACCGGCGACGAAATTCTCGACGCCGGCGTGCAGGTCATGGCGCAACCGCCGGGCAAGAAGAACTCGACCATTCACCTGCTGTCCGGCGGCGAAAAAGCGCTGACCGCGACGGCGCTGGTGTTCGCGATGTTCCAGTTGAATCCCGCGCCGTTCTGTCTGCTGGACGAAGTGGACGCGCCGCTCGACGACGCCAACACCGAACGTTTCGCGAACCTCGTGCGCGCGATGTCCGACAAGACCCAGTTCCTTTTCATCTCGCACAACAAGATCGCGATGGAAATGGCGCAGCAACTGATCGGTGTGACGATGCAGGAGCAGGGCGTGTCGCGCATCGTTGCCGTCGACATGGAAACGGCTGCGGGTTTCGCCCAGAATATCGTTTGAGCTTAGGTTCGAATTCGGTTCGAATTTCGTTTGAATCATGGAAGCGCGGCCGCCCGCGTTCAGCGCTGCGGCCGCGGCTGCGCGACACGTGGAGCGGGCATCCGGCCGCGCATATAAAGAATTGCTGATGGAGCATGCATGGACGAGTTGACACTCGGTTTGATCGGCGCGGGCGCCGTGGTGGTCGGGGGCGTGGTCGTGTACAACGCGTGGCAGAGCGCCAAGGTGCGCCGCAAGATGCCGCGGCCGATGCCGGCGGACGCCGCGGAGAGTTTCGCGCGCGACGACCACGAGGAGCAGAGCCCGTTCATCGAACCGGCCCGGCCGACCACGCGCCGCGAGCCGGTGGTCGGCGCGGATACGTCTGCCGATACGGCGTCGGCACGTGTAGAGCCGACTTTCGGCGCGCCGGTGGGCGCTGCGCCGCTCGATACGCCGGCTGATATTCAGGCCGAGACGACTACGCCGAACGGTTTTACACCAGCGGGCAATGACGACGATGCCGAGCGCGGTGCGAGCGCCGGTGCTGACAAAGACGCAGCGGCAGCACAATCCGCCGACGCTTCGCGCGAGTCGGACGAGCACGTCGAGCCGATCCTGCCTGCGGCCACGACGATCTCGTCGGCGCCGCCGGCCATCGTCGATCGCCGCATCGACTGCATTGTGCCGATTCGTCTGAACGGACCGGTTGCGGGCGACAAGGTCATCCCGCTTGCGCAGCGTTTGCGCCGCGCGGGCAGCAAGCCCGTGCATATCGAAGGCAAGCTCGAAGGCGGCGCGTGGGAACTGCTGCAAAACGGCGCGCGTTACGAAGAGCTGCGCGCGGCCGCGCAGTTGGCCAACCGCAGCGGCGCGCTCAACGAACTCGAGTTTTCCGAGTTCGTGACAGGCGTGCAGCAGTTCGCCGACGCGCTCGACGCATCGCCGGAATTTCCCGACATGCTCGAAACGGTTGCGATGGCGCGCGAGCTCGACGCTTTCGCCGCGCAGTGCGACGCACAGTTGTCGATCAACGTGCTCTCCGACGGCGCGCCGTGGTCGGCCAACTATGTGCAGGCGGTCGCTTCGCAAGACGGCTTGCTGCTGTCGCGCGACGGCACGCGTTTCGTGAAGCTCGACGCGCGCCAGAGCCCGGTGTTCATGCTGCAGTTCGGCGACACCAATTTCCTGCGCGACGACCTCACGTACAAGGGCGGCCAGATGATCACGCTGGTGCTCGACGTGCCGGTCGCCGACGAAGACATCCTGCCGTTCCGGCTGATGTGCGACTACGCGAAGTCGCTGGCCGAGCGCATCGGCGGGCGAGTGGTCGACGATGGTCGCCGCCCGTTGCCCGAGACCGCGCTGCTCGCGATCGAAAAGCAGCTCATGACGCTTTACGCGAAGCTCGAGCAGGCCGGCATTCCGGCGGGCTCGCCGGCCACGCGGCGCCTCTTCAGCCAGTAACTCACCGAAGGTTTCCAGTGTTGCCGACGGCCGCGCGATGCGCGGCCGTTGTCGTTTGCAAATGACGTTGCGCTCACTTTAACGCCATTGCACGAGGCCCGAAACCTGGCCATTCGGACGATGTAAAGGGGCACGCTTTCCTGCGATAATCCAGTGTCCGATTTCACTGAAGAAGCGTCCCACAGCATGGCTCGAACTCCCGCCTCACATTCAGCCACGAGCGCTCCGGCCGAGCGCGATCCGGCTGCACGCGCCGAGTGGCTGCGCGCGGAACTCGAACGCGCCAACTACGCGTACTACGTGCTCGACCAGCCTGATCTGCCCGACGCCGAATACGACAAGCTGTTCAAGGAGCTCGAAAGCATCGAGGCGGAGCACCCGGATCTGATCGTGCCGGATTCGCCCACCCAGCGCGTGGGCGGCGAAGCGGCGAGCGGTTTCGAGCCGGTCGTCCACGATCAGCCCATGCTGTCGCTGAACAACGGTTTCGCCGACGAAGACATCATCGCGTTCGACAAGCGTGTCGGCGACGCGCTCGGCAACAATGCGAAAGAGCCGCCGGTGCCCGTCGACTACGCAACGGAGCTCAAGTTCGACGGCCTCGCCATCTCGCTACGTTACGTCGACGGCGTGTTCGTGCAGGCCGCGACTCGCGGCGACGGTGCGACGGGCGAGAACGTCACCGAAAACATCCGCACGGTCCGTTCGATTCCGCTCAGGCTCAAAGGCAAGCGCGTGCCGCACATACTCGACGTGCGCGGCGAAGTGCTGATGTTCAAGCGTGACTTCGAACGTCTGAACGAGCGTCAGCGCGCGGCGGGACACAAGGAGTTCGCCAATCCGCGCAATGCAGCCGCAGGCAGCTTGCGTCAGCTCGATCCGAAGATCACCGCGCAGCGGCCGCTGTCGTTCTTTGCCTATGGCATCGGCGTGCTCGACGGCATCGAGATGCCGGCCACGCACAGCGAACTGCTCGACTGGTACAAGGAGCTTGGCCTGCCGGTCAATTCGGAGCGCGCGGTCGTGAAGGGCGCCGAAGGTTTGCTCGCGTTTTTTCACGCGGTGGGCGAGAAGCGCGACAAGCTGCCGTACGACATCGACGGCGTGGTGTACAAGGTCAACCGGCGCGACGAGCAGGAAGCGCTGGGCTTCGTATCGCGCGCGCCGCGTTTTGCGCTTGCGCATAAATTCCCGGCGCAAGAGGCCCTTACGAAGCTCGTCGCGATCGACGTGCAGGTCGGGCGCACCGGCGCGATCACGCCGGTTGCACGGCTGGAGCCGGTGTTCGTCGGCGGAGCCACGGTGACCAATGCGACACTGCATAACGAAGACGAAGTGCGCCGCAAGGACATCCGCATCGGCGACACGGTGATCGTGCGGCGTGCCGGCGACGTGATTCCCGAAGTGGTGAGCGCGCTCATCGACCGTCGTCCGGATGACGCTCGCGAATTCGTGATGCCGACGCATTGCCCGGTGTGCGGCTCCAACATCGAACGGCTGCCGGACGAGGCGATTGCGCGCTGCACGGGCGGCCTTTTTTGTCCGGCGCAGCGCAAGCAGGCGCTGTGGCATTTCGCGCAGCGGCGCGCACTGGACATCGACGGATTGGGCGAAAAAATTATCGATCAACTCGTCGAACAGAACCTGGTGCGCACGCCCGCCGATCTGTTCAACCTCGGCTTCTCGACGCTCGCGCAACTCGACCGTTTCGCCGACAAGTCCGCGCAGAACCTGCTCGACTCGCTCGAGAAGGCGAGGCACACCACGCTCTCGCGTTTCATCTACGCACTGGGGATTCGGCATGTCGGCGAATCCACGGCAAAGGATCTGGCGAAGCACTTCGGCTCGCTGGACCCGATCATGGAGGCTTCGGTGGAGGCGCTGCTCGAAGTCAACGACGTCGGGCCGGTTGTCGCCGAATCCATTCACCAGTTTTTCGCCGAAGAGCACAACCGCACGGTGATCGAGCAACTGCGCGCGCACGGCAAGGTCACATGGCCCGAGGGCCCGCCCGCGCCGAGGGCGCCGCAAGGCGTGCTGGCCGGCAAGACCATTGTGCTGACCGGCACGTTGCCGAACCTTGCCCGCGAAGAAGCGAAGGAAATGCTGGAAGCGGCCGGCGCGAAAGTGGCGGGCTCGGTGTCGAAGAAAACAGACTATGTGGTGGCAGGGGCCGAAGCTGGCAGCAAGTTGGTGAAGGCCGAGGAACTCGGCATTCCCGTACTCGACGAAGATGGTATGCGTAAGCTCCTGGAGGGGCAGTCATGATCCGCGAAATTCTCAAGATGGGCGATCCGCGCCTGTTGCGTATTGCCGATCCGGTCGATCACTTCGACACGCCGGAATTGCATGAGCTCATTAAAGACATGTTCGAGACCATGCACGACGCGAACGGAGCAGGGCTTGCCGCGCCGCAAATCGGCGTCAATCTGCAGGTGGTGATCTTCGGCTTCGGCAGCAATGAGCGTTATCCGGACGCGCCGCCCGTGCCGGAAACCGTGCTGATCAATCCGACCATCACGCCGGTCTCGCTCGATATGGAAGAGGGCTGGGAAGGCTGCCTGTCGGTGCCGGGCTTGCGCGGCGCGGTCAGCCGCTTTTCGATGATCAAGTATCACGGCTTCGATCAGTACGGCAAACCGATCGACCGCGTTGCCGAAGGGTTCCATGCGCGCGTCGTGCAGCACGAATGCGATCACCTGATCGGCAAGCTGTATCCGATGCGAATCAACGATTTCGCGAAGTTCGGCTTTACGGAAGTGCTGTTTCCGGACCTGGACCCGAATAGCGACGATTGAGGCGGAAGTTCGGGGCGAAAGAAAAAACCCACGCGAATGCGTGGGTTCGATGAGATTGCTGGATGACTGGGACAGCCCGATCGGCTTACGCTGATCGGGCTGTTTTTTCGGACGTCTGTCAGAACGACTCGTCGGCGGCCAGGTAGCGCCACTGTCCGGGCGGCAGCGCGCCGAGCACCACGCGACCCATCCGCACGCGCTTCAGGCCGATCACTTCGAGGCCGACCAGTTCGCACATCCGGCGAATCTGGCGCTTCTTGCCCTCGCGCAGCACGAAGCGCAACTGCTCGCCGTTTTGCCAGCTGACCTGCGCGGGCTTGAGCGGGACGTCGTCGAGCGAGAGGCCGTGGCGCAGCAATTCGAGGCTTTCCGCCGGGAAGTGACTTTCGACGTCGACGGTATGCTCGCCGTAGGCGACGCGCACCAGATATTCCTTGTCGATCTCCGAATGCCCGCCGATCAGTTGCTTGGCGATGCGGCCGTCCTGCGTCAGCACCAGCAAGCCCGTTGAATCGATGTCGAGACGCCCGGCCGGCGCCAGTTGACGCAAATGCGCGACGGAAAAACGGATGTCCGAATGGTCGCCTTCCCAGCGGTTTTCCGGCGTCACGAGCGTGATGGCCGGCTGATAGCCGTCTTCCGCCTGGCCCGACACGTAGCCGACTGTCTTATGGATCAGCACGGTGACCTGGCTCGCTTGCACGGCTTCGGCGGCGGGGTCGATCTCGATCCGCTGATCGGGACGCACTTTAGTGCCCAACGTGTCGATCCGTTCGCCGTCGACGAGCACCCAGCCTTTCTCGATCCATTCGTCGGCCTCGCGGCGCGAACACAGGCCAAGCTCCGACATGAGCTTGGACAGACGCAGCGTGCCTGGCGCGTCTTCAATGTCGCGACGCGGTGTGCGCGGGGCCTGCTCGGCTTGCGCGTGACGGTCGGCCGATGCGGCGCCGCGCGGCTTGCCGGCGCGCGCGGGGCGGTCGTCGGGGCCGCGGCGTGTGGCGGATGGCTTATCGAAGCTGCGGGGGGCGCGGTCCGTGCGCTCTGTGCGAGGGGCGGAGGCGTTGCTGAAATCGCGTCGGGCGGGTGTGCGTTCGCCGCGTTCGTCACGGGGCGCGCGTGCTTCACGGTCCGGGCGGTCGCCGTAGCCGCTCTTCACGGGCTTCGCAAAGCTTCGTTCTCCACGCTCTCCGCGCTCGCCTTCAAAGCGACGCGGGGCGCTGTCGCTACGCGGTCCGCGCTCGCTGCCGAAACGCGGGCGATCGGATGCGTCGCGCTCGCGGCCCGTCGGACGCTCGCCGCGCGCACCGGCTTCCGCAGGACGGGCTGCTCCGGTGCGTGGTCCAGCAAATGGCCGGCGTTCGCCGCTGTCGCCGCGCGGCGCACGGTCTCCACCGAATTTGCGCGCGGCGCCGCCGTCGGCGTTGCCGTCAAAGCGGCGGGGCGGGCGCTCGGTGCTGTCTCCGAAACGACGGGGGGCGCGTTCCGCGCCTGCGCTGCGAGGGGCTCGGTCGGTGCCGGTGCGGTCTTCGAAGCGTCGCGGTGTGCGGTCGGCGCTGCCGGCGCGGTCGCCGACCGGTGCGCGAGGTCCGCGCTCGCTGCCACCTGCGCGATCGTCAAAGCGTCGGGGTGCGCGGTCACTGCCGCCCGCCCGATCTTCAAAACGTCGCGGTGCGCGTTCGGCGCGGTCGCCGGCCGGGGCGCGAGGTCCGCGCTCGCCGCCGCCTGCGCGATCGTCGAAGCGCCGCGGTGGGCGGTCACTGCTACCCGCGCGATCGTCGAAGCGTCGCGGTGCGCGCTCGCTGCTACCGGTGCGGTCTTCAAAACGTCGCGGTGCGCGTTCGGCGCGCTCGCCGGCCGGGGCACGAGGTCCGCGCTCACCACCACCTGCGCGACCCTCGAACCGTCGCGGCGCGCGCTCGCTGCTACCGGCGCGATCTTCAAAGCGTCGCGGCCCACGCTCAGCGCGGTCGCCGGCTGGGGCACGCGGTGCGCGCTCGCCGCCACCGGCCCGATCCTCAAACCGTCGCGGCGCTCGCTCGCCACCGCGCTCACTGCTTCCATCAAAACGCCGTGCAGGCGCACCGCTCGTACCTTCACGACGCGGCGGCCGGTCGGACCCGCCGCGCCGCGCGCCAGCCGCGCCGCCAGCGCCACGCTCACGCGCGAACCCACCTTCCTCGCGAGGAGCACGCGGCGCGCGTGCGCCAGCCGAACGTTTCCCGCCCGCCGACGCCCCCGCGCCTTCGCCGCGCGCCTCGCCCGGGCCGGACGTCGACGGTTTGGGTCCCGCCGGCCGTGTCGGCTTGCGCGCCGACGTGCTGCCGCTACGGACAGGGGCGCGTTCGGACGAAGCCGGCCGCGGGTGTTTGGCTGTTAATTTGACTCGCATGAAATCTCACACTGCGATCGCGCGCAGCAGTTCCGTCTCGACCTGAATTTGCAGGCGGTTGTCCGACAGACCGTGCCCATCCAGCAGGAATACGTCCTCGACGCGTTCGCCGAGCGTATTGATCCGTGCCGACGCGACGCCGACACGATGTTCGGCGAGCACGCGCGCGATCGAATAAAGAAGGCCTGGCCGGTCGTTCGCCGACACGGACAGGATGTAGTATTGGCCGCGATCGTCGGCCCGAAGATCGACGCGCGGCGTAACAGGGAAAGTCCGCGACAGCCGCGACAAGCGGCCCTTCGACGGGCCCGGAAGCCAGGTGCCGTCGCCGGTGAGGCGCGCGGTCAGTTCCTGTTCGACGAGATTGGCAATGTCGCGATAATGCACGTCTTCTTCGGTATGCGCGACGAGGAAATTATCGAGTGCATAGCCGTGACGCGTCGTGCTGACGCGCGCATCCAGCACCGACAGGCCATTGCGGTCGAAATACGCGCAAATGCCGGCGAACAGATCCGGCTGGTCCTTCACGTACACGAGCACCTGAAGCGCTTCGCCGATCGGCGACGGGCGAGCCCGGACGATCGGCGTCGGCGTCTCGACGTAACGGTAGAGCACACGCGTTTGCCAAGCGATGTCGGCCGCGTCGTGACGCAGGAAATAGCCGACGTCGAGCTTGTCCCACAGCGCCTTCTGCGCGCCTTCGGGCACCGTTTCGAGACGCAAGAGCGCAAGCGCCTCTTCCTGACGCGACTCCAGTTCCGAATGCGCGTCCGGCCGCGCGCCGCCAAGCACGGCGAGCGTCGCGCGATACAGGTCCTCGAGCAGCTTGCCCTTCCACGTGTTCCAGACTTTCGGGCTGGTTCCGCGGATGTCGGCCACCGTCAGCAGGTACAGCGCGGTCAGGCGGCGCTCGGTGCCGACCAGTTCCGCGAATCGCTTGATGACCTCGGGATCGCTCGTGTCCTGCTTTTGCGCGACCTGGCTCATGGTCAGATGCTGCTGGACGAGCCAGACGACCAGTTCGCCGTCGTCGCCCTCGATGCCGTGATTGCGGCAGAAGCGCCGCGCGTCGGCCATGCCGAGCGTGGAATGGTCGCCGCCGCGGCCTTTCGCAATGTCGTGAAAGAGCGCCGCGACGTACAGTACCCACGGCCGGTCGAAGCTGACGATCAACTGGCTGCAGAACGGATATTCATGCGCGTGTTCGGCCACGGCGAAGCGCCGCAGATTGCGCAGCACCATCAGAATGTGCTGATCGACCGTGTAGACGTGATACAGGTCGTGCTGCATCTGTCCGACGATGCGCCGGAAATTCAGCAGATATCGCCCTAGCACGCTGGTCTGGTTCATCAGGCGCAACGCGTGCGTGATGCCGGCCGGCTGCTTCAGGATGTCCATGAAAAGACGCCGGTTTTCCGGATCGCGGCGCCAGTGCTGGTCCATCACCTCGCGCGCGTTGTAGATGGCGCGCAGCGTACGCGCCGACAGGCCTTTCACGCCCGGCGTCTGCTCGTACAGCAGGAAGGCTTCGAGAATCGCGTTCGGCTCGCGCTGGAACAGGTCGTCGCTGGCGATTTCGAGCATGCCCTGTTTTTCGACGAAACGATCGGACAGCACCCGCGTAATGCCGCTCGTGCTGGGAAAAAGCTGAGCCTCGATGTTCTGGATCAGAATTGTCGCGAGTTGCGTGACCGCCTTCGCCGCCCAGTAATAGCGGCGCATCAGCTGTTCGCTCGCGCGCTTGGTGGCGGTCGGCTTGTAGCCGAAGCTCTCGGCCACCGGCGTTTGCAGATCGAACACCAGAATGTCCTGGCGACGGCCGGCAGTGACGTGCACCCGCGCCCGCAGCGACTTGAGGAAGCCCTCGTTGCGCCGCAGTTCCTGCGCTTCGCGCTCGGTGATGAGTCCGCGCGCCTCGAGTTCGCGCCAGCTACTGCCGAAGCCGGCCGCCTGGGTCACCCACAGAATTAGCTGAAGATCGCGCAGACCGCCGGGGCTTTCCTTGATGTTCGGCTCGAGCGCGTAAGGCGTGTCCTGGAACTTGGCGTGGCGCTGGCGCATTTCCAGCACTTTCGCCTGGAAAAACGCTTTCGGATCGAGCGCCTCGCGATAGCGCTTCGCGAAGTCGTCGAACAGGGCCGCGCTGCCGGTAATGCGCCGCGCTTCGAGCAGCGACGTGCGCACGGTGACGTCGTTAGCGGCTTCTTCCAGACACTGCGAGACGCTGCGTACGCTGCTGCCCAGCTCGAGCCCGAGATCCCACGCGAGGCTGATGAAACGCTCGATGCGCGCTTCCAGATGCTCGAGCGGCGCGTCCGGCAGCAGCACCAGAATGTCGATGTCGGAATGCGGAGCCAGTTCGCCGCGACCGAATCCGCCGACGGCGACGAGCGCCAGCTCGGCCGGCAGTTCGCAGGTGTTCCAGGCGGCGCGCAGGGAGTCGTCGGTGGTACGCGAGAGCGCCGCCATCAATCCTTCTACGTTGGTGGCGGTCCTGAAGCGTTCCAGCAACTGGGCTTTGGCCACTTTGTAGTCCGCCTTGAGCGACGTGGCGTGGGATCGGGCGACGGCTGGAACACTACTCATGGGCGGCTGGCGGTGAAAAGGCGGGATCGGTCAGGCCGTGGCGGCGATCACCGGCGGGCGCGCGGGCGTGCCGGCGGACACGGTCAGCACGTCATAACCGGTTTCCGTCACGAGCACCGTGTGTTCCCATTGCGCCGACAGACTGCGGTCCTTCGTCTTGACGGTCCACTGGTCCGGCATGGTGCGGATGTCGCGGCGGCCGGCGTTGATCATCGGCTCGATCGTGAAGATCATGCCGGCTTGCAGTTCGAGCCCGGTGCCGGGGCGGCCGTAGTGCAGAATCTGCGGGTCTTCGTGAAACACCGTGCCGATGCCGTGGCCGCAATATTCGCGCACCACGCTGTAGCCTTGCGCCTCGGCGTGCTTCTGGATCGCATAGCCGATGTCGCCCAGATGCGCGCCGGGGCGCACCTGGTCAATGCCGAGCCACATGCACTCGAAGGTGGTCTGAACCAGCCGCTTCGCGAGAATCGAGCCCTCGCCGACGATGAACATGCGGCTCGTGTCGCCGAAGTAACCTTCCTTGATCACCGTGATGTCGATGTTCAGCGCGTCGCCGTTCTTCAGCGTCTTGTCGCCGGGAATGCCGTGGCAGATCACGTCGTTCACCGAGATGCAGGTGGCCTTGGGGTAGGGCGGATAGCCGGGCGGCTGATAATTCAGCGGCGCGGGCACGGTGCCCTGTTCCTTGAGCATATATTCGTGACACAGGCGGTCGAGTTCGCCGGTCGTGACGCCGGCCGTGACGAACGGCGTGATGTAGTCGAGCACTTCGCTCGCAAGTTTGCAGGCGACGCGCATTTGCGCGATGTCGTGTTCGTTTTTGAGCGTGATAGCCATGAGTCGGGCCTGAAATGCGATTTATTCCGGGATTATCGCACCATATTCCCCGTGCCGCAGTCTTTTGGCGGGGTTTCGGCGCCTGTAACGATAGAGCGGAGGGCTTTGCGGTTCACGGCTGGAAGACGACGCGCGAGGCGGCCAGCCAGGCGCCGGGTGCAACCGGAGCCCGCGCGAAGGAGCCACCCGGCAGGTTGAGTCGGCCGATAGTCGCATGCTATAATGTTTGGCTAAGTCGATCCTTTTCCTGTCCTGGTGGCTTCTTGTCATCGTTCAGACCGACTCCGGGCTGATTATGGTGGCAGCAGGCTGGTGGCAGCAGGCCAGCAACCAATCAACCAACGGCAGATCGAGGTGAAGCTTCCCGTGGCGCTTGTCGCCCGAGCCACGGGTGAGAGCAGTATCAAGGCGGCAGACTCGCAAGCCGGCGCACCCAGGGTGTTCGCGGCGCTCAGCCAGACAAGACATGGCGGCGCGGCGGATACGGCAGCCGGCTTAAGACCCAACCCTCGCGGAGATTTTCATGGCAGTTACCATGCGTCAAATGCTGGAAGCCGGTGTCCACTTCGGTCACCAAACGCGCTTCTGGAACCCGAAGATGGCCCCCTTCATTTTCGGCCATCGCAACAAGATTCACATCATCAACCTCGAAAAGACGCTGCCGATGTACAACGACGCGCTGAAGTACGCGCGTCAACTGGCAGCCAATCGCGGCACCATCCTGTTCGTCGGCACGAAGCGTCAGTCGCGTGACACGATCGCCCAGGAAGCTCAGCGCGCCGGCATGCCTTATGTCAACGCACGCTGGCTCGGCGGCATGCTGACCAACTTCAAGACGCTGAAGGTTTCGATCAAGCGCCTGAAGGACATGGAAGCAGCGCTGGAAGCAGGCGAAACCGAACGCATGAGCAAGAAGGAAGCGCTGCTGTTCGAACGCGAAATGGCCAAGCTGCAGAAGTCGATCGGCGGCGTGAAGGACATGGGCGGCATTCCGGACGCGATTTTCGTGGTCGACGTCGGCTACCACAAGATTGCCGTCACCGAAGCGAACAAGCTCGGCGTGCCGGTCATCGCAGTGGTCGATACGAACCACTCGCCGGAAGGCATCGACTACGTGATCCCGGGTAACGACGACGCCAGCAAGGCCGTCGCTCTGTACGCGGCCGGCGTGGCTGACGCGATCCTCGAAGGCCGTGCCAACGCGGTCAACGAAGTGGTGCAGGCTGCACGCGGCGACGACGGCGACGAGTTCGTCGAGGTCAACGCGGAAGCGTAAAGCTGCCCCGTGTCCGGCAAAAAAGGGGGCTTTCTACAGGCCCCCTTTTTTTAAGCCGCGACGCTGTAGCAAGGCGTTATCCGTAAAAAATTCGCATAACGCTGAAACGAATTCTTGCCGCCGGTATCGAAGTGCGGGCGGCGTGTGACACGGAACACAGACGGAACTCAAGGAGCAAATGATGGCGGCAATTACCGCAAGCATGGTTGCAGAACTGCGCGCAAAGACCGACGCGCCGATGATGGAATGCAAGAAGGCGCTGACGGAAGCCGACGGCGACATGGCGCGCGCCGAAGAGTTGCTGCGCGTGAAGCTGGGCAACAAGGCCAGCAAGGCGGCATCGCGCGTCACGGCTGAAGGCGTGGTCGCATCGTTCATCGGCGGCAATGCAGGTTCGCTGGTCGAGCTGAACTGCGAAACCGACTTCGTTTCGAAGAACGACGACTTCCTGGCTTTCTCGAAGAAGATCGCCGAACTGGTCGCCACGCAAAACCCGGCCGACGTCGCCGCGCTGTCCGCTCTGCCGCTCGACGGCCAGACCGTCGACGCAGTGCGCCTCGCGCTGGTCGGCAAGATCGGTGAAAACCTGTCGATCCGCCGTTTCGTGCGCTTCGAGACGTCGAACAAGCTGGCAGCGTACCTGCACGGCACGCGCATCGGCGTGCTGGTCGAGTACACCGGCGCGGACGAGCAGGTCGGCAAGGACGTGGCCATGCACATCGCCGCGATGAAGCCGGTCTCGCTGTCGTCGGACGACGTGCCGGCGGACCTGATCGCCAAGGAACGCAGCATCGCCGAGCAGAAGGCCGCCGAATCGGGCAAGCCGGCTGAAATCGTCGCGAAGATGGTGGAAGGCAGCGTGCAGAAGTACCTGAAGGAAGTGTCGCTGCTGAACCAGACGTTCGTTAAGAACGACAAGCAGACGATCGAACAGATGCTGAAGGCGGGCAACGCGAGCGTCCAGAAGTTTGCGCTCTTCGTGGTCGGCGAAGGCATCGAGAAGAAGCAGGACGACTTCGCCGCTGAAGTTGCCGCTCAAGTGGCTGCTGCAAAGCAACAATAAGCATCGCGAGTCTCAGCTAGTACCGTTGTACCCGCGGCGCAGCAAGACTGTGCCGCGGTCGGCAGCGCCGCAAGGCTGCGCGCGGGTTGATCCTCGCCGCGCGGCCGCCGCCGGTGGACCTTCCGGGTTCATCAATTTGGCGGCGCTTGCCCGAATCGGCGTTTCACCCCTACATTAGTCCCTTGTTGTTGCCCTGTTCTGCGCGATCTGGATACCCCTATGCCCACTGCCTACAAACGCGTCCTGCTCAAACTCTCCGGTGAAGCTCTGATGGGCGACGATGCCTTCGGCATCAATCGCGCGACCATCGAACGAATGGTGGCGGACGTGGCCGAAGTGGTCCGTCTTGGAACGCAGTTGGCGGTAGTGATCGGCGGCGGCAATATCTTCCGCGGCGTCGCGGGCGGCGCGGCCGGCATGGATCGCGCCACGGCCGACTACATGGGCATGCTGGCCACCATGATGAACGCGCTGGCGCTGCAAGACGCCATGCGTCACGCCGGCATCGAGGCGCGTGTGCAATCCGCGCTGCGCATGGACCAGGTCGTCGAGCCGTACATCCGTCCGCGCGCGATTCGCCAGCTCGAAGAAGGCAAAGTCGTGATTTTCGCGGCCGGCACCGGCAACCCGTTCTTCACGACCGACACGGCCGCCGCGCTGCGCGGCTCGGAAATCGGCGCCGAAGTCGTGTTGAAAGCCACCAAGGTGGACGGCGTCTACTCAGCCGACCCGAAGAAAGATCCGAGCGCGACGCGCTACACCACGATCAGCTTCGACGAGGCAATCGGCCGCAACCTGCAGGTCATGGACGCCACGGCGTTCGCGCTGTGCCGCGACCAGAAGCTGCCGATCCGCGTTTTTTCGATCGTCAAGCCGGGCGCATTGAAGCGCATCGTGCTCGGCGAGGACGAGGGCACCCTCGTCCACGTGTAAACTCTCGTTCACATAACGTGGGCTTTGACGCGAGCCCGGGCCGCCGCATATCGCGCGTGCTGGCCGGCTCGCACCGTTTTGAAGGTTCGGAGGTTTTAAAATGTCTGTGGCTGATATCAGGAAGGGCGCTGAACAAAAGATGCAGCGTTCCATCGACGCGTTCAAGAACGATCTGTCGAAAATCCGTACGGGCCGTGCGCACACGGGCCTGCTCGATCACATCCAGTGCGATTACTACGGCTCGCCGGTGCCTATCTCGCAGGTCGCGAACCTGACGCTGATCGACGCACGCACGATCGGCGTGCAGCCGTGGGAAAAGAAGATGGTCCCGGTCGTCGAAAAGGCGATCCGCGAGTCGGATCTCGGCCTGAACCCGGCTACCCAGGGCGACGTGATCCGCGTGCCGATGCCCGCGCTGACCGAAGAACGACGCCGCGAATTGACGAAAGTCGTCAAGAGCGAAGCCGAAACGGCCAAGGTCGCCGTGCGCAATCTGCGCCGCGACGCGAACGAGCAACTGAAGAAGCTCGTTAAAGACAAGGAAATTTCGGAAGACGACGAACGCCGCGCTGGTGACGACGTTCAGAAGCTGACGGACAAATTCGTCGCTGAGATCGACAAGCTTGTTGTGACCAAAGAAGCAGAGATCATGACGGTATGAGGCTGCGAGGCTCCGAACAGAACGCCGGCTCGCTTCGGCGTTACTGTCTGTGCGGAGCTCGCGCGAAGTCCGAGTCGTGAAGCGCCAGGTCTGGGAGCACTCACACTTTCAGGATTTTTACTTCTTCATTTGCAGTTATTGTCCCGACGGCCATGACCTACACCAGTTCAACCGTGCGCGTGCCTGATGTCGCCGCGGTGCCGCGACACATCGCGATCATCATGGACGGCAACGGCCGTTGGGCCACCCAGCGCCGCTTGCCGCGCGTGGCCGGTCATACGCGCGGCGTCGACGCGGTGCGCGCAGCCGTCGAGGCGTGCGCCCGCCAGGGCGTCGAATATCTGACGCTGTTCGCTTTCAGCTCCGAAAACTGGCGCCGTCCGAACGACGAAGTGTCGTTCCTGATGCGCCTTTTCGTCACGGCGCTGGAGCGCGAAATCGGCAAGCTGCACGCAAACGGCATCCGTTTGCGCGTGGTCGGCGATCTCGAACGTTTCGATGCACGCATCCGCGACCTGATCAAACGGGCGGAAACCAAGACCGCGCGCAATTCCCGCCTCACGCTGACCATCGCCGCCAATTACGGCGGCCGCTGGGACATCATGCAGGCGACCCGCAAGCTCGTGGAACAGGCCGCGCTCGCCGGCAAGCCGGTCGAGGTGAACGAGGATTCGTTCGCCGAGCATCTGTCCATGGCCTATGCGCCTGAGCCCGACCTCTTCATCCGCACGGGCGGCGAGCGGCGCGTCAGCAATTTCCTGCTTTGGCAACTCGCCTACACCGAGTTCTATTTCACCGACACTTTCTGGCCGGATTTCGACGCCGACGCGCTCGGCCGCGCCATCGCCTCATACGGCGAGCGTGAGCGCCGTTTCGGACGCACCAGCGCTCAGCTCGAGCCGCAATCGCAAAACGTCGATTCGCTTCCATGCTAAAAACCCGTGTCATCACGGCGATTATGCTTCTGGCGGTGTTCCTGCCCGTCACGTTGTTCGCGCCGGTCGGCGCGTTCGGCGCGCTGATCGCTTTCGTCGTCGTGTTCGCCGCATGGGAATGGGCCCGCCTGCTGAAGCTCGGCGGCGCCGGCCCGGTGATCTACGCGCTCGTCGCGGCGGTCGCGCTCGTGGCCAGCACGCGGCTTGGCATCGGCGTGGACAGCGCGCAGCCGTTTTACAAGGCGGCCGCCATTTTCTGGGTGATCGCCGGCCCGTTCGTGCTGCTGCGCAAGCCGACGCTCGCGCAAGGCGCCTGGCGCAGCTTTCTGCTGCTTGCCGGGATTGTGATATTCGTCGCCTGCTGGCATGCTCTCGTCGCCGCGCGCATGCAAGGCGTGCCGTTCGTGCTGTCGCTGCTGCTATTGGTATGGCTCGCGGATATCGGCGCATACTTCTCGGGTAAGGCGTTCGGCAAGCACAAGCTCGCGCCCGCCATCAGTCCCGGCAAGACGTGGGAGGGCGCGATCGGCGGCTGGCTCGCGGTGATGATCGTCGCGGTGGCGGCGGTCCTTTCGCATGCGTTCGAGCCGACCCTGTATTCTGAGCTGTGGGCGCATTGGGGCGCCCCGCGCGCGCTGCTTGCCCTGACGCTGCTGGTGGCGTTCAGCGTGGTGGGCGACCTTTTTGAATCCATGATGAAACGCCAGGCCGGCGTGAAAGATTCGAGCGGCCTGTTGCCGGGGCACGGAGGCGTGCTCGACCGCATCGACGCATTGTTGCCGGTGCTGCCGCTTGCCATGCTGCTGCTCGGCTAGAGAAAGAGATATGCAAAAACGTCTGACATTGCTCGGTTCCACGGGCTCGATTGGAGACAGCACGCTCGACGTCGTCGCGCGTCATCCGGAGCGCTTTTCGGTTTATGCGCTCACTGCGCACCGCAACGGCGACAAGCTCGTCGAGCAATGCCTGCGCTTCCGGCCGGAAGTGGCGGTAGTCGGCGACGCCGACACGGCGGCGCGCGTCGCGGCCAAGCTGCGCGACGCGGGCTGCAAGACCGAGGTGACGCACGGCGCCGAGGCGCTCGTCGAGGTGTCGAAGAGCGACGGCTGCGACACCGTGGTCGCGGCCATCGTCGGTGCGGCCGGCCTCGCGCCGAGCCTCGCGGCCGCGCGCGCCGGCAAGCGCATTCTGCTCGCGAACAAGGAAGCGCTCGTGATGTCGGGCGCTATCTTCATGGACGCCGTGCATGACAACGGCGCCGTGCTCTTGCCGGTCGACAGCGAACACAACGCCATTTTCCAGTGCCTGCCGCGCGAAGCCGCGCTGCATGGTGGCGTCTCCAAGATCATCCTGACCGCGTCGGGCGGCCCGTTCCGCACGCGCGAACCGGCCACGCTCGCCGACGTCACGCCCGAAGAAGCCTGCAAGCATCCGAACTGGGTGATGGGCCGCAAGATCTCCGTCGACTCCGCGACCATGATGAACAAGGGCCTCGAGGTCATCGAGGCGCATTGGCTGTTCGGCTTGCCGGGCGAACGCATCGACGTGCTGATCCATCCGCAAAGCGTGATTCATTCGCTGGTGTCGTACGCCGACGGTTCGGTGCTCGCGCAACTCGGCAACCCGGACATGCGCACGCCGATCGCCCACGCGCTCGCCTTCCCGGATCGCGTGGATTCGGGCGTCGCGCAACTGGATCTCGTGGAAATCGCGTCGCTGTCCTTTGAAAAACCGGACTACACGCGTTTCCCTTGCCTGGCATTGGCCATGAAGGCGCTCGCCGAAGGCGGCGTCGCCAGCGCGGCGCTCAATGCCGCCAACGAAATTGCTGTTGAAGCGTTCCTGTCGCGCCAGATCGGCTTCATGGCGATCGCGCAGGTGGTCGACTCGGTGCTCAACGCGTTGCCCAATCGCAGCGCGCATGCGCTCGAAGACGTGATCGAAGCGGACGCCGACGCGCGTCGCGCCGCAGCCGAATTCATCGCGCGTCTGCCCGACGCCGCCCGCCGCACGGAACGCGCCGTCCAGTGAGGCGCCTATGAATCTGCTGATCGAAGTGCTCGCCTTCGCGGTCGCGATTGGCGTGCTGGTGGTCGTCCACGAATATGGGCATTACAGCGTGGCGCGGCTGTGCGGCGTCAAGGTGCTGCGCTTTTCGATTGGCTTCGGCAAGCCGCTGTTCCAATGGGTCAGTCCGAAGAGCGGCACCGAATGGACGGTCGCCGCGCTGCCGCTCGGCGGCTACGTGAAGATGCTCGACGAGCGCGAGACGGGCGGCGCGCCGATTCCCGCCGAAGCGCTGCCGCATGCGTTTAACCGGCAGTCGGTGTGGCGCCGCATCGCAATCGTCGCGGCCGGGCCGGTCGCGAATTTCCTGCTTGCCATCGTCCTGTTCGGCCTCGTGTTCGCGACCGGCGTCACCGAGCCGGCGGCGATCCTTGCCACGCCCGCGCCCAACACGACCGCTGCGGCCGCCGGTTTCGAAGGCGGCGAAACAGTGGTGGCGGTGCGCGCGGAGAACGCGGCCGAATCCGAGCCGGTGCGCTCGTGGTCCGACTTGCGCTGGAAGCTGCTCGGCGCGGCGTTCGATCACAAGCGCGTCGTGCTGATCGCAAAAGGCGCGAACGGCCCGTCCGACTTCCAGCTCGATTTGCGCGGTGTCACCGAAAAGGACGTCGACGACGACTTCATGTCGCGGCTCGGCTTCGAACCCGGCGGCGGCAAGCTGACGGTTGCCGGCGTGCAGCCGGGCAGTGCCGCGCAAAAGGCGGGACTTCTTCCGGGCGATCGCTTGCGCGCGATCAACGGAGTCGCGACTGATAACGCCACAGCCTTCATCGCGTATGTAAAATCGCACGCCGGCCAAGCGCTGACGCTGCAAGTGGAGCGCGCAGCCGCGGGTCAAACGGAAGCACAGGGCGCGGGCAAGCTCGAAGACATCAGGATCGTTCCGCAAGCGCAGCGCGACGCGGCAACGGGGCAGCAGGTCGGTCGCATCGGCGCTGAGCTTGCGACCCAGGTGCCGTCCATCAACGTGCGTTATGGACCGGTCGAAAGCCTTCAGCTCGGCGTGCGCCGCACGTGGGATCTCGCGGTTTACTCGGTGCGGATGTTCGGCCGCATGATCGTTGGCGATGCATCGCTGAAGAATCTGTCGGGTCCGGTGACCATCGCCGATTACGCAGGAAAGAGCGCACGTCTGGGTCCTTCTGCATTCCTGTCGTTCCTCGCCCTCGTCAGTATTAGCCTCGGTGTACTGAACCTGCTACCAATTCCGGTATTGGACGGGGGTCATCTGTTATATTATTTGGTTGAAGCTGTGACCGGTAAAGTTGTCTCCGATCGCTGGCAACTCGTTTTTCAGAGGGCGGGTCTCGCCTGCATCGTCGCTTTGTCGGCGATTGCACTGTTCAACGATCTCGCTCGTTTAATCCACTTTTAAAGTGTCCGGCGGCGCTCACAATAGCGACCGTCCGACCTGATGCAGCTATACACACTGGGGAAGCACGTTGTTTAAACCTCATCGCTTTGTTCCGAAGACGGTTATAGCCGCGGCATTCGCCGCGCATGGGCTGGTTGCTCACGCAACCACGCCCTTCGTGGTGCAAGACATCCGGATCGAGGGATTGCAACGCGTCGAACCCGGTACGGTGTTCGCCTACCTGCCCATCAAGCAGGGCGACACGTTCAACGACGACAAGGCATCCGAAGCGATTCGCGCGCTGTACGCAACGGGTTTCTTCAACGACGTCAAGATCGCGACCGAAGGCAATGTAGTGATCGTGCAGGTGCTGGAGCGTCCGGCCATCGGCACGATCGACTTCGCGGGCATTCACGAATTCGACAAGGAAAACCTGACCAAGGCGCTGCGCGCGGTCGGTTTGTCGCAAGGCCGTTACTACGACAAGGCGCTCGTCGATAAGGCGGAACAGGAACTGAAGCGCCAGTACCTGACGCGCGGCTACTATGCAGCCGAAGTCACGACCACCATCACGCCGATCGACCGCAATCGCGTCTCGGTGCTGTTCTCGGTGGCCGAAGGGCCGAGCGCCAAGATTCGCCAGATTAACTTTATCGGCAACAAGGCGTTCAGCACCGGCACGCTGCGCGACGAAATGCAGTTGTCCACGCCGAACTGGTTCTCGTGGTACACGAAGAATGACCTGTACGCGAAAGACAAGCTCACCGGCGACCTCGAAAATATCCGCTCGTACTACCTGAACCGCGGCTATCTCGAGTTCAACATCGAGTCGACCCAGGTGTCGATCACGCCGGACAAGAAGGACATGTATCTGACGGTCACGCTGCATGAAGGCGAGCCGTACACCATCTCGAGCATCAAGCTGGCCGGCAATCTGCTCGACCGCGAGCCGGAGCTCGCGAAGCTCATCAAGATCAAACCGGGCGACCGCTTCTCGGCCGAAAAGCTGCAATCCACGACCAAGGCAATCGTCGACAAGCTGGGCGAATACGGTTACGCGTTCGCGACCGTCAACGCGCAGCCGCAGATCGACCAGTCGAATCACAAGGTGGACCTGACGCTGCAAGTGGACCCGAGCCGCCGGGTCTACGTGCGCCGCATCAACGTGGTGGGCAACACCCGTACGCGCGACGAAGTGGTGCGCCGCGAAATGCGCCAGCTCGAAAGCTCGTGGTTCGACTCGAACCGCCTCGCGTTGTCGAAAGACCGTATCAACCGTCTTGGCTACTTTACCGACGTCGACGTGACCACGATCCCCGTGGAAGGCACGCCCGACCAGGTGGACGTGGACGTGAAGGTCGCCGAAAAACCGACCGGCGCCATTACGCTGGGCGCGGGCTTCTCGTCGACGGACAAGGTGGTGCTGTCCGCAGGCGTCTCGCAAGACAACGTGTTCGGTTCGGGCACGAGCCTCGCGGTGAACGTCAACACCGCGAAGACGTATCGCACGTTGACCGTCACGCAGGTCGACCCGTACTTCACGGTGGACGGCATCAAGCGTATTACCGACGTCTACTACCGCACGTATCAGCCGCTGTATTACTCGACCGATTCGAGCTTCAAGATCGTCACGATGGGCGGCGACCTGAAGTTCGGCATCCCGTTCTCGGAAGTCGATACGGTGTACTTCGGCGCGGGTCTGGAGCAGAACAAGCTCGACGTCGACGCGAACACGCCGGCATCGTACAAGCAATACGTCGACGACTTCGGCCGCGTGTCGAACAACGTGCCGGTCACGGTGGGCTGGTCGCGCGACGCGCGCGACAGCGCGCTCGTGCCGAGCCGCGGCTACTTCGCGCAGGCGAACGCCGAATACGGCACGCCGATCGGCAGCACGCAGTATTACAAGGCCGACATCAACGCACAGTACTATTACTCGTTTGCGCGCGGCTTCGTGCTGGGCTTCAACTTCCAGGGCGGCTACGGCAAGGGCACGGGCGGCAAGCCATACCCGATTTTCAAGAACTACTACGCGGGCGGTATCGGTTCGGTCCGTGGCTACGAGCCGAGCTCGCTCGGTCCGCGCGACAAGACGACGGGCGATCCGATCGGCGGCTCGAAGCTGCTCGTCGGCAACATCGAATTGACATTCCCGCTGCCGGGCACCGGCTATGATCGCACCTTGCGCGTGTTCACGTTCCTCGACGCCGGTAACGTCTGGGCGGACGCGAGCGCTGCGGCCAATTCGAACGGCGCGAACGGTCTGCGTTACGGCTACGGTGTCGGTCTCGCATGGATTTCGCCGATCGGGCCGCTCAAGCTGAGCCTGGGCTTCCCGCTCACGAAGCATACGGGCGACCAGTATCAGAAGTTCCAGTTCCAGATCGGGACGGCGTTCTGATCCGCGTTGCGGACGGCTCGCCAAACAACAGTATCGAGAGGATCACTTTGCTAACCGGTATGTTTTCGAAACGTGTGGCTTGCGCGCTGGCGCTGGCAATGACGCTGGGCGTCGGAGTGGCGCACGCTCAGGAAGCCAGGATCGCCGCGGTGAATTCGGACCGGATTCTGCGGGAATCGGCGGCGGCGAAGGCGGCCCAGGTCAAGCTCGAGGCCGAGTTCGCCAAGCGCGACAAGGACCTCGCGGACATGGCGCAGAAGCTCAAGTCGATGTCCGATTCGCTCGACAAGAACGGCGCGTCGATGTCGTCCACGGACCGTGCGCAAAAGCAGCGCGATCTGTCGCAACTCGACACCGACTTCCAGCGCAAGCAACGCGAGTTCCGCGAAGACCTGAATCAGCGCCGCAATGAAGAACTGGCAGCGGTGCTGGATCGCGCGAACAAGGTGATCAAGCAGATCGCCGAGGCGCAGCACTATGACCTGATCGTGCAGGAAGCGGTGTATGTGAGCCCGCGCATCGATATTACGGATCAGGTGCTCAAGGCTCTCGCGGCTTCAGGCAACTGAAGGCGGTAGCAGAGCGCCGACAGCGCGCACTGACAGCGCGCACCGACAAGTTGTACTGATCAGCAGGAGACACGATAGGCATGGCTTTTACGCTCGAGGACATCGTCCAGCGGTTCGGCGGTGAAGTAGTGGGAGACGGTTCGCAGCGCGTCGGCAGTCTGGCGCCGCTCGACCAGGCAGGCCCGGACCAGCTGGCGTTCCTCGCCAACCCGAAGTACCTGTCGCAAGTCGAAACAACCCGCGCGGGCGCGGTGCTGATCAATGCGGACGACCTCGCGAAGCTCGCATCGGGCAGCGGGCGTAATTTCATCGTCACACCGAACCCGTACGCTTACTTCGCGCGCGTCGCGCAAACCTTCATCGACCTCGCCACGCCGAAGGTCGCGCCCGGCATTCATCCGAGCGCGACGATCGATCCGTCCGCGCAGATCGCCGCAAGCGCGGTGATCGGGCCGCATGTCACGGTGGAAGCGGGCGCGGTCATCGGCGAAAATGTGCGGCTCGACGCGAACGTGGCCATTGGCCGCGGCACGCGCATCGGCGCTGGCTCGCATCTCTATCCGAATGTCACCGTGTATCACGGCTGCAAGCTCGCCGAGCGCGTGATCGTGCACGCGGGCGCGGTCATCGGTTCGGACGGCTTCGGCTTCGCGCCGGATTTCGTCGGCGAAGGCGACGCGCGCACCGGTAGCTGGGTGAAGATTCCGCAGGTGGGCGGCGTGTCGATCGCGGCGGACGTCGAAATCGGTGCGAACACCACGATCGACCGCGGCGCAATGGCCGATACGATCATCGAGGAGTGCGTGAAAATCGACAACCTCGTGCAGATCGGGCACAACTGCAAAGTCGGCGCGTACACGGTCATTGCCGGTTGCGCGGGCATTGCGGGCAGCACGACCATCGGCCGTCACTGCATGATCGGCGGCGCGGTCGGCATTGCCGGGCATGTGACGCTGGCCGATCACGTGATCGTGACCGCGAAGTCCGGCGTGTCCAAGTCGCTGCTCAAGCCCGGCATGTACACCAGCGCGTTCCCGGCCGTGAATCACGCCGACTGGAACAAGAGCGCGGCCTTGCTGCGCAATATCGACAAGCTTCGCGACCGCATCAAGGCACTGGAAAACGCCGCCGCGGATCAGCAGGACAGCAAGCCGGCGAGCGCGGCATCCGGCGCGGCAGGTCATGCACGGAGCGAGAAAAGCTAGTTTTCCGGACGGCCCGCCGACTCCGCGTAAAATGGCGGGCGAATATCAGGAAGCGAAGAGGGTTGCCGTGACCCGCGGTGGCACGGCAACCGGTTCACGGCGAGCGCCGGCAGCATGCGCTCATCACGCGCTAACAACGCGTTGACAACCCACCTGCACCAGCATCCGCAGTCATCATCGCGCAGTCAATGCGTGAGCAGAAACACCATGAGCACCGAAAAAATCAATCTCGACATCCATAAGATTCTCACGCTGCTGCCCCATCGTTACCCGATCCTGCTGGTCGACCGGGTGCTCGAACTCGAGCCGCACAAGAGCATCAAAGCGTTGAAGAACGTGTCGATCAACGAGCCGTATTTCCAGGGGCATTTCCCGACGCGTCCGGTCATGCCTGGCGTACTGATCCTCGAAGCGCTTGCGCAAACGGCGGCGCTGCTGACGTTCTCGGAAGAGCCGAGCGATCCGTCGAACACGCTGTATCTGTTTGTCGGTATCGACAACGCGCGCTTCAAGCGTGTCGTCGAGCCGGGCGATCAGCTCATCCTGAACTGCACGTTCGAACGGCATATGCGCGGCATCTGGAAGTTCAAGGCGCGGGCCGAGGTGGACGGCGTGGTGGCGGCTGAAGCCGACCTGATGTGCGCGGTGCGTCACACGGACAAGGACGCCTGAATCAAGGGCACCTGACTCGAGCTTCGGCCAGCCGGCGCCTCATGCAGCGCAGCCGGCTCGCCGCAGCCCATCCAGACAACGCAACAGAATCAGAAGCGAGGACGCATGAGCAGGATTCATCCCACTGCGATCGTCGAACCGGGCGCACAACTCGACGAATCCGTTGAAGTCGGACCGTATGCCGTGATCGGCGCGCATGTCAGGATCGGCGCGCGGACCACGGTCGGCTCGCACAGTGTGATCGAAGGTCACACCACGATCGGCGAAGACAACCGCATCGGCCACTACGCATCGGTCGGCGGCCGTCCGCAGGACATGAAGTACAAAGACGAGCCGACGCGGCTCGAGATCGGCAACCGCAACACGATCCGCGAATTCACCACGATCCACACCGGCACTGTGCAGGACGCGGGCGTGACCACGCTCGGCGACGACAACTGGATCATGGCGTACGTGCACATCGGCCATGACTGCCATGTCGGCAACAACGTCATTCTGTCGAGCAACGCGCAGATGGCGGGCCATGTGACGATCGGCGACCACGCGATTGTCGGCGGCATGTCGGGCGTGCATCAGTTCGTGCGCATCGGCGCGCATTCCATGCTGGGCGGCGCATCGGCGCTCGTGCAGGACATTCCGCCGTTCGTGATCGCGGCCGGCAACAAGGCGGAGCCGCACGGCATCAACGTCGAAGGTCTGCGCCGCCGCGGGTTCTCGCCGGACGCCATCTCGGCGCTGCGCTCGGCGTACCGTCTGTTGTACAAGAACAGCCTGTCGCTCGAGGAAGCCAAGGCGCAACTGCGTGAGCTTGCATCCGCCGGCGGCGACGGCGACGGCCCGGTTGGGACGCTGCTCGCATTCGTCGAAGCGTCGCAGCGCGGCATCATCCGCTAAGCGATGGCATTGCAACCCAGTCCGCTGCGCATCGCGATGGTGGCCGGCGAGCCGTCCGGCGACCTGCTGGCGTCGTCGCTGCTGGACGGCCTTGCGAGCCGCCTGCCTGCCGCCACGCATTATTACGGGATCGGCGGTCCGCGCATGGTCGCCACCGGTTTCGACGCTCATTGGCCGATGGAAAAGCTGTCCGTGCGCGGCTATGTCGAAGCGCTGCGGCATATCCCCGAGATTCTGCGCATCCGCACCGACCTGAAGCGTCAACTGCTGGCCGAGCCGCCCTCGGTGTTCGTCGGCGTCGACGCGCCCGATTTCAACTTCGGGCTCGAGCATCCGCTGCGCGAGGCCGGCATCCCGACCGTTCACTTCGTGTGCCCGTCCATCTGGGCGTGGCGCGGCGGGCGCATCAAGAAGATCGCCAAGGCGGTCGACCATATGCTGTGCGTGTTCCCGTTCGAAACGGCGCTGCTCGAAAAGGCGGGCGTCGCGGCATCGTACGTGGGTCATCCTCTCGCCGACGAAATTCCGCTTGAGCCGGACACGCTCGGCGCGCGCCGCACGCTCGGTCTCGCGGAAAGCGGTCCGGTCATCGCGGTGCTGCCGGGCAGCCGCCGCTCGGAGATCGATCTGATCGGGCCGACGTTTTTCGCCGCGATGGAAATGATGCAGCACCAGGAGCCCGGTCTGCGCTTCGTGATGCCCGCGGCGACGCCGGCGTTGCGCGAGATGCTGCGCCCGCTGGTCGATTCGCACCCCGGTCTCGCGCTGACCATTACGGACGGCCAGTCGCAACTCGCCATGACCGCTGCCGACGCGATCCTCGTTAAAAGCGGCACGGTCACGCTCGAGGCCGCGCTCCTGAAAAAGCCAATGGTCATCTCGTACAAGGTGCCTTGGCTGACGGGTCAGATCATGCGCCGGCAGGGTTATCTGCCGTACGTCGGCTTGCCGAACATTCTGGCGGGCCGCTTCGTGGTGCCGGAAATCCTGCAGCACTTCGCGACGCCGCAGGCGCTCGCCGAAGCCACGCTGAAACAGTTGCGCGATGAAGCCAACCGGCGCACGCTGACGGAAATCTTCACGGAGATGCATCACGTGCTGAAGCAGAACACCGCGCAGCGTGCGGCGGAAGTGGTCGCGAGTGTCGTTGAGAAGCGCAGGGCGCGGCCGTGAGCGACGAACGCACCAAGCGCACTAACGAGCGCGCCGCTGCGCACGCCGCTGCCCGCTCGCCACGCCGCAAGACCGCGGCCGTCGCCAGCGCGGCGACTCGGCAGGTCGGCCTGAACTTCGAGACGGCGGACGACATCGTCTGCGGCGTCGACGAAGCCGGGCGCGGGCCGCTGGCCGGGCCGGTCGTCGCTGCTGCTGTGATTTTCGATCCGTCGAAGCCGATGATTCGCGGCCTCGACGATTCGAAAGTGCTTACCGCGAAAAAGCGCGACGAACTGTACGAGAAGATCGTCGACCGTGCGCTCGCTTACTGCATCGCCTCGGCAACGGTCGAGGAAATCGATACGCTGAACATTCTGCATGCCACCATGCTGGCCATGAAGCGCGCGGTAGAAGGGCTGTCCGTCACGCCGACGCTCGTGAAGGTGGACGGCAACCGCTGCCCGATGCTGAGCGTTCGCAGCGAAGCGGTGATCGGCGGCGACGCACTGGTCAAAAGCATTTCGGCGGCGTCGATTCTCGCGAAGGTGACGCGCGACCGGATGCTGCTCGAATTGCACCAGACTCATCCCGTGTACGGCTTTAACGCGCATGCCGGCTACGGCACGCCGCAGCATCTGGCGGCCTTGCGTGAACATGGGCCGTGCGAGCATCACCGGCGCTCGTTCGCACCCGTGCGCGAAGCGCATCTGCGATTCGGCACCGGCGTGCCGCTGCCGGCGGGCGAGATTATCGCCGTGCCGGAAATGCTCGCGGACGGCGTGCTGGACGATGCGCTGCTCGACAGCGACGCGTTCGGCGAACGCAGCGGCGCGTGAGCATAAGACGCCACAGCTAACGTGGCACAATCGCCCGTCAATGCTGCCGTCGCCGTAACCAGCACCTAGCCGCACCGCCTGCGATCAACCACGCGCTCATCCTTTTCCTCATTTCTCACCGTCTTCGCTGCCTGTGAAAGCCATCACCTCGCGGGACAATCCGCTCTATAAACGCCTGAAGGCGCTTGCCGGATCGACGCATCAACAGCGTCGCAGCGGTCATGCGCTGCTCGAAGGTTTTCATCTCGCGAGCGCGTATCTCGACGTCGCGGGGCAGCCGGAAATGTGCATCGTCACCGAGGGCGCGCTGCGTCACGACGAAGCTCAGGCGATCGTTTCGCGTATCGACGAGCAACGCATCGTGACGTTGCCGGACGCGCTGTTCGGACAACTGTCGAATGTCGTGCACGGCGTCGGCATGCTGCTGCTCGTGGAGAAGCTCGACACGCCGCTGCCCGACACGGTCGCGCAAACCTGCATCGTGCTCGACGGCGTGCAGGACGCGGGCAACGTCGGCTCCATCTTGCGCAGTGCGGCCGCGGCCGGCATTCAGCAGGTGTTCTGCGCGCCGGGCACGGCATACGCTTGGTCGTCGAAAGTATTGCGCTCGGGCATGGGCGCGCACTTCCTGCTGCAGATCCACGAAGACGTCGAAGCGCAGACCTTGATCGAGCGCCTCGCGGTGCCGGTCGTCATCACGGATTCGCACGGCGCCGAAGCGATCTACGATTGCGATTTGAGCGCGGAACTGGCGTGGGTATTCGGCAATGAAGGCGCCGGCGTGTCGCAAGCATGGCGCGACGCGGTCACGTTGCGCGTGACGATTCCGCAGCCGGGCGGCATGGAATCGCTGAACGTCGCGGCGGCCGCGGCTGTCTGCGTGTTCGAGCAATGCAGACAGCAGCGCGCGAGCCGCGCATAAACGAGCGAAGGCTCGCTCAATACGACGGCCGATCCAGCTTGATTTCCTGCAGGATCGTGGTCGCGATTTCTTCGATCGACTTGTGCGTCGACGACAGCCACTTGATCCCTTCGCGACGCATCATCGCCTCGGCTTCGTTGATCTCGTAACGGCAATTTTCCGGCGCAGCGTATTTGCTGCCAGGCCGGCGCTCGTTGCGAATCTCCGAAAGCCGTTGCGGATCGATCGACAAGCCAAACATCTTCTGCCGATGCGCCAATAGCGGCGTAGGCAGCTTGCCGCGCTCGAAATCTTCCGGAATCAGCGGATAGTTCGCCGCTTTCACGCCGTACTGCATCGCGAGGTAGAGGCTCGTCGGCGTCTTGCCGCTGCGCGATACGCCGACGAGGATCACGTCCGCGTCGGCGAGATTGCGGTTCGACTGGCCGTCGTCGTGCGCGAGCGAGAAGTTGATCGCCTCGATGCGGTTCTTGTACTCCTCGGTGTCCGCGTTCTGGTGTCCGCGCCCCATCGCGTGGCTCGACTTCAGCTCCAGTTCCTGTTCGAGCGGCTCGACGAAGGTCTGGAACATGTCGAGCACGAGCGCGTTCGAACCTTTGACGATCTGATTCGATGCGCTGTCCACGAGCGTGGTGAAGACGATCGGACGGCGACCGTCCTGCTGGACCGCTTCATTGATTTTTTCGAGCGTGGCGTAGGCCTTTTCTGTCGAGTCGACAAAAGGCACGCGGACCAGGCGAAATTTCTGGTCGAACTGGGAGAGGATCGAATGCGCGAAGGTTTCGGCAGTGATCCCGGTACCGTCGGAGACGATGAATACGGTGGGCGGCATCAGTGGGGCAGGGAACGTGAGCGGCAAAAAGCGCTCGAATGGAACATTGCTGGAGCGACTTCGCTGCGCGGTGGCTGACCGCTCGTGCAGCGGCGTCGAAACAGCGCGCCGTGGGCACCGCTACTACGCCAGGACTGGCCGGAGGCTCTCTTCATGCATTGGAAGAGCCCTGCGGGCAGCCTGGCGCGATTCGAGGCGCAATTCTCGTCCGACAGTCACATTTCGAGAGTCGGCACGGTAGAATAGCGGCAACCTGTTGGATAAGCAATTGCAGGCGATTGGCGTCTAACTCGCTGCGAACGGTCGTTCAACGCGATGTTATCTGGTGCTAAAGCGGGCGGATCGCGATTGATCGGGCGCTAAATGCGTCGATTCGCCTTCTTCGTGCGGAAGGTGGAGCGCAAGCTCCAACCCCGCACGCCACAAGCGATTGCTTCTCCAACAGGTTGTGCAAGACGCGAGCTCACGCTTCCAATGAGCGTCTCGCGTTCGAGCCCACTTGCACAGCCGTGAATTTCTTTCACACTTAGGGGCTTGTATGACTAACGCAGTTACCGTCGCAAAGGATAAGGCGTATGTAGTTCCGTTCGAGCAGTTGCGGATGACCGATGTGGAGATTGTCGGCGGCAAGAACGCGTCGCTAGGCGAGATGATCAGTCAGCTCGCCGAAGCCGGCGTGCGCGTGCCGACCGGTTTCGCCACGACGGCACTGGCTTTCCGTGACTTCCTGCATCACAACAACCTGACGGAACGCATCGCCCAACGTCTCGAGACGCTCGACGTCGACGACGTGAAGGCGCTTGCCGAAGCGGGCAAGGAGATCCGTCAATGGATCGTCGACGCTCCCATGCAGCCGCAACTCGAAGCCGACATTCGCGCGGGCTTCGACACGCTTCAAAACAGCTCGCCTGAAGAGCTGTCGTTTGCCGTGCGCTCGTCGGCAACGGCGGAAGACTTGCCGGACGCATCGTTCGCGGGTCAGCAGGAAAGCTACCTCAACGTGGTCGGTATCGAAGACGTGCTCGATCGCATGAAGCACGTGTTCGCGTCGCTCTACAACGACCGCGCTATTTCCTATCGCGTCCACAAGGGCTTCACGCATGCTGAAGTCGCGTTGTCGGCGGGCGTGCAGCGCATGGTGCGCTCGGACGTCGGCGCGGCCGGCGTGATGTTCACGCTCGACACGGAATCGGGCTTCAAGGACGCGGTGTTCATCACGTCGAGCTACGGTCTCGGCGAAACGGTCGTGCAAGGCGCGGTGAATCCGGACGAGTTCTACGTCTACAAGACCACGCTCGCGCAAGGCAAGTATCCGATCATCCGCCGCTCGATCGGCTCGAAGCTCATCAAGATGGAGTTCACGAAGGCCGGTGAAGAAGGCCGCGTGAAGACCGTCGACGTGACGCACGAGCAGCGCAACCGCTTCTCGATCACCGACGAAGACGTGATCGAACTCGCGAAATACGCGGTCATCATCGAAAAGCACTACCAGCGTCCGATGGACATCGAGTGGGGCAAGGACGGCCGCGACGGCAAGATCTTTATCTTGCAGGCGCGTCCCGAAACGGTGAAGAGCCAGGCGACGGGCAAGGCCGAGCAGCGCTTCAAGCTGAAAGGTCAATCGAACGTTCTGGCTACCGGCCGCGCGATCGGCCAGAAGATCGGCGCGGGTCCGGTGCGCGTGATTCACGATCCGTCGGAAATGGACCGTGTGCAGCCGGGCGACGTGCTGGTCGCCGACATGACCGACCCGAACTGGGAGCCGGTCATGAAGCGCGCGTCCGCAATCGTCACGAATCGTGGCGGCCGCACGTGCCACGCGGCAATCATCGCGCGTGAGCTGGGCGTGCCGGCCGTGGTCGGCTGCGGCGACGCGACCGACGTGCTGAAGGATGGCGCGCTCGTCACGGTTTCGTGCGCGGAAGGCGACGAAGGCAAGATCTACGACGGCCTGCTCGAAACGGAAATCACCGAAGTGCAGCGCGGCGAACTGCCGCCCATTCCGGTGAAGATCATGATGAACGTCGGCAACCCGCAACTGGCTTTCGACTTCTCGCAACTGCCGAATGCGGGCGTGGGTCTCGCGCGTCTCGAGTTCATCATCAACAACAACATCGGCGTTCATCCGAAGGCGATTCTCGAGTACCCGAACATCGACCAGGACCTGAAGAAGGCTGTCGAAAGCGTCGCTCGCGGTCACGCATCGCCGCGCGCGTTCTACGTCGACAAGCTGACCGAAGGTATCGCGACGATCGCCGCGGCTTTCTATCCGAAGCCCGTGATCGTGCGTCTGTCGGACTTCAAGTCGAACGAGTACAAGAAGCTGATCGGCGGTTCGCGCTACGAGCCGGACGAAGAGAATCCGATGCTGGGCTTCCGCGGCGCGTCGCGCTACATCGCCGAAGACTTCGCCGAAGCGTTCCAGATGGAATGCGTCGCGCTGAAGAAGGTGCGCGAAGAGATGGGCCTCGACAACGTCGAGATCATGGTGCCGTTCGTGCGTACGCTGAAGCAGGCGGAGCGCGTGGTCGGCTTGCTGGAGAAGTTCGGCCTGAAGCGCGGCGAGAAAGGGCTGCGTCTCATCATGATGTGCGAAGTGCCGTCGAACGCGATTCTCGCCGAAGAGTTCCTGCAATATTTCGACGGCTTCTCGATCGGTTCGAACGACCTGACGCAGCTCACGCTCGGCCTCGACCGCGACTCCGGCATGGAACTGCTGGCGGTCGATTTCGACGAACGCGATCCGGCGGTCAAGTTCATGTTGAAGCGCGCAATTGAAACGTGTCTGCGTCTGGACAAGTACGTCGGCATCTGCGGTCAGGGTCCGTCGGATCATCCGGATTTCGCGCAATGGCTGACGGATGAAGGCATCAAGTCGATCTCGCTGAACCCTGACACGATCATCGAGACGTGGCAGCAACTGGCGAAATCGTCGACGAAGTAAGCGTGCGGCGTGCCGCGTCCTAAGCGGCACGCATAACGAAGAGTGCGGCATATCAACGGCGCGTCAAACGCGCGTCAGCGGCGCAGTGAAGCGCGTCCTGAATGCCGGTAATTTGTCCGCGCTTCGTGCTATAAACACCCCGGTAGATCCGGGGTGTTTTGCTTTGTGGAGGTCGACGTGGCGCCAGGGGGATTGTTCTGGTGGGTCGGGGCGGGCGTGCTGGTCGTGCTGGAATTGCTCAGCGGCACGTTCTATCTGCTGATGATCGCCCTCGGTTGCGTCGCGGCGGCTATCGCGCATATTGCGGGCGCCGCCGCCGACGTGCAGTTCGCCGTTGCCGCGGTCGTCGCGCTGGCGGCCGTGTTTGTGCTCAAGCGTTCGCGCTTTGGCCGCAGGACGCGCAAGGAAGCGTCCGCGAATCCGGACGTCAATCTCGACATCGGGCAGACGCTCAGCGTGCCCGCGTGGCACGAGCGTCGCGCGCGGGTCAGCTATCGTGGCGCGCAATGGGACGCGGAGCTCGCGCCCGGCGAGCCCGAAGACGCCCAAACCTACGAAATCATCGAACTGCACGGCAGTTGTCTTGTGGTCGCGGCGAAGCGGCCCGCGACGCATCATGTCGATACGCGGTAAGCGTCGGAAATGCGCTGACTTGTTTAATCCAAACCAGTCAACCGAACTAGTTAACCGAACTAATTAATCAAACCAACTAAAGATTGGAGGGCGTAAATGGATTCCACCATTATCGGGGCGGTGCTGCTCGTCATTGTGATCGTGCTGGCGGCGCAGACCATCAAGATCGTGCCGCAGCAGCATGCGTGGGTGCTGGAGCGGCTCGGCCGCTATCACCGCACGCTCACGCCGGGCCTGAGCTTCGCGTTTCCTTTCGTCGACCGGATCGCGTACAAGCACATTCTCAAGGAAATTCCGCTCGAAGTGCCGAGCCAGGTCTGCATCACGCGCGACAACACGCAGTTGCAGGTGGACGGCGTGCTGTATTTCCAGGTGACCGATCCGATGAAGGCGTCGTATGGATCGAGCAACTTTGTGTTCGCGATCACGCAGTTGTCGCAGACCACGCTGCGCTCGGTGATCGGCAAGCTCGAACTCGACAAGACTTTCGAGGAGCGTGACTTCATCAATCACAGCATCGTCTCGTCACTCGATGAAGCCGCGGCGAACTGGGGCGTCAAAGTCCTACGCTACGAGATCAAAGATCTGACACCGCCGAAGGAAATCCTTCACGCGATGCAGGCGCAAATTACCGCCGAGCGCGAAAAGCGCGCGTTGATTGCAGCTTCGGAAGGGCGCAAGCAGGAGCAGATCAACATCGCGTCCGGCGGGCGCGAGGCGGCAATCCAGAAATCGGAAGGCGAGCGGCAGGCGGCGATCAACCAGGCGCAAGGGCAGGCCGCGGCGATTCTTGCGGTTGCCGAGGCCAATTCGCAAGCCATCCAGAAGATTGCTGCTGCGATTCAGTCGCATGGCGGCATGGAGGCGGTAAACCTGAAGGTCGCCGAGCAATACGTGAACGCGTTCGGCAATCTGGCGAAGCAGGGCACCACGCTGATCGTGCCTGGCAATCTCGCGGATATGAGTTCGATGATCGCTTCGGCGCTGACCATCGTGAACAAGGGCAAGAGCGGGGTGGCGGAGGCGCGCTGAGCGCCCGGTTGGTTTTGGATTAGGCGCCGTTGCGCCAACGCTGGTAAAAAAATGGCCCGCAGCAAGCGGGCCATTTTCATCGTGCTCGGCAAACACTGCTCTGGCAGCGTCGCGGCAAACGCCCGCGCAAGACTCAGGTCGGCGAGCGCATCAAACGCGCCTTTTCGCGCTCCCAATCGCGCTTTTTCTCGGTTTCGCGCTTGTCGTGCATCTTCTTGCCCTTGGCGAGGCCGATCTCGCATTTGACGCGGCCGCCCTTGTAGTGAAAATTCAGCGGCACGAGCGTGTAGCCGCGCTGTTCCACCTTGCCGATCAGCTTGCTGATTTCTTCGCTGTGCAAAAGGAGCTTGCGCGTGCGCACAGGGTCGGGGTTGATGTGGGTCGAGGCTTCGGGCAGCGGGCTGATGTGCGTGCCGATCAGGAACAACTCGCCGTTCTTGATCACGACGTAACCTTCCTTGATCTGGCCGCGCCCGGCGCGCAGCGCCTTGACCTCCCATCCTTCGAGCACGAGCCCTGCTTCGTAACGTTCTTCGACCGAGTAGTCGTAGAACGCTTTTCTGTTGTCGATAATGCTCATGAATGGAAAGTGCCCAACTCGTTTAAAATCACGATTTTAGCAAAGCGGGGCAAGGAAAGCCCGCCGCGCCCGTCCACCCTTGCCACGTGCTGTTCAATTTATGGCAGATGTCCAGAAAACCGTGTTGATCCGCCATTCGGCGGAACAGATGTTCGACCTCGTCACCGACGTCGCCGATTACCCGAACTTCCTGCCCTGGTGCGGAGGCGTCGAGGTCCGTCATCGGGACGATACCAGCATGGAGGCGAAGATCGACATCAATTTCAAGGGCATCAAGCAGCACTTTGCGACGCGCAACAGCATGGAGCGGCCCACCCGCATCGACATGGAATTCGCCGACGGGCCGTTTCGCAAGTTCACCGGCTTCTGGCGCTTCACGCCGCTGCGCGCGGACGCCTGCAAGATCGAGTTCGCGCTGCACTACGAGTTCACCAACATCATCCTCGAAAAGATCATTGGGCCGGTGTTCAATCACATCGCCAATACATTCGTCGAATCTTTCGTGAAGCGCGCGGACCAGCGCTACGGCAAGGCATGAGCGAGCGTCTGTCCGTCCAGGTCTGTTATGCGCTCGCGAACGAACAGGCGCTCGTCGACGTGCAATTGCCGGCGGGCGCCACGCTCGCACAGGCTATCGAGGCAAGCGGCATTCTTCAGCGTTTTCCTCAGATCGATCTCGGGACGCAAAAGGTCGGCGTATTCGGCAAGCTCAAGCCGCTCGACACCGTGCTCGCCGATCACGACCGCGTCGAGATCTACCGGCCGCTGCTCGTGGACCCGAAGGTGTCGCGCCAACGCCGCGTCGAGAAGACCCGCAAGGCGGGCTCGATCGAAGGACGTCGCTGGCAGAACAAGGATTCGCGTTAGGCGGGTAGGTTGCTCGGTGCGGGCTGCAATGCGGGGCGGCCCGTGGACCGTGCGTGCTAGGGCGCCGAACCCTGAGCCTTTTCTTCGACCGGCGCAGTGCCGCCGGAATCGTCGTCCGCGTGCTGACGCACCGACCAGCACACGCCCGCCACAAGCAACAGAATTGCGGCGAGTTCCAGCGGCCGCGGCAGGCGCTCGTCGTAAATGAACGCGTAGAGCAGCGCGAACAGCGTTTCAAACACGATCATCTGACCGGATAGCGTCAACGGCAGCCGCTTCGACGCCGCATTCCACAGGCCGTTGCCAAGCCACGACGCGCCGATCGCGAGAACCAGATTGAGCGCCCAGAAGCTGTGCCAGCGGCTTTGCGCGAGTTCGCCCTGCGGGCCGCCCGGCGGCAGCGCGGCGATCGCGAGCCACAGCGCGGCGCCGAGCGCGCCTGTCACGACGCCCCACAGCACGGACCACTCGTTGCCGCTGAAATGCGTGTGCCGTTGCAGGTAGCGGGTGTTCTCGACCGCGAACCACGTCCAGCAGCCGAGCGCGCCGACCGCACAGGCAAGGCCGAGCAGCTTCGTCAGGACGCCGGCGGGCGTGCCGTCGGCGGCCGTGAAGACGTCGATATTGATGCAGACGATGCCCGCCATCACGACCGCAAGCGGCCACGCGAGGCGCGCGAGCGGCACCGCGCCGCGGTCGCCTCGGCCCATCAGCGTGACCGTCACCGGCAATACGCCGACGATCAGCGACGCCGGCGCGATGCCGACGAGGTGCACCGCCGCCGTCAGCAGCAGGTAGTACAGGAGATTGCCGCCCAGCGCGAGCTTGACGAGCGCGACGAGGTCTTCGCGAGTCAGGCGCTTCAGCAGCGAACGCGCCGTGGGCAACGCCGCTGCGAGCGCGACCACGCCGTACATCGTGTAGCGGCCGGCCGACAGCAACAGCGGCGAAAAATCCGGCAGCACGCGCGGGACCAGAAACACCATGCCCCATAGGGCTCCGGCCATGACTCCATAGGCGACACCGCGCTGCATCGACTGCTCCTGCGAGAAAACTGGAATGGTCGCAAGCGTAGCCGGCCGGCGCGAGAGGCGTCTTGTTTGATTCTGCATTCGGGCCCGAGCAAACGAAACGCGATCGAACCCGAGGCGAACGGCGAAGCGAAATCAAGGGTGTAAAAGCCACGAAAAAATGCGCCCGAAATTCGCTAAGCTGCTGTTCGCGCAGTGAAAAGCGGGGAGGTATCGCGTATAATTCGCTTTTGCGCCTATAGGATTTGCCATGCGTCTGATCCAAACAGCACTCACGTTCGATGACGTGCTCCTCGTCCCGGCCTTCTCCGATGTTCTGCCGCGCGACACCAGCCTCAAGACCCGGCTGACCCGCAACATCTCCCTGAATATGCCGCTCGTGTCCGCCGCCATGGACACCGTCACCGAAGCCCGTCTCGCCATTGCGATGGCGCAAATGGGCGGCGTCGGCATCATCCACAAGAACCTCACGGCTGCCGAACAGGCGCGTGAAGTGGCCAAGGTCAAGCGGTTCGAGTCAGGCGTGGTGCGCGATCCGATCACGGTACCGCCGCAAATGAAGGTGCGCGACGTCATCGCGCTGTCGCAGCAGCATGGCATTTCGGGCTTTCCGGTGGTGGAAGGCTCGCAGCTGATCGGAATCGTGACTAACCGCGACCTGCGTTTCGAGGAGCGTCTGGACGAGCCGGTGCGCAGCATCATGACGCCGCGCGAGCGCCTCGTGACCGTCAAGGAAGGCACGTCGCTCGCCGAGGCGAAGGCGCTGATGCACAGCCACCGCCTCGAGCGCGTGCTGGTCATCAACGACGCATTCGAGCTGCGCGGCCTGATGACGGTGAAAGACATCACCAAGCAGACCGAACACCCGGACGCCTGTAAGGACGAGCACGGCAAGCTGCGCGCGGGCGCGGCCGTCGGCGTCGGCGCGGACAACGAAGAGCGTGTCGAACTGCTGGTGCAGGCGGGCGTGGACGTGATCGTCGTCGACACCGCGCATGGCCACAGCAAGGGCGTGCTGGAGCGCGTGCGCTGGGTCAAGCAGAACTTCCCGCACGTCGAGGTGATCGGCGGCAACATCGCCACCGCGGCGGCGGCCAAGGCGCTCGTCGAGTACGGCGCGGACGGTGTGAAGGTCGGCATCGGCCCGGGCTCGATCTGCACGACGCGAATCGTCGCCGGTGTCGGCGTGCCGCAGGTCACGGCAATCGCGAACGTGTCGGAAGCGCTGAAGGGCACGGGTGTGCCGGTCATCGCAGACGGCGGCGTGCGTTTCTCGGGCGACGTCAGCAAGGCGCTGGCAGCGGGCGCGAACGCCGTGATGATGGGCAGCATGTTCGCCGGCACGGAAGAAGCGCCGGGCGACGTGTTCCTCTATCAAGGCCGCCAGTACAAGTCGTACCGCGGCATGGGCTCGGTCGGCGCAATGAAGGACGGCGCCGCGGACCGCTACTTCCAGGACAACTCGGCGAATATCGACAAGCTGGTGCCGGAAGGCATCGAAGGCCGCGTCGCTTATAAGGGTTCCGTGAACGCGATCCTGTTCCAGTTGATCGGCGGCGTGCGTGCGAGCATGGGCTACTGCGGCTGCCGCACGATTGCCGAGATGAACGAGAAGGCCGAGTTCGTGCAGATCACGGGCGCGGGTTTGCGCGAGTCGCACGTGCACGACGTTCAGATCACCAAGGAAGCGCCCAACTACCACGTGGACTAAACGCCAATGAAGCCATTGCTGCGCGCTGTACTGATTGTCGATGCGCTGTTGCTGCTCGCGTTCGGCTTGCTGTTCCTGCTGACGCCCTGGACGTCGTTGTACAACGCGCTGCTGTTGGTGCAGACGCAGCCGGCTCTGGTCGGCCAGGCGTTTGGCTTGGCGCTCATCGGGCTCGCCTGGCTGGCGTTGCATGCGTCGATCGACGGGGCGCTGACTTCGTCGGTGGCACGCGTGGTCGGCCATGTGAACTGGCTGACCGGCGTGCTCATGCTGGTGTGGCTGCTCGGGCTGCATACGCCGTCGCTGAGCGCATTCGGGCAGATCGTCGCGGTGCTGACCGGTGTCGTGCTGCTGGTGCTCGGTCTTGGCGGCGTGCGTTTGTCGGGCGCGGTGCGGCGGCGCGAGAAGCTGCGCGTCGCTGAGGCCGTTGCCGCTGAGCGCGCCGAAAAGCAGGCGGCAAAAGACGCCGCCAATAACGCAGCGAACCTCGAGGCGAATCGCCGTGAACCGGTTGTGCCGGCTACGGCGGGGTTTCCGGTGTATCACGCGGAGCCGGTGGTTGAGCCTGTTATCGGGCGTGGAGTTGATCCGGTTGCAAGGCCTGGCGTGGCGCCTGTGGTGCCCGCGGCGTCCGAAGCACCGTCGGTCAACCCGGCGCCTTCCGCCCATTTGCATGCCACGACGGGCGAAGTGCTGAGCCCATCGGAGCGAGCGGCACGCGCTGAAGCTGCTGCCGCACGCGACGATGCCCGCAATGCCGCTGACGACGCCGCGAATGCCCCACGGCCTCCGTTTCATGGCTGACGGGCCGCGCGCGACTCGTTTGCCGAAGCAACCGGAATCCGCACGCGCGCCGCACCGCAGCCTGGCTACCAATGTTGTGGCTTCGGGCGCAACGAGCAAACGTCACGCGGGCATCAGCAGCGCGTCTCGCTTTCCCGCCGTTGCGCTTCACCGTCGCAAGCCCCGGCCGTTTGTTCCCTCGTGGACCGCTTTGAATTCAACGCCGCGCCGTACGCGCGGCATTCCGTATCCGCTCACTTTTGACATCGTCCGCTGCCATGCATGACAAGATCCTGATCCTCGACTTCGGTTCGCAAGTCACCCAACTGATTGCACGTCGCGTTCGCGAAGCCAACGTGTATTCGGAAATTCATCCGTATGACGTCGATGCTTCGTTCATCCGCGACTTTGCGCCGAAGGGCGTGATCCTGTCGGGCGGACCGAGCTCGGTCACTGAAACCGACACGCCGCGCGTGCCGCAAGTGGTGTTCGAACTCGGCGTGCCCGTGCTCGGCATCTGCTACGGCATGCAGGCCATGGCCGAGCAACTCGGCGGCCGGGTGGATATCGGCCATCTGCGTGAGTTCGGTTATGCCGAAGTGCGCGCGCGCAATCACACGAGCCTGCTCGAAGGCATCAGCGACTTCACGACGCCCGAAGGCCACGGCATGCTGAAGGTGTGGATGAGCCACGGCGACAAGGTGCTGGAGATGCCGCCGGGGTTCGCGCTGATGGCATCGACGGAATCGTGCCCGATCGCCGCGATGGCCGATGAGCAGCGTCATTTCTACGGCCTGCAATGGCACCCGGAAGTCACGCATACCGTGCAAGGCCGCGCGATGCTCGAGCGCTTCGTGCTGCAGATTTGCGGCGCGCGTCCCGATTGGGAAATGGGCCATTACATCGACGAGGCGGTCGCGAAAATTCGCGAGCAGGTCGGTAACGAGCACGTGATTCTGGGCTTGTCGGGCGGCGTGGATTCGTCGGTCGCGGCGGCGCTGCTGCATCGCGCGATCGGCGATCAACTGACGTGCGTGTTCGTCGATCATGGCCTGTTGCGGCTGAACGAAGCCGAACAGGTCATGGCCACGTTCGCGGATCACCTGGGCGTGAAGGTGATTCACGTCGACGCGAGCGATGTGTTCCTGCGCAAGCTCGAAGGCGTGACCGATCCGGAAGCGAAGCGCAAGATCATCGGCGCGGAATTCGTCGAAGTGTTCCAGACGGAAGCCGGCAAGCTGACCGACGCAAAGTGGCTCGCGCAAGGCACGATCTATCCGGACGTGATCGAATCGGCGGGCAAGGGCAAGAAGGCGACGCAGACCATCAAGAGCCACCACAACGTGGGCGGCCTGCCGGAGACGCTGAACCTGAAGCTGCTCGAGCCGCTGCGCGAACTGTTCAAGGACGAAGTGCGCGAACTCGGCGTGAAGCTCGGTTTGCCGCCGGCGATGGTGTACCGCCATCCGTTCCCCGGCCCCGGTCTGGGCGTGCGGATTCTCGGCGAAGTGAAGCGCGAGTTTGCGGACCTGCTGCGTCGCGCGGACGCGATTTTCATCGAGACGCTGCGCACGTTCATCGACAAGGAAACCGGCAAGTCCTGGTACGATTTGACGAGCCAGGCGTTCGCGGTGTTTCTGCCGGTGAAGAGCGTCGGCGTGATGGGCGACGGCCGGACTTACGAGTATGTGGTCGCGCTGCGCGCGGTGCAGACGCTCGACTTCATGACCGCGCATTGGGCGCATCTGCCGCACGAGTTGCTGGGGCATGTGTCGAACCGCATTATTAATGAAGTGCGCGGGATTAACCGGGTGGTGTACGACATTTCGGGGAAGCCGCCGGCGACGATTGAGTGGGAGTGATTTAGACTGCTCCCAAGTCGTTCGGAGAGGTCCGATTTTCCATGTTTTTCCTTAAAACATGGGGTTATTGTCCGGTGTGGTCTACTGTGATCCGGGCAATGCCAGATAGAAATGTCGGTATAGGTGACGGTACCGACATTTCTTCCTCGGACGGCCTTGTCCGATACCGTCGAATCAGCCTGACGGTATTGGTTGACGGTATACGTTCGAGGAGTCCCTATGCTCACAGACATGCAGTTACGAGCGCTGAAGCCGGCTCAGAAGATCTTTAAGATTGCCGATCAGCGTTGGCTATATGCGGCAGTGACGCCTTCAGGCACGGTGAGCTTCCGGTACGACTACCGGGTGAACGGTCGCCGGGAAACCCTGGTTATAGGCCGCTACGATCCATCACTTTCCGCACGGAGGCCACGCAGGCCAGACGAACTCGGATTCGGAATGGCTATCGAGGCGCTGACGTTTGGTAAGTGGGCGGAGAAATACTTTGTGGAGACTGCTCTTGCCGACTCCACACGGGCGATGCGCAAATCGGTATACGAGCGGAATCTCGCTTCGGAATTTGGCCGGCTGAAGTTGGAAGAGATCACGCCCGCACGACTGATGGCGCGCTGCGCGAAGATCAAGGAGAGGGGCGCTGCTGCCCCTGCCGCGCAGGCGCGTGACATCGTTCTGCAGGTTTACCGTTTCGTGCAGGCACGGGGACTAAAGGTGGACAATCCTGCGGAGGCCATCCGCCCGTCTGCGATCGCCAGCTTCAAGCCGCGCGATCGGACACTGTCGCCTGCTGAAATCCATGTGTTTTTCAGTGCATTGGACAGACGCCGACGATGCCTACGCTGCGCCTTGCTATCAGGTTCATGCTGCTCACGCTGGTGCGCAAGTCCGAGTTCATTCTGGCGATGTGGGGTGAGATAGATTTCGACGCCGCAGTCTGGACAATTCCGAAGGAACGGATGAAGGCCGGTCGCCCCCACATTGTCTATCTGAGCCAATAGGCTCTGGACATTCTGGTCGCATTCAAGACGTGCTTCGGAGCGAGTTCATACGTGCATCCCGGCCGCTATGAGACGGCCTCCCCAATAAGTATGGCGACTCTGAACCGCGTCATTGACAGCACCGTCAAGCTGATACGCGACGACGGGACAGATTCCGATCCTTTCACGGTACATGATCTGCGTCGGACGGCCAGCACGCTCTTGCACGAAGCAGAGTTCAACACCGACTGGATCGAGAAATGCCTCGCTCATGAACAGCGTGGCGTGCGCGCGGTCTACAACAAGGCAGAGTATGCAGACAGAGGAGGGCGATGCTCCAGGCGTGGGCAGATATGCTCGACGGCTGGATTGCTACGAATCCAAAGGCGAGCGTCCTAGCGCTGGCGCAGCCAGCCAAGACTCGTGAGTACATCGCTTGAGCTCGAACTTCTGTGTGCTCAAGAATGTACCCGTTTGCACTTGAATCGCCATGTTTGACGCTGGACGGCAAGAAACAGAATTTGGTAGTACGTCGAAAAATTTTTCTTGATGAGTCGGACTCCTATTTATCCTTCCAAACATTGCTTGGTGCCAGGAGAGGACTCGAGTGTAGTGTGGAAACAACTGTTTTCAAACAGAAAATTCAGTAGTGTCTCGTCTGTTATACGTACGTGTATACGCAAAACGACTGGATTTCATAGGATGCTGTTCGTTTGTTGAAATTGTTCCTGTGCCGCGAAGCCGCCGGTCAGGCTCGTATGGTTGCGGCGATCCGTACCTTGCACGAGCTGCAGCTGGTAGGAGGTTAAGATTCTCTTTCTCCCACCAAGGCAATCAGGGCCTTATGGACGCATGTCCATATAGCTTTTTTCGTTTGAGGCTGAGTTTTTCCCGAGGCGGCTGAAAACGGTACATCAAGCTTCGATCGGACATTCGAGCGCCAGTAAACTACCTAGAGCGACCACTCAATCGGCTCTAGCAATATTCGGTCGGCGCATGAGTATCGCTGAAAGCGACCCGGCGCCCGGGAGGCCAATGGACGCCACAGGAACCGTCGTTCGAGCGACCGTCAGTCGGGTGATGCGCCAGCACATCCTGGGCTCAAGGTTCATAGTGGCGCTTGCCATTTTGCCTGTGCGCGGCTTGAGTCGAACGCCGAGCGTTAGCCGCCTTAACGGTCCACACAGCCTTATATGGACACCGCCCGGTTTGCCAAGTCGATCTTGATGTGATGCGGTAACGAGGTATCGGCTGCGGTCTTATATCCGGCTTCCCTCAACATCGCATTCCAACTCTCCAAGCATCTTCATCGCCTCGATGACGTCAAGCGCCTGACCAGTTTTGACTTCTTGGCCGACGTCAACGAAAGGTTTGTCCCCGGGTTGCTCGCATGTGCGCGCTCCGGATAGTGGTCACGGACCGATCATCTGATGACTGGCTTGATCGGGCCAAGCTGATTGAAGCGTCAAAGCCACTGGCACAAGAATCCAGGCTGGTTGCCGGTGCTTCCGGTCGGTAACCGGAAAGCAATGTCCAACAGTTGTTAGCGAGGCTTTACCACTGATGATCCACAACGATGCGATCTTTTCAGATATAGCGCGCGAAGGACCTCCATGGCCGAATCTGTGAGGGGCGGCAGTTCGCTCGCTCAGAGTTTGCTTTGGCTTGCGCCGCGTTCTTCGCTCCTGGGATGACAGTCGTCACCCCATCGTTCATGAGGATCCAGCGAAGCGCGAACTGCGCCATCGTGGCATTTTGCGGTACGAGTGAGCGGATTTCCTCGACGGCGTCCAGCGCGACGTCATAAGGAACGCCGGCAAAGGTCTCGCCCTTGTCGAAGGCCTCGCCGTTACGATTGAAAAGGCGATGGTCATTGGCCGCAAACGTCGTCTCGCGCGTCATTTTTCCGGTGAGCAGGCCCGACGCAAGAGGTACCCGGATAATGACGGCGATTCCTCGGTCGCGAGCTTCCTGAATGAAGCGGGCAGGCCTTTGCCTGAAAATGTTGTAGATGATCTGTACCGACTTCACGCCCGGATATTCGATCGCTTTCAGACCTTCTTCGACTTTCTCGACCGACACACCGTAGCTGCTGAGCTTTCCCGCTGCGATCATGCGGTCCATCGCATCGAAAACCTCCGGCCGGTAATAGACCTCGGTCGGTGGACAATGAAGCTGTACGAGATCGAGCCGCTCCATCTCCAGGTTCTTCAAGGACCGGTCGACAAAAGCATTCAGATTCGCTGCGGTGTAGCCTTGTGCGACGTGAGGGTCGAGTCTCCGCCCGGCCTTGGTCGCCACGAAGGGTCGCGGCCCCGAGCGTTCCTTGAGCACGTCCGCGATGATCCGCTCCGAGCGGCCGTCGCCGTAAACGTCGGCGGTGTCAATGAAGGTTGTACCGTTATCGAGCGCTGCATGCAGAGCCGCCTTTGCATCACTCTCGGCGACGTCGCCCCATGAACCTCCAATGGCCCACGCTCCAAACCCGATTTCAGAGACGCTCTTTTCTGCGTGTCCGAATTTCCGTTGTTTCATCTTGATTCTCCGTTCATGGCATGAGTTGTCCGCCGTTGACCTCGATAATCTGCCCCGTGATGTATCCCGACATGGCGGGAGACGCGAGGAACAGGAACGCGCCGACGCACTCCTCCGGCAGGCCTTCTCTGCCCATCGGCACCGTGGCAGTCTGCGACGCCCAGATTTCCGGCGGCGTGTATTTGTCGTGGAACGGCGTCTGTATGAGTCCGGGTGCTACTGCGTTGACCCGGATTCCGTCGTGTACGAATTCCTTTGCGTGGCCACGGGTCAAACTGCTGACAAAGCTTTTTGAGGCCGCGTAAAGCACCGCTCCTGCGCCGCCGCCCGTACGCGCGGCAACGGACGACGTATTGATGACGTACCCACCGGACTTCTTGAGAAACGGATGGGCAGCCGAGGTCGCTTCCCAAACCGATCTTGCGTTCAGATTGACGACGCGTTCAAAGTGGCTGGCCGAGGCGCTTATAGATGTCAACCGTCCCAACATGGCGCCGGCGTTATTGATGAGCCCATCGAGTCCGCCTAGCAGTTGCGCCGCTTCCTTCACGACCCGTGATGCTTCGCCCGGCTCGCTGACGTCACCGTGGACAAGATGAATGCGCTCCGGCGATTCCGCACGCAGCGCTTGCGCAGCCGCTTCGCTCTCGTTGAAATGCGCGACCACGTGCGCGCCCTGTGCGGCGAATGCGCGAACAACAGCCGCTCCTATTCCAGTCGACCCGCCCGTGACGAGAATTCTCGTATCTTTCAGATCGCCGATCTGTAGTTGCTCAAGTCCATGCATGGAATTCCTCCGAATGGATATACACGAGCGGGGCATACGCCGCAGCGCCCAAAGTCCTCGACGAAGAAAATGATTACATACCGTAGAATGAAACGGATTCACTGGAACGATGAACGGCATTCATCATGGCAAAGAACGACCGGATCGATTTTGCGGACTTAAGGCTGTTTCTTGCGATAGTCAGGTGCCGGAGTTTCCGGCTGACTGCAATCGAACTCGGGCAGACGCCGTCAGCAGTCAGTCACGCGATGCGGAGGCTGGAAGACCGCCTGGGCGCAAAGCTGCTTAACCGGACGAGCAGGGCGGTTTCGCCCACGGAGGCGGGGCTCGATCTCGCTTCCCGGCTGGAAGACGGCTTCAATCAGATCGGCTCCGCTCTCGAGAGTTTTGAAGCGCCGGGTACCGCGCGACTCGGCTCTTTACGCCTGAATGTTTTCGCGGATGCCGCCCACTTGCTGGTCGCACCGGCATTGCCGGAATTCGCACGCCTGTGTCCCGACGTGCAGCTTACGGTCGTGGTCGATAACCGGCCGATCGACATCGTTGCAGAAGGATACGACGCCGGCATCCGCTACGGTCATCATGTTCCCGAAGACATGATCGCGGTGCCGCTTACCGGCCCACAGCAATGGGTGATGGCCGCGTCGCCCGCCTACCTGAAGAAACACGGCACTCCTCGTCACGTCAGCGAACTGGCTGATCACAACTGCCTTCAGCTTTTGCTCGGTGACAATTCGAGCTATCGTTGGGAAGTCAGCGTTGCAGGTAAAAAAACCCCGATCCGAGTGCCGGGGTCGATCACGATCAACGATACCGCGACCACGATTAGCGCGTGCAAGGCAGGAATGGGTATAGCGTATCTACTCGAGGCTCGAATCGCCGATGAGCTGGCGCGGCGTACCCTGAGAGTTGTTCTCGAAGACCATGCGTGCGCAGAGGATCCACTCCATATGTACTACAGTGGTCGTCGATACAACCACCCGGCGTTGCTTAGCTTGATCAATATCATCCGGAAACAGCAGTCACTCGCGAAGATTTCAAGGTCGCGTGAGTGAGCCGGACCTGCGCCGCCAATTGCTGCCGTTGCCTTTGCGACAAAGATTCATTGACGTGGATGTTCGTCATGCTGCCCGTCGCACGCGTTCGCATGCGACGGACGAGCGCTCCGATGCCGTTAGTGAGCAGCCGGCTCGTTCCTCCCCAGGCTGGCGGGCGCCGCAGCTGATAACCTCGTTTGCCCGGAAGCCGGCATGGCTCTGGAAAAGATGCCTGGCGGTGCGGCGTTTGCGCGGAAGTACGAGGTGCGTTTCCATCAGCCATTACAGGTTTATGCGCCCTTTGCCTATGTCGCGCAGCGTGACAAGATAGAAGCTTTTGAAGGTTCCCATCTGGATGGCACCGATGGCAAATTCCATGACCTTTGAATCGGGGAATGACAGTATCTTCATACTTCCACCCCCACGAAGCTCTTCCAGGTTGGGTGCGCTGGTGAGGCAGGTTGCAACTTCAGTGAGCGTTCGGGATGTTGACGCATCGACACGTGCCGATCGTTCTCGAATTGCCCCTGTTGAGATGCCTTGGCATCCGCAAATCAGTAAGCACAAGCCTCCAACAATGATCCACTTCACTCTTTGATCCTTCTTTTGGTTGTGTCAGCAACTTCTGGGGACCGTCAGCGTTTATGTGTTGCCAAACCGTTTCCGGTTAACGACCGGCCACAGCGCCAACGCGACGATTGCTATTTTTCACTGGTCCTTCGATATTATTGAAAAGAAGCGTCTGATCTCGGTGCTTCGTTATTGTCGGCGTAACGAAGCGCTTTCTCTAGACGGTCCCGCACGGTTGCCCAAAAGCAACAAGATTGTGATCGCTGAAACTTGACGTCTGTGCGCCGAGAGCGCAATACCAGTAGCCGCCGCCGTACCTGGAAGCGGCCATCGAAACTGCTCGAAGCTGAACGGCTGCAGGTGGGTCCGAATGCCGCCAACCGCGTCGGCCGGCAGACGGCGATGAGCCGCGGTTTCTATTCGGCGTCTCTCGAACGTTCAGACATTGGCTACAGACCGTAACCGGTGAGACCGGCACGAAAAGGGTGCTCCAAGAGCTCCGTCAGTGAGCTCGCAATTTCATGTTTGAGGATTCGCTCGCTGGATAATCAGCTGGGACTATGTCTTTCAACATGCAAGCAACGCGACTCTACTATCCTGAGCTTGCGCACCCGAATGGGCTTCTCGATGATGGTTCGGACAAAGCGCAGGAATCGTTGCTGTGCGTCAGCTCGGCGCAGTGGGCGACATGATGGGCTACGACTTCATCGATCTCGCCGGACACCCGCGCGCACTCCGTTTGCGCACCGTGTGATCGGGCTCTCGTTCGAAGATCTCGTGCGCATTCCCAATGTTATTGCTGTTGCCAGCGAGATACCGAGACTACTGCGGTGCTTGGCGCACTGCGCACCGGCGCCATTAACACGCTCGCGACGACCGAGGCGATCGCCCAGTCAGTGCTGAGTCTGGATGCGGCGACCATGCCTCGGCATGGCGCAGGATCCGAAGCGGCAAGCGCGACGTAAGCACCTACGTGTACCGGTGCACGCGCCCGCCGCGCCAGATCGGTAGACGGGAAAGCGGGCACGCTGTCCGGCCGGCGAGGCGATCCGCTGCAAACGGGCTGCAAACGGGCTGCAGACAGGCGGCAAACCGGCCGCGATGGCGCGTCCTGGTTTTCATGCTGCCGGTCCACATCCCCCCACCCGAAGGTGCAATTGCACGCGGCGCGCTCAACGGGCTCACCCCGTATCGCAAGCCGCCGCTTGGCGCTGCGATTTCAGATCGCGCGCGGTCGCACCATCGACTGGCTGCGCCAGTAGTCGAACAGCGTTTCCGGACTGTTCACGCCGCCGCCCATGCCGCTACTATTGATTCCGCCGTAGGGCACCCCGTGCGGAAACACGTTGTGCGCGTTAATCCAGCTATTGCCGGCCACCATCGCTTCCGCAACCCGCGTCGCGCGTTGCAGGTCTGCGCTCCATACACTGTTGGCAAGGCCGTAGTCCGTGGCGTTAGCGAGTTCGACCGCATGCGCCTCATCGCGAAACGTTGTGAGAAACGCCACCGGTCCGAAGATTTCCTCCCGGGATGCGACGTTCGCGGGGTCGCCCGCGAGCAGCGCCGGCTTCACATAGAAACCGTCGAAACCCGGCACGTCAGCCGGTCCGCCTGCGAGCAGCGCCCGCGCGCCCTCTGCCTGACCGCGCGCGAGATAACCGAGCACCCGGGCGCGCTGCCGCGCATTGACGACGGGTCCCATCTGCGACGCTTCATCCATCTGATATCCGACGCGCACTTTGGCGAGGCGCTTCGCACAAGCGTCGGCGAAGCGGTCATGGATGCGTTCGTGCACGAGCCAGCGCGTCGCATCACAACACACCTGGCCCGCGTGAGTGGTAATCGCGATAGCGAGCCTCTCAGCAGTTGCGTCGATGTCGACGTCGTCGAACACCACGGCCGCGCCTTTGCCGCCGAGCTCGAGCTTGCACGGGGTGAGGTTTGCGCCGCATGCGGCGCCGACGAGCCGTCCGACCTCCGGCGACCCAGTGAACGAAAAGCGCTTCAGGCGCGGATGTGCGGCGAGCGCGGCGCCTGCCGTCTGGCCGTGTCCCGTGACCACGTTGATGACGCCGTCAGGGAAGCCGATTTCGCGTGCGAGTCGGGCAAGGTAAATCGCCGACAGGGGCGTGTCCTCGGCGGGCTTGATGACGACGGTATTGCCCGCCGCTAGCGCGGGCGGCACGCCCCAGCCGATCAGCAGGATCGGGAAGTTCCACGGGAAGATGAAGCCGCACGGGCCCCACGGCTCGCGCGTGGTCCATGCGTCGTACCCGGAGACTGCTAGCGTCGTACGGCGCGTGGCGTGCAGTGCCATGTCCGTGAAATAGCGCAGTGTGTCGATGCACACCTGCACGTCCTGCTCGGCGGCCCGCACCAGTTTGCCGGCGTCGAGCGCCTCTATCTGCGCGAGGATTGGCTTGCGCGCTTCCAGCGCATCCGCGAGCCGATGCAGATGAACAGCGCGCTCGCTCGCAGCGAGCGCGGACCACGTGGGAAACGCGGCCGCGGCGGCGCTCACCGCGTCGTCGATATCCGCGCCGCCGAGCGCGCTGACCTGTGCGAGGTGGCGCGCACTGCCTGGATCGAACGTATCGAAACTGGTGCCGTCGCGTGCGAGCGCATCGCGCCCGCCGATGACAGAGGCAATCGGCGCGCCCGAGAGAAATTCGGCAACTTCGGGTAGCAGCGGAAAAGAGCTTGCAGCGTTCATTTGAGTCCCCGCATTGGATAAGAGAACAGCGGTACACGCGCGCGCCGCCAGCAGACCAGCGCGCGCAAGGAGAAAGAATGGCGCATAGGCGCAGAGGTGGCGCGCGCTCAGAGGAACGTCAAAGACACCGTTCCAAAACCTGTGAACGATCCGGTGACGCTCGCGCCGCTGTCAATGCGCTGAAGACCGGTGTACGTGCCGGTCGTTACGAACCGCCCGGCCGGCACACCCGCATCGCGACGGAAGGCATTGACGAGCGCGATGGCCGGCAGGAGCGGGTCGCCGCTCGCATGGCCGCCGGTGCGCTCAACCCTCACGGCATCGCCGACGGACAAGCGCGCTTCGAGCGTCGCCAGATCGAATGTGCGCCAGTCCGCGCGCGCATCCCCGGCGACGAACCCGCCGTTCGACACGCAGTCGGCCGCGCGATGCAGCCACGGGGCGTCCGCATAACTAGTGAAGCGCGAATCGACGATCTCGAACGCGACGAACGCGTTCACCGCATCGGCGACCTCGTCGTAGGTGTAGTCGAGCGCGCGCGGCGGCAACGCGCGCTCGAAGCGGAACGCGATCTCCAGTTCCACCGCGCGCATTGGCACGAGCGCGCCGTCGATCGACGCAGGGCTCGCGAACACGCGCGAACCCAGAATCGCGCCGCGCACGAATTCGCCCGCAGGCGAAGTCGTCACCTTCCAGCCGGCAACCTGTTCGCCGAGCAGCGAGACGGTCGCGTCCTGAATCGCGTGGACGTCAGCGGCGCTTTGCGGCGCCGCATGCGCATCGAGTTCCGCAAGCGGCAAGCGAGTGACGCGCGCCTCGGCGAGCTGCCGCGCCGCATGCGCGATGGTTTCGGGTTTCATCGTCCAGGCTCCATGCGTTACGCGAGTGTGCGGATCGGCTTGCCGTCGAGAAAGGCGAGCGTGTTTTCCACTTGCTGCCGATAGAACACTTCGTACACGTCGCGCGTGCTGTACCCTAGATGCGGCGTGAGCACCGCGTGACGCGCGGCGACGAGCGGGTGCGTGCGCGGCAGCGGTTCCTGATCGAATACGTCGAGCGCGGCGACAATGTGGCCCTCGCGCACCGCATCGATCAGTGCTGCTTCGTCTACGAGCCGCGCGCGTGACGTATTGACGAGCGTCGCGCCGTCCTTCATCCGCGCAATATCATTGCGGCCGACCACGCCGGCGGTACGCGCTGAGAGCACGAGGTGAACGCTGACGACATCGGCGGTAGAGAAGAGTGTCTCCTTGGCGGCGTATTCGACGCCCGCATCGGCAGCGCGCGCGGCCGTCAGGTTCGGGCTCCACGCAATGACACGCATGCCAAGCGCCCGGCCGTAGCCCGCCACGCGCGCGCCGATCTTTCCCAAGCCGACGAGTCCGAGTGTCTTGCCCGCGAGCGCGACGCCGGGCCGCGTGCCGCGCTGAAATCTGCCCTCGCGCACCGCACCGGAAGCCGCCTGCAAATCCCGCACAGCCGACAGCATCAGCGCGAGCGTGAGGTCGGCGGTCGATTCGACGCCTGGGCCGCCTTCGGTCAGGCACACGGTGATGGCGCGCGATTGCATGAACGCCATGTCGACGAGCGCCGCGCGCATGCCGGACAGGTTGAACATGCGCAGCTTCGGCAGCCGTTCGATCAGCGAGGCAGGAAATGCGGTGCGCTCGCGCATCGCGAGAATCACGTCGAACGGCGCGAGCCGGTCGGCCGCTTCATCTTCGCTTGCGAAGGGTTCGCCAAAAAATGCCAGCGACGCGCGCGCTTCGAGTCGGGTCCAGTCCGCGCAGCTACGCGCGGCATCCTGCCAGTCGTCGAGAATCGCGACGCGGCAGCGGGTGTTATCGGTATCTACGGCGTTCATTGGATGATTCCTGACAGAGCGATGCACTCATTGGCCATGAAGCCGGCGCATGAACATCGCCATGATGTCCTCCCAGACGGCTTCGGCGGCGTGCGGGTGGTAGTCGTTGCGCGCGGCAAAGCAGAAGCCGTGATGCGTGCCCGGCACCACGTCGACGCGCGCCGCGACATTGGCTTTTTCCATTGCATCGCGAAACGTGGGCACGACATTAGCGGGTACGGCCGGATCGATCTCGGCGAACGCGGCGTAAACCTCGCCCTGAATGTTGTCCGCGAGAAGATGCGGCGAATCGGGTTTGTCGGTCACCATGTTCACCCCATAAAGCGCCGCGACCGCCGCCATGCGGGGCAGACGCGCGGCGGCATTGACGACGAACGGCCCGCTCATGCAATGGCCGATTGCGCCGACAGGGCCGGGCGTCGCTTGCTCCTGCGCATCCAGAAAACCCAGCATGCCGTACGTGTCGTCGAGCACATCGGCGTTCGACAGGCTGCCATCGCGCCGCGTATCAGTACCGACATCGCCTCGTTGCGGCGCGGTACGTCGAAGCGCAGCGTGCCGAGCCGGTAGTACAGATCCGGCAGCAGACAGTAATAGCCGGCACGCGCAATGCGCCGCGCCATGTTGCGCAGCTCCTCGCGAATGCCCGGCGCATCCATGAACAGGATCACCGGTGCATACATGCCCGGCTCGGAGGGACAGACGGCGAACGCAGGCTGCGTCCCGTACTTCGTCGGAATTGCGACTTCTTTCTCGATCATCTCCACTCCCTGGCTATCGCGCCGGCGCTTTCTGGCCGAGCAACTGGTGCATACCGGCCATCAGCACCTCGTTGATCCATGCATATTTCATGAAGCTCTCTCGCGTGCGCTTGCCGACCGCCGCGATGCGCCGGTCCGCGTCGGCGACGGCCGCCTTTACCTGCGCGTGATCCGACTGCCCTGGATAGCCGAGATCCTGCGCGAGATCGAGCAGCCCGAAGCTCAAATAGTCGACGCCCTCGAGCGCCGCGAGCTCGCCCGCAATCTCGATGCCCTGCGCGCTTTCGATCATCAGACACACCGATGCGCTTTCGTTGCACTGCTGCATATACGCGGTGCGATTCGCGATTCGCTGGCCGTATTCGGGCCGCCCCGCGCCAAAAGAACGCGCGCCCAGCGGCGCGAAATAGGTTGCGCTGATCACGCGCTGCGCTTGCTCGACCGTCTCGATGTGCGGTGCAACGATGCCGCGCACGCCGCGATCGAGAAATCGCGTGATGGTCGCGACGGAAATGTCGGGTACCCGCGCGATCGGCGTCATACCGTGACGTTCGGCGGCAATGCAGGCTGCCTCGACATCGCGCCAGTCAAACGCGCCGTGCTCGCCATCGATGTAGATGAACTGCAGGTCGGCCGCGCTCGCGACTTCGATGACGGCGGGCGCAGCAAAGGTCAGATGGATGCCTCGAATTGGCTGTCCGGTTGCCGCCGCGTGCTTTACATGGTTCATTTTTCAGGAATCCGTTGTTAGGAAATGAGCACTCAGACAGGCGTCGCGCGCGCGATTTTTACAAGGTGTGGTGGAAACTGGTCGGGCATCTTGTCGACGAGCGGCAGGCAGACCTTGCGAAACGATTCGACGTCCACGCTGAGGTTCACCTGCATGCCATGCTTGCCGAGGAACTGGTATGCGTCGACCTCTTCCTTCTGCGTGTGGGTGCGCAGCACGTTGTCGGCATCGTTCGCGGCGGCCATGAAAGTCTGCTTTTCGGTGGCGGTAAGCCCATCGAAATACTTCGTGCTGGTCACCGAATAGCCGGTGGTTAGCACGTGATCGCTTTTCGCGACGTACTTCTGTACTTCGTAGTACTTGTTCGACTTGACCACTGTGGGCGGCGTCTCCTGGCCGTCGGCAACGCCTTGGCGCAACGCGAGGTACAGTTCGCTCAGATCGACTGCCGCAGTGGTTGCGCCCATCGCCTGCACCATCGCGATGTAGGCCTTGGAGATCGGCACGCGCATCTTCAACCCCTGCATGTCGTTTACCGACTGGATCTGCCGCTTGCTGTTAGTGATGCAGCGAAAACCCAGATCCGTCCAGCCGATAAGCCCGAAGCCCTTTTCGCGGCACCTGGCTCGCAGATCGTCGCCGAATGCGCCGGCGAACGCGCGGTACGCCTGATCGCGGCTTTTCCACAGATAGGGCGCATCGGTGATCGACACTTCCGGCACCCAGTTCGTGAGCCCCACGCCGATCACGCCGACTTCCAGCGCGCCATTACGCACCGCCTGGCCAATGTCGCGCTCCGTGCCCATCTGCGCATTCGGATAGATCTGCACGAGCATGGCACCCTTGCTGCGCTTTTCAAGCGACTCCTTGAACGCGACGGACCATACGTGCCAACCGTGCTCGGTCGGTGCCGTATGCGCAACGCGCAGACGCTTCGGCGCGCCCTGCGCGTGCGCATGCAAACTCGCGAGCGGCCCGAAGGCGGCGCCGAGCGCCGTGCCGGCCGCCGCATGCATCACCGCGCGGCGGGCGCGGCCATGTTCGTCCAGCGCGGCGCCAGCTGGCTCCGAACTATCCGCTGCCCCATGTGTGACGATGTTGATCGGTTTCATCTGTTGTGTCTCCTCCAGGCTGGTGGGGCCGCTCCGTTTGGCGGCGCGCTGTTATGCGAGTGACCCATATCCGGTTTTCGTGGGATTGAGTGTCAGGTTCATGAAGGTTTACGTCTTGAAGCCCAGCGCATGCGGCAGAAATTCGGTGAGTCCCGGCACATACACAACGATCACGAGGCCGGCGAAGAGCACCAGCAGATACCAGAGCATCGGCCGGATTGCGCGTTCCACCTGTGCACCGCAAATCGCGCACGCGACATATAGCGCGATGCCGATTGGCGGCAGGATCACGCCGATGCCGAACGCCTCCGCCATCACGATGCCGTAATGCAGTGGATTGATGCCCAACTGGATAGCCACCGGCAGCAACAGCGGCGCGATGATGATGATGGTCACGAAGCTTTCGAGCAGCGAGCCGAGCAATACCGTGATGACCACCACGGCGGGCAGAAAGGTCGCCGCGCCGAAGCTCGCGACCATATTGGCAATCGCGGTAGTCACGCCTTCGAGGGTGAGCGCCCACGAGAAAATGGTGGCCGCGCTCACGGTGAAAAAGATCATGCCGTTGAGCAGCGTCGCCTGTGTCAGTGTTTGCCAGAAGCTGCGCGCGCCGATCTTGCGGTTCAGAAGGCCGAGCGCGAGCGCGTACAGCACCGCGAAAGTCGACACCTCGGTCGGCGTGCCGAGCCCGCCCGCGATGCCGCCGATCAGGATCACGGGCATCAGCAGCGGCAGCGCGGCGCGCCTCGCCGAGGCGCGCACTTCGGCGCGGCTCGCGCGCGGGGTCGGCATCCAGCCGGCGAACGTCGCACGCACGCGCACTAGAATCATCAGGCAGATCGCGAGCGTCGCGGCTGGTATCAGACCGGCGACGAACAGCGCGCCGGTCGAGATCGACGTGGCCGAGCCCATCAGAATCAACGCAATAGAAGGCGGCACAGACTCCGACATCGCTGCCGACGAGGCAAGCAGCGCCGCGCGTTCTTCGGCGGCGTAGCCGTGGTGTTGCAGCTTGCGGTTCATCGGCAGGCCGACCATTGCCATGTCGGCGGCTTTCGAGCCCGATATGCACGACGAGATGTACACGCCGATGATCATCACCTGGAAGAGGCCGCCCTTCTTGTGTCCGATCAGGCTGCCGACGAAATCGACGATGCGCAGTCCCACATCCGCGCGGTCCATGATGAATCCCGCCAGGATGAAGAACGGCAGCGCGAGATAGATGAAGCCGCCCGAGCCGCGCTGAGCGTTGGCGACGGCGGACATCATATCGGCCGAGCCAATTGCCTGCACGCAGACGACGCCGATCACCGCGAGCACGAATCCCACCGGCACCCCGATCACGATCAAGCCGAGAAAGAGCGCGGTCAGCAGCAAGTACAGCACGGGCGCATGAAGACCGAGCCACGTCTTGCACAACATGAAAAGGAGCACCGGCAGCCACACCAGTGCGAACGAGGCTAGCTTTGCGAAGGTCGGCCGCTTCAAATTCGCAAGCGCCGCATGGATCACGAAGAGTGCCGATCCGAAGGTGATCGGCAGAGTGCTCCACGCGTAGGGAATTCCGAGCAGCACGGTCGATTCGTCCGCGTTCGAGATCAGGAGGGGAATCGAGAAGCCGCCGATCAGCAGAGAGACGATGATCACGATCCATTCCGATGCGCCATCGCAGGTGTCCTGCCAGCGCCTCGGCAGACGGTCCACGAAAAGGCGGATCGACAGGAACTGGCCGCGGCTGTAGGCAACAGCGCCGCCGAGAAACGCGGCGGTCACGAGAAAGAGCGGTGATAGCTCGTCGACGCCCATGAGCGCCGACGAATGAAACACCGAGCGCGAGAGCGTCGCGACGAAGATCAGAAACACCTGCGCTATCAGCATCAGATTCAGCACTGTGATGACGATGCGATCCGTGGAGCGGATCCACGCAGGCAGATCAGCACGGGCGGGGCCCGAAAGTGGGCCGTGCGCGGTCGAGTTCACCGGCTGCATCGTGCACCTCCGCACCACATCGCGCGGCGGGCGCCGCCTCGCAGCGCAAGATTGCGGACCGCGCACGCAGGGTCCGATGCGTTGATGATGTCCATGCGTCGTCTCCGTATTTTTTACTCAGTCTGCGCGGCGCACGTGAGACGCTTGGCGTCGGTGAGCTGCGGTGCCGGGTTTTCCCAGTTTCGTGAAGGCGATGTTAAGCGCTATCCTTCGCAAGGAAAAACTGATTGTTTTGCGGTCTAGCGATCCAAATTTTCTATCGACGCCGAGCGCGGGGTACTGGAATGAACGTAACGCTGGATCAATTGCGCGCGTTTGAGCGGGTGGTGCGTCTCGGCAGTTTTAATGCGGCTGCGGAGGACCTGCACCTTGCGCAGCCCAGCATTTCAGCGCGCGTGAAGGAACTCGAATCGGCGCTAAACGTGCAGTTGTTCGTGCGACAGGGACCGAGGATCCGGCTGACCGCCGAGGGGCACGCGCTGATCGAATTGGCCGATAGAACGCTGGGCAGCGCGAGTGAACTCGTCGAGCGCTTTCGCACGCGCGATCCGCTGCGAGGCTTGCTGCGGCTCGGAATGAATGAAAGCTTCGCGCTGGTGTCGGCGACCGATCTGATCGAGCGCATCGAGCGTCATTATCCGGCGGTGCGGACGTCCATCTTCGTCGGCGATACCGGCGCGGTTAGCCAGATGCTTGCGGCAGAGCAGTTGGACGTGGCGATCGTGTCGGAGGCACATGTGCCCGGACATGTGAAACAGGAGGTGATCGGCAAGAACCGTTTCGGGTGGTTTGCGCATGCAGGTTTCCCAGTCACGCGCGAGGTGCTGTCGCCATCGGACCTCGCTTCCCTGCATCTGCTCATCAGCCCGCCGACGGCAAGGCTGCATGAGACGGTTCTCAAATGGTTCGCCGACGCGCGCGTGACGCCGGAGCGAGTGAGCACTTGCAATAGCCTGCCGGTGACGGTTCAGGCGGTTGTCAAAGGACTGGGCGTGGCCTTGGTGCCGGTGCGCATCATCCAGTCGGAAGTCGACGCGCATCGGGTGCGGCAGCTTGTGGTTGCGCCGGAGGTCCCGGCGCATAGCGTCTCGATCTGCTACCAGGCGAGTGAGTTTGGGCCGGGAATCAAAAGGCTGGTCGATCTGATTCGTGAGTTGATCGCGCATCACGAGCTCTTCTGATCTCTCGGCCGATGCATTCCGGCCAGGCGTGCGCGGCCCAGGCGATCGCACAGTATTAGCCGGAAAAGAGACGCTGGCGGTGTCGCGCGCTCGTCAGCCGGCGAGCGAATCGCGCAGCGCGCGGCGGACGACCTTGCCGGTTGCCGTCAGCGGCAGCGCGGCGACAAACAGTACTTTGCGCGGATATTCGTGTGCGCGAGCGCCGTTCTGACATGCGCCTGCCGTTCGCGCACGAGTGTATCGCCAGGCGCGAAGCCGTCCTTGAGCACCACGAAGGCGCAAACGATTTCCGTGCGCCCGGCGTCGGGCGCGCCCACCACGGCGGCGGCCGGCACCGCCGGATGGCGGAGCAGCCAGTCCTCGATCGGTCCCGGACCGATGCGATAACCGGCGCTTGGTGTGTATTCGCGTGTGGCCCGCGACAACGGACTTGGACCTGATGGCAACACGTTCCCGAAACAGTCCACGCCCCGTAGTGACATGCGTACGTTGTTATACAGGACAGGACACGCCGCATGAAACAGCAGCACTGGTCGCCCCTCCCATCAAACCTCGCCAGCCCAACACTCACTCGCGGCTCGGATGCCGATGCACAAAAGCGAGCAGCGTCTTGCGAAAGTGGGAAGCCACCGCGCTTTGCGAGTCATCACGCGTAACGAGATGCAGTGGTGCGCGAAAAGCACGATCGCCCGCCACGCGACAGTAGCGCACGCTTTCCTGATGGTAGCGATGCATCGACGCGGGAACGAGCGAGATACCGCCGCCCGCCGCGACGAGGTTGATGGCCGTTACCATGCGCGGCACTTCCTCGACCACGTGCGGCTCGAAACCCTTTGACTGACAGGCGCTAATAAAATCCGCGTACATGCCGGGGGCGCCATGCCGACGCACGAAAATGAATGACTCGTTGGCAAGCTTCTGAAGCGCTATTGCCCGGCTGCTTATGAGCCGATGTCCTACGGGCAGCACCAGCAACATCCGTTCTTCAGCCAGCAGTTCGAACCGAAGACCTGCGGGCGTGTGAACCGGTTTGCGCAGAATCGCAGCATCCGCGCGGTCGTCTACCATCATTTCGATGATGTCCGCCGCGTTGACCTCCGTCATGTCGATTGCGACCTCAGGGTACAGCTCACGGAAATTGCGTATGGCGGTGGGCGTCAGAGGGTGGAACGCGGCCGAACTCGTGAGCGCGACGCGCACGGTGCCAATGTGCCCTTGCGCGACGCGGCGCGCCTGAATGACCGCATTGTCCAGTTCGAGCAGCACGGAACGGGCGCGTGCTGCGAACGTTTCACCTGCCGCCGTCAGCGCGACGCCGCGCGGCTGCCGCACGAAAAGCGCGAAGCCGAGTTCCTGTTCGAGTTCCTGGATCTGCTGCGACAGCGGAGGTTGCCGAATGTGCAGCCGGGCGGCGGCGCGCGTGAACTGGCCTTCTTCGGCGACCGCGAGGAAGTAGCGCAAATGTCTCAGTTCCATGGCTAGCCTGCTATATGTTTTGGATATGGCAACCGCGTCTCATATGTATTTTACATTGGTGACTTCAGCACGTACTCTTTATTCGCAGGCAGCCGAAAACAAAAGGAGACACATGCAAACCGTTATGCAAGCGGTCACGCCCGCTGCGGCCGCGCCGCCGCTGAGCCGTTCACAGATGCGCCGTGCGGTGCTTGCTTCAGTCATCGGCAATGGCCTTGAGTGGTTCGACTTTCTGATCTATGGGTATTTCGCCAGGGTCATTGCACAGGTGTTCTTTCCTGCGAACAACAGCTTTGTGTCGATCACATTGACGCTCGCCACGTTTGCAATCGGCTTCCTGGTGCGGCCGCTCGGCGGCATTGTTATCGGCGCGTGCGCCGATCGTTACGGGCGCCGCAAGACCCTGTCGCTGCTGATTCTTCTAATGGCGCTGAGTACGCTGATGATGGGCCTCACACCCAGCTACGCGACTATCGGGATTGCTGCGCCGCTCATTGTGATTGTCGCGCGCATTCTGCAGGGGTTGTCGGTGGGTGGAGAGTTCGCAACCGCAGCCGCAATGCTCACGGAATATGCGCCGCCTCGGCGCAAGATGTTCTTCGGCAGTTTTCAAATGACATCGCAGGCCGTCGCGCTCCTGCTCTCATCGCTCTGCTCGCTGCTCCTCACCACGCGGCTCTCGCACGAATCGCTGGTGTCGTGGGGCTGGCGCGTGCCGTTCCTGCTCGGCGCGCTCGTCGGTCCGGTGGGCTTCTATATCCGGCACAAAGTAGGTGAGTCGCCGGAATTTCTTCAGCTGCGCGAGCGGCTCGGACACGCACCGCGTCAGTCGCTTCGCACGTTCATTCGTGAGCGCGGCGATGCGGCGCTGTGCGCGATGGGTGTCATCATCGTTGGAGCCGCAACGAACTACCTGTGGCATTCGTACATGCCGCTGTATGTCGAGCACCAGCTGCATTTGCCGCTGAAAAACGCGTTGTTCGGCACGGCCATGTCGGGCCTCATCGGGATTGTCGGCTATCCGCTGGCGGGGCGTCTTGCCGACCGTTTCGGCGCATATCGTCTGTTTTTCCCGGTCACGATAGCGTGGGTGTGCGTTGCCTATCCGCTCTTTGCATGGGTACTCGCCGCGCCGTCCGCTGAACGTGTGTTCACCGCGCAAATGATTGCGACTGTCGTGCTGAGCCTCATGTCAGGTGCGCACCCCGGCATGCTCACGCAGCTTTTTCCGACCTCGACGCGCTCGACAGGCGTTGCGCTCTCTTACAACGTGGCGGTCACGCTGTTCGGCGGTCTTGCGCCCCTCACGGTTTCGACGTTGATCGACGTTACCGGCTCGCGGTTGGTCCCGGCATGGTATCTGATCTGCGCAGGCGTCATTTCGCTGCTGCTCGTTGGACTGACGGCCTCGGGGCGGCGCCTCGTTCGCAAGCCTGATCTCTGGCTGGCCGACGGTCAATGAGCGGCGCGATGAATCTTGTAATGGACAGCGATGCACGGCCACGCAACGAAGTGCCCGTGCAGGTGGTGGCCAGCGAACGGTTGATCGTATCGAACGCGCGCGGTGAGGCGGCCGTGCCGCTTTTCAAAGGCGGCAGTGCGCGCCCCACCGAGGTGACTCGAGTGGTCGTAATGCTGCACGGAAGACTTCGCGATGCGGATGCGTATCTGCAATCCACGCAGTGTGCGCGGCGTCGTCGAGTGTCGAGCCCGACAGCGTGATCCTCGCCGTACCCCAGTTTCTGGCGACGGCCGATGTCCAGCATCATTCGTTGCCGGCCAACTGTCTGCACTGGGAATGGACCTCGTGGATGGGCGGTCTCGATGCGATCGGGCCAGCGCCGCTGAGCTCTTTCGATGTACTCGACGCGCTGATCGAACACTACGTGCGTGACGGCGCTTATCCGAAGGTGCGGGAGATCGTCATTGCCGGGCATTCCGGCGGGGCACAGGTCGCGCATCGTCACGCGATACTCAGCGACGCCGCCGCGCGATGCAGGGCGGCGGGAGTGAACGTGCGTTATGTCATTGCGAATCCGTCGTCGTATGTGTACTTCGACGCTTGGCGTCCGCACTGTACAGACGGATCGAACGCAGACGCACGCGCCGCTTGCACCGGGTTCAACGCATGGAAGTACGGCACGGAAGGGTTGCCGCGCTATGCAAAGGGACTGGATGTCCAACAGCTCGAATACCGTTATGTCGTTCGGGACGTAACTTACCTGCTCGGCACGCACGACAACGATCCGGCTCATCAGGCTCTCGACCGCTCATGCGAGGCCATGATGCAGGGCCCGCATCGACTCGCAAGGGGCCGCGCCTATTTCGCGTATCTGTGCAGACGGCATCCGCAACTGCGTCATCAACTAGTCGAGGTGGCGGGCGCGGCGCACAGCGGTGACGCGATGTTCGTGTCGCAGGCGGGTGTGCAGGCGCTCTTCGGCACAACTGCACGGCTTATCGACACCGGCGTCGTGCATGACGGCCGCGCGCTCGAATAGCGACAGCGGCGCGAACGCATAGCAACAACATAACCAGCCAATCGTTTCAGGAGACGAAGATGATCAGAAGATCGCTCGGGTGGGCGCTCGCCTTCACCTTTTGCATCAGCGGATGCGGCGGCAATGGACCGACCAGCGAGAATCCAGGCGGTTCGACGCCTGCGCCCACCGCGGCCACGCAATGCAGCGCGTTGAGCGGGCTGTCGATTCCTGCGTCCTCGATTGCTGAACCGACCAGCGGCGCGACGATTACCAGCGCGACGCTAGTCGAAACGAGCGGCGAATACTGCCAGGTGAACGGTGCAATCGCCCCGGTCGACCCGACTGCGCCTTCCATCAAATTCCAGGTCAACCTCCCGACCAGGTGGAATCACAAGGCGCTGCATTATGGCGGCGGCGGTTTCGACGGCACGCTGATCACCGGTGTCGATCCGCTCGACATGGCCCCGACCGGCACATCCACGCCGCTCGCAAACGGCTATGTGACCTTCGGCGACGACTCGGGGCATCAGAGCTCGAGCATTACGGACGGCAAGTTCGCCGCCAACGACGAGTCGCTTGCGAACTACGGCGGCTTGAGCCTCAAGAAGACACACGACGTCGCCATGGCGCTGATCAAAAAGCGCTACGCGAGCGCGCCCGGCAAGGTCTATTTCTTCGGCAGTTCGACGGGTGGACGCGATGGTCTGAGCGAAGCGCAGCGCTGGCCGCAGGACTACGACGGCATTGTGGTGAACCGTCCCGCGCTCAACTATACGGGGCTTCGTCTGAGCAATGTCGTGCTCGGCCGGGCGCTTTATCTGAATGGCGGTGCGGGTTGGCTCGACGTGGCGAAAACGGTGCTGCTGCAGAACGCGGTCATGACCGCATGTGATGCGCTCGACGGCGTTGCCGACGGCGTCATCGCGAACGTGGCGGCGTGCAAGGCACAGTCGGCCACGGTGCTGGCATCGCTGCGCTGCCCGAGCGGCGCGGACTCGGGCGATACCTGTCTGTCTGACGCGCAGATCGCGACCGTGCAGACCATTGCTGCGCCGCTGCAATTGCCTTATCCGCTTGCTAACGGCGTGATGCGTTATGCCGGCTACAACATTCTCGCCGGTTCAGTCTTCGCTGGGCCAAATACCACGCGCGATCTCGGCGAGTCCAGAGTCCCTGCAAACCCAGCGGGGAAGAAGGACGCTAACCAATGGGTAACGGGCGACCAGTGGGTCAAGTACTTCGTCACGCGCGTGCCGACTTTCGATTCATTGACATTCGACCCGCTGAATCCCGGTACGTACCAGTCGCGAGTGCAAACCGTGTCGGCGCTCACGGACGCGACCAGCACCGACTTGAGCGCCTATGTCGCGAAAGGCGGCAAGCTGATCATGACGCACGGTCTTGCAGACGAGATTGTCAGCACTGACTCGAGCACGGATTACTACAATGGACTTGTGCAGCGCTTCGGACAGAGCACGGTGGATGGGTTCGCACGCTTCTACCTGATGCCGGGCGTAGGCCACGGCACGGGACCGTTTCATCCGGCCGTCGATTCCCTTTCCGCACTCGATCAATGGGTAGAGACCGGCAAGGCGCCCGAAACCCTCTCGATGAGCGATCTGAACGCCGCAACGCTCGGTAGAACGAGGCCGCTTTGCCGTTATCCGCTATGGCCAAAGTACATTGGCGGAGATATCAATGTGGCCGCGAGCTTCCAGTGCGCTAGCTCCTGACGCGCAATTGCTTTACGCCGCGTGCAGGACGGCGCCACGATCGGCGCCAGGCGGTCGCTCACAGCATATCGTGGAACGAGTCGGAATTTTGGTGTCGATCACGGCCCCGAAGGTGCAGATTGTCAGCAGGCGCTAATTTCTGCATGGGGCGCAGGTGGTCGGAGGTTTAAATCCACTCGCCCCGACCAGTGGGCCAACGGCCGATCGGCAAACAATAGCAGTCGCCAATGATACGACCGTTCGCCGCGGTTCGAAATGCTGCCAGCTTCTCTGTAGCGCCTCGGCAGCGGTCTGCGTTCATCATGCAGTCAGCGCGCATAGTTCAATCGGTTGCTCGCCGCCCTATACGGACCCAGCGTCTACCACGCTGGAAGGGGCGCGAATCACGACGGGCGGTGCCCGCAGTCCTCGATTTGAAGAGGGGTTCTTCGTCGAGCCTACCGTATTCGCAGGCGTGACAGCCGACATGACGATTGCCCGCGAAGAAATTTTCGGCCCCGTCGCGTCGATCATCGCGTACGACGACGTCGACCAGGCGGTGGCATTGGCGAACGATACCGACTTCGGGCTGAGCGGTACGGTGTTCACCAGCGACGTCGAGCGCGGTTATGCAATGGCGCGGCGGATCAGAACCGGCAACGTTTCCGTCAACGGACTGGAGATGGCGCCTAACGTGCCGTTTGGCGGCTTCAAGCAATCGGGGATCGGTAGAGAGGGAGGTCCAGAGGGCTTGCACGCATTCCTGGAAGACCAGGCGATCTATCTTCCTGCCGGTTTGCCGCGCGCGCGGCAGGAGTGACGTGATGGACTACGACTACATTGTGGTCGGCGCCGGGAGCGCTGGCTGCGTGACGGCGAACCGACTGGTTCGCGAGTGGCGGGCGAAAGTGCTGCTGGTGGAAGCAGGGCCGCCGGCTAACAGCGCGCTGATCCGTATGCCCGCTGGGACGTTCAAAATGCTGTTCAACGGTAGCCCGCTTATAAAACGCTACGCGTCGGCCCCGCAGGCGTCGCTGGGTGGTCGCGCGGTCTCCATTCCGCAGGGCAATGTTGTCGGCGGCGGCAGCTCCGTGAATGCGATGGCTTATACCAGGGGATCGCGTACCGACTACGAACGCTGGGTCGCCGCTACGGGTGATCCGGGCTGGTCGTGGGAAGGGTTATTGCCGTATTTCCGCAAACAGGAAGGCAACCAGCGACTCGACAACGAGGCGCACGGCGCCGACGGCCCACTGAAGGTCTCGGACCCGTTGTACAAAGCCGATGTGGCGGACCGGTTTGTGCGTGCCATGCAGCGCAAGGGCTTGCCGTTCGCGACGGACTTCAATGCCGGAACGCTGCGCGGAGTCGGGTATATGCAGACGACTACGCACAGGGGGCAACGCTGCAGTGCTGCAGATGCGTTCCTTGCGCCGGTCATGTCCGATCCGCTGCTGTCCCTGGTCACACAAGCCAATGTGCATCGCATTGTTTTCGAGGGAGAACGCGCGGTCGGTGTCGAATACACGGCAGGCGGCGCGCTCGTGCAGGCGCGGGCGTCGTGCGAAGTGATTGTCTGCGCCGGCGCTTTCGCGACGCCCAAGCTGCTGATGTTGTCGGGCATCGGTCCCGCAGCCCATCTGCGCGAACACGGCGTGGAGGTGCGGGTCGACTCGCCGGGCGTGGGCGAAAACCTGCAGGACCATAACGTCGCGGTGGTCTCGATGACCACGCACGGGCAGCACGGTTACTTCGGCGAGGATCGCGGAGCACGTGCCCTATGGAACGGGCTGCAATACCTTGCTTTCCATAATGGTCCCATTGCGTCGAACGGTGCGGAAACGATGGCGTTCGTGAACCTCAGCGTTCCCGGACGGCGAACCGGACCTGCAGCTCTATTGCGTTGGGGTTATGTGGCCCGATCCGCAGGCTCCAAAGCCGTCCTACGGCATGACGCTGATGGCGAATCTCGTGCGGCCGCGTTCACGCGGAACCGTGCGGCTGAAATCGGCCGACCCGACAGACGATGCATTGGTCGATCCCAACTGGCTCCACGATGACGAAGACACGAAGCGGCTCGTCGAAGCGATCCGGTATCTGAGAGGAATCGCGGCTCACGAACCTTTCGCGTCTATCGTAAAGGCCGAAGTGGGGCCGGGGCTCCAGCTCCAGTCGGACGACGAACTGTCCGAGTACATCAGGCGGACGACGGAATCCAACTATCATCCGGTCGGCACATGCAGGATGGGGCATCCTGACGATCCGATGTCAGTCCTGACGCCGGATCTCCAAGTGAAAGGCGTCACCGGGTTGCGTGTGTTCGATGCATCGATGATGCCGTCGATCATTAGCTCCAATACGAATGCGACGGTAATGGCGGTCGCGGATAGAGCGGTGGACATCATGATGTCGAGCGCAACCGTGTCACCTGCGGCGAGCGACCGTTCGTATGCAATGCAGCCCGAGTGAAGCGATGACAGACACACGTGATGCTGCGAGCGATCTTTGCGAGGTGGAGAAATGACGTCAAGCGCACGCCGTCCACTCGTTATGGTGGCACTTGATGGGAACGTTGAATATGTGAACGACACGTTCGTGGAATCGCTCGGGTGGTCCCGCGAAGCCGTGCTTAATGCGCCAGCGTCGTCGCTACTTGCAGATATACCTAAGGCCGTCCTGCTCGATATCCAGAAAACGGTGCGGGCTAATCGCCCATGGATTGGATTCCTCGCTTACCGAACGGTGACTGGTGAGGTTTTTTGGGCCCGATCGAATCTGATGCCCAGCCGTTCCGGCAAACGGGCAATTGCGATGATCGAACCCATCGAACTTGCGGAGGCCGCCGACGTAGCCCACGCCTACCGAATGATCGGTGACGGCAGCAGGGACTGGTCTGTACACGGCGGAAGAGTTCGGAAGAAAAGAGGGTTCTTTTCGCCGTCCGGCGCCATACGCATAAGTTTGCGTTGGAAGATTGCGAGTGTCGTGCTGGGGCTGTTGCTGGCATCGTTCTCGGCGTGCATTGCATCTTCCAATGGAGTACGTCTTGAAACTATATGCGCCGTGCTGCTCTCTGTCTTCGTCATTGCCGGTTGGCTTTTGACAAAAATGGTTTATCGGCCTTTGCGCGAAATCACCCGGGTGGCTATTGGTCTGGCGGCAGGACAGCTCGACATTGCGCCTGGCTTGCCGCGTGATGACGAATTAGGGGACGTCCTGCTGCTACTCAACCAGGCGATCCTGAACTTGCGGACAACGGTAGCCGATGTGCGTGACGGGGTGATCCATGTATCCTCGGGGACCGAGACGCTATCTGGCGGAAATCGTGACCTGTCCGAACGGACCGATCAACAGGTTAGTAGTATTCAGAATACTGCAGCTAGTGTCGAGCAGCTCAACGCGACGATTTTGAACAATACGGAGGCGGCAAGGGAGGCGGATCGACTTGCGCAGGAATCCACGGTTGTGGCGCGTGCGGGAGGAGAGATAGTCGAGCGGATGGTCGAGATCATGCGGCAGGTTGATGCGTCCAGCTCGGAAAGCGGGAGCATACTGGGCGTGATCGATGGGATAGCGTATCAGACCAACATTCTTGCTCTAAACGCCGCAGTGGAAGCGGCTCGTGCGGGACCAGGCGGGCGCAGCTTTGCGGTCGTGGCCGCCGAGGTGAGGGCTCTTGCTCAGCGAAGCGCGGCGGCCGCCAATGAAATCCGTAGCCTTGCCACAAATAGCGTAAATCTGGCCCAGGAGGGCCGCGGCGTCGCAGAAAGAGCCGGCGCGAAAATGCGGGAAACGGAGGCCGCCGTAACCACAGTCTGCAACCTGATTGGTGAGATAAAGGATGCGTGTGCCGAACAACGGCATGGCATGGTGCAGATCGAAGAGGCCATAACGGCGATTGACGTGACGACGCAACGGAATTCGGCGCTGGTAGACGCCGTTGCTTCGATATCCGAAGAAATCCGTCTGAAAGCGGCCGGCGTCGCGCAAGCCGTCTCCCTCTTCGACATCTGAGATCAAACTGGACGTGGGTCGCAGGACGCACTGGTTGACCGCATAAAGACCGCGGCAGCAGCTCTTCAGTGAAGCGTCCTTAAAGAAGGACGCTTCACTGACATTCGCAAATCGTGCCGGCGAATGTCTTCTCTCTCTATCGACGACTGAGTCTTTCCGACCCCACTCGGCCGTTCGAGTCAGCGCGCACCAAACGGCCGCTCCAGAGATAAAAACGGCCGTCCACGAATCGACTTGCAGCAATAGAAACACATCGAGAAGTCCATCCCGGTTTGCGCGACGCGGTTCCTCAGCGCTTGATCGGCATCGAAAGCACTGCACTTGCTGCGCAAAGCCCCGCGACAATCGGAAAGATCATCGACGTATGGCCGGTGGCATCGATAATGTGGCCGATAACCGGTTCGCCGATGCCAGCGAACATGTACGACATGGTGTTGATTACACCTGTTGCTGTCCCGGCCTGCGCGCAACTCTATCGCTTACCGGGCTGCCTCGATCTCCGAGTGAGTTCGTCATCGCGATCGGCGATGGTGCCTTTCCAAAAGACCACGAACAAGCCCGCTCGCCTCGTGCAAGATGGTTGCTCACCGATCGACCGCGAACCGCATGGCTGCGGTTGCCGGGGCCGACACATTGATGGAGCGAGACGAAGCGATGCAACTCGACCAGGGAGCGGCCGGCCCGCGTACTCTCTACGACAAGATTTGGGAGGCTCACCGGGTCATGTCGCGCGACGACGGACAGGATCTGTTGTTCATCGACCGGCATTTCATTCACGACGTCACCGCGCAGTCCTTCGATCTGCTGCGTGCGCGAGGGCTCAAGCCGCGTTCGCCCGGGCGCATTTTCGGCACGGCTGATCATTACGTATCCAGTGCAGCAAACGAACTCGTAGCAGTGCGCGACCCGGAGCGGCGCGCAATGATCGAGGCGCTGCAGAGAGACTCGGCGGAGTCGCGCATCACGCTCTTCGGCATGGAAGACCGGCGGCGCGGCATCGTCCATGTGGTCGGCCCGGAGCAGGGCCTGAGCCTGCCAGGCATGACCATCGTCTGCGCGGACAGCCACACGTCGACGCACGGCGCAGCCGGTGCGCTCGCGTTCGGTATCGGCGCAACCGAAGTCGCCCACGTGCTCGCCACGCAATGTCTGTGGCAGCGCAAATCGAGAAACATGCGCGTCACGCTCCACGGCATTCCAGGCGCGGGCGTCAGCGCAAAAGATCTGATTCTCGCGGTGATTGCACGGATCGGCGTCGCCGGCGCGGCAGGCCACGTGATCGAATACGCCGGCTCCGCGGTCGCGGCTTTGTCGATGGAAGGCCGGCTGACCCTATGCAACATGACCATCGAGGCCGGCGCGCGCGCCGGGATGATCGCTCCCGACGAAACCACTTTCGCGTATCTGGGGGGGCGGCCATACGCCCCCAAGGGCGAGCAGTGGGACCGGGCAATTACGCACTGGCGCACGTTGACGACCGATGCGGGTGCGACGTTCGACCGTGAAGTGCATATCGACGTGGCTGCGATCGCGCCCATGGTGACCTGGGGCACGACGCCCGAGTACGCCTGCGGCATCGACGGTCGCGTGCCCGATCCGGCCCGCGAGGCCGATCCCGATCTTCGCGCCGCGATGTCGCGCGCGCTCGACTACATGGGATTGACGCCGGACGAGGTGCTCGAAGGCGTGGCGATCGACAGGGTATTCATCGGCTCGTGCACCAACGGCCGCATCGAAGACATGCGCAGCGCGGCCGAAGTCGCGCGCGGCCGGCGCATCGCACCGGGCGTCGAGGCCTGGGTCGTGCCGGGCTCGCACGAGGTTCGCGCGCAGGCCGAAGCGGAAGGGCTCGATCGTGTGTTCATACAGGCCGGGTTCGAATGGCGCTTTCCCGGCTGTTCGATGTGCCTTGCGACCAACGGCGACACGGCCGCGCCCGGGCAGCGCTGCGCGTCCACGTCAAACCGCAATTTCATAGGCCGCCAGGGCCCCGGCGTGCGCACCCATCTGATGAGCCCGGCCATGGCGGCGGCCGCCGCGGTGACGGGGCGTCTGACAGACGTGCGCCGTCTGCTAGGAGCATGAGCATGGAAAGCCTGACTTACCTCGACGCAGTGGCGGCGCCGATCGTTGCGATCAACTGCGATACCGACCAGATTCTGCCGGCTCGCTTCCTGCAAAAACCCCGCTCCGACGATTTCAGCAAGTTTCTGTTCCGGTCGCTGCGCTTTGGCCCGGATGGCACTGAACAGCCCGACTTCGTTCTCAACCGGGCGGCTTACCGTGACTCGCGCATCGTCGTGGCGAACCACAACTTCGGATGTGGATCGTCGCGCGAGCATGCGGTATGGGCGCTATACGACTACGGCATTCGCGCGGCGATTGCGCCGAGCTTCGGCGACATCTTCTTCATCAACTGTCTCAAGAACGGGCTGCTGCCCATCATGTTGCCGGAGGCCGTGGTGCTGCCTCTGCTGGACACCTTGTCGGCCAGCCCCGGCAGTCGCATCGCCGTCGATCTGCCCGCGCAGACCGTGACCTTGCCCGACGGCGCGGTCCATGCGTTCGACATGGAGCCGTTCGCAAAAGAGTGCCTGCTGCGCGGCATCGATGAAATCGACTACACCCTGTCGCACCAGGATCGGATCGATGCGTTCGAGCGCAACCGCGCGGAAACCTGTTAAGCGCTTTCCCGATAACAAAAGGAGATGTTCAGATGAAGATTGCAGTCATGCCAGGCGATGGTATCGGTCCGGAAGTACTGGCCCAGGCTCTCAAGGTGCTGCAGGTCGTGGCGCCCCAGGCCGAGACCCATGAGGCGGCCATCGGCGAGGCCGGGCTTCAGGCGCACGGCGTGCCGCTGCCCGAGCCGACACTGGAGTTGGCGCGCAAGGCCGACGCGATCCTGTTTGGCGCGGTCGGCGTGGCCGATGAAGCCGGGATTCCGCGCGACCGCCGTCCGGGGACCGGACTGCTGCAGTTGCGCCAGGCGCTGACGCTTTACGCCAACTTCCGTCCGGCCTACATGTTCCCGGAATTGATCGGTGCGTCGACCCTGCGGCCGGAAGTGGTCGACGGGCTGGATCTCGTCATCGTGCGCGAGTTGAATGGCGACGCCTATTTTGGCGAGCCGCGCGGGTTCGAGACCAATCCGGCAGGCGAGCGCGTGGGCTTCAACACAATGCGTTATGCGGAGTCCGAGGTCGAGCGCGTCGCGCACGCTGCATTCAGGGCCGCACGCCGCCGTCACCGCAGACTGTGCTCCGTGGACAAGGCCAACGTGCTGGAGGCGAGCCAGGTGTGGCGCGAGGTGGTCACGCGCGTCGGCCGCGATTATCCCGACGTCGAATTGAGCCATCTGTTCGTGGACGCTGCCGCGATGATGCTGATGCGCCGGCCGAGGCAGTTCGATGTGATCGTCACCGGCAACCTGTTCGGCGACATTCTCTCGGATGCGGCGGCCATGCTGACCGGGTCCATCGGCATGTTGCCTTCTGCCTCGCTCGGCTCCGGCCGCAAAGGTCTGTACGAGCCGGTGCACGGTTCGGCTCCGGACATCGCCGGTAAGGACATGGCCAATCCGCTCGCCGCCATCCTGTCGCTTGCGATGATGCTGCGCGAAAGCTTCGAAATGGAAGACGCCGCGAGCCGCGTCGAACGGGCCGTGCGCGCGGTACTGGCCGCGGGCTACCGTACCGCCGACATCCACCAGGAGGGCACACGCAGCGTCGGCACGCGTGACATGGGCGATGCGGTGGTCGAGATGCTGCGCAAGCAGCCGGCCTAGACCGGGCCGCGTCACGCCGACTGCGCCCGGCATCGCAGCAATGACGGGCACGGGCACTCCGGGTTCCGTCCCGCAGTTTGCCGCACCAGAAAATCCCAGAAAGGGAGGAGACAATCATGAAGCTGAAACTCGCCATTTCGCTGTGCGCAGCGTTCGGGCTTGTCTGTGGTTCCGTCACGGCTGTGGCCAAGGATGTCCCCGAGAAACCCGAGTTGCACATCGCCGCGGCCTCGGTCGGCATCACCTATCTGCCCATGCTCGTCGCGAGGCAGCGTGGCTACTTCAAGGACGAAGGGCTCGACGTCACCATCGCCGCTTTCTCCGGTGGTTCGAAGACGCTGGAGGCCCTGCTGGGCGGCAGTTCCGACATGGTTGCGGGCGCCTATTCGAACACTATCACGATGGCAGCCAAGGGCCAGCATCTGGTCATGGTGGCGGCGCAGGTCATCTGTCCGGGATGGATTTTCGGCGTGTCGAAGAAGCGCGAGGGCGAGGTGAAGTCGGCGAAAGATCTCAAAGGCATGCGGATCGGCGTGAGCGCGCCGGGTTCGAGCACGCACATGGCGGTCAACTACATTCTTCACAAGGCAGGGCTGCAGCCTTCGGACGTGTCGATCATCGGCGTGGGGCAGGCGGCCGGGGCGGTCGCGGCTGTGCGGGCCGGCCAGATCGATGCGCTGATCGTCAACGACCCGAGCGCCACGGTCCTCACAAAGGACGGCAGCCTGAAGCCGCTGGAAAACATGCGCACGGCCGACGGTAACGTCAAGGTGTTCGGCTCGGATTATCCCGAGTCGAGCCTGTTCGCGACGCAGGACTTCGTCAACAGGAACCCGAAGACCGTGCAGGCCGTAGCCAATGCGATTGTGCGCGCGGAGAAGTGGATCGCGAAAGCGACCCCGCAACAGGTCGCGGACAACGTGCCGCCAGAGTTTCTGACGGACAACAAGGCGCTCTACGCTGAGGCGTTACGAACAGCCGCCCGTGTATCGCGCAGAACGGAGAGATCAACCCCAAGGGCGCCCAGACCGTGCGTGACGTGCTGGCAGCTTTCGACCCGACAGTGGCTTCGGCCCACATCGACCTCTCCTCGACCTACGACAACCGGTTCGTCAGGAGGGCGGCGGAGATTCAGCCATGAGCACAGCAACCTGCAGTGTCCCCCTCGCGAACAGCGAGCCAAGAGTGCGCGAAGCGCTTTGCTTCGACAACGTGACGTGCACCTTTGCCGGCAACGGCAAGAACGCGCAGACCTACACCGCCATTTCAGGCGGCAACCTGACGATCCGCGACGGAGAGTTCGTCTCTATCGTCGGACCGACGGGCTGCGGCAAATCCACGCTGCTTAACGTGGCCGCGGGACTGACACGTCCCTCGTCGGGGACGCTTAGCGTGTTCGGCGAGAAGCTCGCCAACGGCCTGAACCGGCAGGCCGCCTATCTGTTCCAGGTCGACGCGCTGATGCCATGGAAAACGGCCGAGGAAAACATCGCGATAGGCTTGATCTTCCATGGCACGCCGCGCGAAGAGGCGCTGGCCGTCGCGCGCGACTGGCTGGAGCGAGTGGGTCTGCACGGCCATGGCAAGAAGTATCCGCACCAGATGTCGGGCGGCATGCGCAAACGTGCGAGTCTCGCGCAGGCGCTGGCGCTCAACCCCCGCATCATCTTGATGGACGAGCCGTTCAGCGCGCTGGACATTCAAACCCGGCATCTGATGGAGAACGAACTGCTTCAGTTGTGGTCGTTCGACCGCAAATCCGTCATGTTCGTGACTCACGATCTCGAAGAGGCGATTTCGCTGTCGGACCGCGTGATCGTCCTGTCGGCAGGGCCCGCGACGCGGCCTATCGCCGAGTTCGACATCGATCTCGAACGTCCGCGCGAGATGTCGGAAATCCGTATGACGCAGCGTTTCCTGCAACTGCACTCCCAGATCTGGGACGTGCTTCGAGGGGAGGTTCTGAAAAGCTATGCGCACAATCGAATTTAAACCGGCCGACCGGTTCACCGTGTTGCTGACCCGGCTCGTGATTCTGTTCGGCATTCTGTTTCTGTGGTGGCTCGGCACCAGTCAGAAATGGCTGTCGCCTTTCTTCTTCGGCGATCCATTAGGCGTCGCTCGCCGTATCGTCGAATGGTTCGTGACGGGCTCGGTGTTTCGCCATCTGTACACCACGTTGCTCGAAACGATGCTGGCGTTCGCGATCGGCACGGCGTCCGGGCTGGCATGCGGCCTGTGGCTCGCGCTCAACCCGTTCCTTGCAGTCGTGTTCGATCCGTTCATCAAGGCCATGAATTCGATGCCGCGACTGATTTTCGCGCCGATCTTCGCGCTCTGGTTCGGCCTCGGCATCTGGTCGAAGGTGGCGCTCGGCGTGACGCTGGTTTTCTTCGTCGTGTTTTTCAACGTGTTCCAGGGCGTCCGCGAGGTGAGCCCAACCGTGTTGTCCAACAGCCGCATGCTGGGTGCGAGTTCGCGTCAGCTGATGCGGCACGTCTACCTGCCTTCCGCGACCAGTTGGGTATTTTCCAGCCTGCACAACGCGATCGGCATCGCCTTCGTGGGCAGCGTGGTGGGAGAGTACCTGGGTTCGGAGAAGGGAGTGGGTTATCTGATCCTGCTGGCCGAAGGCGTGTTCGACATCAACTCGGTTATCGCCGGCATTCTGGTGCTGACCGTGTTCGCCCTCGTTCTCGATACCGCGGTGTCGATGATCGAAGACCATCTGCTGCGCTGGCGGCCCGTCGCGGGGCAAACGGTCGCGGCGGGCGCCTAGGCGCGTTTCGCAACCGAACAGTTTTCCGAGGAAATCATCTTGCAGACTAATGCGATCAACATGAAGGACCGCGTCGCCGTAGTGACCGGCGGCGCGCAAGGTATCGGCCTCGAGGTCGGCCGCCGGCTGCTCGCCTCCGGCGCGCGGCTCGTGATCTGGGACATCAACCCTACCGGCATGGAGCAGGCCCGTGCCGGCCTCGGCGAGCACCATGTTCACTTCGAGCAGGCCGACATCGCCGACTATGCGAGCGTCCAGGCCGCCGTGGCGGGAACGCTGAAAGCGGCCGGACGCATCGACATCCTGATCAATAACGCGGCCGTCGTCGGCCCCAACGCTGCCCTCATCGACTACCCGCTGGACGCCTGGAAGCAGGTGATCGACATCGACGTGAACGGCACCTTTCATTGCTGCCGTGCGGTCGTGCCGGGCATGATCGGCCAGAACTACGGCCGCATCGTCAATCTTGCGTCGGTGGCAGGCAAGGAGGGCAATCCGAATGCAGCGGCCTACAGTTCGGCCAAGGCTGCCGTCATCGCGATGACCAAATCGCTCGGTAAGGAACTGGCGAGTCACGACATCGCGGTCAATTGCGTCACGCCCGCCGTTGCGCGCACGCCCGGCGCGATGGAGCAGTCGCCTGAACATATCCGCTACATGCTCGGCAAGATCCCGCGCGGCCGTTTTCTCGAACTCGGCGAAGCGGCCGCGATGATCGCCTGGCTCGCGAGCGAAGAGAATTCGTTCACCACCGGCGCGGTGTTCGACCTGTCCGGCGGACGCGCCACCTACTGAAGCGAGCACACCTATGAAGCTGTTACGCTACGGCGCACCCGGCAAGGAAAAACCCGGCGGGCTCGATGCCGATGGAAATCTGCGGGATCTCTCGAGCCATGTGCCCGACATTGCCGGCGATGTTCTGCTGCCCGATAGCCTCTCTCATCTGAAGGCGCTCGATTTTGCGGCGTTGCCGCGGGTGGAAGGCAATGTCCGCCTCGGACCATGCGTCGGCGGCACGGGCAAATTCATCTGCATTGGCCTCAATTACTCCGACCATGCCGCCGAGACCGGCGCGACCGTGCCGCCGGAACCCATCATCTTCATGAAAGCGACGAGCGCGATTGTCGGCCCCAATGACACAATCGAGATTCCGCGCGATGCTCTGAAAACGGATTGGGAGGTCGAGCTGGGCGTCGTCATCGGCAAGACCGCAAAATATGTGAGCGAGCGCGATGCAATGGACCACGTCGCCGGCTACTGCGTGATCAACGACGTGTCCGAGCGCGCGTTCCAGGCCGAACGCGAGGGGCAGTGGACCAAGGGCAAATCGGCCGATACGTTTGGTCCGACCGGCCCGTGGCTGGTGAGCGCGGACGAGATACCCGACCCTCAGGCGTTGCGGCTCTGGCTCGAGGTCAACGGACATCGTTACCAGAACGGGAGCACCGCCACGATGGTGTATGGCGTGCGCTATCTGGTGGCCTACCTGTCGCGGTTCATGTCGCTGCAGCCGGGCGACATCATTTCCACGGGTACGCCGCCGGGCGTCGGACTGGGGCAGAAGCCGCCCGTCTATCTCAAGCCAGGCGATGTCGTCACGCTCGGCATCGAAGGCCTCGGCAACCAGCGTCAGGACGTCGTGCAGGGCTGACGTTCTGAAATGCAGTGGGCCGCAGTCGCAAACAAGGACAGGAGACATATCATCGTGAGAACGCTCGGGCGTCTGATCTTGCCGCTACTGGCCACGTGCGCGGCCCTCGTGATCGCGCAGCCGGTGGCCGCCGTTGCCGGGCCGGTGCCCGAGAAAAGCAGTATTGACCTGGCGGCGGCGGGCGTGGGTTTTCCATATCTGCCGTTTGTGATTGCGCAAAGCCGCGGATATTTCAAGCAGGCCGGACTCAATGTCGAGATCGGTGTGTTCAGCGGCGGAGCGAAAGCGTTGCAGGCGATGCTGGGCGGCAGCGCCGACATCGTGGCAGGTGCTTATTCCAACACCATCACGATGGCGGCGAAGGGACAGCACCTGGTATCGTTCGTGACCCTGGCATCGTGCCCCGGCTGGGTATTTGGCGCGACGCGCGCGAGCCACGGCAAGGTCAGAACGTATGCGGACCTCAAGGGTATGCGCATCGGCGTGAGTTCGCCCGGTTCCAGCTTTCATATGGGCGTGAATTATCTGTTGAGCAGGTCTGGGCTCAAGCCGGGCGACGTGTCGATCATCGGGGTGGGCTCGTCTGCCGGCGCGATTGCCGCCGCGCGCAGCGGCCAGATCGACGCGTTGATGAGCAACGACCCGGTCGCAACCGTGCTACAGGACAGTGGCGATCTGTTCACGCTGGCCGTCATGCGCGATCCGGCAGGTACGCGCGCCACGCTCGGCGGCGATTATCCAGAAGCCTCTATCTATACGACGAGGGACTTCGCTACCCGATACCCCAATACCGTGCAGGCGGTGACGAATGCAATTCTTGCGGCTGAGCGCTGGATGGCGCACGCCACACCCGAGCAGGTCGCCGCAGCCGTCCCGCCGCAGTACGCGCTGGCCGACAAGGATGTATTCGCGCGAGCCTACGCGAACATGCAGCGCTGCATCTCGCGTGACGGCCTTATGACGGACGCCGCCGCTCACACGGTGCGCGACGTGCTGGCGGCGTTCGATCCCGAGATCGGCAAAGCATCGATCGACCTCAAGGCCACTTACGACAATCGCTTCGTCGAAAATGCCGACAAGCATTGAGTTGCAAAAAGGAAACCGACGATGGAGAGCGGCATTCGCATCCTGGCCGAAGGCCTGAAATTCCCGGAAGGGCCAGTGGCGATGCCGGATGGCGCGATCGTGCTGGTGGAAATCGAGCGTGAGACCATCAGCCGCGTGGCAGCCGACGGCACGGTCGATGTGCTGGCACAAGTGGGCGGGGGGCCCAACGGATTGGCGTTAGGGCCGGACGGGGCATTCTATGTCTGCAACAACGGCGGCTTCCTGTTCCGTACCGTCGCCGGGCTGAACCGCACGAGACCGGGCATACACCCCGCCTACACCAGCGGCCGGATCGAGCGCTTCGACCCGAACACAGGCACGCTCACGACACTGTACGACCGTTGCGGGGACTTTGCGCTGAGCGGCCCCAACGACATCGTGTTCGATCATGACGGCGGCTTTTATTTCACCGACTTCGGCAAGAACCGGCTGCGCGACCGCGATCACGCGGGCCTCTACTACGGCCGGGCAGACGGATCGATGATCGTGGAAGTGGCCTATCCGCTCACCACGGCGAACGGCGTCGGCCTGTCGCCGGACGACAGCGTGGTCTATGTGGCCGAAACCGAGACCGCGCGACTGTGGGCGTTCGACCTCGACGCACCGGGCCGGGCGCGCAAGCACCCTTATCCGTCGCCGCACGGCGGGCGACTTGTATGCGGCTTGCCGGGCTATCAGCGCTTCGACAGCCTGGCAGTGGATGTGCAAGGCAATATCTGTGTGGCCACGCTGGTCACCGGTTGTATCACCGTGGTTGCGCCGACCGGCGAGTTGCTGCGGCAGGTCATGGTGCCGGACGGCATGGTGACCAATATCTGTTTCGGCGGCGCCGACATGAAGACGGCCTACGTGACGCTGTCGGGCACGGGGCGCCTCGGCTCACTGCCCTGGCCGCAGGCCGGGCTGAAGCTCGCCTATTCTTGACGGTCGGTCGCCGGCTGCGCCTTCTGGCTCGCGAGCAGGTGTTTGAGAAAAAGCTGGACCGGCGCGGGAAGCGTCTCGGCTTCGCGTACGCAGATCTTCCAATGCCGCTCGGCCCACGGTTCGTCCAGTTGCACGGCCACTAACGGTCCCGAACTGACGTAACGCTCCGCATGATGCTCAGGCACCAAGCCGATGCCGAGGCGCGCTTCCACCATGCTGCGCACCGGTTCGAAGCCGTTGACGCGAATCGACAGTTTGAGCGGGTGGTCCAGGTCGGCTGCCGCGCGTAGTACCAGCGAGTTCAGATAGCTGCCCGGTTGCGGGCCCACCAGCGGATATCTGGCGACGTCGCGGAATGCGACCCGGTCGGCGCGGCTCAGCGGATGATCGGGCGGCATGATGACGACCAGCCGGTCGCTGCGGTAGGGGAAGACCTGCAAGCCGGTGGTCACGGTTGTGCCGCCGAAGACGCCGATATCCGCGGCGTTTTCGGCCACGGCCCGGACCACGGCGGGGCTGAGACTCTCCTGCAGGTCGATGCGCAGGCCCGGGTGCAGTGCAAGAAAGTCGCGGATGTCGTTGGCAATGTACTGGACGATGGTCGAGAGGCTGGCGTTCAGTCTGATCTGACCGCGTACTCCTTCGGCATGATCGAGCAACTCGCTTTCCATCTGGTAGATGTCGCGCAGAACCACGCGCGCATGCTGCAGCAAGGCCGCGGCTGCGGCCGTCAATTCGAGCCCTTTGTTGCTGCGCACGAAGAGGGCGGTTTTGAGCGCGTCTTCCAGATGCGACATGCGCTTGCTCAGAGCCGAAGGCGCGATGTTTTCTGCTTCTGCCGCGCGGGCGATGCTGCCGCGCTCGCAGACAGCGACGAACAGTTTCAGCGATTGCAAATCCAGACGCATCGAGTCTCCGGGGGGGCGGTCTTTCGCCGAAGTGCTTGCCTTTCTATTGAGCCAGAGTATGCCCGGGACGGGTTACGTGTGCAAAATCCCAGACGGAGCTTTCAAACAATTTAATCTGGCAAACAGATCCGCTAGGCAGGGTATGTCCGGAAGGAGCCTCCGGCGGGCCCGCCGGAAGGACGTTCAGAACGTACGCAGGGACCGTTGGTTGGAAATAGATAACGTCGAAATAGCGACCAACGAGAGCGCACATGCATCGCCGCCTCCTCGGTGCTGATTGAATGGAGCGCTGCTGGTTTGCCGTGGGCTCGATGTGCGTGCCTGACGCAGTGGTGATGGTCCGCGAAAACGTGATTGCTCAGCTGGCGAACATCAAGACGCGCCCATCTGTGAGACTCGCGCTCGAACAGGAGCATCTTGCGCTGCACGGCTGGGTCTACAACATCGAAACCGGTTCGATTGATGCGCTCGACGGCGCGAACGGGTAGAGCATCAGCGCGATGATCGCCGCGATGTAGCCGCCCTTCCCGAAGCTGATATGCCTGGGGAACACGTTGGAGATGTCGAACGCCGCCGAGACGAAATTGGCCACCAGGTTGATGCCCAGCGTGGCGACTGCGAAGGTCGGCGCCGCGATGAGTACCACCATCCAGCTGTCGAAGCTGGCCGATATCTGCTCGGGGTGCAGCAGCACTTCGCCGTACACCTTGAACGCGGCGATTGTGGTGACGCCGGCGACCAGCGAGAACGCGATCAGGTTGACCGGCAGGCCCCACAGATTTCCTTTCTTCACGGCGTTGCGGCTCTTCGCGTAGCGCGAGAAGTCGCAAAAATTCAGGTACAACTCTGCGAAGTAGGTGATCCAGGTCGCCCGCACTGCCATCAGCGCCCAGAACGAGCCGGGCTCGCCGCTGACGCTGGCGTCCCGGGTCTTCTCGAGCAGCACGTTCATCGGCATGCCATGGTCAAACGAGAAGCCGCCGGCCTTGACGCACAGGCCGATGGCAAGAATCAGCATCGCGACCCATACTGCCGGACCGGCCCAGTCCTGAAATTTGCGCACGGTTTCCATGCCCTTCTGGATGAGGAGCAGCTGCAGCGCCCACATGATTACGTAGGAGCTCACCTCGAGCCTCGAGTGGTCGAGGTAATGCGCGCCCTTGTGGAATGCCATCAGACTGTCGCTGCGGATCAGCAGCGCGACCATCGCGCCCGAAGACGCTGCCGTCTGCGCGCCGTACCAGAAGCAGGCCACCACGGGGCGCACCGGCGCCGCCAGGTTGGCGCCCTGCGCGCCGAAGGAGGCGCGCGCCAGCACCAGTAAGGCACGCCGGTCTTCTCGCCGGCGTAGCCGATCAGGTTCATCAGAGCGAAGATCACCAGCGAGCCGAGCCCGATCGCCAGCCGGAAGTTGGTAAAGCTGCCGCACGGCAGGAACAGGCTGGCGGCGAGGTAGTAGCCCAGAGGCTGTGCACGCCCGGGATCCAGACGGTGAAGATGCTGAAGGCGCCCCAGTTGCGCACCCTGGCGGGCGCCAGATCTTCGTTGTACAGGCCGGGGGATGGGTTGCGGAATTCCATCTGTCGTCTCCCTTGAAATTGTGGAGCTGAGGAAAAACCGCCAGAGACGGCTGGGCGACGATACGCCCGCGTCTGAATGAAGCCGGTATGCAAGAACTGTATGTACTTTGCCGCATAGTACTGAATGAGTTAGCCCTGATCGAGATGTTTGCCGGCGCAAGCCAACATTCCGACCCCACGCACAATGAGCATCATCGCAAGTTCGTCGTCGTTGTCCATGGGACCGCGCCGATCAATAAAATTGCGCGCCGCTCGCAGACGACCCGCCCGGATCGAGCAAGTGCATTTTGTATTGCCCCACGCCTGCTAGTCAGAATGGCAAAGGCTCTTCCGGGTCGACAACCCGCATTCGCTGAATGACGACTTTGATGTTCAGGGCCGTCGATCTGCGAACAGCAGCAAAATCATCCGTAGCTGCATGACCGACCTCTTCGGCAGGGGGTACGCTATCGTCCGTTCAATAGGCGGCAGGCGGCCGTAAATAGTTCAACTGCCCGCGTTGTGCCGTCTCTCACTCGATAAACGCTGTCATAGAAACCGGGTTTGCGAGAAGTCGATAATCGCTCGTGCGAGCGCGCTCTAGTCCTTGGCGTGGATCGATCCGTCCAATGTTTGCGGCAGGGACGGCGGCCCAAGCCGTGCGATTACCGCCGCGCAAGCCGGGAGCAAGCGAATGGCGCAGAATAGGATCACGCGCACCTTCAAACGCGCGCGCGAGGAAGTGTCGCCCGACTTCGGTCGTTAGGACACAGGCGTTTGCGAGACAACTTTGCTGTAGAGACACCAATGAAGAAAGGAAAGACAAAACTTACCCGCCATGATGCTGAGCGCCTTTTCGAGGGTCTGCCGGACGGGAACGTGAGAGTATCGAGCCGCCCCGAGAACCCTTTCGAAGCAGGGGCATTCGACGCGGTCGAGCGCGCCGACGACGAAACCAAACTCTGGAAAGACAACCTCATTACACTTCCGGTGGCGATCGAGTTGCCGGCCGGCTACGAGTCGGTGTCTCGCATGCGCGAGGCGATCGCGCGGGCATGGCGTGTGAAGTGGGTGAGGGAGGGTAAGGACGAGGTTGTCGCGGAGTTTCCTGAAGGATGGACCGCCGTTCGCCCCGAAAGCGGCCCCATCGAGTTGCGAGATCCGTCCGGCGTGCTCCGCGCCTTATACGGGTGGGCCAAGAATGCTGAACTTAGAATTCTCCCGCGGTATCTGGTTGAGCCACAGGCGAACAGTTCAAACGGACTAGGCAGCTTGCTTGTCCGTGATCGCGGGAACGGTCAAATTCTTGAGAGGTCGTCGACCTGGTCTGCTCAAACGGGTACGAACCATCCGGACTGGACCAAGCTGTCAGCGTGGCTCAACTTACGCTATCCACAAAATCACGACCCGCTGAGGTACTGGGAAGATTGCGAGGAAAACGTCCAGAACTGAGCTACTTCTGGAGCGCTGTCCTCGGGGAAACTGCTACACCCAAGTTGACAGAGGTGAACGGAGGCCTGACCGCTTGATTTGGCTTCCGAGTTCGGCCAATTGCGGCCAGTCGGCCGTCTCGCGGGGTCGTCATTCGAAGGGCTTGTTCACTTCTGTGAGCGGCCATTTAACCGAACGAGCTGTGTCGGACCGAGAGCAGTAACAGACCGATCTCGCGGCTTTGATTCCTGCACTCCGCCAGTTCGTACGGCGTCCAGATTTACCGCTCTGAAGCGTTACCCGCGGCGAGCACAGCAGTGTTAACTAGCCGGTCGTATTCATCGCCGTCGAGGAACCCGAGCGCAATCGCGGCTGCGCGTGGTGTCACATGGTCGCGCAACGCCGTCGCCGTAATCTGTGCAACTCGATCGTAACCCAGTATGGGATTGAGGGCAGTGACTGCCAGCAGTGACCGCTCAACGTTAGTCACGAGTTGTTCACGATCCACATCAATCCCACAAACGCAGCGTCTTGCAAAAACGCTGACGGAATCGGCGAGAACCCGCAGAGATTGCAGCAGGTTGTAGACAAGCACTGGTTTCGCGACGTTCAGTTCAAAGTTGCCGGAGGCGTTGGCTATGGTGATCGTCTGGTGGTTACCGATTACCTGGAAACACGCCTGCACAAGTACTTCAGCAATCGTCGGGTTGCGTTTGCCTGGCATGATAGAAGATGTCAGTCCGTCATCGGGAATCCGCAATTCGCCGAGTCCACAGCGAGGACCGGAAGCAAGGAACCTTATGTCATTCGCGATTTTCAACAGCGATGTTGCGATCGTGTTCAATGCGCCCGATAGCTCCACCAACACGTCGTGTGCCGCCATGCCTTCGAACTTATGGCGACTGGGCACAAACGGCAAACCGGTGGCCTCCGCGAGCGTCGCGCAGAAGAAACCATCAAAGCCTTTAGGCGCGTTGAGGCCCGTGCCGGCAGCGGTGCCGCCTTGGGGCAGGATCAAGAGCCGGGACCAGGCATCGTCGACGCGAGCCAGCGCATTCGAAACTTGGCGCGCGAAGGTGCCGAATGTTTGCCCCATAGTCATCGGCACGGCGTCCATCAGATGTGTGCGGGCGACTTTCAGGATGTCGGCGAAGGCCTCGGCGCGCCCGGCAAGTGCTGAACGAAGTTCACCCAGCGCCGGCCGCAACCGTTCGGTCACCTCGATCGCGGCCGCCACATGCATGACCGTAGGAAAGCTGTCGTTCGACGATTGCGACCGGTTGACGTGATCGTTCGGATGCACCGGCGCCTTGGTCCCGAGCGGTTGTCCGAGCAATTCGTTTGCCCGGTTCGCGATGACCTCATTGGCGTTCATGTTGGTCTGCGTACCGGATCCCGTCTGCCAGATCGTGAGCGGAAAATGGTCATCCCATCGTCCCTCGTGCAGCTCGATCGCGGCCTTCTCGATCGCCGAGGCAAGTTCGGGTGCGAGCACGCCGCACTGCACGTTCGCGCATGCGGCCGCGTACTTCTGTAGGCCGAATGCGCGCAGCAGGACAGCCGGGAAGCGCTCTTCACCGATTTCAAAAAGACCGAGGGCACGCTGCGTCTGTGCGCCCCAGTATCGATCCGACGGAATCTCGACGGGACCGAACGCATCATGTTCGATTCGCGTTGGTTTGGTCATAGCGCGTTGAAGCATCGAGTGATTGAGTCGAGCGCGGCATGACATCGCCGCGCGCCGTGAAGACGTTACACCGAATCAGGGCGTGTTCCGCGCGCCTTTAAGCGGAATGCCGCGCGGATGCGGATTGGCGTCGTTCATGTCTTCGGGCAGAAGATTGCCGTCGGCCAGATACGCGTCGGCATGCGCGGTGACAGGAAAGCGTTCGGGATACAGGTGACGCTCCGCGATGGCCGCATCGAAGCTCCGCGACCACTTGGCGATCACGACCGTTGCGACACTGTTGCCGATCGTATTGCAGGTGGCGATGGCCATCGACATGAAGCGGTACACGCCAAAGATCAACGCAAGGCCTTCGACGGGGAGGATGCCGGTCGACGTGACAGTCGCCGCAAATACGACGAACGACCCGCCCGACACCGTGGCCGCCCCCTTCGACGTCAGCAGCATCAGCAGCAGAATGCCGATCTGATGATCCAGCGTGATGGGCACGCCGTACGCGTGCGCGATGAACATCACGCCCATCGACATAAAGATCGACGTGCCGTCGAGATTGAACGCATAGCCGGTTGGCAACACGAGCCCGACGGTTTGCTTTGCGCAGCCCAGCCGTTCGAGTTTGATCAGAAGACGCGGCAGGGCGCTCTCGGACGAAGCGGTACCGAGCACGATGAAAATCTCGTCCTTGATATAGCGCAGAAAGCGCCACAGACTGAAACGCGCGAGCTTCGCGATCACGCCCATCACCACGATGATGAACAGCACGACCACCGCATAGAAGCTCAGCACGAGCTGCGCGAGCGCGATCAGCACGGCCGTGCCGTTGCTGCCCACCGAGAAGGCGATCGCGCCGAGCGTGCCGAGCGGCGCGAGCTTCATTACGAGATTGATGAACGCGAAGAGAACTTCTGAAATGAGATCCAGCCCTTCGTTGATGCGTACGCGACGGCGCTCCGGAATCGCGAGAATGCCGATGCCGACCATCACCGCGAGGACGACGACTTGCAGCAGCTCTCCCTTTGCGAATGCGCCGATGAAATTGTCCGGCACGATATGCATGACGAACTCGGTGAACCCCTGCGGCGCGGCTTTGGCCGCGCTCGCGGGCACGGCGCCGACAGTGACGGACGTCATCGCCTTGCCCGTCTGCAGCAGATTGCCCGCGAGCAGGCCGACGGCGAGCGCGATCGTCGAAACGACTTCGAAGTAGACAATCGAGCGCCACCCCACGCGCCCCGCGCTCTTCACGTCGCCCGCCGAAGCGATGCCATGCACGATCGTCAAAAACACGAGCGGCGCGACGCCTGCCTTGATGAGCGCGAGAAAGATGTCGCCGAGCACCTTCAGTTGCGCGCCGAACTTCGGAAACAACAATCCCACCGCAATACCGATGACGAGCGCCAGCAGCACCTGCATGCCGAGCTTGCGGTACCACGGCAGCGTTCTCTTCGCTGGGACGGGCGCGTTATGTAATGCGTGTTGGTTATGCATCGCGTGCTCCTCCATCGTTTTTGATGCTCAGATTTCGCTCGAGAGCGCGATGGCCCGGTCCACCATCTGCGGCGCGAGACCGAGATAGTTCGCGGGATCGGTCATGCGGTCGATGGCGGCGCGGTCGAAGTGCTTCGTGACTTCGGGCAGCGCAGCGAGCGCTTCCGCGAGCGTGCCGCCATGTTCGTTCGCGGTGCGGCATGCGTCGTACACAATGTCATGCGCCTGTTGACGTCCGGTGTGGGGCGCCATGCCCATCATCACGGCTTCTGCGACGATCAAGCCCTTGCTGATGCCGAGGTTGTGCTTCATGCGCGCTTCATCGACGATGAGGCCGCCGAGCGCGAACTTCGCCTGGTGCAACGCGCCCGCCGTGAGGATGAAGCTTTCGGGAATCGCGATCCACTCGGCATGCCACGGGCCGGTGGCGCGCTCAAAGTCCTGGATCATCGCATCGATCATCAGGCCCGCGTGCTGACGCACGGCCTTCGCCGCCGCCAGCATCAGTTCGCTCGAAATGGGATTGCGCTTCTGCGGCATGGTGCTGCTCGCGCCGCGTCCCTTCACGAACGGCTCGTAGACTTCCGCGAACTCGGTGGATGCCATGATCATGATGTCGAGCGCAATCTTGCCGAGCGAGCCGGTGACCAGCGCGAGCAGGTTAACGGCCTCGGCGAAGCCGTCGCGCGCGACGTGCCACGTCGTTGCGGGCAGGCCGAGCTTCAGCTCTTCGGCGAGCGCCTTCTGCACTTCGAAGCCCTTGTCGCCGAGCGATGCCAGTGTGCCCGCCGCACCCGCGAATTCGACGACGGCCACGCGTTCGCGCATCTGCGCCATGCGTTCCTGATGACGATCGAACATCGCGAGCCAGATTGCGACCTTGTAGCCGAAAGTCACTGGCAACGCTTGCTGCAAGTGCGTGCGGCCGGCCATCGGCGTATCGCGATGTTTTTTCGCCAGATCCGTGAGAATGGCGCGCAGTTCGCGGATGTCGTCCTCGATCGAATCGAGCGCGTCGCGCACTTGCAGCGCGACTGCCGTATCCATGATGTCCTGCGTCGTCGCGCCCCAGTGCACGTAGCGGCCGGCGTCCCCGCACATTTCGACTAGTTGATGCACGAGCGGCAGAATCGGATAACCGACGATATCGGTCTCTTCGCGCATGTGATCGAAATCGATGCGCTCGATCGTCGATTCACGCGCAATCACTTCGGCGGCATCGGCGGGAATCACGCCGACGCGCGCTTCCGCTTTCGCTAACGCCACTTCGACATCGATGTAGCGCTGGATCAACGCGTGATCGGAGAACACCGCGCGCATCTTGGCGGTGCCGAAGGCGTCACGAAACAGGATGGAATCGACCACGGTGCTGGCCATCGGAAAGGCGGATTTTGTCATTACGACCTGAAGAATTCGAAAGAGAGAGAGGCGGACAGCACGAGGCTAGCCTTTTAATAAGTCCGGACATATCAAGAATATTATGTTCGGACATGTCAGGACAAGCTATGATTTACCCCTAGCGAGCAAAACAAGACATTTTCGATAGACGAGATGAGCAACCGACCTCACTTCGCGGACATCGCGCGCGAACTCACAGAAGCCATCGCGTCGGGGCGCTATCCCGTCGGCAGCGTCCTTCCGACCGAGCTGGAGTTGAGGGATTACTACTGCACAAGCCGTCATACGGTGCGCGCCGCACTGCACGAGCTTCAGCAACTGGGTCTGGTTTCGCGTCGCAAGAACGCGGGGACGCGGGTCGAGTCGGCGCGACCGAGGAGCGAGTTCCGGCCGACGCTCGCTTCCGTCGACGATCTGGCCCAGTTCGGCTCGGAACATCTGCGGCTGGTGCAATCGACGGACGTGATCGCCGCGGACCGCGATCTCGCGAGGACGCTGCAATGTCAGGAAGGCGCGCGGTTTCTCCGCATTTCGAGCCTGCGCATCGACGGAGGAAAAAGCCGTGCGCCGGTCGGATGGACTGACGTGTACATCGCGCCGGACTATGCTGACGTGGCGGATATCGCGCGCGAACAACCCGACCGGCTGATCAGCGCCTTGATCGAGGAGCGCTATGGGCACAGCATCGCGGAGATCCAGCAGGGGATTCAGGCGGTGCTGGTGTCGGATGAGATGGCGAAGCGGCTGCGCGTGGAAGCGGGAACGGCGGCCCTCGAGATCGTTCGGCGTTATCTGGACGCGGCGGGCAAGAGCTTCGAGGTATCCGTCAGCATCCATCCCGCAGAAAGATTTTCAGTCGCGATGCGGCTCAAGCGCTCGAATCCCTGACGCATTTCATAGTCGATTCGAATGCGCCGCGGTTCCGGCACTGGTCAAGACGGGACTTGGCTACGACGGATGTCGACGGGTGGCATCCACGGCGTCCCCGGATGCAACGCCGCATCCCGCTGATCTCGGGAGCCGGTGATCCCGGGGAAATTGCGATCGCCCGGCTGTCCAATACAACCGTGGTTCCAAGACCTGTCCACATCTGATACCAGCCGTTCAACCTCTGTCGGTACAATCGGCGAGAGAGGGTCGCATCGCGCCCACCGCAGTTCGGCCCGATTCGGCAAGACTCTGACGCTGCCCGAGCCGTAAAGCGCGCACTCGAACGGCTTATTTTCCCGAAACCCGCCATGCTTAGCAGTGCATCTCGGCCGCAGCACCGCCTCCTGCGGAGGTCCGCCTTCGCGTATGAAAACGAGGCGGAACTTTGGCCGAGCGAGCTCTTTCGGCTACGTAGCCGCGATGACAACAGAAATGATGCGGGCCACTCATTCTTCATGGATATCGGTGCTTGGCGCAGATAGGCTTTTTGTTCGCCGTCGTAGAGACGGTGACGCCATTCCCCAGCAGCTACGGCACCGCTAACGTCACCGCGAAAGATGTCAGCCGTTGGGCGACACTCACGCTAGCGCCGCTGTCGGGTTTCTTTGCTTCTTCGCAGCATCCCTCCTCGATATCATCAACATGACGAGCGACCGCCGACTTGGCAAAGACGGCAGTCGCTTCCATGGCGTCGAGGAGTAGCGCGCCGAGTCGACGACACGGTCGGCCGCTGCGTACATTTCGGGCGTCGTTCGGCGTCGCAGCAGGCAACGATAGGGTGGCTTGCCGCGCGGCCGGTCATAGCCGTGATCGACGGGTCGTTGACAGACAGCATGAGTGCGTCAGGCTGGAATGCAAGTTACAGATATCCGCGCAAGCGCGGTCGTTCCATACGTCGAGCGATGAGCCGTCCACGAAAACAAGTCGATCGATCGTTCCCAACTGATGTATAGCGAGCAGCGCGCTACGGTTGACGAACGCACCGGGTCGATCGTCAGGGAAGACGACCTGCATCAGGGGCGCGAAGCGCCGGGTTAACTCAGTGAGGCTCGCCTCACTAGACGGCTCAGTCACGCCAAGCCAGTAGGCAAGCGCCGCGGTTGAACTTCCGGGTTTTCGGGCTATGAAGCGGAGCGTTTTTTCGCCCGGGGGTTCGTCTATGATTACCGGCGGGGTAATGCGTTCCTTGTGCAGAAGCAGTGCGGCGTTGCTTGCCGGCTTCGTTGATATCACACGCTGTACCGCGACGTTCGTGAGCCGGTGCTCGACCCAGATCCGTCCCCATCGGATGGCATATTGCACGGCCAGTGCGGGGTCGTAAAAATAATCCAGCGCGTTGAAGCAGCGCTGCGTCGGGTAGCAGGGCGCTTCAATCACCAGATGGGCGGCGTGCAATGCACTCCTCACAGGTTCTGCCCGGGCCATCAAACGGTAGCCCTGGTATTGGGTTCGGCGACTGACGGTGCCGGAGCGTTCTGGGCTGAGCGGTGGCGTCTCATTCAGACGCTTGGTTTGCGTTCTCATGGCTTTCCTATCCTTCAACGACGATCCCATCCCGCCGCTGTCAGGTCGCGCGGCAAAGGAGCGGCGCGCACGCAGCGCGATGGATCTCGAGTTCGTTCGGCATACCAGCGGACGCCCATCACGTAGCTCGCGATAGAGTACCGCCGGTGTCGATAGAAAGATGGTGAGCCCGGCTCTCGTTTTATTGGTTTTGCTTTATGCGAAGAGCCGGGCAGGAGAAAGTGCTGAGTTATCCACGCAGCTGACGCGGCTCTGTGTGCGCTTGAAGGTATTGGTTTTCCAATGCTCGTGAGTACGCGCCTTCGATTGCGTAGGAGTACAAAACAAGGAGAGGCGAGAACGCTGGTTGGAAGACACGACTGTACCTCGAGGCAGTGGCCCAGCTAGTAATCAACAAGTGCCGACCCTCCTATTAGAGCGTATATGTAAGCATTTTGCAAGGCATCTAGGTGATATCACCGTGCGGCATGGGGACGCAAAGGCACTTCCTGTTAGGCCTCCGTACTGGATGCGTCAACCAATGTGGTCAGACACTACGCCTAGCCTTGGAATTCCGGTACGGCGGGGAGCGCGTATGGCCTGGGTAGGCGACCGGATCGCTCCGTTAGCTGTCCGGGAATGCGCGACCGCGTCACCGGCGCCGCGGTTCGACCTGAACCAGTGGCGTCGAGCCGTTCACCAACGGGGAGGCATCGGCCAGAAGCGGTCTTACAGTTCGCCCCTTACTAGCCCGGCGAGTGTCTCTTCCACGCTCGTAAGCAGCTGTCCAATTTTCATGATGCTCCTGACGGTCTCATGGGCTCCAACCATTTGGGCACGTTGATACCCGGCTGCCGATGTAACGAGTTGATCAATGCACTCGCTTCACAATGAATAGCGATGGAGTCGCGATGTGCTGAGGGCAAGAATCTTTGCTCGATCATATGATCGATGAATGCGATGAAGGGCGTGAAGAACTCCGCGGTGTTCAACAACCCCAACGGTTTGTCGATTTCCTGCAACTGGTTCATCGTCCACACTTCCATGACTTCCTCGATCGTTCCTATACCCCCGGGTAGTGCAACGAAGGCGTCGGCAAGCTCGACCATTCGTGCTTTCCGCGCTCCTAGCGTCGCGGCGACCTCGCAATGAGCCAGTCCCGAATGCGAATGCCCGCGCCGATGCAGGCTTTCGGTGACGACGCCGTGCACCTGCCCTCCCGCCGATAAAGCCGCGTCGGCTACGGCACCCATCAGGCCTTTGGTCGTGCCGCCATACACTACCGTTATGCCCGCACATGCGAGCGCCAAGCCGAGCTTGCGCGCATCTTCAAGATACTGTTCTGAAGCACCAAAGTTTGAGCCACAAAACACGGCGATGGCGTTAATAGCGCGCGCCGGCATCTCAGTCAAGGTTTTCGCAGGCATGCTTAAGTCCGAGAGAGTTGAAATGACGCCTGAGCTCCTGATTGGCAATGCGTCGGCTAAGTTCCACCGACTCCGCGCGTCCTCCCGTCCCCTCGATTGTGAAGAAACGGACGTCGCAAAGTCCAATCGACGCCAGAATGGTCTTCAAGTATGACGTCAGGAAGTCTGGCTGATGGGCATTCGCTCCGGAGAAACGTCCGCCAGACGCAACTGCGATATAAACCGGTCGATCGTGCAGCATTCCCTTCTTACCCGCGGACGTCATGGTGAACGTCCTTCGTGCGCGAACGACATGGTCGATCCACGCCTTAAGAGAGGAAGGCGCACTGAGGTTGTGCATGGGCGTTCCTATGACAATTACATCTGCTCGCTCAAGCTCCTCGATCAATTGGTCGGACCTCGCAGACGACCCCGTCCCGGGTTGGCCTGCATCGTTTGAATGCTGCATGGACGCATACTCAGCGTCGATGTGCGGTAGTGTTCCATCGCCGAGCCCCCGTGCGATCAACTCGGCATTGGGATTCAGTCGAACAAGTATGTCGACGATTTTTTTCGAAAGCTTTCGACTCTCGGACAACTCTCCCCGTGAACTGAATGTGAGGTGCAAAATGTTCATCTATTGGTACTCGGAAGATCGGTTTCAAGGCAGCGGTGACGCTTTCCTCTGATGCGCCTAGATCGCTTGGCAAGCGTATCGCATGGCACTACTGTAAAGACGCGATGGATCAACTAACAGGACCAAGAATTGAGTTCTCGTGTAGACCATCGCGACGACATCGAAATGAATAGCGGACAATACTGGAGCGGCAGACCAAGCGCCATGGCTGCGTGCGGCGTGAGCCCTGTCGGCAGGCGTTCGTTCAACTCTTCAGCAGAGGCGACCGCTCGTGGTCAAATTGAAAGCATCCATTGTTTCGCCACTCGATCCCACCTCAACGATTCCGCTCTATCGCCAGGTCTATGAGCGTTTTGTGGCGGTCATCGCCGATGGCACGCTCAAGCCCGGCGATCGAATACCTTCCGCGCGTGCCCTGATGACCGATCTCGGTCTCGCGCGGGGCACAGTGAATAGCGCCTATGAGCTATTGGCTGCCGAAGGGTATGTCGTCGCGCAAGGGCAGGCGGGAACTATCGTCACCCCAGGCCTCCGAGCGCGAGTTCCGAAACGCGAAGTGCAGCCGAAGTTAACGGCCTCGCTAGAAGCGCCCAGCTTCCGACCGGACTCCATCCTGCCTCTGCAGATGGGCTTGCCCGCACTTGACGCGTTTCCCCGAAAGATCTGGGCGCGGCTCGGCGCGAACCGTATTCGCGCGATGCAAACGTTCGATATGGTTCACCCGCCGGTATGTGGGTTAGGCGAGCTACGCGTGGCAATCGCGGCATACCTTCAGGTTTCGCGCGGAATCATGTGTGCCCCAACGCAGGTATTCGTGACATCGGGCTATCGTCACTCGATCGAACTGATCTCTCGCGCGCTTTTGAACGCAGGCGATCAGGTATGGTACGAAAACCCGGGATACCCGCCGACCCGGCAATTGATGGGCATGCTCAGTCTGAAGGGTGTCCCCATTCCTGTCGACAATGAAGGGATAGATGTTGCCTGCGGCATTGAACTCGCACCGCGCGCGCGGGCGGCGATCGTAACTCCTGCCCATCAAAGCCCTTTATGCGTGACACTGTCTTTGCCCCGCCGCATCGCTTTGCTGGAATGGGCTGCGCAAAACAAGGGATGGGTCATCGAAGATGATTACGATGGCGAATATCGCTATGTCAGCCGGCCTTTGCCCGCGCTGAAAAGTCTGGACGCAAAGGGAAGAGTCCTTTATGCAGGCACTTTCAGTAAGGTGCTCATGCCGAGCCTTCGACTCGCATATCTCGTGGTCCCCGACGCACTCACCGAACGCTTTGAGCAGGTCGTTCATACGCTTGGCACAGGCACGTCGCATCTCGTTCAGGCGACTGTGACGTCGTTCATGAGAGAGGGGCACTTTGCACGGCATATCCAGCGAATGCGCAGGCTGTATGCGGAACGACGCGATGCGACGGTTGCAGGTCTGGAAAGCGAATTGGGCGATTATGTAGACATCGATGCCCAGCCTGGCGGCATGCATCTGATCCTGCGTTTGCGTGGTCGTCGGTCGGACCGACGGCTCGTTGCAAGTATGAGCGAAAACGGCCTCTACGCGGAAGCACTTTCAGATTGGGGCGAGGGACGGAAAGCGGGATCGGCACTGCTCATCGCCTTTACTAACGTCGACAGCGAGGCAACTGCGGCGCAACTCGGCAAGCGCATCCTGTCGCTGATGTAATCCATTGAACTCCTGCGCGGTCATGGCACAGCTCAAATGCAAGTTTATGGTCCTTTTGGACTGAACCAAGATGCGACAAGATGAGGCCTCCCTAACGATCAATCAGAGAGGTATTTCATGATTCAACGCATCAACTACACCAAGGCATCGCCGCAAGCGTATCGGGCGTTCGGCGAAGTGCATTCGATACTGCAGAAATGCGGCCTTGCAACGGACCTGATCAACCTCGTGTATCTGCGCGTCTCGCAGATCAATGGATGCGCCTTCTGCATCGATATGCACACACGAGATCTGAGGAAGCTCGGAGTATCGGACGAGAAGCTCACCCTTCTGCCAGTCTGGCACGACGCCGGTACGCTGTTCAACACGCGCGAGAAAGCAGCAATCGCCTGGGCGGAAACGGTCACGCGTGTGGCCGAAACGCACATTCCCGATGCCGCGTATCAAGCGGCGGCAGCGGAATTCGATGATAAGGAACTTGCCGATCTCACCTATGCGATCGGCCTGATGAACGCCTTCAATCGGCTGGGGATCGCCTTCCGCACCGTTCCGGCCGCGGCTAGCGCCAAAGCCTGACATCGCACATCTCGTACGGAGTTTTCACTGATGGCATGGCTACTACTTGGCCTGGCGGGCTTGCTTGAGATTGCGTTTGCCTTTGCGATGAAGGCTTCAGTCGGCTTCACGCGACTTACGCCCGGGCTGCTTACGGTTGCGACGGGGCTGTCGAGCGTCGTTCTGCTGTCCGTGGCGCTTCGTACGGTCCCGGTCGGGACCGGCTACGCCGTGTGGACCGGAATCGGGGCGGCGGGTACGGCAATCCTTGGTATCGCTTTGCTCGGAGATTCGGCCGCACCGTTGCGGGTGTTCTTCATTCTGCTGATTCTCAGTGGCGTGATCGGACTCAAGTTTGCATGAACCCGTTCGATGGAGCCGCGACCGCCGACCTGACTGAAACCGGATCAACTCTTAAGGCAGATGTCTCATGACGCTTGTAAAAGCAGCGGCAGTACAGATCAGTCCCGTCCTATACAGCGCGGACCGGCACGGTTGAGAAGGTCGTGCGCAAGATTCTGGAGCTTGGCAGCAAGGGCGTCCAGTACGCGACCTTCCCCGAAGCTATCGTTCCCTACTATCCCTATTTTTCGTTCGTCCAGGCTCCCTTCAGGCTCGGTGCCGAACACGTGCGTCTCATCGAAGAGTCCGTCACTGTCCCCTCGACGGTGACCGAGATGCTCGGCGACGCGTGTCGTCAGGCGGGCATGGTCGTTTCGATCGGAATCAACGAGCGCGATGGCGGCACGGTGTACAACACCCAACTCCTGTTCGATGCCGACGGCACGCTGCTCCAGCGTCGGCGCAAATTGACGCCGACCTACCACGAACGGATTGTCTGGGGACAAGGAGACGGATCAGGACTGGTAGCCGTGGACAGCGCAGTCGGTCGCATTGGGCAACTGGCATGCTGGGAGCACTATCTGCCTCTCGCGCGCTACGCGTTGATGGTCGAAGGAGAGCAGATTCATTCGGCGATGTACCCCGGATCGTTTGGGGGCGCAAGCCTCGTGAATCTTCCCGGGCTGAATCTGTCGACGCCGCGCTCGGTAGGCGGAGCCTTGCCCACGCCCGTGACGGGTAAGGCGTCGTATCTTTCGGGATCGCTGGCTGGTTCGATGCTCGGTGCCCTGGGCCCACAAACGTTGCTGGACAATCTGCCGGCTAGCTTGCAGCCATCCTCGACGCTGTTCTACTACAGTCCACAGGCGGAAGACCTGACACTGCAACAGGCGGCGCTACAGCAGACCGGCCAGGCCAGTTTTGTGAACGGCCTTTCTTACGACAGCAAGACCGGTATGTCGGTCACCGGACAGGAAAAGGCCATCCTGTAGCGACCATCTCGACACGAGCTTTACCGCGATGGGTGGCTTTGGGGCCGCGGAGATTGTCGGTCTGGCTTTTGCCGTTGTCGTTTCGATCATAACCGCGGGGGCTGCGAGCGAGGCGATAGGCGCGACGCTGGGCACGACGGCCGGTAGCACGTCTGCAGCAGGCACGGCGGCAACCACTGCAACGGCGACCTCGGCGGCGACAGTAGCGACGACAGCAGGGCTGGGCAACATAGCGCTGTCGGCGGCTTTTGCCGGGTTCACGTCGAGCATCGCCTCCCAACTGACGATGACCGGAAGTCTGGATTGGGGCAGCGCATTTGAAGCGGCTGGCGTTGCTGGTATCACGGCGGGGCTGACGAATGGCATTACTTACAATTCGGACACCGGATTCGATTTCACGACGGCACCCTTAACTGTCGGGGGTCCGACTAGCTCCCTTGCCAGCCTCGCCGGTGTTAATCCGTCGATTGGCACCACTGTGAATCAGGCGACTGTATCAACCGCCTCTACCTTGGAAACCCGAGCTCTGGCAATGCTGGCCGAGGCCGGGATTTCGGCTGGCGTAGGTACAGCGATTGAGGGAGGCAGCCTGCTTGGCGCATTCCAGAACGCGCTGCTTCAGGAAACGGCGGCATCGGGCGCGTATGCCATCGGCGATGGCACAGCCCCTCTTCCGATCGAAAACGTACTGGGACATGCGGTGCTGGGGTGCGCTGCCAGTTCGCTAAGTGGCACCGGCTGCACGGGCGGAGCTATTGGAGCGGCCACAAGTGCGACGTTGTCGCCGCTTGCAATCATCGCGATGGATCCGACCGGGGCACCGCTTACTGAGGGCCAGGCCGCAGTCGTGACGGCTCTGTCCGTCTTGACGGGTGGCGTCGCCGCCGGCCTTGCAGGCGGCGACGCGCAAGCCGGAGCAACTTGGGCCGAAAACGAAGCGACTAACAACTCCGAGAAACATACCGCTGACATCCTCAAGGCTTGTCTGCAGAGTTCTTTTTGTAGCGCAATGTTGCCCGCGCCGGCGAAGATCGCTGCAATCGGCTATGTCGCGAGTGCAACGGGCAGTTCAAAGGACGATTCCGGGAACAACCTGCCGCAGTTGCCAGATCACCCAGGCAACAACGATGACGACCTAAGCGGTGGCTCGCAGGGACAACACGCCAGCGGCTTTACCCTGGCCGGAACACCTATTCCGGTCTGCGTACCATACGGTGACTGTACGTTTGTAATCGTGCCGGTACCTACGTCGTTTTCCTTGCCCAGCATTGGAGCCATCTTTTCTACCGGTCCTGGGAGCGATAGTGGGACCAGCGGCGATTCAACCAAAAGTGGGAACAATGACAACACGAAAGGAGGTGTAAATAGCGCCACAAACAGTGGCGGTCTGACGGCGGGAGAACAGATTGGTATGTTGCGTGATGCGGCTACTGGCAAAGGCAATTTTGCATTAGGCGAAGCGTCGACCGCAGATGCCAACGTGCTTGGGCAAGACTGGGTTGGTCCGGGTTATCGGGTGTCCCAGACAGACGGAAGTACGCTGATCAGCGCGGACGGCCTGCGGCAGTATCGTCCACCTTCACCGAAGCCCAATAGCTCCTACGCTACGACCGGAGTGCAAGCTAATTTCCAGTCGCGGAGTGTGCCAAGCGGAGCGTGGCAGAATAATGGTCATTTGAACATCACGGGGCCATGATGCGAGCCAAGCTAAAGGGCATTTCTTCCCCCGATGTTGAGCTACGGACCTACTGGCCCGAAGACGAAGCCTGCTTTGGTTTCTTGGTCGAGCTGCAAATTGGCCCGGAAAACGAAAAGGGTGCCGACCTGTTTCAGACCATGGTCTGCACCCCAGACTGGATTAAAGCCAAGTACTCGGATCGTAAGGCCGTGTGGGGACGCCATATGCTGATCGTGTTTGAGTACGACTTAGCTGAGATCGAGTCGGCCATAAGCCGATATGTGGAAAGTTGCACTGCGGACGATTGGCATGGCTTGGCGTTGAAGCTGAGTCGATTCGGCGGCTGGGAATTTGAAGACTATCAACCTTGAACTATCAGCTTCGATCTTGATGACCAGACCCGGCTTCGGCCGGGTTTGTCGTTTGCGGCGTCGTGGAGCGTCGTGATGCTGTTGCCCGATTTGCGCAATTCGTCGTCGGTCCAGTATTTATCTTACGGTGCTAAAAAGGAGAGCCCGGGGTGCGACAGAAGAACTTGCTCGAGTTCGTCGCGTGGATTCTGCGTGGAGGTAACCGCGATGATGATGGCCCGAACAGCGCAGTCCGGCTCAGACTGTCGCATCAACTCGTCGATGAGGCCTACGGTACGTCCACGAAGGAAGAGTTGTTGTGCCGGGTCATGTTTCGTACGTTGCCAAATCACTATTCGGTTGTCGCATAACTCAGCAGACCGGGCAGCAGGAGATTTCCCAAGGATCAGGCTCTGTGAGTGAGGCCCTTGGCACTGGGCGGCTTTGGTCAGACCGCGTTGGAGAATGCTAGACGGTATCGATGACGGTACTGCCGACACCAATGTTCTCGAACTGCCTCGTCTTCGAGATGGATTTAACAGAGTTGGAACTGAGCCTCCGCTGCGGTCCGCGGAGCGGCGGAAAGTGCCGGTGGTATTTTTCGGTATCGTTGGCGGTATCGTCGATTTATGAGCTAGCTGCATCCTTGTCCAGGTAAGGTTGCAGCCGATAGATTGACAATGAAGTGGGTGTGGTCTTCAGCGCTGCGTGCTTGATCCTGCTTCTGTCGTTGGCATGCTTAACCGATCGATATAGTCGGCCCACTCCCGCATGACCCGGCGACGATCATCGTCAAAAGTTGTTCTATCGTAGGCCTTTTGCACATCGCCACGCTTGGCGTGTGCCAGTTGCGCTTCGAGTACATCGATGTCCATCCCGAGTCGCTCTCGTCCGACCGTGCGGAGCATGCCCCGGAAACCGTGCGTCGCGTGTTTCCCTTGAAAACCCATGTCCCGTAGTGCCTTGCTCAATGCGTCTCGATGTAAATGCGGAGTCTTTTGACGGGCAGGGGACGGAAAGACATAGTGCCCCTTGCCCGTGAGTGATTGCACTTCTTTCAAGATGGCGACCGCCTGCTTCGGCAATGGCACGATGTGATCGTGCCGCATTTTCATGCGCTCGGCTGCAACGTGCCATTCTGCTGTTTTGAGGTTCACCTCGTCCCACGGGACTGCGGCAACCACGCCGGGGCGAAGGCCAGTCAGCATGGTGAGCTTGAGGGCGGCGCGGGTAATGGGCGACCTGTAGGCATCGATAGCATGAACCAGCGGAGCGATGTCCGCAGGTTTGGTGATCGCTGGTATGTGACCTTTCCTGTGGCGGGGCACAACGCCGCGCAGTGTTAAGGCGGCGCCATCTTCGCGCAGTCCGTTCTGGACCGCGTACGTCACGATGCCACCGACATACTGGCGTGCTTTGGTCGCGAGGTTGGGCGCATGAGAGGCAATCGCTCCCAGTACGGGCTTGACCTCAGATGTGGCAAGCGTCGAGATGGGCTTGTTGCGGAGTGCGGAAGTCAGGTACTCGCGCACGACAAAGTCCGCTTTCCGGTAGGTTTCGTCCGCCCATTCCTTGCGTTTGAAGTCGAGCCAGCGCTCGGCCACGAGATGGAAGTGGAAGGCGCCTTCGGCCACGCGTTTGCGGGCGATGGACTCGGATTCGGCGCGGCGACGTTCGACCGGATCGGTACCTTCGCTTACGAGATTGCGTGCGGTAGTGGCCGATCGTCGCGCATCAACGATGCGTGAGATCGGGTGGAGGCCGAGGTCGAGGAAGTTCTGCTTGCCCGTACTCGGTCGTCGATAGCGGAGCAGTCAGGTTTTGTTGTCGTCTGACCAGCATGGTCCAACATCCCGATTGCGTCTAAACGCAAAAAATCACCGATGTCGGTGCAACGCCCGAGACCTGTAAAAACAAAAAACCCCGTAAAGTTTTTAACCTTACGGGGTTTCTCGAACTTCTTCGGCTTGAGCTAAAACCAAGCCGGAACAACTGTTGGTGCCCAGGAGAGGACTCGAACCTCCACGGTGTTGCCACCGCTAGGACCTGAACCTAGTGCGTCTACCAATTCCGCCACCTGGGCACGTCTTGAAGCTAGACCGCTATTTTAGCGGGATGATGCAGCGTGTCAATCCCCGCCGCCAACCCACGCCTTGAACCGAAACAAACAACATTACCGCTCTACATAAAAACTGAAGCCGCCCGATGAACCGAGGCGGCTTCAATTTTGAATCCTGGTGCCCAAGAGAGGACTCGAACCTCCACAGTGTTGCCACCGCTAGGACCTGAACCTAGTGCGTCTACCAATTTCGCCACCTGGGCAGGTGATGAACAGCAAAGACCGACATTATAGCGACAGCATCGAGGCTGTCAAGCGTTTCTCAAAAGCTGCTTAAACACGCCGCAAACGAGCCCGCGCGGGCTTGCCGGCGACGCTTCCTGGCGACTATTGACGGCCCGCGTGGCGTGCGAGACGGGTGTTAGAATGCCTCGCAGTAGTTCGTTGGCACGGTACACAAGCCCGTCGGACTCAGCCTTGAACAAGCCGGACCCGAGAGAGTCTTTTAGTGCAGCAGCAAGTGCCATTCAGGCGCCACGCAAACGCTTCTTAAGCCGAGCCAGATCGCCGACCGACGTCCATGCAACGAGAAAAAATCATCGACAAGCCCTTGAGCAAATTTCCGTATCCGATTCCGAGCCGCGAGGAAATCCTCGGCGTCCTGCGTACGAGCGAAACGCCGCTCGCCGCCAACGAGATCGCCGAAGCCCTGTCCATCAAGCGCCAGGAGCGCGAAGGATTTTTCAAGCGCCTCGGCGCCATGGAGCGCGACGGCCAGATCCGGCTCGATCAGCGCAATCTCTATCAGCTGACTCATCCGTCGAACTTCGTCGCAGGCCGCGTTCAGGGTCATCGCGACGGTTACGGCTTCCTGATTCGCGACGACGGCCAGGACGATCTCTTCCTGCCCACCGCCGAAATGCAGAAGGTCATGCACAACGACCGCGTGCTTGCACGCATCGTCGGCTATGACCGGCGCGGCCGGCCGGAAGGGCACATCGTCGAGGTCACGGACCGCGCGAACAAGCGCGTGATCGGGCGTCTGCTGAACGAGAACGGCGCGCTGATCGTCGCGCCCGAAGACAAGCGCATCGGCCACGACATCCTCATCACGCAGAACACCAAGAAGGCCAAGGTCGGCCAGGTGGTGGTGGTCGAGCTGACCGATTTTCCGAGCCGTCATTCGCAGCCGCTTGGCCGCGTCGCGGAAGTGCTGGGCGATATCGACGACCCCGGCATGGAAATCGAAATCGCGGTGCGCAAATACGGCGTGCCGCATGAGTTCAGCCCCGACGCGCTTGCCGAAGCCGCGAAGCTTCCCGACGAAGTTCGTCCTACGGACGTGCGTCATCGCATCGATCTACGGGACGTGCCGCTCGTCACGATCGACGGCGAAGACGCGCGCGATTTCGACGACGCCGTGTATTGCGAGCCGATCAAGGTCGGCCGCGGCGACGGCTTCCGTTTGATCGTCGCGATTGCCGACGTGTCGCATTACGTGCATCCGAAGAGCGCGATCGACGCCGACGCGATCGAGCGCAGCACATCGGTCTATTTTCCGCGCCGCGTGATTCCGATGCTGCCGGAGAAACTGTCGAACGGTTTGTGCTCGCTCAATCCGAACGTCGACCGTTGCGTGCTCGTGTGCGACATGATCGTCACGGCGCGCGGCGAAGTGAAGGCGTATCAGTTCTATCCTGGTGTGATGCATTCGGCTGCGCGTCTGACGTACACGGAAGTCGCGGCGGTGCTGAAAAACACCAAGGGTCCGGAAGCCGCGCGCCGCGCCGCGCTGCTGCCGCAATTGCAGAACCTCTACGGCGTGTACAAGGCGCTCTTTGCCGCGCGGCAGAAGCGCGGCGCGATCGACTTCGATACGACCGAGACGTACATCGTCTGCAACGCGCAGGGCAAGATTGAGCAGATCGTGCCGCGCACCCGCAACGAGGCGCACAAGCTGATCGAGGAATGCATGCTGGCCGCGAACGTGTGCGCTGCCGACCTGCTGAAGCGCAACAAGCATCCGGGCCTGTTCCGCGTGCATGCCGGCCCGACCGCGGAGAAGCTCGAGAATCTGCGCACCTTCCTGCGCGGCATGGGTCTCACGCTCGGCGGCAACGACAAGCCGCACGCCAGCGACTACGCCGCGCTGATGGCGCAAATCCGCGACCGGCCCGACGCGCAGATGCTGCAAACCATGCTGCTGCGCTCGATGCAGCAGGCGGTTTATAGCCCGGACAACATCGGCCACTTCGGTCTCGCGTATGAGGCGTATGCGCACTTCACGAGTCCGATCCGCCGTTATCCCGACCTGCTCACGCACCGCGCCATCTACGCGATTCTGCAAGGCCGCAAGTATCAGCCGGAGCCGCCGGCAGGCGTCGTGTTGAACACGGCGCTGTCACCGCGCGCTCGGGCCATGCAGCAGGCCGACGACGAAAAAACCGGCCGCACGCGCGGCACCAACGTCGCGATCTGGGAAGAGCTCGGCCTGCATTGCTCGGCTAACGAGCGCCGCGCCGACGAAGCATCGCGCGACGTCGAAGCCTGGCTCAAGTGCTACTTCATGCGCGACAAGCTCGGCGAGGAATATGGCGGCATGGTCAACGGCGTCACGTCGTTCGGCATCTTCGTGCAGCTCGATTCGCTCTTTATCGAAGGCCTCGTGCACGTCACCGAACTCGGCTCGGACTACTTCCAGTACGACGAAATCAAGAACGAACTGCGCGGCGAACGCACGGGCATTCGCTACCGGCTCTCGGATCGCGTGCGCGTGCAGGTGAGCCGCGTGGATCTGGACGCGCGCAAGATCGACTTCCGCCTCGTGCGCGATACGCCGATCAAGCCGCATCCGGCTCGCAGCGTGTCGGCAGACAAGTCGTCCGCGGACAACGGCGGCCCGCGCGTGCGCGAGTTGTCGTCGCCCGAAGGCGGCGCGGCAGCGCCGGGCGCGCGCCGCAAGCGGGCCGCGCCGGTGCAAAGCGCGGCCGTCAAGGAAGCGCGCGGCGCCGCGAAGAAGCAGGGCGGCGCGTCGGCCAAGGCGGCGTCCAGGCAGACCGCGCGCAAGAAGCGCTAACGCCCCGCGTCGGCGCTCGAACCGCGCGCAGCGGGTACGTGAAGACGTGCCGGTTGCGCGCGGTGTTCGTTTGGTCCGCGCTTGGCCCGCGTTTAGCCCGCGCTTGGTTCGAGTTTGATCGGCGCTCGATCGGCGCTTCATACTGCCTCGGCACGCTTCATCAGGCAGTTAATGAGTTAACGCGCCGGCCCGATCGCGGACAGGCACACGTATTCATCACAGCAGCGCGGCTTCTCCGCTGCGCTCAATCAAAGGTTGTATCAGTCATGGCACGTCACAAGGTTCTATACGGTTTTCATGCAGTCACCGCGCGCATCCGGCACGACGCGTCGACCGTCGAAGATGTTTATTACGACGCCACGCGCAAGGACCGCCGCATGACGGAGTTTCTGCACACGGCGAAGGAAGCGGGCGTGCGCCTGATCGCCGCCGACGAAACGCGTCTGTGGGGGCTCGCGCACACCGAGCGTCACCAGGGCGTGGTGGCGCGCGCGGGCGACATGCCGCTCGCGCAGAATCTCGCGGAACTGCTCGACGGCATCAACGGCTCGCCGCTGCTTCTGGTGCTCGACGGCGTGACCGATCCGCACAATCTCGGCGCCTGCCTGCGCGTCGCCGATGCCGCCGGCGCCCACGCGGTGATCGCGCCGCGCGACCGCGCGGTCGGCCTGAACGCGACCGCCGCGAAAGTCGCGAGCGGCGCGGCCGACACCGTGCCGTACATCACCGTGACGAACCTCGCGCGCGCGCTGCGTGAACTGAAGGAGGCCGGCGTGTGGATCGTCGGCACGGCGGGCGAGGCCAAGAAGAGCCTCTACGAGACGGAGCTAGACGGCCCCGTTGCGATCGTGATGGGCGCCGAAGGCGAGGGCATGCGCCGCCTCACGCACGACACCTGCGACATCGTCATGCAGATTCCGATGGCGGGCACGGTCGAGAGCCTGAACGTCTCCGTAGCTTCCGGCGTGTGCCTGTTCGAGGCCGTCAGGCAGCGGGCGGTGAAGAAGTAATTTCGCCCGGTTTCCAGTGCTTACTCCGGTAAACTAGCGTCTTTTACAGCTCGCCCGCATTCTCATGACTCAAGACGAACTCAAGCAACTGGTCGGTCAGGCCGCCGCCGATATGTCCACGCCAACGTGCCGGAGGTTCGGTGATCGGCGTCGGCACCGGCTCCACCGCGAACTGTTTTATCGACGCGCTGGCCGCCAACAAGGCGCGCTATCGCGGCGCGGTGTCGAGTTCGCTCGCCACCACCGCGCGCCTGCAATCGCACGGCTTCAAGGTGCTCGATCTGAACGAGATCGACTCGCTGCCGGTTTATGTCGACGGCGCCGACGAGATCGATCACAGCGGCGCGATGATTAAGGGCGGCGGCGGTGCGCTTACGCGCGAGAAAATCGTCGCGTCGGTGTCGGACGTATTCGTCTGTATCGCGGACGCCAGCAAGCTCGTCGACACGCTCGGCAACTTCCCGCTGCCGATCGAAGTCGTGCCGATGGCGCGCACCGCGATCGGCCGCCGCGTGACCGCGCTCGGCGGTGTGCCGGTCGTGCGTGTGACGAAAGAGGGCACGCCGTTCATCACCGATAACGGCAACGAAATCATCGACGTCAAAGGTCTGCGCATTAGCGATCCGCGCACGCTCGAGACGCATATCAACGCGTGGCCGGGCGTCGTGACAGTGGGCCTTTTCGCGGGCCGTGGCGCGAATCTGTGCCTGCTCGGCACGGACACCGGCGTACAGACCATCGAGTACCGCAAGGTCTGAGCAATAACCCAGACGCCCGCATCGCATCGTGCGGGCACCTGCGGCCCTTCCTTATCCGTTCACCGAAACACGCTTCAGCGGCCCCGTCTGAGCATTAGCTCGCCGGCGGGCCGCTGCATTGCCGTGCTGAGCGAAACATCGAACGCGTGGCGCATAGGAAAGCGAATTAATTTGTTCCGTGCATTCGCAAGAAGCGAATGGCGGCGAATGAATTATTCCCGTGCTGTCGTGCGTCGAATGTGGTCACGCGCACGCACAGTAAAGCACGCGCCACCTACACTCGTCGCTATGCCCAGGAGGCGTTAACGAGGATAGGGAGATCATGAGAGTTGCGATCGTGCACGACTGGCTGGTCGCACCTGGCGGCGCGGAGAAGGTACTCGAGCAGATTATCGAATGCTTTCCCGACGCGGATCTTTTCAGCCTCGTGGATTTTCTCGAAGACCGTCGACCGTTGCACGGCAAACCCGTCACCACTTCCTTCATTCAACGCCTGCCGTTCGCGCGCCGTCGCTATGACGCCTATCTGCCGTTGATGCCGCTCGCGGTCCAGCAGTTCGATCTCGCGGACTACGATCTGATCATCACGAGTTCGCATACGGTCGCAAAGGGCGTGCTCGTCGGCCCTGATCAAACGCACATAAGTTACGTGCATTCGCCGATGCGTCACGCGTGGGACCGGCAGCATGAGTATCTGCGCGAAGCCGGTTTGACGCGCGGGCCGAAGTCCTGGCTCATGCGTGCGTTGCTGCATTATCTGCGCGGCTGGGATTCGCATTCGGCGAATGGCGTCGACCGCCTGATCGCGAATTCGCAATTCGTCGCGCGGCGCATGATGAAAACCTATCGGCGCGACGCCGCCGTGATTCCGCCTCCGGTCAATGTCGACGAATTCGAATTGTGCACGCATAAAGAAGAGTTCTATCTGACAGCCTCGCGAATGGTGCCGTACAAGCGCATCGATCTGATTGTCGAGACGTTCAGCGCGACGCCGCACCGCAAGCTGATCGTGATCGGCGACGGACCGGAGATGGCTGCGATTCGCGCGAAGGCCGCGCCGAATGTGACGATACTCGGCTATCAGCCGATCGGCGTGCTCAAGAGCTACTTGCAGCGCGCGCGAGCTTTCGTATTCGCCGCCGAAGAGGATTTCGGCATCGTCACGCTCGAAGCGCAGGCGTGCGGCACGCCGGTGATCGCATTCGGCAAGGGCGGGTCGCTCGAGACCGTGGTGCCCGTCGGCGACGCGCATCCCACCGGAATTTATTTCGGATCACAAACTGTCGCGTCGATGCTCGACGCAATCGACCGGTTCGAACGGCAGCATGAACAGATCACGTCGGCCGCGTGCCGCGCGAACGCCGAGCGGTTTTCGGCGGCCGTGTTTCGTCGCGCGTTCATGGCCGAGGTCACGCGCACGATCGCTTCCGAGCATTTACGCGGCGAGTCCGCAACCGTGCAGCGGATCGACGCTGAGCGCCTCGCCGAACCGGCCGGATGGCCGGTCGAGCCGGCGGCGCAGAGCAGTTGCGGATGATTAGCCGAGGCGTTCGCCGGCTTCGCGGCTCGGCGATCCTCTCGTGTTTCAGCAGGGCAGCACCATCAACAAGCCGTTCGGGCGATGCCACCGGAGCGGCTATCGGGGGCAGGCGGCAGCGTGGATCATAAGCCGCCTCAATACGCGATATTCGACGCAGGCGACGAATCGTAACCGCCGTGGTAACGCAAACAATCACGGATCGTCGCTGCGATTTACTAAAACAGGCAGTCGTTAATCCGTACGTCACGCGATGACGCATGCGATGCGCGACCTTTGGACGAGGAAGACTCTACACTCATGAATGCCGATCGCCTTCCGGGCTCTTTTCCCGACATCGCTCGAAGCTGGGCCGCGCTACAGGCCCAATTGCCCATTACTCCCATTCGCAACGAACAAGACTATCAGACGATGGTCGAACTCTCCAGTGCCCTTGCCGATCATCTGAACGGCAAGGAGAACGAGCCGCTCACCGATCTTCACGCGATCGTGTCGGACCTGGTTCGGAGCTGGAAGGCGCAGAACGTGACGCTGCCCAAAGCGGAGCCGCGCGAGGTGTTGCGGCATCTGCTCGAAACGCACGGGCTGCGGCAAAAGGATTTGATGGGCATCGCATCGCCGACGGTGGTGAGCGATATCCTCGCGGGCCGCCGGGCGATCAGCAAGAAGGTCGCGAAGGCGCTGGCGCAGCGCTTTCAGACGGACGTCAGCGCGTTTTTGTAGTGGCGTAAAAAAGGCTGCGCCTTCATGCGGCGCAGCCCTTGACCGGCTATCTATTGCAACGCAAATTACTTCGGCTTGCGGGCGTTAGCGCGCCGCTTCCTGCCACGCTCCGCGCATTGCGCGTAAGCCCACTCGCCATTTGCGAAACGCAAGCGCCATTCCGCCGCGCTCGAACGCCAACGACAACGACAACGCGCGCAGGAACCCCGGGTCCGCGCGATCGCCGATCAGCGTCGAGTAAACGACGAACGCCCATCGGCCTGGCGGCGTCAGGTGTTCGCACATGATGAGTCGAAGATTGAACGACGCGTTATAGAACGCCGTATCGTTGAAGACGAAGCGCGGGTCCTCGTCGCGGCGTTGAGCGGGAAAGTGCTCGACGAGCAGCGCAGGATCGTAGACAAGCGTCCAGCCGCGGCGGCGCACGTCGAGGCTGAAGGCCATTTCGCAATGAACCTGCGCGCCGCTGCCGAGCAGCCGCGCGTCGAAACGCAGCGCGCCGATCGCCTCGCGGCGAAACGCCATGTTCACTCCGTTGAGTACGTGGACCTCACGCGCCTCGCCATGACCGATGTGATGGTTGCCGATCGTGCGGCCATACCATCGCACGATGCCGACGCACGGTTTCCGCCCCTGCGGAATACCGTTGCGTTCATGCACGATGTCCCGGCCGCCGAGACCGCCGAGGCATGCATCGCCCCCAAATGCGCGGGCGATTCGCGCGACCCAGTCAGGATGCGGAGCGGCGTCGTCGTCGGTGAAGCAGAGCACGTCGCCGCATGCGCTGTCGATGCCGAGGTTGTAAGCGGCCACGACGCCCGGCTTATGCACGAGCACGACGCAGCGGCGCGGATCGGGCCGCGTGGTTTCGCGTGTACGCAGCCAGTCGAGCGTCGCGTGATCGTCGTGACGCGCGACCACGATTACCTCGTCGGCGCGGCGCTCCTGTGCGTCGAGTGCCGCGAGGCACCGCGCGAGATCGGCGGTGCGCCGATACGTCGGCACGATCACGGAGACTTTCAGGAGCGGCGTCCGTAGCGGCATGATCAGAACGCGTTGCGGCTGATAAAGCCCTTGAAAATCGTGATGAAGACGATCTTCATGTCGAACCAGAACGACCAGTTGTGGATATAGAAGAGATCGAACTTCACGCGCGCTTCCATCTTCTCGACCTTGGCGGTCGCGCCGCGATAGCCGTTCACCTGAGCCCATCCGGTGATGCCGGGTTTGATGCGGTAGCGGTGCATGTAGCCGTACACCTGATCCTTGTAGAGATCGTCGTGTTCGAGCGCATGCGGACGCGGGCCCACCACCGACATCTGTCCGAGCAGCACATTGAGAAACTGCGGCAGCTCGTCGAGGCTCGTGCGGCGCATGAACGCGCCGAGCTTCGTCACGCGCGCGTCGTGACGCGTGGCCTGCGTGACCTGACCCTGCGCTTCATGATGCACGGTCATCGAACGGAATTTGTAGATCGAGAACGGCTCGCCGTCGGCGCCCTTGCGCGTCTGGCGAAAGAACACGGGCCCCGGCGACGTGAGCTTGATCGCCGTCGCGAGCACGATGAACACCGGCGCGAGCGCGACGAGCGCACCTGCGGCGAAGAGCCGGTCGAAGATCAGCTTCGGCCACATCTGCGGCGGCGAGAGCGACGGCGCGCCGAGACTTAGCGTGGGCAAACCGACCACATCGACGAGCGAGTGGTTGAAAAGCGAGAGGCTGCGTACGTCAGGAATAAAACGCAGGTTCACGAAGTCATGCCTGAACATGCGCTGAAAGCGATAGATCGTGCGTTCTTCCGAGAGCGGCAGCGCGAGCCAGACTTCGTTCACGCGCTCGTCGCGCACTTTGGCGGCGAATGCAGTCAGGTCGGTCAGCACCGGCAGACGATTAAGCCGCGCGCCATACGCTGCCCGTTCAACGCTGCTGTCCACGCTTGTGTCGAACACGCAAACCGGCCTGAAGCCCGCTTGCGGCGCATGCTCGAGATGCGCGAGGAGCGTGCGCGCAAAGCCAGGTGCGCCGACAATCGCAATGGTGCGGAAATTCATGCCGCGCCGGCGAACACTGCGCAACGCCACATGCACCGCGCACTTCGTCGCGACGATCAACGCGCCCGAGATCAACGTCGAGTAGACGAACCACAGCCGCGACACCGCATCCATGCGATGCAGCGTGAAGGCGAGCAGCAACGCGGCAGCGACGACCGCGAGCCACGCCGCGGCCACGCGTGCGAGCATCGCCGTCAACGGCTTGCCGCGCCATGTTTCATACACGCCGAAGCCGGGAAACAACAACAGCACCAGCACGCAGTTGAAGGCAATCAGCAGGCGTTCGGTGTCCGGCAAAGCGGCGAGCGTGGCAAAGCGCATCCAGTGGGCGAGCAGGCCTCCCGCAATCACGAGGAATGCGTCGAGGCATCGCGCAGTATTCCTGAACATTATCGACTCTGCGAGGACGGCAATCGCGCCGCGTGTTATTCGACGGTTTCGGCCTGGCGCAGGCGCGGCAGCAGGCGATCGAATTCGCGCTTGACGAGGCCGTAGCATTCGCACGCGCGCGCTTCGAGCCCCTTGCGGTCGAGCACCTTGATGTGTCCGCGGCTATGGTGAATCAGGCCTTCGTCGTGCAGCTTGCCGGCTGCCTCGGTGATGCCCTCGCGGCGCACGCCGAGCATGTCGGCGATCAATTGCTGCGTCACCGTCAGATCGTTCGACGCAACACGGTCGACTTCGATCAGCAGCCACCGACACAACTGCTTGTTCAGTGCGTGATGGCGGTTGCATGCCGCGGTCTGCGCGACTTGCGTGAGAAGCGCGTGCATGTAGAGCAGCATCAGACGGCGCAGGAAGTCGGAGCGGGCGAATTGCTGCTTGAGGGCCTGCGCGCTCATGCGATACGCGAAGCCCGCACATTGCACCTGCACGCGGTTCGGCATGGTTTCGCCGCCCGTGAGCACGGGCACGCCGGTCATGCCTTCGCGTCCGACCGCGGCGATTTCGACGGAGCTGCCGTCTTCCATCGTCGACAGCATCGAAATGATCGCGGTCGTCGGGAAGTACACGTGATGAATGCGTTGGCCGGAATCGCAGAGCAACTGTTCCGTGCGCAGATGAACCAGTTCGAGGTGCGGAGCAAGCGCTTGCCATTCGTGAGACGGCAATGCGCCGAGCAAATGGTTTCCGTGCAGATCTGATTGAAGTGTCAACATGATCGGTCCTCGCGTGAAGCCGCGGGTCTCGCGTCTTCCTGTTTTTGATCCGATTCCTGCACCCTTTGATAACGCGCGCTCTGCATTGCAGTCAGCGCAGGGTGAACAGAGTCGGCCCCGTATTGGTTGGTGCGCCGCCGCCGTTGTGGTCGTCCTCACGGCGCCGCGGTGTTGCGTCCTTGTATTAGCGAGGACTGTGCCAACCATAGGGGAAAGCGTGACTGGTGCGGCGCAGCGACGACGGGCGGGCGAAATAAACCCCCTGCGCGCGCCTTTTTGTTTCAATTCTGTACATCCGACGTTTGCGTCGAGCCTGCGCGCGATGGTCTTTTTATACGGGCCAAGTGCTTGATCCAATTGAGTTCGCTGCGCGTGGCGGCGGTTTTGCGATTGGAGCGCCAGGGTTGTTCCGCGCTTTGTGAGCGCCTTTTGGCGCGGTGTCCGCGATGTGCCGGAATTGATTCAGATGTGTTCAACCGCTTGCGTCGGTTGCCGCACGGTTCATCATTTATGGCTGTCAGGAGTCGCAAAAAAAGCGACAGTGATGGGCGCAGCCCGACCAATGGGTTCGCGCAGCGCGAGGTTTTACGCGCTTCGCGAAGACATCGCGGGCAAATGGCGGGTAGATGGTACGGCTATCCGTAGAAGTGGCGGATGCGTCATCGGGCGCGCGGACTTCGGCGGCCCGTGCCGCAAGTGTTGCATCCGCTTTAAAGCTGAATGATGGATGCGCACGCAACAGCCCGCGCTTTGTGATGTGGGTGGCGAGAGTGGGATCGCGTCGGGCAGGGCGCCACGCGTGGTGATGAGTGATGCCCTTATTAGTTGAAAATGGCCAGACGTCTGTAGTGGGCGCGCGGGCCGCGTCATTCGCATAGTCGAAATTCGCCAATGCGACGTGTGGCCAGATGAGCACGACCGTGCTCGTCGGCTAGCGCATAGAACGTGTCCGATTCGTACGCCATTGTCCTGCTCGCGCGCAGCATGTTCATGCGTGCGTCGCGGGCCGGCTCGAAGGCGTGTTGTGGTTGCGCTTCGCTGCTTCTCCGGCTGACGGGATCGGTATTCGTCCGACAGGTGCCGAGGAAGAACACCGGCACGTCGGTGATACGCGGCGCGAAGTCGGGTGCCGTGCGCGCCGCGTTCGACTCCGATTTCGCGAGAGCCGAACGAGCCTCGCGGCCATGTCTATGCGCCGTTGTCGCGGCACCGTGCGAATCAGCGAAATGTAGCGTCAGCGAAACAACGCTGTCGTCGCCGTCTATTTTGCTTGCGATGTCCACGTTTCCGATCGCGTGGCGCGCATCACTCAGCAACTTTAAGGCCGTCACTATCCGACGTGCAGCGTCTCCGTTCGCGCCGCGTTATCGGTGCCTCGTATGAAGATTCGGCAACCTCCAGCGTGAGTGCGATGGCGAACGGAAACAGCCGTACGGCGGCCTTACCGTGTAGGCGTCAAAACCGGCCCGCCAATCGTGCGAGGCCCGCGAGGGCAACCTGTGCGCTCGCCGCACCGAACATTAAAGAATCCGCTGGGGAACGTGATGAACTGGAAAACGCTGGAATTCGAGCAGCTTTCTGCACGCGAGCTGTACCTGATCTTGCGGGCGCGCAGCGCAGTGTTCGTCGTCGAGCAATCGCATGTGTGCCTCGATGCCGATGGACGCGACGAAACTTCGCTGCATGTGTTCGCCGTCGAAGACATGGCGCGGCCGATGCCGATTCTTGCGTACGCCCGTGTGCAGCCCGGCGATGCGGAAGATCCCGACATCATGATCGACAAGGTGCTGACGAGTCCGCTGCGGCGCGGCGACGGCACGGCGGAAATGCTAATGGAGCGCGTATTGCAGGCCATTGCCGAGCGTTGGCCGGGACACGCCGCACGCGTGAGCGCGCCGCTCAGTTTGCGCGAGTTCTACGAGCAGTTCGGCTTTCGCAAGACGGAAGGTCCGTATCTCGAGCATGGCGTGCCGTTCATCGGTCTCACGCGGCAAGTGCGCGCCTCGCAACCGCTCACCGCATTGCGGCGCCGCGAGCGCGATCGTGCCGCGCTCGTCAACACGTTTGAGATGCTGTGAGGAAGCCGCTGCTGATCGCGCTGTCGCCGCGCTCTTGCATCGCACTGGAGACGTGTCGTGAATAGTCAATCGGAGCTGGACCGCATCAATCGCCTCGCGTGGAATTCGCGCGACGCGGCCCGCGTTTTCACGACCGACAAGAGCTTCTCCGACGCGGGCGAAGAGGCCGCCTTCAGATGGCTCGCGCCGCGTTGTTCGGGCACGCCGTTGCTCGATATAGGCATCGGCACCGGGCGCACCGTTGCACTGATGCTTAGTATCTCGAACGAATACACCGGCGTCGACTACGCGCCGAACCTGCTGGAGACAGCGAGACTGCGCTATCCCGGCTGCGATTTGCGGCATATGGATGCACGCGATATGTCCGAGCTGCCGTCCGATCATTACGGGCTCGCTGCATTTAGCTGGAACGGTATCGACTGCGTCGACTACAACGATCGCGTGAAGATCCTTCAGGAAATGTATCGCGTGGTGCGGCCAGGCGGCTATGTGCTGTTCTCGTCGCATAATCGCGGCGGCCCCGGTTACCGCGAGGGCATCTGGCATCTGCTGCCGCGTTTCACGCTCAATCCGCTGACGCTCGGCTGGCGTACGCTGCGCTCGATGCGGCGCTTCCAGCTCGGCACGCTCAACTATATACACAACGGCAAGCTGAATCGCGACTATGGCGGCTACGCGGTCAAGACAGCGGCGGCTCACAACTTCGGCATTGTGATCGTCTACACGACACTTGCCGAACAGCGCCGGCAACTTGCGCAGATTGGCTTGCAATGCGATGCGGTGTTTGATAGTTGCGCGGGCAACCGTATTTCCGACGGCGTCGAGAACAGCGGCGCGTGCTGGTTCCACTTCATCGCGCACAAGCCGCTTGCGGCGCGTCGCCTTGATGACGAGCGAGGCCATGCATGCTCACGTGTGTCGAATTGAAGAGCGGCGAGCGCACTAAAGACTCACGGGTAGTCGCACCAGCAACCACACAGGCACCAGGTCCGCCGCTTGCGGCAACCCATGATCGATTGCACGCCGCCTCCGTTCAGACAATTTGCCGTCCTACGTGCGTCTTCGCACGATGCAAAGTCGGCGTGAAAGGCATGCTTGAGACGCAAGCTTATGGTCCTTCGGGGCCGATCGCGTTACACAGAAGAAACAATTCTTCAGAGGGATAACCCTGTCAGGAAGTGTCCCAACTGGCGTAACCGTTGTGAAGCTAGCAACGTATCGTGGATGAGTAACCACGCGACGATAAAACACACAAAAGGGCGGTTTATCAACAGGCTACGCGGGGGCGAACACCGCTTCGGGGAGAGGGTCATGGAACAGGCAAACAAGGATCGATCGCTGGTGAGCAAGGTCATGGATGGGCTCGTCACAGGGATCGTCGAGGAGAAATACGGCGCGATACTGCCGCCGCAGGACGTGCTGTCGAAAGAGTTCGACGTGAGCCGCACGGTGATGCGCGAGGCGCTCTCGATGCTGCTCGCGCGCGACATGCTCGATGTGCGTCCGAAGATCGGCACGCGCATCCGGCCGATGAGCGACTGGCGAATGATCGACGAGGACGTCGTGAACTGGCGTTTTCGCGCGAAGCCCGATCCGGTGTTCCTGCGCGACGTCATCGAGTTTCGTATTCTGATCGAACCGCGTGCGTCGGCGCAGGCCGCATCGCGCGGCAGCGCGGCCGACATCGCGGGGGTGCGCGACGCGTTCGAGGCGTTCAAGGTGATCCGTCCGGGCGAGCCCGGTTATCAGGAAGCCGACGAGCTGTTCCATACGCGCATCGTCGTCGCGAGCGGTAACCAGTTCTTCAAGCAGATGGCGGCGATCATTCGCGGCGCGCTGTCGACCGGTAATCCCATCGTCACCGCTCGCGAAGGCGCGTGGGAAACGGCAGTGAACTCGCATCGGCGCGTGGTCGAGGCGATCGAACGGCGCGACCCGAAAGAGGCCGAACTCGCTGCGATGGCGATGATCGATCACACGACCGAGGAAATCGCCGGCACCTTCGCCGGCGCGCCGCCGGTGCCGCCCTCGCGCGGCTGACACGCTGGGCAAGACGCAGGGCAACACGGGGCGGCGCATCGGTTGCGCGCTGCTGCTGCGCGCGAGTCTTCCGCTCATGGTTCGGTCGTCGTTCGTTCGATAGAGACACACACGCAGGGCGTTCGCCGGCGACGGCACACGTGCGGGGCCGCATGCGCGACAATAGCGGCTCTCTTTATCCGCATGGACGCCAGCCGATCGTGACGAACGCCAACCCAACCGCAACCCACGCCACTGCTTCGGACCGCGAGATCCGTTGGGGCATTGTCGGCGCCGGCCGTATCGCGCGCCGGTTCGCTCAAGGCCTCGCCTATGTGCCGCACGCGCGTCTCGCCGCGCTGTGGTCACGGCGGCCCGAGCCTGCTCAGACTTTCGCCGACGAGTTCGGCGGCGAGGCTTGCACGAGCTTCGACGCGTTGCTCGCGAGCGGCATCGACGCGCTCTACATCGCGACGGTTCAGGACAGCCACGCTGACTACGCGGTCGCCGCGCTGCAAGCGGGCGTGCATGTGCTGTGCGAAAAGCCAGCGACGATCAACAGGCCGCAACTCGAGCGTGTGGTCGACGTCGCGCGCTGCGCACAACGGCTCTTCATGGAAGCGATGAAGCCGCCGTTTTATCCGCTCTACAGAAAGTTGCGCGCGCATCTAAAGGACGATCCGATCGGCGACATGGGACTCGTGCGGGCCGGCTGCTCGGTGCCGGGCGTACCCGACGATCATCCGTCGCTGTCGTTCGAGCACGCGGGCGGCGCGCTGCTCGACATCGGCATCTATGAAATATTTCTTGCCGTCGACTGGCTCGGCGCGCCGCTAGAAGTGCAAACGCTGGGCCGGCTCGGTTCGACCGGCGTCGATACGTTTGCGAGCCTGAACAGCCGGCACGAACGCGGCATCGCGCAACTGTTTTGCGGGCTCGATCTGCACGGCAAGGGCGACGCGCTGCTGATGGCGAAGGGCGGGCACGTGACGATTCACGAGCCGTGGTGGAACCCGTCGCGCGCGACGATCCGTTATACCGACGGCCGCGTGGTCGAGCTCGACGAGCCGTTCGAAGGCGGCGGCCTCAACTACGAGACCGCGCATTTCTGCGAGCTGATTCGCACGGGACAGCTCGAAAGTCCGCTGATGCCGCACAGCAAATCGTTGCAGATGATCGAGATGGCCGACGCGGCGCGCGCGGCGCTAGGGCTGAAGTTTGCGGGAGAGTGAAGGGGGCCGCGAGTCACGACTCAGGGTTCACACGCATGACGTTTCACCCGGCTCGCAATGAAAGCGTAGCCGACCACGCGTTCATCGCGTGCCGCGCTCAATGCCGCGAAGGCAACGCAAGACGCCGCTCATACCAGCGCTGCAGCAGTTCCAGTATCTGACACAGCACCCAGTAAACAGCCGCTGCGGCGAGATAAAGCGGCAACGGCTGATACGTCGACGCGATGACTTCCTGCGCGCTGCGCAGCAGTTCCGTGACGGTGATCACCGACACGAGCGAGGTGTCCTTGATCAGGCTGATGAGGCTGTTCGACAGGCTCGGCACGGCGATGCGCAACGCCTGCGGCGCGATCACGTAACGCAACGTCTGGCGCCGCGAGAGTCCGAGGCTGTACGCGGCGAGCCATTGTCCCTGATGAATGCCGAGGATCGCGCCGCGCATGCTCTCCGACAGATACGCGGCCACGTTCGCCGACAATGCGATCACGCCGGCCGGCGTCGGATCGAGCGAAATATTGAAGCTCGGCAAGCCGTAGTAAATCACGAAGATCTGCACGAGCAGCGGCGTGCCGCGCATCACGCTCACGTAGACGCGCGCGAGGCGGTTCAGCGTGCGGCTGTGGCTCACGCCCATCAGCGCGAGCACGGCGCCGGCGATCAGGCCGAAGAACATCGACAGAACGGCGAACTTGACCGTCAGGACGGCGCCCTGCGCGAGCGCAGGAAGCGATTCGACGAGCAGGGAAGTGGTGGACATGAGCAGTGCTCGGGTTGGCGCGCAAGGCGCATATCGTCAATGGGAGCGCGTGCCGCACAAGTGCGAAGGGCGGCATACCGAGCATGCCGCCCTTCGTTTCATCGCGAGCCGCTTATTCCAGCCGCTTATTTGATCGGCTTGCTCACGTCGATGCCGAACCACTTGTCGGAGATCTTCGCGAACGTGCCGTCGGTTTCGAGCTGCGTCATTGCGTCGTCGATTGCCTTGGCGAACTTCGGGTTGTTCTTCTTGAACGGAATGCCCGACGGGTTGCCCGCGCCGACGTTCGCGCCGGTGCGCAGCGGCAACTGCGAGTTCTTCAGCAGATACGCGAGCATCAGGCGGTCGTTGAGCGCCGCGTCGAGACGGCCCGCCGCGAGATCGCGCAGATATTCGGGCGCGCCCGGATACGTCTTCACGTCGATGCCCGGCACCGACTTCGCCATGTCCATGTAGTTGGTGCCGAGGCCGACGCCGAGCTTCTTGCCCTTCAGATCGTCGAGCGACTTGAACTGGCGCGTGTCGTCCTTACGCTGAATCAGTTGCGCGGCCGAGTACGTGTACGCAGGCGAAAAATCGAGCGACTGCTTGCGTGCGTCCGTAATGCCAACCTGATTGACAATCACGTCGAACTTGCCGGCCTGCAGACCCGCAATGATGCCGCTCCATTCGGTCGTGATGAACTCCGGCTTCACGCCGAGCTTCGCCGCGACAGCCTTCGCGATGTCGACGTCATAGCCGACCAGTTCGCCCGACGGCGCTTTGGAATTGAACGGAGGGAAGGTGCCTTCGAGGCCGACGCGCAGCGTGCCGCGCTGCTTGACCTGATCCAGCAGATCGTCGGCATGGGCCGGGATCGCGGTGAACGAAGCGCCGATCATCGCGGCGACGAAAAGTTTTTTCAACAAGCGAAGTTGCATCGTGGTCCTTTTTTGTTCGTATGGCGTTATAGCGGACGAGAGCTTAACAAAGCAGAGTGCCCGTCGCTAAATACCCATTGCTCATGTCTGTATTACGAGGCGGGCGTGTGCATGACCATCAGCGACGCGTGAGAGCGCGCACGCTGACCGCATACCTAGCGCAACGCCTGCACGCATTCGCCGATGAGCGCCGGGCCGCGATAAATGAAGCCCGTATAGAGCTGAACGAGCGACGCGCCCGCGGCAAGTTTGGCGCGCGCGTCGTCGCCGGAAAAAATCCCGCCGACGCCGATGATCGGCACCGTCTCGCCGACTTCGGCGCGCAGCTTGCGGATCACTTCATTGGACGCGTCGAACACCGGCTTGCCCGACAGGCCGCCCGCTTCGTCGCCGTGCTGCATGCCCGCGACGGCCGTGCGCGCCAGCGTCGTGTTGGTCGCGATCACGCCTTCGAAGCGGTGGCGCAGCAGCGTGCCGGCGATCGATTTGATCTGCTCGTCGTCGAGGTCGGGCGCGATCTTCAACGCGAGCGGCACGAGCTTGCCGTGCATGTCGGCCAGACGCTGCTGCTTGTCCTTGAGCGCGGCGAGCAGCGCGTCGAGTTCGTCCGCGCCTTGCAACTGGCGCAGGTTCTTCGTATTCGGCGACGAGATGTTGACCGTCACATAGCTCGCAAACGGATAGACGCGCTCGAGGCAGTAGAGATAATCGTCGGCGGCGCGGTCGATCGGCGTGTCGGCGTTCTTGCCGATATTCAGCCCGAGAATGCCGCGGTAACGCGCGGCCTGCACGTTTTGCACGAACTGATCGACGCCCGCGTTGTTAAAGCCCATCCGGTTGATCACGGCTTGCGCCTGCGGCAGCCGGAACATGCGGGGGCGCGGGTTGCCCGGCTGCGCGCGCGGTGTGACCGTGCCCACTTCGATGAAGCCGAAGCCGAGTGCGGCGAGCCCGTCGATCGCGGCGCCGTCCTTGTCGAGTCCCGCGGCGAGTCCTACCGGATTGCGGAACGTCAGTCCCATCACCGTGCGCGGCGCATCGGGCACGCGGGCGGCGAGCGCGCCGGCGAGCCCGGTGCGACCGGCGGCGCCGAGCGCGCGCAAGGTCAGGTGATGAGCGTCTTCCGCGTCCATGCGAAAGAGTTGGGCGCGTACGAGCGGATAGAGGGAACTGAACACAGGACGAAGCCGGGCGGCCGGAAAATGGGAACCCGCTATTTTACCGGCTTTGCGCTGTCGATGAGATAAGGCGGAAGGCGAGGGCGGTGCGTTGCCGCGGGCGCGGGTCGAGCGTGGTGTTCTTCGGGCCACCCTCAGCCCACACTCAAGGCCGCAGCGGCCCGCGCCTGCCTTGCATCCCCGCGCCGGTCGGCGCGAGATCGACGCCGGCGGGATCGAGCACGCGCCACGTGCCGTCGATCAATCCTTCGAGCGGCCGGAAATTGGCCTTGTACGCCATCTTCGGACTCTCGCGAATCCAGTAGCCGAGGTACACATACGGCAGCTTGAGACTGCGCGCCTGCTCGATCTGCCAGTAGATGTTGTACGTGCCGAAGCTCGTATGCGGCAGTCCCGGCTCGAAGAACGTGTACACGGACGAGAGCCCGTCGCCGAGAATATCGATCATGCTGATCATGCGCAGCAGGCCCGGCGAATCGGGCCGGTCCGGCAGCGGCTCGCGGAATTCGACGAGCCGCGAATTGATCCGGCTTTGCAGCAGGAACTGCTCGTATTGATCGCGGCTGTCGCGGTCCATGCCGCCGCCCGCATGCCGCGCCGACTGATAGCGCATGTAGAGCGCGTAGTGCTCTTCGTCGTAGTGAAGCGGCGCGACGGTGGCGATCATCTCGCCATGTTTTTTCCACACGCGGCGCTGCGTACGGTTCGGCTCGAAGCGATCGACCGGCACGCGCACCGGCACGCACGCGCGGCAACCGTCGCAATACGGCCGGTAGGTGAACACGCCGGAGCGCCGGAAGCCGGCCTTCACAAGGTCCGTGTAGACATCGGAGTTGATGAGGTGACTGGGCGTGGCGACTTGCGAGCGCGCGATGCGCCCGTCGAGATAACTACAGGGATAAGGCGCCGTTGCATAAAATTGCAGCGCCGAAAGCGGAGAAAGAGGCAGCTCGTTGGGATGAGTCACGTTGGCAGCTCTCGAAGCGTCTCTGGTGTCTCTGGTAATGCAAACCCGGCGCGCGTTGCGGCTAGCTTGTCGATCCGCGCGTTCGCTTGTGCGTTCGATCATGCGTTCGATCATGCGGACCCGGATTCGGCCTGATTCCTTCTACGCCGCTCGCGCGAGCACATCGAGCAACGCGGTCTTGTCGAAGCGCCAGGGAATGCGCGGTGCGTCGACCGACGCGCGAACATGCGCGATGAACGCCTTGCGCGCTATCTCGCGACCGCCGAGCGACGCCAGATGCGACGTGTTCTGCTGGCAGTCTATCATTTCTATTTCGTGACGGCGCAAGTGCCCGACAAGCGCGGCCAGCGCCATTTTCGAGGCATCGGTGACGTCCGCGAACATCGATTCGCCGAAGAACATCTTGCCGAACGAGACGCCGTATAAGCCGCCCACGCGCTCGCCTTCGAACCATGTTTCGATGCTGTGCGCATCGCCCATCCGATGCAGCGACGTGTAGGCGTCGACGACGTCCGCGGTGATCCAGGTGCCGCGCTGTCCGCGCCTCGGCGCTTGCGCGCACGCGCGCATCACCGCGGCGAAATCGTGATCCACGCGAATCTCCCACGCGTCGTCGCGCAGCACGCGCTTGAGCGTTTTACGCAGCGACGGCGACACCTTGAACTCCGCGGGACGCAGGATCATGCGCGGGTCGGGGCTCCACCACAGCACCGGCTGACCGTCGGAATACCACGGGAAGATGCCGTGACGATAAGCGTCGATGAGCCGCGACGGCAGCAGGTCGCCGCTCGCGGCGAGCAGGCCCGGCGCGCCACTGGCCGCGCCGAGCGCACGCTCGACGGGCGGAAAGGGATCGTCGGGGCCGAGCCAGGGGACCATGCGCGCCGCTCAGCCTTCGCGCAGCGAGCGGAAGATGTCGCCGGTATGCAGGCCGAAGCTGCCGGCCGCGCGGTCGGCGAAAAAGAAGCGCAGTGTTTGTCCGACGGTGGGAAACGCGATCTCGTCCCACGGAATGTCGCCTTCCTCGAAGAGCTTTACTTCGAGACTTTCCTCGCCCGCGGCAATGTCGAGATCGAGCAGGCGCGCCATATAGAACAGATGCACCTGATGCACGTGCGGCACGTTCAGCAGCGAGAACAGGCTCTGCACTTCGACGCGCGCGCCGGCTTCCTCGAGCGTTTCGCGCGACGCGGCCTCGGCCGTGGTCTCGCCCATTTCCATGAAGCCCGCAGGCAGCGTCCAGTAGCCGTAGCGCGGTTCGATCGCGCGGCGGCATAGCAGCACCTTGTCGTCCCACACCGGAACGGTGCCCACGACGTTGCGCGGATTCTGATAGTGCACCGTGCCGCAACTGCCGCACACGAAGCGCTCGCGGTTGTCGCCCGGCGGAATGCTCAGGCTGACGCCGTGGCCGCAGACAGAACAGAATTTCATAGGAAGGGGACGAGAAAGGGTGCTAGGAGTTTATCACTGGGGCGGCGTGGTTTTGTGGCGGGCGCGAAGGGCGGTGGGAGAGGCGAAGTTGGCGGGGGTTGCGACGGCGATGCGCGCGCGCGTTTGCGAACAACTGGAACGCTGTATGCGGAGCCGATGACCCGCGTGTCGAAGCTTGGAAGAGGAATAGCAAGCTCAAAACAAAAAAGGCCTGCCGATTTGGCAAGCCTTGAATGTTGTTTTCGACGCTTTGACCTGTTCGCTCGCATTGAGCACTTGGTTGCGGGGGGTAGGATTTGAACCTACGACCTTCGGGGTTATGAGCCCGACGAGCTGCCAGACTGCTCCACCCCGCGTCCGTCGAAGAAAAGATTATAGAACAGATGGGAAGCGCGTGCAATAGGCGTTTAAGAAAACGGCTTTTTGGGCGCGGGCCTTTTCCTCAGCGGAACGCTTTGTCCTCGCTCTGAGAAGCGCCGGCGCTAACTAACAGCACGTCGCGCGATGCGTGCCCCGCGTCGCATCGCGCAAGGCCCGCGCAACACGCTGCGCTAAAATCGCAATTCGACGCGCCGTCACGCATGTCGCGCCATCGCGAGGTAGTCGCGAGTAATCCGGATCTGTTCGCAAGGAACCGCGCGACTCGCCGCACGACAAAGCAGACAACCGCACAAACCGTCAGCACTGCACGACGACGCGCCCGTACTCCCATTCGCCCTCGGAATTTCATGGACATCGCTCACGATCTGCAGGTCATTGCCGCTCAGGAACACGCGCTCGTGTTTCCTCAATTCGACGCCGACCGCGCCTGGCAAATCGGCGCCTATCTGCACGAGGTCGCGAAGGCACGCGGCATCGCGGCCGCCATCGACGTCCGCACGTTCGGTCAACCGCTGTTCTTCAGCCTGCTCGACGGCGCGACGCCGGACAACATCGATTGGGCACGCCGAAAGGGCAACACGGTCGCGCATTTCCGGCGCAGTTCGTACGCGATCGGTCTGAAAATGCAGCAGGCCGGCAGCACGCTCGCCGACAAACACGGTCTGCCCGCCACCGAATACGCGTCGCACGGCGGCGCGTTTCCGTTGACAGTCACGGGCGCGGGCGTAATCGGTTCGATCACGGTGTCCGGTCTGCCGCAGCGCGCCGATCATGAGTTCGTGGTCGAAGCGCTATGCGCGCATCTCGGTCACGACTACAGCAAGCTCGCGCTTGCAAAGGCCTGAGCCGATGCGGCTGCCGCCTTATGCATTGCTGGGCATCGCCATCGTGGCCGAAGTAATCGCGACATCGGCGATGCGCGCGTCGGAGGGCTTCTCGCGGTTCGTGCCGTCGGCGATTGTGGTGCTTGGCTACGCCGTCGCGTTCTACTGCCTGTCGCTGACGCTGCGCAGCATTCCGGTCGGCATCGTTTACGCGGTGTGGTCCGGCGCGGGCATCGTGCTGATCACGCTCGTCGCGCTGCTGCTGTACGGACAGGTGCCGGACGTGCCGGCCGTCATCGGCCTCGGGCTGATTATCGCGGGCGTCGCCGTGCTCAACATGTTCTCGAAGATGCAGGCGCATTGAAGCATGCTCCGGCGCCTGTGCCGCAACGGCGGCCGCCAACTGCGCTGCAACTGCAACTGCAACTGCGACTGCGACTGCGACTGCAACCGAAGCTGAACGCGCTCACTTGCAGCGCACGATCATCGAACGGTTCTTGACGTTGGCCGACACGACGTTCGTCACGCTGCCGCCCGCGGTGCCGCCTTCGTCGTTGTCCTTCGACACGATGTCATAGCCCGTAGCGCCACACGCCTTGCCGGCCTGCACGTAGCATGACGCCCAGCTCGAATCGGCGCCGGCGCCGCTGCAATTCACCGCAAAGCCGGTCTGGCCGTTCGGCAGATTGATCAGCGACGTCGTATTCGACGACGCGCAGCCGGCTATGCCCACGCCGATCGCGAGCGCGGCCGGCAACGCGGCAAGAAGCGAAATGCGGCGCAGCAGAGCCCGCGCGAGGCCATGTCGAAGATGGCGGGTGCGCGGCAATTGCGTCATGAAATGCATCGTGATTGTTTCCTTTGATCATGCGAGCTTGCGACGCGCGCAAGCTCAGGGTGCGTCGATAGTGATGCCCGCTGTGCTAACCAGCTTGCGGCTTTCCGCGCCGCTTTCGGTGGCCGCGTCTTCCCAGATGCTGATGGCTCTCGCGATGTCGATGCCGTGACTTTCGGCGTACGCAAACCATCTGTTCGCCGCATCCGGCTCGGGCAATTCGTGGTCGTCCAGAAAATATTTTCCCATATTGCGCTCGCGGAACTGGAAAGGGCCCGACTGCCTGAGCATGGAATGTGCCGATAAAGCTCTTCGACCGGCGCCAAGCGCGAAGGTGCGGCATACATGCGCAGCGAGCGCGAAGCAAGGGCCGAACAAGTGTGGAAAGCGCCCAACAAGCGCACGCTCGCAGAACTAATTGGCTTCCCCGGCGCCTTACCTCAATCATTGCATCGAGGAGAACGAACATGGCTGAGCGGGTCAGCGGCCCTTATCGCGGCTATTACATCAGCGCCGCCGCGCGCCTCGTGCCGGCAGGTGACGCGCCAGGCGCGGGCGGCCATTACGTTGGGTCGGTCAGCCTCGCCGAACTCGGCCCCGACGATTCGCACCGGATGGAAACCCTGGTCGATCTCGGCGGCGAGCAGCGCTTTGGCAGCGAGGACGAGGCGCTCGCATTCGTCGAACAGGCCGCGCGCGATTACATCGACCGGCTGCTCGGAGGCCGGCCATGACGGCGCGCGATCGTGGAGTGCGCAAGCATGCGCGCAGTGAGCCGCGGGGTCAGGCCGGGAGACACACCCAAAGTCACGGCAAGAGTCAAACCGAAACGCGCACCGGAAGCCACACCCAAAGCCAGGCCAGGAGTCAAACCGAAAGCCACCCTGGCGCCGACGCCCATCCCCAACCAACCGCCCACACGCCAGCCGCAGCGCTCTGGACCGCGGTCCGGCCCCGCGAGTACCATATTCGGGTCGTCCGGGGCCGGCCGGTTTTTGCGGGCTCCGGTTGTGTGCCAGATACTTCCGATGAGGCGACCATGGAAATCAGGTTTCCCGCAGGCGCGCCAGCCTACCGCGATTCCAATCTGACCGTTGTGTTTTCCGCGCTCGTGGACGGCGAGCCCGTGCCCTGCGCGATCTCCGTCGAGGCGCTCGAAGATCACTTCGGCGCCCACTCCGAGGACGAAGAAGGCTGGATGCGCGCGTTCGACGCCGGCCGTCCGCGCATCGAAGCCGTTGCGCGCGAGCACTTGCAGATCAGCAACGGTACGCCGGTGCTGCTCAAGAGCGGCCACTTTCCGCCCGGCAACGCCGCGGGCTAAAGGTCAAGCTCAAGCTCAAGCTCAAGCTCAAGCTCAAGCTCAACGAACCCCATGCGGCGAGCCGCACCGCAAGACAGCGGCTCGCCGCGCCAACGCACAACGTGCAGCGCGCGCCCGCGCATAGTCGCCGGCAACCTGCCCGACGCCGCGCCGCCTTCCACCACAAACAGGTCCGACGCCGCAGCTACGTGATAACGTTGGGTTTCCCGTGACTCTGCGCCGTCGCGCGTCGTCTTCCATGTCTCTTTCCGCCTCGCCCGCAGCCAGCGACCAGCTCGCGACTTACGTAGCCAACCGCATTGGTTTCATCGAACTCGAAAGACCGCAGGCGCTCAACGCGCTGTCGATCGGCATGATCCGCGCGATGCACGCCGCGCTCGACACCTGGTCGGAAGATCCCAACGTGCTCGCGGTCGTGGTGCGCAGCCAGCATCCGCGGGCGTTCTGCGCGGGCGGCGACGTCCGCTTCCTGTACGAGTCCGTGCAGCGCGGCGACCACGAAACCCGCGACGCGTTTTTTATCGAGGAATACCGGCTCAATCACGCGATTTTCACATATCCGAAGCCCTATATCGCGCTGACGAACGGCGTGGTGATGGGCGGCGGCATGGGCATTTCGCAGGGCGCGCATCGCACGGGCGGGCTGCGGGTCGTCACGCAGTCCACGAAGATGGCGATGCCGGAAACGCGCATCGGCCTCTTTCCCGATGTCGGCGCGAGCTGGTTTCTCGCCCGCACGCCGGGCGCGATCGGCCGCTATCTCGCGGTGACGGGTGAGACCATCGGCGCGACCGACGCGCTGTACGCCGGTCTCGCCGATGTCTATATGGAAGACGCCGCGTTGCCCGCGCTCGTCGACACGTTGCGCAGCGAACTGTTCGAGCGCGGCGCAGATGTGGTGGCGTGCGTCGAGCGCGAATGCCGCGCGTATCAGGATCAGGTGACGCCCCCGCCGGACGAGTCGCCGCTCGCTCGCGCGCGAACGCTGATCGACCGGCATTTCGCGCTGCCGGACGTGCCGCGCATTCTGGCGTCGCTGCAGCAGAAGTGCGATCGCGACAGCGCCGAGTGGGCCGAGCAGGTGATCGCCGTGTTGCGCGAGCGCTCGCCGCTTTCGATGGCGGTATCGCTCGAGGTGGTGACGCGCGCGGAAGGCTCGATGGCCGAGGTGCTGCGCAGCGATCTCGATCTCACGCGCTCGAGCTTTGAACAAGGCGACGCAGTGGAGGGCGTGCGCGCGCGCATCATCGACAAGGACAATGCGCCGCGCTGGCGCTTTGCGCGCATTGAAGACGTCGGCGCCGCCGACGTCGAGAAGATGTTCGAAAGCCCGTGGCCGCCGAACGAGCATCCGCTGCGCGACCTGCGGAGCTAGCCGCTAGTCGCTCGCGGTTCGCCGCTCACGTGGACGAGCATCCGAGCGAACGCTCAGCGCGCGCTCAATCCGCATCCTCACCCGCCATGAACGCGCGCATGAAGACGAGCGCGCCCCAGCCCCACATCGCGTTCGCGGCAAAGCCCATCGCGAGGCGCGGCAGCATGTTGCCGCTTGGCCAGATGCCGCGAATCGGATCGACGACGAACACGCTGGCCGCCGTCAATACGATGCCGCCGAACACGAACGCCGGCAGCCACGGCGCGCGGCGCTCGGGCGCGACGCGCAAGAGCCACGCCATCAACACCGCCCAGAACGCGCTCCAGATCGCGTTGGCGATGAACTCGGGCAGGCCGAGCGGCATGAACGGGGCAGTGGAAAAACCGCTTTGATCGACGACGCCTGCGGCATGCAGCAGCGCCAGCGTGGATTCATGAAAGAACAGCGATGCCAGAAAACCGGCGACAAACGGCAGGATGAGTTTTTGCATGCATTGCACCGCCAGGGTACAGGCGCGTGATTTGCATTGCCTGCACCGGATTATTGGAAACGTGCGCCATTATATCCAGCGCTCGCGGCTTTTCCGCGGCCCTCCGGGGTCGTGCCCGTATGCTGTAGCGTCGGGCTAATCACGGAAGTGGAAAACCTAAGCTCAAAAAAATCGTTCAAAAGCCGCGCCCCCGTCCATAGACTGTTTCTCCATGCAGACGGCGCCTCGCGCCGTTGCCTTTAGCGTCGATACCGCAACCTTTTTCCGTCCCTTCGCGATGCATCGTCCGGTTCATGTCCGATGACCGGCTGGATGCGTGCGTCCGGCGTTGTCTCGATCCACTCCAGTTTCCGAATACGCGGGGAGCAGCAAATGAATGTGTTCTGGTTCATTCCGACTCACGGTGACAGCCGTTATCTGGGCACGTCGCAAGGCGCGCGCGCGGCCGATTACGACTACTTCCAGCAGATCGCCGTCGCCGCCGATACGCTCGGCTACGAGGGCGTGCTGCTGCCCACGGGCCGCTCGTGCGAGGACGCATGGGTCGTCGCGTCGAGCCTGATCGCCGCGACGAAGCGCCTGAAGTTTCTGGTCGCGATCCGACCAGGCATTTCATCGCCGGGTCTTGCCGCGCGCATGGCCGCCACGTTCGACCGTCTGTCGAACGGGCGCCTGTTGATCAACGTCGTGACGGGCGGCGATGCGGCCGAGCTCGAAGGCGACGGCGTGTTCGTCGATCACGACACGCGCTATGAAATCACCGACGAGTTCCTGCACATCTGGCGCAAGCTGCTCACGGCCGCGCATACGAACGATGCGATCGACTACGAAGGCAAGCACTTGCAGTCGAAGGGCGGCAAGGCCTTGTATCCGCCCGTGCAGAAGCCGCATCCGCCGCTGTGGTTCGGCGGTTCTTCGCCGGCCGCGCACGACATGGCGGGCGAGCACATCGACACCTATCTGACGTGGGGCGAGCCGCCCGCGGCGGTCGCGAAAAAGATCGCCGACATTCGCGCACGCGCGGCTGCGAATGGCCGCACGATCCGCTTCGGCATTCGCCTGCACGTGATCGTGCGCGAGACGGAAGAAGAAGCGTGGGCCGCCGCCGACAAACTCATCAGCAAGCTCGACGACGAGACCATTGCGCGCGCGCAGGCGTCGTTCTCGAAGATGGACTCCGAAGGTCAGCGCCGCATGGCCGCGCTTCACGGCGGCAAGCGCGGCGGACGCGCGGAGCTTGAGGTTTATCCGAACCTGTGGGCCGGCGTCGGTCTCGTGCGCGGCGGCGCGGGCACCGCGCTCGTCGGCAATCCGCAACAGGTCGCGGCGCTCATGAAGGAATACGCGGAGCTCGGCATCGAGACGTTCATTCTGTCGGGCTATCCGCATCTCGAAGAGTCGTATCGCTTTGCCGAACTCGTGTTTCCGCTGCTGCCCGGCCGCCAGAGCAAGACCTCAAACGGGCCGCTTTCCGGGCCGTTCGGCGAGATCGTCGGCAACAACTATCTGCCGAAGGCGGCGAGTGCGAGCTGAGCGGCGTCCGTTCGGTTACGACACCTTCGACACGCAATGAGGAAGTCACATGACTCAATCCACTGTGAGTGCGCAACGCGATGAAGGCGCGCAGGGCGGCGCGGCTTTCCGGCCCGCGCTGCGGTCCGCTTTCGGGTCGTTGCGGCAAGTCGGCGCGTCGCTCGCGCCGTGGGTCGCACCGCTTCTGATTCTGCTCGCCTGGGAAGCCGCCGCGCGCAGCGGCGTGCTGTCCACGCGCGTTCTGCCCGAGCCGCTCGCGGTGGTAAAGGCGGCGTGGTCGTTGATCCAGTCGGGCGAAATGTGGGCCGACGTGAAGGTCAGCACGTGGCGCGCGGTGTCCGGTTTTGCGATCGGCGGCGGAATCGGTCTCGTGCTCGGGCTCGCGACCGGTCTCTTCAAGCCGATCGAAATCGCGCTTGATTCGACCGTGCAGATGATCCGCAATATTCCCGCGCTGGCGATGATCCCGCTCGTGATCCTGTGGTTCGGCATCGAGGAGCAGGCGAAGGTGTTCCTCGTCGCGCTCGGCGTTTTTTTCCCGATCTACGTGAACACGTTCCACGGCATCCGTTCGGTCGATTCGAATCTGATCGAGATGGCGCGCAGCTACGGCGTGAAGGGCGTAGCGCTCTATCGGCACGTGATTTTGCCGGGCGCGCTGCCGTCGATTCTCGTCGGCGTGCGCTTCGCGTTCGGGCTGATGTGGGTGACGCTGATCGTCGCCGAGACGATTTCGGCGCAATCGGGCATCGGCTATATGACGATGAACGCGCGCGAATTCCTGCAAACCGATGTCGTCGTGGTCGGCATTCTGTTGTACGCGGCGCTCGGCAAGATCGCCGACGTGCTGGCGAAGAGCCTCGAGCGCGTGTCGCTGCGCTGGCATCCGGCCTATCAACGTGGAGGTAAGGCATGAGCGCAACGACACTGTCGACGACGTTCGGCGGCATCGCGGGCCGCGATCTGGAGGTCGAACTGGCGCAGGCGCGCGTTGCGGATCACAACGCGGATGTGGCCGCGGATCTCGATGAGCGTGAGCGTGCGCGCCGTCAGGTGCGCAATGAGCGACGGGCGGCGGAGCAGGCGGGCGCCGTGGCGCGCGAAGATGCAAGGGACGCGAACGGAAAGACCCGCACAAACCGCACCGCCGATTACTCGGTCGAGCTGCGCGGCGTCGGCAAGCAGTATGGCGAACGCAAGGTGCTGACGGACTTCGATCTGTCGATCGAGCGCGGCAGTTTCGTCGCGATTGTCGGCCGCAGCGGTTGCGGTAAATCGACGTTGCTGCGGCTCGTCGCCGGTCTCGAGAAGACGAGCGCCGGTGTACTCGAAAAACGCGCTGAAGACGGCCGGCCGCTCGACACGCGGATCATGTTCCAGGACGCGCGTCTGTTGCCGTGGAAGAGCGTGCTGCAGAACGTAATGCTCGGGCTGCCGCGCGGCGCGCGCGACGACGCGCGCGCGGTGCTTGCCGAAGTCGGCTTGCTCGAGCGCGCCAACGACTGGCCCGCGCAGCTTTCCGGCGGTCAGCGTCAGCGCGTCGCGTTGGCCCGCGCGCTCGTGCATCGTCCGCAATTGCTGCTGCTCGACGAGCCGCTCGGCGCGCTCGACGCGTTGACGCGCATCGAAATGCATGCGCTCATTGAGCGCCTATGGCGCGAGCACAAGTTCACCGCGCTGCTCGTCACGCACGACGTGCACGAGGCCGTCGCGTTAGGCGATCGCATCCTGTTGATCGAAGAAGGGCGCATCGCGCTCGATCAGCCGGTGCCGCTCGAGCGTCCGCGGGCGCGTGCGTCCGCGGGTTTTGCCGCGCTCGAAGAGCATGTGCTGCAGCGCGTGCTGAAAAATGCGCCGAACGACGACGCGTTGCGCGAGGAGGCGCACGATTCGCGCGACGCACGTGGTGCAGGTAACGCTGGCAACGCAGGCCGTTTCACGCGGCCAACAGATGTCCGTTGGGCCATCTGACATCCTTGACTGACTGAATCTAATCGCTTTCCCTGGAGTCACTCGCAATGAGCATTTCCGCAATCAACGTACGCAATCAGTTCAAAGGCAAGGTCAAGGAAATCATCCGCGGACCGGTCGTGTCCGAAGTCGATGTCGACACACCGTTCGGCATCGTGACCTCCGTGATCACGACGCGCTCCATCGACGAACTCGAGCTGCAAGTCGGCTCGGAAGTCGTCGCGCTCGTCAAGTCGACGGAGGTCTCGATCGCGCGCCTGTAAGCGCCGCGCTATTTCGCGTTCGCGCCGCTCGCGGGCGGCTCGTGCATCATTTTGTCGTTGGTGGGCTTGCGCGGACGCTTGATCGGCATGTTGTCCGGATTGCTCGAGCCCGTCGCGCCTGATGCCGACTCGGGCGGCTTTACCATCGACGATGCGGCGTCGGCCGGTTGCGCTCCTTGCTTGGGCGGCGTGGTCGAGCCTGCCGCGTTGGTCGTCGTTGGCGTCGCCGATGCCGCCGTTCCGCTCGCGCCCAGCGCCAGCAGCGCGGCGGTTGCGCTTAGCGCGGCCAGAGTGCTTCGCTTCATCGCCTTCTCCTTTTGCGTTCCTCGCGTCCGCTCGGTTGCGTGGGGTTTCCCGGTAGACCGGCGTCGCCCGCGAAAATTCACGCGCGAGCCATTCGCTCGTGACGATGCGCCAATGCGCCTCCATTCGCTCTCGAAACTTGCTACGATAAATTCAGTCACGTCGACGGAGACCGCCATGTCGAAGTCATTGAGTCCCGAAGCAATCGAAGCGTTGCGGCGCCTGAACGAAGTGGGCGTCGGCCAGCCGGCGCCGAAATTCCCGCAGTCCGTCACCGCGCAGTTGCTGGCGAGCGGACTCGTCGCCGAATCGAGCGGCGACGAAGTCGAAATCACCTGCAACGGCAGGCAGTACCTTTCCGGCGATTGCGACTGAGCGAACCGACGGGCGACGTTTGCGCGACCTTGTTCGAACGAGCCGCAAGCGGGTTGGCAAGGGCAGGTTGCAGCGCACCGCGCTGCCGCCGGTGCCGGCGCGTTCGCGCGCGATGAACGGCGATTGGAACCGCAGCGAAGGGGGAAGTGAAGATGGAGCCGACGGGCCTCGACATGGGCGATTACAAGGAGCGCTATCAGGACTACGACATCGAAGTCGCGGTCGAACAGGTGCTCACCGGCGTCAAGGCGCATTTCCGCGTGCTGCGTGAGAGCGCGGTGGTGGTCGACTGGCGGCTCGTGCATATCGACAGTCTTTGGCCCACCGAGCACGCCGCCGCCGAGGCCGGCTTTCGCGCGGCGCGCGACGTGATCGACGCGGGGCTCGCGGCTTGAGTGCGGCTTGATTGCGGCTTGATTGCGGCTTGATTGCGGCGGCGCGTGAAATCGGCAACGTATTCGACTATGCTTGGCGGCTCCTTCCGACTCGCTGAGCCTCGTCATGCATCTTGCGCCTGCTGTGCCGATCATCCGCATCTTCTCCGAGGACAAAGCCCGCGAGTTCTACGTGGATTTCCTGGGCTTTAGCGTCGATTGGGAACACCGTTTCGGCGACAACTTCCCGTTGTATGCGCAAGTGCGGCGCTCCGATCTCGTTTTGCACCTCAGCGAACATCACGGCGACGCGACGCCCGGCTCGACAATTTTCGTGCCGGTACGGGAGATTGACGCGTTGCATTCCGAGCTCGAGGCGAAGGACTACAAGTACGCGAAGCCGGGTGTCGACGCGTTGCCGTGGGGCAAAGTGCTGGAAGTCGCCGATCCGTTTGGCAATCGCATCCGCTTTTGTGAGGCGCCGGAAGAAGGGGCGGCGTAACGCGCGGTGGGTGGCGATTCATTCCCGTAAACGAAACTGGGCGCCGCACCGGAATCCGATGCAGCGCCCAGTTCGCATGCTGCCACCTGGGCAGCAGGGGCAGGAGGGTCGACGGCGAGTGCTTAGTGGCCGAAGAACACCGATTGCGGACCGGAAACCGGTTCGCGGGTGCCCGATTGCGACGACACGTTGTTCACGCCGCCGTAAGCGGTCGAGCCGGCGTTAGCACGTTCGGCCGCGACGGTTTGCGCGTTCTGGCCTTGTTGCGAAGCCGGTGCGCCGACGGACGGGCGATAGAACGGTGCCGGGCCGTAGCCGCTTGCGAAAGCTGGTGCAGCGACGGAAGCGGAAACAGCGACGATCAAGGCAGCGATAAATTTGGTCTTCATGATGTACCTCCAGGATTTCGATTTTCAGGATGGCGTGGCAGGAAGCCGTGGGCTGTGTCTGCTACGTCGATGGAATGCAGTGTATACCCCTACTATCGAAATTTTGTGCCGATAATCTGAAATTACTATTCTCGCTGCTGAAATAATCCGTCAGAGCCGCGCCGCATATGGCTTCGCAGTGGTTCGACCCTGCTTTCCGCGGCTTTCCAGTGCGTTGGCCGGAGTGCAAATACCTGATCTTGCAAGGGTTTATCGGGCAGTCGAGGGGCACCGACGCCGGCCGCTTCCCGCGTTGCGGTAAAATTGCGGTTTCGATTCAAGTCGTTACCGCCCATGTCTTCAGCTCGTCCCGCCAGTCCGCGCCGCGTCAGCGTCGCGCCCATGATGGACTGGACCGATCGCCACTGCCGGTCGCTTCATCGCATGATTTCGCGCCATACGTGGCTGTACACGGAAATGGTGACGACCGGCGCGCTGCTGCACGGCGATGTGCCGCGCCATCTGGCGTTTACGCCCGACGAAGCGCCCGTCGCGCTGCAACTCGGCGGCAGCGAGCCGGACGATCTCGCGCGCTCGGCGAAGCTCGGCGAGCAGTGGGGCTACGACGAAATCAACCTGAATTGCGGCTGCCCGTCGGAGCGCGTGCAGCGCGGCGCATTCGGCGCGTGTCTGATGAACGAGCCGCAACTCGTGGCGGACTGTGTGAAGGCGATGCGCGACGTGGTGTCGGTGCCGGTCACGGTCAAGCACCGGATCGGCGTGGATGCCGTCGAGGAATACGGCTTCGTGCGCGACTTTGTCGGCACGATTGCAGAGGCCGGCTGCGATGTTTTCATCGTGCATGCGCGCAACGCGATTCTCAAAGGTCTGAGCCCGAAAGAGAATCGCGAAATTCCGCCGCTCAAGTACGAATACGCCTATCAGTTGAAGCGCGACTTCCCGCACCTGGAGATCATCATCAATGGCGGAATCCGGACGCTCGACGAAGTGGAGACGCATCTTCAGCACGTCGATGGCGTGATGCTCGGGCGCGAGGCCTATCACAACCCGTATCTGCTGGCCGACGTCGACGCGCGCTTCTATGGTTCGACGCAGGCGCCGCTCACGCGCGAGCAGGTGGAAGCGCAATTGATCGAGTATTGCGCGGCCGAGATGGCGCGCGGCACGTATCTCGGCGCGATCACGCGTCATGCGCTCGGCCTCTATCGCGGCGAGGCCGGCGCGCGCGGCTGGCGGCGCGTGCTGTCGGACAGCAAACGTCTCGCGGCACGCGACCTTGCGATCTTCGACGAGGCGAGACAGCATCTGCGTGAGCCGGTCGAGATTTTTGAATAAAGGGCTAGGCAAACGCCGTTTGTGTTCGTATAATCTCGTTTCTTCGTTGGTGACCCGGGTTTTTTAGTTGTTTCCGGCGAGTCAAAGCAGATGTCAGTGGTGGCTGTAGCTCAGTTGGTAGAGTCCAGGATTGTGATTCCTGTTGTCGTGGGTTCGAGCCCCATCAGCCACCCCAAAGAATTCAGCGGTATCAAGCAGTTGGAAGTTTCGGAATTAAGCCCGCACACCGTTGCGGGCTTTTTTTCGTTCTGCGCACTTACGCAGTCGACATAAGCCGGCTAGAGAGACCGGGGAATAAAACGATTTCGACGTTAGGGGTGCAGCCGCTCGTTAATTTGGTCGAGTACTACAACTATTGGATTGGCGAGGGCAACGGGAGCCCAAGCAAAACCCGGCGTTTGACGCCAACTGCAAGATGTCGCCAGACCGAAGAACGAGACCGAATGCAATCTTGTCGGCACGGCAGATCTCGGCGATGTGAGCCATCAGCGGATTGATGTGCTCGTCGTAGGCCATGATCTGCGCATTGCATCAATGACGCCGACCTGCGGTTGGTAAAAAGCGGCGGTGATGTAACACTCTTCATCCTGAAAACCAGCGGGTCGGCACCATCGGTCGGATTGCTTGAAGAACGTCCGGAAGGCGGTGCCCGACTTTGACGAAAGGCTTCTCGAGAAAATGCCATGAAGCAGCGCCGACAGCGATAGCCACAGCAATTGAGAAAAGCTGATTTTGCTGCAGGCTAATGTCAGGAAATAAAGCAGTGATCGTTTGCTGTATCGGCCATCCATAAACGTAAACTCCGTATGAATAGTCTCCGGGAAGTTTAAGCGCTTTGATGGGCCTCAGTGTCATCAGCCATAGCGGCGTCAGCAGGAAGGCAACATAGAACGCGTATTCAAACACCGGTCCGTCTCGAAGCAGCCATGCAAGGAGATAGGTACCGAGCACCACTCGCGCGTCGATGCGGATTTTTTCCTTGAAGAGTGCCAGCAAGACGCCAAATGAAAAGAACGCCGGTAGGCGTCCAGCATCATTGTTGTTGGGCAAGCCAAAGATTGAGATGCTGTCTGGTCGATACAAAAACCAAACGATCACTGCACCGCAAGCAAATGCCGCAACGACCTTCAATCGCAATAAACCACACATGGCAAGCGCGAGTAACGCTGCATACATGAGGAGCTCATAGCAGATTGTCCAAAGCGAGCCGTTCGCATCCTGGTATGCATTATTCTGGAACACGCCCGGCATCACGTAACCCATATAGGATTGCTTGAAAATGTGAATGTACATCCAGGTGTTCCCGAAATATTGGCCTAAAGGTAGCGAGGTCAACATGGGGCCGATGACGAGCATGCAAATGGAGCCGCTCACGATGAGCGCCGGGAAAATGCGGAATATTCGGGCGACGGCGAACTTCACCGGTGACGGCTGGCGAAGCCAGCTAGACGTGACGAGAATCCCACTGAGGAAGAAGAAAAACTTGACCGCAAGCGAGCCGGAGTAGTCGAAACCCAAAAGCGCTCCGATTGGCTCATGCTCGCCCTCGCGAGGAGACAGCGCGAAAGCGTGCCCCCATATCACCGCCAGGGCGGCGATCAAACGAAACAGATCCGCGTTGTTATTTTCACGCCGAAGAGCATCATCGAGTGTCATTGATAAGTGCTCCTGTCACTTGCTCGCCGACAACGTCGCGTGCATATTGTTGAGCCCGGACTGGAGCCGGTATGCGACAAGCTGAGCGATGATCTGATGGCCAAGGTCATTAGGATGGATCGGGTCCGCTGTGCGCTCCATGGGATCGAATTTCCCGGCCTTCTCCAAAGGCATGATGGCCTCTCGCAGGGCGATCATTGGCACGCCGAGTTCCCGACCGATTGGGATCTGGTTGTCTTCCGCGCTTGACCACTTACGATCCATCGTGAAAAGCATCAGTACGGCTGGATGATTGGGCGCAGCCAGGATGCGCTGCACTACTCGCTTGTAGCTCGCTCTCATCTCCGGAGTGATGGCATCGTTATTTGCCCACTCGGTAATTACGAAGTCTGGCTTGTACCTCAGTAGGTCTTTCTGTAGGCGCTTTTCGCCGTATTCGGAATTCGTCTGGCCGATCCCGGCATTGACAAGCCTCATCCTGCTTTTCGGAAAGGTCGCTCGCCACCAGCCGAACACGCGGCCCACATAGTTTTTTTCCTGACTCGTCGCCCATGCACCTTGCGTGATTGAGCCGCCGATCGCGGCAATGGTTATCGGTTTACCCGCCCGGGCTTTCTCGAAAACTTTCCAAAGGCGCGAATCGTCGCCGTATTGGATAACCGACCGGTTCAGTGCGGCTGGGTCGACGACGCAGGATTGAGGCAGCTTCGGATCTGTGATGTAACACTCGGGTCCCGCTGCATGGGCGCAGGTGCACGCGAGAAAGCATGCAACAGAAATTATTTTTATCACGTTGTAAGAAAGTGTAATAACCCGGACCGGGATAGTACACTTATTAGCCGACACACGCCTAATGCATCGCCGACTGTAGTCAGTACGCGACCAGTTCGGCCAACGCTTGATGCCCCGGGTCGTTGCATGGCGAGGACCGGATGCCTTCTTCATACAGGGTGCTTCGCGTATGCTTTGAGACCGACAGCCGAGGTCGAACACAAACGGGCAATCCCTTCCGCCATCGCACATCGCCAGCAGCCGTCGCGCTGCCTGACGGCGTTAATGCACGGGCAAGTAGACACCGCGCCGCATTTATCGGACGGGAAAAAGAACTAGCGTTTGTATTTCTGGTTTTTGTTCATCATCGAGCCGACGCTTTGCGGCGATTGCGTCGGCTCGATTTTGACTGCATCGCGCTTGCCGATGCGAGTTAGCGATTTTCCAAGTTCGATAAAGGGCCGCTCGATTGCTGCAAATGTGATCGATGCAGCGACACACAAAACTGCAGCGCAGATCAGTAGCGCTGTCCAATAATGCGTCGGCGAGAAAAGCGCCCAGGCTTTGAATGGCGCATGCCAGAGGCGGATTCAACCGGTCGATGCAACGGTTTGATGAAATCGCTCAGCCGGTGTGTCGAAGTTTAGTGTTTTTCGGGGACGTTCGTTGAGCCGCCTGGCAACGACATCAAGTCTAGCCTGTGAATAGACGGAGAGATCGGTGCCCTTAGGGAAGTACTGCCTCAGAAGCCCATTCGTGTTTTCGTTCGAGCCGCGTTGCCAGGGATGCTGTGGATCGCAGAAATAGACCTTGATGTCGGTAGCCACGGTAAAGCGATTGTGATCGGCCATTTCCGAGCCCCTGTCCCAAGTCAGTGATTTATATAGTTCCCGAGGTAACTTGCTGGCGTGTCGTATCAGCGCGTTGACCACAGCCTCAGAGTCCTTGCTGGCTACCTTTACCAGCATCACGAATCGACTTTGACGTTCGACGAGAGTTGCAATCTGGCTCGTAGCGTTGCCAAACAGCAAGTCGCCTTCCCAGTGTCCGGGTATTGCGCGATCCTCCGCTGTAGCGGGGCGTTCGCTGATCGATACAGCGTCGCGAATGTTCGTGCGGTCTTCAGTTTTCAATGTGTGATGCCGGGACCGGCGCATGACTCGAGAGCGTCGCAAGTGTTCAAGCAATTCCCTTTTCAGGGCGCCGCGAGCTTGAATATAAAGGCTCCGATAGATCGTCTCGTGTGACACCAGATGGTCCTTGTTGACGGCATATACATGCTTGAGCCAACCAGAAATCTGCTCAGGAGACCACTGCAGCTTCAGCTTTGCAGCGACGACTCGCGCCAGCGTCTGGTTTCCCACCAATTTGCAAACCTTCGGGCGACGTGCCCGATCCCAGGCGAGCGCCTCCGCCTGACTCGCTCGGTAATCTTGCATGCCTCCGTTGCGCTGCAGCTCGCGGCTGATCGTGGAAGGAGCACGTCCCAGCCTGGCTGCAATAGACCGAATCGACAAGCGGGCTACCAGGCAGCGAGAAATTTCCTCGCGTTCGGCAAGCGTCAATGCCTTCAGTGCGCGATGCCTTTGCGGTGGCTCGATGCCGCCGGCCTCCGCGAGTATCCGCTGTATTGAAGAGTGGCCCCGATCGAACAGTTTGGCAATCTGATGAATTGTTTCGCCTTTGCGCCAGCGGTCCCACATCAGTGCCTTCTGACTCTCAGAATAGTAGATCCTCGGCCTCTGTTTCATTGCAACACCTCCACTGCCTACGCAGACTCTAGTGTGTTGCATCGACCGGTTGAATCCGCCGAAAAGAAGCGTCAGTGGGATGCCTTGCAACAGGTAGATTCCATAGCTGATGTGCCCCATGCGCTGCGCGGGCCGCAGCAAAAGCAGGCCGAACAGGTCGGCGCCGCTGCAAATCAGGTAAAAGGCAATCCCAATGAGGGCGATCTGGATCACGCCCGCGTGTGTCCTGGCGAACGAGAACATTATCGCTAATGCGGTAAGCGCCATGATCGACATCCAGTTAGCGCTGAGCCGCGGCTTGATGCCCTCGTGCAACAGTGATGCGGTCAAGATGCCACAAAAAAATGCAGCGGGAAGGCACCACAGGTCAGACTGCGTTGTGAGAATCAGGGCGAACGACGCGGCCAGACCGACGACCGCAAAAGTCAGGTGCATTCTCAGCTGAATAAATATTGCAGTGATGATCAGTGAGAAGTAAAACCACCATTCATATTTGATACTCCATGTGACTCCCATCAGGATGAATATAGTCCACGGGAATCCATTAATCGGTTTCATATCGTCGTTCAGGCCGAGCGCGAACCACCGGCCCAGATTCGAGACCATTGAATCCAACGGTTCTCGCAGTTCAAAGCCGGTTCGCCAGAATACGATGAGAGTCATTGCCAGAATGGAAAAGACGTAAAGCGGGCCGATCCTGAAAAGACGACCGATATAAAGTCCTTTCCAGTCCGGTCGGCCGTCACGCTTCAATAGGCGCGTCCAGAACAGGTAGGCTGTGATCATGAAAAAGAGCATCACCGCGACGCCGCCGAGCGGTCTGTAGAAAAGGGAGTCGCTCGCGATCCATTGGCCATTCGCCTGGTAGTTATAGCTGATCAGGCCGTGGTAGATCATGACGGACAGAGCCAGGAATCCGCGCAAGCCGTCGATGGTGACGACTCTCCCAGAGTCTCCACCGACAGTGTCCACAAACCTGAATAGGGGCAGCGCAAACAGGCAGCACAACGCCGCCATGACGACAAAGTACGGCGCGATATTGTAGAGGCCCATGTCCCATATCTTTCTTAGGATCGGTGCGGACGAGTCTACATGAATTGGTAAGGATTTCAGCGGCTCGAGCGCAGACATGGCGCGGCCGCCCGGTCCGGCTTCTTGGAGAATTGCGATTGGGTTCGGCTCGTTTGTGAGCCCCGTCAGCGACCCGAAGAATTTCAGCGGTAAGCTTCAGTAGGCATTTGCAAGCGGCGTCGTGAGAAACCACAACGCCGCTTTTGTTCTACCGCACGGATCGCGGCGCGATCGTCGCATGAGCTTCGAGCCTCAATGACTCCGCCCGCCATGCCCGCCGCCACCACTCCACGAGCTGCCGCCGCGCGATCCACCATAACCGCCGCCATGCCAGCCGCCACCGCCACCGCCGTGGCCGCCATGCCAATCACCGCCGCGCCAGTGCCCGCCGCCGCCGTGGTAGCAGCAGGAGCCACCCCAGCCGCCCCAGATCCCGACCGTGCCGTATACCGGCGCATACGGTGCGCCGTACGCATAACCATAGTCGGGGTAATACGGCTGCGCGTAGCCGTAGTCATAGCCGGGCGCGACCGCGCATCCGCTCACGCCCGCTGCAATCGCCAGCCATGCCATCGATGCAAAGAGTCTGCTCACGATCGTCTCCCGTCCCCATACGTCCTCACTAAAGAGTCAGAAAGATCGCGCGCCCGGGAGTTCAGCCGTATTTGTGTCCTCGCGTTACAGCGCGGCCCGCGCCGTTAGCGCTTGCGCAAAGGCTCGATCAGCGACGACAAACCGTTGTGGTCGATCTCATGCATCAACGCAAGCAGCCGTCCGATCTCGCCGGGCGGAAAGCCCTGACTCGCGAACCAGTTGAGGTAGTGGCCGGGCAGGTCGGCGATCAGGCGGCCCTTGTACTTGCCGTAGGGCATGACGCGCGTGACCAGCAACTCGAGGTGTTCGGGATTCATCGTGATTCGATCGACGCAAGGAAGGTTGAGCGCGGCGCATCTTCAGACGCCCGCGACGACGGCATTTTAGCTGTGCTGCAGGCATCGCGCGGGCGTGGTAACGTCAGCGGTTTATGTTCATACAACCGATAGGACAGGTTCAATGGAATACCGCAGACTCGGCGATTCGGATGTACAGGTCAGCCTGATCGGGCTCGGCACGATGACGTGGGGCGAGCAGAACACCGAGCAGGAGGCGCACGCGCAGATCGACTACGCGCTCGATCACGGCGTCAACCTGATCGATACGGCGGAGATGTATCCGGTGCCGCCGCGCGCGGAAACGCAAGGCTCCACCGAGCGCTTTATCGGCACCTGGCTCGCGCAGCATCGCAGCGCACGCGAGAAGATCGTGCTGGCCACCAAGATCGCCGGACCCGCGCGTCAGCCGCACAATCCGCGTCATATCCGCGGCGAAACCAATCAGTTCGACCGCAAGAATCTCACCGAGGCGCTCAACGACAGCCTTAAGCGCCTGCAAACCGATTACGTCGATCTGTACCAGTTGCATTGGCCGGACCGCAACACGATGACGTTCGGCCGCCCGGCGTATCCGTGGGTCGACGATGAATACACGGTGCCCATCGAGGAAACGCTCTCCGTGCTTGCCGATTTCGTCAAGGCGGGCAAGGTGCGCCATGTCGGCGTCTCCAACGAAACGCCGTGGGGCGTCGCGCAGTTCCTGCGCGCGTCGGAGAAGCTCGGCTTGCCGCGCATCGTGAGTATTCAGAATCCGTACAGTCTGCTTAATCGCACTTACGAAGTCGGGCTCTCCGAGTACGCGCATCGCGACAACATCGGCTTGCTCGCGTATTCGCCGCTCGCGTTCGGCTGGCTGTCGGGCAAGTATGAAGGCGGCGCGCGTCCGGCAGGCGCGCGCATTTCGCTGTTCGAGCGCTTCCAGCGCTACAGCAAGCCGCAAGCGGTTCAGGCCACCACGCGCTACGTCGAGCTGGCGAAGCGGCATGGTCTCTCGCCCGCGCAGTTCGCGCTCGCGTTCGTGAACAGCCGGCCGTTCGTGACGAGCAATCTGATCGGCGCGACGTCGCTCGATCAGTTGAAGGAGAACATTGCGAGCGTCGACGTCAAGCTCTCGCAAGATGTGCTCGATGAAATCGACGCGTTGCATCAGTTGCAGCCGAACCCCGCGCCCTGAGTTCGCACGGACATGCAACGAAAGGCAAATGTGCCTGCCTGTCGGCAAATCACGACCTAAACTGTGGTGAGCAGTACGGGCTTGTCCTTCTTATCCGGCACGTCGTAAGTTAACGGCGCGCGCGAATAATGCGACTCGGCCCGTGAATCGGCAGCCGCGGCGGTTGTTCCGCCGCGCTGCACAAAACACAGCACCAGGACTAGGACATCGAATGGCTCAACAAAAAACAAACCCAAAACTCGAGCAGGCGCTGACGCGCGGGGATCTTGCAATCCGTCAGGCGAATTCAGCGCGGGCGACTGCGTTGCTGCGCGCGCTGGCCAAGATGATCGTCGAGGCGTCGGCGACCATCGGCGTGGAAGCGTTCACGCTGATTCCGGACGGCGACAAGATTTACGATCCCGCCGACGGCCTGTGGCCGCAAGAGCTGCAAATCTCGCTCGACGGTCCCGTGGAAGACGCCGATCCCGACGAGATCCGCACCGTGCGCCTGATCGCCGACGACCCCGGCACCGTGTTTCGCGTGGAGTGGCAGCGTGCCGATGGCAAGATCGGCCGGCACGAAGGCGGCCCGTTCGCGACGGTCGCGTTTATCTCGGACGTCGACATTCCGTGGACCGACGACGAGGACTGAGTCCGCGGCATCGCCATCACCGTCATGCACGTTCATTCGCGGGCGCCGACTCCTTTGGAGGAACGCGCGCGAAGCCGTCCGCTACTTCATCATCCTGCGCCGGAACAGCACCGCCGACACAACAAAGCCGCCTACCGCATAAACCGTCAGCACGACGACATGCGATAACGCGTTATCGAGCGGGCGCGCGAGCATCGCTGGCCGGAGCAGATCGACGGCGTGCGCCAAAGGCAGCACTTGCGCCGCACCGCGCGCCGCGGCGGGCAACTGCGAGATCGGAAAAAACACGCCCGAAAGCAGCAGCATCGGCGTCAACACCAGCGTCTGATAAAACATGAAGAAGTCATACGACGGGGCGAGCGCGGTCACCACCATCGCGACACTCGCGAACGCCAGTCCCGTCAGTACGATGACGGGCAGCGCCAGCAGCATCGACGGAAAATTGGCGTAGCCGAGCGCGCCCGCCACGAGCATGATGGCCACGCCCGACAGCACCGACTTGCTGGCCGCCCAGATCACTTCGCCGAGCACGATGTCGCCGAGCGTCAACGGCGTGTGCATGATCGCTTCCCACGTGCGCTGCACGTGCATGCGCGAGAAGCCGGAATACATCGACTCGAAGCTCGCGGACATCATCACGCTCGACGCGACCGTGCCCGCGGCGAGGAACGCGATGTACGACACGCCGTCCACGCGGCCGACCATCAATCCCAGGCCGAAGCCGAGGCCGAACAGGTAGATCATCGGATCGGCGAGATTGCCGAACATCGACGCGAGCGCGAGCTTTTTCCACACGAGGTAGTTGCGGCGCCACACGGCGATCCAGTTGACCGCGTTGGCGGGCAGTGCGGCGAGCAGCGCCTGGCTCGGCGGCTTCGCTTCGTTGCTTCGGTAGGTGCGTGCATCCATTGCGTGTCTCGTGCGGGGTTTGGTGCCGTGATTCTCTAGTGTCTCTTTCGGTGTCTCGTGTCGGATCGACGAAAGTCAGTCCTGCATCTCGCGGCCCGTGAGCCGCAGGAACACATCCTCCAGATTCGCCGGACGATGCAGATAGCGCAGATCCGCGCGCTGCTTGAGCCGCGCGTGCACCGGCGCCGCGTCGTTCACATAACAGAAAAGCGTCTCGCCGCTGATTTCCGTGCGCTGCGCGAGCGGCGCGAGTTCGTCGCGCAACGCGAGCGGATCGGGGCCGAAAATCTCGATCACGTCGCAACCGATTTCCGATTCGATCAGCGCCCTCGGCGCACCTTCCGCGATCTTGCGTCCTTCTTCGATCACGCACAGCCGGTCGCATAACCGCTCGGCTTCCTCCATGAAATGCGTGGTCAGCAGGATCGTCTTGCCGCGCGCGAGCAGCGAGCGCAGCCGCTCCCAGATCAGATGCCGCGCCTGCGGGTCGAGGCCGGTGGTCGGCTCGTCCATGATCAGCACGTCGGGATCGTTGACGAGCGCCCGCGCGAGCGTCAGGCGCCGCTTCATGCCGCCCGACAGCTCGCTCACGCGCGCGTCGGCCTTGCTTTCCAGACGCGCGAATTCGAGCAGCGACGGCACCATCGCGCGGCATTGCGCGCCGCTCAGGCCAAAGTAGCGGCCGAAGACCAGCAGGTTCTCGCGGACGGTGAAGTCCGGATCGAGGTTATCGAACTGCGGCACGACGCCGACGCGTGCCCGCGCTACGCGCGCGCGGCCTGGAATCGGCTCGCCGCACAGATGGATCGCGCCGGCGTCCGGCGCGGCGATGCCGAGCAGCATGCGCAACGTGGTCGTCTTGCCCGCGCCGTTCGGTCCGAGCAGGCCAAAACATTCGCCGGTGTCGACGTGAAACGACAGTCCGTCGACAACCTTCTTTTCGCCGTAGCTTTTTTCAACCTGGTCGAACTGGATGGCGGTATCGGGCATGAATGAGATCGACGTCACGGAAAAGGCGCGAATGGCCGGGAAGGCTGCTCATTCTAGGCCATCGGCTGCGAACGGGTGGCCGCTGCGGCGCGCGATCAGAGCCGCTTCTTGCACCGCCGCATGAACGCCGCCGACGCTGCTCCAACGGCGCGAAGCTCGCATGCACAAGGCAGGGGCATGCACGAGTCGCACTTAGCGTTTTCCATCCCTTGCAAGCTGAATTGCGGCGCACCATGATTAACTCAGACCGCGCTTTTGCGGAAAGGGGAAATACCATGGCGAGCTACCAGAAAATCCTGCTGTGCTACGACGGCTCGCGTGAAGGCCGCAAAGCGCTGCGCTGCGGCGCCGATCTTGCGCTTGACCTCAAAGCGGAAACGCATCTGCTCTCGGTCGTGGACATGCGCTCGAGCATCGCGCAAAGCGCGGGCCTGCTGACCGACGTCGCGTGCGGCAGCTTCGAAAAGACCGCGCGGGACATCCTGCAAGAAGGCGTGGACTGGCTGACGGAGCGCGGCGTGCGGGCTCAAGGGCACTTTGCGTTCGGCCATCCGATCGACGAGATCGCCAATCTGGCCAATGAACTGCATGTCGACCTCGTAGTGGTCGGCCACCGCTGCCGCACCGGCTTGTCCCGATGGTGGATGGGCGCGGGCAACACGCCGCTGCTCGACCGCGTGTCGTGCAGTATCCTGGTGGCGTGTTCATCGGCGCAGGAGCAGCAGCAAGAGGCGGCTTGAGCACACGGCTCGCGCTTGCGAGCTTCGCGGTGCGAGTGCGGCTGTCGAATTCGCGAACTCCAACGCCCAAGCGCCGCGCTCCCTCTCACTCGTTCAGATTGACCGCGGCCAGCTTCCACGTGAACAGGCCTTCGCGCAGGAAGATCGCGGAGTAACGCGCGTCGCCCGCGCCGTGCTGATACGTGACGACGAATTCGTTGATGCCGCGATAGCCGGCCGTGGTTTCTGGCGGCTGCGGCGGCGTGACGCCATGCGCCGCGTTCCCTTCTCCACCGGAGTTAGCGCCACTGCCGGCTCTTTGATCCGCGCCGCTTTGATCGGCATTATTAGCGCTGCCCGGCGCTCCCGGCGCAGGTCCATTTCCCGCAGCCGGATTGCTCGCAGCCGGCGGCGCGGGCGGCCGTTCGCCCGGTACGCCGCGCGGCGGCATGCCGTTGAGCAACGCGGCCACGCCGTCGGGCGTCGCATACGCATCGACTAGCGGGCCGATCAATGCGACGCCGATCATCGCGCCGATCGCGGCCAATGGGTTGCCGTTTCCGCGCGAGTCGAGCCGCCGCGTCAGCAAACCCGTCACCTGCTGCTTGAGGCTTTCGCGCAACGCCGGGAAATCGACGTACTGATTCACCGTCTGCGCGTCGCGCGCGTCGGCGGCGCGTTTGAGGTTGTTGAGCGCGATATACGGCGATGCATAGCCAAAGCCCAAGCCGGCGATTATCGCGATGACGATCAGCGCGACGACAAGCGGACGAGCACCGCGCTTCTTGCGTATTGATACTGCTGCCATGGGCCGGGATTCTCCATCAGGTGTGATCGAACGTGGACCGGCGTTGCGCCGAAACGATCCCCACTCATGATTCCCGTTCGATGCGACGAACGACGTTTCCCGCAACGCGCCCGCACACCTTACCGCACATCAGGACTCGAACACCGCGCCCTGGACGTTGGTTTCGTCGGCGATGCAACGGTCGATCATTCTGCACACCGCGTCCATGGTGCCGACCATGATGAGCCGCGACGGCCCGTGATAAACCCGTACCGGCGCACGGCGCGCCGGCTCCGCGGTATTGAGCCCGGAATTCAGCGACACCCGCGCGAACGCCGGCAACGACGACGGCAACAAAGACGCCTGTAAAGATGACGAAGCGGCATGCGCACCGGAGCCGTTCACCGGCGAGTCGAACAGCGACGCAGTGGCGGCCGTGGATGCTTCAATCAGTGAGCAGGGCACCAGCTTGCGCAGATGGCGCAAACGGCCGAACTGGCGAAACGGCAACAGGCGGGCAAGGCGTTCCATGAGGCTCTCCGGGCGATTCAACGTGTGTGCTGCGGTAGGGAGTGGCAGGCGAGGGTTGATCCGCCTGTGTACGGTGTACTGACAGGCGACCAACCCGGCAGGCGCGATCAGAACTCGCCGGGGCGAATCAGGCCGACAGCAATGCCTTCCAGCGCGAAGTCCGCACTGCCTGTCTCAACGAAGATGTTCTCGTAATCAGGGTTCTCGGCGATCAGCTCGATACCGTTGGGCCGGCGCTTCAGGCGCTTGACCGTGACGTCGTCGCCGAGGCGGGCAATGATGATCTGGCCGTCTTTCGCCTCGCTTCTTTTCTGCACGGCGAGCAGATCGCCGTCGAAGATGCCCGCGTCGCGCATGGACAGGCCGCGCACCTTCAGCAGGTAGTCGGGCTTGCTCGAGAACAGCGCCGGGTCGCACGCATAGTGCTGCGCGATATGTTCCTGCGCGAGGATCGGGCTACCGGCCGCGACCCGCCCGATGAGCGGCAGCGACAGTTGCATGATGCTCGGATGCGGCAGCGTGAACTGATGCTGCGTGCCGTCCTGCCCGAAGTCCTGGCTGGGCAGCAGACGGATGCCGCGCGACGCGCCGGCGGCGAGTTCGATCACGCCCTTGCGGGCAAGCGCCCGCAAATGCTCTTCGGCCGAATTGGCTGAGCTGAAGCCCAGCTCGGCGGCGATCTCCGCGCGGGTGGGCGGAAAGCCGGTGCGTTCGATCGCCCGGCGGATCAGATCGAAAACCTGCTGCTGTCGTGCGGTGAGTTTTGTCATGGCGCCACTGTATGTATGAACAGGTGACTGTATTTTTATACAGTATTCGGCGCAATTCAAGCTTTACTTTAAGTTCGCGCTCAAGCACCGCGCTGCAACGTCGTCAATCGACGTCAAAACATCGGTTTGAGTGCCGCAACGCCTTGGCTGGCTGTCATTACCACTTTTGCGTATTAAAAAATGAGGAAACATTATTTTTAATGATGAAAGCCCTTCGATAGACTGGCCTCCAGTCGCGCTCATGTGCACGTGACCCGACGCAAAACAACACCACTCGCAGCTTTAGCGGACCAACACGCGGAGAACAGGACATGAATCATCGCAACACGGGGCGGGCACGGACAACCCATAAGGCGCGCACGCTCATCGCCGCGCTCGCATTCGGCGCGGCGGCCGCGCTCGGCGTGATCGGCACAATCGGCCAGGCGCAAGCCGCCGACAACACGCTGCTGAACGTTTCCTACGACCCGACCCGCGAGCTCTATCAGGACGTGAACCAGGCGTTCGGCAAGGAGTGGAAGGCGAAGACCGGCGAAACCGTCACGTTCAAGCAGTCGCATGGCGGCTCGGGCGCGCAGGCTCGCTCGGTGCTCGACGGCCTGCAGGCCGACGTCGTGACGCTTGCGCTCGCCTACGACATCGACGCGCTCGCCAACAAGGGCTTGATCGACAAGAACTGGCAGAAGCGCCTGCCCGACAACGCGTCGCCTTATACGTCGACGATCGTGTTCCTGGTGCGCAAGGGCAACCCCAAGCACATTAAGGATTGGGACGATCTGACGAAGCCGGGCGTGTCGATCGTGACGCCGAATCCGAAGACCTCGGGCGGCGCGCGCTGGAACTACCTGGCCGCGTGGGCGTACGCCGCGCATCAGCCGGGCGGCAACGACCAGAAGGCCAAGGAATTCGTCGGCAAGCTCTACAAGAATGCGGGCGTGCTCGATTCGGGCGCGCGCGGCGCGACCACCAGCTTCGTGCAACGCGGGATCGGAGACGTGCTGATCGCGTGGGAAAACGAGGCGTTCCTGTCGATCAAGGAATTCGGCACGGACAAGTTCGAAATCGTCGTGCCGTCGGTGAGTATTCTGGCCGAGCCGCCGGTCGCGGTGGTGGACAAGGTCGTCGACAAGCACGGCACGCGCAAGCTCGCCGAGGCGTATCTAAACTTCCTGTACAGCCAGGAAGGGCAGGAAATCGCCGCGAAGAACTTCTACCGTCCGCGTTCGAACAAGGTGCCGGCCGAGTTGACCGCGAAGTTTCCGAAGCTGAAGCTCTACACGGTCGACGATTCGTTCGGCGGCTGGACCAACGCGCAAAAGACGCACTTTGCCGACGGCGGCGTGTTCGATTCGATCTATCAGCCGCAGTAAGTAGCATCGTCCAGGTCCGCGCCGCAACCCGGCGCGGACAGGGCAAACGCGACGCGCCGTCAGGCGTCGTGAAGGAGCGCGCCGCGGGCGCGCTTTTGGCCGATCGGGACGCCGAGGCCTGCAACACGAGCATCAACTGAAAGAGTACGAGCATGACGACGTTGACCTTCCGAAAGCCGAGCGCGTTGCCCGGTTTTGGCCTGACCCTCGGCATCACGGTGGCTTATCTGAGCCTCGTGGTGCTCATTCCGCTCGCGGCGACTTTTCTGAAAACGGCGACCCTCGACTGGAGCCAGTTCGTGCGCGCGGTCAGCTCGCCGCGCGTGCTCGCTTCATACCGGCTGACGTTTTTTTCCGCGCTCGGCGGCGCGCTGATCAACGCGGTGTTCGGCTTTCTGGTCGCGTGGGTGCTGGTGCGCTACACGTTTCCGTTCAAGCGCATCGTCGACGCGGTGGTCGATCTGCCGTTCGCGCTGCCGACGTCGGTGGCCGGCATTTCGCTCGCGGCCGTTTATGCGGGCAACGGCTGGATCGGACAGTTTCTCGAGCCGCTCGGCCTGAAGGTGGCCTTTACGCCGGTGGGCGTGCTGGTTGCGCTGACGTTCATCGGCTTGCCGTTCGTCGTGCGCACGGTGCAGCCGGTGCTCGAGGAGTTCGAGCGCGAACAGGAAGAGGCCGCCGCCTGCCTCGGCGCGTCGCGCTGGCTGACGTTTCGCCGCGTCGTGCTGCCGGCGGTTTTCCCGGCGTTGCTGACGGGCTTCGCGCTCGCGTTCGCGCGTGCGCTCGGCGAATACGGCTCGGTCATCTTCATCGCCGGGAATGTGCCGATGAAGTCGGAGATCACGTCGCTTCTCATCATCACGAAGCTCGAGCAATACGACTACGCCGGTGCGACCGCGCTTGCCGTGGTGATGCTCGTCGTCTCGTTCCTGATGCTGCTTTTCATCAACACGTTGCAGTGGTACTTGCAGCGGCGCACGAGCCGCGGCGGTTCCGGTCCTGCGCCCGCAGCGAGCGTGACGAGCGTCGCGGCGATCGGCGGAGGTGTGCAATGAGCCGCCAGTCTGTCGATAGCCTCAAGCCTGGCGACGGCGCCAACAGTGTTGACGCGCACGCCGCGCCTACGCGCGCGCCGCTGAATGCAGCGCGCCGGCCCGATCCGGTGACCGAGCCGCCCGTGGTGCGCTGGATTCTCATTGGCATCGCGCTGCTGTTTCTCGCGCTCTTTCTCGTCGTGCCGCTCGTCGCGGTGTTTTATCAGGCGTTGAGCAAGGGGCTCGGCTTCTATCTGGAGTCGCTCGCGGACCCGGATGCGCTCGCCGCCATCAAGCTCACGGCGATTACCGCGGCGATCGCGGTGCCGCTCAATCTCGTGTTCGGCCTCGCGGCCTCGTGGTGCATCGCGAAGTTCGAGTTTCGCGGCAAGGCGCTGCTGACCACGCTGATCGATTTGCCGTTTTCCGTGTCGCCGGTGATCTCGGGTCTCATCTACGTGTTGATGTTCGGCGCGCAGGGATGGTTCGGTCCGTGGCTGCAGGCGCACAACATACAGATCATTTTCGCGGTGCCGGGCATCGTGCTCGCGACGATCTTCGTCACGTTCCCGTTCGTCGCGCGCGAATTGATTCCGCTGATGCAGGCGCAAGGCAACGACGAGGAAGAAGCCGCGCATGTGCTCGGCGCGTCCGGCTGGCAGATTTTCCGCCGCGTCACGCTGCCCAATGTGAAATGGGGCCTGCTGTACGGCGTGATTCTGTGCAACGCGCGGGCGATGGGCGAATTCGGCGCGGTGTCGGTGGTGTCGGGCCACATTCGCGGGCAGACCGACACGATGCCGCTGCACGTCGAAATTCTCTACAACGAATACAACTTCTCGGCGGCGTTTGCCGTGGCGTCGGTGCTGGCGTTGCTCGCGCTCGTGACGCTCGCGCTCAAGCTGCTCGCCGAGCGTCATATGTCGGCGGAATTGTCGGACGTGCGCGACGTGCCCGCACATGCTGGTCCTGTCACGCTGCCGTCGGCGCTGTCCGCGTCGTCGTCCGCAGCGTCGGCGGCCTCGTCGTCTGGCTCCAGGCCGCTCAAAACATCAGTCTCGCAGCAACACCCGCTCAAGCAAGGAGAGCTGTAATGGGTATCACCGTACGTAACCTGCAAAAGCGCTTCGGCGATTTCGTCGCGCTCGATAACGTCTCGCTCGATTTTCCGCCGGGCGAACTGGTTGCGCTGCTCGGGCCCTCGGGTTGTGGCAAGACCACCTTGCTGCGCGTGATCGCCGGCCTCGAATACGCGGATGGCGGCCAGGTCGAACTGCAAGGCCAGGACGTCGCCACGGTCGGCGCACGCGAGCGCGAAGTGGGCTTCGTGTTCCAGCATTACGCGCTGTTCCGTCACATGACGGTGTTCGAGAACGTGGCGTTCGGGCTGCGCGTGAAGCCGAGGAAAGAGCGGCCTTCGGAAGCGGTGATCCGCGAAAAGGTGCATGAGCTGCTGAAGCTCGTGCAACTCGACTGGCTCGCGCAACGCTATCCGTCGGAGCTGTCGGGCGGGCAGCGGCAGCGCATCGCGCTTGCTCGCGCACTTGCCGTCGAACCGAAAGTGCTGCTGCTCGACGAACCGTTCGGCGCGCTCGACGCCAAGGTGCGCAAGGAACTGCGTAGCTGGCTGCGGCGTTTGCATGACGACCTGCATATCTCCACGATCTTCGTCACGCACGATCAGGAAGAGGCGCTCGAAGTGGCGGACCGCATAGTCGTGCTGAATCATGGACACGTGGAGCAGGTCGGCAGTCCGCAAGACGTGTACGACCATCCGCAAACGTCGTTCGTCTATGAGTTTCTCGGCGCGGCCAACCGGCTGCACGGCAAGGTCGACGCAAGCGGTTTCGTGGTGGACGGCGCGGCGTTGCCGGTTGCGATCGGCACCGACTTCAGCGGTCCGGCTTTCGCCTATGTGCGTCCGCACGATCTGCAGTTGTATCCGCAGTCGGCGGGGCACCGCGAAGGTATCGTCGTCGATGTGCGGCGTGTCGTGACGCTGGGCGGCTCGGTGCGAGTGGAACTCGCGGGCCGCGAAGGCAATCTGCTCGAAGCCGAACTCGATCGCGAATCATGGCGCGAGCTGCAACTCGCGGTCGGCGACGGCGTGACGGCCGTGCCGCGCGCGCTGCGCGTGTTTCCGGCGCAATGAGCGCGCGAGCACCCACGCGCAACCCGATTCGATCCAACGCGACCCACTCCAATAATTCAACTTTCGCTGAACCGGACACTTCAACATGAACTTCCAGCAACTGCGCTTCGTGCGCGAGGCCGTGCGTCAGAACATGAACCTGACCGAAGTGGCGAACGTGCTGTACACGTCGCAGTCGGGCGTATCGAAACAGATCAAGGATCTGGAAGACGAACTCGGCGTCGACATCTTCATTCGACGCGGCAAGCGGCTCACCGGCCTGACGGAACCTGGCAAGGCGGTGCATCAACTGATCGAGCGGATGCTGCTCGACGCGGAGAATCTGCGCCGCGTGGCGCGCCAGTTCGCGGATCAGGACAGCGGCCACCTCGTGGTCGCGACCACCCACACGCAGGCGCGCTACGCGTTGCCGAAAGTGATTCGCCAGTTCACCGAGGTGTTCCCGAAGGTGCATCTCGCGCTGCGTCAGGGCAGCCCGCAGCAGATCGCGCAGATGATCATCAACGGCGAGGCGGACATCGGCATCTCGACCGAGGCGCTCGACCGTTTCCCGGACATCGTCACGTTCCCGTGCTATTCGTGGCATCACGTCGTGGTCGTGCCGAAGGATCATCCGCTCGTCGGCCGCCCGAATCTGACGCTCGACGAAATCGCCGAATTCCCGATCGTCACGTATGACCAGGACTTCACGGGCCGCTCGCATATCGACCAGGCGTTCGCGAAAGCGGGCGCGCTGCCCGACGTGGTGCTGACCGCGATCGACGCCGACGTGATCAAGACCTACGTCGAACTCGGCATGGGCATCGGCGTGGTGGCCGCAATGGCCTATGACCCGAAGCGGGACACGGAACTGGTCGCGCTCGACACGCAGCATCTGTTCGAAGCAAGCACGACGCGCGTTGGCTTGCGCAAGGGCGCGTTCCTGCGCGCGTACGCGTACCGGCTGATCGAGATGTTCGCGCCACAATTGACGGAGGCGGAAATCGCCGTGCAATTGCGCGAGGCGGTGTGAGCGCGCGATTGTTTAAGCGATCTGCTTAAACGATCCGCTTAAGCGATCAAAGGGTTTGTGAGGACTTCAACGGCGCGAGAGGGCGGCGCATCATCGCTTACAATCGCCGCCATGAACACACTGACTTCCTCCTCTTCATCAAGCGCTGCGGCGCCGCTGCCGCGCATCGCCGTGCTGGCGACCGGCGGCACGATTGCCGGCGCCGCCGCGGACGCCACCAACACTTCCGGCTATCAGGCCGGCGTGGTCGGCGTCGAACAATTGCTCTCCGTGGTGCCGGCGTTGTCGACGGTGGCGCGCATCGCGCCAGAGCAGATTGCGAGCATCGACAGCAAGGACATGGCGATGCCGCTATGGACCACGCTCGCGCAACGCATCAACACGCTGCTTGCCGCCGACGACATTGACGGCGTCGTCATCACGCACGGCACGGACACGCTCGAGGAAACCGCCTATCTGCTGCATCTGACCGTCAAGTCGGATAAGCCGGTCGTGCTGACCGCCGCGATGCGTCCGGCGTCGGCGTTGTCGGCGGACGGTCCGCTCAATCTGCTGAATGCGGTCACCGTTGCAGCGAATCCGGCCGCACGCGGGCAGGGCGTACTCGTCGCGTTCAACAACAGGATTCACAGCGCGCGCGACGTGGTCAAGACGAGCACCTATGCCGTCGATGCGTTCCAGTCGCCGGAAATTGGCGCGCTGGGCTGGGTGCAGGACGGGCGCGTCGAGTTTCAGCGCAGCGTCGTGCGTCCGCATACACGCGCGACCGAGTTCGTGATCGGCGCGAACTGGCCGCATGTGGAGATCGTCGCGAGCTATGCGGGCGTATCGCGTATCGCCGTCGATGCATTCGTGACAGCCGGCGTGCGCGGCATCGTGGTGGCGGGCACGGGCAACGGTTCGATTCACGCGTCGCTTGCGCAGGCACTCGCCGATGCAGCGTCGCAGGGCGTCGCCGTCGTGCGTTCGTCGCGCGTGGGTTCGGGACATGTGATGCGCAACGGCGCAGCCGCCGACGATGCACTCGGTTTCGTCAGCGCCGGCTCGCTCAATCCGTACAAGGCGCGCGTGCTGTTGATGCTCGCGTTGGCCGCGGGCGGCGCGGGGCCGGTTGCACTGCAAAAGGCGTTCGATACGTACTGATCGACCTCGCGCGAGCGGCCCGATTCAAAGTCGGAAACGTGTCCCGCAGATGAACGTCAAATGACAACGCGGCGCTCAGGTCATCGACCTGGCGCCGCGTTATCGTTTGAGCTTGACGTTTGTCGCGATGGACGTCAGTCCGCCAGATCCGCGGGCAACTTGCCGCCGTTCGCCGCCAGCGCTTGCATTACCTGCTTGTGCAGCCAGACATTCATGCTCGCCGAATCGTTCGTGTCGCCGCTGTACTTCAGTTCGCGTGCGAGTTCCTTGCGATGCTCGAGGCTGCTGTCCACGCCGAGCGCCTTCAGCGTGTCGACGATCGACGTGCGCCAGTTCAACGTTTGACCGCTCTCGCTGACGAACTGGTCCATCACGGCAGCGACGTCCACATCGGCCAGCGGCGCGGGCGCCGGTGCAGCCTGCGGTGCGGCAGCTTGCGCCGCTGCCGGGTCCGGTGTCGGCTCGACTGCCGGTGCGGGCTGGTCGGGCTTCGCTTTGCCGAAGAGCTTGTTCACGATGTCACCAAAGATGCTCATTCTGAATCCTTTGCAGATGGGTTACCGGCGCAAGCACATACCGCTCACGGGTTGAACACTGGTTGCGAGTCGTTGCAAGTCGTTTCGACTCGGGCGAACGAAGCAGGGCACATGCGCCGCAATGATCGGCAAGCCGTACGTGATCGCCGATACGCCGCAACCAGACTCAGGGAGTGTAGGAGAAAAGCGCGGACCGAAGTGTCAAAAAAGGTCGTGCCGCGGACGCGGAGTTGCAAGCAAATGCAAGCGGACTTGCGAGCCAACGTGCGAGGGAATCTGCAAAGACAGGCGCTGGCAGGCGGCGCGCATGGCGCACCTGCTGCGAGAGATTGGCGGAAAGCGCATAACGATGAATCCGACAGCCGGACACCCGACGACGACGTCTGACCGACCAAGGCTTCCCCGGCGCCGCCGGGTGCCGCTGCGGACCCCACTTTGCCGCTCTCAGCCCAGAGCGGCTCGATTTGCCCGCTCCGCCGCGATGCCGCGCGACGGAACAGGCGCCCCACATTGGATTGCCGTGACGTGCCGAAGGAAGCGGCGTCGGCGGCAATCGTGTTACTGCGCTCCGCAAGCCGCGAAGCAACCTTGCGACATCAGGCCGCTTTCGCCTCGCTATCCGGCGCCTGCGCGACTTCATAGTTGGCCATGATCTCGAGCGCGCGAACCATCGCCGAGTGATCCCACGCCTTGCCGCCGTTCGCTGCGCACACGCTGAACAGTTGCTGCGCGCTTGCGGTATGCGGCAGCGCGATGCCTAGCTTGCGTGCGCCGTCGAGTGCGAGGTTCAGATCCTTTTGATGCAGTTCAATCCTGAAGCCCGGATTGAACGTGCGCTTCGTCATGCGCTCGCCATGTACTTCGAGAATGCGCGACGAAGCGAAGCCGCCCATCAATGCCTTGCGTACACGTTCCGGGTCGGCGCCCGAGCGCGACGCGAACAGCAGCGCTTCGGCCACGGCCTCGATGTTCAACGCGACGATGATCTGGTTCGCGACCTTGCACGTTTGACCCGCGCCGTTATCGCCGATCAGCGAGATGTTCTTGCCCATCAGTTCAAAGAGCGGCTTGGCCTGCGCGAACGCTTTTTCAGGGCCGCCAACCATGATCGTGAGCGTGGCCTCGCGTGCGCCGACCTCGCCGCCGGACACCGGCGCATCCAGATAGTCGACGCCGAGCGCATTGATCTTCTTCGCGAACGCCTGCGTGTCGAGCGGCGAGATCGAGCTCATGTCGATCACGAGCTTGCCCGCTGTCAGACCGGCGGCGACGCCGTCGTCGGCGAACAGCACGTTAGCAACGTCAGGCGTGTCGGGCACCATGATGATGACGATGTCGGCGGCTTGCGCGACGGCGGTGGAATCGGCCACCACGTTCGTGCTCTTGCCCAGGTCTTCCGGCACCGGATACGCGCCGTTCACGAACAGCGTGTGACCGCCCTTGAGAAGGTTGCGCGCCATATGCGCGCCCATGATGCCGAGCCCGATGAAACCGATCTTTGCCATGTGTCTGAATCTCCAGTGTTTCCAGTGTTGTTTGCGCGCCCGCGAGGGGACGTGCTTCAAAGGCGCGCTGCGCCCGGTTCGAGCAATGCGGTGAAGATGAATCGCGCCTGGCTCACGCTGCCGCGTGCGCGGCGCCGCGCGTTTGCCCGGCCACGCTCTGCACCCAGACGAGGCCGGCCGTGGTGGTGGTGCGCGGCTTGTATTCGCAGCCGATCCAGCCGTCGTAGCCGATCGAGTCGAGCAGATCGAACAGGAACGGGTAGTTGATTTCGCCGGTGCCGGGTTCGTTGCGCCCCGGGTTGTCGGCGAGCTGGATGTGCGCGATGTGCGGCAGATTCTTTTTGATCGTGGCCGCGAGTTCGCCTTCCATCCGTTGCATGTGATAGATGTCGTATTGCAGGAACAGGTTGTCCGAGCCGACCGCGCGAATCACGTCAAGACCTTCGCTCGAGCGGTTCAGCGCGAAGCCCGGAATGTCGTACGAGTTGCACGGTTCGACGAGCAGCCGGATGCCCGCTTTCTTCAGTTCGCCGGCCGCGAAACGCAGGTTATCGACGATGGTCGAGCGCGCCTTGTCGGCATCGATGCCCGCGCCGGGAATGCCGACGAGGCAGTTCAGTTGCGGCACCTTCAGCGCGCTCGCATATTCGATCGCGCGGCCCACGCCTTCCTGGAATTCGCTCACGCGATCGGGCAGGCACGCAATGCCGCGCTCGCCGGCTTCCCAGTTGCCCGCAGGCAGGTTGTGGAGCACGAGCTTGAGCCGGTTCTGCTGAAGACGCTCGCTCAGCTCGGCGATCGCATACGGATACGGAAACAGGAATTCGACGGCGTGAAAGCCCGCGTCCGCCGCCGCCGCAAAGCGGTCGAGGAACGGGACTTCGTTGAAAAGCATCGTGAGATTCGCTGCGAATTTCGGCATGGTGCGTAGGTCTCGCTGGTCGGTCAGTGGAGTGGATCGTCATGCAGGCGCAACGCGGCCGCGCATCGCGCCTGCATGATCGAACCGGTGATGTCTTGCGATGTCAGTCGGCGATGCTGATTGCGGTGGGCGCGTCCTCGCGCGTCGTGGCCAGTTCCTCGAACTCGTTGATCGCGTCGATCTCGGCGCCCATCGAAATATTGGTCACGCGCTCGAGAATCACTTCGACGATGACCGGCACGTTGAACTCGGAGAGCATCGACTGCGCTTTTTGCAGCGCCGGCTTGAGCTCCTCCGGCTTGAACACGCGAATCGCCTTGCAGCCGAGACCTTCGGCCACCGCGACGTGATCCACGCCGTAGCCGTTCATTTCCGGCGAGTTGATGTTCTCGAAGCCGAGCTGCACGCAGAAGTCCATGTCGAACGCGCGCTGCGCCTGGCGGATCAGGCCGAGGTACGAGTTGTTCACGACCACATGCACGTACGGCAGCTTGAACTGCGCGCCGGCGGCGAGTTCTTCGATCATGAACTGGAAGTCGTAGTCGCCGGAGAGCGCGACGATCGGCCGTTGCGGATCGGCTGCGCGCACGCCGAGGGCGGCCGGAATCGTCCAACCGAGCGGGCCCGCCTGGCCGCAGTTGATCCAGTTGCGCGCCTTGTAGACGTGCAGGAATTGTGCGCCGGCGATCTGCGAGAGACCGATCGTGCTCACGTAGCAGGTGTCGCGGCCGAACACCTGGTTCATCTCTTCGTAGACGCGCTGCGGCTTCATCGGCACGTTGTCGAAGTGCGTCTTGCGATGCATGGTCTGCTTGCGCTGCTGGCAATCGGCGACCCACGCGCTGCGGTCCTTCAGCTTGCCCGCGGCCTTCCATTCGCTGGCCACTTCGACGAACAGTTCGAGCGCCGCCTTCGCATCCGACACGATGCCGAGGTCCGGACCGAACACGCGGCCGATTTGCGTCGGCTCGATATCGACGTGCACGAACTTGCGGCCCTTCGTGTAGACATCGATGCTGCCCGTGTGACGGTTCGCCCAGCGGTTGCCGATGCCGAGCACGAAGTCGGACGCGAGCATCGTCGCGTTGCCGTAGCGGTGCGAGGTCTGCAGACCGACCATGCCGGCCATCAGCGGATGGTCGTCGGGAATCGCGCCCCACGACATCAGCGTCGGGATCACCGGCACGCCGACGGTTTCCGCGAACTTCACGAGCAGGTCCTCGGCGGCTGCGTTCAGCACGCCGCCGCCGGAGACGATCAGCGGCTTCTCGGAATCGTTGAGCAGCGTGAGCGCGGCCTCGATCTGCTTGCGCGTCGCCTTCGGCTTGTAGACCGGCAGCGGTTCGTAGGTGTCGATATCGAATTCGATTTCGGCGAGCTGCACGTCGATCGGCAGATCGACCAGCACCGGACCGGGGCGGCCCGAGCGCATCAGATGGAATGCCTGCTGGAACACGCGCGGCACGAGCGCCGGCTCGCGCACCGTCACCGCCCACTTGGTGACGGGCTTGGCGATCGACTCGATGTCGACGGCCTGGAAGTCTTCCTTGTAGAGACGCGCGCGCGGCGCCTGGCCCGTGATGGCCAGAATAGGAATCGAGTCGGCCTGGGCGGAGTAGAGACCGGTGATCATGTCGGTGCCGGCGGGACCGGACGTGCCGATACACACGCCGATGTTGCCGGGCTGCGCCCGCGTATAGCCTTCGGCCATGTGCGACGCGCCCTCGACGTGACGCGCGAGCACGTGGCTGATGTTGCCGGCCTTGCGCATCGCCGAGTAGAACGGGTTGATGGCGGCGCCCGGCACGCCGAACGCGGTGTCGATACCTTCTTTTTCGAGCACCAGCACGGCGGCGTCGACGGCTCTCATCTTGGCCATGAATGTCTCCTGAATGTCCTGGGAATTGGCGATTAAGGCTGTTGAACGCACTTTAGGCTCGACCTAAAGGTTTGATAAGATCAGTCCGCGTCGCTTATTTCGAAACAAAAAGTATGGAATGCCGGAGGGCGGGGCGACGCGGGCAAAAAAGGCGTGAGGAGACAGACATGGACCGCTTCAAGCAGATCGAAACGTTTGTGCGTGTCGCGGACGCAGGCAGCCTCGCGGCCGCCGCGCTGGAAGAGGGCGTCTCGCCGGTGATTCTCGGGCGGCGCATCGACGCGCTCGAAAAGCGCCTCGGCGTGAAGCTGATGTACCGCTCGACGCGGCGGCTCGTCGTCAGCGAAGACGGCGCCGCGTTTCTCGAGCGCTGCCGCGGTCTTCTGACCGAGTGGGATCAGGCGGAAAACGAACTGAGCGCGGGGCGGCGGGCGGTGAACGGCCACCTGATCGTGTCGGCGCCGGCCGCGTTCGGCCGCAAGCATGTCGCGCCGCTCGCGCCCGCGTTTGTCGCCGACAAGCCCGAATTGCAGGTGTCGTTCAACCTGACCGACCGTGTGGTGGACCTGGTGCGCGAGGGTTACGACCTGTCGATCCGCATCGGCGGCGCGGTCGATCCGAACTTCGTCGCGGTGAAACTGGCGTCGAACCGGCGCGTGGTCTGCGGCACGCCCGAGTATTTCCGGCAGCACGGCAAGCCGAAAACGCTCGAAGATCTGCCGCGCCACAACTGCCTCGCGTTCAATCTGCAAGGCGGGCAGAACCGCGGCTGGTATTTCCGCCGCAACGGCAAGCTCGTCACGGTGCGCGTGGGAGGCACGCTCGACTGCAACGACGGCGAACTGCTGCACCGCTGGGTGTCCGAAGGGCTCGGCCTCGGCTGGCGTTCCACGTGGGAAATCCAGCAGCAGCTCGCGCGCGGCGAACTCGAAACGGTGCTCGACGAATTCGCGCTGCCCGACTACGACATCCTCGCGGTCTACCCGCAACAGCGCTACGTGCCGGCCAAGGTGCGCTATTTCATCGATTATCTGAAGGAGATTTACGCGAGCGACGACTACTGGAACCGGCCCGCGTATTAGCGCTGTTTCAGGTTCTGCCGCGGTTTTTTGTCAGCGGCGCGCCGCAGCGGGAATAAACTCGGCGCATGGCCGGTTATGCGATGTGAAGCTTGACGACGAACCGCACCGCATAGCCGCACATGCCCTGGAGGGCCGAGGTGGTCCAGATCGATTCAGACGCCGATTCAGACGCCGATTCAGACGCTGCCCGCGCGAATGGCGAGACCGATGCCGCGCGCAGCCGCCGTTTCCAGCAGCTCGCGCTACCGCATCTCGACGCCGCGTACAACCTCGCGCGCTGGCTGTGCGGCAATCCGAACGATGCCGACGACGTCGTGCAGGAAGCCTTCATGCGCGCGTTCCGCTTTTTCGACACGTTTCGCGGCGATTCGGCGCGGCCGTGGCTGCTCGCGATCGTGCGCCGTACCTGGTACACCGAGTGGCGGCGGCGCGCGTCGTCGCATGAAACAGTGGAGTTCGACGACACGATGGACGACGCCACGTTCGAGGGGTGGAGCGCGGGCGGCGCCGATCCGCAGGCGCTCCTGATCCGCGACGAGGACGCGAGGCGCGTGCACGAGGCGCTCGCGCTGCTGCCGGTCGAGTATCGCGAGGTGCTGATTCTGCGTGAACTGGAAGAGATGGGTTATCGCGAGATCGCTCAGGTCGCCGATGTGCCGATCGGCACGGTGATGTCGCGGCTCGCGCGCGGGCGGCGCAAGCTCGCGGCGCTCCTCGGCGAGCCGCGCGATGCGGCGGGCGCGCCGAGCGCGTCGGTGACGCCGCTTCGGGCCGTCGCCAACGGCAGATCGCTCAACAAACGCGGCGGCGCGTCCGCCGGCAACGCTCAGGAGACGCCAGATGGACTGTAACGAAGCGCGGCCGCTCCTCGATGCGAACGCCGATCGCGAATTGCCCGCGCCAGATGCACGGCGCGTCCAGCAGCATATCGAGAGCTGCGAGGCTTGCCGGCGCGAAAGCGAGAACCTCCGGACGATGAGCCACGCGCTGCGCACGGCGCCTTATCATCGCGCGCCGCAGTCGTTGCGCTCGCGCATTCTGGCGGGCTTGCCGGAGACGCAAAGCGGCGCGGAAGACGCTGGAGCGCGGGGTGTGGGCGCTGAGGCGGAGCAGGCGGGGCGCGCGCCGGCGCCGCAGCCGTTGGGCGGCGAGCGGCCGCGCAGGCTAGGCGATGGTTTGCGCGATCGGATCGACAGATGGTTCGGCGGGCGTTCCGCCGAGGGTGGACATGGCGCATGGGGCGCGGCGAGCCGCCCGGCGACGCCTCGTGGCGTGGCAGCGCCGTTCGCGTCCGGCTGGCTCCTGCCGCTCGTCGTCGCCTTCGGCGCGCTGGCCGTCACAGTGACGCTCAACCTGCGCCGTCCCGCGGACTTCGCGCCATTCGCCGACGAACTCGTGGCGAGCCACGTGCGCGCTCAGGTGTCGGGTCGCGACATCGACGTGATTTCGACGGACCGGCATACCGTCAAGCCCTGGTTCAACGGCCGGCTGGATTATTCGCCGCCGGTCGAGGATCTCGCGGCGAGCGGGTTCGCGCTGGAAGGCGGGCGGCTCGATTACCTCGCGCATCGACGGGTCGCCGTGCTGGTCTACCGTTACCGCAAGCACGTGATCGACGTCTACGTGTTCCCGCAGACGGGCGGCACGGACGGCGGCGCGCCGGCCACGCTTGCCCGCGAAGGCTATTCGCTCGCTCATTGGGACGCCGAGGGCATGACCTGGTGGGCGATCACGGACGCCGCGCCCGACGCGCTGAGCGGTCTCGAAACGGCGTTGAAGGCGCGCTTGGCGGCCGGCAGCGCGCGCACCGAGAGCGGTTGAGCCGGCGCGGCAAGCCGGCGCCCGCACCGGGGCGCGTTCGCTAAATGCCTGAAAACACGCCCGAACCGCGTGCTGGCGCGGTTCGATGCCTTGCAACCCGGCCCCAATCGGGCTACAATCTTCGGCTTCTCACTTGCCACACCGGTTCGACGCCCGGGTGGCTTCTATCCATAAGTCAGCACAAGGAGTGTGTATGCGTCATTATGAAATCGTCTTTATCGTGCATCCCGATCAGAGCGAGCAGGTGCCCGCCATGATCGAGCGTTACAAGAGCACGATCACCTCGCACGGTGGCCAGATCCACCGTATCGAAGACTGGGGCCGTCGCCAACTGGCCTACATGATCGAGAAACTCGCGAAGGCTCACTACGTCTGCATGAACATCGAATGCGACCAGACCACGCTCGACGAGCTGGAACACGCGTTCAAGTTCAACGACGCAGTTCTGCGTCACCTCATCGTCAAGATGAAGAAGGCCGAAACCGGCCCGTCGCCGATGATGAAGGAAGTGCAGCGCGAAGAAGCCAAGAAGTCGGCTGCTACGCAACCGTCCGAAGCGCAGGCTTAAGACACCCAATTTAAGCTACCAGAGCACAGCGCGCCGCTCTTGCCAAAGGCTACATGAACCGGCTGCAACTTACGGCCAGCGTCGTCGAACGCGAACCGGTGCGGTACACACCCGCCGGCGTTCCGATTGCAGGCTGCACGTTGCAGCACCGCACGGAAGTCGTCGAAGCCGGGATTGCCCGGCAAGTCGAACTGACCATGCAGGCAGTAGCCGCAGGCGAGGCGAGCGGTAAGCTGGAAAGCTGTCCGATGGGCGTCGAAACGCTCTTCACAGGCTTCCTGGCTAAAAAGCACCGCAACGCGAGAACTCTGGTATTTCACATCACAGCATTGCAGGACATTGGAAAGGACTGAACATGCCCCGCCCGACTGGTAAGAAATTCGACAAGCGTCGTCAGCAACAAAATCCGCTCTTCAAGCGCAAGAAGTTCTGCCGTTTCACGGCCGCTGGCGTCGAGTACATCGACTACAAGGACATCGAAACGCTGAAGGACTTCATCGGCGAAAACGGCAAGATCACGCCGGCGCGTCTCACGGGTACGAAGTCGCACTATCAACGCCAGCTGGATACGGCAATCAAGCGCGCGCGTTTCCTCGCGCTCGTGCCGTACACCGACCAGCACAAGGCCTAACCCGACGACGCGATAAGGAGCATCCGAATGCAAATCATTCTTCTGGAAAAAGTCGTCAATCTGGGCAACCTGGGCGACATCGTGAAGGTCAAGGACGGTTACGCACGTAACTTCCTGATCCCGAACAAGCAGGCTCGCCGTGCAACGAAAGAAGCGCTGGCTGAATTCGAAGTCCGCCGCGCCGAACTCGAAAAGATCGCCGCTGAAAAGCTGGCTGCTGCTCAAGCTCAAGGCGAAAAGCTGGCTGGCTCGACGGTTCAGATCGGCCAGAAGGCCGGCGTCGACGGCCGTCTGTTCGGCTCGGTGACGAACGCTGACATCGCTGAAGCGCTGGGCAAGCAAGGCTTCGCAGTGGAAAAGGCGCAAGTGCGTCTGCCGGAAGGCCCGCTGAAGCTGGTGGGCGACCACCCGATCCAGGTTTCGCTGCACACCGACGTGGTTGTGGACGTGACGGTGTCGGTGCTGGGCGAGCACGTTTAAACCGGCTGCGTCGAGCATCCGATAGTATCGGCCAGGAAGTTGCTGGCTAAAGGCAGGGGCCGGGCAACCGGCCCCTGTTTTTTTGTGCGCGTCAAATTGATTTCCTGCTGGCCGCGGTCGCCTCATTTCCACGATAATCCCTCTCCATGAACGCACCGTCCAAAGATCCCCAACTCGAGTCGCTGAAAGTCCCGCCGCATTCGATCGAGGCCGAGCAATCGGTGCTGGGCGGCTTGCTGCTGGATAACGCCGCGTGGGACCGCATCGCCGACTTTCTGTCGCAAAGCGATTTCTACCGCTACGACCACCGCATCATCTTCGAGCACATCGGCAAGCTGATCGCGGCCACGCGTCCGGCCGACGTCATTACCGTGTACGAAGCGCTCGGCACCTCGGGCAAGGCGGAAGAGGTCGGCGGGCTTGCCTATCTGAATGCGCTTGCGCAAAACACGCCGAGCGCGGCGAATATCCGGCGCTACGCCGAGATCGTGCGCGATCGCGCGGTGCTGCGTCGGCTCGTTTCGGTTGCCGATGAAATCTCGGCAGACGCCTTCAACCCGCAAGGCAAGGAAGTCCGGCAACTGCTGGACGAAGCGGAGTCGAAGGTGTTTTCGATCGCCGAAGACGGCGCGCGCGGCACCCAGGGTTTTCTCGAAATCGGGCCGCTGCTCACCGAAGTGGTGGAGCGCATCGATACGCTTTACCACACGGCCAATCCGAGCGATGTGACGGGCACGCCGACGGGCTTCGTCGACCTTGACCGCATGACGTCGGGCATGCACGGCGGCGAGCTGATCATCGTCGCAGGGCGTCCGTCGATGGGTAAGACGGCGTTTTCGATGAATATCGGCGAATACGTCGCGGTCGAATACGGCCTGCCGGTCGCCGTGTTCTCGATGGAAATGCCAGGCTCCCAGCTCACCATGCGTATGCTCGGCTCGGTCGGCCGGCTCGACCAGCACCGCATGCGAACGGGCCGCCTGACCGACGAGGACTGGCCGAAGCTCACGCACGCCGTGCAGAAAATGAGCGAGGCGCAGATTTTCATCGACGAAACCGGTGGTCTGAACCCGATGGAACTGCGCTCGCGCGCGCGGCGGCTTTCGCGCCAGTGCGGCAAGCTCGGGCTCATCATCATCGACTATTTGCAGCTGATGAGCGGGTCGTCGTCCGGCGAAAACCGCGCGACCGAAATCTCGGAGATTTCGCGCTCGCTCAAGAGTCTCGCGAAGGAACTCGACGTACCGGTGATTGCTTTGTCCCAGCTCAATCGCGGCCTCGAACAGCGTCCGAACAAGCGGCCGATCATGTCCGACTTGCGCGAATCGGGCGCTATCGAACAGGACGCCGACGTGATCCTCTTCATTTACCGCGACGAAGTGTATAACCCGGACAGTCCGGACAAAGGCACGGCGGAAATCATTATCGGCAAGCAGCGGAATGGTCCGATCGGGCCGGTTCGGCTCACGTTCCACGGCCAATTCACGAAGTTCGACAACTTTGCCGGCGCGCAGAATTTTTACGGCGAGTAGCGTGGTGAGTAGCACGGCAAATAAAGCGGCGAGCAGCCGCGAATCGATGACGTAGCACGAAAACCGCGACCAAAAGCAGCGCCGAAGCAATGGCGCTGTTGTAACCGCGCTTTGCAAAGTGCGACATCGATCCTGCAACGGTACAATATGGCGGTTTTATGTCAGCCATTATGTGACCAATTTTCGGGATCCCAATGTTCGGTCGATTCATGCCCACCGAGGGCAAGTTTTTTGATATTTTCAACGCGCATGCAGAGTGCATCGTCTCGGCGAGCCGCGAACTCGAACTGCTGATCGACAATCTGCAGGACGCGGAAACCCACAAGCAAAACGTGCAAAAGGCCGAAAAGGCTGCCGACAAGCTCACGCACGAAACCATCGACCTGCTGCACAAGACGTTCATCACGCCGCTCGACCGCGACGAAATCCACAAGCTCATCACCACGATGGACGACATCCTCGATCTGATGGAGGACGTCGCCACCGCCATTTCCCTTTACGACGTGCAGTCGGTCACGTCCGAGGCGAGCCAGCTCGCGCACATCTGCACGGCGACGTCCGAGCGCGTGCAGTTCGCGGTGAGACTGTTGTCGGACATGAAGCAGGCAAGCCAGATTCTGAAGGCGTGCGAGGAAATCGACCGGCTCGAATCCGAAGCGGACCGCGTGCTGCGCGCGGCCATGTCGAAACTCTTTCGCGAAGAGGACAACGTCAAGACGCTTATCAAGCTGAAGGCGATTTACGAATTGCTCGAAACGATCACCGACAAGTGTGAAGACGTAGCGAACATCATTGAAGGCATCGTGCTGGAAAACGCATAATGCAATCGATACAACTCGCTATCTGGGTGGTCGCCGCCCTGGTCGCCGTCGCGCTGATTTTCGACTTCATGAACGGCTTTCACGACGCGGCGAATTCGATCGCCACCGTCGTGTCGACCGGCGTGCTGAAGCCGCAGCAGGCGGTCGCGTTCGCCGCGGCGTTCAACGTCATCGCGTATTTCGTGTTCCATCTGAAAGTCGCCGCGACGGTCGGCAAGGGCACGATCGACCCGGCCATCGTCGATCACTACGTGATTTTCGGCGCGCTCGTCGGCGCGATCGGGTGGAACGTCATCACGTGGCACTACGGCATTCCGTCGAGTTCGTCGCACGCGCTGATCGGCGGGCTCGTGGGCTCGGCGCTCGCCAAGTCCGGCTGGGGCTCGCTGAATTTCGACGGGCTCATGAAGACCGTGACGTTTATTCTGGTCTCGCCGCTGCTCGGCTTCGTGCTCGGCTCGTTCTTCATGCTGGCCGTGTCGTGGATCTATTTCCGCACGCCGCCCAGCAAGGTCGACCGGCGCTTCCGCCGCCTGCAACTGGTGTCCGCCGGTTTGTACAGTCTTGGGCACGGCGGCAATGACGCGCAAAAAACCATCGGCATTATCTGGATGCTGCTGATCGCGACGGGCTATGCATCGTCGCTCGCCGATGCGCCGCCGTTGTGGGTGATCGGCGGCTGCTATCTGTCGATGGGCGTAGGAACGTTGTTCGGCGGCTGGCGAATCGTCCGCACCATGGGGCAGAAGATCACGAAGCTGAAGCCGGTTGGCGGTTTTTGCGCGGAATCGGGCGGGGCAATTACGCTGTTCACCGCCTCGTGGCTCGGTATTCCGGTGTCCACCACGCATACGATCACCGGCGCGATCGTCGGCGTCGGCGCAACGCAGAAACTGAGCGCGGTGCGCTGGGGCGTGGCCGGCAACATCGTGTGGGCCTGGATTCTGACGATCCCGGCTTCGGCGGCGCTCGCCGCCGTCGCATGGTGGCTCGGCCACCATTTCCTGTAAGTTTCATGGCCTGCCGGCGGGGGACGCTGTTGTCGTCCGCCCGGTAGGCGTAACACGGTAGGCGTAACACAGCGTGGCAGCGGTGCAGGTCAACGGCTCTACCGCCGCGGGCGGATGAACGGGCCAAGCCCAACGCCCAGGCTCAACGGCCAGGCTCGACGCCTCACCTCATATCAACGGCGCGCTCGCACCATCCATCGGCACGATCGCGCCCGTCACATAACTCGCGCGGCGGCTCGCCAGAAATAGCGCGACGTCCGCGATTTCCTCCGGTTTTGCATAGCGCCCGAGCGGCACCTTCGCCTGTCCGCGCGCCAGCGCTTCCGCGCTCCCGATGCCTTGCTGCGTCGCCTCCAACTGCACCGCTTCCTCGACGCGCTCGGTCAGCGTCGCGCCCGGATTGATCGCGTTGATCCGGATGCCGTAACGCGCGTAGTAGTGGGCGAGGCCGACCGTGGCGAGCATCAGCGCGGCATTTGCGGCGCCGCCGGCAATATGGATGTCGCTCGCGATCTTGCCGCCCATGCCGATGATATTCACGATCGTCCCCGGGTCGCCGCCATCGCCTCTTTTCGCGCGCTCCGCCATCCGGCGCAGCACTTCCTGTTGCGGGTAGATGTACGGGAAATACTTGGCTTCCATCGTGGCGCGAAACGCGTCGGCATCGAGCGTTTCGGGGTCGTAGCGGCGCGCCGCGCCGGCGCTGTTGACCAGCACATCGATCGGGCCGACGGCGGTAGTCACTTCCTCGACGATGTCCGCGGCGCTGTGCGGTTCGTGCAGATCGGCGCGCGTGCGATGCACGTGCAAGCCTTCCTGTTTCAGCTGCTCGTAGGCGCGCGCCAGGTTGGCGGGATCGCGCGAAACGATCGCGACCTTCGCACCTTCGATCGCGAACGCGCGGGCACACGCAAAGCCAATGCCCTTGCTGCCACCCGTAATCAAGACCACTTTTTCTTTCAGCCCGAGATCCATTGTCGTCACCCGCTTCGGAAGAATACCGATGACGATAGCAGATCGGCGGCGTCCGCGTGCTGACCGAGCCAGGCTGCGCGCGGTGTTTCTGGACGTGCCGATCGGACGAATCCGATTCATCGCTGGGACAATGTGTGCGCGTTTAGTTCGCGTATTTATCAGCATTGCGAAGCAAATTGACGGTACTGCAGATGGCGGATGCTTTGTGCTCCAGGCAACTAACCAGCATGTATAGGGGGGCGCGCGTTGGCGCGTGCTGGGTTCGCCGCTTTTGCGCTAGAACTTGCCGTTGGCGAAACGGGCGATCGGGTCGTCGTTGGTCTGCGAAGGAGCGGGTGTGGGTCGCGAGGCCGTCGAGGCGCGCATGATTTGCACGGCGCCGTCATCCGCCTGTGCTTCACCTGCGCGCTGGGCTTGCCCCGTCTGTTGAGTCTGCTGCGCAAGGCGCGCCTGGCGGGCGGCGATCGAAGCCGGTGGCGGCGGTTCGAAAGCGTCGGCGGCTGCATCGATGGCGTCCGGTGTAGCGGCGCTCGCCGTCTGCGGCATCGCGCGCGCTGTGGCTGTCGATTGCGCTTGAACGGGCGTTCCACTGCCGCCGCTGTCGTTGTTGCTGCCATAGGCGCTTGCCCGCGTCGACGCAACCGGCGTCGGCGAGACGGCGCCGGCCGCGCGGGCCTGCAATTGCGCTGCGGTCATCGCGGGCGGCGGCGGCTCGAACGGATCGGCTTGCGGCGCGCGGGTCGCTGCCGTTGAGACCGTCGAGAGCGCGGCCGAATCGCCAGTCGCGTTCGATGTCACTCGCGGTTGTCCGGCAACCCGAGCCGTGGTGGTTTGCGAAAGCCCAGCATCGGCGGCGTAGTCCGAACCCGTCTTCGCCGTCACAGACGGCGTATTCGCGGCGCTCGCGCGGGCACCGCCTTGATCGCTGCCGTAGCCAGTCGCAGCGGAGCGCTCAGGCTGCGGCGCCGCAGCCTGATAGCTCGGCGCGTCGAACGGCGCCGGCTTGGCGGCCGGGCCGGCCATACGGCGGATGCCGTCGAAGCGCTTTGCCCAGTACGGATTGGTCAGGTAGTCGAGCCGCACCGTGCCGCCCGTCGACGGCGCATTCACGAAGCGCAGCTTGCCCACGTAGATGCCCACATGCGAGTGCGGGCGTCCAGTCGTGTTGAAGAAGATCAGATCGCCCGGCGCTATCTCGTCGGGTTCGACCGATTCGCCGCGTCCGCTCATATCCGCGGTCGTGCGCGGCAAATTCACCGAAGCCGCGCGCGCGACCACGTAGCGAACCAGGCCGCTGCAATCGAAACCGCTATCGGGCGTGTTGCCGCCCCAGCGGTAGGGCACGCCGACGAGGCTCATCGCCTGAATGGAAATCTCCTCGCGGCCGATGCTGTGGTCCACGAAGTTCGGAAAGCCCGGCGGCGGCGGCCGATACGCCCCGTTTGCGACGACGACGGAGCTTCCCGCGCGCGACGACGTCTTCTGCGGCGCGCCGGCACACGCGGCGAGCAGCACGACGGTCAGTAGCGAGAGGGCGAGTCGGCGCATGAAAGGGAAGGCGGTAAACGCTCGTTTAAAGGCGGACGATGTCCGGATGGTAGCCGGTGAAACGCGCAACCGGCAAGAATTCTTGACAAATTACTTGAAGTTCACACGCTAAGTGTTGCCTGCCAAAGACGCCGCAGCCATAAAAAAACCGCGCCCCGGCAAAGCGGGGCGCGGCTTGAGCGGTAACCGGCCTGACGGCCAGCCGGTTGATCTTTAAAGGATTTCCGATGCGTAGTCGGCGAGGCGCGAACGCTCGCCGCGCGCCAGCGTCACGTGCCCGCTGTGCGCCCAACCCTTGAAACGGTCGACCACGTACGTCAGACCCGAACTGCCTTCCGTCAGATAAGGCGTGTCGATCTGCGCGATATTGCCGAGGCAAATGATCTTCGTGCCCGGCCCGGCGCGCGTGACCAGCGTCTTCATCTGCTTGGGTGTCAGGTTTTGCGCCTCGTCGATGATCAGATACTTGTCCACGAACGTCCGGCCGCGCATGAAGTTCATGCTCTTGATCTTCAGGCGCGAACGGATCAGTTCCTGGGTCGCGGCGCGGCCCCATTCGCCCGCGGCGTCGTCGGTTTTCTGCAGCACTTCGAGGTTGTCGTCGAATGCACCCATCCACGGCTGCATCTTTTCCTCTTCAGTGCCGGGCAGGAAGCCGATGTCCTCGCCGACGGGTACGGTCGCGCGCGTCACGATGATCTCGTTGTAGCGCTTGTCGTCAAGCACCTGCGCGAGCCCCGCCGCGAGCGCCACCAGCGTCTTACCGGTGCCGGCCTGGCCGAGCAGCGTGACGAAGTCGATCTCCGGATTCATCAACAGGTTCAGCGCGAAATTCTGCTCGCGGTTGCGCGCGGTGATGCCCCACACGTTGTTCTTGTGATGGCCGTAATCGCGCAGCGTTTGCAGCAACGCCGTCTTGCCGTTGAGTTCGCGCACGAGCGCATGAAACGCCGGCTCGCCGTTCTGCGGCTCGAGATACACGAACTCGTTGACGAGCATCGACGGACACAGCGGCCCGGTCACGCGGTAATACGTGGTGCCGGTCTTGGTGTCCTGCCAGCTCTCCATGCCCTTCGCATGGCGGGTCCAGAAGTCCTGCGGCAGCGCGCGGATGCCCGAATACAGCAGATCGCTGTCCTCGAGCACCTGGTCGTTGAAGTAGTCTTCAGCGGGCAAGCCGAGCGCATGCGCCTTGATGCGCATGTTGATGTCTTTCGACACCAGCACGACCTGGCGATCCGACCGGTCGCGCTGCAACGCGCGCACCACGCCGAGAATCTGATTGTCGGCCTTGCCTTCCGGCAAGCCCTCGACCGGTTCGATCGCCGTCAGCTTCGTCTGGAAGTAGAGGCGCCCGGAAGCCTCGCGGCTGCCGAGCCGCGCGAGCGAAATGCCGTCGGACATGTTGCCCGCGTTCGCCACCAGCGCGTCGAGCGTGCGGCTCACCTGACGGGCGTTACGCGCGACTTCCGACATGCCTTTCTTGTGGTTGTCGAGTTCCTCCAACGTCATCATCGGCAGATAGACGTCGTGCTCCTCGAAACGGAACAGGCAGCTTGGATCGTGCATCAGCACGTTGGTGTCGAGCACGAAGAGCTTTTGCATCTCGACCAACTGGGCGTCCGTGCCGCGTTTTTTGCTCGTGCCGCGCGCGGTTGGCGCGACAGCGGGCGCGCTGGCGGCGGGTTGCTTCGCGCCTGGCTTGCGCGCGATGGCCGGCTGCGGTTCGGCGGACGGCTCGACAGCGGGCTCGGCCTGCGGACGCGCTGCGGGAACCGGCTGCAGCAGCGCGGCGGTTTGCCGGGTCTTGCGCCCGGAGCCCGACGCGCCGCGTGACTGCGCGGCCTCGCCTGCGGCGGACGCGGTGGCGGCAGCCGACGATGCCGGCACCGGCCGCAAGGTGGTCGCGGCATTGGCGGCGTGCGCCATGGGCGTGGCGACATTCGCGCGGCCGTAGTCGGCCGGCTCCGCGGATTCTCCCTCGGCCTGTTTCTTCGCGGCGGAGCGCGCCGGCGTGGCGGCCTTGGCCTTGTATTCGTCAGGGGGCAGGAGATTGCCGAGCTTGCTCGGGGGGGTAGGCAAAGGCATGGTTTCCCTCGAAATTATCGGGTCGCATATCGTGCGCCGCCTGTCGCATTCTGCCGGTGCCGATGTTGCGCACGCAGTTTGCGCCCGGAGGCGCGCATTCGGTCTAGAGATGCCGGTTCGCCTGGTCTTCGATCGGCTCCTTAACGGAAACGCGTGGCCGAATGAACGAACGGCTGCGCGCAATTAAAAAAGCCGCCGCCCCGTCGTACGGGGCAAGCGGCTCGCCTACGGTGTTCGCGTTGCGCCTGACGACTCCGCCAGTCCCGATGAGGGCGACGACGGCGATATGACCGTCAAGTCTTGCGCAGCGACGAAATATTTGGGGTGGACAGGCACTCATTGCAACCCAATATAACGCGCCTCAAAGCGCTTGTACAGCCTCCAGAATTTCGTCGACATGGCCCGGCACTTTCACGCCGCGCCACTCCTGCCGCAGCACGCCGTCAGCGTCGATGAGGAACGTGGAGCGCTCGATTCCCCGCACTTCTTTGCCATACATTTTCTTCATTTTGATGACGCCGAAGAGCGCGCACAGTTTTTCTTCCGGGTCCGAGATCAAGGGGAAGGGCAATTCGAGCTTCGCCTTGAAATTGTCATGCGAGCGCAGGCTGTCGCGCGAGACGCCCAGAATTTCGGCGCCGGCCTTCTTGAACTTCGGATACAGATCGCGAAACTGCAGACCTTCGGTCGTGCAGCCCGGCGTGTTGTCCTTCGGATAAAAGTACAGCACCACCTTCTTACCCCGCAGGCCGGACAGCGTGATCTCGCCTCCGGTAGCGGCAGCGGTGAAGTCGGGGATGGGTTTATCGACTGCGATGGGCACGAGGTTCTCCGGGTTGTTATGGTCGGCGTGCGCGTTAGGGCGGCGCGGGCCTGGCATCGAAACTTTTTGGGGGAGGGGCTACCGGTGCGCGCATAGTCTCGCGTGGCGGCTGGGCATCAGGGCAGTCTGCCGGTCTGTAATCGAATACCAACCGGATGGCAACGAAGGCTGCGTCGACTGGAAGTGTGCCGACCGACCCGTCACGGCTGGACGATCAACTCGCCGGAGCGCCCTGGAATTTCGCCCCACGTAACAGGGTACGATGGCAGCGCGCCGCGGTCCAGCGCCGCGTAATAGTCGCCCATGGTCGCAAACGTATGGCCTTGCGCGCGCCAGCCGTTCAGCAACTGTTCGAAGATCGGCGCGAGCTTTTGCCCTTCGAGTTCCGCGTGCAGCGTGAAGACCTGATCGTGCGGATTGTTTTCCGTGTGCTTCAGCATGAACGCGGCCACGTTGTGTTCGTCCACGCCGTTCACGCCGAGCACTTCGTCGAGCGTGGGCAGCGTGGTCGGCATCTGCACATGCGCAAGCGTCTTGCCGTCGACGACCGGCAGATACGGCGAATGCCCGCGGCCGTCGGACGCGTAGTGCATGCCCCACGCGTCGATCTGCTCGAACGCGTGGCCGTTCATCTGCCAGCCGGCCGCGCCATGCGTGAGCGGCGGCGCGCCGAAAATATCGACGAAACGATCATGGCTTTGCTGCATTTGCGCCGCGGTCCATCCGCGATCTTTCGAGCGCACGTTGTCCTGCCAATAGACGTGGTCCCACGTGTGAATGCCGCATTCGAAACCGGCTTCGTGAATCGCGCGCATGTCCGCCGACGCCTTCACGCCGATATCCGGCCCCGGCAGCAGCACGCCGTACATCAGTTGCCTGATGCCGTAGTGCTCGACCACCGACGTACGCGACACCTTCTTCAGAAAGCCCGGCCGCAGCACGCGGCGCATCGCCCAACCGGTGTGGTCGGGCCCGAGGCTAAAGAGGAAAGTGGCGCGCGCCTTGAAGCGATCGAAAATACGCGCGAGGTTCGGCACGCCTTCGCGTGTGCCGCGCAGCGTGTCGACGTCGATCTTCAGGACGATACGGGCCAAGGATCAGCCCTTATTGCTGCTCGACGAGCGCGCGCGCTTCGGCGACGTGGCCGCGATACGCTTCGAAAATCTTGCGCAGCGCTTCGTCGAAGGTCGACTTCGGCGCCCAGCCGAGTTCCTGCATCGTGTTGTCGATCTTCGGCACGCGGTTTTGCACGTCCTGATAGCCCGCGCCGTAGTACGCGCCCGACGACGTCTCGACCAGTTGCACTTTTTTCGCGGTCTCGGCGTATTCCGGGAATTCCGCGGCCAACGTCAGCATCTTGTGCGCGAGTTCGCGCACCGAGAAGTTGTTGGTCGGATTGCCGATGTTGTAGATCTTGCCCGTCGCGACGCCGTTCTTGTTGTCGATGATCTTCATCAGCGCGCCGATGCCGTCGTCGATATCCGTGAACGCGCGTTTTTGCGCGCCGCCGTCGACGAGGCTGATGTTCTCGCCGCGCACGATGTGGCCGAGGAACTGCGTGACCACGCGCGAGCTGCCTTCCTTCGGCGTGTAGATCGAGTCGAGGCCCGGGCCGATCCAGTTGAACGGACGGAACAGCGTGAAGTTCAGGCCCTCCATGCCGTAGCCCCAGATCACGCGGTCCATCAACTGCTTCGAGCACGCGTAGATCCAGCGCGGCTTGTTGATCGGGCCGTACGACAACTGCGATTCTTCCGGATCGAACTGCTCGTCCGTGCACATGCCGTAGACCTCGGACGTCGACGGAAACACCAGGTGCTTGCCGTACTTGACCGCCGAACGCACGATGGGCAGGTTCGCCTCGAAGTCGAGTTCGAACACGCGCAGCGGCTGCTTCACGTAAGTGGCGGGCGTCGCGATCGCGACCAGCGGCAGAATCACATCGCACTTCTTGACGTGATATTCGACCCACTCCTTGTTGATCGTGATGTCGCCTTCGAAGAAGTGCATCCGCTCATGATTGATGAGATCGCCCAGACGTTCGGTCTGCATGTCCATCCCGAAGACTTCCCAATCGGTCGTTTCGAGAATGCGTTTGGACAGGTGATGGCCGATAAAGCCGTTCACACCCAGGATCAGGACTTTCTTCATAAAGGTCGGGGAGTTTGAATGAGCTGGGCGAATTCGGCCGGAGTGACGACAGTTTCGGTGCCGTCGTGCTGGTGCCGCAATTCGTGGATGGCGATCGCGCGACCGTCGCCGCATATCGCGAAAACGGCATTATCGCTTACGTGCAGGCCCGGCGGCAAATCCGGGCGAAGCGCGCCGGGTGTCGCGAGGCGTGCGCGCGCAACAACAAAACGCCGGCCGCCGACGTCGGTAAACGCGCCGGGATAGGGCGGCGCGACCGCGCGAATCAGGTTGTAGACCTGCTGCGCCGGCTGGCTCCAGTCGATGCGGCCGTCTTCCGGCTTGCGCCCGCCGTAGTAGCTGCCGTGCGACAGATCGTTCGGCAGATGCGGCGCCTCGCCCGCCAGCAGCGCGGGCAGCACGCGCCACAGCGTCTGCTCGGCGGCCACGGTGACCTTGTCGAACACTTGCGCGGCGGTGTCGTCGGGCAGGATCGGCACCGGCGTTTGCGCGACGATCGCGCCCGCGTCCGGCTTGGCGGCCATTTCGTGCAGCGTCGCGCCGGTTTCGGTTTCGCCGTGCAGCACCGCCCAGTTGGTCGGCACGCGGCCGCGGTACTTCGGCAGCAGCGAGCCGTGCATGTTGTAGGCGCCGCGCGCGGCGAGCGCGAGCACGTCGACCGGCAACATATGGCGGTAGTAGAACGAGAAGATGAAGTCCGGCCGCGCCGCGCTCACCGCCGCGCGCAGTTCCGGGCTTTTCGGATCGGCGGGCGTCACGACGGGAATGCCGTGCTCGGCCGCCACGCTCGCGACGCTGCCAAACCAGATGTTCTCGGTCGGACTGTCTTCGTGAGTGACGACGAGCGCCACGTCCACGCCGCGCGCGAGCAGCACCTGCAGGCAGCGCACGCCGACGTTGTGATACGCGAATACGACGGCGCGCGGTTTCATCGGTTCGGGCCCTGGTCGCGGTGATCGCGCTGGTCGACAATCGGCGCCGGTTGAACAGCCTGCACGACGGTTTGACGCGGCATGTCGGCCACCGCCGTGCCATTGCGCTCTTCGAGGATGGTCTGCACGAGATAACGCGGACGGGCGCGCACCTGCTGATAGATCCGCCCGATGTATTCGCCGAGCAGCCCGAGCGCGAAGATAATCACGCCGAGCAGGAAGAACGTAATGGCGAACAGCGTGAACACGCCCTGAACTTCCGCGCCGATGATGAAGCGGCGAATCAGCAGCAGCACGAACAGCGCCGCGGAGCCGAGCGACAGGATCACGCCGATGAACGACAGCCACTGCAGCGGCACGACCGAGAAGCCGGTCACGAGGTCGAAGTTCAGGCGGATCAGCGAATACAGCGAGTACTTGGATTCGCCCGCGAAGCGCTCTTCGTGCGCCACTTCGATCTCGACCGGATTCTGCGCGAACGTGTACGCGAGCGCCGGAATGAACGTGTTGATTTCGCCGCAGCGATTGATCGTGTCGATGATGTGCCGGCTGTACGCGCGCAGCATGCAGCCCTGGTCGGTCATCTTGATGCGCGTGATGCGCTCGCGCAGACGGTTCATCGCGCGCGAAGCCTTGCGGCGCCACAAGCTGTCCTGGCGTTGCAGACGAATCGTGCCGACGTAGTCGAAGCCTTCGCGCATCTTCGAGACGAGCTTGCCGATTTCTTCCGGCGGATTTTGCAGATCGGCGTCGAGCGTGATGACGATCTCGCCGCGCGACTGCTCGAAGCCCGCGAGAATCGCCATGTGCTGCCCGTAGTTGCCGTTCAGCAGGATCACGCGGGTCGTGTCGGGGCGCGCGCGGAACTGCTCGGCGAGCAGCGCGGGGGATTTGTCGCGGCTGCCGTCGTTGATGAAGATCACTTCATACGACGTGCCGAGCGCGTCGAGCGCCGGATAGAGTCGCGCGAAGAGCGCGCCCAGCCCGGCTTCCTCGTTGTACACCGGAATGATGATCGACACTTCCGGTGTGACGGCGCGTTGTTCCGTATAAATCATTTCCGCTTATTTTCCGTATTGTTCGCAAATTTCATTGACTGCGCGGCAGACGCGCTGCACGTCGCCTTCGTTCATCAGCGTGAAGAGCGGTAGGGTGACGTTCGTCGCGCCGAAACGCTCGGCGTGCGGGAACATGCCTTCCGTAAAGCCGCGCGCGCGATACAGCGAGAACAGGTGAATCGCAGGATAGTGCACGCCCGAGCCGATGCCGCGGTCTTTCAATTGACTCATGAAACCCGCGCGGTCGATGGAAAGCTTGTCGAGCGGCAGCGTGATCTGGAACATGTGCCAGTTGCTGTTCTCGAAGTCGGCGAACGGCAGGCCGACGCCGAGCTTCTGTGCCGCGCCGCCCTCGAAGCCGGCGAAGTACGCGTGCGCGAGTTTCCTGCGCTGCGCGAGAAAGCGTTCCAGATGCGGCAATTGACCGAGGCCGACGCGCGCGGCGACGTCCGTCAGGTTGTACTTGCCGCCGAGCACGTCGCAGTCCATGCCGTCGAAACCCGTGCGTGTGATGCCTTGCAGCCGGTACTTTTGCGCGAGCACGGCTTCGTCCTCATTGTTCAGCACGAGCGCGCCGCCTTCGATCGACGTGAGGTTCTTGTTCGCGTGAAAGCTGAACGAGACCATGTCGCCGATCGCGCCGATGCGCTTGCCGTTCCATGTCGAGCCGAACGCCTGCGCGGCGTCTTCGACCACGCGCAGCTTGTGCGCGCGAGCGATCGCGTACAGGCGGTCCATGTCGACGGGCAGGCCGGACAGATAGACGGGGATCAGCGCCTTGGTACGCGGCGTGATCGCCTGCTCGAGCTTGTCGAGGTCGATGTTGCGCGTGACCGGGTCGATGTCGGCGAACACCGGCGTCGCGCCGACTTCGTAGATCACGTTGCTGGTCGACACCCACGAGGCGGGCGTCGTGATCACTTCGTCGCCTTCGCCGACGCCTGCAATGCGCAGACCGATTTCGAGCGTCGCCGTGCCGGAATTGAACGTGCGCACCGGACGGCCGCCGCAGAATTCGGAGAGCGCCGCCTCGAATTTCTGGTTTTGCGGGCCCGTGGTGATCCAGCCGGAGCGCAGCACATCGGCTACGCCCTGAATCGTTTCTTCGTCGATTTCCGGTTTGACGAACGGCAGGAAGGGCAGAGACGCAACGGTTGACTGGGTCATGAATGCTTCGCTCGATCAATGAAGCCGGGGCCCGAACGGCGCTGTGGATACATACTGCGCGCGATTCGAGGCCAAGGCCGAAAAAGGGTGCAACCGCGGAGCATACCGCGATGAACCTTACATTTTGCTTAGCCGGCATGGATGCCGGCTTACGCTGTCTTTACCCCGGCGTTTGCCGCGGCGTTTGCCGCGGCGCTTGCCACGGCGTTCCACGCGACGCGCCTAGCTGCGCGCGAGTATCACCACGCCGACCAGAATCACGCCGATGCCGACGAGCTTGTGCACCGACAGCACTTCGCCGAACAGATACCACGCGGCGAACGCATTGACGATGTAGCCGAGCGACAGCATCGGATACGCGATCGACACGTCCACGCGCGACAGCCCGACGATCCACACGACGACGCTGATCACATAGCACGCCAGCCCGCCGATGATCGGCGGCTGCGTCGCAAGTCGAAAGGCGATCGGCAGGATGTTCGCACGGGTGAATTCGAAGTGTCCAACGGCATTCGTACCGGCTTTGAGCAACAACTGCGCACCGGCGTTCAACGTGACGCCGGCAAGAATGCAAAAGAGGGAAATCGGGTTCATCGAATGTTCAGGTCCTGATATGGGGTCACTGCTGCGGTTTTTCCAGCGCCGCGGCCGCCGCGCCCGCCGTTCCCGCCGCGAGCGGCTTCATCACGACGACGCGGCGCGAATCGCGTGCGATGACCTGCATCGGCAGGCCCTGCTTGAGAAGCGTGTCGTAGGTGGACGGCGGAATGAGCGCGAGCGCGTAGCGGTCGGCCTTCCAGCGCTCGACCCATGCCTGCACCGAAGGCAGCCATTTCTGCGGTTCCACCGAAACGCCGAACGCCAGTTCGTCGGGATGCTCGACCATCGTCATCGTATGGCCGATGTAGAACGGCAACGTGTGATCCAGCACGCCGACCGAGTAAAACGGCGTGTCGGCAGGCAGTTTCGCCATTTGCGCCTTGATCGCGGGCGCGAGCGGCGCGCCGGAACTGAGGCGGCCGAACACGTCGTGGCCCGTGCCGGCGATCGTGCCGAGCAGCAGCCATGCCGCGCCGAAACTGGCGATGGCGCCGAGACTGCTCGCGCGGCCGCGGCGATTCAGCCACAGCGCGGCGAGCGTCAGCACGAAGGCGACGGCGAGCGCCGCGAGCACCCACGTGCGGTACTCGGCATACAGCTCGGCCGGATTGCGCGCGCTGCCGAAGCGCGGCAGGAACAGCGCGGCAAACGCGGCGACTACGAGAAACAGCACATAGCCGGTCAGATGGCGGCGCAACTGCTCGCGCGTGACGAGCGGCAGATACATGCCGATCAGCAGCGCGATGGCCGGCGCGATCGGCAGCGTGTACGACAGCAGCTTGGAGTGCGACGCGCTGAAGAACAGGAAGATGAAGCCGGTCCAGACGAGCATCATCGTGACGGGCGCGAAGCCGTTCGGCTGACGCGGCAGACGCCACGCGTGACGCACGCTTTGCACCGTCACCGAAAGCCACGGCAGGAAACCGATAATTAGCACCGGCACAAAGTAGTAGAACGCTCCGGGGCGGTTCTGCTCAGGCGTCAGATAGCGCTTGAACTGCTGGACGATGAAAAAGAAATTGAGGAATTCCGGATTGCGCTGCTGCACCAGCACGAACCACGGCGTGACGATCGCGAAGAACACGATCAGGCCGCCGATCAGATGCAGACGCTTCCACACCACCCAGTCGCGCGCGATCAGCGTGTAAAGCACCAGCACCGCGCCCGGCAGAATCACGCCGACGAGACCCTTGGACAGCACAGCGAGCGCCATCGAGCCCCAGCACAGCCACATCCAGCCGCGCTCGCACGAAGTCTTGAGGTTGGGGCGCTGCGCGAGCAGCAACGCGCAGAGCGTGAGCTCCATCCAGAACGACAGGCCCATGTCGAGCGTGTTGAAGTGGCCCATCAGGTTCCAGTACGGCGAGGTCGCCAGCACGAGCGCGGCGAACACGCCGGTCGCCGCATTGAACACGCGCGCGCCGGTGTAGCCGATCAGCAGCACGCCGGCAAAGCCGGTCAGCGCCGTATAGAGCCGCGCCTGCCATTCGCCGATGCCGAACCACGCGAACGTCAGCGCGTTCGCCCAGGTTTGCAGCGGCGGTTTCTCGAAGTACTTGTAGCCGTTGTAGCGCGGCGTGATCCAGTCGCCGGTGACGAACATCTCGCGGGCCATTTCGGCGTAGCGGCCTTCGTCGCTCGGCAGCAGATGGCGCCAGCCGAGCGGCACGAACCAGATGACGGCAAGGGCGAGCACCAGCAGCAGGATGGCGGTGCGGTTGAGCGGTAGCCTCGACGGCGTATCGTTCATGGATTCAAACCTTTCTGGCGACGCCGCTCGCGCGGCGCCGCGTTGTTATTCGGAGATGGCGGCACGCAGCCGGCCTCGCGCGGATGGCGCGCAGTGTACGTGATCGGGCGTGACGCGGCGAGGGCGAGCCTGGGCGCGCGCGGGAGGCGCGTCGGCTGCCGCGCTAGCCTTCGATCAGCAGCGCAGCCGCAACCTTGCGGCCCTCGGCCATCAGAATGTTGTACGTGCGGCAGGCGGCCTTGAAGTCCATGGTTTCGACGCCGATGCGCTTCGCGGTGAGCGCCGCCGTCAGGCGCGGATGCGGAAAGCGCAGCCGCTCGCCGCTGCCGAATATCACGACCTCGGGCGCGGGCTCGACCAGCATCGCGAAAAGCTCGGCGCTCAACTGCTCGAAAGACGTAACCGGCCAGGGGATGACAGGCGCGTCCGGCAGCACGAGAAGGCTGCCCGCGTGACGCACCAGATTGATTTCGACATAGCCGGCGCCGTAACCGGTGACGGTATTGAGGGCGCCGCTGGAATCCTGATGTAATTTCAAATTCGTTTTCCGAAGTCGTCGCGAGACATCATGCGTGTTGAAGGCCTGATCGCACGAGGGGCGAGCAGGGCGGTTCTACACGAGTGGGACAGGAAAGGGCCCAAAAGGCTCCCGTTACGCCTGGTGCATTGCGGAAGTCGGCCAAAATCCGCTAAATTATAACTTTTTAGCCGCCTCGCGGCGCCCCTGCTCATGCGCCGTCACAAGTGGCGCTAGGGTTCGGGGTGCGACCCACCGGCTACCTACCTGGTTCCGCCCGCTTTCGTCCACCATGGGCGGCCCGACCCCGGGCGGCCCCGCGGCGTTGCCGCACCCGAATTCCGCAATCGGCGAGCCTGCCCGGTCCGTCGATTTGTTCGCCCGAGCCGGTTGGCCGAGCCGTTCGCCGCCAGCCCCGAGCTCAAGCCTTGAAGCCCTCAATGCCCTTTAACCAGGATGAAGTGCCCGCCGTGAAACCGATTCTCAAATCCAACAAGTTGTTGAATGTCTGCTACGACATTCGCGGGCCCGTCCTCGAACATGCGAAGCGGCTCGAAGAAGAAGGCCATCGCATCATCAAGCTGAACATCGGCAACCTGGCGCCGTTCGGCTTCGAAGCGCCGGACGAAATCATTCAGGACATGATCCTGAATCTGCCTGGTTCGTCCGGTTACTCGGACTCCAAGGGCGTGTTCGCCGCGCGCAAGGCGATCATGCATTACACGCAGCAAAAGGGCGTGCACGGCGTCGAGCTGGACGACATCTACATCGGCAATGGCGCGTCCGAGCTGATCGTGATGGCGCTTCAGGGGTTGCTGAACGACGGCGACGAAGTGCTGCTGCCCGCGCCCGACTATCCGCTGTGGACGGCCGGCGTGAGCCTCGCGGGCGGCACGCCCGTGCACTACATCTGCGACGAATCGAACCGCTGGATGCCGGACCTCGACGACATCCGCGCGAAAATCACGCCGAATACGCGCGCGCTCGTCGTCATCAATCCGAATAACCCGACCGGCGCGCTGTATTCCGACGAACTGCTGCTCGGCCTCATCGAAATCGCGCGCCAGCACGGCCTCGTGATTTTCGCCGACGAGGTCTACGACAAGATTGTCTACGACGGCAAGACGCACACGTCGATGGCCGCGCTGTCCGAAGACGTGCTGACCGTCACGTTCAACAGCCTGTCCAAGAGCTACCGCTCGTGCGGCTACCGCGCCGGCTGGATGTTCATTTCGGGTCTCACCGGCGAAAACCGTCGCAACGCGAAAGACTACTTCGAAGGGCTCGGCATTCTCGCTTCCATGCGCCTGTGCCCGAACGTGCCCGGCCAGTATGCGATCCAGACCGCGCTCGGCGGCTATCAGAGCATCAACGACCTGATTGTGCCGAGCGGGCGCCTCTACAAGCAGCGCGAGCTCGCGTACGACATGCTGACGCGATCCCGGCGTGAGCTGCGTGAGCCGAGCGCGCTCTACATGTTCCCGCGCCTCGATCCGAAGATTTATCCGATCGAGAACGACCAGCAGTTCATCCTCGACCTGCTGCTGGAGGAGCGCGTGCTGCTCGTGCAGGGCACCGGCTTTAACTGGAAGACGCCGGATCATTTCCGCGTCGTGTTCCTGCCGAACGTCGACGATCTGGCCGATTCCATCAACCGGATCGCGCGCTTCCTCGACGGTTATCGCAAACGTCACACGGCGTAGCGCACAATACGGTGCGCAACGCGTGATCTGTCCGCTGCGCGCACCGGCCAACCGGCACCCGAATTCCCTTAATCACTACACGACACCACGCTGCATGGAACCGATCAAAGTTGGACTGCTGGGCTTCGGCACGGTAGGCAGCGGCACCTTCACGGTACTGCGCCGCAATCAGGATGAAATCAAACGTCGCGCGGGCCGCGGCATCGAGATTGCGCGCATCGCCGTGCGCAATCCGGCCAAGGCGACGGCGGCGCTCGGCGCGCAAGCCGCGAGCGTCGCGCTGACCGACGACTTCAACGCGGTGGTCGACGATCCGTCGATCGACATCATCGCGGAAATGATCGGCGGCACCGGCGTGGCGCGCGACCTCGTGCTGCGCGCAATCGGCAACGGCAAGCACGTGGTCACGGCCAACAAGGCGCTGCTCGCCGTGCACGGCACCGAGATCTTCGAGGCGGCGCGCGCGAACGGCGTGATGGTCGCGTTCGAGGCGGCGGTCGCGGGCGGCATCCCGATCATCAAGGCGCTGCGCGAAAGCTTGACGGCCAATCAGATTCAGTACATCGCGGGCATCATCAACGGCACGACGAACTACATTCTTTCGGAATGCGCGACCGCGGGCTCGACTTCGCGACCGCGCTGAAGGCCGCGCAGGAATTGGGCTACGCCGAAGCCGACCCGACCTTCGACATCGAAGGCATCGACGCCGCGCATAAGGCGACGATCATGAGCGCGATCGCGTTCGGCGTGCCGGTGCAGTTCGACCGCGCGTATGTGGAGGGCATCAGCAAGCTCGCCGCGATCGACATCAAATACGCCGAGGAACTCGGCTATCGCATCAAGCTGCTCGGCATCGCGCGCCGTACCGACAAGGGCATCGAATTGCGCGTGCATCCCACGCTGATCCCGGCCAAGCGGCTGCTCGCCAACGTGGAAGGCGCGATGAACGCGGTCGTCGTGCACGGCGACGCGGTCGGCACCACCCTTTACTACGGCAAGGGCGCGGGCGCGGAGCCCACGGCGTCGGCGGTCGTCGCCGATCTGGTCGACGTGACGCGCCTGCACACGGCCGACCCCGAGCATCGCGTGCCGCATCTGGCTTTCCAGCCGGACCGTCTGTCGAACACGCCGATTCTGCCCATCGACGAAGTGACGAGCGGCTATTACCTGCGTCTGCGCGTTGCCGACGTGACCGGCGTGCTGGCTGACATCACGCGCATTCTGGCCGACACGGGTATCTCGATCGACGCGCTGCTGCAGAAGGAATCGGAGCAGGTCGACGCCAACGGCAAGGGCGAGACCGACATCATCCTGATCACGCACGAAACGGTCGAAAAGCACGTCAACGCGGCGATCAAAACGATCGAAGCATTGAAGACCGTTGTCTCGCAAGTCACGAAGCTGCGCATGGAAGCGCTGAACTAGGCCAACTATGAACTACCTGTCAACGCGCGGCGCCGGAGCCGGCGAGCGCCACACCTTCTCCGAAATCCTGCTCGGCGGTCTCGCGAAAGACGGCGGCCTCTATCTGCCGGCCGACTATCCGCGCGTCAGCGCCGACGAACTCACGCGCTGGCGCACGCTGCCGTACGCGGACCTCGCCTTCGAAATTCTGTCGAAGTTCAGCGACGACATTCCCGCCGAAGACCTGCGCGCGCTCACGCGCAAAACGTACACGGCGGCCACGTACAGCAACGTGCGCGACGACGAAAGCGCCGCGCAGATCACGCCGCTCAAAACGCTTGGCGTCGAAAACGGCGCGCCGCTGTCGCTGCTCGAATTGTCGAACGGTCCGACGCTCGCGTTCAAGGACATGGCGATGCAGTTGATCGGCAACCTGTTCGAATACGCGCTCGCGAAGCATGGCGAAACGCTGAACATTCTCGGCGCGACTTCGGGCGACACCGGCAGCGCCGCCGAATACGCGATGCGCGGCAAGCAGGGCATTCGCGTGTTCATGCTGTCGCCGCACAAGAAAATGAGCGCGTTTCAAACCGCGCAGATGTACAGCCTGCAAGACCCGAACATCTTCAATCTCGCGGTCGAGGGCGTGTTCGACGACTGCCAGGACATCGTGAAAGCGGTGTCGAACGATCACGCGTTCAAGGCGCAGTACAAGATCGGCACGGTCAATTCGATCAACTGGGCGCGCGTCGTCGCGCAGGTCGTCTACTACTTCAAGGGCTACTTCGCGGCGACGAAGAGCAACGACGAGCGCGTGTCGTTCACGGTTCCGTCGGGCAACTTCGGCAACGTGTGCGCAGGGCACATCGCGCGCATGATGGGTCTGCCGATCGAAAAGCTCGTGGTCGCCACGAACGAAAACGACGTGCTCGACGAGTTCTTCCGCACCGGCATCTATCGCGTGCGCAAGGCGGCCGAGACGTATCACACCAGCAGCCCGAGCATGGACATTTCGAAGGCGTCGAACTTCGAGCGCTTCGTGTTCGATCTGCTCGGCCGCGATCCGTCGCGCGTGCTGCAACTGTTCCGCGACGTCGAGGAAAAGGGCGGGTTCGACCTTGCGGCGAGCGGCGACTTTGCGCGCGTGAAGGAGTTCGGTTTCGTGTCGGGCCGCAGCAGTCACGACGATCGCGTCGAGGCGATCCGCGACGTGTTCCAGCGCTACGACACGATGATCGACACGCATACCGCCGACGGCCTGAAGGTCGCGCGCGAACATCTGCAGCCGGGCATTCCGATGATCGTGCTGGAGACCGCGCAGCCGATCAAATTCGGCGAAACGATTCGCGAAGCGCTGCTGCGCGAACCGGAGCGTCCGGCGGCGTTCGCGGGACTGGAGTCGCTGCCGCAGCGCTTCGAAGTGTTGCCGGCGGACGCGCAGCGCGTGAAGGACTTCATTGCCGCGAATACGGGCGCCTGAGTATCGAAGGGCGGGTCGGCGCCAGCATCGCCGACCCGACAGGGCTCGCCGTTGGCCCGCTACAATGTTCTTTTGACCAGCGGCCTGAAACCACAGATGTCCACTCCCACGCCCCGCGCTCCGATGCTCGCCACTGCCGACGCACTCGCGACCCTGCTCGGCGCCGCGCGCGCCGTCGACGGCAGCGAGTCGGTTCCGACGCTCGAAGCGTCGGGCCGGGTGCTGTCGGCCGACGTCGTGTCGCCGCTCGACGTGCCGCCCATGAACACGAGTTCAATGGACGGCTACGCGATCCGCACCGCCGACCTGACGGCTCACGTCAACCGCCGCCTGCCGGTATCGCAACGCATTCCCGCCGGCCACGCGCCCGAGCCGCTGAAGCCGGGCACGGCGGCGCGCATTTTCACCGGCGCGACCGTGCCGCCGGGCGCGGACGCGGTCGTGATGCAGGAGCAAACGGAAGCCGCCGCCGACGAAGTCACTATCCTGCACAGCCCGCAGCCGGGCGAATGGATTACCGCACAAGGCGCGGACATCCGCAGCGGCTCGGTGATCCTGCCGGCCGGCACGCGGCTCACGCCGCAGGCGCTCGGGCTCGCGGCGTCCGTCGGTTGCGCGGAACTGCCCGTGCGCCGTCGCGTGAAAGTCGCCGTGTTCTTTACCGGCGACGAACTGACCATGCCTGGCGAGCCGCTCAAGCCCGGCGCGATCTACAACTCGAATCGCTTCACGCTGCGTGGCCTGCTCGAGAAGCTCGGCTGCGAGGTGAGCGATTTCGGCATCGTCGCCGATAGTCTGGATGCGACGCGCGCCACGCTGCGCGAAGCCGCGCAGGCGCACGACCTGATTCTGACGTGCGGCGGCGTGTCGGTCGGCGAGGAAGATCATGTGAAGCCGGCCGTCGAGGCGGAAGGGCGCCTCGCGATGTGGCAGATCGCGATGAAGCCGGGCAAGCCGTTGGCGTTCGGCGCGGTGCGCCGCGGCGCGGACAGCGGCTCGGCAAAAGATTCAGCCGCGGCTCCCGCTGCCCCTTCAGCCGAGACGTTTTTCATCGGCCTGCCAGGCAACCCCGTATCGAGCTTCGTCACTTTCCTGCTGTTTGTGCGTCCGTTCATTCTGCGTCTTGCCGGCGTGCAGGCCGTCGTGCCGCGCGCGCTGTCGCTGCGCGCGGACTTCACGCAGAGCAAGGCCGATCGCCGCAATGAATTCCTGCGGGCGCGCATCAATGCCGAGGGCGGCCTCGATCTGTTCCCGAACCAGAGCTCGGCCGTGCTGACGTCGACGGTATGGGGCGACGGGCTGATCGACAATCCGCCCAATCACGCGATCAGCGCGGGCGAAACCGTGCGCTTCATCCCTTTTTCCGAATTGCTGAATTGAGGCCGGCTGAGCCGGCGGCATCCCATGAAGATTCAACTGCGATATTTCGCGAGCGTGCGTGAAGCGCTCGGCCTGGCCGACGAAACCGTCGAGGTGCCCGAGGGCATCGCGACCGTCGGCGACGTGCGCGCATGGCTGCGCGTGCGCGGCGGCATCTGGGCCGACACGCTGGCCGAAGGCCGCGCGCTGCGCATGGCCTGCAATCACGTGATGACCGACGCCGGCACGCGCATCACCGAAGGCTGCGAGGTCGCGTTCTTCCCACCCGTCACGGGCGGTTGAGCCGCAAGGAGCCCGCTATGCCCGTTCGTGTCCAGACCGAAGATTTCGATCTCACCGCCGAGGTCGCCGCGTTGCGCGCCCGCAATCCGAAGGTCGGCGCGGTGGCGTGTTTCGTCGGCACGGTGCGTGATCTGAACGACGGCAGCACCGTTGAGGCGATGGAACTCGAGCACTATCCGGGCATGACCGAGAAGTCGCTTGAAGCGATCATCGTGAGCGCGCGCGAGCGCTGGCCGGGCATCGAGGTGCTGATCGTGCACCGCGTCGGCAAGCTTTATCCGCTCGACCAGATCGTGCTGGTCGCGACCACCGCTTCACATCGCGGCGACGCATTCGCGTCGTGCGAATTCGTGATGGATTATCTGAAGACGCAGGCGCCGTTCTGGAAGAAGGAAAAAACTGAGGCGGGCGAGCGCTGGGTCGACGCCCGCGTGACCGATGACGCGGCGCTTGCGCGCTGGGGCATCGAGTCGGGCAACGGCGGGTTGGAGTAAGCGCCGGGCGCTCGCTCGGCACGGCGCCAACCGCTCTCACTCGTCCCGCGATTTACCGATAATGCGCGTCGGAAACGGTTCCCCGGCGGGCCGTTCCGGAAGATGCGGTTCGTCGTCCGCCCGAGGCCGCTTCGGCGCCACGCGTTCGAGCAACGCCTGCTGTTCCGCCGGAATCTTGTAGTCCCAGCCGAAGCGGCTTAGCTGCAAGCTCTGCGCGATACGCAGCGCCGGTTCCATGAAGCGCACGGCCGCAGCCGGCTCGTAGCGCGATTCGACGGTGTCGAGAAACAGGTACAGCCAGCGGCTGAAATGCTGCGGTTCGACTCCCTCGAGCGGCTGATGCGCCTGCTGCACATTGCCGCGGTACTGCTTCGCGCCGAGCACGAGACTCGCCCAGAACGTGCACATCTTCGGCAGATGGTCGTCCCAGCGGCCCGCGAGCGTTGCGTCGAACACCGGCCCGAGCAGCGGATCGGCGCGCACGCGGTCATAAAACGCGTACACCAGCTCGCGGATGTTCGTTTCGGTAGGCTCGGCGGCGCGCTCGACAACCGGCGCGGCCGGAAAAGACGGTTTCATGCGGGTTCCAGAAATATGCGACGATTGCGCTGCGATTCGTCAAAGCGCGCCACCGGGCGCCACCGGGCGTCCGGAACTGCCATAAAAACTACCAGTTCCGCGGAAGTCAGCTCAAAATAGCGCGCTTTTGGTGTGAATAGGCGCGGCGCGAAACGTTACCATGGCGTCGAAGGCCCGGATTCATCGATGCAGCATAATTAAACATGTGCCAACCCTGCATCTTATGGCGAAGCCGCGGCCCCCGGCAACCCTTGCATCGACGCGGTTATCCCACGGATCGCGGCTTGCGCTCATTGTGATACTGCAACCATGAGACTGACCGATTACACCGATTATTCGCTGCGCGTCCTTTTATACCTCGCTATTCGCGGCGAGGGCTTGTCGACCATTCAGGACATTTCCGACGCGTACGGCGTCTCCAAGAACCACCTGATGAAGGTGGTGCAGCAGTTGAGCGAACTGGGCTGGGTGGAAACCGTGCGCGGCCGTAACGGCGGCTTGCGGCTTGCCGAGCGCACCCGCAAGCTGACGGTCGGCGAGATCGTGCGCGCGACCGAAAGCGACTTCGCGCTGGTCGCCTGCCTGCCGGACCAGAACGGCGAACGCCGTCCTTGCGTCATTACGCCTCAATGCCGGTTGCGCAACGTGCTGGAAGCCGCGCGTAACGCCTTTCTCGCCGAACTCGATCGCCATACGATCGATGAAGTCGCGGGTCCGCAAGGGCCGCTGGCGGCCTTGCTCGGCATACGCACGGTAATCCCGGTCGTGCCGGCGGTGCCCGTCGAGCCGGCGAGCGACAACCCGCTGCCGGTCGCCTGAACGCGGCTCGCGCGAAGCGTCGCGCATTTTTCTTCGCGTGCAACGTTAAAAACTACGTCCTGAGGACAAAAAAGCGCTTGAAACCTGAATAAAACGCCTCATTTTGGTGGTAATCGAAATTGGAGGTCTCGCATGAGAATCGACAAACTCACCACTAAATTCCAGGAAGCGCTGGCGGACGCGCAGAGTCTCGCGGTCGGCCATGACAATCAATACATCGAACCGGTTCACGTCCTCGCCGCGCTCGTCGCGCAGCAGGACGGGTCCGCGCGTTCGCTGCTGTCGCGCGCCGGCGTGCACGTTCAGGCGCTGCAAACCGCGCTCGACGACGCCATCACGCGTCTGCCGCAAGTTCAGGGCACCGACGGCAATGTGCAGATCGGCCGCGAGTTGACCGGACTGCTAAACCAGGCCGACAAGGAAGCGCAGAAGCTCAACGACACGTTCATCGCGAGCGAAATGTTTCTGCTCGCGGTCGCCGACGACAAGGGCGAGGCCGGCCGCATCGCGCGTCAGCATGGCTTGTCGCGCAAGTCGCTCGAAAGCGCGATTGCGGCGGTGCGCGGCGGCTCGCAAGTGCACAGCCAGGACGCCGAAAGCCAGCGCGAGGCGCTGAAGAAGTACACGGTCGACCTGACCGAGCGCGCGCGGGCCGGCAAGCTCGACCCGGTGATCGGCCGTGACGACGAAATCCGGCGCGCCATTCAGATCCTGCAGCGCCGCACCAAGAACAATCCGGTGCTGATCGGCGAGCCGGGCGTGGGCAAGACCGCGATCGTCGAAGGGCTCGCGCAGCGCATCGTCAATGGCGAAGTGCCGGAGACGCTCAAGGGCAAGCGCGTGCTGTCGCTCGACATGGCCGCGTTGCTCGCCGGCGCGAAGTATCGCGGCGAATTCGAGGAGCGCCTGAAGGCCGTGCTGAACGACATCGCGAAGGACGAAGGGCAGACCATCGTCTTCATCGACGAAATTCATACGATGGTCGGCGCGGGCAAGGCCGAAGGCGCAATGGACGCGGGCAACATGCTCAAGCCGGCGCTGTCGCGCGGCGAACTGCATTGCGTCGGCGCGACCACGCTCGACGAATACCGCAAGTACATCGAGAAGGATGCCGCGCTCGAGCGCCGCTTCCAGAAGGTGCTCGTCGACGAACCGACGGTCGAGGCCACGATCGCGATCCTGCGCGGCTTGCAGGAAAAGTACGAACTGCATCACGGCGTGGACATTACCGACCCGGCGATCGTCGCGGCGGCCGAGCTGTCGCATCGCTACATCACCGATCGTTTCCTGCCGGACAAGGCAATTGATCTGATCGACGAAGCCGCGTCGAAGATCAAGATGGAAATTGATTCGAAGCCCGAAGAAATGGACCGGCTCGACCGTCGGCTGATCCAGTTGAAGATCGAACGCGAAGCCGTCAAGAAAGAGAAGGACGAAGCGTCGCAAAAGCGTCTGCAACTGATCGAAGAGGAAATCGAGCGGCTCGATCGCGAGTATTCGGACCTCGAGGAAATCTGGACCGCGGAAAAAGCAGCGGTGCAGGGCAGCGCGCAGTTGAAGGAAGAGATCGACAAGACGCGTGCGGAAATCACGCGTTTGCAGCGCGAAGGCAAGCTCGAGAAAGTCGCCGAATTGCAATACGGCAAGCTGCCGGGTCTCGAGGCGCAGCTGAAGGAAGTGACGCAGGCCGAGGCGAAGGAGCAGAACAATCCGACGCGTCCGCGCCTGTTGCGCACGCAGGTCGGCGCCGAGGAAATCGCGGAAGTCGTGTCGCGCTCCACCGGCATTCCGGTCTCGCGGATGATGCAAGGCGAGCGCGAGAAGCTGTTGCAGATCGAAGACAAGCTGCATGAGCGCGTGATCGGCCAGGACGAGGCGATCAGCGCGGTGGCCGACGCGATCCGCCGCTCGCGCGCGGGTCTGTCCGATCCGAACCGTCCGTACGGGTCGTTCCTGTTCCTCGGGCCGACCGGCGTGGGCAAGACCGAGCTGTGCAAGGCGTTGGCGGCGTTCCTGTTCGATTCGGAAGATCATCTGATCCGTATCGACATGAGCGAATTCATGGAGAAGCACAGCGTCGCGCGTCTGATCGGCGCGCCGCCGGGATATGTCGGCTACGAAGAGGGCGGTTATCTGACGGAAGCGGTGCGTCGCAAGCCGTATAGCGTGATCCTGCTCGACGAAATCGAGAAGGCACATCCGGACGTGTTCAACGTGCTGCTGCAAGTGCTCGACGACGGCCGTATGACCGATGGGCAAGGGCGTACCGTGGACTTCAAGAACACGGTGATCGTGATGACGTCGAACCTGGGTTCGCAGGTCATCCAGGCGATGGTCGGCGAGCCGCAGGAAGCCGTGAAGGACGCGGTGTGGACGGAGGTGAAGCTGCACTTCCGGCCCGAGTTCCTGAACCGGATCGACGACGTCGTGGTGTTCCATGCGCTCGACCGCTCGAACGTGCAGTCCATCGCGCGGATTCAGTTGCAGCGTCTGCATGACCGGCTCGCGAAGCTCGACATGCAACTGGTGGTCTCCGACGAGGCGCTCGAGCACGTGGGCAAGGTCGGCTACGATCCGCTGTTCGGCGCGCGGCCGTTGAAGCGCGCGATCCAGCAGGAGATCGAGAACCCGGTCGCCAAGCTGATTCTGGCGGGCAAGTTCGGTCCGAAGGATGTGATTCCGGTCGAACTGGAAGACGGCAACCTCGTGTTCGAGCGCGTGGTGCATTGAGCCACACGTCACGAACGATCTCACGCGCGGTAATCAAGCGCGCGTAGATGGCAAAGCGGCAACGAAGGTGACTTCGTTGCCGCTTTTTTTTGCTGCTCGTGTTCGCGGGCAGGGCCGCTTGCTTCAGCGGTCCGCTCGGTGCGTCGAGGCGCGCTTCAATCGCTCACGCCGCTCGCGCCAGCCCGATTCGCTCAGCCGTGCTCTTGCCGAACAGCGCCGACAAACCGCCGAGCGCGCCAGCACGGTCGTGCGTTCAGCTTGCTTCGGCGGCACTTCGCCTCGGCGTGGCCGCGTTGACACGTGCGGCAGGATTTGTGCGGAGCAGCCCGGTGACCTGATCGTGCACGCCGCTTTCGCGCGAGCCCAGCGACGGCGTCGGAACCGAGCCCCGCTATGCAGCGCGTCGGCGGCGATCGGCTGATTCTCGCCGTTGCTGACCCACGACGATGCGACCTCGCCGAGGGCCTTTTCCTGGAAGCGCTGGATCAGGCCGTTCAGCCCGCCCGGCTGACTGTTGACGAATTCGAGTGCGGCTGTGATCAGCGCTGCCTGGCCGCCGCCTTCGGGCGATTTACCGACCAGGGAACCGAGGGTATCGAGTAGGCTCATGATGGGTCTCTCTTGAATGCCGGCACGTCGATGACGGGCCGGCGGGTGAGGCGCCGCGCGGCTGCGCGGCGTCGAGGGGAAAGAAGGTAGTGCGTGCGGTGCGGTGGTGCCCGTGGTGCGCCAACTGTGCCGGCTGCACTGGGTGCGCCCACGGCGCAAACATCGCTGCGCGGCGCACTGCCTTGCTGTTCGATCAATGTCCGACACGGTTTGCATCGGACGGGTTCTTTATGCGCCGCCGGAAGCCGCCGCTGCCGACGCGGCTTTGCTCTTCTTCGCTTTCTTCTTCGATGCTTTGGCGCCCGACGCGTCGGCCGGCGCGCTTGCAGCCGTGGCGGCGGTGGCCGTGGTTGTGGCGGTAGTAGCGGTGCCAGCAGGCGCCGATGCCGCTGCGGCCTCCTTAGCCTTCTTCGACGACTTGGATGACTTCGAGGACTTCGACGCCTTAGCACCCGAAGCATCGACAGGCGTGGCCGGCGCCGCGGTTGCCGGCGTTGTGGCCGCGGTCGCGGTCGTATTAGCCGTGGGCGCGGCCTTTGTCTCCGTCGGCTTCGTGGCCGCGGACGGCGTAGCCGCAGGTTTGGCGGCCGCCTTTGCACCCGTGGGCGGCGTCGACGAGCCGTTGATCGTCAGGCCCGCCGCTTCCAGATTCACGACCGACTTGCTGCCGATGCCCTTGACGCGCGCGGCCAGATCGTCGGCGTCCTTGAACGGGCCGTTCTTGCTGCGTTCTTCGATGATCGCCTTCGCATGCGCGGGCCCGATGCCCTTGACCGATTCGAGCGCCGCCTGATCGGCGGAGTTGACTTCCACTGCTGCCGCGAATCCGGCCGACAGCGAGAACGCGAGAGCAACGCAAAGCATCACGAGCTTTTTCAGCATGGCAAGCACTCCATTGGGGGCAAAAAGTTAGCCGGAAACGGGCGACGCATCGCTCAGCAGGCGCTGCGCATAAGCATAGGACAAATGCGCCCCTTTATTTGCGAACGCCGACGATTTATACCGATCGATTGATGGCAAGTAAATCGCCATGAACAATCTTTAAACCTTTTGCCTCGATATAAGGCGGTTGTGCGCCGATTGCTCACATCGTCCGCGCGCGCGTGGCCGCGTCGACGAAATGAGCGGCAATGAACGACAGCGCGAATGACAGCGCGGCGCGCTTGACTTAGAGTGCACTCGAAGTCCTAACCTGAGTCCTGTCATGTCGAAAACGTCGAACGCACTCACCATCGGGCAGGTCGCCGAGACCATCGGCGTCTCCACGCACACGCTGCGCTATTACGAGCAGGCCGGGCTGATTCGCGCGGTCGGCCGCACGCAGGCGGGGCATCGCCTGTACTCGCCGGCCGACCTCGACTGGCTGCGGTTCTTGATGCGCCTGAAGGCGACCGGCATGCCGATCGCCGGCATGCAGGCCTTCGCGGCGCTGCGGGCGGAAGGTCAGCAGACGATGGGCGCGCGTCGCGACCTGCTCGCCGCGCATCGCGATGCGGTGCTGGCGCGGATCGCCGAGTTGCAGACGAACCTCGGCGCGATCACCGACAAGATCGCGTATTACGAAGGCGAAGCGGCCGGCCAGACGCCCGCGGCGGGCGGCCGGACACGGCGGATCGACGACACATCATCCCTATCACACTCGGAAAAGGACTCACCATGGACCACGCACAAAACGACCGCTACACGCAAGGCTGGAACAAGCTGAGGGAAATCGACGGCTCGGCGGGCGAGCAGGTCATCGCCGCGCTCGCGCCGATCGCACCGGACTTCGCGCGTCTTTTGATCGAATTCGGTTTCGGCGATATTTACAGCCGTCCGCAGCTCGATTTGCGCGCGCGCGAAATTGCGACGATCGCTTCGCTTGCCACGCTCGGCTGCGCGCAGCCGCAGTTGAAGGTGCATATCGAAGCAGCGCTGAATGTCGGCTGCTCGCGCGAGGAAATCGTCGAAGTGTTCATGCAGATGGCGTTGTATGCCGGCTTTCCGGCGGCGCTGAACGCGCTCTTTGCCGCACGCGAGATTTTCGAGCGGCATGATCGGGAGGCGGGCGGGGCGGAGGCGCGGGTTGAAGCGGCGGATGCGGGTTGAAGCGGTGGATGCGGGCCGCGTATTTGAGCGGCTGCGTTTAGTCGTCGCCTGGAACCGGCGTTCGGAACCTGCGCTCAACACACGCACTGCACCTATGCCCGGCCCGCCCGCGCCCGGTACGGGGGGCGGACATAGAAACAATCCGCGCTTCCAACCAACCGCACCGCCGCACCGCCGCCCGCGACTTCAGCTATCAAACCCCAGCATCGGTCCGCAACGCCGCGGCCGCGCGCACGTGCCGCCTGCTGACCACTCGCCAGTAAAGCAGCAAGCCAATCCCGGCAATCGCGAGACTCGCGGTATTGGCCACCCAGAAGCCGCGTGCGCCGGTCAACCACGGCGGGATCGTGCCGCTCACATTGAAGCCGAGCAGATAACCGCCGCCGAGGCCTACGCCCCACAGCGCCACCGCGTAGATCACCGTCGGCACGACCGCGACCTTGTACGCGCGCAGCACGAACGCGGTGGTGATCTGCAACGCGTCGAACGCGTGGTAGCACACGACGATCAGCACGAGCGGCATCGCCGCGGCCACGACTTGCGCATTCGGCGTATAGCCTTCGATCACATACGGGCGCAGCGCGAGCACGATGACGCCGTAACAGCAGGCGATCGCGACGGCCATCATGATGCCGTGCCGCGACAGCGTGCGCGCCGCTTCCGGGCGATGCGCGCCGAGCGCCTGAGCGACGAGCGTCGACGAAGCAATGCCGATGGACAGCGGCGTCATGTACAACACCGCGCCGATGTTGCCGGCGATCTGATGCCCGGCGAGCGTCGTCGTGCCGAAGCGCGCGATGAAAAGCGCCATGAACGTGTACGACGTGACTTCGATCAGATACGACAGTCCCATCGGGACGCCGAGCCGCAACTGCGCCGCCTGGCGCCGCCAGACCGGCCAGCAAAAGCGCCGAAAGATCGCGAAGGGCGTGAACACGTCGACGCGCGTGAGCAGCAGCATGCCGACGAGCGCGAGCGCCCAGTTAATCAGGCTGCTTGCCAGCGCACAGCCAGGACCGCCGAGCGCCGGCACACCGAGACCGCCGAAAATAAACCACGTATTGAGCGGCACCTTCAGCAACAGGCCGCCGATCTGCAGAATCATCACGAGCCGCGGCTTGCCGACTGCATTGCTGATCGAACCGTAAACGCGAAAGACGAGACCGGCGGGCAGACCGAACGCGAGTATCCGCAGATACGACACCGTGCGCTCGTGCAGCGCCTCCGGCACGCGCGCGAGCTTCAGCAGATGGCCCGGAAAGAACAGGATCAGAAAGCCGATCACTGTCAGCGCAAGCGCGAGCCACAGCGCCTGGCGGATCTCCTCGCCGATCTCTTCATAGCGGCGCGCGCCGTAGAGTTGCGCGGTGATCGGCTGCAGCGCCGTGAGAATGCCGGTCAGGCCGATGTACACCGAAATGTAGATGGACGAGCCGAGGCCGAGCGCGGCGAGATCGACGGCCGAATAACGGCCGACCATGGCCGTGTCGATCACGCCGAACGCGATGATCGCCAGTTGGCCGATCAGCACCGGCCACGCGAGCGCTGCGATTTTCCGTAGGTCGGCGAGCATCGTCGTTCAGTCGGCTTTCTTGTGCCAGCTGCGCCGTTTGACGACGGGCGGCTTCGGCCGGTCGATGCGGACATACAGGCGGAAGCGTTCGTCGCGGTCGGCCGCACGGCGGCCTTCCCACACGAGCTTCCACACGAAGTTGGACATTGCGCTCGGCTCGCCGTAGTCCTGCGTGTCCTGACGCAGAATCACGTCGCAATCCTCATTGAACGCGAAGTGCATGTCGCCGAAATAGGCGAAGGTCGCGATCTGCGCATTGCCGAGGCGCACCGGCGATATGCAGGTGTAGTCGTCGGGCAGATGGCTCGAGATCTGTTGGGCCACGTCCTTATATGTCCGGCTGTAGTTGACGACCGGCAGCCACAAGGTCATGAGCAGCACCCACATCAGCGTCGTTCCCGCGCTGGAGAGCACCACGCTGCGCCACAACACCTTCGGATGGCGCGCGAGACGCCATTGCACCAGCACGAACCAGCACACCGTCACCGCGACCGCACAGACGAACGAGAGAATCTTGAACTGCGGCGCGAAGCCCGGCGCGAGACGCGCGAGATTGCGCGCCAGCGGATGCGGGAAACCGGTCAGCCCGGCCACATAAACGAGCCACACGAAGCTGCCGAGAATCGTGAAGCTGAGCAGGGCGAACCAGTCGATTGCGTTGATTGCGCCGCGCTTGAGCGTAGGCAGCGCGAAGGTGGCCAGCACCGCGAGCGGCGGCAGCAGCAGCATATAGAGCCGGTTCGACTGATGGCTTTGCAGCACCACCAGCACGAACAGCGGCCCGATCACCGAAAGCGGAATCGCCACGTGCGGCCCGCGGCGCAGCCCCGACCAGCTAAACCACGCCCATAGCGCGAGCGGCCACGCGGGCCACGTGAAGAGCGGCAGGTTCTTGAGCGCGTAAGCCGCCACCGAGCCGGGCGGGCCGGCGAACGAGCTCAGGCTCACGTGCACCCACTGGTTCAGATACCAGACGGCGTCGACGGGAAACGCGGCCAGCGCGGCAATCGGCCATGCGACCGACAGCCCGAGAGCGATCGGCAGGCCGGCCAGCAGCAGCCAGCGCGAGCGCGTTTCGCGCACGATCAAGGTCATCGCGAGCGTGCCGAGCAGCAGCGCGCCGACCAGCACCGGGCTGCTCGCGAGCGTCACGAGGCCGAGTGCGAGGCCCCAGATCGAAGCGCCCTGAATCGGCTTGTCGATCATCCGCACGAGGCCGTACACCAGCATCGCGATGCCGACGAATTGCGCGAGTTGCGGCGTCGTTTCGTGGCCGCGTTCGGCGAGGCCGAAGCAGGCGAGCAGGATCAGCAGGGCGCCGTCGGCGAGCGTGCGGCCGTAGTCGCGCGGCTCCGGCTCGCCGCCGAATGCGTATTTGAACGGCTGCACTTCGGCGCGCCGCCCGAGCAGGTAGGCCGCATACCAGACGAACGCGCAGCCCGCGCAGAACAGCAGCCCTGTGAAGACGCGCGATGCATTGCTCGCGTCGACCCACGGCGCCAGCACGCGGATCGCGATCGCGCCGAGCCAGTAGCCGAGCGGGCCGTCTTCAGTGAGGTATTTGCCGACGAGATTCGGCAGCAGCCAGTCGTGCGCGCTGCCGTTCGCCATGGTCCACATCACGCCGAAGCCGGCTGCGTCCTCGTTCTTCCACGGATCGCGGCCGAACAGGCCGAACGACGCGTAGACGATACAGATGGTCAACAGCAGCCAGCGTGGCAGCGCACTGGTCGCGGAGGCAGTGAGGCGAACGACAGGTCTCATGCGGTTTGGGATAGTGGATAAGCGAAAGCCGTCACCGGACTACCTTCCTGCCGGCGATGGCCCGATTGGAGCATCCGGCATTGTAGTCGGGCGGCACTGTGCGCGTCACGGCAAGTAATCGCGTGCAACGGGGCTGCAATCGGCCCGCATGGGCGCTCAGGCGCGAGTTGCGCGATGCCGCTCGTGAGCGCGATGGGCGCGTGAGCATAGCCATGCGACGCAAGCCGCCCGCTCGCAGGCGACAAAAAAGGGCAGCTTGCGCTGCCCTTCCGTTTCGCTGCACCGCTGCCGGCCGAAACCGGCGAAGCGGTGATCAAAGCGCGTATTACTTTGCTGCTGCCTTGCCGGTAGCGCGCGAGCCGAACTTGTTGCGGAACTTCTCGACGCGGCCTGCCGTGTCCATGATCTTTTGCTGGCCGGTGTAGAACGGATGCGATTCCGACGACACTTCGATCTTGGCGAGCGGGTACGTCTTGCCGTTGAATTCGGCGGTTTCACGCGTCTGGATCGTGGAGCGCGTCACAAACCTGAAGTCGTTCGACACGTCGATGAACAGGACTTCGCGGTAATTCGGGTGAATGCCTTCTTTCATGATCTTTCCTTAAATCTGGCGGTAGCCAACCCGCGTGAGGCCGCTGTTGCGCGGACCGCATTTAGGCGCGAGCCACTTGCCTATGGTCGAAAAACGGCGATTATGCCAGAAAATCAGTCGCTTGACGAATTTGACGAGGTTTTTGACCGCTTTCTTGACCCCTTTCTTGACCCATTTCCGCCTGAATTCAGCCGCTATTCGGAAACTCACTGCGCGGCGAACGTCAGACCGGCTCGCGCCGGGTCCTGGCGGTAATAGCGCGCGAGCAATCTGTACAGTTCCGGATACTCCGCCTCGAAAGCATGCGGCTTGACGAAGAGCGCTTCGCTGCATACCGCGAAGAATTCCGACGGATGGTCCGCGGCGTACGGATCGATCAGCGACTCGCGCTCGAAGCGCGTCCAGCGCCGCTGCGGCACGGCGTCGACGCGGGCGCAGAACTGGTCGTAGGCGGAATCGAACACGTCCGCCCACGCCTCTGAGTCGAGCGGCGCATGCCAGCGGCGCACGAGCGGCGGATGGCCGTCCGCTTCGCCATTCAGCATGTCGATCTTGTGCGCGAATTCGTGGATCACCACGTTGTACGCGTCCGTCCCGTCGGTCATCTGCGCGTCTTCCCACGACAGGATCACGGGGCCGCCTTCCCATGCTTCGCCGCTCGCGTCGTGCTCGACTTCGTGGACGACGCCGTCTTCGTCCTCGACGGTCTTGCGGATCACGAATTCGCCCGGATAGACGATCACGCCGACCCATCCGCGATACAGGTCGAGGCTCAGATTCAGCACCGGCAAGCACGCCTGGGCCGCGATCGCGACGGTCATCGCGTCGGTTAGTTCGAGCTCGTGCGCGGTGGAGAACTCCTTTTGCGCGATGAACAGGCTGCTCATTTCGCGCAGGCGCGCGAGGTCCGGCGCATCGAGATGCGCGAGGAACGGCAGGCCGTCGAGCGTGGCTTGCCACAGCGTGTCGCCGATCGCATAGTCGCGCAGCGCGCGCTCGCGCCGGGCGTGAGCCGAGCCATCCAGTGAGTTTCGAAAGCATGGGCGATGAAACCGTTAGTCGATCTGTTTTTGCAACGCGGCGAAAATCCCGCCGCATATCGCGATGCCGATCAGGAAATAGAAGCCGTCCAGCGAACTCAGAAAGCTCGCCTGCCGCGCCACGGCCCGGCTGATCTCGACGACGGCAAGCGAATGCGCGTCCGAGGGCGAATGTCCGGCCGCCGAAAACGCCCGCGTGAGCGCGGCCAGCGAGTCCTGAAACACCGGATTGTACGGATTCACGAACTCCGCGAGGCGCGCTTGATGCAACGCCTGCCGATGCTGCTCGACGATGATCACCGACGCCGTCGCAAACGAGATGGTCAACTGGCGCACGACATTCTTGAGCCGGTAGCCGTGCGAGAACTCTTCTATCGCGAAGATTCTGAACGTGAGGTTCGCGACCGGCAGCACGATGAACAATAACAGCAGGCCGCGCAACAGCAGCGGTCCCGCGAGCGCGGCCTCGCCGGCGGCGGGCGACATGCGCGTCATCCACGCGGCCGTCAGCGCGGCGATCGCGAAGCCCGGCACGATGATCCACTTCTTGCGCGTGAGCAGCTTTGCATAGCGAAGGTAGACGAAGAGCGCGCTCGCCGAAATCAGCGACGTGACGCCGACGAGTTGCCCGGCATTCTCGACCGGATAACCCAGCCCGCTTTCGAGAAAACGCGACACCAGGTAGCTGAACGCGGTCGACAGGTAGTAGTAGAACATGTAGAGCACGAGGCCCACCTGAAACACCTTTTCGCGCAACGCATGCAGACGCATGAGCGGGGCGGGGTGATGCCACTGGTGATACGCGAACCAGCCGAGTGCGGCGATGCCGGCGACCGTCAGCAGAATGAGACCGGGCGACGCGCTGAACAACTGGAAGCGGACTTGCTGCATCACGATCTGCAGCGCGCCTTGCGCAAACGCAAAGATGATGTACGGCCAGAAATGCGCGGAGCCACGCTCCTCGGGCAGACGGTTGCCCGCGTCGGGCAACGCGGCGAACGCAAGCACGGCGAACAGCGCGCCCACGGGCGCCGTGCACGCAAAGAGCGCGCGCCAGCCGAAATACCCAATTAACTGACCGCCGATCAACGACGCCAGCGCGCTGCTCAACACGATCAGTATCAGGAACGCGCGGGTTGCGGCGGGGCGCTCTCTGGGTGTGAAGCTCATCTGGATCAGAATGCGGCAGGTGCCCATCATCGGGCCAATGAAGTAGCCCTGAAAGCCGCGCGCAAACGCAAGTTCAACCGACGATTCGCTGAGCGCGGCGGCCACCGCGCCGGCCGCGTAGAACAACATGCAGGCTGCCACATAGCGCCGGTAGCCGAAACGCTCGACCCACCATTCCTGCTGCAGGATACCGAGCACAGCAGCCACGGCATACGCGCTCGAAGCCCAGACGAGTTCATCCGGCGACGCATTCACGCCGCCGGCGATATAGCTCGCGAAAAACGAAAAGACGGAATTGTCGAAGTAGTCGAGGCCGGTGACGACCGCGAGCACCCACGGGAAAAAATCGCCACGCAGCTTGTCGGCACTGAGCCAGCCTGCGTGAGCCCGCGATGTGTTCATGACCGCTCGCGCGACGCCGAGGCGCGCGGTTTTTTGGCGCGTTTTGCTGTGGGCTTTGCGTCAGCCTTGCCGGTTTTGATGGCGCTCGCTGTTTTACGCGCGTTGGCGTTTTTCGTCAGCGCGTTGCGGCGCTGCTCGAGCAACGCGTCCGCATTTTCGCCGGCCAGACGGCGCTTCAGATAGTCGAGATCAGGGCTCAATTCGTCGCGCAGTTTCTGCGCTTCCTTCAGCTCGCGGCGCATGGCTTCGATACGCGCGTTCAACGCGTCGACTTGTGCCGCCAAGGCGCCATGAATCTGCTGCAGCGATTCCGTCGAAAAGCGGTGTTTGCCTTCCACCGGTTCGAGCGGCCGTTTCAGCATTTCGGTGATGCCGTGCAGCGAGAAACCGAGCGAACGCAAACGCAGGATGCGCCCGAAGCGCGACAAATCGTCCTCGTCGTAGAGACGGTAGCGGCCTTCGCTGCGCGTCGGCGAAACAAGCCCGCGCTCCTCGTAGTACTTCAGTGTGCGCGGCGTGACGCCGAGGCGCTCGGCGGCATCGGCGACGGTCAGCAGGGCAGGCGGCTCGGTCGGCATGAGCGGTGGCGTTCGGAGTGGCGGCGGGGTGATTGTACTTCAACCTGTACGTTCACGTACAAGTTAGACGATGCGATCCGAAACGCTGCCCCTATACGCCCACGCAAAACCGCCAGACGAAAAAAAACCGCTCGTCGGCGACGAGCGGTTTTCACATCCGATGCTGCGTTGGTCGGCAAACAGCTTAGCTGCCGCCGCCACGACGCATCATGTCGAAGAATTCGGAGTTGCTCTTGGTCTGGCGGATCTTGTCGAGCAGGAATTCCATCGACTCGACTTCGTCCATGTCGTGAATGAACTTGCGCAGCACCCAGATTTTCTGCAGCACTTCGGGCTTGATCAGCAGTTCTTCGCGACGCGTGCCGGACTTGTTCAGATTGATCGACGGATACACGCGCTTCTCGGCGAGGCGGCGTTCCAGGTGCACTTCCATGTTGCCGGTGCCCTTGAACTCTTCGTAAATCACGTCGTCCATGCGGCTGCCCGTTTCGATCAGCGCCGTGCCGATGATGGTCAGCGAACCGCCTTCCTCGATGTTGCGCGCCGCGCCGAAGAAGCGCTTCGGCCGTTGCAGCGCGTTCGCGTCGACACCGCCCGTCAACACCTTGCCCGAAGCCGGCACAACCGTGTTGTATGCGCGCGCGAGACGCGTGATGGAGTCGAGCAGAATCACCACGTCGTTTTTCATTTCGACGAGGCGCTTGGCCTTTTCGATCACCATTTCGGCGACCTGCACGTGACGCGCGGCGGGTTCGTCGAACGTGGACGCGATCACTTCGCCCGCCACCGAACGCTGCATTTCCGTCACTTCTTCCGGACGTTCGTCGATCAGCAGAACAAACAGTACGACGTCGGGATGGTTCTGCTTGATGGCGTGCGCGATATGCTGAAGCATCACGGTCTTGCCGGACTTCGGCGACGCGACGAGCAGGCCGCGCTGGCCCTTGCCGATAGGCGCGATCATGTCGATGATGCGGCCCGTGACATTTTCTTCGCCGCGCATTTCACGTTCGAGCAGCAGCACCTTGTTCGGGTGCAGCGGCGTCAGGTTTTCGAACATGATCTTGTGCTTCGAGGCCTCCGGCGGCTGGCCGTTGACCTTGTCCACCTTCACCAGCGCGAAATAGCGCTCGCCGTCTTTCGGCGTGCGTACTTCGCCTTCGATCGTGTCGCCCGTATGCAGGTTGAAGCGGCGGATTTGCGACGGGCTGATGTAAATATCATCCGTGCTGGCGAGATAGGAGGTTTCCGGCGAACGCAGGAAGCCGAAGCCGTCCGGCAGCACTTCGAGCGTGCCGTCGCCGAAAATCGTGTCGCCCGTTTTGGCTCGTTTTTTTAGAATGGCGAACATCAATTCCTGCTTGCGCAGGCGGTTCGCACTTTCGATCTCGAGGCCATTGGCCATCTCGATCAATTCGGACACGTGCAGAGTCTTAAGCTCGGATAAATGCATACGGAGAACCCGCAGGAGAAGGTGCGACGAAATGGAATCTGGGAGGAGAAGTGAGCGGAACCGCTCAAGGACTTACACGTCTTTTCGACGTTTTGCGGATTCTAGCATAGCACACGCCAGTTTCCGCCAGTGCGCCGGCGCGGCATCTTTCTTCTTCGAAACGTTGCCGGCTGACAACAGCACGGCAAGCCAGGACAGCAAGCAGAACAACGCGGGCGCGCGCGGGTCCGGGCGGACCGCGCGGCGCGCCCGCGCCGCTGTTTTACAGGTTGCCGTCGAGGAACGCGGTGAGTTGCGACTTCGACAATGCGCCAACCTTTTGCGCGGCGACCGCGCCGTTCTTGAACAGGATCAGCGTGGGGATGCCGCGCACGCCGAACTTGACCGGCGTCGACTGATGTTCGTCGACGTTGATCTTGGCGATTTGCAGGCGATCGGCGTAATCCTTGGCGACTTCGTCGAGGATCGGCGCGATCATCTTGCACGGACCGCACCATTCAGCCCAGAAGTCGAGCAGCACGGGTTTATCGGATTTCACGACGTCCTGTTCGAACGATGCGTCGCTAATATGCTTGATTTGTTCGCTCATTGTATGAATACCTCTATCGGTTCGAGGCCCGCCTGAATTGCTCGCCACGATACGTCAAAACCTGGGGAAACTTCCGTTCGCTTAGCCGCACCCGGAGCCCCGCTGCCGGCGCCTGAAAAGTACGAGACTTTCTGGCTTCGGCAAAGGGCCCGCGTTTGCGGGTCATCCGTACGGCAGTTTAGCTTAATTCGCTATGCGTTGCCGGGGGCGATAGTAGTCATCACAGGCAGTGGGGCCAACGGCTGCCGATGAAGTGCCACCGTATTTCATCAACTGCGACGTAGCCTATGTGGAGGCTCGGCGGACAAACTCAAGTGAGCGGCGCGCGCGTCGCGATGGAATCGCCGGGTTCGCGATTCGGCGTGTGCTTGCCGGTTTGGTCGTATTAACAGTCGCACAAAGCGCCACGCGATGATAGAATGTTTCGTGACGGGCCTCCTCGCATGGAGGGATGGTCAACCTGGTCAGGTCGGGAACGAAGCAGCCACAGCCGTTTTCCACCAGTGCCGAGGGTCAGGCTCGTCACCTTCCTCTTTCTGTTTGTCCTGCTTTTCTCCCCCTTGCGTTTGCCGACATTGCATCTGCTTCAGATGCCGGTTCGCTTTGCTTCGTCCGTTCGCTTCGCAAGCGTGCTCGCGGTGTCTTGGCCCTTGGCCTTTGCCGCGCGGCGGTGGGCGTACTCTCTGCACAACGCACGCAACGCGCACGGACCCGCACGCAACCCGCACTGCGCGCCGCGCGACTATTTTTTTCTATCGTTCCATTAGTCACTTTCAATCGACGGGCGACGCGCGTTCGCGCGGCCAGCCGAATCGGTTTTGCGCGGCATTGTTACTGATACAATTTCCGGATGACCTATCAAGTTCTCGCACGCAAATGGCGGCCGAAGGATTTCGCGTCGCTCGTCGGACAGGAGCACGTGGTGCGCGCGCTCACGCACGCGCTCGACGGCGGCCGTCTGCATCACGCCTATCTGTTTACCGGCACGCGGGGCGTCGGCAAGACGACGTTGTCGCGCATTTTTTCCAAGGCGCTCAATTGCGAAACGGGCGTGACGTCCACGCCGTGCGGCGTGTGCCGGGCGTGCCGCGAGATCGACGAAGGGCGCTTTGTCGATTACGTCGAGATGGACGCGGCGAGTAATCGCGGCGTCGACGAAATGGCGGCGCTGCTCGAGCGCGCGGTGTACGCGCCGGTCGACGCGCGCTTCAAGGTCTACATGATCGACGAAGTGCACATGCTGACGAATCACGCCTTCAACGCAATGTTGAAGACGCTCGAAGAACCGCCGCCGCACGTCAAGTTCATTCTCGCCACCACCGATCCGCAGAAGATTCCGGTCACGGTGCTGTCGCGCTGTCTGCAGTTCAATCTGAAGCAGATGCCGGCCGGCCATATCGTCTCGCACCTCGAACACATTCTCGGCGAAGAGAAAGTGCCTTACGAGGCGCAGGCGTTGCGTCTGCTCGCGCGTGCCGCCGACGGTTCGATGCGCGACGCGCTTTCGCTGACGGATCAGGCGATCGCGTACTCGGCGAATCAGGTCAATGAAGAAGCCGTGCGCGGCATGCTCGGCGCGCTCGATCAGAGCTACCTGATTCGCCTGCTCGATGCGCTCGCGCAGGGCGACGGCGCAACGGTGCTCACGATTGCCGACGAAATGGCGCTGCGCAGTCTGTCGTTTTCCACGGCGCTGCAGGATCTCGCGAGCTTGCTGCATCGGATTGCGTGGGCGCAGTTCGCGCCGTCGTCGGTACTGGACGAATGGCCCGAAGCCGGCGATCTGCGGCGTTTCGCCGAGACGCTCAGCGCCGAGCAGGTGCAGTTGTTCTATCAGATCGCGACGATCGGACGAAGCGAGCTCGGCCTCGCGCCCGACGAATACGCGGGCTTCACGATGACGCTGCTGCGCATGCTGGCTTTCGAGCCGGCGCCGACGGGCGGCGGTGGCGGCGTCGGCGGCTCTGGTGTGCAAGCCGGGCAGGCGGGCGCGGGTGGATCGAAGCGGGCGGGCGCGCCGGCGGTGGCCGCGCAGCCACGCGCGTTGGCTTCGCCTGGGAGTGTTGCGTCGATGGGCGGGGCGGGCACGGCGGGGGTGGGCGGCGTTGCTGCGGCTGCGGTTGCGTCGCCGGTTGGTGAGTCGCGAGATGTGGCAGCTAAGGTGTCTTCCGAACCCGCTGCGTTAGCCGAGCCGGTTCGTCGAGCCGATTCGATGGAGCCCGCTGGGCGGGATGCGCAGTCGGCAGCGGGACGGGATGGCGGGAATGCAGCGGAGCGTGCGGCGCGCGATGTGGCGCGTACAGCGGCTGCGGCGTCTGAGTCAGCGGTCGAGGCCGCCTCTTCGTCAGTGGTAGAGAGCGCAGAATTGGAGCGATCGGCGGCAAGTGCTCCGGCGTCCGCGCCGTCCAGCGCAACGCCTGCCGCAGCGCAGGCCGCTGCCGCGCCGCCGTTGGCGCCGTGGGAGGACGCGCCGGCTGAGCGCGCAGCTGATAGACCCGCCGCCGCAGACGCATCGGATGCCTCTGCTTCTGCATCCGCTGGCACTGCGTCTTCCGATGCGGCGCAGGCATCCACCGCGCGGCCTTCCGATGCGGCGCAGGCGTCCGCCGCCGGATCATCGGAAGCGGCATCCGCCACCGGATCTTCGGAAGTGGGGCAGGCATCCGCCACCGCATCTTCTGATGCCGGACAGGCGTCTTCTGCGCCGACACCTTTGAATACGGCGCAGCCGTCCGCACCTGACATAGCAACTACCGCTGCATCCGACTCCGCCTCCACCGACACAAAGCTCGCCGAGGATGCGCCTCCCGCCGCATTGAACCCGCCCGCCGCCGCCGCGTTCGCACGCGCGAGCGAAGCGGTCGATCAAGCCGCAGGCCACAACGCCGCCGGAGCCGAATCCGACGTACCGCCGCGCCGCGCGGGCGGTGCGAGCGCAGCGCTCGATGTTCTGCGCAGCGCCGGGCTGAAGGTATCGTCCGATCGTGGCCGCGCGAGTGCCACGGCCGCGAAAGCTGCGGCGCCCGCAACACCGAAGCCAGCCGCGCCACGCGTGGTAGTTCCGGTGCCGACGCCCGGCGCGCCGCGCGGCGCTGCTGCGCAGCAGCCGCCCGCGTCGACCGCGCGCGCGTCAGCGCAATCGACCGCGGCACAGCAATCAGCACAATCAGCACAATCAGCACAATCAGCGCCCCGCAACGACGCGCAGCAAAACGGCTCGCCGGTTCCGCCGTGGGACGACATGCCGCCCGACGACTACATGCCGCTTTCCGCATCGGACGACGGCTACTACGGCCCGCCCGACGACAACTACATGCCCGTGTTCGACAGCGGCCCGGACGACGTCCGCGTGAACGCGTCGACGCCGTCCGCCCCGGCACCGGCCGTCGATCGGCGTCCGCTGCCGCCCGCCGTGCCGCTCGACCCGCTGGGCTTCAACGGCGACTGGCCGGCGCTCGCCGTCGATCTGCCGCTCAAGGGCATTTCGTATCAGCTTGCGTTCAACAGCGAACTGATGGCGCTCGAAGGCAACACGCTCAAACTCAACGTGCCCGTGCCGCAGTACGCGGAAACCTCGCAAGTCGCGAAGCTCAAGGCGGCGCTCGCCGACAAGCTCGGCCAGCATGTCGACGTGGTGGTCGAAGTCGGCCCGGCCCGCCGCACTGCAGCCGCTCACGACGCCGCAATGCGCGCGCAACGTCAGCAGGAAGCCGAGCGCGAGATCAGCGCCGATCCGTTCGTGCAGTCGCTGATCCGCGAATTCGACGCGAGCATCGTGCCGGGCTCGATCCGCCCGATTACTCCGGACGCCGGCCAGAACGGCGCGTCCCAGGTTCACTGATTCGCCGCGCCGCTGAACGCAAGCACATTAAAAGCGCGCCCGATTCCCGAATTTCACGCTATCAAGAAGGAGCATTTCCATGATGAAAGGTCAACTCGCCGGGCTGATGAAACAGGCTCAGCAGATGCAGGAAAACATGAAGAAGATGCAGGAGCAGCTCGCTCAGATCGAAGTCGAAGGGCAGTCGGGCGCCGGTCTCGTCAAGGTGACGATGACCTGCAAGAACGACGTGCGTCGCGTGTCGATCGATCCGAGCCTGCTCGCCGACGATAAGGACATGCTCGAAGACCTCGTCGCCGCTGCATTCAACGACGCCGTGCGCAAGGCCGAAGCGACCGCGCAGGAAAAGATGGGCGGAATGACCTCGGGCCTGCCGCTGCCGCCCGGCTTCAAACTGCCGTTCTAAGCGACGCTTCCAGGCGACGCGGCAAACTGGCAACGTCGTCTGCCGGGCGTGCACAAAGCGGCTGAGTAAAGAGGGCCGACGCAGAGCGCGGCACGCGTCGAACTCGTGGTCGGTCCCACCGCGCGATGCCTGACCGTGCGCCTGGCGAGAGACGAGCGCGGACGCGCCTGGTTGCGCATCGTTGCCGTTTGCTGCCGCGCGCTGTCTGACCAGACTCGCCGGTGAAGAGCCGCTCCATGCCACCTGCCGGAAGATCGCCACGCGCGGCCTCGTCCGCTGAAACAAGCTCGTACCACGTTCGCAAAAAACGCGTTCCGATCCGCATTCCCGGGCCTCACTCACCTCGACGCCGATCCGCATGAAACAACCTTCCGCCTTGTCGGCGCTCGTCGAAGCGCTGCGCGTACTGCCTGGAGTCGGGCCGAAGTCCGCGCAACGCATGGCCTACCATTTGATGCAGCACGACCGCGACGGCGCCGAGAAGCTCGGCCGCGCGTTGCTGTTCGCGACCGAGCATCTGCAGCACTGCGAGAAGTGCAATACCTTCACCGAAGCGCAGATCTGCGAAGTGTGCCTCGATTCGGAGCGCGATCCAACGTTGCTGTGCGTCGTCGAGACGCCCGCCGATCAGATCATGCTCGAGCAGACCATGACCTATCGCGGCCTCTACTTCGTGCTGATGGGGCGTCTGAGTCCGCTCGACGGCATCGGCCCGAAGGAGATACATTTCGACCGGCTGGTGAAGCGCGCGTCGGACGGCATCGTTAAAGAAGTCGTGCTGGCCACCAACTTCACCAACGAGGGCGAGGCCACCGCGCACTATCTCGGGCAAACGCTGAAGGCGCGCGGTCTGGCCGTCACGCGCCTCGCCCGCGGCGTGCCGGTGGGCGGCGAACTGGAATACGTCGACGCGGGCACCATCGCGCGCGCGATGCTCGACCGCCGCTCGATGTAGCGGCAAGCCGCACGAGTGGACGCCAGCGCTGCCGCCGAAACAGCCAAAACAGCAAAAAGAGAGAAGGAGACTATGAGCGCAACTCCCGATTCGGGCGCGAACGGCGCGCCGCAAAACCGGCCCGGCCCCGGTCCGCTCGCCGGCGTCAAAGTCCTCGAGCTCGGCACCCTGATCGCCGGCCCATTCGCCGCGCGCTTTCTCGGTGAGTTCGGCGCCGACGTCATCAAGATCGAAGATCCGAAAGGCGGCGATCCGCTGCGCAAGTGGCGCAAGCTTTATCCGGAAGTCGGCGGCACGTCGCTCTGGTGGGCCGTGCAGGCGCGCAACAAGAAGTCCGTCACGATCAATCTGAAGGCCGAGGAGGGCAAGGAGATCGTGCGCCGCCTCGCGCGTGAAGCGGACATCGTCGTCGAGAATTTCAGGCCTGGCTTGCTCGAAAAGCTGGGGCTCGGTTACGACGTGCTATCGGCGGAAAATCCGGGACTCGTGATGGTGCGGCTTTCCGGTTACGGCCAGACCGGGCCGTATCGCGACCGGCCTGGCTTCGGTGCGATCGCCGAGTCGATGGGCGGTCTGCGTCATATTACCGGCTACCCGGAATTGCCGCCGCCGCGCATCGGCATTTCGATCGGCGATTCGATTGCGGCGCTGCACGGCGTGATCGGCGCGTTGATGGCGCTGCATCACAGGCAGGTGAACGGCGGCAAAGGGCAGGTCGTCGACGTCGCGTTGTACGAGGCCGTCTTCAACATGATGGAAAGCGTGGTGCCCGAATACGGCGTGTACGGCATGGTGCGCGAGCGCACCGGCGCGTCGCTGCCGGGCATCGTGCCGTCGAATACGTATCCGTGCCGCGACGGCAGCATCGTGATCGGCGGCAATAGCGATCCGATTTTCAGGCGGCTGATGATCGCCGTTGAACGCGAGGATCTCGCCAACGATCCCGCTCTCGCACACAACGACGGCCGCGTGCCGCGCACCGGGGAAATCGACGCGGCGATCGCCGAGTGGCTCGCGCCGCGCACCATCGACGAAGCGCTCGCAGTGCTCAATGCCGCCGACGTGCCGGTGGGACGCATCTACAGCGTGGCCGATATGTTCACCGATCCGCAGTACCTCGCGCGTCAGATGATTCAGCGCTTCAAGTGGCAGGACGGCCGCGAGATCACGCTGCCCGCGGTCACGCCGAAGCTCTCGCAGACGCCCGGCGAAACGCGCTGGCTCGGCCCCGAACTGGGTGAACATACGGATGAAGTCCTGCAGTCGCTAGGTTATGATGCAGACCACATCGCAAGGTTGCATGCGCAACAAGTTGTGTGAGTGCGGCGTGAGAGACATGAGCGCCATGTGAGCCATGTGACCGACACATGAACGCCGCGCACGCACGCACAACGCCTGCAGCAACCTGCCAATAAAATCGCAACAGCAGAATTGCAAGAGCCTCGGAGACAACCAACATGCATCGCAGAAGCTTCCTCGCCGGTACGGCCGCGCTTGCCGGCGCCACGCTCACGGCCACGCCGCTCGCCTTCGCGCAGGGCAAACTGGAAACCACGAAGGTGGCCATTGCCGTCGGCGGAAAGAACCTCTTTTATTATTTGCCGCTCACGATTGCCGAGCGCCGCAATTACTTCAAGGACGAAGGACTCGACGTCGAAATCTCCGACTTCGCCGGCGGCTCGCAAGCGTTGAAGGCGGCGGTGGGCGGCAGCGCCGATGTGGTGTCCGGCGCGTTCGAACACACGCTGCTGTTGCAGGCGCAAAAGCAGTCGTTCCGCGAATTCGTGCTGCAAGGGCGCGCGCCGCAAATCGTGCTCGCGGTGTCGAAGAAGACGATGCCCAACTACAAGTCGATCGCCGATCTGCGTGGCAAGAAGATCGGCGTGACCGCGCCCGGATCGTCGACGTCGATCATGGCGAGCTTCGTGCTGGCCAAGGGCGGGCTGACCGCGAAAGACGTCGCGTTCATCGGCGTGGGTGCGGGCGCGGGCGCGATTGCCGCGCTGCAGTCCGGGCAGATCGACGCGCTGGCGAACCTCGACCCGGTGATGACCAAGCTCGAACGCACCGGCGACATTCGTATCGTCTCCGACACGCGCACGCTTGCCGATACGCGCAGCGTATTCGGCGGCGACATGCCGGCAGGCTGCCTGTATGCGTCGCAAAGCTTCATCACGAAGAATCCGAACACCACGCAGGCGCTGACCAATGCAATGGTGCGTGCGCTGAAGTGGCTGCAGACGGCGACCGGCACCGAGTTGATCAACACCGTGCCGGAGAGCTATCTGCTCGGCGATCGCGCCGTTTATCTCGACGCATGGCAGCACGTCAAGGAAGCCATGTCGCCCGATGGCCTCATGCCGACCGACGGCCCCGGCACCGCGCTCAAGACCTTGCAGGCGTTCGACGCGACCGTGCAGGGCAAGCCGATCGACGTGTCGAAGACGTGGACCAACGACTTCGTCAAGAAAGCGCTCGCCACCGTCAAGGCGTAAAACTTCGAGCGCCGCGCGACGACGACATGCCGCGCGCGGCGCGTGTCAGCCTATCATCGAACAACCGATCCTCGAAGCGAGTCGAACCATGACCGTTGCAGCTCTGGCGCTCGAAAACATCACTTGCACCTTCGCCGCACGCGACAACCGCGCGCAGCGCTATACGGCGGTCAAGGACACCACGTTGCGGATCGCGCCCGGCGAGTTCGTCTCGGTGGTCGGCCCGACCGGCTGCGGCAAGTCCACGTTGCTGAATGTCGGCGCGGGCTTGCTCGGGCCGTCGGCGGGTACGGTCAGCGTATTCGGCGAGCCGTTGAACGGCATCAACCGGCGCGCGGGCTACATGTTCCAGGCCGACGCGTTGATGCCGTGGCGCTCCGCTATCGACAACGTGATCGCCGGTCTCGCGTTTCACGGCGTGGCGCAGCAGGAAGCGCGTGCCAAAGCCGAGGAGTGGCTCAAGCGCGTGGGTCTCGGCGGTTTCGGCGACCGCTATCCGCATCAATTGTCGGGCGGCATGCGCAAGCGCGTCGCGATGGCGCAAACGCTGATTCTCGACCCCGACATCATCCTGATGGACGAGCCGTTTTCCGCGCTCGACATCCAGACGCGGCAACTCATGGAAAACGAGTTGCTAGACCTGTGGGCCGCAAAACGCAAGGCCGTGCTTTTCATCACGCACGATCTCGACGAGGCCATTGCGATGTCGGATCGCGTGGTCGTTCTCTCGGCGGGGCCGGGCACGCATCCCATCGGCGAATTCACGATCGACTTGCCGCGTCCGCGCGACGTCGCCGAAATCCGTTCGCATCCGCGCTTCGTCGAGTTGCACGCGCAGATCTGGAGCGTGCTGCGCGACGAGGTGCTAAAAGGCTATCAACAGCAACTCACCGCTGTATGACGTCTCATTGAACGCTCTCTGAACGCAACGCGCTTTACGTCTATCAACCGTCCAAGCCAAACCGAGGCAAACCGAGTCATGTGGAAGACGTTGCGCCCGAACCGGGCGAATCTGGTGATCTGGCAGTGGCTGCTGCTCGTGCTGTGCTTCGTGCTCTGGTACGTGCTGACGAGTCCGACACTGCTGCCCGCGTTTTATTTCGACGACCCGAACAAGGCGGCTTTCTTCTTCGGTGAACCGCAAAAAGTCTTGCTGCGGATCTGGGAATGGTTCACGACCGGCGAGATCTATCTGCACCTGTGGATCACGCTGCTCGAGACCGTGCTCGCGTTTGCGCTCGGCACGGCGCTCGGACTGGGCGTCGGTTTATGGCTCGCGCTGTCGCCGCTCGCGAGCGCGCTGTTCGATCCGTACATCAAGGCCGCGAACTCAATGCCGCGCGTGATTCTCGCGCCGATCTTCGGCGTGTGGTTCGGTCTTGGCATCTGGTCGAAGGTCGCGCTTGGCGTCACGCTCGTGTTCTTCATCGTGTTCTTTAACGTCTATCAGGGCGTGAAGGAAGTGAGTCCGGTCGTGCTCGCGAACGCGCGCATGCTCGGCGCAAACGGCAAGCAACTGCTGCGCTACGTCTATTTGCCGAGCGCGATGAGCTGGGTCTTTTCGAGCTTGCACACGTCGGTGGGTCTCGCGTTCGTGGGCTCGGTGGTCGGCGAGTATCTCGGCTCCGCGCGCGGCGTCGGCTATCTGATTCTGCAGGCCGAAGGCACGTTCGACATCAATACCGTGTTCGCCGGCATTCTCGTGTTGACCGCGTTCGCGCTGATTCTCGATGCGATCGTCGGCGTCGGCGAGCGGCATCTGATGAAGTGGCAGCCGAAGACCGGAGACACCGAAAAACTGTAGGCGCCGCAAACTTCAAAGCGCCAAAAAAAACAGCGTGGGCTCGCAGAGCCGCACGCTGTTTTTGTTTGAGCGAGCGCCGCTTCTCAGCGAGGCCGGCTACGGCGTGATCACCACCTTGCCGATCACGCGACGCTCGGCCATATCGCGCAGCGCGCGCGCCGTTTCATCGAGCGGATAACGCGCGGACACATGCGGCTTGAGCTTGCCTTCGCCGATCCAGCCGACCATCTGCCGGAACGCCGCATGATTGCGCTCGGGCTCGCGCTTCGCAAAGTCTCCCCAGAACACGCCGACCACGCTCGCGCCCTTGAGCAGCGTCAGATTGAGCGGCAGCTTCGGAATCTCGCCGTTCGCGAAGCCGACCACCAGGTAGCGACCGCGCCAGCCGATGCTGCGAAACGCCGGCTCCGCATACACGCCGCCGACCGGATCGTAGATCACGTCCGGGCCTTTGCCGTCGGTGAGCGTCTTGATGCGCTCGCGCAGGTCCTCGGTCGTGTAGTTGATCGTCGCGTCGGCGCCATGTTGCAAGCACACCGCGAGCTTTTCATCGCTCGACGCCGCCGCGATCACGCGCGCGCCGAGCGCCTTGCCGATTTCCACAGCCGCGAGTCCCACGCCGCCCGCCGCGCCCAGCACGAGCATCGTCTCGCCGGCTTGTAGCGCGGCGCGGTCCACCACCGCGTGATGCGACGTGCCATACGCGAGCGTGAAGGCCGCGGCCAGTTCCAGGTCGACGTCTTCCGCGAGCGGCACGCAGGCCGACTCGCTCGCGAGCGCCTGCTGCGCGAAGCCGCCCGCGCCCGTGAACGCGACCACGCGGGAGCCGGGCGTGAACTGCGTGACGCCCGCACCGACCGCGCGCACGATGCCCGCGACTTCCGAGCCTGGCGTAAAAGGCAGCGGCGGCTTGAACTGATACTTGTTCTGGATGATCAGCACATCGGGAAAGTTGACGGAGGCCGCCTTCACGTCGATCACGACATGCCCTGGCGGCGGTTCCAGATCAGGCAACTCTTCGACGGTGAGGCTCTCCGGCGGGCCGTACTGATTGCAGCGAATCGCGCGCATCGTGTCTCCATTCGATCAGAGTTCGCAATGGCTTCGAGTGTAATGCATGCGCACGACCGTACGTTTCGCGGGTTCGCGGTTCGGCGGAAGCAGGGCGCCGCGCATCGATCTGCATTTACTGCGCTGCGCACGAGCGCATAGGGACAAGACAACAAGCCCGCATTCACACACCAGCGCAAGCGCTTTGCGTGGCCTGCGCAACGCGCTTGCCGTGTCGTTCGCGCGCCATCTTTCCTCGGTTACAATCGCCGCATGCGAATCCTACTCAGCAACGACGACGGTTACCTGGCGCCCGGCCTCGGCGCGCTTTACGAAGCGCTCAAGCCGCTCGCCGACGTGACCGTGATGGCGCCCGAGCAGAACTGCAGCGGCGCGTCGAATTCCCTGACCTTGTCGCGGCCGCTTTCGGTTTTGCGCTCGGCCAATGGTTTCTACTACGTGAACGGCACGCCGACCGACTCGGTGCACATCGCGCTGACGGGCATGCTCGACCACACGCCGGATCTCGTCGTATCGGGCATCAACAACGGTCAGAACATGGGCGAGGACACGCTCTATTCGGGCACCGTCGCGGCGGCTACCGAAGGCATCATGTTCGGCGTGCCGGCCATCGCCTTTTCGCTCGTCGATAAAGACTGGGTGCATCTCGAAGACGCGGTGCGCGTCGCCGCGGAAATCGTCGCGCATTACCTCGCGCAGCCGCTGCCGGGGCATCCGCTTCTTAACGTCAACATTCCGAACCTGCCGTACGAGCAACTGCGCGACTGGCGCGTCACTCGTCTGGGCAAGCGGCATCCGTCGCAGCCGGTCATCCGGCAGACCAATCCGCGCGGCGAGCCGATCTACTGGATCGGGCCGTCGGGCAGCGCGCGCGATGCGAGCGAAGGGACGGATTTCCACGCAGTCGCGAACGGCCATGTGTCGATCACGCCGCTGCAGCTCGATCTGACGCACACGCAAATGCTCCCGGCCGCACACGACTGGGCGCGCGCGGGCAGCGGCGCTTCATGACGAGCGAGCGCGCGAAGCGCTTTCCACTCGGCCTCGAAGATCTGGTGCGCGAGCCGCGCCGGCCCGAAGGCCGTCCAGGGGAAGTGCGCGCGGCGGCGCTTGCCGCGAGTGCCGCGCTCAATGCGCGGCAGCAGCCGGCGAAGCATGGGCAGCCCGGTTCGGCTGGCAAGACGCAGCCGAAGCAGGCGAGAGCGCCGGCTTCGGTCGCGGACAGATTGCCGGCCGGCACGCCAGCGAGGCCGCTCATCGTGACGCCGCCCAGGGCGCTCGCCGCGCCTGCGGTGAAGACGCCGGCGCGGCCGATTGCGCAGAGCACGGGCGCGCGTCCGTCGTCCGCGGTGAAGGGTGCAGCGTCGTCGTCTACGCGAGCCGCGAGCAAGGCCGTGAGTTCCTCTGCACCGTCCTCGCCGTCCGCCAAGTCCGTGACAAGCCGCTCGAACGAGCGCGGCGCCGCGCCGAACGTCGCGCTGAACCGTGCAACCGCATTGACGTCGGAACGGGTTCGCGAACGCATGGTCGAACGCCTGCGTGCGAACGGCATCACCGATCAGCGCGTGTTGAGCGCGATGTCCGTGGTGCCGCGCCATATGTTCGTCGATCCCGGCCTCGCGGTTCAGGCCTACGAAGATGCGGCGTTGCCAATCGGCCATCACCAGACTATCTCGAAGCCGTCGGTGGTCGCGCGAATGATCGAGCTCGCAGCAACCGGCCGCGCGCTGAACAACGTGCTCGAGATCGGCACCGGTTGCGGTTATCAGGCGGCGGTGCTGAGCCAGGTCGCGCGCGAGGTGTATTCGATCGAACGCATCAAGCCGTTGTCCGAGCGCGCGAAGACAAACTTGCGTCCGCTGCGAATTCCGAACATCCGGCTGCACTATGGCGACGGACGTTTGGGGCTGCCGTCGGCGGCGCCTTTCGATGCGATCCTGATCGCCGCCGCGGGCCTCGACGTGCCGCAAGCATTACTTGAACAACTCGCGATCGGCGGCCGCCTGATCGCGCCGGTCGGCTCGCAGGAAGGCCAGAACCAGGTGCTGACGCTCGTCGAGCGCCTCGGGCCGGCGCAGTGGCGCGAGTCGCAGCTTGATCGCGTTTTCTTTGTACCCTTAAAATCCGGAGTGATTTGACACCGATGAGTATGTTGCGCGCGATGCAAAGAACCAGCCTGAATGTCCCCATGTCCGTAACCCAGCGTAGCGTGTGCGTGCTCGCCTTGTCCCTGTTGATGACAGCCTGTGCATCCCGGCTCGATCAGGCGCCGGTCGTCGACCGCTCCGGCGGCGGCGTGCTCGGCACGCAAGCTGCGCAGGCCGGGCAGCAACCGGCCGTGCCGCTCGGCCCGCCGCCGCCTGGCTACTATCGCGTGAAGCCGGGCGACACGCTGTACCGGATCGCACTCGAGAACGGCCAGAACTACCGCGACATTTCCGCGTGGAACAACCTGACGAACCCGAATCAGATCGAGGTCGATCAACTGCTGCGCGTGGTGCCGCCGGGCGCGAACACCGCTGCGCTGACGCCGGGTGTCGCGACTGCGCCGCTCGGCAGTAACGGCGCCGTGCAAAGCGCGCCGCTCAATGGCGCGGCGCCTTCGACGGGCGCGGCAGCCGGCGTGGCAGCGCCGCCCATCTACGGCTCGAGCGCGAACAGCGCGGCGCTCACGCCGCCGTCGAGCGCCGCTGCTGCAAGCGATTCGACTGCCGGCGCGTCGAGCAACATCAGCTTCTCCTGGCCGGTGCGCGGCCAGTTGCTCGGCACCTTCAACGATTCGACCAACAAGGGCGTCAATATCGGCGGCGCGGCGGGCGAAGCGGTGAAGGCCTCCGCGGACGGCCGCGTGGTTTATGCCGGAAATGGGCTGCGTGGTTACGGCAATCTAATTATCATCAAGCATGACGCAACTTATCTCACCGCGTATGCACACAACCGCTCTTTGATGGTAAAAGAGGGGGATGCGGTCACGAAGGGGCAGAAAATCGCCGAGATGGGTAACAGCGATTCAGACCGTGTCATGTTGCATTTCGAAGTTCGCCGGCAGGGTAAACCTGTCGACCCACTGAAGTATTTGCCGCCGCAATAAGCGATACGACCATGCCGAAACCGAAGCGCCGCCTGCCGCAAGCCGAATCTGAAACGATCAGCAATGCCACGTCCGCTTCGGTGGACGACAGCGGCGCTTCGGAAGCGGAAGAGGAGCTCGTCGAAGAGCGCGAGCTCGACGAGCGCCCGAGCGCCGAAGAAGGCGGCGACGCGCGCGAAGGCGCAGCCGAGGTCGTGCCCGACGCGGACGACTTCCGCGCGCTGTTGCAAGCCGAGCTCACAGCGGACACGATCCAGCATTATCTGAATCGCATCAGCGTGAAGCCGCTTCTCACCGTCGAGGAAGAGCAGAAGTACTCGCGTCTCGCGAAGGCGGGCGAGTTCGAAGCGCGGCAAGTGATGATCGAGCGCAATCTGCGGCTGGTCGTCAGCATCGCTAAGGGTTATCTGAATCGCGGCGTGCCGCTGCTCGATCTGATCGAAGAGGGCAACCTTGGCCTGATGCACGCCATCGAGAAATTCGATCCGACACGCGGCTTCCGGTTTTCCACTTACGCGACGTGGTGGATCCGACAGAGCATCGAGCGCGCGATCATGAACCAGGCGCGCACCGTGCGCTTGCCGGTGCACGTGATTCGCGAGCTCAATCAGGTGCTGCGTGCGAAGCGCCATCTGGAAAAGAATTCGATGAACTCCGGCGAAGCGGCCGAGCGCCGCGACGCCAGCATTGACGACATCGCTTATCTGACCGGCAAGACCACCGACGAAGTCACCGACATTCTCGCGCTGAACGAGCACACCGCCTCGCTCGACGCGCCGCTCGATCTCGATCCGGCCAGCAGTCTGCTCGATCTGTTGTCGGACGACCAGAGCCAGTCGCCGGATGCCGAGGTTCAGCATCGCGAACTGGAAACGCTCACGCGCGCATGGCTCGCGCGTCTGTCGGACAAGCATCGCCATGTGATCGAACGCCGCTTCGGTCTGAATCACATCGAACCCGCCACGCTCGAAGAGCTGGCCGATGAAATGGGCCTCACGCGCGAGCGTGTGCGCCAGATCCAACAGGAAGCGCTCGTGCGGTTAAAGCGCTTCTTCGCCTCTAATGGCGTTCGCAAAGACGCCGTTCTCTGACTTGATGACACCGATTCTTGTTTTCGACATCGAGACGATTCCCGATGTCGCCGGCATCCGCCGTCTCGAAGATTTGCCCGCCACGATGAGCGACGCCGAAGTCGCCGAGCACGCGTTCGCCGCGCGCCGCGAAAAGACCGGTGGCGATTTTCTGCCGCATCATCTGCAACGCATCGCCGCGATTTCCTGCGTGTTTCGCGATAACAACGGCTTTCGCGTGCGCTCGCTCGGCACGCTCGAAGACGGCGAGGCGGCGCTGGTGCAGTCGTTTTATCGCGTGATCGAGAAGTACACGCCGCAGCTCGTGTCGTGGAACGGCGGCGGCTTCGACCTGCCGGTGCTGAACTACCGCGCGCTCGTCAACGGCATTCCCGCCTACCGGTTCTGGGATCTCGGCGAGGACGACCGCGAGTTCAAGTGGAACAACTACATCAGCCGCTACCACGCGCGCCATACCGATCTCATGGACGTCCTCGCGATGTACCAGGCGCGCGCCAACGCGCCGCTCGACGCGCTCGCGAAGATGTGCGGCTTTCCCGGCAAGATGGGCATGGACGGCAGCCAGGTGTGGCAGGCGTATCAGGAAGGGCGCATCGAGGAAATCCGCAATTACTGCGAGACCGACGTCGTCAATACGTATCTGCTGTATTGCCGCTTTCAGTTGATTCGCGGTGCGTTCTCCGCCGCCGAATACGCCGACGAGATCAATCTCGTCAAGAACGCGCTCGCGCTCGAAACCGCGCCGCAATGGGCGGAATATCTGGCGGCGTTCGATCAATAGCAGTGCGGCTGTGTGTACGGAGCCGGGGCGTCGCTCGCGCCGGCTTCGTCTACAATCTCGCCTTTCCCCCAAGTTTGTCAGGAAGTAGCAGGTGTCCCGAACTGCCCACCATCGTCGCTCGCCGAAGCGCACGTCGAAATACCACAAAGCCGCGCCGGCTCCGGCGCCCGTCATTACCGGCAACGAGCCGGTCGTCGAAATCGTTTCGCTCGATATGGAAGCGCGCGGCGTCGGCCGCATCGAGTCCGAAGACGGCACGCCCGGCAAGGTGATTTTCGTCGAAGGCGCGCTGCCCGGCGAGCGCGTGAGCTACTCGACACATCGCAGCAAGCCGAAGTTCGAACAGGCCGAAGTGGTGCAGGTGTTCCGCGAAAGCGTGATGCGCACGAAGCCAAAATGCACGTACTTCGACATTTGCGGCGGCTGTTCGATGCAGCATCTCGACATTCGCGCGCAGGTCGCGGTGAAGCAGCGCGTGCTCGAGGACAACCTTCAGCATCTCGCGAAGCTGCGCCCCGAAACGGTGTTCCGGCCGATTCACGGACCGGCCTGGGGTTATCGCTATCGCGCGCGTCTCGCCGTGCGTTTTCTGCCGGAAAAAGGCGGCATGCGCATTGGCTTTCACGAGAAGAAGAGCAGCTACATCGCGGATATGAAAACCTGCGAAGTGCTGCCGCCGCATGTGTCGGCGATGCTGATGCCGCTGCGCTTCATGGTGCGCAAGCTGTCCATCTACGACCGCATGCCGCAGCTCGAACTGGCGGTCGGCTCGTCGGTCACGGCGTTTGTCGTGCGCAATCTCGAGCCTTTGACTGCCGCCGACGAACAAGTGCTGCGCGAGTTCGCCGACGAACACAAGGTGCAGTTCTGGATTCAGCCAGGCGGCCCGGACACGGTCACGCCGCTGTATCCGCTCGACGTGCAGCTCGACTACACGCTGCCCGAGTACGACATCCGCATGCCGTTCAAGCCGACCGACTTCACGCAGGTCAATCACGCGATCAACCGTGTGCTCGTGAGCCGCGCGCTGCGCCTGCTCGCGCCCGCGCGCACGGACCGCGTGCTCGATCTGTTCTGCGGCATCGGCAATTTCACGCTGCCGCTTGCGCGCATCGCGAGGGAAGTGGTGGGCATCGAAGGCAGCGACGTGCTGACCTCGCGCGCGCTGGCCAATGCCGAGCTGAACGGCGTGGCGGCGCACACGTCGTTTGCATGCCGCAATCTGTTCGAAGTCACCGCCGACGACATGCGCGCGCTCGGCCACTTCGACAAGTTTCTGGTCGACCCGCCGCGCGAAGGCGCACTGGCCGTCGCGAAGGCGTTGGCGGAAATCGCGCAAAGCGGCGATGGACCGCTGCCGAAGCGCATCGTCTACGTGTCGTGCAATCCGTCGACGCTCGCGCGCGACGCCGGGTTGCTCGTGCACGAGGCCGGCTACCGGCTGGTGGGTGCGGGCGTCGTCAACATGTTCCCGCATACGTCGCATGTGGAGTCGATTGCGTTGTTCGAGCGGGACTGATTCGGCTAGTCGATATGGCCAACCCATCCCGCTAACGCATAAAGCAAAACGCCACGACCGAAGTCGTGGCGTTTTGCTTTGCAACTCGTGTTCAGCCGCGGTTCAAACCGCGGCGCGGCTTAAAACTGCCACCAGGATTTTTCCTTACCCGGCCTTGCATGGCCCGTGACGTACGGGCTGTCGGGGAAGGTGCCGGCGAGCACGCGCTTGGTGTCGTCGGCGAGTTGCGGCTGGTTCAGCCTCTGATACGACAGCATCATGATGTGCAGCGCGTCTTCGATAGCCGGTGCGTTCTTGTATTCCTTCAACGCGAGCTGCGCGCGATTGATCGCAGCCACATACGCGCCACGGCGGTAGTAGTAATCCGCCGCATGGACTTCGTGCGACGCCAGCGCGTTCACGATGTAGCGCATGCGCTGGGCGGCGTCCGGCGCATATTTGCTGTTCGGATACCGGTCGACCACGACCTTAAACGCGTCGTACGACTCGCGCAGCGACTTCGGATCGCGCTCGCTCATGTCCTGGCCGGAAAAGCGGCCGAAGAGACCGAGGTCGTCGTTAAAGTGGATCATGCCTTTGAGATAGTACGCATAGGCGATGTCCGGGTGATCCGGGTGCAACTGGATGAAGCGGTCGATAGCCTGATCGGCGGCCGCGGCTTCATTGTCTTTCCAGTTGCAGTACGCGACGTTGATCTGCGCCTGCTGGGCGAAGTGGCCGAACGGGTCGCGGCCTTCGAGCATTTCGAAGTACTTCGCGCACTTGCCGAAGTCGCCGCCGCTCAGGGCGTCGTTCGCCTCCGTATATAATTTGTTGTTGTTCCACGTTGCCGTTTCGTCGGTCTTCTCCGGCAGGCCGTGGCAAGCCGCAACAACCGCGACGGCTGCGGCACACGCAATGTATCCGGCCACTTTCCGGGCCGCGCTCTTCATGGCCTTCAAATTGATCGCCGCTTTAGTGATGGTGTTCAAGGCTCGCATTTTCCAGTCTAGCTTTACGTCCAGGTGACCCAGACTCAATGACCCGCTCAAATACTCCAGGCGCTGCAACCGGTGCCCGGAATAGCAACGAAGATTATAACGTAAGCGCCGACCCCTCCGACGCGTTGGGCCCCGATTCGCTCGACGACGACCTCCCCGCCGACGCGCTCGGCAAAGCCGCGCTCGCCAGCATGGTGCCGAGTGTGGCAAACCGTGTCGCGGACGAAACGCCGCGCAGTGTCGTGGTGCCCGACGAACTGGCAGGCGAGCGCCTCGACAAGGTGCTTGCGCGCCTTTTCCCCGAATTCTCGCGCAACCGTCTGCAAAGCTGGATCGAGGCGGAGCGCGTGCGGATCGACGGCAAGCCGGCAAAGATTCGCCAGCCGGTGCCGCTTGGCGCGACGATCGAACTCGTGCCGGACCTGCTGCCCGAACAGCTCGCGTTCACGCCCGAACCGGTGCCGCTCGAGATCGTCTACGAAGACGACACGCTCGTCGTCATCAACAAGCCCGCCGGCATGGTCGTGCATCCGGCGGCCGGCAACTGGAGCGGGACGGTGCTGAACGGTTTGCTGTACCGCTACGGCGACGCCGCGGCGGGCTTGCCGCGCGCGGGCATCGTGCATCGGCTGGATAAGGAAACATCGGGGCTGATGGTGGTCGCGCGCACGCTCGAGGCGCAGACCGACCTCGTGCGCCAGTTGCAGGCGCGCACGGTCAAGCGCCGCTATCTCGCGCTCGTGTGGGGCAACATGCCCGAGGAAGGCACCATCGACGCACCCATCGGCCGCGATCCCCGCGAGCGCACGCGCATGGCCGTGGTGACGGGCGCATCGGGCAAACCGGCGCGCACGCATTTCCGGCGCGTCGATACGGCGATCTGGCAGCGTCAGCCGGTCACCGCGATTCACTGCGATCTCGAAACCGGCCGCACGCATCAGATCCGCGTGCACTGCGCGCATATCGGCCATCCGCTGCTTGGCGATCCGGTGTATGGGCGCGCGCGCGGCAAGCGCTCGGTGACGCCGCTGCCCGGCGAGTTCGCGCGCCAGGCGCTGCATGCATGGCGCCTCGGTCTGATTCATCCGAAGACCGGCCGCACGATGCAATGGCGCGCGGACGTGCCGGCAGATATCGCGGCGCTGTCGGCGGCGCTCGGCCTCGGTCGCGACGATGCGGGCGAGTTCGACGAGACGTACTATGAGGAAGACGGTTACGAGGCCGCGGACTACGACGAGCACGACGACGCCGACGATCACGGCGCGCACGGCGCGCACGGCGAATACGACGAGCACGGCGAATACGACGAGCAGGACGAGTCCGACGAGCACGACCAAGCCGACGAACCCGACGACCACAACCCCCAGCAAGACAAGGACGATCGCGCATGACGAGCCTGCCCGAACTAAGCTTTGCCGATGTCGTGCAACCCGCGTGGAATGTGGCGCCGCGCGTGCGCGCGCTCGTCACAACGCGTAACGGCGGCGTGAGCAAGCCGCCGTTCGGTCGCTGGCGCGACGGCGCGGACGAACCCGGCGGCCTGAACCTGGGCATGAAGTCCGGCGACGATCCCGCCGCGGTCGCGGCCAATCGGGAGCGGCTCCTCACGCTGGCAGGCGTCGCCGATGCCGCGTGGCTCGATCAGGTTCACGCGGCGCGCATCGTGCGAGCCGAGGACGCGCTTCGCGAAGCGCAAGCGAACGGCAAGCCGACGCAAGCGGACGCGAGCGTCACGGATCGCGCGGGCATCGCGTGCGTGGTGATGATCGCGGACTGCATGCCGGTGCTTCTGTGCGACGAAGCAGGGCGCGCAGTGGGCGCGGCGCACGCGGGCTGGCGCGGACTCGCTGCGGGCATCGTCGAGCAGACGGCCGGCCGCGTCGCCGAACTCGCCGGCGTAGAAGCGCACGCGTTGCACGCGTATCTCGGACCTTGCATTGGACCGCAATCGTTCGAAGTCGGGCCCGACGTGCGCGACGCGTTCCTCGACGGCGCGAATGCAAGCGAACGCGATGCAACCGCGAGCGCCTTCGTCGCGCATCCGCGAAACGACGGCAAATATCTTGCGGATCTTCCGGCGCTGGCTCGTCTGCGTTTGCAGCGGCTCGGCGTGACGCGCGTTGTGGGCGGCGACCTGTGCACGGTCAGCGAGCGCGAGCGCTTCTATTCATACCGCCGCGATCGTGAGACAGGCCGCATGGCCGCATTGATCTGGCTCGACGACCAGGCTCAGACACTCGGCGACTGAGGCGAGCGCGACTCGCATTTTGCTGCGCTGCCGGAAGCGTCGAACGGAATCGTTTCGTCCGTTAATACCCGCATTAACACCGAGCAATAAATGTGAATTAAGCGCGGCAATACAGCGTTTTTTCGCAATCCGCCATTCGATTGACATATGTCTGAAAATGCCGGCCAGTGATACAGGGAAAACGATAATTAAAAAACTATCGCACTGCGGCAAAATCGGGAACAAGCATTGACATGCCTTGCGATGGGGAGCAAGAATGTTCCTCACAGCTCCTCGTACATGGGACAGGGCGTGACGAGGGCGCGAGCGATCGCCCACATGCGCAAGAACCTGCCTCTCAACCGTCCGCAAGGACTTACCGGTCAAAAGCAGGTATGGCAGCTCCTCATTCCCCAGCTTCCCCCAGCACCGACTCCTCGAAGGAGCAAACGCAGCAGGCCGGCACCAGTGGCGCGAGCGGCGCCGCAGCGACGGCGGGCCTTCAGCCATTTTTCGACGCGTGGTTAAACGCTTGGCGCTCGTTGGGCGCAGGCGCGGCGGGCGGCGGCAACGGCGCGCCGTTCGCGATGCCGCAATTTCCTCCAGTTCAGGGCGCGGCGCCGTGGAGCGTGCCCGGCATGCCGTCGATGCCATCGTTCCCTGGCATGCCTGACTTCAGCAAGCTCGCAGCGGGTGCGGCGGGTGGCGCTGGTGCGATACCCGGCATGCCGTCGTTCGCCGGTCTGAACATACCGGCCGCGGCGATTCCTCCTGAACGTCTGCAGAAACTGCAAGCCGACTACACGCGTGAAGCGATGGTGCTGCTGCAGCAGGCAAGCGGCGGCGGCGCGGCGCCGAAGGCGCCCGAACTGAAGGACCGCCGCTTCAGTTCCGACGCATGGAGCGCCACGCCGGCCTTTGCATTCACCGCCGCATGGTATCTGCTGAACGCGCGCTATCTACAGGAAATGGTCGACGCGCTCGAGACCGAACCGAAAGTGCGCGAGCGCATCCGCTTCGCCGTTCAGCAATGGACGGCCGCCGCGTCGCCGAGCAATTTCCTAGCGTTGAATCCCGAGGCGCAAAAGACCTTGCTCGAGAGCCAGGGCGAGAGCTTGCGGCAAGGCGTGATGAATCTGCTTGCCGACATGCAGCGCGGCAAGATTTCGCAGACGGACGAATCGCGTTTCGTGGTCGGCGAAAATCTCGCGACCACCGAAGGCTCGGTCGTGTTCGAAAACGACCTGATGCAGTTGATCCAGTACAAGCCGCGCACGGCGACCGTGCGCGAGCGGCCGCTTCTGATCGTGCCGCCTTGCATCAACAAGTACTACATTCTCGATCTGCAGCCGGAGAACTCGCTCGTCGCCCATGCGCTCGATTCGGGCCACCAGGTGTTCCTGATTTCGTGGCGCAATGCGGACGCCTCCATCGCGCATAAGACGTGGGACGACTACGTCAGCGAGGGCGTATTCACCGCGATGCAAACCGTGAGCAAGATCAGCGGCCGCGAGCAGATCAACACGCTCGGCTTCTGCATCGGCGGCACGATGCTCGCCACCGCGCTCGCGGTTGCGGCGGCGCGCGGCGAACATCCGGCCGCGTCGATGACGCTGCTCACTTCGATGCTCGACTTTTCCGACACCGGCGTGCTCGATATTTTCGTCGACGAAGCGCATGTGCAAATGCGCGAGCAGACCATCGGCGGCAAGAACGGTGCGCCGGCGGGACTCATGCGCGGCATCGAATTCGCCAACACGTTTTCGTTCCTGCGTCCGAACGACCTGGTGTGGAACTACGTCGTCGACAATTATCTGAAGGGACGCACGCCGGTGCCGTTCGACCTGCTGTACTGGAACAGCGACTCCACGAGCCTGCCCGGTCCCATGTACGTCTGGTATCTGCGCAATACGTATCTCAAGAATCGTCTGCGCGAACCGGGTGGAGTGACCACCTGCGGCGAGCCGGTCGATCTGTCGAAGATCGACGTGCCCACCTTCATTTACGGTTCACGCGACGACCATATCGTGCCGTGGCCGTCGGCCTATGCGTCGGCGCCGCTCCTCACCGGACCGTTGAAGTTCGTGCTCGGCGCGTCGGGTCATATCGCGGGTGTCATCAACCCGCCCGCGAAAAACAAGCGCAGCTACTGGACGCTCGAGGGCGAGCAGAAGAGCTTGCCCGAGAACCCGGACGACTGGCTCGGCGAGGCGAAGGAAGTGCCCGGAAGCTGGTGGCCCGAGTGGACCACGTGGCTCGATCAGTACGGCGGCAGGAAAGTGAAGCCGCGCGCCGCGGCGGGCTCGGAGGAATTCCCGGTCATCGAGCCGGCGCCGGGCCGCTACGTGCGCAAGCGCGAGTAAGAACACGATCTCAGATGCCACCCAACGCAACGGGGCAAGACGAGCTAGCAGGTTCACGAGCAACGAGATTTTTAACTTGACGGGCCCCGGCCTGATTGGCCGCGAAGCCCGGAGGATATGGAAATGACTGATGTTGTGATCGTATCGGCCGCGCGTACGGCAGTGGGCAAATTCGGCGGGTCGCTGGCGAAGATCGCCGCGCCCGAACTCGGCGCGACCGTGATTCGCGCGGTGCTGGAACGTGCGGGCCTGAAGCCCGAACAGGTGAGCGAAGTGATCCTGGGCCAGGTGCTGACGGCGGGCTCGGGACAGAATCCGGCGCGCCAGTCGTTGATCAAGGCGGGGCTGCCCGCCGCGGTGCCCGGCATGACGATCAACAAGGTCTGCGGTTCGGGCCTCAAAGCGGTGATGCTCGCGGCCAACGCGATCATCGCGGGCGACGCGGACATCGTGATCGCCGGCGGTCAGGAAAACATGAGCGCCGCGCCGCACGTGCTGCCGGGCTCGCGCGACGGCTTCCGCATGGGCGACGCCAAGCTCGTGGACACGATGATCGTCGACGGTCTGTGGGACGTGTACAACCAGTATCACATGGGCGTGACGGCCGAAAACGTCGCGAAGGAATTCGACATCACGCGCGAACAGCAGGACGCGTTCGCGGCGCTATCGCAGAACAAGGCGGAAGCCGCGCAGAAGTCGGGCCGTTTCGACGACGAAATCGTGCCGGTCGAGATTCCGCAGCGCAAGGGCGACCCGGTGCGTTTCGCCACCGACGAATTCGTGCGTCACGGCGTGACGGCCGAGTCGCTGGCAGGTCTGAAGCCGGCGTTCTCGAAGGAAGGCACGGTCACGGCGGCTAACGCGTCGGGTCTGAACGACGGCGCGGCGGCTGTGGTCGTCATGTCCGCGAAAAAGGCCGAAGCGCTTGGTCTCACGCCGCTTGCGCGCATCAAGGCGTACGCGAACGCGGGCGTCGATCCGAAGATCATGGGCATGGGTCCGGTGCCGGCGTCGAAGCGCTGTCTGGAGCGTGCGGGCTGGAGCGTGAACGATCTCGATCTGATGGAGATCAACGAAGCCTTCGCCGCGCAGGCGCTCGCCGTGCATAAGCAAATGGGCTGGGACACGTCGAAGATCAACGTGAACGGCGGCGCGATCGCGATCGGCCATCCGATCGGCGCGTCCGGCTGCCGGATTCTCGTCACGCTGCTGCACGAAATGCAGAAGCGCGATGCGAAGAAGGGCCTGGCTTCGCTGTGCATCGGCGGCGGCATGGGCGTCGCGCTGGCGCTCGAGCGCGTTTGACGACGATCCGCACGCCGACCGCGCATCAGGCGCCGTGCACGGTGTTGACGCGCGCCGCTTTGCGAATCCGGCGCGCGCTCGTGTGACGCCCGAGAGCGGCCTCGCCGGCGGCAGTGTGGACAAAGCATCAGGCGAGGGTAGAGGTAGCCGGCTGGGGCAGCCGGCCGGCGCCTCAAGAACGACAACGGAGTCTAGGTTATGACACAGCGAATTGCGTATGTAACGGGCGGAATGGGCGGCATCGGCACGAGCATTTGCCAGCGCCTGCACAAGGAAGGCTACAGGGTCGTCGCGGGCTGCGGCCCGAATTCGCCGCGCCGTGTGAAGTGGCTCGAAGAGCAGAAGGCGCTCGGCTTCGACTTCGTCGCATCCGAAGGCAACGTCGGCGACTGGGAATCGACCAAGGCCGCGTTCGACAAGGTTAAGGCCGAGGTCGGCGAGATCGACGTGCTGGTGAACAACGCGGGCATCACGCGCGACGTCGTGTTCCGCAAGATGACGCACGAAGACTGGACCGCGGTGATCGACACCAACCTGACCAGTCTCTTCAACGTCACCAAGCAGGTGATCGACGGGATGGTGGAGCGCGGCTTTGGGCGCATCATCAATATTTCGTCGGTGAACGGGCAGAAAGGGCAGTTCGGCCAGACCAACTACTCGACCGCGAAGGCCGGCATTCACGGCTTTACGATGTCGCTCGCGCAGGAAGTGGCCACCAAGGGCGTGACGGTCAACACCGTGTCGCCTGGCTACATCGGCACGGACATGGTCAAGGCGATCCGCCCCGACGTGCTCGAAAAGATCGTTGCGACGATTCCGGTGCGCCGCCTCGGCCGGCCGGATGAGATCGGCTCGATCGTCGCGTGGCTCGCGTCCGAAGAATCGGGTTTTTCCACGGGTGCCGATTTCTCGCTGAACGGCGGTTTGCATATGGGCTGAGCAAGCGGCGCGCCGCTCACGAGGCAGCGCGCCCCGCTCGGATGGTTCCGGCGGCGTCCCGTTGCGCAACGGCCCGATTGCGCAGCCGGCACGCCGTCCGCGCTTTACTTGCGCTCAAAGGCGTTACATGACTACTACTACAAAGAAAGCAGCCGAACGACTGATCAAGAAATATCCGAATCGGCGGCTTTACGATACCGAGACAAGCACGTACATCACGCTGACGGACGTCAAGCAACTCGTGCTGGACCAGGAGGATTTCAAGGTTATCGATGCGAAGAGCAACGAGGACCTGACGCGCGCGATCCTGCTGCAAATCATTCTCGAAGAGGAGAGCGGCGGGCTGCCGATGTTCTCGTCGTCGATGCTGTCGCAGATCATCCGTTTCTACGGCCATGCGATGCAGGGCATGATGGGCACGTATCTGGAGAAGAACATCCAGGCGTTCATCGACATTCAGGCAAAGCTCGCCGATCAGTCGAAGAACCTGTACGAAGGCAAGGCGATGAACCCGGAGGTCTGGTCGCAATTCATGAACATGCAGGCGCCGATGATGCAAGGCATGATGACCAGCTACATCGAGCAGTCGAAAAACATGTTCGTGCAGATGCAGGAGCAGATGCAGAACCAGGCGAAGTCGATGTTCGCGACGTTCCCGTTCACGCCGGGCGGCGCGAACTCCGCGGCACCGTCTGCTACCGCCACTCCGCAGGCGAATCCGGAGCCGGAGAAGAAGTGACGTAAGGTTGTGTCGGCGCTCGCGCTCGTTGCGGACGGCGGACGGCGGACGGCGGGTAAGCGAGCGGCTCGGGCGCGGGTGCGGGTCCGAACGCGTGCCCCGACGGGTGCCCCAACGTGTGCCCAATGCGCGCGGTACAATAGCGGGTTGCGTGCGCGGGGCGCTGAATCTTCAGCAGTCGGGGACATGGGTTTCTGAGCCGCCTGTCCTTGCCACACCGCTTGCCGCACCATCCCCGATCCCCATTGTCGCCACGTCACCGCTATCCGCCGGATTCACCTATGTCGCAAACCACTTCTTCCGTCTCGCCGACGCCTTCCAGTCCGAAGGTAGGCTTCGTTAGCCTCGGCTGCCCAAAAGCTTTAGTCGATTCCGAGCAGATCATCACGCAGCTGCGCGCCGAAGGCTACGAGATTTCGGGCACCTATGACGGCGCGGACCTCGTGGTCGTCAATACCTGCGGTTTCATCGACGAAGCGGTGCAGGAGAGCCTCGACGCGATCGGCGAGGCGCTCAACGAAAACGGCAAGGTGATCGTGACCGGCTGCCTCGGCGCGAAGAAGAGCGCGAGCGGCTCGGGTCTCATCGAAGAAGTGCATCCGAAAGTGCTGGCCGTGACCGGCCCGCATGCGGTCGGCGAAGTGATGCAGCACGTTCACATGCATCTGCCGAAGCCGCACGATCCGTTCGTCGATCTCGTGCCGCCCGCGGGCGTCAAGCTCACGCCGCGCCATTACGCCTACCTCAAAATTTCCGAAGGCTGCAATCATCGCTGCACCTTCTGCATCATTCCGTCGATGCGCGGCGACCTCGTGTCGCGTCCGGTCGCGGAAGTGATGCTGGAAGCCGAGAATCTGTTCAAGTCCGGCGTGAAGGAACTGCTCGTTATTTCGCAGGACACGAGCGCCTACGGCGTCGACGTCAAATATCGCACCGGGTTCTGGAACGGCAAGCCGATCAAGACGCGCATGACCGATCTCGTCGGCGCGCTCGGCGAACTGGCCGCGCAATACGGCGCGTGGGTGCGCCTGCATTACGTGTATCCGTACCCGAGCGTCGACGAAGTCATTCCGATGATGGCAACGGGCCCGTACAAGGGCCACGTGCTGCCGTATCTCGACGTGCCGTTCCAGCACGCGCATCCCGAAGTGCTCAAGCGCATGAAGCGCCCGGCCAACGCCGAGAAGGTGATGGAGCGCGTGAAGGCGTGGCGCGAGATGTGTCCGGACCTCACGATCCGCAGCACGTTTATCGCGGGCTTTCCCGGCGAGACCGAGGAGCAGTTTCAGACGCTGCTCGACTTCATCCGCGAAGCCGAACTGGATCGCGTGGGCTGCTTCGCCTATTCGCCGGTCGAAGGCGCAACGGCGAACGAGCTCGACGGCGCGTTGCCGGACGAAGTCCGCGAAGAGCGGCGCGCGCGCTTCATGGAAGTGGCCGAACAAGTGTCGGCCAAACGGATCGCGAAGAAGGTCGGCAAGACGCTGAAGGTGCTGGTCGACGAAATCAACGCCGACGGCGGCATTGGCCGCACGGCCGCGGATGCGCCGGAGATCGACGGCGTCGTATACATCGCGCCGGCCGCGAAGGCGTCGAAGCGTTACAAGGTCGGCGACTTCGTGTCGGTGAAAATCACCGGCGCCGACGGTCACGACCTGTGGGGCGAGGTCTGAACGATGACGGTGAACACGCCCGCTAACCCGGAGATTCTCGCGCTCGGCGAGGCGATGATCGAGTTCAACCAGTCGGCGAAAGGCGAGCCGAAGTATCTGCAAGGCTTCGGCGGCGATACGTCGAACTTCTGCATCGCGGCAGCGCGGCAAGGTGCGCGGACCGGCTTCGTGTCCGCGGTCGGCGCCGATCATTTCGGTCGGCTGCTGATCGACCTGTGGGAACGCGAGAACGTGGACACGGCGCATGTGCGCGTCGATCCGCAGGCGTCGACCGGCGTGTATTTCGTGTCGCACGGTCCGGACGGCCACGCGTTCGACTATCTGCGCGCGGGCTCGGCGGCGAGCCGCTATGCGCCGCATGACCTGCCGCTCGACGCGATTGCCGCGGCCAAGGTCATCCATCTGTCGGGCATCAGTCTCGCGATCAGCCTGTCCGCATGCGACGCGGCGCTCGAGGCGATCGCGCATGCTCGCGCCAACGGCGTGCGCGTGAGCTTCGACACGAATCTGCGCCTCAAGCTGTGGCCGCTGAACCGCGCGCGCGCCGTGATGCTCGAAGCGATCCGGCAAACCGACATCTGCCTGCCGAGCTGGGACGACGTCACCGAGCTGACCGGTTTGACTGGCCGCGACGAGATCGTCGACTTTCTGCTGTCGCACGGTCCGCGCGTGGTGGCGCTGAAGCTCGGCAAGGACGGCTCGTATATCGCGACGCCGGATGAACGGCGCGTCGTGCCGGGCCACGCCGTCAATGCGGTCGATGCAACCGGCGCGGGCGATTGCTTCGGCGGCGCGTTTATCGCGCGCCTCGTCGAGGGCGATGATCCATTCGAAGCCGCGCGTTATGCGAACGTTGCGGCGGCGCTGTCCACGCAAGGCTATGGCGCGGTCGCGCCGATTCCTTCGCGCGAGGCGGTCGAAGAGATTCTGGCGGGCTGAGCGTCGTAAAGTCGCGATGCCGGTCACGCCGCAGCAAAACTATCGGCAGAGACTGAAAGAGGAGCGAACGATGCAACGGGACGTAGTGGTGGTGAGCGGTGTGCGTACGGCAATCGGCGGTTTCGGCGGCAGTCTGAAGGATATTGCGCCGACCGAACTCGGCGCGCGCGTCGTGCGCGAGGCGCTGCTGCGCGCCAACGTGTCCGGCGACGAAGTCGGGCACGTCGTGTTCGGCAATGTCGTGCATACCGAACCGAAAGACATGTACCTTGCGCGGGTGGCCGCGATCAACGGCGGCGTCGCGCAGCACACGCCCGCGCTCACCGTCAACCGCCTGTGCGGCTCGGGCTTGCAGGCCATCGTCTCGGCCGCGCAGAGCGTGCTGCTCGGCGACGCCGACATCGCGATCGGCGGCGGCGCGGAGAACATGAGCCGCGCGCCTTACTCGATGCCCGCCGCGCGCTTCGGTCAGCGCATGGGCGACGCGCGTCTCGTCGACATGATGGTCGGCGCGCTGAACGATCCGTTCCAGTCGATCCATATGGGCGTGACCGCGGAAAACGTCGCGCGCAAATACGAAATTTCGCGCGAAGCGCAAGACGCGCTCGCACTAGAATCGCATCGCCGCGCGGCGCACGCGATCACGAACGGCTACTTCAAGGAACAGATCCTGCCGATCACGTTGGCGTCGAAGAAAGGCGATGTCGTGTTCGACACCGACGAACACGCGCGCATGAACGCATCGGCGGAAGACTTTTCGAAGCTCAAGCCCGTGTTCGCGAAGGAAAACGGCACGGTGACGGCGGGCAATGCGTCAGGCATCAACGACGCGGCCGCGGCCGTCGTGCTGATGGAGCGCGGCGTCGCCGAGCAGCGCGGCATCAAGCCGTTGGCGCGGCTCGTGTCGTACGCGCATGCGGGTGTCGATCCGGCGTATATGGGCATCGGTCCGGTGCCGGCGACGCGCAAGGCGCTCGAGCGCGCCGGCCTGACGGTCGCCGATCTCGACGTGATCGAGGCCAACGAGGCGTTCGCCGCGCAAGCCTGTGCGGTCAGCAAGGAACTGGGCTTCGATCCGGCCAAGGTCAACCCGAACGGCTCGGGCATTTCGCTCGGTCATCCGATCGGCGCGACCGGCGCGCTAATCACCGTGAAGGCGCTGTACGAACTGCAGCGCATCGGCGGGCGCTACGCGCTCGTGACGATGTGCATCGGCGGCGGGCAGGGCATCGCGGCGGTCTTCGAGCGGATCTGAGTTTTACGAACGGTGTCGCGAAAGGCGCACGAACTGTATCAAGCAATGAGGATCGACGGATGCGGGAAGTGAAATCGGTGGAAGGCGCGGTACGCCGGCGCGGCTGGGCGGCGACGAGTGTTGCCGCATTGCTCTCGGTGAGCGCGGTGGCCTGGTTTCCGGGCGCGGCCTGCGCGCAGAGCGACGCAGTCAAGGAACTTGCCGCACCGCCGCCGATCCAGTTGCCGCTCAAGCCGAGCCCCGAATTCGCGAAATTGCCGCGCTACAGCGGCACGCTCGGCTCGCGGCCAATCGTGCTGCGCCTCGGGCCGAAAGCCGACGATCCGGCAGGCGTCCACGGCGAATACCAGTTCGCGGATACCGGCGAAGTGATCCTGATCGCGGGGGACCGTGACGGCGACACGCTCGAAGTCGAGGAGTCGAACGACGGCACGCACATCACCGGGAACTGGGTCGGCAAGTTTGCCGCCGACGGTTCGCTGGCCGGCGAGCGGATGAACGTCGACGATTCCGACCCGCAGCCGTTCGATCTGAAGCCGCTGGCGGCGGGGCAGGCGGTGCCGGCCGCGGCGGGCAAAGCGGGCAAGCCGGGGAATGTGGCGGCTCCTGCTGCAACCGCACCTTCGTTGCCGGCTCAATCCGCACCCGCAACCGGCGCCGGTCATCCGGTGGGCGGCGTCAGCAATCTCCAAACCGGCGAGTAATCGCGCCACGGCGCGAGCCTCGCGGCGCTTGCGCCCGCCGCGGCGAAAATCCGCCGACTCGTCTACTCTTGCGTGAACGGCGCGGCATTGTCCGCTCGTCGCATTGTCTTTTTCATCGAATTCGCCATGACCCAATCAAAACTCAAGCGGGCTTTGCAAACCCGCATCGTGCAAGCCGAAGACCAGCTCACGCCGGGCTTCGAGTCTTTCTCCGTGCCGGTGACGCGCGCGTCGACGGTCGTATTTCCCGATCTCGCGACGATGCGCGCGCTCGACTGGAAAAACGACGCGCAGTGGCGCTACGGCCTGCATGCGACGCCCACGTCGTTAGCGCTCGCGCAGCGCCTTGCCGCCATCGAGGGCGGCAATCACGCGCTGTTGCAGCCGTCGGGCTTGTCGTCGATTTCGAACGTGTACTTCGGGCTTGTGAAGTCGGGCGACGACGTGCTGATTCCCGACAACGTCTACTCGCCGAATCGCGATCACGCCGACTGGCTCGCGCGCGATTTCGGCGTGACGGCGCGCTACTACGATCCGATGATCGGCGCGGGAATCGCCGACCTGATCCAGCCGAACACGCGGCTCATCTGGCTCGAGGCGCCCGGCTCGGTGACGATGGAAGTGTCCGACGTGCCCGCGATCACGGCCGCGGCCCGCGCGCGCAACGTCGTCACGGCGATCGACAACACGTGGTCCGCCGGCCTCGCTTTCCGGCCGTTCGATCACGGCGTGGATATTTCGGTGCAGGCGCTGACCAAGTACCAATCGGGCGGCGGCGACGTGCTGATGGGCGCGACCATTACCGTCGATCGCGAGTTGCATCTGAAGCTGAAGTCGGCGCGCATGCGCATGGGGCTCGGCGTATCGTCGGACGACTGCTCGCTGATTCTGCGCAGCCTGCCGACCATGCAGGTACGCTTTCAGCAGCACGACCGCTCGGCGCTCGCGCTCGCGCAGTGGCTGAAGACGCGGCCGGAGATTGCCGCGGTGCTGCATCCCGCCATGGCCGACTGTCCGGGCCATGAGTTTTACGAACGCGACTTCACGGGCGCGGGCGGACTGTTTTCCGTCGTGTTCGATGCTCGCTATAGTGCGGCGCAAATCGACACGTTCTGCGAGTCGCTGGAGCTCTTTGCGATCGGCTGGAGTTGGGGCGGGGCGCATAGCCTCGTGATGCCGTACGACATCGCATCGATGCGGACCGAGGCGCAGTGGCCGCATCGGGGCACGCTGGTCCGGTTCTATATCGGCCTTGAGGAAGAGGCGGATCTGCGTGCGGACATCGAGCAGTGTTTGGCGGCGCTCGCGTGAAGTTTAGGCAAACCTGATGTGAATTTTCCGCGCCGCGACGACGCAATGTTGCAGCGACACAAGCCCACTGGACTTCGGTTTTCAGTGGGCTTTTTTCTTATGCTTTGCCTCACGAACTAGCCGTTTGGCTGAATAGCTGCGGCAGTGCGCAAACGCTACGATCGTGCGTATCCGATTTCACTGCCGAGCACGACCGCGAGCTTCGATGAACCTATTCTTCTGGATGTTGCTGAACCTCGGCGTGCCGATCGTCGGCCCGGTCTTCACGCTGGCGCTCGTCGCGCCGGCACATGGCTGGACGGTGGCGAAAGAATTGATCGCCGACTCGATCAAGGACGGACAACTGTCCTGGTGTGCTATCGGTCTGTGCGCTGCCGGAGTGTATGAGCTGGTGACGGCGTTGGAGCAGGGCAGCGCTGCCGCGCCGATTCTGGAGTCGGGGATCGTGGCTTTTTGTCTGCTCGCGTTTGCGTGTTCTATTGTGGTGATGACGTGTCTTCTGAGTACACGGTACGCCCGGCCGGCTGCAGCCTCTAACTCAGATACTGCGCGTCCGGCGGCGCGGACGTTCTCCCGAACGGCAATCGGCTGCTCGATCGCATCCACGTGTGCGGCCGCCCTACTATTGGCAATCCTACATATCTGCATCATGTCATTTATGGGATAGTCGGGCCGTTATACTGACCGCTCAAGGAGGCACTATGAATAAGGTCGTAAGTTTTCTGGCATCGGAACAAAATCGCACGCGTCTTGTGAAGTGGTCCACCATCTTCATCGTCGTCGACGGGATCAGCACGGCTTTATTATTTCTTCTCGGGCTTCCGAGAAAATAACGTCGCCTGGTTGCGCCGTCAGGCGCAGCATTGGTTGACGATCATGCAGCCGTTTCACCTGGCCATCACATCATCGCACCGTCGCGTCGAGCTATCGCGCCGGTCCATCAAACTGCATCACGCTTCAAACAACCGCAACAACCCGTCGAGCCCCACGTAGTTAAACGCCACGCTGGCCGCTTCGCGTACTACCGGCTTCGCACGGAACGCGACTGAAAGTCCGGCTTCCGCCATCATCTTCAGGTCGTTGGAACCGTCGCCCATTGCAATCGCGCGGGACGGCTCGATGTTCAGTTGCCCACAGGTCTCGCGCAGCGTGCGCGCTTTGACATCGGCATTGACGATTTCGCCGAGCACTTTGCCGGTCAGCTTGCCGTCGACGATCTCAAGCGTATTGGCGCGCGTGAAGTCGAGTCCAAGCCGCGCCTTCAGCTTCTCGGTGAAGAAGTTGAAACCGCCCGAGACCAGCAGCGTTTTCAGCCCGGCTTCTTTTGCGCCTGCCAGCATCCGCTCGGCGCCTGGCGAGAGTTGCTGGCGTTCTTCGTACACGCGTTCGAGCGCGCTCGCGTCGAGGCCCTTCAGAAGCGCCACGCGGCGCGTCAGGCTTTCGTTGAAGTCCTTGATTTCGCCGCGCATCGAGGCCTCGGTGATCGCCGCCACTTCCGCTTTCAGGCCGCAGAAATCGGCGATTTCATCGATACATTCGATCGTGATCAGCGTCGAATCCATGTCCATCGCCACGAGCCCGAAGTCGCGCAAACGGCGGCCGCTTTCGACAAACGCGTAGTCCAGCCGATGTGTGCCGCAATAGACGTCGAGGTCGGGGCGCTGCGCGACATCCGCGTCGGCAATGCGAATCGCGGTCGCATCGATGACGGTCGCGTGCGTGCCGCGTGCGAGCGCGACGAGCGTCTTGTGGTGATCGGCGGAAAGAGGCGTGGGGCTTTGGATGACGAGGTTCATGAACGACGCATTGACGCGGGAAGTGATGCAGGAAAGGGCGAGCGCGAAGGGGGCGCGGAAAATGCCGCTATTGTAACGGCTCGGGGGCTAGGGGGCCGTCCTAGTGCTTTGCTGCCGCCGTCGAGCGCCTCTGCGCGCGTGAAACGCAAACAGGGCGTTGGCTCAAGTGCAATCCGCGTCCGCCCGGTTCATACTGACGCATCAAACCACGCTCACTGCTCACTGCCATTGCATGCAGAAGCCGCCGCGAGATTTTGGCGTGAAGTTCAAACGGACTTCATTGCACTGAAGCGCCGCGAAGCAGTGGCAACGCACAGCCAACGTACAGGCAAAGCACACGCAAAACGCAAAACGCAGCGAGCGCCCGACCAAAACACGCCCCGCAACACACGAGCACAGAAACACACGAGCACAGAAACACACAACAAGGAGACAACGCATGTCCACGGCGACCGCCGACGCAGCCACCCTCGCGCGCAACTTCGATCTGCGCCACCTGAGCCCCGAGTTCTATGCGGACCCGTACCCGGTCTATCACGCGCTGCGCGCTCACGAACCCGTCAAGCGGATGCCGGACGGCTCGCTCTTTCTCACGCGCTTTCGCGACGTGCAGGCGGTATACCGCGACCCGAGAACCTTCAGTTCCGACAAGACCGTCGAATTCCGTCCGAAGTACGGCGACTCGCCGCTCTACACGCATCACACCACGAGCCTCGTATTCAACGATCCGCCGCGCCATACGCGGGTGCGCAAGCTGATCGCCGGCGCGTTGACCGCGCGAGCGATTGCGGCAATGGAGCCGGGTCTGGTCCAACTCGTCGACGGTTTGCTGGACGCCGCTGCCGAGCGCGGACGCATCGACCTGATCGGCGACTTCGCGTCGGCGATTCCGGTGGAGATCATCGGCAATCTGCTCGACGTGCCGCATGCCGAACGCGCCCCGTTGCGCGACTGGTCGCTCGCGATTCTCGGCGCGCTCGAACCGTCGCTCACCGACGCGCAATTCGAGCGCGGCAACCGTGCCGTCAGCGAATTCGTCGATTATCTGCGCGGCCTGGTCGCGCGGCGCCGACGCGAGCCGGGCGATCCGCAGCACGATGTGCTGACGCGGCTGATTCAGGGCGAGGCCGGCGGCGAGCAATTGTCGGAAGAAGAACTGCTGCAAAACTGCATCTTCATCCTCAATGCAGGCCATGAAACCACCACCAATCTGATCGGCAACGGGCTCGTTACGCTGACCGAATGGCCGGACCAACGCGCGGCCTTGCTCGCCGAACCGTCGTTGATCGAATCGGCTATCGAGGAATGCCTGCGCTACGAGAGCTCGAACCAGCTCGGCAACCGCATGACGACTGTCGATACCGAAATCGGCGGCCAGCCGGTCGCGCGCGGCACGCCGGTCACGCTGTGCATCGGCGCGGCGAATCGCGATCCCGAGCAGTTCGCCGACCCCGACCGCTTCGATATCCGCCGCGAGCCGAACCGGCACCTTGCGTTTGGCTTCGGCATCCATCAATGCGCGGGGCTTTCGCTGGCGCGGCTCGAAGCGCGGATCGCCATCGGACGTTTCGTTCGACGTTTTCCGTCGTATCAGCTCGATGGCGAGCCGACGCGCGGCGGACGCGTGCGTTTTCGCGGCTTCGCGGAAGTACCGTTGTTGTGTCGATAGAAGGCGAGGCAGCAATACGCGGGACTCCGTAGTTCTTGCCGCCATCATGCAAGAGTTACAGCACGGCGCGCGCCGATGACGGCGCGCCCGCGCCGTGCGTCGGCAGAGTGCCGTGGCATGCTTGCTGCTTCTCCTAGATTCCAGGCCCAGGGGAGCGCACGATGGCACACATGATCTGGAAAGGCGCGATCAGCTTCGGCCTTGTCCACGTACCGGTGCAGTTATATCCGGCCACGAAATCGGAAAAGGTCGGCTTCAATCTGCTCGACAAACGCACGATCGATCCGGTCGGCTACAAGCAGATCAACAAGCGCACCGGAAAGGACGTGACGCGCGATAACATCGTGCGCGGCTTCGAGTACGAGAAGGACAAGTACGTCGTCCTGAGCGACGAGGAAATCCGCGCGGCCAATCCCGAGTCGACCCAGACCGTGGATATTCTCGCGTTCGTCGACGCCCCGGACATCTCCTTTCTCTACCTCGACACGCCTTACTTCCTGACGCCCGATCGCAAAGGCGAAAAAGTCTATGCGCTGCTGCGTGAGGCGATGAAATCATCGGGCAAGGTCGGCGTCGCAAGCGTCGTGCTGCACAACAAGCAGCATCTCGCGGCGCTGATTCCAGTCGGCCCCGTGCTCGCTTTGAACACGCTGCGCTGGGCCGACGAGGTCCGCGATTTCGACGAATTCAAGTTGCCCGCCGAAGGCGCCAAGGCCGCCGGCGTGAGCGCGCGCGAGCTCGACATGGCGCAGAAACTGATCGACGACATGAGCGACACGTGGGACCCGTCGAAATATCACGACACGTTCCGCGACGACATCATGGCGCTCGTCGAGCGCAAGGTCCGCGAGGGCAAGACGGAGGAAATCACCGACATCGAAGCGCCGCGCGAATCGCGTCAATCGGCGGATATTCTCGATTTGTCCGACTTGCTGAAGCGCAGCCTGGGACGCGGTAAGAGCAAGCCCGCGTCGGGCTCGCGCAAGCGTGCCGCGGACGATGAAGCCGCCGACGAAACTTCCGATGCGGACGAGGACAGCGGCTCGACGGCAGCGCCTAAAAAATCACGCTCGACGCGCACGTCTCGCGCCAGCACGAGCGGCGGCAAGAGCGGCCGCGCCGCGGCGAAATCGACGACGGCTTCGCGCAAACGCCGCGCGGCGGCATGACGACACTCCATGAACGACAGACTCGACCTCTATAACCGCAAGCGCCGCTTCGACGAAACGCCGGAGCCCGCGGGCACCGCCGCGAAAAAGCGCGGCAGCCGCGGCGCTACCCGGCCGACAGTCGAACAGGGCCTGTCCTACGTGATCCAGGAACACCACGCACGGCGTCTGCACTATGACTTCCGGCTCGAACTGAACGGCGCGCTGCTGTCGTGGGCCGTGCCGAAGGGGCCGAGCCTCGATCCGTCAGTGAAGCGCCTCGCCGTGCATGTCGAAGACCATCCGGTCGAATACGGGACATTCGAAGGCGAGATTCCGCCGGGCAATTACGGCGCGGGCACAGTCATCGTATGGGACCGCGGCACGTGGGAACCTGTCGGCGGCCCGGCCGAAGCGGCGCGCGCGTATCGCGCGGGCAAGCTCAAGTTCCATCTGCACGGCGACAAGCTGCACGGCGGCTGGACGCTCGTGCGCAGCCACATGCGCGGCGACGCGGACAAGGAACAGTGGCTCCTCATCAAGGAACGCGACGACGAGGCGCGCGACGAAAGCGAATACGACATTCTCGCCGAACGGCCCGGCAGCGTGCTGAGCGGCGCCGCGCCGTCTGCGGGGAAGGGAAAAGCCGGCAAGCAGAGCGCCGGCAAAACCAGAACCGCCTCGGTGCGCGGCGATCCGAAGCGCCCCGACATCGTCGCGACACGCAGCAGCGAGTCGCTGCGCGAACTCGCCGCATCGCCCGCGATAGAAGGCGCGGTGAAGGCCAAACTGCCTGCCTCGCTGAAGCCTCAACTGGCGACGCTCGTCGACGCGACGCCGCCCGGCGACGACTGGACATACGAAATCAAGTTCGACGGCTATCGCGTGCTGGCCCGCATCGACGCAAGCGAGAAAACCCGCGGCGTGCAGGTCTTCACGCGCGCGGGCAACGACTGGACCGCGAAATTCAGCAAGCAGGTGAAGGCGTTCGCGCAACTGGGCCTCGAAAGCGCGTGGCTCGACGGCGAAGCCGTGGTGCTCGACGAAAACGGCGTGCCGAGTTTCCAGGCGCTGCAAAACGCGTTCGATTCGAACCGTCCGCAAGACATCGTCGTCTATCTGTTCGACGTGCCGTTTCTCAACGGTTACGACTTGCGCGGCGTGCCGCTGCAACAGCGCCGCGCGATTCTGCGCGCGCTGCTGGAGCCCGTCGACGACAGCGTGCTGCGCTTTTCGAACGACTTCGAGTTCAGCGCCGACGATCTGCTGAAAAGCGCGTGCGACATGGCGCTCGAAGGCATCATCGGCAAGCGGCGCGACAGCGGCTATGTGTCCGGCCGCTCTGCCACGTGGATCAAGCTGAAGTGCCGTCGACGCCAGGAGTTCGTGATCGGCGGCTATTCGGAACCGTCGGGCAGCCGTGCGGCGTTCGGTGCGCTGCTGCTCGGCGTGCACGACAGCAAGGGCAAACTGCAGTATGCGGGGCGCGTGGGCACCGGTTTCGACGCCGCGTTGCTGCGCTCGGTGAAGAAGGAACTCGACGCGCACGAAACGAAGCGCATGCCGTTCGCGAGCACACCGCGCGAGCGCAGCCGCACGCCTGTGCATTGGGTCGAGCCGGTGCTCGTCGCGGAATGCAATTTCGCCGAATGGACGAGCGACGGCATCGTGCGTCAGGCGTCGTTCGTGAGTCTGCGCAAGGACAAGCCGGCGCGCCAGATCGTCAAGGAAGCACCACGCAAGGGGGACGACGTGCAACAGCAAACCGACATCGAGGCCGAGGTCGCGCCGAAAAAGCGTGCGGCGCGCGGCGAGGCCAACAAAACCGCCACCAAATCCGCCAGCAAAGTGGCCACGAAAACCGCGAGCAAAGTAGCCACCAAATCCGCCACCCAAAACTCAACCGAACCCACCGCACCGCGAGCCAAAAAATCCTCGCCCGCCGAAGTCGCCGGGGTCCGCATCTCGCATCCCGACCGCGTCATCGACAAGAGCACCGGCGCGCGCAAGATCGACCTCGTGCAGTACTACGAATCCGTCGCGCAATGGATGCTGCCGCATCTCGTCGACCGACCCGTGTCGCTCGTGCGCGCGCCGGAGGACATCGGCGGCGAGCTGTTTTTTCAGAAGCACACGCAGAAGCTGTCGATTCCAAACATCACGCAGCATCCCGGGCTCGATCCGGGTCATCCTCCGCTGATCACCGTCGATAGCGCGAAGGCGCTCGTCGGCGCCGCGCAAATGGGCACGATCGAATTTCATACATGGAACGGCGTGGCGTCGAACATCGAAAAGCCCGACCGTGTGGTGTTCGATCTCGACCCGGACCAGTCGCTCGGCTGGGACCGGATGATCGAGGCCGCGATGTTGACGCGCTCGCTGCTCGAGGAACTCGGCCTCACGTCGTTCTGCAAGACGAGCGGCGGCAAAGGGCTGCATGTGGTCGTGCCGCTCTCGAAACACGCGGGCTGGGACGAGGTGAAGGAGTTCTCGCAGGCCGTCGCGCAACACATGGCGAGCACGCTGCCCAAGTACTTCAGCGCGAAGATGGGCGCGCAGAATCGCAAGCAGAAGATTTTCGTCGACTATCTGCGCAATAACCGCGGCTCGAGCACCGTCGCCGCGTTTTCGGTGCGGGCGCGTCCCGGCCTCGGCGTTTCGGTTCCGCTTGCATGGGACGAGGTCGCGCAAACGACGGGCGGCGATCAGTGGAATATCGAGAACCTGCACGAGCGGCTCGACGAACTGAAGGGAGACCCGTGGGCCGATTATGCAAAGACGCGGCAACGCATTACGGCGGCGATGAGGAAGCGTCTGAGCGGCGCGTAGGTGAGGGTGGCTGCACACAGCCGGGCGTGGAGTATTTGGCCTATGTAGCCTATGTGGCCCACGCGGCGTATGTCACGTTGTGACGTATGTGGCGGAAATCGCGTGCGTGACGTTGGCGGCATACGTGCCATACGCGGCGTACATGCCATATGCGGCGTACTTGACACATACGGCGGCACGTCCTCACCACGTCAAACGCGCCTTCGCACACATAGCACATCGTGACATATCGCCTCTGCCGCATTCTTTCAGGCACCTCAAACGCAAAAAAGGAGCCCACTATGAAGAGCACACCGCAATCGTCCGACGGCGACAAGCAAGCCGATCCGCACGCACCGAAGAATCCTCAGTCGCTGGAGGAAGCCGCCGCGCCGCTGCCGCATGAGAACGACCAGAATGCCGAATCGCAGAACGACGAAGATCCGCGGCGCGTCGGCAAGCAGGCACATCGGGACGTCGAACGCGGTCTGCAGGACACGGACCGCCGCGGTGGCGGCGAATATCAGGAAAAGACGCAAAACGACGGGCACGCCGACACCAATTCGGACGACAGATCGACCGGCGCGGGCACCGGCAAACGCTGATTCGCGCGAGCGACGCTAGCTAGTCCGGCTCGACGTCCCAATAGGGCGGGTCGCCGAAATGAGCGGCGAGAAAGTCGATGAAGGCAAGCGTCTTCGGCGGTACGAACGCGCGGCTCGGATACACGGCCCAGATCGCCACCTGCTCGGCGAGCGGATAATTTTCGAGCACGCTGACCAGTTCGCCGCTGCGCAAAAGCGACGCGACGTCCCACGTCGATTTCAGCGCGATGCCGAAGCCGGCGAGCAGCGCATCGCGGATCACTTCGCCGTTGTCGCTGACGATGCGCCCGCTCACGCGCACGTCGAGCCGTCCGGCCGGCGTGTGGAAGGCCCAGTCGCGCTGGTCCGACAGAATGATGCATTCGTGCTGCGCGAGATCCGACGGATGATGCGGCGTGCCGCGCTCTTCGAGGTAGGAAGGCGCCGCGCACAACACACGCCGGTTGACCGCGAGCCGGCGCGCCACCAGCGACGAATCCTTCAGCGTGCCAATCCGGATCGCGACGTCGATACCGGCATCGACGAGATCGATCACCTGATCGGTCAGCCGCAGATCGACGCTCACGCCCGGATAACGGCGCAGGAATTCGCTGATGACAGGCGACACGTGCTGCCGTCCGAACGACGACGGCATCGACACGCGCAAGCGGCCTTGCGGCTCCACTTGGCCGCGTCCCACCGACGCGCGCGCGGCCGCCGCCGCGTCGAGCAGTGCTTCGGCACGCGTCATGAACACTTCGCCGTCTTGCGTGAGACTGATGCGGCGCGTGGTCCGATGCAGCAGCCGCGCGCCGAGCAGCTTTTCCAGTTGCGCGATGCGCGAACTCGCGACCGCCGCCGACAACCCGAACTCGCGTCCGGCCGCCGACACGTTGGCGAGCAGCGCGGCCCGCACGAACAGGGCGACGTCGAGCAGATCGAGGCGCTCGCGCTCGCCGGCAGCGGGGCGCGCATCACGCGATTGTGGAGCGGCAGCAAGGTCCATTCTTCGGAAAATCAAAAAGATGTTTCAGCGATTATGCCGCTTTTGTCGCAGTAAGAGGCGTCTTACGATCACGTCCACGGATCGACGGTTGTACTCGTCACACGCGCACATCGCCGGTCCTCGTCCTTCAACTCTGACCTGAACAAAACAAGGAGCCTGTATGAAAGCCGTCGGCCTCTACCGCTATCTGCCCATCGACCACGAAGAAGCGTTGATCGACGTCGAGATTGCGCAACCGCAAGCCACCGGACGCGACCTGCTGGTGAAAGTCGAAGCCATCTCCGTCAATCCCGTGGATACGAAAGTGCGCGCGCCGAAGGACACCGTCGAGAAGGAGCCGCGCGTGCTCGGCTGGGACGCCGCCGGCACCGTCGTCGCGGTCGGCCCGGAGGCGACGCTTTTCAAGGTCGGCGACCCGGTCTTCTATGCGGGCAGCATCACGCGGCCGGGCGCGAACAGCGAGTTTCATCTCGTCGATGAGCGGATTGTCGGACGCAAGCCGGCATCGCTCGATTTCACGCATGCCGCCGCATTGCCGTTGACCGCGATAACAGCGTGGGAAGCATTGTTCGATCGCCTCGGCGTCTCGCCGCAGGGCGCGCACGAAGGCCGCACGGTGCTGATTTTCGGCGGCGCGGGCGGCGTCGGATCGATCGGCATCCAATTGGCCAAGCAGCTCGGCAAGCTCAAGGTGATTGCCACGGCGTCGCGCCCGGAGTCGGCGAAATGGGCAAGCGAGCTGGGCGCGGATCATATCGTCGATCACTTCGGCGACATGCCCGCACAACTGAAAAAGCTCGGCATCGAGCAGGTTGACTACGTGCTGCTCTTCAACGACACCGACGCGAATTTCCCCGCCGCTGCCGAGCTCGTCAAGCCGCAAGGCGGCATTTGCACGATCGTCGAGAACAGCAAGCCGGTGCCGGTCGAACTGCTGAAGGCGAAGAGCGCCGCGTTTCACTGGGAGTTCATGTTCACGCGCTCGATGTTCGGCACGCCCGACATGATCGAACAGCACAAGCTGCTGACGGAGGTGGCGCGTCTCGTCGATGCAGGGACTTTGCGCACGACGGTCGGCCAGCACCTGGGCGCGATCAACGCGGCCAATCTGCGTCGCGCGCATCGCCTGCTCGAGGAAGGGCGCGTGATCGGGAAGCTGGTGCTGAGCGGGTTTTGATGCGTGCGTTGTGACGCGGCTTTAGACGAGCTGCTCGTGATGAGGGGCTTTTAACGCGGCTTTCGATCAGCGGCTTGTGAGGAGTGGCTGCTGACGCGGCTTCGATAAGCAGCTTCTCACGCGGCTTTTCATGAGCGGCTTGCGACGTGCGGCTGTTGACGCAACTTCGACAAGCGGCCCCCGATAAAACGCGTCAGCGCAACCGGGGTAACACCCGATGCCGCGCGAGCACGCGCGGCATCGCTTGGCGGTAGACTGGTAATGCATCATGCTAAAACGGTTGCGTGTCTCGCGTCCGTTGCCGGCTCCCGAACGCTGTATCTGGACCGTACCTGGGACCATGCGGGAGGGCCGGGCTCTGGCGGGCATGCAACGGCACAACAACGAGGTGACAGTATGAGCTCCAGCTTCAAACTCTCCGCCGTTCCAGTTGTCGCTTCTCTCGCTTGCGCGCTTTCTTGCGGCATGCTCGCGCCGGCCGCTCATGCGGCGACGCCGATCACGGTGACGTCGCAATCCGCGCTCGACGGTCCGATTCGCTACACGGTGCGCGTCACGTCGAAACAGTTCGGCAACTCGCAGGAAACCCGCACGATCCGCTCTGGCCAGTCGGACGATTTCACGTGGAAAACCGTGCCGCCCGGCGGCGCGGTGCCTGCTACCGATGCGTGCCCGAACTACGCGTCGCTGCCGCTCGACGCGAACGGCGCAATGATCCGCCAGACGCAGATTCGGCTCGCGCCGGTCGTCGGCGAAGACGGCACGGCGACCGTGCAACTGAGCTTCCAGGCGCACAAGCCGGACGGCATGAAGACGGTCACGGCCGGCGGCAAATCGCTCAAGTGTCCGAACGATGTCAGCATGAGCCAGGTCCTGCGTTTCACGATGCCCGTGAACGGCAGCACCAAATCCCTGACGCTCAGCGACGGCACGGTGGTCGCGATCAGCGCCAGGCGGTGAAGGGTTGGCCCGCGCTCGCCCGGCTCACCGCCGCCCAGCGCTCCGCTCCACCAGCCGCGCCGACAAAAACCGGTGCTCCGCCGAAAACAGCCGCCGGTAAGTAAGCAGCACGGCGCCCACGGTCCCGAGCGCCGACGACGCGGCGATCAGGAACATGATCACGATCTGATAGCGCACCGCCTGCAGCGGCGACTGGCCGGCCAGCACCTGGCCGGTCATCATGCCGGGCAGGCTCACGACGCCGACCACAGCCATCTGATTCAGCGTCGGCATCATGCCGGCGCGCACGGCCTGACGCGCGGGCGCCTGCGCGGCTTCCCAGCGGGTCGCGCCGAGCGCGAGCGCCATGTCGACGCGGTCGCGGCGCGCGGTCAACTCCTCGGTCATGCGTTCGATGCCGAGCGATACGCCCGTGAGCGTATTGCCGAGGATCATCCCGAGAATCGGAATCGCATACTGCGGCTCGTACCACGGGTGAATGCGGATCACGACGAAGAGCCCAACCGCGGCCACCAGCCACGAACTTATCCAGATCGACAGGACGCTGTCCACGCGTTGGCCCGGGTAAGTGCGGCTGCCGCGCTGCGCGCCCGCGAAGCCGGCAATCAGCGTCATCACGATCATCAGGGGCAGCACGACGAACCAGTGGTCGTAGCGAAAGACCCAACCAAGCACATAGCCGATCGCGAGCAGTTGCACGACGGTGCGCACGGCGGCCCATGCGAGCTTGCGCTCGAGATCGAGCTTCAGCGCAACCGATACCGCGCCGTTCACGACGATCAGCAACGCGGCGATCGCGACGTCCCAGAGCGTCAGGTTCTGCAAGGTCATCGGCTGGCTTCCTCGTGAGTGGAGGCGACGGCCGGTTCGTCGAGCACGCCAGCCTTCATCGTCAGATGACGCTCGCTCATGCGCGCGGCTTGCGCGGCGTCGTGAGACACCCAGATCGAAGCGCGCGCGTGCGGCGCGGCGTCGAACCAGGCGCGCACGAGTCCCTCGATGGCGTGCGACGACTCGGGGTCGAGCGACGCGGTGGGTTCGTCGAGCAGCAGCACTTCGGGCGCGAGTTGCAGCACGCGAATCAATGCGGTGATTTGCGCCTCGCCGCCTGACAGTTCGCTTGCGAGCTTGTCGAGGAAGCCGTTGCCGCGGCCTGCCTGCGCAACGAGACTCGCCGCCTGCTCGCGGTTAAAGCGCACATCGCGATACGCGCGCAGTTCGAACGGATAACGCAGATTGTCTTCGACCGTGCCATCGAGCAGAGCGGGCCGCTGCCGGATATACGCGACGTCGCGCCGATATTGCGGGATCGCGGCGCGCGCGACGGGTGCGCCTCGCCAGACGATGCGTCCCGCGTCGAGCGGATCGAGCAGGGCGAGCGCGCGCAGGAACACGCTCTTGCCGGAGCCCGACGGACCGGTGATGGCGACGCGGTCGCCGGCGTCGAGCGCGAAGCGCGTGGACTGCAGAAGCGTCTGGCCGCGCGACGGATCGCGCCGCACGATGCCGTCGGCGAGGACGAGGGGGACGTCGGTCATGACAATGGACGAGGCGTGAGAAAACGCGATGAGCGATGCAGCATCATAAGGGCACGGAAGGGCACGGAAGGGCACCGAACGTACAGCATTCGCATGAGTCCGTGCCGCGCTCAAACGCGATCGCGACTCTTACGATACGCAATCGCCGGGCACAATATCTGCTGAACGATCGGCACCCAAGAAGAAAACGCGGAGCCGTTGATGGCAGGGTCGAGCACAATCGGAAGACGGGCCGGCAAAATCGTCGCATGGATACTGGCGATCATCGTCATTCTGATAGTGGCGCTCACGGTTTTCATTCTGACCTTCGACTGGAACCGCGCGCGGCCTTATGTCAATGACAAGGTCACGCAGGCCATCGGCCGGCAGTTCACGATCAACGGCGATCTGAAGGTCGGCTTGCGGCGTCCGGTCGGCGAGACCGGCTTGAAAAGCTGGGTGCCGTGGCCGCGCTTCTCGGCGGCGAACATCACCATCGCGAATCCGGACTGGGCCAAGCGCCCGCAGTTCGCGACACTCGACGAAATCGATTTCCAGGTGAAGGTGCTGCCGCTTCTCGCGCACGACATCGTGATCCCCGCGATCAATCTGGTGAATCCTTCCGTCGATCTCGAACGCATGCTCGACGGACGTAACAACTGGACCTTCGAGCTGCCGAAGTCGAAGACGCCGTCGCAGTGGAAGCTGCAGTTGCATGACATCGTGTTCGCGAAGGGCAACATCGCGCTGTCCGATCAGCAGAAGAAGGTCGACGCGCAGATGGTCGTCGATACGCTCGGCCAGCCGATTCCGATCGGCGAGGCGATGAAGCAGCAGGAAGAGGCGTCGCGCAAGGCATCGGCGGAAGCGGTGGGCAAGGACGGCGCGAAGAAGCTGAGCGCGCAGGCCGATGCGCAGGCGGCCTCGGCGGCGTCCGCTGCTTCCGCGGCCGCGGCGCGCGGGGCTTCCGCGACGGATGTGCATGCGTCGGGGACCACGGCGGCCACGGGCGCTTCGGGTGGGCTGGTCGCGGGCGGTTCGAAGGGGGCAAGCGCGACAGCGAGTGCGCGGTCAGGCGCGAGCGGCGCGGTGGGTACATCGGCTGCGACGCCGAGCGATGCACGCGGCGCGAGCACCGCCAATGGAGCCAATGGAGCGAACCGCGCCAGCGATGCAAACGGAACGAGCGGCACGCACGAAGCCAACGGCGCCAACGAGGCCAGCAATACGAACCCCGCCAGCGCCGCCAACACCGCCCGCAACGGCAAACCCGACCTGCCGCCGTACGCGATCGGCTGGACCTTGAAAGGCACCTACCACAAGACGCCCGTGTCGGGCAGCGGCAAGGTCGGCGGCGTGCTCGCGCTGCAGGACGCGAACCGCCCGTTTCCCGTGCAAGCGGACGTGAAGGCGGGCGATCTGCACGTGGGTCTCGTCGGCACCATCACCGACCCCGCGCATCTCGCCGCCGTCGACCTGCGCCTGTGGGTGCAAGGCAGCAGCATGGCCAAGCTCTATTCGCTGACGGGCGTCACCTTGCCCGACACGCCGCCTTACGCAACCGAAGGACGTCTCGTCGGCCAGTTCAAAACGAGCGGCAACGTGTTCAAGTATGAAAACTTTACAGGCCGCGTGGGCGGCAGCGATCTGAACGGTTCGCTGACCTACACCGCGCGTCGGCCGCGCCCCTTGCTGCAGGGCGAACTCGAGTCGCGTCTGCTGCAATTCTCCGATCTCGCGCCGGTGATCGGCGCGGACTCGAACGCGAGCAAGGCCAAGCGCGGCGATGCGGCGAAGCAGCCGTCCAACAAGGCACTGCCCGTCGAAGAATTCCGCACTGACCGCTGGAAGGCGATTGACGCCGACGTGAAGTTCACCGGCCGGCGCATCGTCAAGAACGCCGATTTGCCGATCACCGACCTCTACACGCACATCGTGATGACCGACGGCGTGCTGTCGCTTCAACCATTGAAGTTCGGCGTGGCAGGCGGCACGCTCGCATCGGATATTCACCTCGACGGCAGCGGCACGCCGCTCAAGGGACGCTTCGCGACTTCGGCGCGGCATCTGAAGTTGAAGCAGCTCTTCCCGAACTTCAAGACGATGCAAAACGCACTCGGCGAAATCAACGGCGACGCCTCGCTGACCGCGACGGGCAATTCGCCGGCCGCGCTCGCCGCGACATCGAACGGCGAGGTCAAGGCGCTCGTCACCGAAGGCACGGTGAGCCGCCTGCTGATGGAGGCCGCCGGCCTGAACGTGGCGAACGTCGTGTACGAGAAGCTCTTCGGCAATCGCGACGTGAAGATCAACTGCGCGGCCGCCGACTTCGTCGCGACCAACGGCGTGCTGGATTCGCGCGTGTTCGCACTCGATACCGACGACGCGGTGATCGACATCGACGGCAACGTCAACATGCGCGACGAAACGATGGACCTCGGCGTGCATCCGCATACGAAGGGTTTTCGCGTGTTCTCGCTGCGCTCGCCGCTGTACGCGAAGGGCACGTTCAAGAACCCGCATGTCGGCGTTAATGCTGCCGCGTTGGCGTTGCGAGGCGGCGCGGCCGTCGGCCTCGGCCTCATCAATCCGTTTGCGGCGCTTTTGCCGTTGCTCGCGCCGAGCAACAACAAGCCGTTGCCGTGCGCGCAACTGCTCTCGCAAGTGCGTCAGGCGCCGACTGCACCGCCGCCGGGCAGCAAGCAGCAGCCGAAGCCCGCCATCTCGCTCGAGGGCGTGCCGGTCAACAAGCGTTCGTCGGGGGCAGGCTCGGGTTCGGGGGCATCGGCGGCTTCTGGCGCTTCGGCGGTTGCACCGGCAACGCGCAAGCCCGCGCCGATGTCGCCCGCGAGCGCCGCCGAATACAAGGGAAGCTGAGGCCAAGGGAAGCTGAGGCACTTGCCTGTTGCCGCCGACTCGTGAAACTCGCACGTTCGGCGGCGGCCTTTCTTTTGTCTTTCTATGAAAGGCCAGCGTGCCTAGCGCAGCGAACGCGGCGTCGCGTCGCCTGCCGCGTCCTGCCGGCGAACTCCGCGACGTGCGCCCACGCGGGTCGCGCCGAACTCGGTCAGGATCTTGCCGCGAGCGCGGCTTGCGAATACGAGGAAGCCGAAGCCGTCGGCTTCATACCAGTAACCGCCGTTCTCGAGACCGTCGAGCGGCTGTTCCAGCGCATTCGTAATGGATTCGATGCAGCGCCGCCGCAGTTCGGCAGCGGCCGGGTAGGGTGGATGTGCGCCGCGCACGCTGCATAGGAGTACGTCGAGTCCCGGCAGCACGTGGGCATAAAGCACCGGCTCGTCTTGCGCCCGAGCGCGTGCGATCTTGGTGTCGAGTTGGCCGAAGGGTTTGAAATGCCGCAGTACCGCGAGGAACGACTCATCGCCGTCCACCTTCGCGCGTCTACGCTTTTTCGGGAAGGACATAAAAATTCGCCTGAAAAAGAATTGCAAGAAACGCAGCGTCCTCATGCGACAACTCCCGGCTTCGCGCGCCGCACGTCGATCTTTTATAGCATACGACAAGGCCGGATTCACGATGATTCGACAATCCCGCCGCCTCACCGTCTCCCGCACGAATCATGCCGAACCGCCTCGCCGTGCGCCTTAGCATTCGAGCACATCTGACTCCATCATAGACGCACGGCGCGCCGAAAAAACATCTCGCACCAATAAAAAAGTCGTTTTTATGTGGGTCGGCGCATCTTTGGGCCACGTTGAAATATTGCCGATTCACGTCGATAATGGCCCGTCCGGCTGGCGGGTTCCCGTGACTTGCCGCGGCGTGAACGACCTTCGGGCGACCATGAAATTATTCACCAAGGGTCTGTTGCTGATCGCAGTGCCTAGCCTCGTCGAACTCGCGCTTCTCGGCGCCGTGTTCGATACGCAGGAAGAGACAGCGCAGGCCGCGCAATGGGTCACCAATAGCAAGCAGATTCTTTATCAGTCGTCCGCGCTCGTCGATCCGCTGCTGCGCCAGGCCGCACGCGTTCGAACCGGCATGGTGATCGGCGATCCGTCATTGCTCGACCGGCACACGGTGTGGATCGACATGAGCGATCGTCTGTCGAAGCTCGACGCGCTCGTGGCCGACACGCCGCAGCAAGTGCAACGCGTGCAGAACATGAGACGCGCGATCGACGCTTATCGCGCGCAGACCGCCACCGTTTCGGAGGCGTTGCATGAAGGGCGTAGCGGCAAGTCGCTGGCCGCGCTCGAAAGTGGTGCGCTGCCGCAGCCTATCGCGCTCTTTCGCGACGAACTCGCGGCATTCGGCGAAGAGGCCTCGCGTCTGGATGGCGAGCGTGCCGCGGCGCTCGCGCGGCGTCGCGAGCGTCAGCAATATGCATTGATCGCGGCAGTGATCGGCTCCATGCTGATCTGGGCCGGCACCGCAGTCGTTTTTGCGCGCAGCATCGGCCGGCGCTTCGAGGTGCTGACCGATAACGCGGAGCGCCTCGGCAACGGGCGGCCGCTTGCCGCGCGCCTGTCCGGCAACGACGAAATCGCTGCGCTCGACGCCGTGCTGCATCAGACAGGCGCGCGTCTGCGCGAGGCGGATGCCGAGCAGGCGTCGCTCAAGCGGCGCCTCGAAGCGCGTGCGCACGAACTCGCCGGCGTCAATGAGGAACTGCGCCAGGAGACGCAAGACAACGAAATGTTTATCTACAGCGTATCGCACGATTTACGCTCGCCGCTCGTCAACCTACAAGGGTTCTCGAAGGAATTGCAGGTTTCGTGCGACGAGCTGGACGGTATCGTCGGCGAGGCGCGCCTGCCGGCAGCGGAACATAAACGGATGGCGCATATTCTCGACGGCGACGTGCGCGAATCCCTGCAATACTTGCGTGGTGCGGTCACGCAGGCGGCTGCGATTATCGAGGCGCTGTTGCGCATTTCACGTGCGGGGCGGCTCGAGTATCAGTGGCAACGGGTGAGCGTCGCGCGCGCGGTGGCGCGCGTTGTCGACAATCTGCAAAGCACCATTGACGAGCGCGGCGTGGTCGTCACCGTGCGCGATTTGCCGCCGGCCTGGGGCGACCCGGCCGCAATCGAACAGGTCTTCAGCAATCTGATTGGCAATGCTTTGAATTACCTCGACCCGGCGCGCATCGGGCGCATCGAGATCGGCGCACTCGAGCCGGAGCCCGTCGAAGCGAACGGGCCGCGCGCCGTGCGCATGCGCACGTACTATGTGCGCGATAACGGCCTCGGCATTCCGGCCGCGTATATGTCGAAAGTGTTTCGTGCGTTTCAACGTCTGCATATCGACGTGGCAAAGGGCGACGGCGTCGGTCTCGCGGTGGTGCGGCGCACGGTGGAACGGCATGGCGGGCGAGTGTGGGTCGAGTCCGCGGAAGGTGCGGGATCGAGCTTTTTTGTCGTGCTGCCGGAACAACCCGCGCGCCTCTGAGTCGCGCGGGCGCAATGAAAACTCGCAGCGCATGATTCGCGCGGCCTGCGCTCCAGCGCAGCGCCGGCACTACGTGGGCTTACCTGGCGTGAACTGCCGTGAACTGGGAGAACGGAGGGCATATGAGTCACGGGGAAACGGTCAGCATCGTGTTGATCGAAGACGACGACGGCCACGCCACGCTCGTCGAACGCAATCTGCGCCGTGCCGGTATTTCGAATGGCTTCGTGCGCTTTCGCGATGGTCAGCAGGCTCTCGATTATTTCTTCGGCGCGCAGACAGATAGCGAGAGCGCGCCGGGCGCGCATCCCGATGCAGAAGATCTGAGGAATTCCGTGGTTCTACTCGATCTGAAGATGCCGCGCGTCGACGGCTTCGAAGTATTGCGGCGCCTGAAGGAGTCGCCGCAAACGGCGCCGGTGCCGGTGATCGTCCTCACCACGACCGACGATCCTCGCGAAATCGCGCGCTGCTACGAACTGGGCTGCAATGTCTACATTACGAAGCCAGTCGAGTACGATGCATTTATTGAAGCGGTGCGCCGCTTGGGGTTTTTCCTGCAAGTGGTGAAGCTGCCGTCCGGGCATCGCTTTGCGTCGCCATCATGACGTGCCTCAATTTGTTCACATACTCTATATATCTACCCGACGAAGATCGCGCATGACCGAAGAAGTGTCCACGCAGCCCGCCGCTTGTGTTCTCGTCGTCGACGACGACGAGGGCATCTTGCGTCTCGCGCGCAAGTCGCTCGAACGCGCCGGCTGCCGGGTCGCGGTATGCCCGAGCGTGGAGGCCGCGCGCGAACGGCTCGCCGCGGGCGGCCTCGACTTGCTGGTGCTCGACTATCAGTTGAGCGGACCGGAAACGGGCCTCGACTTCTTTCGCCGGCTGCGTTCGGAAGGCGTGCGGATTCCGGCCATCCTCGTGACTGGTTTTACCGACGAATCGCGTGTGATCGAAGCGCTGCGCGCGGGCGTGTCCGACGTGGTGCCGAAGTCAGGCGATTACCTCGATTACCTGCCCGAAGCGGTGGAGCGCGTGCTGTCGCAAGTGCGCCTGCAGCGCGCGTCGGACGAAGCATTGCTGCTGCGCGATCGCGAGCAGCACTACCGCGACCTGTCCGAAGCGCTGCCTCACCTCGTGTTGACCTGCAACGCCGCGGGCGACTGCGATTTTCTGTCGAAGCAATGGTACGACTACACCGGTCTCACCGAAAACAGCTCGCATGGTCTTGCGTGGCTCGATGCCGTGCATCCGGACGATCGCGAGGAAGTGCGCCGTAGCTGGCTCAAAGCGGTGGCCGGCAATGCGGGCACCTATCGGCACGAACTGCGCATTCGCCGCCATGACGGCGAATATCGCTGGTTCGACACGCGCATCGTCGCCACGCGCGACAACGAAGGCAACATCAGCAAATGGTTCGGCAGCTGCACGGACATCCATTCGGAGCGCGAAGCGATGCAGGAACGCGAACGGCTGCTCGCTTCCGAACAGGCCGCGCGCCAGATCGCCGAAGAAGCGAACCGCGCGAAAGACCGCTTCCTCGCGATGCTTTCACACGAGTTGCGTACGCCGCTCACGCCGGTGCTCGCCGGCGCGAGCGTGCTGGAGATGATTCCCGATCTGCCGGATCAGGCGCGCTCGAGCGTGCGCATGATTCGCCGCAACATCGAACTCGAAGCGCGCCTGATCGACGATCTGCTCGACCTTACGCGGGTAGCCAACGGCAAGCTGCGTCTGTCGCTGGAAACGGTCGACGTGCATGAGGTGATCGACAGCGTGCTCGAACTGTTCCGCAGCGAAATCCAGGTCAAGCAGCAGGACGTGCATGTGCACAAGGACGCGACGCATCACTACGTGCTTGCCGATCGCGCGCGCCTGCAACAGATGCTATGGAATCTGATTCGCAACGCCGCGAAGTTCACGCCCGACGGCGGCCACATCTACGTACGCACGCGCGACGAGCGCATGCATGTGCAGATTTCGGTGGAAGACACGGGCATCGGCATCGAGCCCGAACAGATCGGCAAGCTGTTCAACGCGTTCGAGCAGGGCGATCAGAAGATGACGCGGCAATTCGGCGGCTTGGGCCTCGGTCTTGCGATCACCAAGGCGCTCACGGACGTGCATGGCGGCACGGTGACCGCACAAAGCCCGGGCCCGCACTGCGGCGCCACGTTCACCATCACGCTGCCGACGGCTGCCGCCCCCGCGCGCACCTCGCAACCGGTGTTGCCCGACCCGGTGCATCCGGCCGGTGTACTTAACATTTTGCTGATCGAAGATCACGTCGATACGGCCGAAGTCATGGCGCAACTGATACGCACGCTCGGCCACGACGTGACGACGGTGGGCCGCGTGGACGACGCGCTCGCCGCCACGCAGTTGCAAACTTTCGATCTGGTGATCAGCGACGTCGGCTTGCCGGATGGCACCGGCCTCGACTTCATCAAGGCGTATCGCGAGCGTTCGAATGCGCCCGCCGTTGCGCTGACCGGTTTCGGCACCGACGAAGACGTGCGCCGTTGTCTCGCCGCTGGTTTCACATCGCATTTGACGAAGCCGGTGAACTTCGCGCAACTGGAAACGATGATCGAGAACGCGATCAATCTGAAGGCGCAGAAGGAAATGTGACGCGCGGCGCGTAGGTGTGGCACATGAGTGCGGCACATAAATGCGGCACATGAGTGCGACACATGAGTGCGCCGCACGGCAAGCATCGGTCGCCTAGCGCGGCGAGTTTTTCAGCGAGTCGCGGATTTCACGCAACAGCAGCACGTCTTCGGGCGGCGGCGGGGGTTCCGACGGCGCGGCAGCGTCCGGCTTACGCAGATTGTTGATGAACTTCACCATCAGGAAAATGATAAACGCGAGGATGATGAAGTTGATGAGCACCGTAATGAACGAGCCATAACCGAACACGGCAACGCCCGCTGTTTGCAGGTCTTTATACGATTCCGGACTGCCTTTGAAGCTCGGCGGAATGTCGCCGAGGCGAATGAACTTGTTCGAGAAGTCGAGGCCGCCCGTGGCGACGCCGACGACCGGCATGATCAGGTCTTTCACGACTGAATTGACAATGGTGGAGAATGCGCCGCCGATGATCACACCGACCGCGAGATCCATCACGTTGCCCTTAAGGGCAAATTCCTTGAATTCCTTGACCATGCTCATAGGGTTTTCCTCCCGAATATCGATGACTTAATCATACCAATCTCAGACGGATAGGCCAGCCCTTAGTTATAGCTTAGTGAGCGTAGTTCGGCTTGGTCGGCATGACTAGCCTAGTCGGGAAACTGCGACGCGCTGTGGCGCGCGCGTTCGATCTGCGCCGCGAAAGTAACCGGGTCGGTGTTGGTGCCGCACAGCAGAACGCCGACGCGCTTGCCTTGCAGCTTCTCGCGCAGCGGTCCGAGCAGCGCCGCGGTGGCAGCCGCGCAAGCCGGTTCGACGGCGAGCTTCAGTTGTCCGAACAGGGTCAGCATGGCCGCGCGCAACTGGTCGTCGGAAACCGTGACGAGTTCGTCGATATGACGGCGGCACAGTTCATAGCTGTATTCCTCGGTATGCGGAGCCATCAGCGAATCGGCGATGCTGTGCATATGACCCATCTTCACCGTGTGATTCGCGGCGAAGCTCTTGCCCATTGCATCGGCGCCTTCTGGCTCGACACCGAACACGTGGACGTCGGGATTCGCGAGCCGCATTGCCGTGGCGACGCCGGCCGCGAGACCGCCGCCGCCGATCGGCACGATCACGGCTTCGAGGTCGGGCGTTTGCGTGGTCCATTCGTAGCCGAGCGTGGCCGAGCCGAGCACCGTGCGATAACCGTTGAACGGATGCACGAAGTAGCGGCCTTCTTCCGCTTCAATGCGGCGCACCAGTTCGAACGCTTCGGCGAGATCTTCGGCGAAGACAATTTCCGCGCGATATTGCCGGCACAGCGCGACGCGCGCCGGATTCGCCGCGCGAAACAGCACCACCTTCGCGCTGATGCCAAGCCGCATCGCCGCATAGGCGACCGCTACCGCATGGTTGCCGCCCGACACGCAGGTGACGCCTGCGCTGCGCTGTGCTTCATCCAACGCGAGCAGGTTCGTGAACGCGCCGCGCGCCTTGAAGCTGCCGCCCGCCTGCAGCAACTCGAACTTGAAGTTCACCACCGTGCCTTCGAGCGACGCGAAGTCGAGCCTGTCGAACACCGGCGTTCGCGCCACCCACGGCGTCAGCGCGAAGTGCTGCGCGGCAATGTCGTCGAGAGTGGGGATCGGCTCGCCGTCGATCGTATGGTCGGTGTGCTGCGGCGTGGCGGTTGACATGGCGTGGGCGACAATGGGTTGATCGGGAAACGCGTGAGTGTGTGCTTCTTTCTCACGCGTTTTCAGAGCGCATGCGCTTCCACCGACATGCTGTGGATGAACTTGCGCAGGAAGCGTTCGCACTGCACGAGCTGATCGAGTGCGACGAACTCGTTGGCCTTGTGCGCCTGCTGAATGTCGCCGGGGCCGCACACGATGCTCGGAATGCCCGCCAGCGAAAACAGTCCGGCCTCCGTGCCGTATGCAACCTTGCGCTTGTCCTGATCCGCGGTGAGCGCGCGCACGAGCTGCGTGATGGCCGCCTGTTCGGACGAATCGAGTCCCGGCGCCGCGGCGATCTTCGTGATCTCGATGGCCGCCGATGGATGCTCGCGCAACATTTTCGGCAGCAGCGTTTCGCGTGCGTACTGGTCGATGCGCGCGAAGATCGGCTCCGGGTCGAGCGTGGGAAGGTTACGGAATTCGAACTGGAACTTGCACTCGGCCGGCACCGTATTGATCGCATTGCCGCCGACGATCGTGCTGGTCTGCGCGGTGGTGAAGGGCACGTCGTACAGTTCGTCGAACGGACCTTGCTCGCGGAACTGATCGGCCATGTCGCGGATATAGCAGATGAGGCGCGCTGCGTATTCGATCGCGTTCAAGCCCTTCGGCGTGAGCGACGAATGCGCCGCCTGGCCGCGCACGCAGCATTGATAAGCGTTGATGCCCTTATGCGCCACGATGGGCCGCATGCTGGTCGGCTCGCCGACGATGCAGCCGTCCGGCTTCACGCCGCGCTTCATCAGGTCGGCGATCAGCAGCGGTGCGCCCGCGCAACCCACTTCCTCGTCGAATGAAAGCGCGAAGTGAATCGGCTTGGCGAGCTTCGTGCGCTGCATGTCGGGCACGAGCGCAAGCGCCGCGCCGATGAAGCCTTTCATGTCGCAGGTGCCGCGGCCATACAGTTTGTCGCCGCGAATTTCCGGCTTGAACGGATCGCTGTCCCATTGCTGACCGTCGACGGGCACCACGTCCGTGTGGCCGGACAAGACCACGCCGCCATTCGTTTCGCCGTCGTGCGCGGGGATCGTCGCAAAGAGGTTGGCCCATTTGCCGCTTTGATCGTGCGTGAGCGTGGCGTCAATGCCTACGGCGCGCAACTCGTCGCGCACGGTTTCGATCAGACCGAGATTCGGATTGCGGCTCACGGTATCCATCGACACGAGCCGTGTGACCCAGGGCAGCGAGACAGGCGTATCGGAGGCGGAAGCGGATGATGCAGTGGCGGATGTTTGCGAGGACTGCGCTGAATCAGCGACGTGAGACATGACAAGACTCCGGCATTTGAGTCTTTCGATCATACCCAAAAATGCCGGGCCGTATGCGGCTTGTGTACGTTGAGTGTGCTGCTGCGCGCGGGTTGCGCAGCGCAGCATTGCGGAATAACGCTAGACGTAGGGCGGTTTTGTGCGCTGGGCCGCGCGTAACCCGTGCATCGAATGAGCGCGCCCTACGCCGTGCGGCGTTTCAACTCAACTTACTCAACTCATCGCGCGGCCGTTGCCGCGGCCGTACCGCGGCTCGGCGACCCGAGCGCGCGCAAGGTCTCCTTGACGGTCGCGACGCGCACGGCAAGGTCGGGACTGCGCGTTTCGATACGCAGCTTGTCCTGGCCCGCGAGCTTGATGTGCTTGTGCTTCTGCACCATCTCGATGATACGCATCGCGTCGATTGGCGGATTCGGAATGAACTGCAAGCCGATCACGGCTTCGCCCGCGTCGATCTTCGAAATGCCCAACGGCTTCGCCGCCAGCCTCAGCCGATGCGTCTCGACAAGCGCATGCGCCTGCGGCGGCAGCTTGCCGAAGCGGTCGATCAGCTCTTCCTGAATGCCGTCGATCGAATCGCTGTGCTCGCAGTTCGCAAGCCGCTTGTAGAGCGACAGACGTTCCTGCACGTCGCCGCAATAGTCGGCGGGCAGAATCGCGGGCGCATGCAGATTGATCTCGGTCGTCGCGGCAAGCGGCGCGGTGAGGTCGGGCTCCTTGCCGTCCTTCAGCGCCTTCACGGCGTCGTTGAGCATGTCGGTGTAAAGCTGGAAACCGATCTCGTGAATCTCACCCGACTGCTTGTCGCCGAGCACTTCGCCCGTGCCGCGAATCTCCAGATCGTGCATGGCCAGATAGAAGCCCGAACCGAGTTCCTCCATCTGCTGGATCGCCTCGAGCCGGCGCTGCGCCTGCTTCGTCAGACCTTGCGGATCGTGCACGAGCAGATACGCGTACGCCTGGTGATGCGAGCGCCCGACGCGCCCGCGCAACTGGTGCAATTGTGCAAGACCGAACTTGTCCGAGCGATGAATCAGGATCGTATTCGCGCTCGGCACGTCGATACCGGTTTCGATAATCGTCGTGCACAGCAAAACGTTCGCGCGTTGCGCGACGAAGTCGCGCATCACGCGTTCGAGTTCGCGCTCGTGCATCTGCCCATGCGCGACCGCGATGCGTGCTTCGGGCACGAGCGCTTCAAGCATCTGCCGGCGATTCTCGATGGTCTCGACTTCGTTGTGCAAGAAGTAAACCTGGCCGCCGCGCTTCAGTTCGCGCAGCATCGCTTCGCGAATCACGCTTTCTTCCTCGCGACGCACGAAGGTCTTGATCGCCAGACGCTTTTGCGGCGCGGTCGCGATCACAGAGAAATCGCGCAGCCCTTCGAGCGCCATGCCGAGCGTGCGCGGAATCGGCGTGGCGGTCAGCGTGAGCACGTCCACTTCGGCGCGCAACGCCTTGAGCGCTTCTTTCTGACGCACGCCAAAGCGGTGTTCTTCGTCGATGATCACGAGCCCGAGCCGCTTGAACTGCACATCCGACGAGAGCAGCTTGTGCGTGCCGATCACGATGTCGACACTGCCTTCGTTGATCTGCTGGATCGCGGCGTTCACTTCCTTGGTCGACTTGAAGCGCGACAGTTCGGCGATACGCACCGGCCAGTCGGAGAAGCGGTCCGTGAAGGTTTGCGTATGCTGTTCGGCGAGCAGCGTGGTGGGCGAGAGAAGCGCGACCTGCTTGCCGCCCATCACCGCGATAAACGCGGCGCGCAATGCAACCTCGGTCTTGCCGAAGCCCACGTCGCCGCATACCAGACGGTCCATCGGCTTGCCGCTCGTCATGTCGCCGATCACGGCGGCGATGGCCGCGGCCTGGTCCGGCGTTTCCTCGAAGCCGAAGCTCTCGGCGAACTTCACATAGTCTTTCGGTTCGAGCGCGAACGCGTGGCCCGAGCGCGCGGCGCGGCGCGCGTAAAGGTTCAGCAGCTCGGCGGCGGTGTCGCGAATCTGCTGCGCAGCCTTGCGCTTGGCCTTCTCCCATTGACCCGAACCGAGCGAATGCAGCGGCGCGCTTTCCGGGTCCGCGCCGCTATAGCGCGAGATCACATGCAGTTGCGCGACCGGCACGTAGAGCTTGCTGTCGCCCGCGTATTCGAGGTGCAGGAACTCCGTTTCGCCTTCGCCCAGGTCCATCGTGACGAGGCCCATATAGCGGCCAATGCCGTGCTGCGAATGCACGACCGGATCGCCGACCTTCAGCTCGGACAGATCGCGCACCATCGAATCGACGTTGCTCGCCTGTTCCTGACGACGTCGCCCGACGCGTCGCGCGAGCGGTCCGTAAAGCTCGGTCTCGGTGATGATCGCGATGCCGTCGACCGGCACCGCAAAGCCGTTCGCAAGCGGCGCGACGCCGAGTGAAAAACGCGCGTCGCCGGTGAGCCAGTCCTGGAAGCTGTCGCTCGACGCGGGCTTCAGATGATTGTCCGCGAGCAACTGCAATAGCGTTTCGCGGCGGCCCGCCGATTCCGCGGCGAACAGCACGCGGTTCGGCGTCGTGTCGAGAAACGCGCGCAAGGCCGAGACAGGATCGTCCGCGTGACGGTCGATCGCGAGGTTCCGCAGCGGCGTCGCCCAGCCGCCGCCCGCGTTGGCCGGCAGCACGAGGCGCGCGAAGGGCTTGGCGAGCGTGAAGAAATCCTCGTCCGTCAGAAAGAGACGCTGCGGCTCGAGAATGGGCCGGTCGCGGTCGTGCGACAGGAAGTTGTAGCGCTGCTTGGTGTCGTTGGTGAAGCGCCGGATCGCCGCATCCAGATCGCCGATAAACGCGAGTTGCGCGCCTTGGGGCAAATAGTGGAAGAGGGTGGCCGTCTCGTCGAAGAAAAGCGGCAAATAATATTCGATGCCCGCCGACGGCACGCCGTTGCCGATGTCCTTATAGATCGACGCGCGGCTCGGGTCGCCCTCGAACGTCTCGCGCCAGCGGCTGCGAAACGCGGTGCGCGCGGCTTCGTCGAAGGGGAATTCGCGGCCCGGCAAGAGGCGCACGTCTTTCACCGGGTAGAGGCTGCGCTGCGTGTCGGGATCGAACGCGCGGATCGAATCGACCTGGTCGTCGAACAGATCGATCCGGTAGGGCAAGGGCGAGCCCATCGGGTAAAGATCGAGCAGCGAGCCGCGCACGCAGTATTCGCCGGGGCGCACGACCTGGCTCACGTGTTCGTAGCCGGCCAGCGTGAGCTGCGCCTTGAGCTTGGCCTCGTCGAGGCGCTCGCCCTGCGAGAACGAGAACGTATAGGCGGCCAGAAACGACGCCGGCGGCATCCGGTACAGCGCCGTGGTGGCGGGCACGAGCAGGATGTCGCAGCGGCCCTCGCCGAGATCGTGCAGCGTGGCGAGGCGCTCGGAGACCAGATCCTGGTGCGGCGAAAAGGTGTCGTAAGGCAGCGTTTCCCAGTCGGGCAGCAGGCGCACGCGCGCGTCCGGCGCGAAAAAGCCGATTTCCTGCGACAGCCGCTGTGCATCGACCGCGCTTTCGCAGACGACCGCGAGCAACGGCACCTTCTCGCGATAGGCGAGATGGTAGCGGGCGATCAGCAGGGCGTCGGACGAGCCATGCGTGCCGTCGAAGGCGAAACGCTGGCCGGCCTTGACGAGCGCGACGGGCGGGGAGTACTGCGATGTTGCGGCGATATCTGGCATAGAAAGGAAAAGGCGGCCTCGGGCTCACACGAACCGGCAAGTTTACGCGTGTCGGGGCGTGGATGCGAAGGACCTATTATAAAATCCGTCCTTTACTTTGACCTCGCGGCATCCGCACTCGTGACTTCCCGTCTATTTGCCCTGATTCCGTGCGCAGGCACCGGCAGCCGTTCCGGCGCCGCGATGCCTAAACAGTATCGCACCGTCGCCGGCCGCGACCTGCTGCATTATTCGCTCGCCGCCTTCGACGCGTGCAGCGAATTCGCGCAAACGCTCGTCGTCATTGCGCCCGACGACCAGCACTTCGACGCGCGCCGCTTCGGCGGCTTGCGCTTTGCCGTGCGCCGTTGCGGCGGCGCGTCGCGCCAGGCGTCGGTGCTGAACGGCTTGCACGCGCTGACCGAGTTCAACGCGCGCGACGACGACTGGGTGCTCGTGCACGACGCCGCGCGGCCGGGCATCACGCCGGGGCTGATCCGCACGTTGACCGGCGCGCTGAAAGACGACGCGGTGGGCGGCATCATGGCCTTGCCGGTCGCGGATACGTTAAAGCGCATCGACCGCGCATCGGCGGACGGCCGCATTGCCCGCACCGAATCGCGCGACGGACTCTGGCAGGCGCAGACGCCGCAGATGTTCCGCATCGGCATGCTGCGCGAAGCGATCTTGCGCGCGCAGGCCGACGGCCACGATCTCACCGACGAAGCGAGCGCGATCGAATGGGCCGGCCATGCGCCGCGGCTCGTGCAGGGCAGCCTGCGCAATTTCAAGGTGACGTACCCGGAAGACTTCGATCTCGCCGAGGCGATTTTGCTGCGGCCTTCGGCAGCGTGACCGGCGGTTTCATTTTCAGTGAATTCAGTGAACGGACTTGAGGACTTGACGCAGATGGATTTCAGAATTGGGCAAGGCTACGACGTGCATGCGCTGGTGCCGGGGCGTCCGTTGATTATCGGCGGGGTGACGATTCCCTATGAGCGCGGCTTGCTCGGCCATTCGGATGCCGACGTGCTGCTGCACGCGATCACCGACGCGCTGTTCGGCGCGGCCGCGCTCGGCGACATCGGCCGCCATTTCTCCGATACGGATGCGAAGTTCGCCGGCGCCGACAGCCGCGTGCTGCTGCGCGAGTGCGTGGCGCGCGTGAAGGCCGCGGGCTTTTCGATCGCGAATGTGGACAGCAGCGTGGTCGCGCAGGCGCCGAAGCTGGCGCCGCATATCGAAGGCATGCGCGCGAACATTGCCGCCGACCTCGGCCTGCCGACGGAAAAGGTCAACGTAAAAGCCAAGACCAACGAGAAGCTCGGCTATCTCGGTCGCGGCGAGGGCATCGAGGCGCAGGCCGTCGTGTTGCTGGTCAAGGATTGACTGGCTTTTTATGCGGCCGCGAAGAGCGGCTTGCGCGGCGTCGACAAAGCCCGGAAGCCGCGACGAAATCAACCGCCGTTATTCAGCGGCAATACACTGCGCGGCCGCATTGATCACGGCGGCAATCCGGCCCACGTCGCGCAACTGCGTCGTGCTCATGCCTTCGGCGACCAGCGTATCGAAGTGCGACTTCACGCAGAAGTGACACTTGCCGATGATCGACGCGGCGAGCGCATACATCTCGAAGCGCCGCTTGTCCACGCCGCCATGCGACGCATAGGCGTTCATGCGTAACTGGGCCGGTTGCGATTTCAGATCGGCGTTGTCCGTCATCTCGACGTACGGATACCAGACGTTGTTCATGCCCATCAACGCGGCGGCGGTCAACGCGCCGTTCGTCTCTTCGGGCGAGAGCACGCCCGCGTTGCGAATCGCGTTGACGATCACCGTGCTCTTCGCGGCGAAGGCCGCGGCCAACGCGACGCCCACCGCATCGTTACCTTCCAGCGACGAGCGCGCGATCGTGCCGTCGAGATTCAGCCGGATGTCTTTCGCGTAGTCGGGCACGAGCGCCTTAATGGAAGACAAGAACTCCATTGCGATCTCCTATCGGGTTGTCGATAAAAAAGCCCGCGGCTTTTTCAAGCGTGGCGGGCCTGGGCAGACACGGCTTACAGCGTCGCGCCGCCGACTGCGCGGTTGCACGGACAGAGCTCGTCCGTTTGCAGACCGTCGAGAATACGCAGCACTTCCTCAGGATTGCGGCCGACGTTCAGGTTGTTCACCGAAACGTGCTGGATCGTATTGTCCGGATCGACGATGAACGTGGCGCGCAGTGCGACGCCCGCTTCCTTGTCGCGCACGCCGAGCTGGTCGATCAGCTCGCCCTTCACGTCGCCGAACGAATAGTGGTTCAGCTTGCTCAAGTCCTTGTGCTCGCGGCGCCATGCGAGCTTGACGAATTCATTGTCGACGCTGCCGCCGAGCAGCACCGCGTCGCGTTCCTCGAAGTCTTTCGCGAGCTTGCCGAACTCGACGATTTCCGTCGGGCACACGAAGGTGAAATCCTTCGGGTAGAAGTAGATGATTTTCCACTTGCCGGGGAACGACTGCTCCGTGATCTCTTCGAACGCCGAGACGCCGTTTTCCTCGTGGTTGTTAAAGCCAGGCTTGGCAGCGGTGACGGTGAACGCTTCGAGTTTGTCGCCAACGGTTTTCATGCGAGTGCTCCTTCGTGTGTTGGAAAAAACAGCATGTTGAGGCTACCAGCTCGTCATCACGAGCGCGTGTCAGACTTTTAACTATAGCTCTATGGAACTATCCGCTCAATAGTTTTTAACTAACAACCCGGATAGTTATTATTCAACGGGGCGGGCATTGGCAGTGCGCAGCCTGGTCTGATGTCGCCGGTGTCGCAAGGCGCGGGCCACAGCGGTTCACAGCGGGCTCGCAGTGGACTCAAGCGCCTTTGGCAAGCGGGAATTCGATCGTGACTTCGAGGCCGGGGCCCGGCGTGCGATTGCGCAAGCGCAGCGCGCCGCGATAACGGCCGACGAGCCGCTGCACGATCGCCATGCCGAGACCCGTGCCGTTCGCCTGCGTGCGAGCGGAGTTCACACGATAGAACGGCCGTGTGACGAGCGCGAGTTGGTCTTCCGGAATGCCCGGGCCTTCGTCGACCACCGAAAGCTCGACTCGCGAGTGCGACACGCGCGTCTCCAGAATGACGTGCGGAATGCCGTCGCCATCGCTCAAACCATATTTGCGCGCGTTTTCCAGCAGATTGCCGACGACGCGCCGCATGTCGGTCTCGTCCGCTTCGATCACCGCCGACGGCGCAAGCCGCGTGATCAGCCGCATGCTGTCCTCGCTTTGCATGCGCGCGGCGAGTTCGCTTGCGATCACCGACAGATCGACCGGCTCTGGCACGCGCTGCACCGGCCGCGCGTAATCGAGGAAGCGGCCGATGATCATATCCATCTGCTCGATGTCGTCGACCATTGCGTCTTTCGTGCTTTGATCGGACGGACTCATTTCTGTTTCGAGCCGCAGCCGCGCGAGCGGCGTGCGCAGATCGTGCGAGATGCCGGCGAGCATCAAGGCGCGGTCGGCCTCGAGCTGTTCGAGGTCCCGCACCATCTGGTTGAAACTGCGATTGGTTTCGGCGGCCACGCCCATGCCGCGCTCGGGCAGCGGTTCGGGCGACTGGCCCGAGCCGACCCGGCGCGCGGCCATCGCGAGACGTGCGAACGGCCGGTTGACGAGACTCGTGATGAAGGCCGCGCCGAATAGCGACAACGCAAGCGCGAACACGCCCCAGCCGGCCCATTGCAGGCCGGTCGCATTGTCGAGCTGATCGCGGTCGAGGGCGACCCAGTAATCGTCGTCGTCGATCTTGAAGCTGATCCACACGCCAGGGATGTCGTTGACGCTTTGCGCGATCACGGTGTCGTCGCCGAGACGGCCGCGAATGTCGTGTTCGATCAGCCGGTTCAGCGACTCGTCGGGCTGCAGCTTGAACTTGTCGGTGGTTTCGCGCGGATACACGCGCACGCCTTCATTGCTTTCCAGATCTTGCAGCAACGCGCGCCGCAGATCGGGATCGGAATAAAGGAGTGCCGTGCGTGTGAGCTTGACGATGGCGACGAGCTGCAACGCCACGCGCTGCGCGCGCGGCTCGCGTTCGATCACCCGGAAGCTCTGGAACCACGCGGCGAGACTGACTGCGATCAACAGCGCGATCAGCAGAAAGGTCCGCCAGAAAAGGCCGCCGAACGCGAGCGTCAGGAGGCGCCGGTCGATCCGCATGGGCCCTTCTTATCTGAAAACAAAAGCTTGAGGTGTGAACAAACTCAGGCTGCGCCGTCGGGAATGAACACGTAGCCAAGACCCCATACCGTCTGAATGAAGCGCGGGCTGCCTGGGTCGGGCTCGATCAGCTTGCGCAGACGGGAGATCTGCACGTCGAGGCTGCGGTCGAACACTTCGTATTCGCGGCCGCGAGCGAGTTCCATCAGCTTCTCGCGCGACAGCGGCTGGCGCGGATGACGCGCGAATACCTTGAGCACCGAAAACTCGCCGGTGGTCAGCGGAATTTCCTGGCCTGCCTTGGTAAGCGTACGGGTCGCGAGATTGAGCGCGAACTCGCCGAACTCGAAGACCTCGGTGGTTTCGGACGGCGCGCCCGGCAATTCCGACGGCGACTGACGGCGCAACACAGCATGAATTCGCGCGACGAGTTCGCGCGGATTGAACGGCTTCGGCAGATAGTCGTCAGCGCCCATTTCGAGGCCGACGATACGATCGACGTCTTCGCCCTTGGCCGTCAGCATGATGATCGGCGTGCGGTCGTTGCTGCCGCGCAGACGCCGGCAGATGGACAGGCCGTCCTCGCCTGGTAGCATGAGGTCGAGCACCAGCAGATCGAAGCGCTCGCGCACCCACAGCTTGTTCATGGACGGCGCGTTCTCCGCCACATAAACATTGAAGCCTTGTTCGCCGAGGTAGCGGCGCAGCAGGTCGCGCAGGCGCGGATCGTCGTCGACGACGAGGATTTTCGAAGGGTTTTTGGTTTCCATGGTCGGCATCTTAGCGCGATTAGAAAGTGGTGCGCGGTTGCATCATTTGTCGAGTTACAGTCAGTTACAAAATTTACCCTGCCTGTGGCACGGCGTAAAGCGACGCCAGTTAGACTCCTTTACTGAATGCGGCTGTTCGGTGGATACTTCACTCGACTAAAACCCACGCGCCCGGCTCGTAACCGGGTTTGTCACACGCATTTGAGGTCGCCGGTTGCCGCGCCACGAAGGGAACAACATGAAGGGAGGGGTTTGGCCGAATGTGCGCCTGAACGTGATTGCACTGGCGGTTGCCGGTACGCTCGCAGGCACATTGGGATCAACGCTCGCCCACGCCCAGCCTTCTGCCGACAGAGCTGCGAGCGCGCGCGCGCCCAGACTGAGCCCCTCAAAAGCAAACCGTCATGACTCGAACAGCGAGCGGCCTGCATCGGACGTGATGTTGCGCACCGCGGTTCCCCCCGACCTTGATCAACGCCGCCGCGATGGGCATATGACGCCGGACGAACGTCGTTTGCTGAGGCAGCATATCGAAGATGCTGTGCGGGAGCTTTATAAGCGGTAGGGTTTTGGTGGTGGTGGTCGTCGTGCTTGTTCTGGTTTTAGCGTTCCACGCTGTCTTTCCGTTCTTGTGCTGTCTTGTGCTTGTTCGCACTTGCATCGCTCTTCGCTGTGCTTCCCGTTCGTGATTTTGCTGGGCATGTCTTGCTCATCATGCTGACAAGGTGTGTCGAGTCTTGCATATGGCCTGTGTACTAGAAGCGGGCAGACAAGGGAGCGGCATGCCGCATGCGATGCGTCATCGTGCGTGAAGATGCGGTCTGTCATGAACGCATCGCGCGCCTTGCACATTTGCTCGCCAGTGATTCGCGCATCCTTCCGGACGCCCCATGAAACGACGCAGCTTTCTCTCGATGAGCGCCGCCGCCAGCGCGGCCCTCTGGCTGCCTCGCACATTCGGCGCTGAGCCCGCCGCGCACAGGGCACGTCACGCTCCAGTGTTCGCGCGCGATAACGGCAAGCTGCTGATCCTCATCGAATTGAAGGGCGGCAATGACGGTCTGAACACCGTCATTCCGTTCGCCGATCCGGCGTACTACCGGCTCCGTAAGCGCATCGCAATCAGACGCGAGCACGCGATTCAACTCGACGAACGCACGGCGCTGCATCCATCGCTCGAACCGTTGATGCCTTTGTGGCGAAGCGGGCAGCTTGCGATCGTTCAGGGCGTCGGTTACGCGGCGCCCAACCTCTCGCATTTTCGTTCGATGCAGATATGGGACACGGCATCGCGCTCCGATCAGTACCTGCGCGAAGGCTGGCTCAGTCGCGCGTTCGACAGCGCGTCGGCGGCGGCTGGTTTTGCCGCTGAGGGCGTCGTGATCGGCAGCGCTGAAATGGGACCGTTGGCGCTGGGCGGCGGTGACGGGGCGCGTGCCGGTCGCACTCAAGTTGTAGAGGCCGGGAAAGGCATCGCTCAACTATGTGGTCGGCCGCTGCGCGCACAAGACGCAACGCGACTGACGACCGCGTTTCCATGCAGCAGGTTCGGCGCGTCGATAGAAAGCGCGATGCAGATGCTCGCGGCCCGCGATAGGTTGCGCGTGCAAGCACAGCAAGGGCAGGCACTGCGACTACATGCTGCGCAAGCGGACACGACCGCCCCCGCAACCGCAATCCGCCTGACGCTAAACGGCTTCGATACGCATCAGAATCAGCCGGAGCGCCACCGTCTGTTGCTCACGCAATTTGCCGAAGGTTTGGCCGCGATGCGATCGGCGCTTGTCGAACTGGGCCGTTGGAACGACACACTCGTGATGACGTACAGCGAGTTCGGGCGGCATCCGCGTGAGAATGGCAGCGCCGGCACGGACCACGGCACCGTGGCGCCGCATTTCATGATGGGTGGACGAGTGCTCGGCGGCTTGCACGGCGTGCCGCCGCAGTTGGCGCGGCTCGACGGCAATGGGGAGCTGCCGGTCGGCGTCGATTTTCGACAGCTTTACGCGACGGTGCTCGCGCGCTGGTGGCGTGTCGACGCACAGGCGATCTTGCGGCAGCAGTTCGAGCCACTCCCTTTGCTGCACATCTGACGACGGCGCGCGCCGCCCGTTACGCTTACTTTGCGCGCCACGCGATCCACAGCTTGCGGACCGGCGTCAACGCGATACGTTGATGCAGCACGTGATAACCGTCGCGCTCTATTTCATCGAGCAACGCGCCAGCAAGCGCGCCCTGCGCAAGCAGCGTGCGCTGCGAACGGCGCTCGCTGCGCGGCACCGCGGCGAGCGCGCTATGCAAGGCATCGCGGGCACGCTTCGTCTGAAAGCGCATGAGTTCCGTGAACGCATCCGAATATTTTCGATTGATCAGGTCCGCGGCTGTCACACTGAAGCGCTGCATTTCGTCAATAGGAATGTAGATGCGGCCGTGGCGCGCATCGTTGCCCGTTTCCGCCACGAGTTGTGCGAGCAGCAGCGCTTCGCCTAACGGCGTGGACCAGCCAGGAGCCTGCGCGCCGTCGGTGGGTGCGCTGGTGTGTGCGCTCGTGGATCCATTCGTGCTCGCCGCGCGCGCCACAAGCGCGGCAAAAGTGCCGCCGACCGCCTGCACGTAGCGGCGCAAATTCGGATAGTCCAGGTAACGCGCTTGGTCGAGATCCATCTCGAAGCCGCCAAGCAGCGTCTGCAACGCGGGGTATTCCGCTTTGACGTCGGGCAGCGAAGCCGCGAGCGCCTTTGCAACCGGGTGCGTGGGCGACCCCGCAGCCAACGCGCCGAGTTCGTTTTGCCACCACGCGAGCTTGGTGCGGCCAATCGCGGGGTCGCTCACTTCCTTGACCGTTTCCTCGAACTCGCGGCGCAGTGCGAAGAGCGCGGTCAAGCGCGGCTGACTGGCGGCCGGCGCTTGCCGCAGCGCGTAGTAGGCGCTCGATCCAGGGGGCGCCGCTTTTTGCTGGCAATATTCGTCGAAATTCACGGCGTGGAATGTGGGGAAGGGCAGGCGAAGTGAGCACGGCATGCGTGCGCGAAGCCGAAAATTGTAGCATCGGCGGGGCAACGGCAGAGGCGCGAGCCGGATGCCCGGCAGTTGCAGACAAGCGCGAATCAATGCGTTAGAATCTCGCGCTTACGCTTTTGGGCGCGTACATTTGAACGCGCCGGAAAGCATGCAGGACATCGGGCGAGACGTACAACGTTGGCCCGGCTGCGAGGGTGGCGAAATTGGTAGACGCACCAGTTTAGGTCCTGACGCCCGCAAGGGTGTAGGGGTTCGAGTCCCCTCCCTCGCACCATTAACTTCTCGATATAGAGCGGTCTGCGGATTTCCTTGGCGTGGTTGACCGGCGGCCTTGAAGCGAATCCGGGATTGTCGGCAGGAACATAACATCATCGAATTTCTTGACGTTGATGTGCTGCCCGCGCCGCGTATAGACATCTTCTGTCTTTCCAATGTATTGGATATTCCGCTGCCTCAAGAAGAAATAGAGTCCGCGGCGCTAGGCCGGAATCGGAACCTGTTGAAGGCCTGCGCGCTCAAGAAGCTTTCCGTGCATCGCTGCATTCTTTTCGCCGTTTTCTTTTCCAAACTTATCCACGGTCTTTGCGCCTGAAGAATCGTCGCCGGCGCGCTTGCGCGCCGTTTGCCAGACGCGGTAAATCTGGTGCGGGCCGGCGTACCGTTCGCGCGTCGTTGGGTCGATGAACAGCGGGCCGTTCGCTATGGCCCACCTGTACAACTGAGACCGTCGGTCCGGTTCCGCAGGTTATCAATCACTCGATATTCGGGAGTGCCGGCCATGCGTCGGGATCTCCACCCATCGCCACACACATGTCCCGCATGAGGTCCGTGCTGACCTCGATCCACTCGGGCGTACCGAACGGAACGTCCTCGGGATTCTTTTTGCCCTGCGCTGAGCGAGTGCGGCGCACGGTCGCGCTGACTTCCTTCATTTCATCGAACAGAAGGTAGTCCGGCTTGGTCGGTTCGTTATCTGCCATCTCTTGGTCTTTGGTATTTTTTTTGATTGATCGGAAAGATACTCCGATTTTCTGATGTCGTAACTTCCAATTTCGGAAACTTGTGCCGTCCTGTCATGCGGGACGAATCAAAAGCGCGCCCGACAATCTGCTGGCGAGGCTGCAATCAGGAATTGACGGCGGCCTGAAGCGGTACGACGCCGAGTGTTCGCGATCGTCGCGATGTGTAGTGAGAACCCCCGTCAGGTCATTGCACTCGCCGGGGCTCTTTCTTGGATGGCTCCTGGGTGACTCTTTTTTGGTGACCCGGATAGGTGGTGCGCGCGATGCAGGCCCGTAGAGGCCTGCATGGCGAGGTCAGGCCGCTCAGGCTTCCGGTGTGGCGGGCGGCGCCTGCGTGCCCGGCAGATCGGCTTGCGCGGCGCCCTCGAGAAAGCGCCGCGTCGATTCGAAAGCCTGCAACATCGGCTCGGGCCACGGCGTTTGCAGCATGACCGCCTGATGGTTTTCGAATGCCGACGACAACAGCTTCACCAGTTCCGGCGAACGCAGATGGCGCAACAGCACGCTTACCGCGATCGCCGTCGCCTGGCTCGCACCGGCCGTCTGGAGTTCCGACGCCGTGAGCGCCGCGACCTGTTTGTTGATGTCCACTGAAACTTCCCTGAATAGAGTTGGATGACTGGCTCGCGCGCCGCGCGGTTCATCGACTTGAATGGAAGCGATAACCCGGCGCACGCGGCGGACCCGGGATTTTGACACGGTTGGCGTTTTGCCGCGAAGACAGCGTCGCGATCAGTGAGAATGCGGCGCGCGGATAATCGCGTGCCGTTGTTCGGGTAATTGACTCGGCAAAGGCGCTGACAATAACGGTTCGATTCGGTAAGCGATTCGCTTTAATTAATCGACGCACATCAGCCGCATAATGAGCGATGAAATTTCGGCAAGTGTTGTCGGAGACGTGGCGACATCCGCGTTCAATTGGCTTGCCTGCCGCTCGTCATCATCTATCGGGGGATAGCTGCTTGAAAAGCCCGCTTTGCACGTCGCTTTGCATGTTATTCTGCGCGCCGATTTTCGCTGATTCCACATGCCGTATTCGCGGATAATCCGCGCGACCGAGGTTGCGATCAAACGGATATCGCCGGAAAACACAATAAAAGAGGGATGCGATGAGCGTGATATTTGCCGTGCTGGGCGCGGTGGTCGGCATGCTGGCTTCGTTGTCGAACGATCTTCCGGTCGGCTACGGCGCATTCTTCGGCGCGCTCGCGGGCTTTGCGCTGGCGCGCTTGCGCAAGAGAAATCCAGCGGGCACTGGGCAGTCGCCATTGCCGGGCGCTACCGCCGCGGATGCGCCCGGCGCGCCTCGTGACCTGGCGGCTCGCGTCGAGTGGCTGGAACGTGAACTCGTTTCGCTGCGCGGCGAGATCCGGCAATTGCGTGAGGCAGCGGGTATTGCATCAGCCGACGACGACGCTCGAGCGCCAGCGCCGATGCACGCATCAGACGCCGCAACGATGCGCGACTCCGTCGCGGCAGCCACCACTGAGCATCGCTACGCAATCGCGCCGCAAGAGGCCGTGAAGCTTACGGCGAGAGCGTCGGCGGCACTTGCGCCAGCGGGCGGGGAGGCGGGCGCGTCGATTGATCCGCAGACGGAAACGTCAACCGGCATGGACGCCGCCGCACAAGCACAAGCACAAGCGCAAGCACAACCCGCCGCCGCCGCGCGCACCCAAGCCGACGCCGCCGCGCCAGCACAACCGAACCTCGCGGGCCTCCCGCAAGCCACTGCGACCGACGCGGCACAACGCGCCCAACCGCAACCCGCCGCCGCTGCGCATACCCAACCTGACCTCGCCGCCCCCGCACAACCCAACCTCCCACCCGCACCTCCACGCGGCCCCGGCGTCGTCGAGCGCCTTTTCAAAGCAGGCCGCGACTGGCTCTTCGGCGGCAATACGGTGGTGCGCGTCGGCATCGTCGTGCTGTTCTTCGGCATTGCCTTCCTGCTGAAATACGCCGCCGACAACAGCCTGCTGCCGATCGAATTCCGCCTCGCAAGCGTCGCGCTCGCCGCGACGGCCCTGCTCGTGCTCGGCTGGCGCATCGGCGACAGTCGCGGCGCGTACGGGCTCGTGCTGCAAGGCGGCGGCGTCGGCGCGCTGTACCTGACGGTGTTCGCCGCGACCCGGCTCTATCATCTGCTGCCCGCCGGCGCAGCCTTGCCGCTGATGGTCGCGACCTGCGCGCTGAGCGCGTTCCTCGCGGTACGGCAGAACGCGCCTTCGCTCGCGTTCATGGGCAGCGCGGGCGGCTTCCTCGCGCCGCTCCTCTTGTCCACCGGCGGCGGCAGTCATGTGATGCTCTTTAGCTACTACGCGTTGCTCAACGCGGGCATCTTCGCGATCGCGTGGTTCAAGGCATGGCGTCCGCTGAATCTGCTCGGCTTTGTCTTCACGTTCTCGATCGGCGCGGCGTGGGGCGCGACGGCATATCGTCCGGAACTCCTCGCGAGCACTGAGCCGTTTCTGATCCTCTTCTTCCTGATGTATGTCGGTATCGCGCTGCTCTACGCGGTGCGCCGCGAACTGACGCTCAGGCATTACGTCGACGGCACGCTCGTGTTCGGCACGCCGCTCGTCGCAATCGGCCTGCAGTCCGCGCTGATGCGAGGCACCGAGTTCGGGCTCGCATGGAGCGCCGTCGCGCTCGCCGTGTTCTATCTCGCGATAGCGGGCTGGCTCGCGCCGCGCCGCGCGCGTCTCGGCCTGCTATTCGACTCGATGTTCGCGCTCGCCGTCATCTTCGCGACGCTCGCCGTGCCGCTCGCGTTCACCGGACCGACGACTAGCGCGACGTGGGCAATCGAAGGCGCCGCGGTGACATGGCTCGCCGTGCGGCAACGACGCCTCGTCGCGTTCGCCTTCGGCCTGCTGATGCAACTGGCCGCGGCGGGCGCGTTTGTCGTCGGCACGGTTTTGTCGTTCAGCCACGCGGCGAGCTTGCCGGTGCTGAACGGCGCGTATCTGGCAAGCGTACTGATCGCGCTCGCCGGCATCTTCACCGGATGGCGTTTGCACGGTCGCAGCGAAGCACGCGACTGGCACGCGTGGCTGCCGCAGATCGGCGTGGTCGCGAGTCTGTGGGGTCTGCTGTGGTGGGTGGGGGGCGGGCTCAACGAGATACAGAGCTACGTCCATGCGTACGTTCCGGACGGCCGCGACCGAGTCGGCATCGCATTCGTCGCGCTGTTCGCCGCGCTGAGCGCATGGCTCGCTCATGGCGCGCGCCGCAAGCTGCGCTGGCCGCTCGCAGAGTGGCCGGCGCTCGCGCTCGTGCCTGTTCTCGCCGCGCTCACACTCGGACTTTTTGCATTGAACATGAGGCCGGTCAGCGGCTACGGCTGGCTGGTTTGTCTGCTGGTTGCCGTCGCCAGTTACGCGCTTTTATGGCGTCAGCAGCGCGACGTCGGCGAGCGCATTCTCGCGCCGCTGCACACGCTGATGTTCTGGACCGCCGGCACGCTCGCCGCGCTCGAAGGCTACTGGGCGTTGCGCGCTTACGTGCCCGAAGGTGCATGGAGGTGGAGCGCGTGGGCGTATGGCTTCGGCGCGCTGCTGTTGCTGCTGGCCGGCGTGGGGCATCGTCTGCGTTGGCCGGTTGGGCGCTTCACGTGGGCCTATCAGGTGTGGGCCGCGGCGCCGCTCGCCGCGTTGCTGTGGGCGTGGACCATTGCAAGCGTGACGAGCGACGGCAGCGCCGCGCCGCTCTTCTGGCTGCCTATCGTCAATCCGCTCGACGTCGCACAGATACTCGTGTTCGTCGCGGGCGCCGTGTGGCTGCGGCGGCTGCGCGCACTGGGTGTGCAATGGCACCCGCGCGCGTTCGATTACGCCGTGCTCGCGACGCTGTTCCTGTGGTTCAATGCGTTGCTGCTTCGCACGCTGCATCATCATTTCGACGCGGCGTACGACGTGACCGCGGTGCTCGCGTCGTTCACGCTGCAGCAGGTGTTCCTGGTCGGATGGAGCGCGTTCGCGTTCGCCGGTTTGTGGCTCGCGCGACGCGACAGCATCGTGCGCCTGTGCGCAATTGCGTCGACGCCGCTCGTGCTCGTGATGTGGCTGTGGACCTTCTACGCCAACCTGACGCAGGACGGCGGCGCGTGGGCGCGGCTGCCGTTGTTGAATCCGCTCGATCTCGTGCAGGCCGTGGTGTTTGCACTGGCCGCGCTCTGGCTCGTGCGCGTTCACCGTCTCGGCGTGCCGCTCGACGGCTACCGGCTGCCGTTGCAAGTCGCGGCCGGGGCGACCGGCTTCGTGTGGTTGAATGCGATGCTGCTGCGCACGCTGCATCATTGGATCGGCGTGCCGTACGAGTTCGCGCAGATGTCCGAGTCGATGCTCGTGCAGGCGTCGGTCTCGGTCTTCTGGACGCTGTGCGCGCTGGCGGCGATGATCTGGGCGACGAGACGCGCAAGCCGTATCGTGTGGTTCATCGGCGGCGGGTTGCTCGGCGCGACTGTCGTCAAATTATTTCTGTTCGACCTGTCGCACGTGACGGGGATCGAGCGCATCGTATCGTTTATCGGTATCGGCCTGATGTTGCTGCTGATCGGCTACTTCTCGCCGCTGCCGCCCAAGCCGATGGTCAGGGAAACTGAACAATGAAGCATCTTCTGAAAGTGACGGGCTGGTGTGCCGCGCTCGTGTGCGCGTGGACCGCGGCGCCCGCGTGGGCCGAAGATTTCGCGCGGCACTTTGCGCTTCAGCTCGACGACGGCGCGGCCTACTACAGCGTGAGGCTGCCGGCCGCGGTCTATGCGGCCAGCCAGCGCAACGATCTCGGCGACGTGCGCGTTTTCAACGGCGCGGGCGAGCCCGTGCCGTACTCGCTCGAGGGGCTCCGCGAGCCGGCCCGCACGCCGCCGACGCTGCGTCCGGCCCGCTGGTTCCCGCTTCGTCCGGCCGCCGCAGGTCAGGCGGGCGCGCCGCTGGGCGTGACGATCGCCGCCGACGGATCGCTGCGCGCCACCGCCGCGCCGCCTGGGCGCGCGCAGCACGACACCGATCTGATCGATGCCGGTCAGGCGTCGCATGAAGGCCGCGCGAGCGCGCTGCTGATCCATCTGCGCGACGACAATTACCAGGGGCGTGTGTCGGTCGAATCGAGCGACGATCTGCGCAACTGGCAACCGGCCGGCGACGCGCAACTGCTCAAGGTCAGCTACAACGGCAGCACGCTGAGCCAGGACCGCATCGAACTGAACGGTGCGCACGCGCGCTACCTGCGCCTGCGCTGGCTCGACGGCGCGCCGTACCTCGAATCGATCGACGTGGAAGTGCAGGCGGCCGGCGCGGGGCGCGCGCAACTCGCGGACAGCCAGCGCGAGTGGCGCGAAGGCATCGTCGCGCGCGCGGGTCCGAAGGCCGGCGAATATTTCTTTAGCACCAGCGGTCCTTTCCCGGTCGACCGGCTGCGGCTGAATCTGCCGCAGCCGAACACGGTGGCGCCCGCGGTCGTCTATTCGCGCGGCGAACTGGGCGGGGCGTGGCGCGAGGTGTCGAATGCGACGCTGTTCCGTTTGCATAACGGAGACGTCGAACAGAACAATCCGTCGCTTCAATTGCCGCCGGATACGGACCGTCACTGGCGGGTGGTTGTCGATGCGCGTAACGGCGGACTCGGCAGCGGCGTGCTGACTGTTGCAGCGGGGTGGCGTCCGGCGACGCTGACGTTCGTCGCGCGCGGATCGGCGCCTTTCACGCTCGGCGTGGGCAATGCGTCCGCAGTGTCGACCGCGGTCGGGCGCGATGAGTTGCTGATGGACGCGTCCTCGGCGATTGCCACCGCGCGCGTCGGCGAGCCGCTCGCGCTTGCGCCGAATGCGAATGCGCCGTCGCCGGCCAATGCAGATGCGTATCGGCGCTATGTGCTGTGGGCCGCATTGCTACTGGCCGTCGGCTCGCTCGCGGCGATCGCGTGGCGTCTGGCGCGCAGCGTGTCGCATCGGGTGCCGGCGGGCGATGCCGCGGCAAGCGCATCGGGCGCGATGGCCGGCGGTCTTGCAACTACGGCGGCTGCGGCAACGGACCTAAACGTTCCAGCAAGTGCTTCGCCCCAGGATAATGCGAACGCGGTTTCCGGTGGTGCAGGGCACGCGCCGGAAGCCGGGCATCGGCGCGAGAGCAACGACTGAAGCACGCGTGCGTTCGCAACGAACGACACGCGTTATCGACCTCTGTTGACTAGCACGGCATTGGCCGCGAATTGGAAGCGCCGCGCGCCATGTCTGACGCTTGCCGGTTTCAGACTCGAGCAGCGCTTCACGTGCTTCACGTGTCGCGCGTAGTCATCATCTCGATGACCTTGTCGAGCGCTTCGCCTAGCGCGAGCTTTTCGCTTTCGTCGAGGCAATCGAACAGATCGCCATTCCACTTGCGCGCGATCGGCATCACCTTGCGATACAGCGCGCGGCCCTCGGGTGTGAGCGACACGAGCACCACGCGGCCGTCGTCGGCACTCGCTTCGCGTTTGACGAGTCCCTGTCTGATCAGACCTTCGGCGGCGCGGCTCGCCTGGCTCTTGTCGAGATTGGCATGCCTCGCGAGTTCCATGATCGAGAACGGTCCAAACGATCCCACCGACGCAATCACGCGAGCTTCCGGCAACGTCACGCCGAGCTTGTCCTGGTAGCGCTCGCTGATGCCGCGCTCAGCAAGCTTGTTGAGTACATGCAGACGATAAGTGAGGAGCTGTTCCAGGCCAGCTTTGGCGGAGTCCTTCATGGTCTTCCCGTGATGAGTGGCGTGGTTGTGGCGCTGTGATTGTTGCCGCAACCATGCCGCCTGGTCAACGCGCGCCGTACTTCAAACGCGTCAGTTGTTCGGCCTCATCCGCCAAAAGCCGCGCGGCGTCGCGAATCGCGAATTCAAGCGTGATCGGACCGGGTGCCGGCGAGAAGCAACCACTGAAAAATTCGGCAAGGCGCGGCAACGCGGCGGAGTCCACGGCGCCCGACAAAAGTGTCGCCGGCACGCCTGCGGCTTGCGCATGACGGCACGCGATGAAGGGCGCTTTGCCATGCAGCGTTTGCACGTCCGAGCGTCCTTCGCCGGTGATCAGCCAGTTCGCGCCTTCGAGCGCGGCGTCGAGGCCGAGTTGCCGCGCGACCGTTTCGGCGCCGGGCTCGAACTGCGCGCCGAGCATGTGCAGCGCGAAGCCCAGGCCGCCCGCGGCGCCCGCGCCGGGCAGATCGCGGGCACTGCGCCCGAGCGCCGCTTCGAGGAGATCCGCGTAACGGGCGAGGGCGGCGTCGATCGTCGCGACCTGTTCCGGCTTGACGCCCTTTTGCGGGCCGAAGACGGCGGTCGCTCCATGCTCACCGGTCAGCGGATTGTCCACATCGGACATGCCGATGAATTGCGTGCCCGCCAGCCGCGCGTCGAGTTGCGACACGTCCACGCGCGCGACGCGAGCGAGTTGCTCGGGCGAGGGCTCGAGTTCCCCGCCTTGCGCATCGAAGAGTTTCAGACCGAGTCCGACGAGAAGGCCCGCGCCGCCGTCGTTCGTGCTGCTGCCGCCGAGCGCGACGAAAAATCGCCGCACGCCCGCGTCGAGGAGCGCGCTGATCGCTTCTCCCATGCCGCGCGTGTTGCGCGCCTGAACCGGCACGCCCATCCCGACCGGATCGGTGATGCCGACGATCTCCGCGGTTTCCACGATCGCGCTGCCGTCGGCGAGCACGCCGGTCAGCGCGTCGCGCACCGGCCCGGCCGCACCGCGCACGCTCAGCGTGCGGCGCTCGCCGCCGCTCGTCAGCATGGCGTCGAGCGTGCCTTCTCCGCCGTCCGCCATCGGGCAGATACGGACTTCGGCGTCCGGACGGGCACGCCGCACGCCCGACGCGATCGCCTGCGCGACCTGTTCGGCGCTGAGCGAGCCTTTGAAGGAATCGGGGGCGATGACGACGACAGGCGTGGACGGCGAATTCGGCATGGTGTCTCTAAATGGTTTGAATGGTTACGAGCCGGGAGGCGGCGGTGGAGCGGACGCGGGGCCGCTCCGAACGCGTTCGCTAGCTTATCAGCATGGCCGCGCCGACTAAATATGCCGAAAGGCATAGGCGGCATTGTGGAAATTGCGATCCGGTAGCGCGGCGGCATCGTCGGCGAAGTGCGAAACCGACTCGAAAACAGCCCGGAAAGGGCTCCGAATGCCGATAAAAACGCGCGTAATCATCGAATCCCGGCTAGGCGCGCAAATAGTTTGCTAAAATATTCGGCTCTTTGGACCCAACCGTGCTGCCGGCGGCCTGCAAGCCCGCGGCGCAGGCGCGCAAATGCGGCACGAGAAGATAACTGAATTCGCTCGAATAATTTTAGGACGATTGAAGCCATGGCTAACGTTGTTGAGAACCTCGGCAAGCTCGAACGCCGCGTAACGATTTCCCTGCCGAAGGACGCCGTGCAGAAGGAAGTGGACTCGCGTATCCGTCAACTCGCGAAGAACGTGCGCATGCCGGGTTTCCGCCCGGGCAAGGTGCCGCTCAAGATGGTGACGCAACAGTATTCGGGCCAGGTGGAAGCGGAAGTGCTGAGCGACAAGGTCGGCAAGGAATTCTTCGACATCAGCCGCGCCGAAAACCTGCGCGTCGCCGGTCAGCCGAGCTTTGCGCCGAAGGTCGACGCGACTGAAGGCGATTACGCTTTCGACGCGACCTTCGAGGTCTATCCCGAAGTGAAGCTGGGCGATGTCGCCACGGCTGAAATCGAGCGCACCACGACCACGATCACCGAAGCGGAAATCGACCGCACGCTCGAAATCCTGCGCAAGCAGCGCGTGCATTTCCACGCTCGCGGCGAAGCCGGCGAGCACGGCGACGGCGGCGCGGATACGGCGGCCAAGGAAGGCGATCGCGTGTCGGTCGACTTCGTCGGCAAGATCGACGGTGAAGTGTTCCAGGGCGGCAGCGCCGAAGACTTCGCGTTCGTGCTGGGCGAAGGCCGCATGCTGCCGGAATTCGAAAAGGCGGCTACGGGCCTGAAGGTCGGCGAGTCGAAGGAATTCGACCTGGCATTCCCGGCCGACTATCACGGCAAGGAAGTGGCCGGCAAGACCGCGCAATTCACGATCACGATGAAGAAGATCGAGTGGCCGCATCTGCCGGAAATCGACGCTGAATTCGCGAAGTCGCTCGGCATTGAAGACGGCGATCTGACCAAGATGCGCGCCGAGATCAAGGACAATCTGGAGCGCGAAGCCAAGCGCCGCACGCAAGCCATCGTCAAGAATCAGGTGATGGACGCGCTGCTCAAGATTTCGGAACTCGACGTGCCGAACGCGCTGATCGAACAGGATCAGGAACGCCTCGTCGCGATGGCTCGCCAGGATCTGGAGCAGCGCGGCGTGCCGAACGCTAAAGATGCGCCGATTCCTGCCGCTATGTTCAAGGAACAGGCCGAGCGTCGCGTGAAGCTGGGTCTCGTGCTGGCCGAGCTTGTGAAGGCGAACGACCTGCAGGCAAAGCCGGAACAGATCCGCGCCGAAGTCGACGAATTCGCGAAAAGCTACGAAGACCCGAAGGAAGTCGTCCGCTGGTATTATTCGAACCAGCAACGCCTTGCTGAAATGGAAGCGTACGTCGTTGAAGCCAACGTCGTCGAATTCGTGCTGAGCAAGGCCAAGGTGACGGACAAGGAAGTGAGCTTCGAAGAACTGGCAAGCGCAACGGCGCAAGCGTAAGCGTCGCTGCAACGGCGTGCCGGCTGTCGGAGCGACGGCCCGCACGCCGTTTTTTTGTGCGGCATTTTTGCACTGCCTGTCGTGCAGTCGGCGCGCACTTGAATACGGGCTGGTCGACCACACCTGTCTAGCATCAAATATTTAGAATATTTCCAGACAAGGATCCATTGCATGACCTTTCGCGCCCAAATGCTGGACACGTTGACCTCCCAGTCGTCCCGGGATCTCGAAGCGCAGGCGCTCGGACTGGTGCCGATCGTCGTGGAAACGAGCGGTCGGGGCGAGCGCTCGTATGACATCTACTCGCGTCTTCTGAAGGAACGCATTGTGTTCCTGGTCGGCGAGGTGAACGATCAGACGGCCAATCTCGTCGTCGCACAAATGCTGTTCCTCGAGAGCGAGAATCCGGACAAGGACATCTACTTCTATATCAACAGCCCGGGCGGATCGGTTTCGGCGGGCATGGCGATCTACGACACGATGCAGTTCATCAAGCCGGACGTCTCCACGCTGTGCATGGGGCTTGCGGCGAGCATGGGTGCGTTCCTGCTGGCAGCGGGCGCGAAGGGCAAGCGCTTCGCGCTGCCGAACTCGCGCGTGATGATTCACCAGCCGCTGGGCGGCGCGCGCGGTCAGGCGTCGGACATCGAAATTCAGGCTCGGGAAATCCTTTACCTGAAGGAGCGGCTGAATCATCTGCTGGCGCACCACACCGGCCAGCCGGTCGAGCGTATTGCGCGCGACACCGACCGTGACAACTTCATGTCCGGCGACGACGCGCAAGCGTACGGTCTGGTCGATCAGGTAGCCCACAAGCGTCCTTGATCGGGTACGGATTTGCCCTAATTCGGGGCAAATCCGGCGCCTGATCGGTTGTGAAATAATCAAGACTCGTCCGAGCGCCTGCGGCAAACGCCGTCACCTTGCTCAGCCCCGCCGCGCCCAACTGCGAGGCTGGGGCAAACGGCGTATCATGTAATCGAGTGTCCGGAGGCTCACACATCTATGGCGGACAAGAAAGGTTCTAACAGCGAAAAGCTGTTGTATTGCTCGTTTTGCGGCAAGAGCCAGCATGAAGTCAAGAAACTGATTGCCGGCCCGTCGGTGTTCATCTGCGATGAATGTATCGACCTGTGCAACGAAATCATTCGCGACGAAGCAGCAGGCGCGGGTATCGAGGCGGGCTTGTCCAAGTCCGATCTGCCGAGTCCGCAGGAAATCCGTGAAATCCTCGACCAGTATGTGATCGGTCAGGAACGCGCGAAGAAAATTCTCGCGGTCGCGGTGTACAACCACTACAAGCGCCTGAAGCATCTCGACAAGAAAGACGAGATCGAGCTGTCTAAGAGCAACATCCTGCTGATCGGCCCGACCGGTTCCGGCAAGACCTTGCTCGCGCAAACGCTCGCGCGTCTTCTGAACGTTCCCTTTGTCATTGCGGACGCAACCACGCTCACCGAAGCGGGTTACGTGGGTGAAGACGTCGAGAACATCATCCAGAAGCTGCTGCAGAACTGCAATTACGAAGTCGACAAGGCCCAGCGCGGCATTGTCTATATCGACGAAATCGACAAGATCAGCCGCAAGTCGGATAACCCGTCCATTACCCGCGACGTGTCGGGCGAGGGCGTGCAGCAGGCGTTGCTGAAGCTGGTCGAAGGCACGATGGCGTCGGTGCCGCCGCAAGGTGGCCGCAAGCATCCGAATCAGGACTTCATCCAGGTCGATACGACCAACATTCTGTTCATCTGCGGCGGCGCATTTGACGGCCTCGAAAAAGTCATCGTCGATCGTACTGAAAAGACCGGCATTGGCTTTGGCGCGAGCGTGAAGAGCAAGCAGGATCGCGACGCCGGCGAAGTGCTGCGCGAAGTGGAACCGGAAGATCTGATCAAGTTCGGTTTGATTCCCGAACTGATCGGCCGTCTGCCGGTGGTCGCCACGCTTGGCAAGCTCGACGAAGCGGCGCTGATGAAAATTCTCGTCGAACCGAAGAATGCGCTGGTGAAGCAGTACCACAAGCTCTTCAACATGGAACGGGTCGAACTCGAAATTCGTCCGGCCGCGTTGCAGGCTGTGGCGCGCAAGGCGATCCGTCGCAAGACGGGCGCGCGCGGACTGCGCTCTATCCTGGAACAGGCGTTGCTGGACGTGATGTACGATCTGCCGCAAATGAAAGGTGTCAGCAAGGTCATCATCGACGACAATGTGATCGACGGCGACGGCAAACCGTTACTGATCTACGAAGACGCGCCCAAAGTCGCGGGTTCGAACTGATCGGCTTCGGATACCGCAAAAAGCCGTTCATGGCGACGTGAACGGCTTTTTCGTTTATCGTGTGGTCAGAAAGATTGTTTTCACAATGGAGTCACTGAACCTTCGGAGTCACTGAACTTTTCCCACACGCGGAGGCTTGCAATATTTTCTGCCGGCCTCACCTATCGAACGAACTGATTCCACTCATGGGGAAATGAAATGTCAGGAACCCAACTCCTTCCGCAGGAACGCATTACGCTCCCGCTGCTCCCGCTGCGTGACGTAGTCGTTTTCCCGCACATGGTGATTCCGCTCTTCGTAGGCCGCCCGAAGTCGATCAAGGCTCTCGAGGCAGCGATGGAAGGCGGCAAGCACATCATGCTCGTCGCCCAGAAAACGGCTGCGAAAGATGAGCCGACCGAAAAGGACATGTACGAAGTAGGGTGTGTTGCCAACATCCTGCAAATGCTCAAGCTGCCCGATGGCACCGTTAAGGTGCTCGTCGAGGGTTTGCAGCGCGCGAAAACGCTTTCCATCGAAGAACAGGAAACGCAGTTCTCGTGCGAAGTCATGCCGCTCGAACCCGACCACGCCGACAGCGCTGAAACTGAAGCGCTGCGCCGCGCGATCGTGTCGCAGTTCGATCAGTATGTGAAGCTGAACAAGAAGATTCCGCCGGAGATTCTGACGTCGCTGTCGGGTATCGACGAAGCCGGGCGTCTGGCCGACACCATCGCGGCACATTTGCCGCTGAAGCTCGACCAGAAGCAGCACATTCTTGAGATGTTCCCGGTCATCGAGCGTCTCGAGCATCTGCTCGCGCAGCTCGAAGCCGAGATCGACATCCTGCAGGTCGAAAAGCGCATCCGTGGGCGCGTGAAGCGCCAGATGGAGAAGAGCCAGCGCGAGTACTACCTGAACGAACAGGTCAAGGCGATCCAGAAGGAACTCGGCGAAGGTGAAGAAGGTGCGGATCTCGAAGAACTCGAGAAGCGCATCACGGCTGCCCGCATGCCGAAGGAAGCCAAGAAGAAGGCCGACGCCGAGCTCAAAAAGCTCAAGCTGATGTCGCCTATGTCGGCTGAAGCCACCGTCGTGCGCAACTATATCGACACGCTGATCGGCTTGCCGTGGCGCAAGAAGAGCAAGGTCAACAACGACCTCTCGAATGCGGAACGCGTGCTCGACGAAGACCACTTCGGTCTCGAGAAAGTGAAGGAACGCATTCTCGAGTATCTCGCGGTCCAGCAACGTGTCGACAAGGTGAAGGCGCCGATTCTGTGCCTCGTTGGGCCTCCGGGTGTCGGTAAGACGTCGCTGGGCCAGTCGATCGCTCGCGCCACGAACCGCAAGTTCGTGCGCATGGCGCTCGGCGGCGTACGTGACGAAGCCGAGATTCGCGGTCACCGTCGTACGTATATCGGTTCCATGCCGGGCAAGATTCTGCAAAGCCTGACCAAGGTCGGCGTGCGCAATCCGCTCTTCCTGCTCGACGAAGTCGACAAGATGGGCCAGGATTTCCGCGGCGATCCGTCGTCGGCATTGCTCGAAGTGCTCGATCCGGAACAGAACCATACGTTCGCCGATCACTACGTCGAAGTCGACTTCGATCTGTCGGACGTGATGTTCGTGGCGACGTCGAACTCGCTGAATATTCCGCCGCCGTTGCTCGACCGGATGGAAGTGATCCGTCTGTCGGGTTACACGGAAGACGAGAAGGTCAGCATCGCGCAACGTTATCTTTTGCCCAAGCAGAAGAAGAACAACGGCCTCAAGGATGGCGAGGTCGATGTGACGGAAACGGCGATCCGCGACATCATTCGTTACTACACGCGTGAAGCGGGCGTGCGTTCGCTCGAGCGTGAAATTTCGAAGATCTGCCGCAAGGTCGTGAAGATGCTTCTGCTGAAGAAGGCGGAAGGCGCGGTGAAGGTCGACGGCAGCAACCTCGACACGTTCCTCGGCGTGCGCAAGTACGACTTCGGTCTGGCCGCGAAGGAAAATCAGGTTGGCCAGGTCACGGGTCTCGCGTGGACGGAAGTGGGCGGCGATCTGCTGACCATCGAAGCCGCCGTGATGCCGGGCAAGGGCAATGTGATCCGCACGGGTTCGCTCGGCGACGTGATGAAGGAATCGGTCGAGGCAGCGCGCTCGGTTGTGCGTTCGCGTTCGCGTCGTCTCGGTGTCAAGGACGAAGCGTTCGAGAAGCAGGACATTCACATCCACGTGCCTGAAGGCGCCACGCCGAAAGACGGTCCTTCGGCCGGTATCGCGATGACCACCGCGCTGGTGTCGGTGCTGACCGGTATTCCGGTGCGTGCCGATGTCGCGATGACGGGTGAAATCACGTTGCGTGGCGAAGTGCTGCCGATCGGCGGTCTGAAGGAGAAGCTGCTGGCAGCGCATCGCGGCGGCATCAAGCTCGTGCTGATCCCGGAAGAAAACGTCAAGGACTTGACGGAGATTCCGGACAACGTGAAGAACGCAATCGAAATCGTGCCGGTCCGCTGGATCGACAAGGTGCTCGAACTGGCGCTCGAACGTGTGCCTGAAGCGTTGCCGGAAGAAGAGGCGAAGCCTGCGTCGCCGGTCGCTGCCGAACCCGGCAAGGACTCCGGCGCAACCGAAGTCGTGAAGCACTAAACCTTCAGCGGTAGTTTCGCTGCACAAAACCCGCGGTGTTATCGCTGCGGGTTTTTTATTGCCTGTTTTCTTTCGAGTGCAAAGAAAGTTGTCGCGACACGGTCTTCATTTGGGCAATGAAATGTGAAGCTGTAAACTGGTTGTGCGCGCATCGAAAGGCGCAAGCATCGCGGCGATAAGCAAGTCCGTTCGAATCTCTGCAAAATCAGGCTCAACCCCGGTTGACACGGCGGTTTCGGCCAATTCTAATGACTCGGCCCGGCGTTGCGCCGGCCACACGATGTCAGGCGCTGCACGCGCCGTTTCGCTTCTAAAACATTCGCGGGGGTAGGATGAACAAGACGGAATTGATCGACCACATTGCGCAGCAGGCGGAAATTTCCAAGGCTGCGGCCGGCCGCGCGCTGGACGCAGTGATCGGCGGTGTAAAAGGCACGCTGAAGAAAGGCGGTTCGGTGACGCTGGTCGGCTTCGGCACGTTCGCCGTCGGCAAGCGTACGGCGCGCACGGGACGCAATCCGCGCACGGGCGACGCGATCAAGATCAAGGCGGCAAAAGTGCCTAAATTTAGGCCTGGCAAAGCCCTAAAGGATGCGCTAAACTAACGGGCTTGCTGCTTCAGCAAAGGCAGCAGCATCAGAAGTCTGCGAAACGGGTGCTTAGCTCAGTTGGTAGAGCGGCGCCCTTACAAGGCGTAGGTCGGGAGTTCGAGCCTCTCAGCACCCACCATTCGTTTCGCGACCTGCTTCCACGCAGTTCCGTAGTGTTCTGCCGCAGTATCCGAAAACCCGCACAGCTATTGGCTCTGCGGGTTTTTTCTTGGCCGTGGCGCGGCGCGCAAGTCCACGAGCACCCACACCTGCGCTCCCGCGCCCCAGTTGCTATGCTAGTCACCATCGACCGGCACTGGAGCGAGCATGGCCGACCCGCGCGTTCATAGCGACCCACACCGCGCGCACGTTGTCGCTGCGCAAGCGAGCCCGTGCGACGAACTCATCATCCGCATGCAGCCCACCGCACTCGACAGCCCGTGCCGGCGCAAGCGTCTGGCGCTCGCCGCGACGATCCTCGGCTCGAGCATGGCGTTTATCGACGGCTCCGTCGTCAACGTCGCGTTGCCCGCCATTCAGAGCGAGCTCGGCGCGAGCGTCGCGGCGATGCAGTGGATCATCAATGCCTACCTTCTGTTTCTCGGATCGCTCGTACTGGTGGGCGGATCGATGGGCGACAAACTCGGCCACCGCACGGTGTTCATCGCGGGAATCGCGGTCTTCACGCTCGCGTCGGCCGCTTGTGGGCTCGCGCCGAACGCGGGCTCGCTGATCGCCGGGCGTGCGGTGCAGGGCATAGGCGCTGCGCTCTTCGTACCCGGCAGTCTTGCGATCATCGGCGCGATCTTCGACGGCGAGGAGCGCGGACGGGCGATCGGCACCTGGGCGGGTGTCGGCGCGATTACGTCGGCGCTCGGGCCAGTGGCCGGCGGCCTGCTCGTCGACGCATTCTCCTGGCGCGCGATCTTCTTTCTCAACGTCCCGCTTGCAGCGGCGACGATTGCGCTCGCGGTTTCGTCGGTGCCGAACAGCCACACGCCCGATGCGCCTCAACAATTGGACTGGCCAGGCGCGTTGAGTGCGGCAGCGGGGCTCGCGGCATTGACCTATGGCCTGACCGAGGCGTCGGCGCGTGGCTTCGCGCATGCGCTCGTACTGTGCGCGATCGGCGTTGGCGCGCTCGTGCTGGCCGCATTCCTGATGATCGAAGCGAAGAGCCGTGACCCGATGATGCCGCTCGAGGTGTTTCGCTCGCGCGATTTCACCGGCGCGAATCTCGTCACGCTGCTGCTTTACTTCGGTATGGGCGGGGTATTTTTCTTCCTGCCGTTCACGCTGATCCGCGCACATGGCTACACGGCAACGGAAGCGGGCTCGGCGCTGCTGCCGGTGCCGGTCATCATCGGCTCGTTGTCGCGCTTGACCGGCGGCCTGACGACCCGCTTCGGTTCGCGGGTCCTATTGAGCGTTGGCCCGGCCATCGCCGGAATCGGCTTTGCGATGCTCGCGATGCCGTTCGTGCGCGGCAGCTATTGGGCCGGATTTTTCCCTGCGCTCGCCGTGCTCGGCCTCGGCATGACGATCACGGTCGCACCGCTCACGACGACCGTGATGGGCTCAGTGCCGGCTCATCGCACGGGCGTGGCGTCCGGTATCAACAACGCGGTCGCACGCGTAGCGAGCCTGCTGGCGGTTGCGGTACTCGGCATCGTGTTTGTGTGGTCGCACGACGCGGCGCTGTCCGCGCGGCTCGACGAACTGCACGTTCCTCACGATGCACGCCAGAGCGCACAGTTATCGGGGTTGAACGCGGCAGCCGGTGCGCAAGCCGGCGGTGCCCATACGCCGCCGCAGACGCCGACGGCGCAAGCGGAAGCCGACGCCATCGTTGCCGCGCTGCGCGCAGTCGCGCTGGTGTCCGCCGCGTGCGCGTTCGCAGGAGCGGGGCTCGCGTTGGCAACCATCCAGCGGCGCAAGTGAGAGGCTTCGCTTCACCGGACGCGTTTGCTCGCGGACTCTCTGCTTCGATCTCCGACTGAGACCGGGCGCCTTCAGGCAAGCAGCGATCAATCACGGCGCATTGGAATCATCCCGATTGCATGGCGCAAGAACGCGAGCCCCACCCCCATTCATTCAGCAAACGACGACCGTAAACTCGATCCCCGATTCAAAGCCCAAGGTCGTGCTCGAGAAGCGCGGGTCCGCATCGAGATATTGCTTGTACGGCCGAACCGCGTCTTCGGCTGTGTACATGTTGTCGGCGAGAACGATCGATCCGGGGCGCAGCAGGTGTTCGATCCGTTTGAATAGATCCAGATAGGCGTTGGCCCATACGTCGATGAACACCATGTCGAACGTGCCGTCCAGCTCGGTGACGGTCTGGAACACATCGCCTTCCCGCAGATCGACATAAGCATCGACGCCCGCCGTCATGATGTTGTCCCGAAGACGTACGCACTTCAGCGGATCGACTTCAGTCGCTACAACGATGCCGCTGCCTGACGTGCGAAGAGCCTCGGCGAGATACAACGTGGACACACCGCACGAACTACCGAGTTCTAGGATTCGAGCCGGTTTGTGCGACAGCACCATGTTGCGCAGGAACCGTCCCGTCTCCGCCGAGACGGCCAGCGAAAGAGGCGTGCCTTGCGAGGACTCGAAATCTTCGCTGGATAGCCCGAGCGTTTCGAGAAACCGGCCACGCAATCTGGGTGCGAGCGTTTCGTATTCGTCGACGAGAGTTAGAAACTCCTCGCTCGATCCCTGAAACTGCGCGCATGCGCGGGCTATCACTTCTGACTGGCTCTGCTCGTGAAGCTCGCGCAAAAGCACTGCGGTTGATGGACTCATATGCGCTATGCCGTTCTGGCGAGCTTGATCGCGCGTTCAGGGCATGCCGTCACGCAAAGACCGCAAGAGCGGCAGGCGTCCGCATTCGGCGTGTAGGCGACCTTCATTCCATGCACGCGCTGCTTCAGGCGATGCATCAAACCGAGGCTGAGGTAATCGGCCTCATCGATACGCCGGATCTCAAACACATTCTCCGGGCAAACGTTCACGCAATCGCCTTTGCCTTCGCAACGTCTCAGATCGACGACAGGCGCAATCACGCCCGGCTCCTGTTTGCAGTCGCGCACCGCGTTCTCGCGCATGTTCAATCCTCCTTACGCGGGGCATGGCGCGAGCGCCACGCCGTCTGGAAATGCTCGCGTTCCTCGGGCGTCATCGCTTCCCATTTGCGCCAGTGACGCCGTTCGCGCCAGCCGCCATGTCCGCGGAATCCGCCAAAGAGAATGCGGCTCAAGACCAGCAAGCCCAACGCATGAGCGAAATCGATCGCACGGGCGCCGACGAATAGCGCCGGAATCACCCAATTCCATAGCGTCATGACCACCCACCCAAGCGCGGCGATGGCGACCACCACAAGCAGCGCTTTGCCGGCACATCTGATTCGGAATTTCATCCGTTGACTCCTTTAAATATCCAGTTCGTCGTAAATGACTTGCAGTCGAGCGCGCAAATGGAGAACCGCATAGCGTTTGCGCGCAAGCAGCGTATTAAGCGGCACGCCGCTTTGCGCGACCATGTCCTTGAAGGAACGCCCCTCGAGCTCGTGGGCGATAAATACGTCACGTTGATTCGGCGGCAACTCATCGAGCGCGTCCTGCAAAGCCTTGAGCAATAGAGCGCGAGCGTAGAGCGCTTCGGGACCGGCATCGTGCGCCGGCAGCGCGAGGTCGAGGCGATATTCGCTGCCGGCGTCGTCGTCGGTCTCGAACGGATCGGGCAGCGGCTGCTCTCTTTTCTTGCGAAAGCGATCGATGATGCGGTTGCGCGCGGCGCGAAAAAGCCACGCACTAGCCTGTTCGATCGGAGCGGGAAGCCGGTAAGCCTGCACGAATTCGTGGAACACGTCCTGCAGGATGTCCTCGGCATCATCCGGATCGCGTATTCGACGCCGGATGAAATTGACGAGCCTCGTGCGCTCACGCACCACGGTCGCGGTGATGTCGCTGTCTCGGTCGGTCATCGGCTGCGAGGTAGGTGGCGGTTCCATGCGCCTGAAGACGTTTCAGGAACGCGAATATTGTGGCGAGCGTGAAAAATGTTTTGTCGGGCGACTGCGGCCGCTCGTTGCCGCCGATAGAAGAATAATCAACTGTACGCGGCAGGACCCAGACGCGCAAACTGGAAACGTAAGATGGCCGTTAGCCGGACAAGCATTGACGTCGGCGCCGCGCATGAACTGCGCAACGTCTGCATCGTCTATCACACCGCGGGCCTGAGACGCCTGCCGCTGCCAACGACAATCGCCGAAAGAACCAGCAGCGCCGCGCCGGACAAGAAGGTCGCGCCGATCGAATAATGATCGAGTAGTGTGCCGCCTAGCTCCGCGCCCACCATGATGGATAGCTGGATAGATGCAACCATCAAGCCTCCGCCGCTTTCCGGTTTGTCCTTCACGCCCTTCGAAAGCCACGTCGACCATGCGACGGGAATGGCTGCATTAACGGCGCCCCACGCAATTGCCAGCAATGCCGCTGCGCCGAACGAGTGACCCGCGGGAAGCATGATGAGCGTCACGACGGCCAGTGCAACGGGCAAAGCCATCAACAGATGGAAGAGGCGTTTACCGATCAGTGCGCTCGCACCGTACGTGCCGGCGAAACCGGCGAGTCCCATGCCAAGCAGAAGGACTGATAGCCGTAGCACGCCGACGTGCGTGTAGGTTTCAAAGAACGGCCGGAAGTACGTGAAGACCTCAAAAGCGCCGGCAAACGTCAGCATGACGGCGAGCATTGCAAACGACACATGCGGGCGCCGCAGGAGTGCAAGCGCGTTCGCGCCGCCGTCTTGCGATGCGCGGGTTTTCATAGGCGGAAGCGTCACCAGCAGCATGACCAGATTGATTGCCACGATTGGGACGAGTGCCCAGAACACACCTCGCCATCCGATGACACTGCCCAGGTAACTACCAATGGGCGCGGCAAATGACGTCGCGACGGCGTTGCCCGTATAGAGAACACCTAATGCCTTCGGCACCGATTCCTCGGGCACGAGTCGCATGATCGTTGCGGTTGCAAGCGACCAGAAACCACCTACTGTCACGCCGAGAAGCGCGCGAGCGGCCATCAACATCTCGAAGCTGCGGGCCTCGGCGATCAGCACCAACGACATCAGCATCAGCCCCGCGAGTCCGGCCAGCACATGACGTCGATCGAGACGGCTCGTCACCGAAGGAATGATCAGGCTTGTCGCGACAGCAAAGAGGCCCGAGATAGAAATGGCTTGGCCCGCCATACCGACTGACGCACGCAGGTCTGACGCAATCGGCGTCAGAAGACTAACGGGCATGAATTCGGACGCTATCAGCATGGCCGCGCACATCGCCATCGAGGCGACCGCGCTCCATACCTGGCGTCTGGAAATAGCGGATTGATTCGACACTGTGGACATCGGATTTCCTCGTTCATCTTGGGCGCCGATTCGCTGCAATACTTGAACGTGCTTCGACAAAAGGAATGCGCGACCGGCCAATGAATTGGCAGTCGACAATGCCTGATTACGGCGTCAGGCGCGACGATGCGCGCTCAAGCAGTGAATGGACGTGCGAGTCGCCGGCGCTGCGATCCGTTAAAGCAATGCAGCGGGCGCGTGTTGACTAAAAGACTGAGTCAGCGAGTGAATGCCTGACCGATTGAAGTTATTCTAGCTGCGCGGGCAGTTCGGATAAACCCAAGCCGGTCGATTGGACTTATGAGCTGTTGTGATCAATCGGTGCGGCGAATTGGGAGTCGGCTTAGCTTTGGTGTTTCAATGCATCGATCACAAGCGAGAATGCACGCGACGTTTGACGGCGGCTCGGATAGTAGGCGCGGTAGCCGGGCCAGACTGGGCACCAGTCTCTCAGAACGCTTAGCAAATGGCCATTGCGCATGTGTTGGATTACGGCATCTTCCGGGACGAAAGTCAGTCCAAAGCCGTCCAGCGCGGCCTGGATCATTTGAGGCTGCGTATTGACGGTGACCTGTCCTGCAACGCGCACTTGCGTCTCTCTCTTTCCCTTTTTCAATTCCCACGCGTACAGCGCCTTCGTGGTCGTCATGCGCAAGCTAATGCATTCGTGGCGGAGAAGATCTTCCGGCGTTTTCGGAAGTTCTCTATTTGCAAAGTAGCCGGGTGAGCCGACGATAGCCATCGGAATGTCCGGGCTAATACGGACCGCAATCATGTCCTTTGCGACCTGATCGCCGAATCGGACGCCAATGTCATAGCGTTCTTCGACGATGTTCGAAAGACCGTAGTCGACGGTCACCTCGACCTTGATATCCGGGTAGGACGGCAAGAGTTTTCGCAGCTTCGGCCAGATGACCGTCTCCACGGGATGATCCGTTGCGGTGATGCGAATGATCCCAGCGGGCTTGTCCCTGAAATCCGATAAAGCCGCAATGCTTGCATCGATTTCCTCGATGCGCGGCGCCACCGCCTGAAAGAGTTCTTCGCCCGCTTCAGTGGTCGAAACGCTTCGGGTCGTTCGCGTGAGGAGGCGCAGTCCGAGTCGCGCCTCGAGATCGCGGATGGTATGACTCAACGCCGATTGAGAAACGCCCAGTTTTGCCGCCGCACGCGTGAAGCTCTTCTCGCGTGCAACCGCGATAAACACAAGGATGTCATTCAGGTTTTCTCGAGGCATCTCGCATCATCCATTCTTTGTGAGCAAACATCCGGTGCCAGGGGCGAGCAGCGCGTTGCGTGTTCGAGCGTCGCTTCGATCTCGTGATTCATGAATGATACTAATAGGCTCAATGGAAGGCGTCTACTTAATCGAATCAGTAGAAATCCTTAAAGTGTGCATGAACCGAAGCGATGCCCGTTGCTTCATCGAAGCTATCGGGCAAACCTTGCCCATCTTTCCGGAGCTACGACCATGAAACGCAAACTTCAACTTGTTCTTATCGCAATCGCCATCTCCGCGCCTATGCTCGCCTCGGCGCAAACGTCCTCTCAAGGTTTGACGCGTGAGCAGGTCCGTCAGGAAGCTGCCGACTACGCGGCAGCAGGATATAACCCCGCGCGCATGAATCCGCGGACCTGGGTGGACGACGCGCACGCAGCGTCCGCGAAGGTGACGCTCGCGAAAGCGGAACGCACGTCGAGTCAACTCGCGGCGAATAAGAGCGACGACAACGCGCACTGCAACTGATCGCTGTATTGCGCGACGATAGTTGTCTATCGGTTATCTGCCGACGCTCGCAAGCAAAAGAGGCTATGGGATGCGAGTCCCATAACCTCTTTGTGCATGTTCGAGAAAACGACGGAACGGCATCGAAAGTTCAAAAGCCGACTACTGCACAGCTTCAATACGGACGCTGAATTCGCCGTCCATCTTCGACAGTTCTTCTATACCGGAAGTGAAGCGGCCGAGATGAACCAGATCGCCGGAATGTCGAAACCCGCGATAGTAGGCCACGAGGTTTCCCCACGGCGCATACAACGCAAAGTCGCCTACTGAGGGTGTCAATCCAAAGGACGCGCCTTTGGTTGAGAGCTTGCGCGGAGGATAGGCGACTTTCTCCACGCCGTTGTAGTCCCGGAAATTCAGCGTGAGCGGCAGCATGGAAACAAAGTCGCGGCTGGCAGGGTTGTCGTTGAGTTCGACCTCCGCTTGCTTACCGTCGAAGCTCAGTCTGATTCGGGCCAGCGCGGTTGATTTGTTCGACATGGTTGCGGCTTGTTTTGCTGAAGCGGTCTGTACGTAAGCAGGATTCGTTTGGCTCTTTAATGCGGACGCGCCACGGCTCATAAAGGGGAGAGCAGTCGTTGCAAATGCAACAGCTAGTGCAACTGTTCGGCAAACCTTCGTGTCCAAAAGCTGCTCCTTTGCCTGGGAAGTCCACGTCGCTGTCCACTCTATCCGAGAGTCTCCTGTAGATTAAGTTGCTGTGCTTTCTTGAGGCTATGAATCAGCGTCATCAATACAGCGCCGCGATGACCGCCAATTGCAGATCTTCCGCATGAACCATCAGCTCGCGAACCCGGCGCAGCGTCGGATACTGGTAGAGGAGGGCATGCCATTTCGGAGATTCGAGTAACTGCTGCCAGACTGGTTCTAGAGCGCTTGAATCGGCATCGTGTTCGGTAGCGAGAACATTTGCAAACACCAGACTGGCCTCTGCCGACAACAACTGCATGCGAGCGGCGGCACCAAGCAAACGCGGACTCGCTTCAGCAGGAGCGTCACAACAATAGAGCACGGTCTTCGCGAGACTTGCGTCGTCGGTTCGCAGCGCGCTCAGTGAAGCGCCACGCACACTCACCGTGCCTTGCTGAGTGAGGAACGAATAGACCGTGTTTTCATCCGCGTGGGCAAGCAGATTCACACCGCGCAAAAGACGCGGGAAGTCGGTGGTCGCGGCGTCAACGGATGCCTTCGCCTCCACGAGCAGGCATACGTCCCAGGCCGCAGCTTCGCCATTCGCCTTTGCACGTCTTAACAGCACGACGTCCCACTCGGTTTTTGCACGCTCGTGGCTCGCGGGCATCGCGGCCGGCACGCGCATCGAGTTGACGACGCAATACGACGCGAGCGAGCCTTCCGCTTCATTCAGTCGTCGCGCCAATAGCTCGAGCGCGTGCGTGGCTAACGCTTCAACCTGGGCGCCGCGTTCTTTCGATGCAATGCCGAGGGCAATCGCCGCCGCGCTTCCCGGACGATGAGCATGCCGATCCCACAGCGACTGATATTGACGCACACGATCATCGGACGCGAGCAGTTCGAGACGCCGCAAGCGTGACAATTCGGGACTGTCGAGCAATTGCGTCAAGCTGCGCTCGAACGGAAACTCGCCCGCGCAATGCTCGGCGCAAAGGCTCCGCAGCGTCGCGTCGAACTCCGACCAGGCTCCCGACGCCGCGGACGCATGCAACAAAGCCAGCGCGTCGCGTTGCCGCCCCGGCGGAGTTCGTTGCTGCTTCGCCGGATGAGCAATGGCATTCACGGCCGCGTGAATCGTACGGCGGTCCCGCGCGGCATGCGCTGCCAGCGACGCGTACTCGCGCACCTCAGCCGTTCGATGACGAAACGCCATCGCCTGGAAAACGGGGTCGCCGGATTCGGCACGCATCGCGTCACGAATCATCTGAGCGAGCGCTGCGATGAAACGACGCTTCAATTCCGCATCGGGCGCTTCGCCGCGGACCACGGCTTCGCGAGCCCGCTCGATGACGATCGCGAGCGCCTCAGCAGGACTGGCATCGGGCGTCGGCGGAAATTTGCAGGCGTCGGCCGGCAAGCGATAACGCCGCACGACGCGATTCAGCGTGTCATCGAGCAGCGCAGGCACGCGTCGCGCTCACGCTTGCGGCGGCTGGCCGTTCGACGCGCTCAGACCGCCGTCGACGGGCAGATTCACGCCAGTCACGAAACGCGCGTCGTCGCTGGCGAGAAAAGCGATGACCGCCGCGATGTCAGCGGGCTCGGCTGCGCGGCCGAGTGGAATGCGCTCGCGAAACTTTGCCATCAGCTTCTCGTCGCCGAGCATGTCTTGCGTCAGGTCGGTGGCCGTCAGGCTCGGGCAGACCGCGTTGACTCGCACGCCGTCGCGGCCGTGATCCAGGGCAAGCGCCCGCGTGAAATTGGTGACCGCGCCCTTGGCCGCGTTGTAGAAACTCATGCCCCAATCGCCGCCCAGGCCGGACACCGACGACACGTTCACGATCGAGCCGCGCGCGTCGATCAAATGACGAATCGCCGCGCGGCTGCAATAGAAAACACCGTCGAGATCGGTCGACATGATCCCGCGCCAGTCGTCGAGCGAGGCTTCGTCGATGCGGCCAGTCGGCGCGATTCCTGCGTTATTGACGAGCACGTCGATACAGCCGAAGCGCGCGATTGCCGCGGCCATCAGTTGCTCGGCGGCCTCGTAACTGGAGACATCGCAGGGGTGAACGAGCGTGCGTTGAGCGTCGAGGTCGCGCGCCACACGCTCGAGCTTCTCGCGAGTGCGTCCGGCCAACACGACCGACGCGCCTTCTCCCGCAAAGCGACGCGCCGCACCTTCGCCGATCCCGGACCCGGCGCCTGTCACGACGACCACTTTTGAACTGAACCGGTTGTAGATGAGAGAGTCTTTCATGATGAAATGAAGATCGCTGTAAAACACCTTCGCGCCGCAAGCCGCGTTCCAGCCGATGCGCAAGCCGCAACGCATGAGCGGCGCTATGATGAAACACGCTTCTTCGCACTTAAGAGGAGTCCACGATGAGCGAGCGCATCGCAGAACTTTTCAGGCATTTGACGGCCGGCGTGTATGTCGTCGGCGTTGCGGATGGTAATCGACGCAACGCGTTCACCGCCAGTTCGATCATGCAGGTTTCGTTTTCGCCGCTACTCGTCGCGATCACGATCGGCACGGATCACGAGTCGTACAAACTGCTGCGAAGCGGCCAGGTCTTCGCCATCAGCGTGTTGAGTGCGGACCAGCAGCCGCTCGCGGAGCACTTCGGCACGCAGTCGGGCCGCACGGTGGACAAACTCGCATCCGTATCGTGGCAACCCGGCAGGACGGGTGCGCCCTTGCTCCTCGAGGCGCTCGCGCACTTCGAGTGCGAACTGGCGAGCGACATCGAGGCGGGGGATCATCGCCTGGTCATCGGCCGTGTCGTTGATGGAGCGATAGTTCGCCGCGACGGCGAGCCGTTGATCTACGCGCAAACCGGCAATCTCGACGGCAGCGCGGCGCTTTATCCGGACGAGTTTGGTTAGCCGCGGGCGCGGGCTCACAAGCAGGTCCGCGAGTTTCACCAGCCATGCAGGCGGCTCCACACGGCGAGTTCTCCCGTTGCTTGCAGCGCGTGATATTCGGGGAACTGCGCGCCCGTTGCACACGCGTGATTGGGCAGGATGCGCAGCCGGCTGCCGATCGGAAAGCGGGCCTTCAGATCGCCGTGATCAGGAGCGTGGCCGGCATCGGCCGGTGCAAGAATGCCGTGCTCCTGGTTTGCGCCGATCATCAGATAGCCGTCGAGCGGAGTGCCGTCGAGCGTGCACGGCAGTCCGTAGCCGAAATCGCGTGACTGCTTCGACGTGCCGCGGTCACGGCTCATGGCCATCCAGCCCGCGTCGACGATCACCCACGACTTGTCTTCCTGATGGCCGATCACCGTGGTCAGCACGCTCAGCGCGATATCGTCGATCGCGCAAACACCGACGTTGTGCATCACGAGATCGAAGAATGCGTAGACGCCGGCACGCACTTCGGTGACGCCTTCGAGGCTGCGCGCGGCGAGCGCCGTCGGCGTGGAGCCGACGCTCACGCTCTCGCACGGAATGCCGGCCGCGCGCAGGCGTTGCGCGGCGCGCACGCAGCCGGCGCGTTCCTGTTCAGCGAGCGCCGCCAACGCTGCGGGCGTATTCAATTCGTAGCTCGAACCGGCATGTGTCAACACGCCGCCGACCTTGATCGCGCCCGCGTGCAGAATGCGGCCGATTTCCAGCAGCGCATCTTCTTCGGGCTTGAGGCCGGAGCGATGGCCGTCGGTATCCACTTCGATCCACACTTCCAGCGATTCGCCCGCTGTTTTGCAGAACTCCACGATGGCGAGCGCGGCGCTGGCATTGTCGACGACGATCTTCAGATCGCATCCCCGCTTCCGCAGCGCCATGACTCTAGGCAGCTTCGACGGAACGATACTGACCGCATAAAGAATATCGACGATGCCGGCCGCGAAGAAACTTTCCGCCTCTTTCAGCGTGGAAACGGTGATGCCTCGAGCCCCGGCGGCGATCTGCGCCTGTGCCACCTCGACGCATTTCGACGTTTTCACATGCGGGCGGAATTTCACGCCGAGCGCGTTCATCCGCTCCTGCATCGCGGCGATATTCTTTTCCATCTTGCGGACATCGACGATGGCCGCGGGCGTTTCCTGTGAATCGAGTGTCATGATGTTTGCGAGTTGTTCGCCGTGAAATGGCTCGCCCAGGCGGCGAGGGAATCGAGTGTCGGCGATTCGATTTCCGGCCGCTGTGCGCCGGCGACGAGCGGCAGGCCGATCCGGTTATGCCAGTACGTCCGCAAGCCGACGGCAGCCGTACCGAACATGTCGTAACTGGAACCCGCGACGAATGCCGCTTGGTGAGGCAGCACGTTCAGCGCGTCGAGCGCCAACTCGTAGGGACGAGGGTCAGGCTTGTAGGCGCTGGCTTCTTCCGCTGTCACGACCACGTCCCATTGCACGGGCAGAATCGATGCTGCTTGCCGGCCGAGCCGTGCCGAACAATTGGTGACCACTGCGAGCTTGCAGTGAGGCTGTAGCTGTTGCAGCGCAGCCAATGCGCCTTCCCAAGGCGTCAGTTGGAGCCAGTTATCTTCGAGCGCTTGCGGCGCGGAGTCGGGAAGGCCGACGTATTGCGCAGCGCGCTTGACCAACGTTTCGTATTCGACGTATTGACCGCAGCCGTAGGTGAGGCGCAGGTACTCCGCGCGCCACGCTCTGCCTGCCTGTTCGGACCCGGCGCAACGATTCCAGAGCGTCCACGAATCGAGCAGGGCGGTCAACAGGTCGAACAGGACGGCTTTCGGATAGCCGGGCTGAAGTGAGGAATCTTTCGCGGACATGGACGTTGATAACCAATCGGAATCCAGAGACGATTCGATTATAGGTTTTAGCAGCCCGCTGTGAATTTAGCTGCGCTAACTCAGTGATTCACAAAAACTGAACATGCGATGCGTCCTTAAACGCGCCACGGCGGAAGCGGCTTGAAGCGCGCCTGCAGATACTGCATGAAATTCCGGGTTCTTCTCGGCAAGCCGGAACGGTTGTGAGTCAGCGCGATCACGTGGGCATCCGGTGCTTTCCAGCCGGGCAGCAGCCTCACCAGCCTGCCTTGCCGGATATCGTCCGCGACATCCCACTCGGAACGCAGAATGACGCCTCGGCCCTCGCACGCCCATCGGCGGATCACGTCGCCGTCGTTGCAACTGAGTTTCGACGTCACGCGGACGCTGCGGCCGGTTTTGCCTTTGCTGAAATGCCACAGCGACACGTCTTCCTGGTTTTCGCGAAGGACGATGCACGGCAGTCCCGCCAGATCGTCAGGCTGCTCGGGATTGCCGAAACGCTTCACGAAAGCAGGGGATGCGCAGACGAATCGCGCGTTCGGTGCGATCGTATGGCCGACAAGATTGGATGCGCGCAACTCGCCGATATGAACCACGACGTCGAACCGGTCCGCCGCTTCGGTGAGCGGCTGGTCGGATAGCGTGAGCGCGACATCGACGTCGGGGTTCTCCTGCTGGAAATCGGCAATGACCGGTGCGAGGTAGCGCCGGCCGAAACCGAGCGGCGCATTGACCTTCAATGTGCCGACCAGTCCTCCATGATGAATCCGCAGATCTTCCAGCAGCGTGTCGAGTTGCTCGATCAGTTCCGCACCGCGCAGGCAAAGCAGCATGCCTTCTTCGGTAAAGGTCAGCTTGCGCGCGGTTCTTTCCACGAGCCTGCTGCCGAGCTTCTTTTCGATCTGTTGCAGGCGCTGCGTTACGGCCGAAGCGGTGAGGCCGAGCTTGCGCGAGGCGGCGATCAGGCTTCCGTTCTGCTGGATGGTAAGGAGGAAGCGAATATCGGCGGTATCGGTCATTTGGGTGACGCTAACTGGATCAGTGACGGAGATTGGATTGTGAGCCGGACCGCTCAGGTACGCGCCGAACCTTGCCTGAATCGCATCGGGAGCCGCCCGAACCCCGGGACGCAAAAGTTGCGGACACGCGGCGCCTTCAGCTACAATTCATTTTTTGCCGCGATTTCGCCGCAATTTGGGCAGTCCCGGCAAGCTGCAGCTTGCAAGAAGAAGCGCAGCGAAGATGCAGAAGTGTGTAGTAGAACGAGTGGTAGTTCAGTCGGTTAGAATACCGGCCTGTCACGCCGGGGGTCGCGGGTTCGAGTCCCGTCCACTCCGCCAGTATCCTTGAAAGGCGAACTCCGGTTCGCCTTTTTTATTGCCCGCTGTTGTAAGATCGGGCGTTCTGTTTTTGGCACTCACGCATGCTCGATTTTTTCCGTAATCACAAACGCCTGATGATGTTCATGCTCATCCTCGTCATTGTGCCGGGGCTGGGTTTTGTGGGCATTCAGGGCTTTCGCGGCTTCTTTGACGAAAGCGCAAACGTCGCGAGCGTCAACGGTCACAAGATCACGCGGGCAGAGTACGACAACGCGATGCGTCAGCAGCTCGACCGCGCGCGGCAGATGCTCGGCGCGCAGTTCGACATCAAGGCGTTCGACACGCCGGAGCGTCGCAGCCAGATGCTCGACGGCCTGATCGAACAACGCGTGCTGGCCGATGAAACGCAGCGCCTGCACCTCACCGCGTCCGACGACGCCGTGCGCCGCGTGCTGCTGAACGATCCGGTCATCTCGTCGCTGAAAAATCCGGACGGCTCGATCGACGTCGACCGTTACAAGCAGTTGCTCGCCATGCAGGGCATGACGCCCGATCAGTACGACGAGCGCGTGCGCTACAGCATCGCCACGCAGCAGTTGCCCGCCGCCATTCAGGGCAGCGCCTTCACGTCGAAAACGCTCGCGCAGCATTTGACCGAACTCGCCGAGCAGCAGCGCGAAGTGCAGGGCATCGCGTTCCATCCGCGCGACTATGCCGCGAAGGTGCAGCCTACCGACGCGCAGTTGCAGGCCTATTACGACGCCCATCGCAACGACTTCGCGACGCCGGCCACGGCGACCATCCAGTATCTGGTGATGTCGCCGGCCACGGTCGCCGCGTCGGTGCAGCCCGCCGACGCCGAGCTGAAAAAATACTACGACGACAACATCGCGCACTACCGCACTGAAGGCCAGGTGCGCGCGAGCCATATCCTGATCGCAGCGCCGAAAGACGCGAGCGCGGCCGACAAGGCCAAGGCGAAGCAGAAGGCGGACGAGTTGCTCGCACAGATCAAGGCGCATCCTGATCAATTCGCTCAGATCGCGCAACAGAACTCGCAAGACCCCGGCTCGGCGGCAAAGGGCGGCGATCTCGGTTACTTTGGCCGCGGCATGATCGCGGGCGGCAAGGCGTTCGACGACGCGGTGTTCGCGCTCAAGAAAGACGAGGTCAGCGGCATCGTGCAAACGGACTTCGGCTATCACATCGTCAAGGTGACGGACGTGAAGCCGGCCGCTACCAAGCCGTTCGACGAAGTGAAAGATCAGATCGCGCGCGACCTGAAGACGCAACTGGCGAGCAAGGCGTTCAGCGACGACTCGGAAGGTTTCACATCCATCGTCTATGAGAAGGCGAAGAGCCTGCAACCGGCCGCCGACAAGTACAAGCTTCAGTTGCAGACGGCCACGGTCACGCCGCAGCCCGATCCGAAGCTGCCGCCCGACAGCCCGCTGAACAACGCGAAGTTCCTCGCCGCCGTGTTCGCGAACGACTCGGTCAATGCGCGCAACAACACGCAGGCAATCGACGTCGGCGGCAACACGCTGATCGCTGCGCGCGTCACCGACTACAAGGCCGCGGCCGTGCCGGCGCTCGACGCGATCAAGGACACCGTGCGTCAGAAGGTCATCGCGGCCCAGTCGAACGAAGCCGCGCATAAGGACGGCATCGCAAAGCTCGCGGAGTTGGAGAAGTCGAAGGCGACCACGGGTTTCTCGTCGCCGCTGAAAGTGTCGCGCAACGACGCGCAAGGCATGCCTCCGGCGGCCTTGAGCGCGATCTACAAGGCGGACGCGCAAAAGTTGCCCGCCTACGTAGGCGTCGATCTCGGCGACGATGGTTACGCGATCTATCGGGTGAACGCGGTCGTGACGGGTGGGGCGGTGGACCCGCAGCGTCTGGCTGCGGCTCAGCAGCAGATCGCGCAGGTGCAATCGCAGTCGGAAGCCGAGGCCTATGTCGAGGCACTGCGCGCCCGCTCGAAGGTGAAGCTGTACGGCTCGCTCGAAAGCAGCGGCAACGCGCAGGCGAGCGACCAGTAAGGCTCGCGTTGCAGCCCGGTTGCAGCCTCGTTGCAGCCTCGTTGCAGCCTGTTAGTCAGCAGCACGCAAATGCAAAAAGCCCCGCAACCGCGGGGCTTTTTGCATTTCGCGACACTATTCATTCGACAAGCTTCATTCGACAACTGAGCGCTCGTCAAACGATCCTGGCGCTCGTCAGCGCCTCGCGATTACAGGCACGAACTGATCGCGCCGGTGGCGTCGCTGCCTGCTGCGCCGTTTGCGCGGAAGCCGACCCACGAACCCTTGCCGGAGTATGAAGGACGCACGACAGCGGCCGCGCCGTTCGGCGGCTGCTGGCCAGGCACATACACGTCGACGGCCTGATCGTTAGCGAGCGTGTCTTGCGACACGACTTGTTGCTGCGAGCCGTCCGCCCACTTTTGCGCGATGCAGGTCGCCACGGCCTTCGGCGGTTGCTGGCTTTGTCCAACGGATTGGACGCCAGCCGGCGGTTGAGCGGCGCAGGCAGAAATTGCCACGGTCAAAGCGATTAACGGTAGGTATTTCACGTTATCTCCTCAGAAGTCGCTCAGAATCGAGCCGGGTACACGGGATTGCGAAGCGTGAGATAGAGCGCGCCGATCCGTGTTCCCGTGATGTCGGACACAAGTTGCTAGCCGCCTGCCTAGCGCGGCGAACTTGCACGAAGGAGTGGCTTCACAGCAGGCCACACGTTGTTCAGTAGCACTGGCTGTGCCTGCTGCGTCGGATGAATCTGGTCTGCCTGGAACATATCGGGCTTGTCGGCAATGCCGGCGAGCAGAAACGGCACGAGCGGCACGCGCAGTTGCTTCGCGAGCTGGCCATAGATGCCGTGGAACTTTTGCGTATAGTCGGGGCCGTAGTTAGGCGGCACGTACATGCCCACGAGCACGACCTTCGCGTGACCTTGCTGCGCCTCTTCGATGATCGTGCGCAGGTTCGCTTCGGTCGTGGCGAGCGGCACGCCGCGCAACGCGTCGTTCGCACCGAGTTCCACGATCACAATGCTTGGCTTCAAACGCTGCATGAGCGCCGGCAAGCGGGCTCGTCCGCCGCTCGTCGTGTCGCCGCTGATGCTCGCGTTGGCAACGCTATAATCGATTCGCTCTTCGGTCAGGCGCTGGCGCAGCAACGCAACCCAGCCCGTATCGCGGGGCAGGCCGTATTCGGCGGAGATGCTGTCGCCCAATACGACGATCACCGGCCTGGCCGCTTCGGGCGCATTCGGTGCGTTGGCTGCGTTGGGTACATTAGCCGCGCGAACCGCGAAACTCGCCGATAGCAAGGCCGCGGCCAATACGACCGAGCCGATTACCACTGAGCTCGTTGCCGGAATAATGGCGTTGGCGCAACGCCTGATGGCGCGCACTTTCAACCTACGCTTCACCATGCTAAACAAAACTGATCCAGTCATTGAAGTGCGGGGTTTGTGCAAGAAGGTTAAGGATGCAACGGGCGAACTGACCATTCTCGACAACATCGACCTGGCTATCCAGGCCGGCAGCAGTGTCGCGATAGTCGGCGCGTCCGGGTCGGGCAAGTCTACGCTGCTCGGCCTGCTCGCAGGATTGGACAGCGCGAGCGCCGGCTCGGTTCGTCTGCTCGGCCGCGAGCTGACGACATTGAACGAAGACGAGCGCGCGGCATTGCGCAGCGGCTCGGTCGGCTTCGTGTTCCAGTCGTTCCAGTTGATGCCGCATTTGACCGCGCTCGAAAACGTCACGTTGCCGCTCGAACTGCAAGGCGGTATCGGCACCCGCGAGGCCGCGCTGCGCGCGCGCCGGCTGCTCGAGCAAGTCGGCCTCGGACAGCGCACCGGTCATTATCCGAAGCTGCTGTCGGGCGGCGAACAGCAACGCGTCGCACTGGCGCGCGCGTTCGTCACGCACCCGGCCATTCTCTTCGCCGATGAACCGACCGGCAGTCTCGATGCCGCGACCGGCCACGCGGTGATCGACCTGATGTTCGAGATGAATCGCGCGAATGGCGCAACGCTGATTCTCGTCACGCACGACGTCGAACTGGCGCGCCGCTGCGATACGACAGTGACGATCGAAGCGGGGCGTCTGGCGTGAGCGGGGTGGAGGAGGCACACGAGCGCGGTTAAGACCGCGCTCGTCAGCGAGCTACAACCAGTAAGCGCGACACATGCCGTTAGGTCGAAAAAAAGCGGGCCGCTAAAGGCCCGCTTTCTACTTCACACAGCGCAACGCATATCGAACACGCCGACCGCAAATGCGCCGGTTCGACCAGCGCACCAATCTCAGCGCTTCAAAGCCGCCCGCGCCCTTGCGATCAACGCCGACGTCGACGAATCGTGTTTCTTTTCATCGACGCTTGCCGCGGTGAGATCCGCTTCAACCACCTTGCCGAGAATCTTGCCCAGCTCGACGCCCCATTGATCGAACGGATTGATGTTCCACACCGACGCCTGCACCAGCACCTTGTGTTCGTACAGCGCGATCAACGCGCCGAGCGAACGTGCGGTGAGCGCGTCGAGAATCAGCGTGCTGGTCGGACGGTTGCCTGGGAACACGAGGTGCGGCGCAAGCTCCGGCTTGTCCGGACCGGCGACCTTTTTCGCTTCTTCGAGCGTGCGGCCGAGCATCAGCGCTTCGCTTTGCGCGAAGCAGTTGGCGAGCAGCTTCGCGTGATGATTGACGAGCGGATGCTCAGGCGTCAGCACGGCGACGAAGTCGATCGGCACGATGGTCGGACCTTGATGCAGCATCTGGAAGAACGCATGCTGGCCGTTCGTGCCCGGCTCGCCCCACGTCACGGCGGAGGTCGGATAGTCGACCATCGCGCCATCCAGACGCGCCGACTTGCCGTTGCTCTCCATCTCCAGTTGCTGAAGATACGAAGGCAGGTAGTGCAGCGCTTCCGAATACGGCGCGACGAGATAGCTCTGCGAGCCGAAGAAGTTGCGATACCAGATGCCGATCATGCCGAGCAGCACGGGCAAATTCTTGTCGAGCGGCGCGGTGCGGAAATGTTCGTCCATTTCGTTGGCGCCCGCGAGCAGCTCGCCGAACTGCTGCGGTCCGACCGCGATCATGATCGACAGACCGACTGCCGACCACAGCGAATAGCGGCCGCCCACCCAGTCCCACATCTCGAACACGTTCTCTTGCGCAATGCCGAACTTGACCACTTCCGAAGGGTTCGCCGATACGCCGACGAAGTGCTTCGCGAGCGCGTTTTCCGGGCAGCCTTTCTCGATGAACCAGTCGCGCAGCGAGCGCGCGTTCGTCATGGTTTCGAGCGTGGTGAAGGTCTTCGAAACGATGATGGCGAGCGTCTCTTCGGGATCGATCTGCTGCATCACGTTGTAGAGATCCGCGCCGTCCACATTCGACACGAAGTGCATGGCGATCTCGGGCGTAGCCAGATGATGCAGCGCGTGCACGACCATTTTCGGCCCGAGGTCCGAGCCGCCGATGCCGATGTTCACCACGTGGCGAATGCGCTTGCCCGTGTAGCCGGTCCACGCGCCGCTGCGCACCTGGTCGGCGAACGCGGCCATCTTGGCGCGCTCGGCTTGCACCTGCGCGTGAAACGGCGCGCTCGGGCTGCTTGCGCGCAGCGCGGTATGCAGCGCCGCGCGGCCTTCGGTCGGATTGACGACTTCGCCCGCGAACATCGCGTCGCGGCGCTTTTCGACGCCCGCTTCGCGGGCGAGTTGCACGAGCAGCTTCAGCGTGTCGTCGGTGATGCGGTTCTTCGAAAAGTCGGCCGCGAGACCCCCGCCGGCGAACGCAAAGCGTTCGGCACGCGTGGGCGCGGGATCGTTCTCGGGGGCGAACCAGTCGCGCAGGTGTGCATTGCGAATCTGCTCGTAATGCGTTTGCAGCGAGGACCAGGAGGGGAGCGAGTTCTGGGTCATAGCGTCCGTCTAACCAGGGGCACGAAGAAAGGCGCGCGCGAAGCGCCGCCAGGGATGATGCAACGATGCTGTTAGAGCGAGACCGCACGGCCGCGTTCGTGGTGAAATTTCAGAAGCTGCGGCACCATGCGGCGCTTCGCCGCGGTTCGTGGAATCCATCGCGATTCGCGAGGCACTGCATGCGACACGCTGCGAACATAATCGCTTAGCGCGGTCTATCTACACAGTGGGTCACGCAGTCACTCAGTATAGCGGCGTTGCGTGACAGGCGGCAGGGCTTTAGCCACCCGGTATAGGACGCCTCTTGCCGCACGCGGCGCGATGCCGCTCAGCGCGCCATCACTCATGATTGCGTCGACGGATAGAACATGCGGTTCATCAGGCTGCGCACCATCGGCGCGAGTTCGCCCGCCGTCAGTCCGGCGGGGCCGTGACCTTGCGCGGTGAGCGTGTCGGCGGCGAGTCCGTGCAGATAGACGCCCGCGAGCGCCGCTTCGTAGCCCGGCAGGCGTTGCGCGAGCAACGCGCCGATGATGCCGCCGAGCACGTCGCCGGTGCCGCCCGTCGCGAGCGCGGCATTGCCGGTCGGATTGATCGTGAGACGGCCGTCGGGTGCGGCGATCACCGTGCCCGTTCCCTTCAGCACCACCACGCTCGCGAAGCGCGCAGCGAGCGCGCGCGCCGCGCCGAGGCGGTCCCGCTGCACGCCGGCGGCGTCGGTGCCGAGCAGGCGCGCGGCTTCCAGCGGATGCGGCGTGAGCACGCACGGATCGCCTTCGACGCCGCGCGCGGTGACGGCTGCGGCCAACGCCGCGTCGTTCGAAATCAGATTGAGCGCGTCGGCATCGAGCAGCTTCGGCACGTCGAGTTGCAGCACGTCGCGCAGCACGCGCGTGGCGCGCTCGCCGTGGCCCATGCCGCAGCCCACCGCCAGCGCGTCCATTTTGTCGAGCGGCAGATCGTCGACGGCATGCAGCATCAGTTCGGGATGCGGCGGGTCGTAGGGCGGGGCGCCCGCGCCGAGCAGCGCGACGTGGACCTTGCCCGCGCCGCAGAAAAGCGCGGCGCGCGATGCCAGAATCGGCGCGCCGCACATGCCGGTGTCGCCGCCGACCACCGCGAGACTGCCGAACGTGCCCTTGTTGGTCGCGAAGTCGCGCGGCGGCAGGAACGTCGCGAACAGTTCCGGCGCGTTCAGCCGAACCGAGGCGCGCGCCGTGCTGTCGATGCCGATCGGCGCGACCGTCACCGCGCCGGCAAGATCGCGGCCCTGCGCGGTGAAAAGACCCGGCTTCCCGGCGATGAACGTGACGGTGTGCGTCGCGCGCACCGCGGCGTCGCCATCGCCGACGATCGTGCCGGTGTCGCTGTCGAGGCCGCTCGGCACGTCGAGCGCCAGCACGCCGCCGCCATGCGGCCGGGCCCGCGTGCGCTGCGAAAGCCGGCGCGCGATGTCGGCGAACACGCCTTCCAGTGGGCGCGCGAGGCCAATGCCGAACATGCCGTCGACAAGCCACGTGTACCCATCGAACGAAGCAGGCGGCGCCTGGGTGATCGAGACGCCGTTCGCGCGCGCCGTGTCGAGCGCCCAGCGGGCGTCGTCCGGTTTCACTTCGACGGGCATGCACAGTTCCGTGGCGATGCCCGCCTTGTGCAGTTGCGTCGCGAGAATCAGCGCGTCGCCGCCGTTGTTGCCGGGGCCGGCGATCAGCCAGACGCGCTGGCGGGATTTTTCCGTCGACGTGTCGCGCGTGATCTGTTCGCGCAGGAAGCTGGCGGCCGCCTTGCCGGCGCGGTCCATCAGCGTGTGCGCGGGCAGCGATGCCGCGGCTTGCGTTTCGGCGATCCGCAGATCGGTCAGCGTGAGCAGCGGCAGCGCGCGGTTTTGCGGGCGGATCAGCGTTGGCGGCGTGAGGTCGGCATCGGTCATGGCGAGGCAGGGCGAGAACAAGGCGAGCACCTTGGGTCAGGCGCGAGAGCTTCTGGAATCGCTATGGTAGTGCCGATGGACGCGCCGCGTGGCAGTTTGGCCAGGCGAGATGAGACGAGGCGAGATGAAGTGAGATGAGGCGAGCTGGTCCGCGGCCATGCAAAGCGCCGGCGGCACTGCTAGCGCTGGCCGGGCGCGAACGGCATTCGCAAAACCGTGGCTACGTCCCACGGCCCGCGCAGCGCTTAAACCCCTTGCCCGAACCGCTCGGCCTGCAACGCGGCGAGCGTTTCCGCCGGCAGATCCGGCGTCTTGCCCGAGATCAGATCCGCGACCAGCTTGCCCGCTCCGCAGGCGAGGCCCCAGCCCGCGGGCCCATGCCCCACATTGACGAAAAGCCGTGGATGCAGCGCATTGCCGACCACGGGCAGTCCGTCCGGCGACAACAGCTTGACGCCTTCCCACGGCAAGGCCGCCGAGATGCGCGCGGCGCCGGGAATCCAGTCATGCGTGGCCTGGCCGAGGAGCGCGAGCGCTTCCTTGGTCAGCGCCTCGCCAAGCGGCTTGTCGAGCTGGTTGGCGGCTTGCAGGACCGCGCCGCCGGCAATCCGCAAACGGTGATTCATGCGGCTGATCGTGATGCGCTTGACCGCATCGACGATGGCCACGTGCGGCGCGCACTCCTCATGCGCGATTGGTGCGACCAGCGTGTGAATGCGCAGCGGATAGAGCGGCAGTCGCAAGCCGAGGCGCTCGAGCAGCGCGAGACTGCCTTGGCCGGCAGCAACCACAACGGCGTCCGCGTGAATCACGTCGACTTCGCGCGAACGGGAAGTTTCGCCTGGCCGCGACGCAAGTTCGACCGCCGCGCGCTGGCCGTCGAGGCGGATCGACGAGACCTCGCAGCCGAGCATGAACTGCACGCCGCCCTGGTTGTCGAGCGTCTGCTTGATGAGCTTGGTGAAGAGCGGACAATTGGCGGTTCGTTCGTGATCGAACACCACGCCGCCCGCGAATTCCGGCTCGGTGCGCACCGAATGCTCGTAGGCCGCGCATTCCGCGGGAGTGAGCACACGATGCGGCACGTGGTGCAGCGCCAGCAGACCGAGCGCGGGCTGCAACTGCTGCCACTCCTGCGCGGAACGCACCAGATAGAGCAGGCCGCTTGCCTGTTCGAACTCGTAGCCAAAGCGCGCTTCCATGTCCGCCATCGCCTCGCGCGAGGACTCGATGAGCGGCCGCAGCATCTCGTACTGATGACCGAACTCGTCCGGCTCCTGCAACGCGGCGAGCTTCTTCACGAACTGGCGCGCCGGGCCGCTGAAGCCGGGCTTGCTGATCACGCCGTTTTTCGCGTTCTGCCGGCTTGCCATGAAGGTCGGGCCGAACCAGACATCGAGCGGCGTCGGCAGGACCGTGCCGCCGTGACCATAGGTGGCGCCCTGCGCGACGGTGGCGTGGCGCTCCACGACGCATACCCGGTGGCCGGCCGCGCGTAGCTGATAAGCGGTGGCGACGCCAGCAATCCCGCCGCCAATGACGATGACATCCATTGTTCTGATTCGATTTGCCGAGGCGAGGCGCCGAGGCGTGACATGCGGCGCGGCCGCACCTCGCGCGCAGCCAAGACTTCCGGAACGAAGTCCGGCGCGGCTCGCGACGTGAGGCCGGCGCAAGGCCACGCCTTGCTCGCACCGATCTGATGAAAGGGCGAATGATAGCAGTCAACGACCGCGCGCGGCGCGCCGGAGCATGGCCGAGAGCGCCTCGCGGAGCGCGGGCGAGCCCACGTCGCAGGCCGCTGGAAGCCCGTTCCCGGGGTATAATCCCGGACTTCCTTTCCGCCTCATGTCGCCATCACGCGCGACTCTTCGGCATCATTGAGCGACGCAACGTCAAGTCCATGGCCCACTTCTCGTGTTTCCCCGGCGCTTCGGCCCTTTCCGATTTCCGTCAAACCCGCCTGCTCGAAACGCTCACGCGCATCGACCCGAACATCACGGGCGTGCGCGGACAATACCTGCACTTCGTCAACGCGCACGCTCCGCTTTCCGCTGAAGACAACGCGAAAGTCGAGGCGCTGATGCACTACGGCCATCCGCTCGAAGAAGTCAAAGAGCGCGGCGCCGCAGAGACGTTCCTCGTCGTGCCGCGCTTCGGCACGGTGTCGCCGTGGGCGAGCAAGGCAACGGACATCGCGCATCTGTGCGGGCTTACGCAGGTGCGCCGCATCGAGCGCGGCGTCGAGTACACGGTCACGCTGAAAAGCGGGCTGCTCGGCGGCAAGAAGGCGCTCTCCGACGAAGCCCGTGAGGCCGTCGCCGCCGCGTTGCACGACCGTATGACCGAGAGCGTCGCGCCGTCGCGCGATTACGCGCTGCATCTGTTCGACGAACTGCCGGCCAGGCCGCTGCAAACCGTCGACGTGCTGGGCCAGGGCCGCGGCGCGCTGGAAACCGCGAACACGGAACTGGGCCTCGCGCTCGCCGACGACGAAATCGACTACCTGGTCGACGCCTTCACGAAACTCGGCCGCAATCCGACCGACGTCGAACTGATGATGTTCGCGCAGGCCAACAGCGAGCACTGCCGTCACAAGATTTTCAACGCGGAATGGACCATCGACGGCGAGAAGCAGGACATCTCGCTCTTCAACATGATCCGCAATACCGAGAAGCTCAATCCGCAAGGCACGATCGTCGCGTATTCGGACAACTCGGCGATCATGGCGGGCGGCATGGCCGAGCGCTGGTTCCCGCGCACGCAGGAGCAGCTCGGCGAGAACGAATTGCCCGAGCACTATCGCCGCAGCGTCGAACTCACGCACACGCTGATGAAGGTCGAAACGCACAATCACCCGACCGCGATTTCGCCGTTCCCCGGCGCCGCAACCGGCGCGGGCGGCGAGATCCGCGACGAAGGCGCGACGGGCCGCGGCGCGCGTCCGAAGGCCGGCCTCGCGGGCTTCACGGTGTCGAACCTGGAATTGCCCGACGCCGTCGAGGCATGGGAAAACGCGCGCGACGTCGCCGAGCCGCTCGCGCATCGCAATCCGAACAATAAGTACGAAGCGTATGGCCGGCCGGACCGTATCGCTTCGCCGCTGCAAATCATGATCGATGGGCCGCTCGGCGGCGCCGCGTTCAACAACGAATTCGGCCGGCCGAACCTGGGCGGCTATTTCCGTGCTTACGAGCAGAATGTGGCGGGCCTCGTGCGCGGTTATCACAAGCCGATCATGATCGCGGGCGGCATCGGCAATATCTCGGATCAGCACACGCACAAGCACGACTTGCCGGAAGGCTCACTGTTGATTCAGATCGGCGGCCCCGGCATGCGCATCGGCATGGGCGGCGGCGCGGCGAGTTCGATGGCGACGGGCACGAACACAGCCGAACTCGACTTCGACTCGGTTCAGCGCGGCAACCCGGAAATCGAGCGGCGTGCGCAGGAAGTCATCAACGCGTGCTGGCAACTCGGCGACAAGAATCCGATTCTGAGCATTCACGACGTGGGCGCGGGCGGTTTGTCGAACGCGTTTCCGGAAGTGGTCGACGGAGCAGGCAAGGGCGCGCTGTTCGATCTGCGCAAGATTCAGCTCGAGGAAAGCGGTTTGTCGCCGCGCGAAATCTGGTCGAACGAGGCGCAAGAGCGTTATGTGCTGGCCATTGCGCCGGCCGATTTGCCGGCGTTCCAGGCCATGTGCGAGCGTGAGCGCTGTCCGTTCGCCGTGATCGGCACGGCCACGGCCGAGCGTCAACTGAAGCTGATCGATCCGGAACTGAAGGACGACAACGCGCATCAACCGGTCGACATGCCGATGGAAGTGCTGCTCGGCAAGGCGCCGCGCATGCATCGCGACGTCAAGCGCCTCGAGTCCAAACTGCAAGCGGTGGATGTGACCGGCATCGCGCTCTCCGAAGTCGCGGTCAGCGTGCTGCGTCATCCGACGGTCGCGAGCAAGTCATTCCTCATCACCATCGGCGACCGTTCGGTGGGTGGCACGACCGCGCGCGACCAGATGGTCGGCCCCTGGCAGGTGCCGGTCGCGGACGTCGCGATCACGACGATGGACTACGCGGGCTTCCGCGGCGAAGCCATGACAATGGCCGAGCGTACGCCGCTCGCCGTCATCAACGCGCCGGCGTCGGGCCGCATGGCGGTTGGCGAGGCGATCACGAATATCGCAGCGGCGCCGATTGCGTCGCTCGACAAGCTGAAGCTGTCGGCGAACTGGATGGCCGCGTGCGGCGCGCCGGGCGAAGACGCGGCGCTCTACGACACGGTGAAGGCGATCGGCATGGAATTGTGCCCGGCGCTCGGCATCAGCATTCCGGTCGGCAAAGACTCGCTGTCCATGCGCACGAAATGGGAAGACCGTGGCGTCGCGAAGGAAGTGGTCGCGCCGGTGTCGCTCATCATTTCGGCCTTTGCGTCCGTCGAAGACGTGCGCCGGCATCTCACGCCGCAACTGCGTCGCGCGAGCGGTGCGGACGGCGTGGGCGACTCGGTGCTGATCGCGATCGACCTCGGCCGCGGCAAGCATCGGCTGGGCGGCAGTATCCTCGCGCAGGTCACGCAGCAGATCGGCGACACGGTGCCGGACGTCGACGAGCCCGAAGACATCAAGCGCTTCTTCAACGCGATCCAGTCGCTGAACAGCGACGGCAAGCTGCTCGCTTACCACGACCGCTCCGACGGCGGCCTGTGGGCGACGGTCTGCGAAATGGCGTTCGCGGGCCACGTCGGCGTGTCGCTGAACGTCGACATGCTGGTGCTCGACCCGCATCACGAGTCCGATTACGGCGACGCCAAAGACTGGGCGAAGCAGACGAGCGGCCGCCGCGAAGACCGCACGATCCGCGCGCTTTTCAACGAAGAACTCGGCGCCGTGGTGCAGGTGCGCGCAGCCGACCGCGACGTGGTGCTCGCCGCGTTGCGCGAACATGGCCTCGCGGCCTGCTCACATGTGATCGGCAAGATCAACGACCGCGACGTCATCGAAATTTATCGCGATGCGAAGAAGGTCTACGAAGCGCCTCGCGTCGAACTGCATCGCGCGTGGAGCGAGGTGAGCTGGCGCATTTCGCGTCTGCGCGACAACCCGGCTTGTGCGGACGCCGAATACGACACGTTGCTCGACGCCGCCGATCCGGGCATCACGCCGGTGCTGACGTTCGATCCCGCCGAAGACGTCGCCGCGCCGTACGTCGGCAAGAGCGCGCGTCCGCGTGTGGCGATCCTGCGCGAGCAGGGCGTGAACTCGCACCTGGAAACGGCTTATGCGTTCGACCGCGCCGGTTTCGACGCGCACGACGTGCACATGAGCGATCTGCTCGCGGGACGTGCGAACCTCGCTGACTTTGCCGGCGCGGTTGCGTGCGGCGGCTTCTCGTACGGCGACACGCTCGGCGCGGGCGAAGGCTGGGCGAAGGCGATCCGCTTCAACGCGCAACTCGCCGACATGTTCGCGGCGTTCTTCGGCCGCGCGGACACCTTCGCGCTCGGCATCTGCAACGGCTGCCAGATGATGAGCAGCCTCGCGTCGATGATCCCGGGCGCCGAAGCCTGGCCGAAGTTCACGCGCAACAAGTCGGAGAAATTCGAAGCGCGCTTTTCGCTCGTGCAGGTCGAGGCTTCGCCGTCGATTTTCTTCGCCGGCATGGAAGGCTCGCGCATTCCGGTCGCGGTCGCGCACGGCGAGGGTTACGCGGACTTCTCGCAGCAGGGCGATGCGTCGAAGGTCGCGGTGGCAATGCGCTATATCGATCACCGCGGTCAGGCGACCGAGCAGTATCCGTTCAACCCGAACGGTTCGCCGGACGGCATCACGTCGGTCACGACGCCGGACGGCCGCTTCACGGTACTGATGCCGCACACCGAGCGCGTGCACCGCGCGGTGCAGATGAGCTGGCATCCGGAAGGCTGGGGCGAGGGCGCCACCGACGCAAGCCCGTGGCTGCGCGTGTTCCAGAACGCACGGCGCTGGTTGGGCTGATCGCGTGGAGCGTAGCCGGTAGAGCCGTAGAACAGGCTGCCGCGTCTTTCGCGGCAGCCTGTTCCGCTGCGCCGAGGCGCAGGTCGCGGTCCTAGCCCTCGCGGTCGCTTCGCTCCACTTCTCTTCGTACCCGCTCGGGTACGAAACACCTCATTTCTCCCGCTTTTCACCGATTTCGTACCCGCTCGGGTACGAAACACCCGGTTTCACCCCATTTTGGCCCGCTTCGTATCCGCTCGGGTACGAAAACGGCTTTGCACCGCTGCGCTATGCCATAATGTTCCCGAGCGGATACGGACGGCGAAGGGAGTCGAAAGTGCGGGAATCCGGAGTGTTGATTACTGACATTGCGCAGTTGGGCGAACTGGCGCGAGCATCGCGGCTCGCGCAAGGGCTCACGCGAGACGACGTCGCGCTTGCCACCGGCCTGTCGCCCAAATTCATCAGCCACATCGAGGCGGGCAAGACGACGGCGCAGATCGGCAAGGTATTGCATCTGCTTGGCGAACTCGGCATAACACTGCGCGCCGAGACCCCCGTCGATCTTCCTGCGGCCGCGGCCGCAGGTGCACCTCGTCGCCGGCGGAGCAATCGTGGCGGCTAGAACACTCGTCGCATACGCTAACCGCCGGCGCGTCGGCACCGTGAGCGATGAAAACGGCGTCTGGTCGTTCACCTACGACGAGGAATGGCTCGGCTACGGCGACGCGTTCGCGCTGTCGCCCGCTTTCGCGTTCCAGTCCGCGTCTTTTGTGGATGGCTCGAGCGAGAGGCCGGTTCAATGGTTCTTCGACAATCTGTTGCCCGAAGAAGAAATGCGAGCGGCGCTTGCTCGCGAAGCCACAGTCGATGCAAACGATGCCTGGGGTCTGCTCGCCTACTACGGCCGGGAATCGGCAGGCGCGCTGACTCTGCTCGCGGAAGGCGAGCGCGAGGCTTCGGGCGGTTTGCAACCGTTGTCGTACGCCAATCTCGACGCGCGCATTCGCGCCATGCCCGAACGCGCGCTGACCGCCACCGCACCCAAGCGCATGTCGGCGGCTGGCGCGCAGCAGAAACTTCTTTTAACGTTAAGGGGCAATGCACCGGAGTACGAGCTTCTCGAGCCGCTAGGCAGCGAGCCGTCCATGCATTTGCTGAAGCCCGACATGCGAAGCACCGGCTATCCGCATTCGGCAATCAACGAATTTTTCTGCATGCGACTGGCGCAGGCGATGGGTCTGCCGGTGCCGCCCACGCATTTTCTGCGCGTGCCGTCGGCGTGTTATGTGATCGACCGCTTCGATCGCGACATCTCCAGCGAGCCGGTTCGGCGCCTGCACACGATCGACGCGATGCAGCTGCTGAACTACGACCGCAGCTTCAAATACCGGAACGCGAACGCGCAGGTATTGAGCGATGCCATCGAGATAACCAGCACGCGAGCCGTCGCGCGGCTGCATCTGTTCCGTTGGGCCATCTTCAATGTGCTTATCGGCAATGCGGACTCGCATCTCAAGAACGTGTCGTTTTTCGCGACTTTCCGGGGCTACATGCTCGCGCCGTTCTATGACCTGGTGAGCACAGTCGTCTATCACACGCCGACTTACCAGCCGCACAATCAGGACCGCTGGCCCGACTGCGATCTGACCATGCCGGTCGGTCAGGCCACGCGTTTCGCCGACATCTCCAGGAAGAACATGCTCGAGTTCGGGCAAGCACTGCGCCTTCCTTTGAAAGGCTGCGAGAAATTGCTGGACGAAATGCTGGCACTGGCCGACGCGAAAGTCGCGAACACGCGGCGGGCCGTCGACGAAATCGCGCAGCCGAATGCCGGCGAAGTCCGCCTGCTCGATTCGATCGTTGCAATGCCGCTTGCTGAAATGAGCCGTGCGCTGCGCAAATAAAAAGCCCCGTTCAGTCATCGACTGAACGGGGCCATGAAGCGAACCGGCTTGCCGCTTACTGGATCTTCGCGTTCTTGCGCAGACCTTCTTCGAACGCCTGCAGCTTTTCCTGCTGAATCTGCTGCACGATCTGCGGGCGCACCTGTTCCAGCGGCGGCGGCGTGATGCTGCGCACGTCGTCCACGCGGATGATGTGCCAGCCGAATTGCGTATGCACCGGCGTCTCGCTCATCTGGCCTTTCTGCAGATGCGTGGCCGCGTCCGCGAACTCGGGCACGTAGGCTTTCGGATCGGACCAGTCGAGGTCGCCGCCGTTCTTGCCCGAACCGGGGTCCTTCGAATATTGCTTGGCGAGATCTTCGAAGCTCGCGCCGCCCTTGATCTTCGCGATCAGGTCCTTCGCCTGCTGTTCGTTGTCGACGAGGATGTGATGCAGGTGATACTCCTTGCCGCCCGCGTCCTTGATGAGCGCGTTATAGCGAGCGGTGACTTCCGCGTCGCTCGGCGTGTTCTTCTTCACGAAGTCTTCGATCAGCGCGCGCAGCACGACGGTTTGCTGTGCGACGGCGATTTGCGCCTTGATGTCCGGCCGATTCGGCAGCCCGCGGCGCAGCGCTTCCTGCATCAGAATCTCGCGATTCACGAGCTCTTCGCGCACTGCCATTTGCAACTGCGGCGTGTTTTGCTGGCCTTGATGAACCAGTTGATCGATCAGCGCGTCGGCGCGCGCTTTCGGAATCGGCGTGCCGTTCACCACGGCGATGTTCTGTGCGAATGCAGGTGCGGCCGCAAACGCAGCCAGCAATACCCAAAGGCGGGTTTTCTTCAAGGTCATCGGAAGGTTTCCTAGCGGGGCAACAAAGCGAATTCTTCGGGCGTGTAAGCCGTGATGGCAAGGGCATGAATGCCGCGCTGCATGGCGTCGGCCAGCGCATCATACACCATGCGATGCCGCGCCACGCGGGGCTTCCCGGCGAACGCGGCGGCCACGATCGTGACGCTGAAATGACCGCCGGCAGAGGCTCCGGCGTGGCCTGCGTGCTGCGCGCTGTCGTCGGTGATCTGGATCGACGCGATGGGCGCGAGCGCAGCCGTGAGACGCGCCTCGATCAGCGCGGCGCGCTCGGCGGTGGTGGCGTGCATGAACACGTCGCTCATGTCATTCCTCCTTCATGTACTTCGACAGCCACAAGCTTTGCCCGACGATAAACACCACCAGACAGCCGGTCGCGCCGAACAGTTTGAAATTGACCCATTGGTCGGTCGTGTAGTTGTACGCGACGAACAGATTGAGCAGCCCGAGCAGCACGAAAAAGATCGCCCAGATGACATTCAGCTTGCCCCAGATCGCGTGCGGCAGCGTGATCTGCTTGCCCATCATCGCTTCGATCAGGTTCTTGTTGAAGGCCAGTTGCGAGACGATCAGCACGACGGAGAAAGCCCAGTACAGCACGGTCGGCTTCCACTTGATGAAGGTGTCGTTATGCAGCACGAGCGTCGCGCCGCCGAACACGGTGACGACGCCGAGGCTCACCCACAGCATCGGGTCCACCTTGCGATGGCGGAAGGCCACCCACGCGATCTGCACCAGCGTGGCGACGATCGCCACTGCCGTCGCCGTGAAGATGCCCCACACCTTGAAGGCGACGAAGAACAGGATGATCGGGAACAGATCGAACAGAAATTTCATGTGTGGACGGGGAATTCGGAGAGTGGGTCGGAGAGGCAGGGGCGCCGTGATCCGCCAACTGGCTGGCTGCGCCGGGCGCTCAGCTTCAGCATCACGACCGACGGCGCCTGGCGGACCGTGCAAGCGGCCGCCAACCACTCGTCGTGTCCCGCCATCAGCGCACGCGCTGCGTTACTTGGGCTCGAATTGTAACGCAGCCGAATTGATGCAGTAGCGAAGACCGGTCGGCGCGGGGCCGTCCTCGAACACGTGGCCGAGATGCGCGCCGCAGTTCTTGCATTGCACCTCGATGCGCAGCATGCCGTGCGAGCGGTCGGTCTTCTCCGCGATCACTTCGCCGTTGATCGGCTTGAAGTAGCTCGGCCAGCCGCAGCCGGCGTCGAACTTGGTATCCGATTCGAACAGCGGCGTGCCGCAACAGACGCAGTCGTAGATGCCGCGATCCCAGTGATCGTGATAGCGGCCGGTGAAGGGACGCTCGGTGGCCGCGTGCCGCGTCACCTGATATTCGATGTCGGAAAGCTGCTTGCGCCACTCGGCGTCGTCTTTCTGCACGGCCGGGGCGTCGTGCTTGAGGTCGTCGGGATTGTTCATGGTCGGTTCCTCTCTCGGGCTTGGGTGGGAGCGCGGTTCGCGCGATGCGGCGTCGCGCGCGTCACGACGAGCAGCTCACTTCGAGCGAGCTTGCCCAGTCGGGCGGCAAGCCGGCATACGCTTCATGCTCGGGCTGTTCGTCGAACGGACGGCGCAGCACGGCGGCCAGACGCTCCAGTTCGGAAAAGTCCTTCTCTTTCGCGCGGCGGATCGCCGTTTCCGCCAGATGATTGCGAAGAACGAATTTGGGGTTGACGCGGTTCATTGCAATGGCGCGCGCCGCGTCGTCGCGTGTTTCATGGGACAGCCGCGCGCGATAGTCGTTCGCCCACGCGTCGAACGCGGCGCGATCGAGGAACAGATCGCGCACCGGCGCGTCGCCGCTCGCGTCACGTTTCGAGAGACGCGCGAGATTGCGGAACGTCAGCGTGAAATCGGCGCGATTCGCGTGCATCACGTCGAACAGGCGATTCACGAGCGCCGCGTCGCCGTCGCGCTCGATCTCGAGTCCGAGCTTCGCGCTCATGCGCCGCTCGAGCGCCGGACCGAAGCGGTCCTTGAAACCGGCGAGCACCCGCTGCGCGTCTTCGATCGACTTGTCGCCGCGCACGCTCTCTTCATAGCGTTCGCCGAGCAGCGGCAAGAGCCCTTGTGCGAGGCAGAAGAGATTCCAGTACGCGATTTGCGGCTGCATCCGGTACGCGTAACGGCCTTGCGAATCGGAGTGATTGCAGATATAGCCGGCGTCGAAGCCGTCCATGAAGCCGAACGGGCCGTAGTCGATCGTCAGACCGAGGATTGACATGTTGTCGGTGTTCATCACGCCGTGGCAAAAGCCCACGGCCTGCCATTCGACCATCAGGTCGGCGGTGGACAGCACCGCTTCGTTCAGCAGCGCGAGATACGGGTCGTCGGCTTCGCGGCAATGCGGATAGAAGCGCTCGATCACATGATCGGCGAGCGCGCGCAGCGCGTCCGTGCGGTCGTTCGAATAGAAGTGCTCGAAGTGGCCGAAGCGCACGAAGCTCGGCGCGACGCGCGTGACCACGGCGGCCGTTTCGACTTCCTCGCGCCGCACGGGCTGGTCCGAGCCAATCACGCACAACGCGCGCGTGGTCGGAATGCCGAGATGATGCATCGCCTCCGAGCACAGGAACTCGCGAATCGACGAGCGCAGCACCGCGCGGCCGTCGCCCATGCGCGAATAGGGCGTGCGGCCCGCGCCTTTCAGTTGCAGCTCGAAGCGCTGGCCGTCTTGTTCGACTTCGCCGAGTCCGAGCGCGCGGCCGTCGCCGAGTTGACCCGCCCACACGCCGAACTGATGCCCCGAATAGACCGATGCATAGGGCAGCGCGTCTGCCGGCCATTCGCGCGTGGCGTTGCCCGAAAACAGCTCGGCGAAGCCCGGATCTTTTTCGAGCCCCGGCTCCAGGCCGAGCATCGCCGCGGTCTCGGAAGAGAAACCGACGACGTACGGCGCGTTGAGCGGCGTTGCCGGCAAACGCGTGACAAACGTGCTGCCAAGCTGCGCGAACGCGTTTTCGTTGGAGGTGGAAAGAGCTTCGGAAAGTGCCGCCAAAGGCCCGGACAGGCCTGCAATGCTTGGGGAAAACGACATGTTGAGCGCCTCACTATTAACCGATATTGTAAGTCCGCACCCGCGGCGCTGCTGGCGGCCCGGCACGTAAGCCGCGCGGGCCGCGTGGCTGCCGATGCGTGGCGAGCCGCCGGCCCGCTTGCCGACTGCTTCAGCAATTTCACTGCCGCGGCGGGTTTTCCGCGCACGGCGCTTTCGGATCCGCACTCTTTGAAAAGCAAAAGGCGAGGAGACGACTCTTTATGACGATGCCGCTGCTTGGCCAGATGATGGACGTGCCCCTCACCGTGTCCTCGCTGCTTGCGCACGCCGCGCGGCATTTCGGCACCGCCGAGATCGTGTCGCGGCGCATTGAAGGCGACATCCACCGTTATACCTATCGCGATTGCGAACGGCGCGCGAAGCAACTCGCGCAGGCGCTCATCGCGCTTGGCGTGCAGCCCGGCGAGCGCGTCGCGACGCTCGCATGGAACGGCTACCGGCATCTCGAAACGTACTACGGCACGACCGGCTTCGGGGCGGTGTGCCACACGATCAACCCGCGGCTCTTTCCCGATCAGATCGCCTACATCGTCAATCACGCCGACGACGCCTACGTGCTGTTCGACACCACGTTCGCGCCGCTCGTCGACGGGCTTGCGCCGCAATGTCCGAAAGTGCGCGGCTGGATCGCGCTCGCCGACGAAGCGCATCTGCCGGCCATGCAAACGCCCGTGCTCAGCTACGAAACGCTCGTGAACGCGCACGACGGCGACTTCGAGTGGCCGCTCATCGACGAGCGTCAGGCGTCGTATCTCTGCTATACGTCGGGCACGACCGGCAATCCGAAAGGCGCGCTGTACTCGCATCGCTCGACGGTGCTGCATGCGTTCGGCGCGTCCTTGCCCGATGCGATGGCGCTGTCCGCGCGCGATTCCGTGCTCCCCGTCGTGCCGATGTTCCATGTCAACGCATGGGGCATCCCGCACGCCGCGCCGCTCACCGGCGCAAAGCTCGTGTTCCCCGGCAAGGACCTCGACGGCAAGTCGCTGTTCGAACTCATGGAGCGCGAACGCGTCACGTATTCGGCGGGCGTGCCGACCGTCTGGCTCGGCCTGCTCAACTATCTGCGCGAAAGCGGCTCGCGGTTTTCGTCGCTGGAGCGCACGGTGATCGGCGGCTCCGCGTGTCCGCCGGCGATGCTGCGCAGCTTCGTCGACGACTACGGCGTGCAGGTCATTCATGCATGGGGCATGACAGAGATGTCGCCGCTCGGCACGCTCTCCAAACTTACGTGGGAACAATCGCAGCGGCCTGTCGCGGAGCAGCGCAAACTGCTCGAGAAGCAGGGGCATGCGCTCTATGGCGTCGATATGAAGATCGTCGGCGACGACGGACAGGAGTTGCCGTGGGACGGCGTCGCGTTCGGCGATCTGTACGTGCGTGGGCCGTGGGTGATCGACCGATATTTCCGCAAGGACGACTCGCCGCTCGTGGACGGCTGGTTTCCGACCGGCGATGTCGCGACCATCGATCACGACGGCTTCCTGCAGATCACGGACCGCTCGAAGGACGTGATCAAGTCGGGCGGCGAATGGATCAGTTCGATCGACGTGGAAAACGTCGCGATCGCGCATCCCGCAGTGGCCGAAGCGGCGTGCATTGCGTGCGCGCATCCGAAGTGGACCGAGCGGCCGCTCCTCGTCGTGGTCAAGCGCGCGGGCCTCGACGTGACGCGCGACGAACTGCTCGCGTTCTACAACGGCAAGGTCGCCAAGTGGTGGATTCCGGACGACGTCGTGTTCGTCGACGAACTGCCGCATACGGCGACGGGCAAACTGCAGAAGCTCAAGCTGCGCGATATTTTCCGCGATCATGTGCTGCCGTCCGCGCTCGAAGACCGCATGCACGAAGGCGATTGCCCGCTCGCCAGGGGAAACCCCGCCTGATCGTAAATTGAACGAGCGTGCTTTTTTGTGTATTCTGCCTGCTGACACCGGAACCGCCGACCTAAGCTGAAGACGAAGGCCGGCGCATTCGAGTTGGGCCATTCGCCGGCTCGATCAACCGGACGGGCGGCGCGCGCTGCGCCGCCTCATCTCATGGATGCAATGCATCGCACGGAGGCAGGCAGATGGCAGTGGACTACACAACCCATGACGGCGTGGCCGTCATCACGCTGAACAATCCTCCCGTCAACGGCCTCGGCCTGTCGACGCGCGCGGGGATCGTCGAAGGCATCGAGCGCGCGCAAAACGATCCGGCCATCCAGGCCGTCGTGCTGACGGGCGCGGGCAAGGCCTTCTCGGGCGGCGCCGACATCACCGAATTCAACACGCCGAAGGCGACCCAGGAGCCGACGCTCGCCACCGTCATCAAGACCGTGGAAGGGAGCGCCAAGCCGGTGGTTGCGGCCATTCACAGCGTCGCGATGGGCGGCGGCCTCGAACTGGCGCTCGGCGCGCATTACCGCATCGCCGCGCCCGGCGCGCAGATCGCATTGCCCGAAGTGAAGCTCGGCATTCTGCCCGGCGCGGGCGGCACGCAGCGTCTGCCGCGCGCAATCGGCCTCGAAAGCGCGCTCAACATGATCGTGTCGGGCGCGCCGGTCGACTCGCAGAAACTGGCCGGTTCCGGTCTCTTCGACGAACTCGCCGAAGGCGATCTCACGCAAGCCGCGCTCGCGTTTGCGCGCAAGGTCGGCGCGAAACAAGGCCCGCATCCGAAAGTGCGCGATCGCAAGATCGAGCATCCGAATGCCGAGGGCTTCATTCAGTTCGCGCGTAACAGCGTCGCGGCTATCGCGAAGAATTTTCCCGCGCCGCTCAAATGTATCGACGCGGTCGAGGCCGGCGTGAAAAACGGCTTCGACAAGGGCCTCGCATTCGAGCGCGAGTGCTTCGTCGCGCTCGTGCAAACGCCCGAGAGCCGCGCGCTGCGCCATGCGTTCTTCGCTGAACGCGCGGCGAGCAAGATTCCCGATGTGCCGGCCGATACGCCGGTGCGCGAGATCCGCCAGGTCGCGGTGATCGGCGCGGGCACGATGGGCGGGGGCATCGCGATGAACTTCATCAACGCGGGCATTCCGGTCACGCTGCTCGAGATGAAGCAGGACGCGCTCGAGCGTGGCCTTGCAACGATCCGCAACAATTACGAAGCGAGCGTGAAGAAGGGCAAGCTCAAGCCCGAGGCGCTGCAGGAGCGCATGGCGCTCATCACGACCACGCTTTCCTACGACGACCTGAAAAACGCCGACCTGATCGTCGAAGCGGTGTTCGAGGAACTCGGCGTCAAGGAGCAGGTATTCAGGCGTCTTGATGAAATCGCGAAGCCGGGCGCGATTCTCGCGTCGAATACGTCCACGCTCGATGTCGACAAGATCGCCGCGTTCACGAAGCGTCCGCAGGACGTCGTCGGCACGCACTTCTTCAGTCCGGCCAATGTGATGAAGCTGCTCGAAGTGGTGCGTGGCGAGAAGACCGCGAAAGACGTGCTCGCCACCGTCATGAAGCTCGCGAAAAAGATAAAGAAGACCGCGGTTGTTTCGGGCGTGTGCGACGGCTTTATCGGCAACCGGATGATCGAGCAGTACATCCGCCAGGCGCTCTTCATGCTTGAAGAAGGCGCGCTGCCTGCGCAGGTCGATCGGGCCATCGAAAAATTCGGCTTTGCAATGGGACCGTTCCGCATGAGCGACCTGGCGGGCAACGACATCGGCTGGGCGATCCGCAAGCGCCGCTATCAGGAACAGCCTGACATGCATTACTCGAAAATCGCCGACCGTTTGTGCGAGAGCGGGCGCTTCGGCCAGAAAACCGGCGGCGGCTGGTACGACTACAAGGCGGGCGACCGCACCGCGTATCCGTCGAAAATGGTGGACGAAATGATCGTCGCTTATTCGAAGGAAACCGGTAGCGAGCGGCGCAAGATCGGCGACGATGAAATCGTCGAGCGCCTCGTGTTCGCGCTCGTGAACGAAGGCGCGAAGATCCTCGAGGAAGGCATTGCGTCGAAAGCGTCGGACATCGACATGGTCTATCTGACCGGCTACGGCTTCCCGCTTTATCGCGGCGGTCCGATGCTGTACGCGGATACCGTCGGCCTTTACAACGTCGAGCGCGCGATACGCCGCTACGCATCGCAGCCGAACGGCGACGCGTGGCAGCTTGCGCCGAGCATCGCCGAACTCGCGGCGCAGGGCCGCACGTTTAACGGCTGAGCTGACGCGTAGACGCAAGACGCTCGCATCGAACGACAAAGGTGGCGCGGGTCACTCGCGCGCATTAGCGCATGAGCGCATGCGCCACCATCGACATTGACACGCAGGAGATTCGCATGACTGACGCCGTAATCGTATCGACCGCCCGCACGGGGCTCGCCAAGTCGTGGCGCGGCGGTTTCAACATGACTCACGGCGCGACGCTCGGCGGCCACGTGACGAAGGCCGTGGTCGAGCGCGCGAAGCTGGACCCGGCGCGCATCGAAGACGTGATCATGGGCTGCGCGAATCCGGAAGGCGCGACGGGCATGAACATCGCGCGGCAGATCGCGTTGCGCGCGGGCTTGCCGGTTAGCGTGCCGGGCATGACGGTCAACCGTTTCTGTTCGTCGGGATTGCAAACTATCGCGCTCGCCGCGCAGCGCGTGATCGCCGGCGAAGGCGATGTGTTCGTCGCGGGCGGCGTGGAATCCATCTCGTGCGTGCAGAACGAGATGAACCGCCACATGATGACCGAAGGCTGGCTCAGCGAGAACAAGCCGGAAATCTACTGGTCGATGTTGCAGACCGCCGAGAACGTCGCCAAACGCTATTCGATTTCGAAGGAACGTCAGGACGAATACGGCGTGCGCTCGCAGCAGCGCGCCGCGGCCGCGCTCGAAGCCGGCCGCTTCAACGACGAGATCGTGCCGTTGACGGTGCTCGCGGGCGTCGCCGACAAGGCAACGGGGCGTCTTTATACGAAGGAAGTCACCGTCAGCGGCGACGAGGGCATTCGCGCGGACACGACGCTCGAAGGCGTATCGAAGATTCGCACGGCGCTGCCCGGCGGCGTGATTACCGCGGGCAACGCGAGCCAGTTTTCCGATGGCGCGTCGGCTTGCGTGGTGATGAACGCGAAGCTCGCGGAACGCGAAGGGCTGCAGCCGCTCGGCATTTTCCGCGGCTTCGCGGTGGCCGGCTGCGAACCGGACGAGATGGGCATCGGCCCGGTTTTCGCGGTGCCCAAGCTGCTGAAGCAGGCCGGTCTGAAAGTCGGGGACATCGACCTGTGGGAACTGAACGAAGCGTTCGCCGTGCAGGTGCTGTATTGCGCGGACAAACTCGGCATCGACCAGGAGCGCTTGAACGTGAACGGCGGCGCGATTGCGGTGGGCCATCCGTATGGCGTGTCGGGCGCGCGCCTCGCGGGACATGCGCTGATCGAAGGCAAGCGGCGCGGCGCGAAGCTCGTCGTGGTGACGATGTGCATCGGCGGCGGGCAGGGCGCGGCGGGCCTCTTTGAAGTGGTCTGAGGTCGCGTGATTACGGCATGCCGGCGCCTGACATCGGCAGGCTGAGCATGCCCTGATCGACGAAACGCGCGGTGCCGAACGGGCCGCCCGCCAGCTTGCCGCGCAGAATATACGGAACCTGTCCCGACTGCGCGGCCCCGGCAAACGCAAAGGCCTGGCGCACCGCGGCGAATGCGGGCACCGTCAACGGCACGTTCAGCACCGTTTCGCCATAGCGCGGCACGGTGCCGGCTTGATCGCTGACGCCGCTCGCAAAAGAGTGGCCGTTCAGTTCGAGATCGAGCGACACGCCGTTGAAGCTCACCGCCGATTCGTTCGGATTCTGCACGCGCAGCTTGACGTTAAAGCGCACTTCCAGACCCTGGCTTTCGAGCGGTTCGATGCCTGCCACGCTCACGCGCAACGGGTCGCCGCCGAACAGCCCCGCGCAGCCGCTGAGCGTCAGCGTGAGAACCGCGCACAACGCGGCGACGCGCAACAGACTCGCGCCGAACAGCTTGCGGACAAAGGACATGACCGGCACCTCGAAGAGCGGATGGGGTCATGCATTGTAGCGGGCGACGGGCTGCGCGCGGCAACGCATCAGGCCGCGCGCCGCAGCGTCGCTTTGAGAAACGCGGCGAGTTGGCGAATCCCATTCGCGTGCTGCGTATTGCTTCTAGCTGCTGCATGCGATGCGGGCAGTGCGAACGCCGCGGCTTTTCCATGCAACGCGCTGATCGACACCATGCTGCGTTCGGTCGGCACGAAGCACTCGCCTTCGCTAAGCATGATCGATATCGACGGAACCGCGTCGCCGAGCCACGACAGCGAATGATCGCGGACGACGAGCTGCAGATCGCCTTCGACCGCGACGACGGCGCTCCTCGCGCGCAGGTCGTGCAGCGCGACCTGGCCCGCGGCGAGACGGCACACATTGATGTTGGCGTGAGCTGACATAACGTTTCCTTTGGTGCGTTTGCATGCCATTCAGCTTATTGACCCGCTGCCGCGGAAAACAGCCGCAGTCGCCGACGATCTGCACCGGTACAACGCGGCTCTTTGATACGCTGTATCGGTCGAAATGAGGTCGATGTGTATCTGTTGCCGCACGCGGACCGTGCGCACCATCGGCTCATGAGCCGATCAACCTGAACGCAAGCACAAAAGCCCATGCACGCGCACACCAGCATGCCCCTCGCGCCTCATGCACTCCCGGCGTCCTCGAACGATGCCACCGCGAGCGAACCGCTTTACCGCCAACTGGCCGCGCACTATCGCCGCGCGATTCGCAATGGCGTGCTGCGCCCCGGCGAGCGCATGCCGTCGATGCGCGCCTTCATGCAGCGTCACGGCGTGAGCCTCGCGACCGCCACCGAGAGTTATCGCGTGCTCGAACGCGAGGCGTTGATCGAGGCGCAGCCGCGCGCCGGCTATTTCGTGCGCGCGTCGCAAAACGCCGCGTTGCCCGCCGCATCGGAACCGGACCTCGCAACGATGCCTCGCGCCGCGCAGTTCGTCGGCATTCACTCGGTCATTTCGACGATCGTCTCGCAATATCAGCGCTATCCGGACGCGTTCAATCTGGGCGGCGCGACCGCCTCGCCAGATCTCTATCCGACCGACGCGTTGCAGAAAGCCGCGCTGCGCGCATTGCGCCGACGGCCGACGCTGTTGACCACAGCCGGGCCGGATCAGGGCGATCCGGCGTTGCGCGCGATCATCGCGCGCCGTGCGCTCGACGCGGGCATCCAGGTCGGCGCGGACGACATCATCATGACGCACGGCGGCATCGAGGCGGTCAACCTGGCGTTGCGGGCAGTCACGCAACCGGGCGACACCGTCGCCGTCGAATCGCCGTGTTTCTTCGGCCTGTTGCAGGCGCTCGAGAGTCTCGGGCTGCGCGCGCTCGAAATTCCCGCGAGCCCGAGCACGGGGCTCGCCATCGAGGCGCTCGACTTCGCGTTGCAAACGCATCCCGACATCAAGGCCGTGGTCGCGGTGCCGAACCTGCAAAATCCGCTCGGCAGCGTGATGCCCGACGCGCACAAGGCACGGCTCGTCGAGTTGTGCGCGCGGGCAGGCATCGCGCTGATCGAGGACGACCCGTATCGCGAACTGGTCGACAGCGCGCAGCCGCTGCGCTCGCTGAAGGCCTGGGACAGCGACGGCACCGTGATCCATTGCACGTCGTTCAACAAGACGCTCGCGCCGGGCATGCGCATCGGCTGGATCAACGGCGGGCGCTGGCATCCGCGTATCGGCATGCTGAAATTCGCGCAGTCGCGTCACAACGAGCAGTTGTCGCAAGTCGTGCTCGCGGAGTTTCTGCAGACCAACGCGTATGAGCGGCATCTGCGGCGCTTGCGCGACCGGCTGAGGATGCAGCGCGAGCGGATGGCGGCGGCGCTGGGCGCGTCCTTTCCCGAGGGCACGCGGTTCACGCCGCCCGCGGGCGGCATTTTCTTCTGGATCGAGCTGCCGCGCGAGGTGTCGTCGGCCGATTTCTTCGACGCCGCGCTGAAAGAGGGCATTCGCGTGATGCCGGGCACCGTGTTCTCGAACGCGGGCCGCTTCGATCACTTCATTCGCCTCAGTTGTCCCAGCACCGATCTCGATCTCGCCGACGACGCGCTGCGCCGGCTCGGACGGCTTGCGACAGCGATGACGGCGCGGGCGTCGGCATATGCGTCGGCGGCAGACAAACACACGCCTCGCTCCCACTGCGAAACGCCATAGCAGGTATCATTTCTTCTCTTCCGGCGCGTCGCGTCGCGCGTGCATGAAGGTGCCCGCATCGCCGGTGCATCAGCGCACACGCGCACGCGCCGCCGCACGTCAAGACAAGGAAAACCGAAAGCCGCAATGACCGATTCATCTTCATCTACTGCGGGCGGCGCGTCGTTGCCCGAAAGTCCCTTCGTCGACCGGCTCGGCGCACGGCTCGTTTCCGCTGCGGACGGCGCCAGCGAAGTGGTGCTGTCCCTCTTGCCCGAGCATATGAACACCTGGGACGTCGCGCACGGCGGCGTCACGATGACGCTCGCCGACGTCGCGCTCGCGATGGCCGCGCGCAGTCTCGCCGGCGACGGTGTCGGCGTGGTCACGGTCGAGATGAAGGTCAACTTCATGCAGCCAGGCCGCGGCGAGTTGCGCGCGACGGCGCGCGTGCTGCACCGCTCGACCACCATGGCCTATTGCGAAGGTGAGATCCGCGATAGCGAAGGCCACTTCGTCGGCAAGGCGCTCGGCACGTTCAAATACATGCGTCGCCTCGCCGTGGGCCGCGACGTGACGCGCCAGCGCTTGCGCAGCGACCCGTCGGCGAAACCCGGTCCTAGCGACGGTTGAGCGAGTGGCAAGGTGCGAGGCGGCAACATGCCCGAACATGCCGTCGGCGAGCGCAACACGCCGTCGCTGATTCGTAATCGGTAGTCCACAATCCACAACCCAAGGAGACGATCGACATGCCACAAATCAACCGCCAGTTCCTGCTCGCTTCGCGTCCGCAAGGCGCTGTCACGCCCGACAACTTCCGTCTCGTGCAGACGCCGCTCGCGCCGCTTGCCGATGGCGAAATCCGCGTGCGCAATCACTACCTGTCGCTCGATCCGTACATGCGCGGCCGCATGAACGACAGCAAGTCGTACGCGGCGCCGCAGCCGCTCGACGAAGTGATGATCGGCGGCACGGTCGGCGAAGTGATCGAGTCGAAGAACCCGAAGTTCGCGGTCGGCGACAAGGTCGTCGCCATATTCGGCTGGCAGGAATACGGCACGTCGGACGGCGCGGGCGTGCAGAAAGTCGACGACACGCACGTGCCGCTGTCGGCCTATCTCGGACCCGTCGGCATGCCGGGCGTGACGGCATGGTATGGATTGAACCGGATCATCGCGCCCAAGGCGGGCGAGACCGTGGTGGTCAGCGCGGCGAGCGGCGCGGTGGGCAGCGTCGTCGGCCAACTGGCGAAGCAGGCCGGCGCGCGCGCGGTGGGCATCGCCGGCGGCGTCGAGAAATGCCGCTACGTCGTGGAGACGCTCGGCTTCGACGCCTGCGTCGACTACAAGGCCGGCAATCTGTATCAGGACCTGAAGGCGGCGACGCCGGACGGCATCGACGGCTGCTTCGAGAACGTCGGCGGCGAAGTGCTCGACGCGACGCTCGCGCGCATGAACCCGTCGGGGCGCATCGCGGTGTGCGGATACATCGCGGGCTACGACGGTCAGCCGGTGCCGCTCAAGCACCCGTCGCTGATACTGACGCAGCGTCTGCTGGTGCAAGGCTTCATCGTGACCGAGCATATGGACGTCTGGCCGCAAGCGCTCAACGAACTCGGCACGCTCGTCGCACAGAAGAAGCTGCAATATCGGGAGACCATCGCGCAAGGGCTCGATGCCGCGCCGGAGGCTTTCATTGGTTTGCTGAAGGGCAAGAACTTCGGCAAGCAGTTGGTGAAGCTGATTTGAGTGAGGCTCGGCTCGGTGAGTGAAGCGTGAGGTGGGACGCGCGAGTCGCTCATTGATCCGTTTGTCGATGCGTTGCGTTGCGCGGAAGTCGCGCATTGAAGGCATGCGGCAAAATCAGGCATCAAACGGCACGCAGCCGAAGTCACGGCAGCCAAAGTCGCGCATCGCGAATCACACATTCAAAAGCCACGCATCAAGCCCCACGCAAAAAGGAGTCCCCAGATGTTCGAATTTCCCGCCAGGGTCGCGGTCATCACCGGCGCGGCGAGCGGCTTCGGCCAGGCATTCGCGCAACGAGCCGCGGCGCTTCGCATGAAGCTCGTGCTCGCGGACGTGAACCCCGAGGCGCTCGCCCAGACCGTCGATGCATTGCGCGCCGCGGGCGCCGACGCGATCGGCGTGCCGACCGACGTATCGAACGCGGCGCAGGTCGAAGCGCTTGCCCAGGCCGCGCTCGATGCGTTCGGCAAGGTGCATCTGCTCTTCAACAATGCGGGCGTGGGCTCGGGCGGCTTCCTGTGGGAGAGTTCGGCGAACGACTGGGCCTGGGTGTTCGGCGTGAACGTGATGGGCGTCGCCCACGGCGTGCGCGCGTTCGCGCCGCTCATGCTCGCGCAGAACGAGCCGGCGCATATTGTCAATACGGCGTCGGTGGCGGGGCTGTTGTCGCCGCCTGCGATGGGCGTCTACAACGCGTCGAAGCACGCCGTCGTGTCGCTCACCGAGACGCTGTATCACGACCTGCAACTCGCGCAGGCCGGGCGCGACGCCAATGCCCAGGTCGGCTGCTCGCTGCTGTGTCCGGCTTTCGCGCCGACCGGCATCGCGGATGCCGAGCGCATGCGGCCCGCCGATCTGCGCAACGAAAACAGCCCGACGCGCTCGCAGATCGCCGCCGGCAAGCAATTGCAGCGCGCGGTGCGAGCGGGCAAGCTGAGCGCGGCCGAGGTCGCCGCACTCACGTTCGACGCCGTCGCAGCACGGCGCTTCTATATCATCACGCACCCGGCCATCATGGCGACCGTCAAGCTGCGTCACGAGGACATCGAGCAGTTGCGCGATCCGACCGATCCGATGTCGCTGAAGCCGGAAGTGAGAAGCGCCAGCGAGATTTGAATGCGGTACGGAAGCCGCCCGCCCGAGCCGTCCCGCGAGTTCTTTTTAACCCATCTCACGTCACATGCCGTTGAATCCGAAGATCGAGCAGGTGCTCGACATGATCGCGCGCGCAAAGCGCCCGAAGCTCCATGAGATGACGCCGCAAGCGGCGCGCGCATCGTATGAAAAAAGCGCGCCGATTCTCGAGATTGCCAGCGCGCCGATGTTCTCCGTCGAAGACCTGCGTATTCCGACGCGCGACGGCGCGACGATCGGCGCACGTCTTTACCACGCCGAAGAACCGAGCTGGGCGAACCCCGCGCCCGCGCTCGTCTACTATCACGGCGGCGGCTTCACGGTCGGCAGCGTGAACACGCACGATGCGCTCGCGCGGATGTTCGCGCGCGACAGCCAGTGCGCGGTGCTGTCGGTCGATTACCGGCTCGCGCCGGAACACAAATTCCCGACCGCCGTCGACGACGCGTTCGACGCGCTCACGTGGCTGCATACGCACGCCGCGGAGTTCGGCATCGACGCGGCCCGGCTCGCGGTCGGCGGCGACAGCGCGGGCGGCACCCTCGCGACGGTGTGCGCGGTGCTCGCGCGCGACGCCGGCATCCCGCTCGCGCTGCAATTGCTGATCTATCCCGGCACGACCGGTTATCAGCAGACCGATTCGCACTCGCGCCTCGCCGACGGATTCCTGCTGTCGGGCACGACGATCCAATGGTTCTTCGAGCAGTATGTGCGCGATACGAGCGATCGCGACGACTGGCGTTTTGCGCCGCTCGACGGCACGCGCGGTGCGCCCGATTTCAGCGGCCTCGCGCCGGCCTGGATCGCGACCGCCGAATACGATCCGCTCAGCGACGAAGGCGATGCGTACGCGGACAAGCTGCGCCGCTACGGCAACGCGGTGACGCTCACGCGCTATCCGGGCATGATCCACGAGTTCTTCAAGATGGGCGGCTTCGTGCCCGAGGTCGCGCACGCGCATGCCGATGCCGCCGCGGCATTGCGCGCGGCATTCGGCGTGGACTGACTAGGCGATTTCCCGCTCGACGTTGAACGCGAAGCTGCGTTCGAAGTCGCCTGGCCGGACGATGCGGTGTGAGCCGTTGTCGTCGCTACGCTCGGCCACGGCGACGCTGACCATCTCGCCGTTCGCGACGACGCGCAGCGCTGTCGTGCCGCGCGTGCCGTATCCGGGCGTTTCGATGAACGCCGCAGACAGCGCCCGTTCCCGCTCGAGCGCAATGCCGGTGGACGGCAACTCGGCGTCCGCGGCGACGCGCGGATCGCGCATCAGGTCGATCAGATGTTCGAGCGGCGGCATCGAATTGCGCGTGAGCAGCGCGCCCAGTTCGGCGCGCTTCCTGACGAGCTTCGGCCACGGCGTGTCGAGAATCGCGTTCGAGATGCCGTGCGTGCCCGGCGCGAGCAGCGCGGGCGCCAGATTCGAGCGATTGCAGTACCAGGCGAGCTCGCGACGCGTCCAGTCGCCGACCAGCAGATTGAAGCCGTTGTACAGATCGCCCGTTTGCGCGACGCGGCGCAGATAGGCGAGGGGCGTTTCCTGTTCGCCGTCGTTCGCGTCGTGGTTTTCGCCGCCATTCCGTCCCGCGTCAAATGCGGGCTCCGCGCAAGCCAGCCAGTCGCTGACGAGCGTGCCGCGGGTCGGCGCGTCGGCGCGCATGTCGTGCGGCGCGCGGTAGTTGGTCAGCGCGGCGAAGCGTCCGTGGCGCGACATGCCGAGCCAGGTACCGCCGCCGACCAGATCGCGGCCGGCCAGCACGCCCCGCGCGTCGTCCCACCAGCCGATCGGCTGGGCCGTGCGGTGGAAAAATTCGTCGCGATTCGCGGCAAGCGTGAAGAGTGGGCCGTCGACCGCATCGGGTCGCCAGTCGAACACGATCAGGCACATCGGGGGCGTCTCCCGGTTGTTGCTTCAATGTTGCTTCAAACGCAATGGCGAACAGTAGTCGGACGAGGACGCCGGCAAAAAGCGGCGCGTGCTTCGAGCGCACGGCGCCGTTCATCTGCGTACCGCGAAGCGCCGTTCAAACCTCGGAGGGCAGTCCGTACGGCAGCGCGAGAAAGCGCAGCGCCGGGCCGTCCGCGGCGCCCAGATGCACCGAGCCGCTTTCGAGCGCCGCGAGCTTGATCTCGACGAGCACATCGACGCCGCCGTCCCGCGCCGACGCCGCGTTCACCACCATGCCGCACGGCTGACCAGGATCGTCGGAGTGAAACAGCTCGACGCCCGCCTTCACGGTATCGAGCTCGCCCGCCACGTTCGCGAGCGACGTGCGCCGCTTGATCGTGCCGCGATACTGGCTGCGCGCGACCACTTCCTGGCCAGGGTAGCAGCCCTTGCGGAAATTGACCGCGCCGAGCACGTCGAAATTGACCATTTGCGGCACGAACTGCTCGACCACCGGCTGCGTGATGCGCGGCTCGCCCGCGCGAATGTCGAGCCAGTCCCACACGGCCGGCGAAACCTGCGTGAGCTTCTCGCCGAGCGAGGGCAGATGCGCTTCGACCTGCGCCTTCGGCCCGATCCACAGATAACGAAGCCGCTCGAACGCATCCGGCACGCGAATCAGCGAGCCGGCCGCGCCGTCCACCTTGACGTGCACGCCGTCCGGCAACGCGTCGAACACGCCGGACAGCGCCTTGCGCACATCGCCCGCGAGGCCGATCACCGCCAGCTCGCCGCTTGCATCGACGAGCTTCGCCTTCGCGCGCAGAACGAACATGGAGAGGCGCTTTTGCACCGCCGCCTGTACGTCCTTTGAGACCAGCAGACGGAGCGTGTCGCCGCTGCGCCAGGTGAGGAACGACGCGAGCAGGCGCCCCTTCGCCGAGCAGTAGCCCGCGAGGCGCGCGTTGGCGGCGTCGAGGTGCTGCGTGTCGTTCGTCAACTGACCGTGCAGGAAGCTTGCGGCGTCGTCGCCGGTCGCGTCGATCACGCCGAACTGCGTGAGCACTGCGTAGGCGCCGTGCTGGAGGGCGGCGTCGAACTCATCGGCGGACGGACGCGGCCACACCGGCAGCGCCGTGACGGCCGCGGCTGACGGATGCACTGCGGGGTTAGCTGGGACAGTGCCTGAAGCGGTAGCGAGCGGTGTGTTCATGGATTCCGGGAACAGTCAATTCTGACTTTAGCTAAGGCAAACAAGTATTATATGCAGTCCAACCCTGCCACGTTTTCATGTCCCTCTTCAAGAAATGTTTGGTTGCCGGCTCGATTGTCCTCGTGCTGGCCGCAGCCGCGATCGCTGGCGGATACCACTGGGCCAACAGCCCGCTCGAGCTGAATCCCGCGCAACTCGACGTCACCGTCAAACCGCACAGCAGCCTGCGCAGCGTCACGCTGCAGCTCAATCGCGGCGGCGTGCCGGTCGAGCCCGAGCTATTCATCGTGATGACGCGGCTGCTCGGCCTGCAAAGCGAGCTCAAGTCCGGCAATTACGAGTTCAAGACCGGCGTGACGCCCTACGAAGTGCTGCAAAAAATCGCGCGCGGCGACGTCAACGAATACGTCGCGACCATCATCGAAGGGTGGACGTTCAAGCGCATGCGCGCCGAGCTGGACGCGAATCCGGCGCTCAAACACGACAGCGTCGCGATGAACGACGCGCAGTTGATGAGCGCGATCGGCGCGCCGGAAGCGTCGATCGGCAACGGCGAAGGGCTCTTTTTCCCGGACACCTATCTGTTCGACAAGAACACGAGCGACCTCGACGTGTATCGCCGCGCGTATCGTCTGATGCGCGTGCGTCTCGATGAAGCATGGCTCGCGCGGGCGCCGAACCTGCCGTACAAGACGCCGTACGAGGCGCTCATCATGGCTTCGATCATCGAAAAGGAAACCGGCAAGAAGTCGGACCGTCCGATGGTCGCGGCCGTGTTCGCGAACCGTCTGCGCGTGGGCATGCCGCTGCAGACCGACCCGACTGTGATCTACGGAATGGGCGAGAGCTACGCGGGCCGCATCCGCAAAAAAGACCTGCAGACGGACACTCCCTACAATACCTACACGCGCATGGGCCTGCCGCCCACGCCGATTTCGCTGCCCGGCGTCGCGTCGCTGCAGGCGGCGCTGAACCCGGCGCAAACGAGCGCGTTGTACTTCGTGTCGCGCGGCGACGGCAGCAGCATCTTTTCCGACAACCTTGGCGATCACAACAAGGCCGTGGACAAATACATTCGAGGGCAATAAATGGCGCGCGGCAAATTCATCACGTTCGAGGGCATAGACGGCGCCGGCAAGACGACTCATCTCGCCTGGTTCCGCGAGCGGCTGGAACAGAAGGTGGCGGCCACCGGCCGCGCGGTCGTCATGACGCGCGAACCCGGCGGCACGCCGCTTGGCGAGCAGATCCGCGAAATCGTGCTGCATCAAAAGATGGATCTCGAAACCGAGGCGCTGCTGATGTTCGCGCTGCGCCGCCAGCATCTGGCGGAAGTGATCGAGCCGGCGCTCGCACGCGGCGACTGGGTGCTGTCCGACCGCTTCACCGACGCGACCTTTGCCTACCAGGGCGGCGGGCGCGGGCTGCCGCGCGACAAGCTGGAAACGCTCGAGCGGTGGGTGCAGGGCGGCTTCCAGCCGGATTTGACCGTGCTGTTCGACCTCGCGCCGGAAATCGCCAACGAACGGCGCAGCGCGGCGCGCGATCCGGATCGCTTCGAGAGCGAATCGGCGGCTTTTTTCGAGCGCACGCGGGCCGAATATCTGCGCCGGGCGGAAGAAGCACCGTATCGTTTCGCTATCATTGACTCTTCGCAGAGCATTGTCCGCATCCAGAAGCAGCTTGAAGAGTTGATTGCAAGTCTTTGATTTTGCATTAGTAATGTCAAATCCAGGCGAGCGCACGCCAAAGCTCCGGAAAAGCATCAAATAACGCCCCCAACCGATTGATTCGAAAAGACAAACGATGATTTATCCGTGGCAAGCCGATGACTGGAACCGCCTGCAGCAGTTGCGCGGCCACTGGCCGCATGCGTTGCTGCTGCATGGCCAGGCGGGCATCGGCAAGCTGCGCTTCGCGCAGCACCTCGCGCAGGGCCTGTTGTGCGAAGACCAGCGCGAGAACGGCGAGCCGTGCGGCGCGTGCGTCGCGTGCAACTGGTTCGTGCAAGGCAACCATCCCGATTACCGGATCGTGGTGCCCGAGGCGCTGGCCGCCGAGGCCGGCCTCGGCTACGGCGCCGACGACAAAGCGGATAAAGCCGACAAGGCCGACGCCGACGAGGGCAAGAAAACGCGCGCACCCAGCAAGGAGATCAAGATCGAGCAGATTCGCGGCTTGCTCGACTTCGTTGGCGTGGGCTCGCATCGCGGCGGCGCCCGCGTGGTCGTGCTGTATCCGGCCGAAGGGCTGAACATCGCCGCGGCCAACGCGCTGCTGAAGACGCTCGAGGAGCCGCCGGCGGGCGTCGTGTTCCTGATGGTGTCGGCACGCGTCGACCGGTTGCTGCCGACCATCATCAGCCGTTGCCGCCAATGGCCGATGAGCATGCCGTCGCCCGAAGCCGCCACCCAATGGCTCGCGGCGCAAGGCGTGTCCGAAGCGCCGGCGCTGCTCGCCGAGGCGGGCGGCGCGCCGCTCACCGCGCTCGCCCTCGCCAGCGACGAAAACCGCACGCTGCGCGACTGGACGCTCAAGCAGCTCGCTGCGGGCCCCGAGTGCGACGCCTTTGCGTGCGGCGAGGCGCTGCAGAAGCTGCCGGTGCCGCTCGTGCTCGGCTGGCTGCAGCGCTGGATGTACGATCTGCTCGCCCAGCGCGCGGCCGGCGCGCCGCGCTACTTTCCGCAGGCGTCGGCGGCGTTGACGCGTTGCGCGTCGCAGGCTGACGCGAGCGCGTTCGCGCGCTTCATGCGGACCGTGACGCGGCAGCGCGCGGTCGAAAATCATCCGTTGAACGCGCGGCTTGTGTTCGAGGAGCTGTTTCTGGGCTACCGCGAGCTTTTTGCATGACGCTCACGAAGCGCCATGCCGTCCATGCCGCAAGCGTCGTCTGAAGAACCGTTTCTGATTTTTTTACCCAGCCTCTCATTCCAATCCGAAAGCACCATGAGCCTGTCTTACCGCGATGCCACGCTCGACGATCTGCCCGCGATCGTCGCCATTTACAACTCGACGGTCGCGTCGCGCCAGGTGACGGCCGATCTGGAGCCGGTCAGCGTCGAGAGCCGGTTGGCATGGTTTCATGCGCACGGGCCGCAGAAACGTCCGCTGTGGGTCGTCGACGACGCCGAAGCGCCCGGCCGCCTGCTCGGCTGGCTCAGCTTTTCGGACTTTTACGGCCGTCCGGCCTATCAGCGCACCGCGGAAGTCAGCATCTATCTGGACGAGCGCGCGCGCGGCAAGGGCCTCGGCAAGCAGTTGCTGGCGGCTTCGCTCGCGGCGGCGCCGGCGCTCGGCATCGACACCGTGCTCGGTTTCATCTTCGGCCACAATGACGCGAGCCTGCGGCTCTTTCGGGGTTTCGGCTTCGACACGTGGGGGTCGCTGCCGCGCGTGGCCGTGCTGGACGGCGTCGAGCGCGATCTGGTGATTCTCGGCAAGCGGCTCGACGCGCACGGCGCGGCAAGCTGATCCGCCTCAGGCATTCCTTTGCAGGACATCGTCATGTTTGTCGATTCACACTGTCACATCAATTTCGAAGGACTCGCCGACCGTCTGCCGCAGGTGCTCGAGAACATGCGCAGCCACGCGGTCACGCATGCGCTGTGCGTGTCGGTCGATCTGGAAACGCTGCCGTCGGTTCTCGAGATCGCGAGCCGGCACGACAACGTTTATGCGTCGGTGGGCGTGCATCCCGATCACGAGGACATGCGCGAGCCGAGCGTCGCCGAACTGGTCGAGCTGGCCGAACATCCGAAAGTGGTCGCGATCGGCGAAACGGGGCTCGACTATTACCGCCTGGAAGGCCGCTCGATCGCCGATATGGAATGGCAGCGCGAGCGCTTTCGCACGCACATCCGCGCCGCGCATGCGACCGGCAAGCCGCTCATCATCCATACGCGTTCTTCGTCGGAAGACACGCTGCGCATCATGGCCGAGGAGCGTGCGAGCGAGCCGGGCGGCGTCATGCATTGCTTCACGGAGCCGTGGAGCGTCGCCGAGCAGGCGCTTGCGCAAAATTTTTACATCTCGCTGTCGGGCATCGTCACGTTCAAGAGCGCGACGGACGTGCAGGACGTCGCGCGTCGCGTGCCTCTGGAGCGGCTGCTCATCGAGACCGATTCGCCTTATCTGGCGCCCGTGCCGTATCGCGGCAAGCCCAATGAACCTGCGTACGTGAGTTATGTCGGACGTTTCATCGCGCAGCAGCGCGAGATGACGGACGAGGCGCTCGCCGCCGCGACGACGCGAAACTTCTTCCGCCTTTTCAAGATTCCCGCGCCGGCTGGCGCGTAGAAAAGGTAAATAAATCAATAGGATAGGGCTTAGCCCTAAAGTAAAATATGACATATTTCACATTAACCCGCACACCGCATCCCGCTGACGCGATGGCCACGGCAAGCTCGTCCGTCCGCCGCGGTTTGTCGCGCGCCGCCTTGGCCGCCACATTCGCCTGTGCCGCGCTGAGCTCGCTGATCGCCGCGCCGGCTGTAGCCGCGCCGATCGACTCGCTGATCAAATCGGTGAAATTCGACGACGTGGACGGCGTGAAGAAATTGCTCGCGAAGGGCATGGATCCGAACAGCGTCGACAACCAGGGCATGCCGCTGCTGGTCCTCGCCGCGCGCGAGAAGTCGGACAAGGTCGGCGCCGCGCTGCTCGCGAATCCGAAGACCAACGTTGAAATCGAGGACAAGGCGGGCGAGAACGCGATGATGATGGCCGCGCTGAACGGCGACCTGGAATTCGTCAAGCAACTGATCGCGAAAGACGCCGAAGTCAACAAGAAAGGCTGGGCGCCGCTGCACTACGCCGCCGCGAACGGCCACGACGACATCGTGAAACTGCTGCTCGACCATTCGGCTTACGTCGACGCCGGCTCCCCGAACGGCACCACGCCGCTGATGATGGCCGCGCGCGGCGGCCATGTGTCGACGGTGAAGCTGCTGCTCGACAACGGCGCGGACCTGACCGTGAAGAACCAGATCGGCCTGACCGCGCTCGATTTCGCGAAGACCTACAAGGAGCCGGACGTGGTCGAGGGCCTCACCGCCCGCCTGCAACAGATGCAGCAGAAGTAAGGCGCACGGCGACGCTGCTGGTGCGCGTTTTGCCGCTTTATATGCCTGAAGATAGCGGCGGCTGCCTGCTGCGGCCCCGTAAAACAGTGCAGAATGACGACTTTGGCGCGCCTCTCGTGTGCGCGCCCTCGGGATGCGGCAACAGACCGCCTGATAAACGACCTGGAAAGGAACACCATGCTGCGGGCTTTGATTTTCGCCAGCGCGTTTGCCGTACCGTTGTCGGCGGCCGCGTTTACGGGAGGCGACCTCAACAAGCTGTGCACGAAGACCGACGTGGCGTCGCGCAGTGCGTGCGCCGCGTACATCGAAGGCGCCGCCGACGGCATTTTCAACACGATCGACGCAATCGGCGGCACGACCGGGCCGCGCGTCGGCCAATACTTCTGCTTGCCGCAAGACGCGCGTTCGGCGCAGTTGACGGATGCGGTGCGCAAGTACATCGCGGAAAATCCGATTGTGGCGGGCTATAACGCGAGCACGGCGATTTCGCTGGGGCTCGGCAAGGCGTTTCCTTGCAAAAGCGGAAGCTGATTTGAGTTGATTTGATTCGAGCTGGCGCGGTTTGCGGCCTCGTGCCGCGGGGCGTGCGGGGTGCCAGCTTTGTTGTTTTGTCATGGGTTTTTGTCACGGGTTTTTTGTCACTGAGTTTGCTCACCGCGTGCGCCGAATGCCGTGCACGCGTTCAACATGAGCCGGGGCGCCGCTTTGCGCGGTCGCAGCCGGCTTTGATAGCGGGGCGCATCGTTTGATCCGCGCTTTCGCGGGCGTGCCGGCCGGGCGCCTCATCTCTACGCCGTCGCCGCGTCACACGCGGCCGGCCTGTCCCCATCCAAGCGAGGAGGAAACTGTCCTATATGGCTTTTTTCGATCGACTCGACCAGTTGGACCACATCGCCGAAGCGCCGCTGCATACCTGGCCCGGCGCGTTGCTGGTCTCGGTCATCGCCGTGCTGATCGCGATCGGCGTGCACCGCGTGGGCGCGCGCATCGTCACGCGGATCGCGCGGCCTTATCCGCTCACGAGTGTCGTGCTGCGCTACATCGACAAGCCGTCGCTGTTCGTTCTGCTGATTCTCTCGCTCGAAGCCGTCTGGTGGGAGGCGCCGGACACGCTCACCTTTATCGGCCCGTTGCGCGACGCCGCGGCCATTGCGCTGATCGGCGCATTGACGTGGCTGTCGGTGCGCTCGGCGGCGGCGATCGGCGAGGCGATCATTCAGGCCCATCCGCTCGATACCGCCGACAATCTCCACGCGCGCCGCATCCATACGCAGGCGAGGGTGCTGGCGCGCTCGGTGATGCTGGTGATCGTGATCGTCGGCGTCGGCGGCGCATTGATGACGTTTCCGAACGTGCGGCAGATCGGAGCGAGCCTGCTGGCGTCGGCGGGCGTCGCCGGTCTGGTCGCCGGTATTGCCGCGCGGCCGGTGCTCGGCAATCTGATCGCGGGTTTGCAGATCGCGCTGTCGCAGCCGATCCGGCTCGACGACGTCGTCGTGATTCAGGGCGAGTGGGGGCGCATCGAGGAGATTACCGGGACGTATGTGTCGGTGCGTCTGTGGGACCAGCGGCGGCTGATCGTGCCGCTGCAATGGTTCATCGAGAATCCGTTTTCGAACTGGACGCGCAGCAGTTCGCAGATCATCGGCACGGTGTTTCTGTATGTCGACTACCGGATGCCGCTCGCGCCGTTGCGCGAGGAGCTGGCGCGCATTGTGGAGGCGGCGCCCGAGTGGGACCGGCGCGTGCAGGTGCTGCAAGTCACCGAGGGCACCGAGCGCTCGATGCAGTTGCGCGCGCTCGTCAGTTCGCTCGATTCGGGTCTGAACTGGGACCTGCGCTGCCGCGTGCGCGAGGGGCTGCTCGACTTCATCCAGAAGCACTATCCGCAGTATTTGCCGCGGGCGCGCGCGGAGGTGTCGGCGGAACTCGAAAACGGCAAGGGCGAACCGCTCGACTGGGTGCCGCGCGGCACGCGCACGCCGGCCGGCAGCACGGCGGCGCATACTGAGGCGGACCCGGTGGCAAGCCGGCCTGGGCCTGTGCCGTCGTCGGCGGCTGGGTCGCCGCACAAAGTGAAGGAAACGGCCTAGCGCGAAGTCAGAATCCGCGCGACGCTGCGCGGAACGTTGGCAGGCAGTGCTGCGACGATCGGAAGCGCGCAACCGAATTCGCTGAAATGTGCGCGCCGTGCGCTATCTGCCCTGGCCAACCGGCTAAACGATGCAACCGATCGTTCGCCAAAGGGTCGAACCGTCCACTCATTGAATAAACCTGGCGCGGCATGGCGTGCACCATGCAAAACGATGTCGACGCGTCCGCTGCGTGGCGGGCGCGGGCTGCACCCTGGCAGATGCCGCGCGAAACAAGGAGGACTTGCAACATGGGCCGACTGATCGTCGTGTCGAATCGCGTCGCTACGCCGACGGAAACCAAAGGATCGGCGGGCGGCCTCGCCGTCGGCGTGTTCGGCGCGCTGAAAGACGCGGGAGGCGTGTGGTTCGGCTGGAGCGGCGACGTGGTCAGCGAGACCGTCGCCAACGCGGGACCCACGCTCGAACAGGACGGCGCGGTGACCTTCGCGACCGTGGGCCTCACGCGCAAGGATTACGACCAGTACTACCGCGGTTTTTCGAACGCGACGCTCTGGCCGGTGTTCCACTATCGCAACGACCTCGCGCGCTACGAGCGCGAGGAATATGCCGGTTACCGGCGCGTCAACGCGTGGCTTGCGCACAAGCTCATCAAGCTGCTCGAGCCCGACGACGTCATCTGGATTCACGACTACCATCTGATCCCGTTCGCCGAGGCGCTGCGCAGCGAGGGCATCACGAATCGCATTGGCTTTTTCCTGCACATTCCGTTTCCGTCGCCGCAAATCCTGCTGAATATTCCGCCGCACGAGGAGCTGGTGAAGTCGCTGTCGTGCTATGACCTGCTCGGTTTCCAGACCGCGACCGACGAAGAGGCGTTTCACGACTACGTGACGCGCCACGCGCGCGGCACGGTGTCGAACGGCATGGTGGAGGCGTTCGGCCGCAAGCTGCGCACGGGCGTTTACCGCATCGGCGTGTTTCCCGACGAGATCGCCGAACAGGCCAAGCGCTACGAAAGCCGTCAGCACGTGCTCGACCTGAAGCAGAGCCTGGAAGGCCGCAAGCTGATCATGAGCGTGGACCGGCTCGATTATTCGAAGGGGCTCGTCGAACGTTTTCGCGCGTTCGAGCATCTGCTGGAACGTTCTCCGGAATGGCGCGGCAACGTCACGCTCGTGCAGATCGCGCCGCCCACGCGGTCGGACGTCGCGACCTATCAGAAGATCCGCCAAGATCTGGAGTACGAAGCGGGGCGTATCAACGGCCGCTATTCGGGCCTCGACTACACGCCGATCCGTTATCTGAATCAGCAATACGACCGCTGGAAACTGATGTCGCTGTTTCGCGAGTCGCAGATCGGTTTCGTCACGCCGTTGCATGACGGCATGAACCTGGTCGCAAAGGAATATGTCGCCGCGCAAAACCCGGACGATCCCGGCGTGCTCGTGCTGTCGATTTTCGCGGGCGCGGCGGCGGAGTTGACGGGCGCGCTGCTCGTCAATCCGCACGATGCGATCGGCATGTGCGAGGCGTTGCAGCGGGCGCTGCAAATGCCGCTCGATGCACGGCAGCGGCGTCACGAGATCAACATGGCGGCGCTGCGCAAGAACGACCTGGGCGTGTGGCGCGACAGCTTCCTGCGCGACCTGCGCAGCGTGCCGATACAAAGACCGGCCGCGGGCGGAGGGCACAGGTAATGAGCTTGCGGCAATACGCAACCTTCAGCCTCGGGCAGCGGAGGTTGTCGGCCAGCAAGGCGCGCGTGCGCCCGCAAGCCTCGTATCTTCGGATGGCCGCGTGCTGAGTGCGCTCGCCATCGCGGGCTACCGATCTTTGCGCGAATTAATCGTGCCGCTCGGCCGGCTGAACGTCATTACCGGCGCGAACGGCAGCGGCAAATCGAGCGTCTACCGTTCGCTGCGTCTGCTTGCGGAAACGGCGCGCGGCGGCGTGATTACGTCGCTCGCGCGGGAAGGCGGCCTGCCGTCCACCTTATGGGCCGGTCCCGAACGCTTTTCGCGCGGCGTGCTGAGCGGCGAATTCGAGGTTGAACCCACGGCACGCAAGACGCCGGTGAGTCTCAGGCTCGGTTTCGCGGGCGAGCAGTTTAGTTATGCGATCGATCTCGGGCTGCCGCTGCTCAATAAGAGCACCCGTTTTATGCTCGATCCCGTCGTCAAGCGCGAATGCATCTGGAGCGGGCCGGTGCTGCGGCCGTCCGCATTGCTCGTCGACAGGCAGGGTCCGGCGTTACGCACGCGCGACGAAAGCGGCGAGTGGCAAACGGTGCCGCAGCCGGTTGCGAGTTTCGACAGCATGATGACGGAGTTCGCCGACCCGCGCTCCGCGCCCGAGATGATCGCGGTGCGCGAACAGATCCGCTCGTGGCGCTTCTACGATCACTTCCGGACCGACGTCGACGCCCCCGCGCGCATGCCGCAAGTCGGCACGCATACGCCGGTGCTCTCCGACGACGGCGCGGACCTCGCCGCCGCGTTGCAAACCATCCGCGAAATCGGCGATTCGACGGCGCTCGACGCTGCGATCGACGACGCCTTTCCCGGCTCGCGGCTCGAGATTGCCTCGCAGGACGGCCGCTTCGAAGTGCTGATGCAGCAGCACGGCCTGCTGCGTCCGCTGAAGGGCGCGGAATTGTCGGACGGCACCTTGCGCTATCTGCTGCTGGTCGCCGCGCTGTTGACTCCGCGCCCGCCCGCGCTGCTGGTGCTGAACGAGCCTGAAACCAGTTTGCATCCCGATCTGCTGCCGGCGCTCGCGCGGCTGATCGCGCGGGCCGCCGCGCACTCGCAGGTCCTCGTCGTATCGCATGCAGCGCGGCTGATCGCGGCGCTCGAACGCGAGGACGCGAGCGAATCGCTGGTGCTGGAAAAGCATTTCGGCGCCACGCGTCTCGCGGACGCCGACGAGCGCGACATGCCGGCCTGGAAGTGGCCGTCGCGCTGAATCGCGCGGTGCGATGCGGCCTTTATTTCGGTGCCAGGCGGCTTGTAAGCTGAATGTAACAGCGCCCAGGAAATGCAATAACGGGCGCTTTTTAGTCCCTGCCAGGGAATAATGCTCCGATGCCTATGGTGCGCGCGTGCTGCCGCGGTGCACTGATCGAAGACCGGCGCTCAAAAGGGCGCCACTGACGGCGCCGCAAAACGCGGCCTCGGAACAAGCCGGGCCACGAGCCGTCAGTTCACGGAGACAACTATGAAGATTGCGCAGATCGCCCCCTTGACCGAATCGGTGCCGCCGAAGCTATACGGCGGCACGGAGCGCGTCGTGTCGTACATCACCGAGGCGCTCGTCGAGCTCGGCCACGATGTGACGCTGTTCGCAAGCGGCGATTCCGTTACGAGTGCGAAACTGGAGCCGGTGTGGCCGCGCGCGCTGCGCCTCGACCCAGGCATTCGCGATCGCGTCGCGCCGCATATGTTGCTGATGGAACTGGTGCGCCGCCAGGCCGAGCAGTTCGACGTCCTGCATTTTCACCTCGACTATTACTCGTTCTCGGTGTTTCAGCGCCAGGACACGCCGTTCGTCACGACGATGCACGGCCGTCTCGACCTACCCGAACAGCAGCCGGTGTTCGACACGTTCAGCTCGGCGCCGGTAATTTCGATTTCGAATGCGCAGCGCCATCCGCTGCCGCAGGCGCGTTGGCTCACCACCGTCTATCACGGCTTGCCTGAGCATCTCTACACGCCGCAGCCGGTCGAGCAGAAGTACCTGGCATTTCTCGGCCGTATTTCGCCGGAAAAACGCGTCGATACGGCGATCCGCATTGCCGGTCGCTGCGGCATGCCGATTCGCATCGCCGCCAAGGTCGACGCCGCCGATCGCGAATATTTCGAGCGCGATATCCGGCCGCTGCTGGACTTGCCGTACGTCGAGTTCATCGGCGAAATCGCGGACAATCAGAAGGCGGAGTTTCTGTCGGGCGCGCATGCGCTGCTGTTTCCGATCGACTGGCCGGAGCCGTTCGGCCTCGTGATGATCGAGGCGATGGCGTGCGGCACACCGGTCGTCGCGTTCAACCGCGGCTCGGTGCCGGAAGTGCTCGAAGACGGGCTGACGGGCTTTATCGTCGAAGACGAGATCGGCGCGGTCGCGGCGGTCAACCGTCTGCACAAGATGTCGCGTGCGGGCGTGCGACAGCGCTTCGAGGAGCGCTTCACGTCGCACCGAATGGCGCAGCAGTACGTGGATGCGTATCAGTCGGTGATTCGCGCGCAGAAACGTTCGCGCTTCAAGGTGGTGGACAGCTCGGGGCGTTGATCGCGGCGAGTGGGCGCGCGGTGCTGCTGTCTGGTTTGCTCGCGCGATCAGACAAAGCGGGATTGGGCGAAAACAGTAGAGAGAAACGAAGCCGGCGCTCGTGGCGAGCGCCGGCTTTTTTACTGCGAGAGGCTGTGCCGCGTGTGCGATGAGCCGATGCCGGCATAGCGCACTAGGCGCGCTCGCGGCAACTCAGTTGTCGCGATGGCTGCATTACTACGGTTGCGTTCCACAACCCTAGGCCCAGCGGGACACATTGCGTGTCCCGCCGCAAAGACGCTATACCGCCTCAACCAACGCGGCGGCGGCTCGTCGAGCCATTGTCACGCTCACAGAGTCGGCCCGCGGACACAAACCGCCGGGGCCAACCCTTCGGCGTCAAATCTTCAGGCGCGAAACCTTGGTGCCTTGCAACGACAGGTCGCCCATCAACCCGGCGTTGGTCAGCACGAAGACCTCGACCGGCGCGGTTGCCGTGTTCGAATCGATCGCGCCGTTGGCACCCATTTTCACGAGCGCAACGGAGGCGTCGCCGCCGACCGACCAGCCGTCGGCATTGCGGAATTTGTCGAGCGCATCCTGCGTCATGAACAGGAAGATGATGGCCTTCGATTGCGCGCCCGCCTGGAGCCCGAACGAGCCGGAAACCGTGCTGTAGTAGCCGACTGAGGTGCCGGCGACGCGCAGCGCGCCTTCGCCGTATTGCCCGCCGACGATGAAGCCCGCCTGCAGCACCGACGGGAACACCAGCACGCCGCGCGCCTTGGCGACGAGTTCGCGCGAACCCTTCACGGTCGTGTACAGCCGCGACATGGTGCCGTCGACGTCGGCGTCGATCGAGCGGCGTTTGGACGAATCGGTGGCGGCGGTGTCGTGGCCGCCGGTGTTGGTTGTGCAACCGGCGAGAGCAAGGCCTCCGAAAGCGAGCGCAGCGGTAGTCTTCAACATGAAGTGTCGTCTTTGCATCGTTTTTCTCCGTATGGTTCCGGGGCGCGACCGCGAACAAATCGCGCGGTCGCCTCTGAGTTATATCACACGGCACGCCAAAACGCGCCCTCGGTCGCAAGCCTCAAAGCCTTATGCGGCGGGGCTTTGAGGCAAATCGAAAAGAGTCTTCTGTAAATTTGACCGGCTGCCGGGCGACGCTCGCCGACCGCATCAACACGCAGAAACCGGGCCGCCGTGCTGCGGATCGCGCTCGGTCGAGCCGCCGGGCACGCGAGCCGAAATCGCCGGATTCGCCCATTTTTACCGACTCAAGCGCTTCGCATTTTCTGTCGCGACCGGCTCGAAACTGTTGTCTCGACGCCGCAAATCCGAAGTCAGATGCGCGCACTATCCGCCGTGATTGGCCGGACTCTTGACCGCCGGTGGCCGCCTGAGCGCGCGGCGCACCGCGCCGATCAACACGCCGATAACAAACAGCGTGAGCGCCGGCACGATCCAGTAGCCGACGAACGCATGCCAGAGATAAGCCATCAGGGTGGAGCGGCGCACGCTGTATTCATTGCGGGCGTCCTGCTGACGCGGCGCGTTGGCCGCGAGCACGTCGGCGGGACAACCGGCGGCTTGCGCCTCTTCCGGCTTGCCGTGGCAGCGCGCGGGGGCGCCGGCCGCACGTTGCGCGTCGGTGAAATTCCAGGTGGTCAGCGCGCGCTCCAGGTCGACGGCGTTGTACGCCATCTCCTCGCGAATCTCGCTGACTGCAACGATCGCCACGGGCACCGCCCAGAACACGATGACGACCAGCCACCGCCTCAACCAGCGGTTTTTATGCTTCGATACCATCCTTGCCTCCAATCGATGCTTTGCGGCATCAACGACAAGATGGCGGCCCGTATGAATGTTGTGTGGGGTGGGCCGTCTCCGCAGCCATCATAGAAGAAAAACGGCGCGTTCGGGCGAGAGGACTGTGAAGGGCGGGCGAAGCGCGGAGCGGAAAAGCGTAGAGGGTGTGGCGCGAAAAATCGGATGCGAGAGTGGGATGCTGGAGTCCGATGCGCAAAGCATGCGCCGCGCGAAGCGCGCGGCGCATGGGCGAGCGTGCTGGAAACCCGCCTGGTCGAATCTGGTTGGGTTTAAGCCAAGTTCAGTTAGCCGGCGCCGACGACAGGCAGCTCTTCATGAACGCCTTGCGATCGTCGCCTTTCTTGCCGGTGGCTTGCGTGTTGCATACCTTCATCTTGTCCTGCTGGCTCATCGGCGCGGCGGCCGGTTTCGCCGACAGGCACGTCTTCATGAACGCCTTGCGCTCGTCGCCTTTTTTGTCGCCGGCCTGCTTGTTACAGTCGGCCATCTTCGTCTGCTGGCTGTTCTGCGCGAATGCCGGCGAAACGAGGACGGCGCCGAGTACCAGGGAAGCGATTGCGGATTGGATTTTCATGTGACACTCCATCGGTGTGGAAACGTTTTTGGTCTTCATGCACGTGGGCGTCGACGGGATCCGGCATCCGGCCCTCGGCAAGTCCATTATGGCAAATGCTGTCTGCATCAACGGTCAAAAGCGCGTTTGCGTTGACAGCCGCGCCCGCTGGTTTTCCCTGACCAGGCGGAGTGAGTGCGTATTTCAGGTCGATTGGCGTTGAATTGCAGCGAATCCGGACACGCGATTATGTTATGCATTGCAGATTAAACGATGATGCAATCGAGCTGCAATTCGCTACCGTATCGCCAATGCGAGCGGTTGAAAAATTCGCGCTGCATTGTTTTTCTGCATTGTCCATTTGCTGCGGTAGCACATGAATGGCAATTGGTAAGGAAATTCGCAGGGAAATCCTTAACGGCTATTGACAGGTTGCCGTGTCCGTTCACCACCGGCGCTGTAGTGTTTTTTAAGGAGGAATTCGTCATGCACTATCTATTGATCTATGACCTCGTGCCCGACTATCTGGAACGGCGTGGTGAGTACCGCGATGCGCATCTGAAACTCGCATGGGAAGCGGCGGGGCGCGGCGAACTGATGTTGGGCGGTGCGCTGACCGAACCGGTCGACACCGCCATGCTGCTTTTTAACGGCGACACGCCTCGCGTCGCCGAAGCCTTCGCCGAGGCAGATCCGTACGTGCGAGCGGGGCTTGTTACACGCTGGCGCGTACGCGAATGGAAAACCGTGGCCGGCGAGGGCGCGGCGAATCCCGTGCGCTAGCCGTTCCACACACCACGCGGGCGACGCCTCAAGCGAGCGGCTCGCCTGCGTTGCCACATCGATGTCATCAAGCGTTGGCACCGTTGACTCGATGCGCGTGCAACGAACCGGCCACACCGGCAGACAGACAAAGAATGCCTGAATTATTGCGCCGTGATGCGGTCGAATTCGGGCGGCTTATTCGGCGTGTCTGCCGCATTTTTTAGCAGGCCTTTAGCGCGCATTGGCTGTGCTTTTTTGTGGGCTGTCGAGTGGGCAATAGCAATTCCGTCGCTATCGCATGAAGCATTTCCGTTACGGCATGACGTGAATTAAGCGAGTGAAAAGCATAAGTTTGTTTCTATCCGTAACACTTGTCTCGCCCATATTCACGCAAACCCTGGTGATGGTATGCTTCGTGCACAATTCTCCCATGCACGAGTGAGACCACGTTTTGTGCTTCGCAATAGGGATAAACCGCACTAACACAGGGCGGGGTTGACCAGCCAACAGAACGTACAAGACATATTTGTGCAACCGAGGGTGACACACGGATCGTGAAGGCTGAATCTGTGGTCCACCCAAAGCCGCGGCCCGGCCAGGCTGCGTGGAGAAAATCCATGTTTTTCGATGAGCTAAGCAATGACGAATGGGCGCTGCTATCTGCGCTTGTCTCCGATGAGCCGGCCGTCCGTCTGAACCGACGTGGGCGGCCTCGCGCCGACCCACGTGTCGTGGCCAATGCGGTTTTGTGGATCCTCACTACCGGAGAGCCCTGGTCGAAGCTGCCAGGCCGTTATCCGTCGGGGCCCACTTGCCGGCGCCGTTTCGAGGAATGGCAACTGAACGGCACGCTGCTCGAGATGGTTCGGCTTCTGTCCAGAACAGGGCGCACGTTCGCCTACGTGCCGCAGCCGGCGCCGCCCGTCGCGTCGAAACCCGCAGCGCCTGTCGCGGATACAACCAGCATGCGTGACGAGAGTCCGCGCGGCGTGTCGTGGAAAAGCCCCGAGTCGTGGCAGGCGCCCGGCACGAACGGCCACGCGGCTAACGCGCTGCATGAGACGCAGGCGTCGCACGCGCGGCCCTGGCGTTCGGCCGATCCGATCGCGGATATCACGCGTCAACTGGCGGGTTTCGACCATGCCGCGCCCGTCGTCGCGCAGGACCGGCAAGATGCCTACGCTGCACAAGCCGCACATGCCATCGCGCGTGCGCCGGCTTTGCCGACTCCATCGGTCGCTTATGCGCCGCGCCCGGCGCTGCGCGCCGACTTGCGCGCGATGAACGAAGCCGGCGCGGTCGGTGCCGCGATGCAGGGCTTGGACGCGGCCATTGCATCGGCGCGCGGAATCTCGGGAGCGGCGCTGCAACGCAGCCCGCTGTCGACGGCTCTCGCGCCGCGCGGGCGGCAAGTCGCCGAACGGCACGGCTATCTGATCTATGTCGCCGCCGAGCGGGTGCCGAACGCGATGTATCGGGCGTGGGCGGAGATCATGAAGGACGGCAAGCGCGTCGAGCGTTCGGGCCTCGTCGGTCCGCGCTTTACGGACGCCGAGGCGGCCGAGCATTATGCGTTCGAGTGGGCCGCGCAGTGGATCGATCGCGAATGCGCGGCGCAGGCCGCGGCCTATGCGGCGCCGCAGGTACGGGCACCGCAAGCGTACGGCGCGCCGATGCATGGGCAGATGCACAAGCCCGTGTACACGTCCGACGTGTCTGCCGCTCACTCGCCGTATACCGCGCCGCCGGCTCGTCCGATGGCGGGCATGCGTCATGTGCCGGAGCCCGTCGCCGCGCATCATGGAGCTCCGTTGCATGGTCCGTTGAATGCGTTTCGCGGACCGCTGCGGCGCTACACGAGCGAACCCGCCGCTGCTGCCGTCGGCAGCGCGGTGAATGGCGGGATGACTAGCGCGAACGCATCAGCCAATGCAGCATCAGGCGCAGGCGCAGCACCAGGCGCAGCAACCGCAACGCCCGCCAATCCAGCCGCAGCAGATCGAGCAGAACGTTATCCGTCGTACACAGAACTCATCTCCCACGCGGGATGAGCACGCAGCACCCCGCGGCAGTCTGGAGCAACCGCCGCAGGTTCCCGCTTCATTCGCTGTGATTCAACGCTGTTCCCGCAACCGACCTCGCGTGCCTGATGTGTGACCCAGGGCTTTACTGGCGTCCGTACGTGTCGTCGAAGCGCACGATATCGTCTTCGCCGAGATACGAGCCGGATTGCACCTCGATCATTTCGAGCGGCATCTTGCCCGGGTTCTCGAGACGGTGCGTGACGCCGAGCGGGATATAAGCCGATTCGTTTTCGGAGACGATAAAGCGCTCTTCACCTCGCGTGACGAGCGCGGTGCCGCGCACGACGATCCAATGTTCGGCGCGGTGATGATGCATTTGCAGCGAGAGGCGAGCGCCCGGCTTTACGACAATGCGCTTCACCTGGAAACGCTCGCCGGTATCGACGGAATCGTAATTGCCCCACGGGCGATGCACCTTGCGATGATTGGCCGCTTCGATGCCGCCTTCGCTGCGAATGCGGCCCACGATTTTCTTTACGTCCTGCACGCGCGATTTGTCGGCGACGAGAATCGCGTCGGCCGTTTCGACGACGACGAGATCCTGCGTGCCGACGCAGGCAATCAGGCGTCCTTCCGAATGTGCGAAGGTGGAGGAAGCGCCTTCGAACATCACGCGGCCGCGGCCCACGTTCTGCTCCGCGTCTTTCTCGGAGATGTCCCAGATGGCGTCCCACGAGCCCACGTCCGACCAGCCCGCCTGCAACGGCACGACCACGCCCGCGGCCGCACTTTGGTCCTGGCCGAGTTGCTCCATCACGGCGTAGTCGATCGAATTGGACGGCGACGCGCTGAACGCATCGCGTTGCAGGCGGAAGAAATCGCCGTCAGCCTTGCCGCCCGCGTAGGCCGCTTCGCAGGCGTCGTGAATCGCCGGCTGAAAGTGGCGGATCGCCTTCAACCACGTCGATGCACGCATGATGAAAATGCCGCTGTTCCACCAGTATTCGCGCGATTCGACATAGCGCTGCGCGAGTTCGAGATGCGGCTTTTCGACGAAGCGATCGAGCTTGTGCGCGGTGACCGAAGCACTCGCATCCACAGCGTCAGCCGCTTGCGTTTCATCAGGATTACCAGGCGTACCGATAGCCGCGCCAATGCGGATATAGCCGTAGCCCGTTTCCGCGCGCGTCGGCACGATGCCCATTGTGACGATCTGACCCGCCGCCGCATGCTGCACGCCCGCGGCGACTGCGGCGTGAAAGCCTTCGAGATCGGTGACCGCGTGATCCGCGGGCATCACCACCATGATGCCGTCCTCGTCCTGCGCAGCAATGGATAGCGCGGCCACAGTCAGCGCCGGCGCCGTATCGCGGCCTACCGGTTCGAGAATCAGGCGAGTCGGTTTGCCGCTCGTGCGCAATTGCTCGGCGGTCGTGAAGCGTTGTTCCTCGTTGGCCACCACGACGAGTTGCCCGGCGAGCGGATAGCCGGCCTCGAGCGCGTCGAGACGGCGCGTGGTGGACTGCAGCAGCGAGTCTTCGCCGAGCAGGCCGATCAACTGCTTGGGATGCTGCTCGCGCGACATCGGCCACAACCTCGTGCCTGAGCCGCCCGCGAGAATGACGGGATGAACCTTCAGTTTGACGTGCGCGGACGTCGTCTGGGTGGGCCGGGTGTCGGCGGACGTGGCCGTAACCGGAGCGGTCATGATGGACTCCTCGGGACTGGATGGATGCGTCCAGTTTTATCACGAAGACCGAAATGAATAAAAGCCCGTTAATTGGAAACTATATATAAGCCGAATAGAGCTAACGTCTTGATGAACAAAAAATGTCGCGGCTATTTTATAAAAAGAAAAATTATGCGGAAATTAACGGCGGGCTATTTTTTTACCGCGGCGCCTGCACGAGAATGACGACGCCGCGAGACCGGGCGTGCATCGCCGGAAAGCGACAGAAAGGCCGCCGTTGCCCGTCAGGAAGGCGCAAAAGCATGGTCAAAGCCACTATTCCGGTAAAAACACCCCACAAAATTCACAAAAAATTCCGAAATTTTGACCGATACATTTTGAGATTTTTGCAGCCTTGCGGCGCGAATTTTAATAACGCTTTATCTATACCTGTAGAAGGACATTCACTCATTCCGAGACACGTTTTTCGCTGCGGCCGAGCGTCCGGTTTAGCAAAGCGGAAAGCGTAATTGCAATTAGCACGGCTTCAATCGGATTCGCGTCGGGCAATTCATTTGCCGGCGCGGCTGCCGGCGTTTTTGCGTGCCACGCCCAAACGACCGTGCAGCGCATTGCAACTGGCCGGCGGATGCACGCAACGGACTAACAGCAGGATGGCACTTGACTGACGAACTGAGGGGCAGCACATGCTGAGCGTTCTATCGAGACTGATCGACATCGCGATGGTCGCGCTCGGCGCCGCGATCGCGGCGGCCGTGCACAACGGAGAAGTCGTGTGGCTGGACGACATGCAAAGCGTGTCGCTCGCCTTCGACGTGCTGCTCGTGGTCGTGTTCTTTCCCGCGCTCGGCATCTATCAGTCATGGCGCGGCAAGCCGCTCTACGACCTGCTGTGCCGCGTCGCGGGCGGCTGGGCGATGGTCGAAGTCACCGGCGTGCTGATCAGCTTCAGCCTGCATCGCGCGGACAGTCTGTCGCGGCTGTGGCTCGTCTATTGGGCGGCCGCGACCATCGTGCTGCTGATCGTCACGAAGGTGATCGTCTACTCGATTCTGCGCGGGCTGCGCCGCGAAGGCTTCAATCAGCGCGCGGTGGCGATCGTCGGCGGCGCACCGTATGGGCGCTTTCTGATCCAGCAGATGCGCAGCCGTCCGGACGCCGGCTTTAGCCCCGTCGTGGTGTTCGACGAGAACGGCACGATCAACCCCTATGAAGATCCCGACGCGGCCGCTGCGATAGAAGGCGTGCCCGTCGAACGCGACTATCAGCGCATGATCCAGCTCGTGCGTCAGCGCGCGATCCGCGAATTGTGGCTCGCGCTGCCCATCTCGAAGGAAAAGGAAATACATCGCATTGTGATGGATCTGCGCAACGACTTCGTGAACATCCGCTTTATTCCCGACGTGCGCAGCCTCACGCTCTTCAATCAGCCGATGGTGGAACTGCTCGGCGTGCCGGCGATCAACCTCGCGGCTTCGCCGATCACCGATTTGCGCGTGCTGCCCAAGCGCATCTTCGACCGGCTGTTCGCGCTCGCCGCGTTGACCGCGCTCGCGCCGCTGATGCTCGGAATCGCGGTGCTCGTCAAGCTCAGCTCGCCGGGTCCGGTGTTCTTCCGCCAGAAGCGCAAGGGCATCGACGGAAACGAGTTCGAGATCTACAAGTTCCGCTCGATGAAAGTACACAAGGAAGAGGCCGGCAAGATCACGCAGGCCACGCGGCGCGATCCGCGCATCACCGCGGTCGGCGCATTCCTGCGGCGCACGAGCCTCGACGAGCTGCCGCAATTCATCAACGTGCTGCGCGGCGAGATGTCGGTGGTCGGGCCGCGTCCGCATGCGCTCGAACACGACGACATCTACAAGGATCTGGTGAAGGGCTACATGCACCGCTACCGGATCAAGCCGGGCATCACCGGATGGGCGCAGATCAACGGCTATCGCGGCGAAACCGACCGCATCGAAAAAATGATGGGCCGCGTCAAGCTCGATCTCTACTACATGCAGCACTGGACCTTCTGGCTCGACATCAAGATCGTCGTGCTGACGCTGTGGAAGGGCTTTGTCGGCAGCAACGCATATTGAACACTCACTCCAAACTCCTGCGAGGTAATACATGAACCTGACGATCATCGGTAGCGGCTACGTAGGCCTCGTGACGGGCGCATGTCTGGCCGACATCGGCCACGACGTGTTCTGTCTCGACGTCGACCGGCGCAAGATCGACGTGCTCAACGGCGGCGGCGTGCCGATTCACGAGCCGGGCCTGCAGGAGATCATCGCGCGCAATCGCAAGGCCGGACGCCTCACGTTTTCGACCGACGTCGAAGCGGCGGTCGCGCACGGCGACATCCAGTTCATCGCGGTCGGCACGCCGTCGGACGAAGACGGCTCAGCGGATCTGCAATACGTGCTCGCCGCCGCACGCAATATCGGCCGCCATATGACGGGCTTCAAGGTGATCGTCGACAAATCGACGGTGCCGGTCGGCACGGCTTCACGCGTTCGCGACGCAATCGCCGAAGAGCTTGCCGCGCGCAACCTCAGTCACATGTTCTCGGTGGTGTCGAACCCGGAGTTCCTGAAAGAGGGCGCGGCAGTGGAAGACTTCACGCGGCCCGACCGCATCGTGCTCGGTTGCGATGAAGACGTGCCCGGAGAAAAGGCGCGCGAATTGATGAAGCGTCTCTATGCGCCGTTCAACCGCAATCGCGAACGCACGCTGTACATGGACGTGCGCTCGGCCGAATTCACCAAGTACGCAGCCAACGCGATGCTCGCCACGCGCATCTCGTACATGAACGAGCTGGCGAATCTCGCCGACCGCGTCGGCGCGGATATCGAGGCCGTGCGCCGCGGCATCGGATCGGACCCGCGCATCGGCTACGACTTCCTGTACGCGGGCTGCGGCTACGGCGGCTCGTGCTTCCCGAAAGACGTGCAGGCGCTGATCCGCACAGCCGCCGATCACCACGCGAATCTGCGCATTCTCGAAGCCGTGGAAGCGGTCAACGACACGCAGAAGAAAGTGCTCGGTCAGAAGATCGTCGCGCGTCTCGGCGAGGACCTGTCCGACCGCACGTTCGCCGTATGGGGCCTCGCGTTCAAGCCGAATACCGACGACATGCGCGAAGCGCCGAGCCGCCCGCTGATTGCCGAACTGCTGCGCCGCGGCGCGCGCGTGAAGGCGTACGACCCGGTCGCAATCGACGAATCGAAGCGCGTGTTCGCGCTCGATCTGAAGGACGTGCCGCAGCAGCACGCGCGTCTGCAGTTCGTGAACGAAGAGATGGAAGCAGCGCAAGACGCCGACGCGCTCGTGATCCTGACCGAGTGGAAAGTCTTCAAGAGCCCGGACTTCAATGCGCTCAAAACGATGCTGAAAACGCCGCTTATTTTCGACGGCCGCAATCTGTACGAACCGGACGCGCTGCTCGAACTCGGCATCGAGTATCACGCGATCGGACGTCAGCATGCGCTGCGCAATGCGCCCCGCAAGAGTCGGCGTGAACGGCCTGCCGCCCGTGCATGGCGACACGCACGGCGGTACGCAAGCGGATGCGCTCGCCGTGGCCCAGGCCGGCCAATAAGCCTGCCTGTCACGCCGCCCGCACGCACCACGCGCCTCATCACGGAGCCCGACATGTTCGCCAATGTTCTGATCGTCTGCCACGCCAACGTGTGCCGTTCGCCGGCCGCCGAAATGCTGTTCAAGGCGCGCCAGGCGTCGGCGTCCATCGCGTTTCATTCGGCGGGCATTCGCGCGATGAACGGCCACGGCATGGACCCGGTGATGCGGCGCCTGCTCGCCGAGCGCGGCGTCGCATCCGGCGCGCATCACTCGCGGCGGCTTGACCGCCGGCTCGTGCGATCCGCCGATCTCGTGCTCGTGAGCGAGCGCGCGCAGATCGGCGAAGTCGAAGCACTCGATCCGGCTTCGCGCGGCAAGGTCTTTCCGCTCGGCAAGTGGGAAGACCTGGCCGACGTCGCCGATCCGCACGGCGGCGAGGAATCCGCTTACAGGGAAAGTCTCGTGCTCATCGAACATCTGGTCATGGGATGGCTGAAAAAAATATGCTGATGAAAACACTCGCTACACCTACATTCGCGAACCCGAAAACGAAGCTCATCACGAAGTTCGCCGCCACGCTTTTGCTGACGTCCTTTCTGTCGGCCTGCGCCACCGCACCGGGTAATTACCTCGACACGTCGCGTCTGAAAGACGACGGCCAGCACCAGAGTCAGAGCCAGTCCGCCGAAACCTATCCGGTCCATGTGATCGACGCGAGCGTCGTCGCCGCCCAGGCGCAGGCCGAAGCCAGTGCACCGCCGCGTCCGTTGCCGACCTCGACCTTCAGCGATCCTTCGCAGTACGTCTACCGGCTGTCGCCGCAAGACATTCTCGGCATCACCGTGTGGGATCACCCCGAATTGACCACGCCGCAGGGCAGCACGCTGTCGGCGGGCGGCACCAGCACGCAGACCATCGCCGGCGCGTTGCAGCAGCCGTACACGGCCGCGTTGCCGGGCCAGGCCGATCCGTACGGCCAGACCGTCGCCGCCGACGGCACCATCTATTTCCCGTTCGTCGGCCGCATCATGGCCGCGGGCAAGACCGTCGGCGAGTTGCGCGATCAGCTTGCGCGCGGCCTCGTGCGCTATATCCGCAATCCGCAAGTCGATGTGCGCGTGCTGTCGTATCGCGGCCAGAAAGTGCAGGTCACCGGCGAAGTCAAAACGCCGGGTCCGCTCGCGGTCAGTGACGTGCCGCTCACGCTCGTCGATGCGCTCACGCGCTCGGGCGGCACGACTGCCGACGCCGACATCCAGCGCGTGCGCCTCACGCGCAACAAGACGCTTTACGTGCTCGACGCGAACCGCATGCTCGATGCGGGCGACACCACGCAGAACGTGATGCTGCAAAACGGCGACGTCATCAACGTGCCGGACCGCAGCAACAGCCGCATCTTCGTGATGGGAGAAGTAAAGACGCCGATTCAGGTGCCGATGATCAAGGGCCGTCTGACGATCGCGGACGCGCTCACGCAAGCCGGCGGCATTCTCGACACCGACGCCAATCCGCGGCAGATCTTCGTGATGCGCGGCATGCGCGAGCATCCGACCACGCCGGACGTGTACCGCCTCGACATGACGCAGCCCGACGCGATCATGCTGTCCGCGCAGTTCCAGTTGCAGCCGCTCGATGTCGTGTATGTGGGCACCGCCGCCTCGACCACGTTCAACCGCGTGTTGCAGCAGGTGTTGCCGAGCGTGCAGACGCTGTTCTACCTGAAGCAACTGACGCGCTAACCAGATACGGGATCGAACTGTGAGCAATCAAATTTCTCCACACATGGCCGGCCCGATCAGGACCGAAGAAGAGGACGTGGTCCTCGGGCAACTGGTGCAGGTGATCCTCGACGACATCTGGTGGCTCATCGCGATCGCGGCGGCGGTCGTCGCGATTGCCGGCGCGTACTGCCTGCTCGCCAAGCCGATCTATTCGGCCGATGCACATGTGCGTGTCGAGCAGGCCGACAACACGTCGCAGGCGCTCACGCAAACGCAGACCGGCGCCGCGATCACGAGCGGCTCCAGTTCGCTGCCGACCGACGCCGAAATCGAAATCATCAAGAGCCGCGGCGTGGTGGCGCCGGTCGTCGAGCAGATGAAGCTGAACTTCAGCGTCACGCCGAAAACGCTGCCGCTGCTCGGCAGCATCGCCGCGCGCGTCGCGACGCCTGGCGAGCCGGCGAAGCCGTGGCTCGGCTTGTCGTCGTATGCATGGGGCGGCGAGGTTGTCGACGTCGATTCGATCGACGTGCTGCCCGCGCTCGAAGGCCAGAAGCTGACCATGAAGGCGCTCGACGGCGGCCGCTACGAACTGCATGCGGAGAACGGCGCGCTGCTGCTGCGCGGTCAGGTCGGGCAGCAGGCGCAAGGCGGCGGCGTGACGATGCTGGTCAGCAAGCTGGTCGCGCGTCCGGGTGAGGAATTCACCGTGATGCGGGCGAACGATCTCGACGCGATAAGCGCCTTTCAATCCGCGATCAGCGTGCAGGAGCAGGGCAAGCAGACCGGCGTGATCCAGATTTCACTCGAGGACAAAAACCCCGAGCATGCCGCGCTCGTCGCCAATGCGCTCGCGCAGTCGTATGTGCGTCAGCACATCGCGAACAAGCAGTCCGATGCAAGCAAGATGCTCGACTTCCTGAAGAGCGAAGAGCCGCGCCTGAAGTCCGATCTCGAACGCGCCGAGGCCGCGCTGACCGCGTATCAGCGTCAGTCCGGCTCGATCAACGCGAGCGAGGAGGCGAAGGTTTATCTCGAAGGCAGCGTGCAGTACGAACAGCAGATTGCCGGCTTGCGGCTCCAGATGGCGCAGCTCACCGAACGTTACGGCGACGACCATCCGATGCTGAAGGCCGCACGCGAGCAAATGGCCGAGCTGCAGGCGCAGCGCACGAAATACGCGGACCGTTTCCGCGATCTGCCGGCCACCGAGGTCAAGGCCGTGCAATTGCAGCGCGATGCGAAGGTCGCGGAAGACATCTACGTGCTGCTGCTCAATCGCGTGCAGGAGTTGTCGGTGCAGAAGGCGGGCACCGGCGGCAACGTGCATATCGTCGACGCCGCGCTGCGTCCTGGATCGCCGGTCAAGCCGAAGAAGGCGCTGATTCTGTCGGCGGCGACGATTCTCGGGCTGATCGCGGGCACCGGCTTCGTGTTCCTGCGCCGCAATATGTTCAAGGGCATCGACGACCCCGAGCATATCGAGCGCGCATTTCGTCTGCCGGTGTTCGGCCTCGTGCCGATGAGCGCCGAGCAGACGCTGCTAGAAAATGGGTTCCAGCGTGGCGGCGAGCGCCTGCGTTCCGTGCTCGCCAATGCGCGGCCGAAGGACGTCACCGTGGAGAGTCTGCGCAGTCTGCGGACGTCGATGCAGTTCACGATCATGGATGCAAAGAACCGCATCGTCATGCTCACGGGACCGATGGCGGGTGTCGGCAAGAGCTTCCTCACGGTCAACCTCGCCGTGCTGCTCGCGCATTCGGGCAAGCGCGTGCTGATGATCGACGGCGACATGCGCCGCGGTGTGCTCGAACGCTACCTCGGCGGCACGCAGGAAAACGGTTTGTCGGAATTGCTGAGCGGTCAGATTTCGCTGGAGGAGTCGATCCGCGCGTCGGAGATCGAGAACCTCAGCTTTATCTCGTGCGGGCGCCGTCCGCCGAATCCGTCCGAATTGCTGATGTCGCCGCGTCTGCCGCAATACCTCGACGCCCTCGCGAAACGCTACGACGTGATCCTGATCGACACGCCGCCGGTGCTCGCGGTGACCGATGCGTCGATCATCGGCGCGTATGCAGGCTCGACGTTCTTCGTGATGCGTTCGGGCATGCACAGCGAGGGCGAGATCATCGACTCGCTGAAGCGTCTGCGCGGGGCCGGCGTGCATGTGCAGGGCGGCATCTTCAACGGCATGCCGGCGCGCGCTCGCGGCGGCTATGACCGCAGTTACGCGGCGGTGCAGGAATATCTGAGCACGTAACCGTAACGGCCTCGGCTAGCGAAACGCATCGCATCAAGGACTCAGCAACAAGGACATCGCAATGAAAGTGACGGTACTGGTTCCGACTTACCGCCGCCCGGCCGACCTCGCGCGTTGCCTCGCGGCGCTGCAACGGCAGTCGCGCGCGCCCGACGAAGTCGTGGTGGTTGCTCGCGCCGACGACGACGCGACGCATACCTGTCTGCGCGATCCGGCGGTGCCGGGCAAGTTGCCGCTGTCGGTGGCGCTCGTCGACGTGCCCGGCCAGGTCGCCGCGCTCAATCGCGGACTAGACGCCGCGAGCGGCGATGTGATCGCGATCACCGACGACGACGCCGCGCCGCATCCCGACTGGGTGCAGCGCATCGCCGCCGCGTTCGAAAGCGACGCGCGGCTCGGCGCGCTCGGCGGCCGCGACTGGGTGCACGAAAAAGGCCGCGTGCTCGACGGCGAGCGGCCATTGGTCGGCAAGGTCACCGCGCACGGCAAGATCATCGGCAATCATCATCTCGGCGTGGGCGGCGCACGCGAAGTCGACATCCTGAAGGGCGCCAACATGAGCTATCGGCGCGACGCGGTGCGCAACATCCGTTTCGATGCACGGCTGCGCGGCGCGGGCGCCCAGGTTCACAACGACATGGCGTTCAGCCTCGCGGTCAAGAACGCCGGCTGGAAGCTGATGTACGACCCGCGCGTGGCGGTCGATCATTTCCCCGCCGAACGTTTCGACGACGACCGCCGCGACGCGCAGACCATGGCCGCGTTGCGCAACGCCGCGTTCAACTTCCATCTGATTCTGCGCGACCAGTTGCCGCCGCTGCGCCGCGAAACCGCGTGGTGGTGGTGGACGCTCGTCGGCACGAAGGTGTATCCGGGGCTCACGCATGCGGCGCTCGCGCTGCTGTCGAAACAGGCGCGTTTGAAGCTCTCGCGCTGGCGCGCGGTGCGGACCGGCGCGCACGAAGCGCGGCGCGCGTTGTCGCGGACCGCGTGAAGCGGCGGTTCATGCAAGCGGCACGCAGCGGGTGGGACGCATGGGCATCGGCATCGGCATCGGCATCGGCAAAGGGAATCTCTACATGACTACCAAGGTTCACGTTCATCTGTTTTACGGCGCCGATCCGCGTTTCTATCGACCGGGCGACAACATCGGTTGCCTGTACGGCTATCACCACGCCGAGTCCGACGCGTTCGCGCTCAGCTATTCGCAAGACGCGCGCGAAAACAAACCGGTGCGCCTCGCGCGCCGGGCACTGAAGGCGGCGTTCGGCTTCGATTTCATTCACACGTGGCGCAATCGCGCGGACATGTTGAGTGCCGACGTGATCTGGACGCATACCGAGCAGGAATGGCTTTCCGCCGCGCTGATGCTTCTGCTGAGCGGCCGCAAGGCCGGCGCGAATGCGTCGCCGCTATTGCTCGCGCAAAGCGTGTGGCTGCTCGACAAGTGGCCTTCGTATGGCATCGTGCGTCGCTGGCTGTATCGCAAGCTGATGACTCGCGCCGATCAGTTGACCACGCTCGCCAGCGAGAACGCCGCGCTGTGCAAGCGCTATTTCGATCGCGACGCGAAGCCGTTGCTGTACGGACTGAACACGCGCGACTTCCCCGTGAAGACGCCGACCGAATGGAAGCCGCATTCGCCGATCCGCATCGCCGCGATCGGCAACGACCGCGACCGCGACTGGGAGACGCTCATCAAGGCATTCGGCAACGACGCGCGCTACACGGTGAAGCTCGCCACGCGTCGCCGGATTCCCGCTTCGCTGCGCGCGCCGAACGTCGAAATCGCGCTGTTCTCCGGCATCAAGAAACAGCATGAGTTGTATGACTGGGCCGATGTGATCGTCGTGCCATTGCGCCCGAATACGCACGCGTCGGGCATTACGGTGATGCTCGAGGCGGCGGCGGTCGGCAAGCCGATGGTCGTGACCAACGTCGGCGCCTTGCAGGATTATTTTCCGGCGAGCGAGGCTTTCTACATTCCGCCATTCAATCCGCCCGCGTTGCGCGATGCCGTCGATCAGCTCGCCGCCGCGCCAATGGATGCACTGAGACAGGCGCAAGCGGCCGCCGCCGGTTTGCTCGCGCGCGATCTCACGACCGAGCACTACGCGATGCAGCATGTACGCATCACGCAGGAGATGCTGCGTGCACGCGCTGGAGTGCGCGGCCGGGGCGCGCAGAGCGCCGACGCGGACAAGGCCGCGAGCAAGGCCGCGAATAACGCCGCAAGCAGGCAAGCGCAGGCCGGCGCCGCGCAAGAATCGCGCGGAGGTCTGTAAGCGATGTCGATGTTCCCGCGAGCGGACTTTCCGCCTACGCCCGGCATACCTGGCATGTCCAGCGCTGTAGAGGCGGCGGCCGTGCAGGGCGCAAGGCGAGGCCGCCGCGAATGGCTACCATCGGCGATGCTCTGGCTCATCACGGCGGTGCTGATCGTCGCGCATCAAGGCACGGTGTTGACGCTCGCGTTTCCCGTCCTCGCGATTCTCACGGGCCTGTGGCTCTACTTCAAAAGCCCCGCACGCTACATCGGCTTCATGTGGTGGCTGTGGTTTCTGAGCCCGGAAGTACGGCGTCTTGCCGACTGGTCCAAAGGCTCGTTCACGCCGACGAGCCTGATCCAGGTCGCGCCGCTCGCGGTCACGATGATCAGCGCGTTCTCGCTGCTGCGCTACTACCGGCTGCTCGGCCAGCGACGCGGTCTGCCTGTGCTGCTGATCCTGCTCGGCCTCGTCTATGCGTACCTCGTCGGCGTGGTGTCGAGCGGTCCGCTCGCGGCCACCTACGACCTCGCGAACTGGCTCTATCCGATCCTGATCGGCTTTCACATCATGGCGAACACGCGCCAGTATCCGCAGTATCGCGACATCATCGTCAACACGTTTATCTGGGGCATGCTCGTGATGGGCGGCTACGGCCTGATCCAGTTTTTCATCATGCCGCAGTGGGATGCGCTGTGGATGCTCGGCTCGCAGATGAACTCGCAAGGCGACCCCGTGCCGATGGGCGTGCGCGTCTTCAGCACGATGAATTCGTCGGGACCGTTCGCCTTCGCGATGATGGGCGCGATGGTCTACGTGATGGCCGCCACGCATCGCGTGCGCTGGGTCGCGGCGGCGCTCGGCTTCTTCTCGTTTGCGCTGAGCCTCGTGCGTTCCACCTGGGGCGGTTGGGTCATCGCGCTGCTGATCCAGTTGATCAAGTCGAACAACAAGGTGCGCTTGCGGATCGTCGCGAGCGCGGTACTGCTTGCGGGGTTATGCGTGCCGCTGCTCGCGGTGGGTCCGGTGGCCGAGCGGATGCAGGCGCGTCTGTCGACCATCGTCAATCTGAACGACGACCAGAGCTATGCCGCGCGCAACGAGTTCTACGCGACCTTCGCGAAGACCGCCTTCACCGATGTCTCCGGCGAAGGCATGGGCGCGACCGGCACCTCGACGAAACTCTCGAACGACGGCGGCCAACTCGGCCAGTACGGCAACTTCGATAGCGGCGTGATGAACATACCGTTCGTGCTTGGATGGCCCGGCACGCTGCTCTATATGTCGGGCATCGTGTGGCTGCTCACGCGCGCGGTCCTCGCGTCGTTCAGATTGCGCCACGACAAATACGTGTCCGCGTGCCTGAGCCTGTGCCTCGCGACCTTCGCGATGCTCGTGTTCACCAATTCGCTCGTCGGCACCGGCGGACTGCTGCTTTTCATGAGCGTTTTTTCGATTCTTTCCGCGGTGCATTACGACAAGATCAACCGCGTCAACGCGGTCAATAGCCCATCGCGCACGCCAATTTTTCACGGAGGCACTGATTGAGAGTCGCCATTGTCACGCACGTTGTGCGCCATAACGACGGCCAGGGGCGCGTCAACCACGAGATCGCGCGCGCGGCGCTCGACGAAGGCATCGGCGTGACGCTGATCGCTTCGCATGTGGCGCCCGAGCTGCTCGTTCATCCGAATGTCCGCTGGGCGCCGATCAAAATCGGCCGCTGGTGGCCCACCAATCTGTTGCGCCAGCAGGTGTTCGCGTTCAAGAGCGCGCTGTGGCTGCGCGCGCATCGCCGCGAATACGACGTGCTGCATGTGAACGGCTTCATTACGTGGATGCCCGCCGACGTCAACACATCGCACTTCGTGCATAGCGGCTGGCTCGGCAGCAAGTACTACCCGTTCGGGCTGCTGAAGGGCGTGTGGTCCGCGTATCAGTCGATCTATACGCGCTGCAATGCGCTGCTCGAGCGCTGGGCTTACCGGCGCTCGAAGGTGATCACGGCGGTCTCGCAGAAGGTCGCCGACGAAATCCGCGCGATCGGCCTCACGCCGGATAACCGCGTGGACGTGATCTATAACGGCGTCGATACGCAAGGCTTTGCGGCGGCCACCGGCGATCGTGCGAAATTCGGTCTGCCTTCCGATGCGTTCCTGCTGCTGTTCGTCGGCGATTTGCGGACGCCGCGCAAAAACCTCGGTACGGTGCTGGCTGCGCTCAAGCATTTGCCCGAGCATGTGCATATCGCGGTGGCCGGTTTCCTGCCGGGCAGTCCTTATCCGGACGAAGCGAAGGCGCTCGGCATCGCGCATCGCGTGCATTTTCTCGGGCTCGTGAAAGAGATGCCCGTGTTGATGCATTCCGTCGATGCGTTCGTGTTTCCATCACGTTATGAGGCAATGAGCCTGTCGCTGCTCGAAGCGATGGCCGCGGGTCTGCCGGTCGTGACCGCGCGCACCGCGGGCGGCGCCGAGATCATCACGCCCGAATGCGGCATCGTGCTCGACGATCCCGACGATCCGCGCTTGCTCGCTGCCGCAGTCGCGCGCCTTGCCGCCGACGACAACGCGCGCCGCAACATGGGCAAAGCCGCCAACGAACTCGCGACCGGCTTCGGCTGGGCGCGCATGGCCGCGCAATACATTGCGCTGTATCGGCAGCTCGAAGGGCAGCAGAAAAATCGCCGGCGCAGCGAGGCCGACGCGGCGGCGGTCGCGAAGACCGACGCGCTGACGCTCAACTCGCTGGCCGGCCACAAGAGCGGCGAATGAAGCGACGGCGCGTCGGACACGCGACCATCGCAATCCAACGAATACCTCACGACACAAACAAGGGGCAATGACAATGACGACGAGCTCAATCAAATCGCTGCAGATCGGGATGCACTGGTTCCCCGAGCGCGCGGGCGGCCTCGACCGCATGTATTACTCGCTGGTCGGCGCGCTGCCGGGCGCGGGCGTCGCGGTGCGCGGCGTCGTGGCCGGCTCGCCGAAAGTGGCCGCCGATACTGGCGGTGCGATCAACGGCTTCGGCTCGGCCGGGCAATCGCTGCCATTGCGCTTGATGGCCGCACGCCGCGCGCTGCGCGAGGAGATCGGCCGCTCGCGTCCCGACGTGATCTCGTCGCACTTCGCGCTCTATACGTTTCCTGGGCTCGACGTGACGCGCGGCATTCCGCAGGTCTCGCATTTTCAGGGACCGTGGGCGGACGAGAGCCACGTCGAAGGCGCCGATTCGCTCGGCCAGCGCGCGAAGCGTTATCTCGAGCAGTCCGTGTATGCGCGTTCGTCGCGGCTCATCGTCTTGTCGGAGGCGTTCGGCAAGATTCTGACTTCGCGTTATCGCATTTCGCCGGACCGCGTGCGCGTGGTGCCGGGTTGCGTCGACGTCGAGCAATTCAATCTGCCCATCACACCCGCCGAAGCGCGCTTGAAGCTGCAATTGCCGCAGGATCGTCCGATCGTGCTGGCGGTGCGGCGTCTCGTGCGGCGCATGGGTCTGGAGGATCTGATCGATGCGGTCAAGCTGCTGAAGGCGGCCCATCCGGACGTGCTGCTGCTGATCGCGGGCAAGGGGCGTCTCGCGGACGAATTGCAGGCGCGCATCGACGAGGCCGGTTTGCAGGACAATGTGAAGCTGCTCGGCTTCGTGCCCGATCAGCATCTCGCGGCGTTGTATCGTGCGGCGAATATCAGCGTGGTGCCGACGGTGGCGCTCGAAGGCTTCGGGCTTATCACGGTCGAGTCGCTCGCGTCGGGCACGCCGGTGCTGGTAACGCCGGTCGGCGGCTTGCCGGAAGCGGTGGCGGGGCTGTCGCCCGATCTCGTGTTGCCGGAGACGGGCGCGCAAGCCATCGCGGCGGGTCTCGCAGGCGCGCTAAGCGGCAGGCTGAAGCTGCCGGACGCCGACGCGTGCCGGCGCTATGCGCGTGAGAACTTCGATAATTCGGTGATCGCGAAGCGCGTGGCTGCGGTTTATGGGGAGGCTATTGGGGCAGGTGGGGTGCACTGAGCTTTGTGACGGGACGAGACGCTACTACGTGGCCCGGCTGCCGTCCGCATTGAGCAGCCGGAATTCCGCCGGCGACTCTTCGAACGCGTGTGCGCTGCGCATGGCGGGCACGACTGCTTCAAGTTCGGCATAGTCGAAGCCCGCGCACCACGCTGCCATTCGTGCGAGGGAACTGATGAGCGGCTCGGGACGTCCGCTTTGTGTGAGGGCTCTCAGGCAGTCCACGAACTGCGGATGGAAAAGCGTGGGGATAATGATGCGAGCGCGCTCGCCCCGCGAAAGCTCCGCATTCATGATCAGCCGCGACAGACGCCCATTGCCGTCCGCGAAGGGATGAACTTCCGCGATCAGAAAGAGATAAAAAATGGCCCGCGCGAGGCCCTCGGGGACGGTCAACGCGAGGCGAGATCCTTCGGCGAGCGTGCCGCGAACGTGAGAGGGCTCGACGAACTGCGTGGTGCCCGCATAATTTGCCTCGAGCTTCAGATTGCCAGGGTCTGCCTCAGGTCTGCGCTCGAGCATGATCCGATGGCGCTCCTGAAGCACGTCGATGAAATCTTCACCGACTGGCGGCACTATTGCGCGGGTCTCGGTGCGATACGCCAGATTGAATACGCCCAGGATGTCGTGTGAATCCTTGGGTCTTTGCGCAACGATCTGATTGCGCAAGACGATGCCTTCCGCTTCCTCGACAGAGAACCGTGTTCCTTCGACATAGTTGGAAAAATACGATTCAAGAAACGCGAAATGGATGCGGCTGTCGCCCGCAACGGCCACGTCCACGATGTCGGGCAACACCGCCGTGCGTAGCGCGGTTGCCAGCGTGCCGAAGAGCGTCATGCGCGCCATGTCGATAGGCGCGCCCTGGGCGATAGCCAATCCAGCCTTCGTTTTGAGCACGCCCTTTGAATGCGTGCTCAGCAGCGCGCCTATCAGTCCGTTGAGCGTCTCATAGCTCGTTGCTGCGCCGAGCGGTTCGACAAGTTCGCGAGCGCGATCCCGAATCTGGTTGAGGCCTGGCTCTTTGTTCGCGCTCAGGCAGGCAACGAGGCGTTCTTCAATCTCCTCGCGCGACGCCCGGGTTGCGGCCGCCCCCCGCGCGAGATTTTCGAGTAGCGCACGTTCCTGCGAGGCCCAGTAAAGATCGAGCGATCCAAGCCGCAGATCGCGGGGCATAGGCCCAGGGCCTTTCATCAGCACGAGCGTGAGGCCGGGGTAGGTGATACGCCGGTTAAACCGCGTGGGATGGGAGAGTACGACTTCATTGGCCGCGGTGATGCCGCCGGCGAATGCGCTACGGTGGGAGACTACCGCGCCAGGCACCGCGTGCGCGGCGATTTTCTGCCAGTTTCGGCGAATCCGCCCCGCGACCTCTTCCTGATTACCGGGCTCGACGTAGACGCCTCGCGCGACGCGCAACAGGCCGCCTTCCTTCGCGCGCCTTTGAAGCGTGCGGTCGAAGCCGGTGTCACCGGCCGCGAAGACAATTTCATCGGATTGTCGTTTTTCGACTTCGAGGGAGGGCATGGAGCCGGGAATTTGTCGTTAACCAGCTTCCATTCTACCGGTTTTGTCGTTTACCAGCTAAAACGCTATCCGGGAGGCGTGTCGTTTACCAGCTAATCGGCACGGGCGGATTGGCGAATTTGTCGTAAACCAGCTAAGGAACGCGGATAAATGTCGTTTACCAGCTTACGACGTGCTCTCCGACCGCGACGCGCGGCTCTCGCGTGCCGCCCCCACAGCCGTCACGCCGTCCCCGCGCCCCTTACCTCAAAACGTCTCCTGATGCTCATTCCGCCCAAGATCCGCGTGAACCATCATGTGACACAGTTGCTCGAGACTCGTGCGCGGCTCCCAGCCTAGCTTCTCGCGCGCCTTGTCCGCGCAACCGATCAGCAGATCCACTTCGGCCGGCCGGTAGAACTTCGGATTCACGCGCACGAGCGTCTTGCCGGTCGCCACGTCGATACCCGTTTCGCGCTCTTCCTTGCCCGACCATTCGAGTTGATAACCGGCCGCTGCGAACGCCATGCGCACGAAGTCGCGGACCGTTTCAGTGCGGCCCGTTGCGAGTACGAAGGTATCCGGCTCGTCGGCTTGCAGCATGCGCCACATGCCTTCGACATATTCGAGCGCGAAGCCCCAGTCGCGTTTCGCGCCGAGATTGCCGAGCTCCAGCACGTCCTGCTTGCCGAGCTTGATCTTCGCGACGGTGTCGGTGATCTTGCGCGTCACGAACTCGCGGCCGCGCAGCGGCGATTCGTGATTGAACAGAATGCCGCTGCTCGCAAATAGACCATACGACTCGCGATAGTTGATCGTCGACCAATGCGCGAACAGCTTCGCCACGCCATACGGACTGCGCGGATAGAAGGGCGTGTCCTCGCGTTGCGGCACCGCCTGCACGAGCCCGAACATTTCCGACGTCGACGCCTGGTAATAACGCATCTTCGGATTGAGGATGCGGATGCCTTCGAGCAGATTCAGCGCGCCGATGCCGGTCACCTCGGCGGTCGTGACCGGCTGATCGAACGAGACGCCCACGAAGCTTTGCGCCGCCAGGTTATACAGCTCGTCGGCCTGCGCGCCTTCGAGCAGACGCAGCGTCGAGCCGAGATCGGTCAGATCGTGCTCGACGAGACGCAGATTCGGATGATCGAGCACGCCCAGCTCGCGCATGCGCCAGAAGTTCACCGAACTCGTGCGCCGGTAGGTGCCGGTCACCTGATAGCCCTTGTCGAGCAGCAGCTTGGTCAGATAGGCGCCGTCCTGTCCGGACACACCGGTGATGATCGCTTTGCGTGGTTGGCTCATAGCTTGCCTTCGATATGGGTAAAAGAAAAAAAGAGCACCTCAGAGCGTGCCATCCAGGAGCCGCCGCACCAGCGGTTCGACGACCTCGGCATCCTGCTCGGCCTTGAGCCGGTACAAGCCCGGCTTCGGATGCGCGCCGTCGGACATCAGCGTCTTCCAGTCCGGCAGGCTGCTGATGTACGCGAACTGGTCGACGAGCGGCACGTGCTGCTCGGCGGCGACGCGGCGCGTCACCGCGACCATCGACGCGAGCCGTGCGTTGAGCCGGTTATCGGGCATCGGATTCGACGTCTCCAGCACCGGCTCCTTGCCGAGCGCGCGAGCCGTTTGCACGAGCGCGCTCTGCGCTGCGTAGAACTGCTCGGGCGTCTGGTCCTGCATCACTTCGTTGATGCCGTAGTTGATCAGCACGATCTGCGCGGGCGATGCCGCGAGCCGTTCGCGCCACGGCAAACCGGCCGTCGGCCCGGCGCGGCGGTTGCCGGTGCCGTCGCGCAATTGCGTCGCCATCGTCCCGCCGACGCCATAGTTGACGACGTGCACGCGCTCGCCGAAATGCATCTGCAGCTTGTCCTGCAGATAGGCCACGGCGTTTTGCGCTTGCGGCGCGCAACGGCCTTCGCTGCATGAAATGCCGAGCGTCGTCGAGTCGCCGTAGGCATCGATCACAATCTGGTGCTGCGCGGCCTGAGCATGCGCGGTCGTTGCGGCGGTAAATGCCGTGAGCGTGATGAGTGCGGTAAGCGGCGCGAGCATCGCTGCCGCGGCGGCGCATGCGCGGCGCTTCATGCGTGCGACCTCATGCGCCACTTCATGTGCCACCTCATGTGCCACTTCATGCGCGGCCGTGCGGTGCTTGCGGCGCGGCGCGCGGCACACTCGCACCCGCACCGGCCGTCGCGTGCGCCCTGCCGCGCGAGCCGAAAATCAGCCGCTTTTCGAACGCGAACCATGTGACGCTTGCATAGGCGAGGGTGATCGCGAGCGCAAGCGCAGCGGTCGCATAGCGGCTCATGTTCAGCGGCCACAACGCATACAGCACGCTCAGGTGAATCAGGTAAATCGTGTAGCTGATCGTACCGATGTACACCAGCACCGGATTGCACAACAGCCGTTTGACGATGCCCCGGCTTTGCAGGGCGATGACCACGACGGACGTGCAAAGCACCAACGAAATGCTGTAAAGCCCCGCGTTCGACAGCGGCGTATTGGCCGCGCGAAAACGCGGGAAATGCAGATGCAGCCACGCGAGCGCCGCGAGTGCGGCAATCACGCCGAGCACCGCAACGCCCTTGAACGGTTCGAGCGCGTCACGATCGCGCCGCACGGCGACCGCGAGCAGCGCGCCCGCCGCCAGCAGATCCATGCGAAAGGGCGTCAGGTAATAGATCGGCCAGAACGAATCGAACCACGGCGTGGCCACCGCGCGCAGCACCGGCACGAGCAGGATCAGCGCGGCCGCGACCCATGCGAGCACACGCTCGGGCACGAGCAGAATCACGAACGGCCACACAATATAGAACTGCTCTTCGACGGCAAGCGACCACAGCACATTCAGGCTGTCGTGTCCGCTCTGGTTGAGCGCATCGCCGATGTTGGTCGCGAAGAACGCATACCACTGCCAGTGCTGCGCCCAACCGAAGCCGAACAGGATCGACGACACCACCATCAGCAGCAGATACGGCGGCAGAATGCGCCGCGCGCGGCGTGCATAAAAATAGCCGAAGTACGACTGCCCGCGCGCCTTGCGTTCGAGCAGGATGCCGGTGATCAGAAAGCCGCTCAGCACGAAGAACAGATCGACGCCCATCCACAGCGGCGCTTTCAATGCGTGCTGCGCGAACACCGCGAGCACGGCGATCGCACGCAAGCCGTCGAGCTGCACGATGCGGCGTGAATGAGAAGGCGCTATGGGCAGGGCGCTAGCAGTCATGAACCGTCCATGGTGTGAAGCGGATAAAGCCGCGAGAAGCCGCAAGGCATTGCGAAAGACGCGTCGCGCCGATAACGGCCGCGATCCGGAGCGCAATCGGAATGCAATCCGGCTGCAATCGATTCTAGGCAAAAGAAAATCGCGAAAAAACGCGAATGAAATGGATAAGTGAATCAGATTGCAACAGGGTGTTTCGTTATCCATTTGAAGGCGGTTTTCATGCTTGTCTTGTACCCGGAGCCCGAGTCCGAGTTCATGCGTGAATTCGCCGGATCGGTGAAGCGGAGTCGGTAAAACATGGGCTCATGCATCCGCAAGCGTGCTCCTTATACAGCATGGCACGGCCAAATTTTCTTTTAATCCATTTTTAAATCGATTTCTTTATCCCGGTATAAAGCCGGGAATATTTTTGAATTATTTTTGATTTTCGTCGCCGACTTTTGTACGCGTAATGTGAACCGTGCGGATTGGGCGGCCAAGGACGGCGCGTGCGCCGAGCACCGCATTTCGACGTGGCTTATGCGGCCTGCGTGGCATAGGCGAACGTTCGCGCTTCGTCTTTCATCGGCAACTTGCGGCGCATGCCGTCACCTTCATTGAATGCCTGTGTGTGCGGATAGCAGCGTAAGTCTGTGACGCTCGCGCGCGCTCGCCTATCAGCCTCATGGTTTTAAAGCATCGATCCGCATCGACTGGAGGACATACCTTGCTGCGCTTCACGTTCAAACGCCGTCTCGCGATATTCGCGTGCGCTGCCGGGCTGGCCGCTCTATCGGCCGGCTCGATCGCGCGTGCCGAAACGGCGTTGAACGCTAAGACGTCGTGGATCGGCAATACGTTCGGCTTCGGCGACGGCACCTGGACGCAAATCAACATCACGGCAATTGCCGTCGCGCCCGACGGCAAGGTCTATACGAATGCGCCGTGGGACGAAAGCGGTGCGGAGGCGAGCGTCTATCAGAACGGCAAGATGCTCGGCTTCGCAGGCGGCACGCACGGCTGGGGCAACAGCGGCGGCAATGCAATCGCGATCAATCGCAAGTACGCGTTTGTCGCAATTGCAGTCGGCAACGAAAAAGGCCGGCTCGTACAGCCGGGCGTGTGGCCGGAAAAGGGCAAGCAGTGGTTCGGCATCTCGCGCCGGCAGATCGCCGATCCGAAACGCGCCGCACCGTTTCAGCCTGCGGCGAAGAGCGCCGATCCGCATGCGCAACTCGCCGCCGGCTTCCTGATGATGAACGAAGTGCCGACCGGCACGAGCGCCGAAATCGGCGGACTCGCGGCGAGCGAAACGACGCTCTACGCGGCGAACACCGCGCGCGATCGCATCGAGGTGTACGACGCGGAATCGATGCAGCAGAAGACCACGTGGAGCGTGCACGAACCGGGCCGCCTCGCGCTTGCGCCGGACGGCACGCTATGGGTGCTGAGCGGCACGCGCAACGATCGCGCGCCGCATGTGGAGCACTACACGTCGAGCGGAAAACGCATCGACGAGAACTTAGAACTGCCCGCCGATACGCTCGCGGTCGACGTCGCCGTCGATGCAACAGGCCGTGTGCTGATCGCCGATAACGGCCCGCGTCAGCAGGTGCTGTTCTTCAGCAAGAAGGAAGGGCGCTACGAAGAGAGCGGTTCGCTCGGCGAGCGCGGCGGCATTTTTAGCGGCGTCGTCGGAAGGCCAGGACCGCGGCGTTTTAACGGACTCACCGGTGTGGGCGTGGATGCGCGCGGCAATGTGTACGTGTCGACCAACGGCATCGGTCCGCGCTATGAGCCGATCGGCGCGGGCCTTGGCGCGACGCTCGAAAGCTACGCGCCGGACGGCAAACAGAACTGGCTCGTTCAGGGACTGCTTTTCGTCGACGGCGCGTGGATAGATCCGTCGCGACCGGACAGCGTTTATACCGGCAATAAGCGCTTCCAACTCGACCTCTCGAAACCCGCGGGGCAGGACTGGAAATATGTCGGATTCCTGTCTAACCGATTCAAGTATCCCGACGATCCGGTCTTTCACACCGACCAGTATCCGGGCCTGCCGATTGCCCGCAAGCTGAAGGGCCGCACGTTTCTGTATTTGACGGACATGTATGCGGATCATCTGAAGATCTATCGCTTCGATCCGCAACGCGACGGCGAGACTGCGATTCCGTCGGGCTTTATCGCGGGCCGCGAGCGTGCGGTCGCGAAGGTGCCGAACGCGCCGCCGGGCGGCGACTGGATCTGGCGCGACGCAAACGGCGACGGCAAATTCAATTCCGACGAGTTCGCGCTCAACACAACCGGCACGAAGCTCGCGGGTGGCTGGGGCTGGTGGGTCGACAGCGCCGGCGACATCTGGCGCACACGCGATACGAAGGGCATTTATCGCTTCCGCTTCGGTGGCATCGATGCGAAGGGCAACCCGCTCTATTCGTATTCGGACCTCACGCAATACCCGGTGCCGCAACCGTTCGCCGAGCTGCATCGCGCGATTTACGAACCCGACACCGACACGCTGTACGTGACCGGTTATACGCCGGACACGCCGGCCGACCGCGGCTTCTGGAAGGAAGTGGGCCGCGTGCTCGTGCGCTACGACAAGTGGTCGAGCGGCAAGCCGGTGCAGCGCTATTCGATCACGCTCCCCTGGCAGACGCAGAGCAAACCCATCGCGACGATTATCGGCCTCACGGTCGAAGGGCAATACATCTTCGGCGTCGAACCCGTGGGCGCCGTGCACGTGTGGGACAAGGACAACGGCCGTGAACTCGGCGTGATTCGGCCGGGGCCAGAAGTAGGCCGCGCGTCGGGCTGGGTCGACGTGCCCAACGGCATCAGCGCGGCGAAGCGGAGCAACGGCGAGTACCTCGTGTTCGTCGAGGAAGACGCGCGCGGCAAGGTGCTCATGTACCGCTGGAAACCGTGACGAATTACCAATCGCAGTCGAACCCAGGGCATCCGATGGACAAAGGCATTCTCAAGAACGTAGCGATCAATTTCTTCGGCCTCGTGCTGCCGACTTTCGTCTCGCTCGTGACCGTGCCGTCGTATATCAAACTGCTGGGCGTCGAGCGCTATGGCGTGATCAGTCTCGTGTGGACGCTGATCGGCTACTTCGGCATTCTCGATCTCGGCATGAGCATGGCCGCGCAGAATCACATTTCGAAAGCGCGCGCATCGGGCGACAAGGACGAAAGCGCGCGCGTGTTCTGGAGCGCGACGTGGCTCAATCTCGGGACCGGTGTAATCGGCGGACTGATTATTTATTTCGGCGCGTTTCTGTACACCGCGTATTTCACGAAGGTATCGCCGGAACTGCAGCACGAGGTCTACATGGCGTTGCCGTGGCTCGCGGTGGCGATTCCGCTGGCCAATGTCTCGTGGGTATTCGCAGGCGCGATCAACGGCGCGGAACGCTTCGGCGTCTACAACACGAATCAGACGATCGGCACTTTCCTGTTCCAGCTCCTGCCGCTCGGCGCGGCGCTCTGGCTCGGCGCGAATTTGCAGAACGTGCTCGCGGCCGCAGTATTCGCACGCATACTCGCCGCGATCCTGCTCGGCCGTTCGGCGCTAAAAGTGCTTGAAATACGCAGTATTCTGCCGCCGCAGCTCGGCGTGGCGAAGGGGCTTTTCAACTTCGGCGGCTGGATGCTGATTGCGAGCGTCACCAACATGATCGCCGAATCGCTCGACCGCGTGATGCTCGGCACTAGTCTCGGCGCGCGCTTCGTCACGTATTACACGGTGCCGCAAAACCTCGTCACGCGTTTGAACATCGTGCCGACCGCGATGGTGCGCACGCTGTTTCCAAGGCTCTCCGCTGTCGGCCGCGCGGACGCCGACACCATCACGCAGCAATCGCTCGAATTTCTCAACGGCGTGTTCACGCCCGTCGCGCTGATCGCGATGCTCGTGCTCGAACCGTTTTTGCATCTATGGGTGGGCAATGAGATTGCGACCGTCGCGGCGCCGGTGGGACGCATCATGATCGTCGCCGTCTGGCTCGTCGGCCAGGCGAACGTGACGCGCATCCTGATCCAGTCGCAGGTCAATCCGGCCACGGCCGCACGCGTCGGTCTCTTCGAATTGCCCTTGTTTGCAGGGGCTTTGTGGTTCGGCATCGCGCATTTCGGACTGACCGGCGCGGCGATCGCGGTGGCCGGCCGCGCACTTTTCGACTACGTCGTGCTGCTGCGGCTCTCCGCAATCCGCGCGCGGCAGATCGCGCTCGACATGCTCGCTCACCTCGTTTTCCTGCTGGCGAGCCTCTGGCTCTCCGGCTTCCTGCCCGGCCTCGCGATGGCGATTGTCGCCGGCGTGCTGATGGTCGGCGCGAACATCGCCTGGTCCATCACGATGACTCCCGCATTGCGCGATCTAGCGCGTTCACTGCTGTTGCGACTGAATCCGAGGAAAAGCGCATGAACCACGAAGTCCTTGAAGAAGCCGTGCTGCAACCGCCGACGCGCAGCGCACTGGCCGAACTGACCACGGCTCCCGCTATAGGCACGCCTTCGCGCACCGCATCGCGCGACAATAAAACCGTGCGCGTCGCGATCGTGCACGACTGGCTCGTCACCTATGCAGGCGCGGAGAAGGTGCTGGAACAGATCGTCGCGTGCTTTCCGGACGCGGACCTCTTCAGCCTCGTTGATTTTCTCGACGACCGCAGCTTCCTGCGCGGCAAGCCCGTGACCACGTCGTTTATCCAGAAGCTGCCGCTCGCACGCACGAAGTACCGCACCTATCTGCCGCTGATGCCGCTCGCCATCGAGCAACTCGATGTGTCCGCGTACGACGTCGTGATCTCGAGCAGCCACGCGGTGGCGAAGGGCATTCTCACCGGTCCCGACCAGGTGCATATCAGCTACGTGCATTCGCCGATTCGTTATGCGTGGGATTTGCAGCATCAGTACTTGCAGCAGTCGAAATTGACGAGCGGCCTCAAGTCCGCGATGGCGCGGCTGATTCTGCATTACATCCGCAACTGGGACATCCGCACGGCGAATTCCGTGGATGGCTTTATCGCGAACTCGGAGTTCATCGCGCGGCGCATCAAGAAGGTTTATCAGCGCGATGCGCAAGTGATCTTTCCGCCCGTCGACGTCGATGCTTTCACGCTATGCACGGAGAAGGACGACTTTTATCTGACCGCGTCGCGCATGGTGCCGTACAAGAAGATCGATCTGATCGTCGAGGCGTTCGCGCGTATGCCCGAGCGCAAACTCGTCGTGATCGGCGACGGTCCCGAGATGCAGAAGATCCGCGCGAAGGCCGGCGCGAATGTCGAGATCATGGGCTATCAGCCGTTCGAGGTGCTCAAGGACCGGATGAGCCGCGCGAAGGCGTTCGTGTTCGCCGCCGAGGAGGACTTCGGCATTTCGGTGGTGGAGGCGCAGGCGTGCGGGACGCCGGTGATCGCGTACGGCAAGGGCGGAGCGCTCGAAACCGTGCGCGACGTGGCCGAGCCGCGCGCGACCGGCATGTTCTTCGACGAGCAAAGCGCGGACTCGATCATTGCCGCGGTCGAGCGTTTCGACGCACACGTGAAGCGTTTTTCGCCGCTGGACTGCCGCGCGAACGCCGAGCGTTTCTCCGCGGCCAATTTCCGCGAGCGCCTTTTCGCCCATGTGCGCGCTGCTGTCCCCGCGCTGCGCAACGCGACGCTGTCGCCGTACATGCCGTATGTACCGGAGCGCGCCGGGCCTACGGCGAACGCGCCGCGCATTCTCGCGGTCGATCAAAGCGGCGTGCTCGGCGGCGCCGAATTGTCGCTGCTCGAGATCGTCAAGGCGCTGCGTTCGCGCATCGAGGTCGTGCTGTTCGACGACGGCCCGTTCCGCACCGCACTCGACAAAGCGGGCGTGAGCGTCGAGGTGCTCGACGCCGGCGCGCTGCGCAACGTGCGCAAGCAGGGCGGCTCGCTGCCGAAGGGCGCGGCGCTGAAGGGTTTGTTGTCGCTCGTTCGGGCGACGGCCAAACGCGCGCGCAATGCGCAGGTGATCTATGCGAACACGCAGCGCGCGATGGTGATCGGCGCGGTCGCGGGCAAGCTCGCGAGGCGGCCGGTGGTCTGGCATCTGCGCGACATCGTGAGTCCCGAGCATTTCGGCGGCAAGCAGCTTGCGATCATCAAGTGGTGCGCGCGCCTCGGCCTTAGCCATGTGATCGCGAATTCGGCGGCATCGGCGCGTGCCTTTGCCGAACTCACGCAGTTCGACGACAAGCGTATCGACGTCGTATTCAACGGCATTTCCGCAGCCCCGTTCGACGCGTTGCGCGACGTGCCGCAAGCGACGCTGCGCGAGCGCCTGAACCTGCCGCAGGATGCGTTTCTGGTCGGCTCGTTCAGCCGGCTCGCGCGCTGGAAAGGCCAGCATGTGCTGCTCGAAGCGATGGTCCTCAATCCGCACATGCACGCGGTGCTGGTCGGCGCGCCGCTCTTCGGCGAGGATCAGTACGAGATCGAACTGCATGCGTTCGTCGCGGCGAACAAGCTCGGTGGCCGCGTGCATTTCCTCGGCTTTCAGCACGATATTCCGGCGTGCATGTGTGCCGTCGATGCGGTCGTGCATACGTCGATCACGCCCGAGCCGTTCGGCCGCGTGATCGTCGAAGGCATGCTCGCGCAGCGGCCCGTGGTGGCCGCACGCGCGGGCGGCGTGCTGGAGATCGTCGACGACTACGAGAACGGCGTGCTGTGCACGCCGGGCGATGCGCACGCGCTGGCCGACGCGTTGGCCGAACTGCGCTCGAATGCGGAACTGCGCGAGAGGCTCGTTAAAAACGGCTACAGGACGGCGCTGAGCCGTTTCGGCACGGAAGCGTATGTCGAGAGCGTCGAGCGGATTCTGAGGCGCGTGGCGGCGTCGGCGAAGAAGTCTGCGGATGCGTGACGCTTGAGGAAGGGACGGCGCTCGCGATTTTGAGCGCCGCTTGCGTGAAAGAAAGAAAGCGGAGCATGAGTCAGCGACGAACTCGCCGGCCTTGCTCCGTTTTTTTTCAGGAACGTTACAGCGCGCTTTTCGTTTTCGGTTTGAAACTGGCCGACCACTTCATCGCCGGCAATTCGACGAGACGATAGAACACATACGCGGCAGGCACCGCGACGAGCATGTACCCGAACGACGGCCAGATCGACATCTGCAACGACGAGCGGAACAGCAGCGACGAGAGCAGCACGAAGATCGGCAGATGAATCAGATACAGCGAGAAGCTGAAGTCGCCGAAGCGCGACAGCAGCCGCAGGCCCCAACCGGCGCGGCCGCTGCCGTTGCCCTTATTGCGGTCGTTGGGTTCCAACGCCTTGTACAGATAGAACGCGAAGCCGATCGCCCACAACTGGAACGCACCGTACTGACCGAAATGAAACGCCGCGCAGCCGAGCGCGATGCAGGCCGCCGCGAGCGCGTAAAGCCACCGCGACGAACGCGTTTGCAACACGCTGTGCGCCTTCGCGTCGGCGATCCATGCGCCGAGCGTCCACGAAAACCAGTATGACGTGAAGAACTGAATGTCGTGCCGCTCGAGCGCATAAGCCGACACGACATTGACCACGCCGACTATCGCGAGCACCGACGTCATGCCAATGCGCCGGCGCAGTGCGAACAGCAGCGGATAGATCGCATAGAACTGCACTTCGAGCGAGAGCGTCCACAGCGCGCCGTTCGATCCATAGGTCTTGCCGGCCACGCCTTGCAGCGAAAACAGATTGACGAGAAATGCCTCGAGGCCGATCTCGCGAATCTTGTGGCTCACAGGCGGCAATTGCAGACTGAACCAGTCGAGTGCGAACGTCAGCAGCAATGCCGCGAGCAGCACCGGATAGATGCGCGCAAAGCGGCGCACCCAGAAGTTCGCCGCGCCGAGCCGGTAAGCGGGATTGGCGGCGAGCCGCAATGCAGCGCTGCGATGAATGCAGTAGCCGCTGATCACGAAGAAAATCGGCACGCCGGCCGAGCCCCACGCAATCGGAAAGGTCAGATAGGCGGCAATCGTATTCAGGCTGAATGAATGACCGGCGTTCTGGTGAAAGGCCTGCATGCCGACCCATTCGATCTGCCGGCAATGGAAGTACGCGACGAGCAGCGCGGCGAAGCCTCGCATTGCGTCGATCACATGTTCCTTGCCGGCGCTGTCGGCGCGCGCGTCGCTTTGCGCGCGCGGCGCGGCAAGTTTTGCCGCGGGTTTTGAGGTAGGAGACAGGGGCAGGGATGAGCCGGCGGCATCCAGTGCTGAGTCGCTCATGCGCGGTCCTTTATTCGAAGTGGTGCAATGCGGATTCGCGCGATGCGCGCGCGGTGCATCACATGCTAGTGCACCGCGCGCACCAAAAATGGATAAAAAATCGGCCATATTCTCCATTAAAAAGGCCATTTTGTGACGAATTGTAATTACACATGACGAGCCGTATCGAATAATTATTTATCCGTTTTGTCATGCTACTTTGAAGCACGGATTCTCCTGATGAGAGGTGAAGTCATGAACCTGCATTTGCTGGCCGGCATCGCCGTGCTGCTGATCCTCGTCGCCGCCTCCGCCTACCGGGAAGCGCTGCGTAATGAGCCGATCCGCCGTTTTCGCATCAATCCGGGCAAGCTGCCGCAACTCGACGAAAACGAAGAAGCCCGTTCGTAAAGCCGGCCGCGGCACGCCTCGTTGCGCACGGACTCGCGCGCGGCGCGAGAAAATCCACGAGTAAATTTTTCGCAACTGCTTAAAAATAATTCGATTTTGCAATGTAATTGTTGCCTGTCTTGCGCATTACCCGCCGCTCCAATGGATGCAAACCGGTTTTATTAAGCATTGTTTGAGAAATTTCACGCGTGATCTCGCGTGGCTTTTTTGTTAGCCTTTCCGGCGACGTCGAGCGGCCGCCATGCCCGCGACACCAATTTCTAACCGATCTGGGAATGCCTACCATGCTGAAAGTCACCAAAGCCGTGTTTCCCGTAGCGGGCCTCGGGACACGATTCCTGCCGGCTACCAAGGCAAGTCCGAAGGAAATGCTGCCTATCGTCGACAAGCCGCTGATTCAGTATGCTGTCGAAGAAGCGATTGCTGCCGGCATCACCGAAATGATCTTTGTCACGGGCCGCAGCAAGCGCGCTATCGAAGATCATTTCGACAAGTCGTATGAGATCGAGGCCGAGCTCGAAGCGCGCAACAAGCAGAAGCTGCTCGATCTCGTGCGCAGCATCAAGCCCGCTAATGTCGACTGTTTTTACGTTCGCCAGGCCGAAGCGCTCGGTCTCGGTCATGCAGTGCTGTGCGCGGAAAAGCTGGTCGGTCAGAGCCCGTTCGCGGTGATTCTCGCGGACGACCTGCTGCATAGCTCGAAGCCGGTCATGAGCCAGCTTGTCGATACGTTCAATCACTATCACAGCTCGGTGATCGGCGTGGAAACCATCGCGCGTGAAGACAGCCGCTCATACGGTGTGGTCGACGGCCGCGAGTGGGAAGACAACGTGATCAAGCTCTCGGGCATCGTCGAGAAGCCGGCGCCGGACAAGGCGCCGTCGAACCTCGGCGTAGTGGGCCGCTACGTGCTGATGCCGACCATCTTCAAGCATATTCGCGCGCTGAAGCCCGGCGCGGGCGGCGAATTGCAGTTGACCGATGCCGTGCAGTCGCTGCTCACCGAAGAGCAGGTGCTCGCCTATCGCTACTTCGGCACGCGTTTCGATTGCGGCAGCAAGCTCGGCTATCTGAAGGCGACGGTGGAGTTCGCGCTGCGTCATCCGGAAGTCAAAGACGAGTTTGGAGCCTATTTGCAGGCTTATTTGCAGGCGAACGCGCACGGCGTGCCGCCGGAGTACACGGCTGAAGCGGCCTGATTGGGGCGGCGGTCGCAACGCTCGCTACGGTCTGCGATCGCTGCGGTCCACACGTAAATCACGCAGAAAGCGCGCAATACATCGCGCGCATTGAAATCGGGCGCCTCGCAGCAACGAGGCGCCCGTCTTTTTTTGCGGCTGCCGCTACTCGAACTTCAACGCTGTTCGCGCAGCGGCGAACCTCACGCCCGGTCCTGCTTCACTTCGAGCCGGAACTTGTGCAGCAACGGCTCGGTGTAGCCGCTCGGCTGCTGACGTCCTTCGAACACGAGCGCCTGCGCGGCCTTGAACGCAATCGTGTCGAAGCCCGGCGCCATCGGCGTGTAGAACGGATCGGCGGCATTCTGCTGATCGACCACTTTCGCCATGCGCCTGAAGGTCTCCTCAACCTGCTCGCGCGTGACTACGCGGTGATGCAGCCAGTTGGCGATGTGCTGGCTCGAGATACGCAGCGTCGCGCGGTCTTCCATCAGGCCGACGTCGTGAATGTCCGGCACCTTCGAACAACCCACGCCCTGATCGATCCAGCGCACCACGTAGCCGAGAATGCCTTGCGCGTTGTTGTCCAGCTCGGCGCGGATTTCATCGGCGCTCCACTTCGCCGTTTCGACGACGGGAATCGTCAGCAGGCCGTCGAGCAATTCGTCGCGCACCTTCGCGTAATCGGTGCGCTCGAGTTCCTGCTGAACCGCCTGCACGTCGATCTGGTGATAGTGCAGCGCATGCAGCGTCGCGGCCGTGGGCGAGGGCACCCACGCGGTGTTCGCGCCGGCCTTCGGATGCCCGATCTTCTGCTCGAGCATCGCGTGCATCAGATCGGGCATCGCCCACATGCCCTTGCCGATTTGCGAGCGGCCGCGCAGCCCGGCATGCAAACCGACCAGCACATTGCTGCGCTCGTACGCTGCAATCCAGGTGCTCGACTTCATATCGCCCTTGCGCATCATCGGGCCGGCTTCCATCGCGCTGTGCATCTCGTCGCCGGTGCGGTCGAGAAAGCCCGTATTGATGAACGCGACGCGCTCCGACGCCTCGCCGATACACGCCAGCAGATTGACGCTGGTGCGGCGCTCCTCGTCCATGATGCCCATCTTGATCGTGTTGCGCGGCAGCTTCAGCAAGTCTTCGACGCGCGCAAAGAGTTCGCTCGCGAACGCCACTTCAGCCGGACCGTGCATTTTCGGCTTCACGATATAGATCGAGCCGGTGCGCGAATTGAGCCTGTTTTTGCGGTCGTGCAGCGCGCACAGCGTCGTGATAACCGCATCGAGAATGCCCTCGGGAATCTCGGCGCCGTCTTTCGTCAGCACTGCCGGATTGGTCATCAGGTGGCCGACGTTGCGGATAAAAAGCAGCGATCGCCCGTGCAGCTTGACCGGCGTTTTGCCGTCCGCGCCGACGTATTCGCGATCCGCGTTCAGACGGCGCGTGAACGTCTTGCCGTTTTTCGTGACCTCTTCGGTCAGATCGCCGTTCATCAGGCCGAGCCAGTTGCGATAGAGTTGAACCTTGTCGCTCGCGTCCACGGCCGCAACGGAATCTTCACAGTCGATGATCGTGCTCACCGCCGCTTCGACCACCACGTCCTTGACATGCGCGGCGTCGGTCTTGCCGATTGAGTCGTTCGCGTCGATCTGGATTTCGAGGTGCAGACCGTTGTGCTTGAGCAGCACCGCCGAGGGCTCGCTCGCGTCGCCCTGATAGCCGATGAATTGCGCGGGCGCAGCAAGCTCGCTCGTGCCGTTTTTCAGCGCGACGACGAGCTTGCCGTTCTGCACGCTATAGCGCGTCGCGTCGGCATGCGAGCCGTTCGCGAGCGGCGCGGCTTCGTCGAGAAACTTGCGGGCATAGGCGATGACCGCCGCGCCGCGCACCGGGTTGAAGCTCTTCTGACGCTCCGCGCCGTTGGTGTCGGGAATCGCGTCCGTGCCGTAGAGCGCGTCGTACAGGCTGCCCCAGCGCGCGTTCGCCGCATTCAGCGCATAGCGCTGGTTCGACAACGGCACCACCAGTTGCGGACCGGCCTGTTCGGCGATTTCAGTATCGACGTTCGCGGTTGTCGCCTTCACGCCGGCCGGCGCGGGCACGATATAGCCGATGCCTTCAAGAAACGCACGATACGCGCGCAAGTCGCGCACCGGGCCCGGATTCGCGCGATGCCAGTTGTCGAGTTCCGTTTGCAGGCGATCGCGCTCGGCGAGCAGCGCGCGGTTTTTGGGCGCCAGCTCGTGCACGAGGGCGTCGAAACCCGACCAGAACGCGGCGCTGTCGATTCCGGTGCCGGGCAGGGCTTCGGTTTCGACGAACTGGTCGAGATTGGCGGCGACCTGCAAGCCGCCACGCGGGTTCATCTGAGTCATCGACTGCTCCATCTGTCTGAGTGGGGCCGATGTGGGGTATCGGCCCGCGTTGGGGCTACTGCTGACAAGCTGTCTGCTGCTGTTGCTGCGTTCGGTTCGCGGATCATGCGGTCACGACGGCATTCGTGACGCACGGGCCATGCTCATGGCCTTGCCGACATCAGACGCCGAGCGCCTGAATGCCGGCCTTCGCGATCTGCGCATCCTGATCGGACTTTACGCCCGACACGCCGACCGCGCCGATCACCTGGCCTTCGACGATCACCGGCACGCCGCCTTCCAGCGTACCGGAGAGCGGCGCGCTGAGAAACGCGGTGCGGCCATTGTTGATCATGTCCTCGTATACCTTGGTTTCGCGACGGCCGATGGCCGCGGTGCGGGCCTTTTCGGTCGCGATATAGGCGCTCGCGGGCGCGCTGCCGTCCAGACGCAGCATGCCGAGCGGATGGCCGCCGTCGTCGGACACGACGATCGCGACGGCCCACCGGTTCTTCTCGGCTTCGGCACGCGCGGCTTCGAGGATGCGGGTCGTTTCGGCGATGGTCAGTACGGGTTTGCTCAGCATAATCAGGTTCCTGTCTCGTTCATGGTAGGGAGGCTTTGTGCCACTTCTTCCGGCTCGTGCGCATGTTCATGCTTGCAGTGGCTATCAAACGGGGCTATGAAGCGCAGCAATAAAGCGCGGGCCGCGTCGACAGCCATGCTGCCGTGCCAAGCTTTGGGATTTTACTTCCACGAGCGACGGGAGGAAACGGCCGCCGTCCCAAGCTTGCGGCTCGAAAGGAACAAGCGGCGCGATTTGCCGATTTACAATCGCCCAAGTGCCTCATAAAAACCAGCGAGAACCCCACATCATGCCGACCATCAGCGAGCTATTTGTCTATCCGATCAAATCCTGCGCGGGCATTGCGCTGAATGAAGCCCGTCTGCTGGCCACGGGGCTCGAATACGATCGTTACTGGATGGCCGTCGATTCAAACGGCGAGATGCTCACGCAGCGCGCGTATCCGCGCATGGCGCTCATCAAGGTGGAGATTGCGGATCATGAACTCGTGATCCGCGCGCCGGGCATGAGCGAGTTACGCACGCCGCTCGACGTCGCGCAACTCGGCGCTGCGGACAAATTCACCACGAAGGTATGGCGCGACGCCGCTTACGGACTCGACACCGGCGACGAATGCGCCGCCTGGTTCACCGCGTTTCTCGGCATGCCGGTGCGGCTGCTGCGTTTCGATCCCGAGCGCGAGCGCATTGTCGATCCCACCTACACGCAGAGCGTGGGCGGCGCCACGACTTATTTCGCCGATGGCTTTCCGTTGCTCGTGATCGGCCAGGCCTCGCTCGACGATCTGAACACGCGTCTGAACGCGAAAGGCGCGCCGTCGATTCCGATCGACCGGTTTCGTCCGAACATCGTGCTGAACGGGCTCGATGCGTATGAGGAAGATTATGTGGAGACGCTCGGCATCGACGGCGAGCACACGTCAGAGCCGCGCGTCGAGCTGCGCCTTGTGAAGCCATGCTCGCGCTGTCCGATGCCGACCATCGACCAGGCGAAGGGCGAGCGCGATCCCGAATGGCCGAACGAACCGACCGACACGATGAGCGCCTATCGCGCGAATCCGCAGCGCAACGGCGCGGTCACGTTCGGCAACAACGCGGTCGTCGCGAGCGGGGCGGGCACGTGGCTGCGCGTGGGGCAGACGGTCGAAGCGGAGTTGGGCTTCGGCGATTAGCTGGGTTTTGCAGCGCGGCCGCGCGCGTGACGTGCGTCACGCAGCCCGAGCACGCGCCGATTCATCGTGCGATGCCGCGTCTTGCACCCACATCGCTTCCACGCTTTCGCCGATCGCATCGCCGACCAGGATCACGGCGGGACTGCCGAAGCCCTCGTCGGTGGCATCCGCGGCGAGACGATCGAGGCGCGTCAGCAAGCGCCGTTCATTCGCGCTGCCGGCCCACTGCACGACCGCTGCGGGGGTGTCGGCGGGCAGGCTCGCGAGCAACGCGGCGGCGAGGCTCTCGATCCGCCGCATGCCCATATAGATCGCAAGCGTGGTGCGCGTCGCGGCGAGCGCGGCCCAGTCCGGTTCGCCGTGGTCCTCTTTGTGCGCGGTGACGAATGTCACGCCATGACAATGACGGCGATGCGTGAGCGAAATGCCGAGGCCCGCTGCGGCAGCGAAGCCCGATGAAATGCCGTTCACGATCTCAACCGGAATGCCGGCCTCGCGCAGGCTCGCGAGTTCTTCTCCCGCTCGGCCGAACAGCAGCGCTTCGCCGCCTTTCACCCTAACCACATCCAAGCCCTTCTGCGCGTACCGCCGCATCAGGCGCTCGATAAAAGCCTGCGGCGTCGAGCGGCAGCCGCCGCGTTTGCCGACGCGAATCACGCGCGCTTGCGGCGCGAGCGACACGATCTCGGGATTGGCCAGGTCGTCGAGCAGCACGACGTCGGCGGCGGCGAGCGCTTTCGCGGCCCGCAGCGTGAGCAGATCGAGTTCGCCTGGGCCGGCGCTCAATAACGTGACCTTGCCGGAGTTCGTGTTCATCGCGATGTCCTTTTGATTCTCTGGTGGCCGGCGGCTTTGGTGTGCCTCGCGTGCCGCCGGCGCAAAAACAAAAACGGCGTCCGCCCGTGATGATCACGAGGGGACGCCGTTGTCCGATGCTGCTGCGTTGCTTGCTGTGTTGCTGACTTGTTCGATGCGTCGCGAGGCACTGCGTTGTGTCTCGCGCGATGGTCGCGTGTTGCGCTCCGGCTGCGTTGCCGCAGTCGAACGTTGAACGCGACGCGCATCGTGTTTATGCAAGGAGCAGGCCAACGGAGCGCTTGCGCGGTAATGGCATGCGTATTCGTTCGACGCAAAGCGCCGATGACTCGCGCGCCGACGCTCGCGCTCCCGCATTCGAGTCGCCCTCGCACGCTTGAAAAAGCCGGTAGGGAGCGCGCTTCCCGCGCCGCCGATCCACGCACGTTTCGCACGCACACAGTGCTGCGTCGCACCATCGCTGTGCTGACGTGCATCGAAATACGTCGCGCCTCGAGTCCTTCATACGATGCCGCGATTCCTCGCAAAACCACGCGCTGCAAGGCTCACGAGCCTATAAAACCCGATTGGCACAGCCCTTGCATTTAACGGTCCCATCGGATCAACGACGATCCGCCGTGAGCGCACACAAAGCGCTCGCCGCAGCACCTAGGTCAGGACAACGGCGTCCCCCGAATTCAGTCATCGACTGGGTTCGCGGGACGCCGTTTTTATTTCCGGCGCCGCTTTGCCGATGACGGCAGCGCGGCAGCCGATGCCCAGCACATTGAGGAAACCGCGGTCATGAAAATCATCGTTATCGGTCACGGGATGGTCGGTCACAAACTGGTCGAGTGTCTGGCGCAAGACGCCGCGCACGGCCTCGACATCACCGTGCTGTGCGAAGAGCCGCGTCCCGCGTACGACCGCGTGCACCTGTCCGAATTCTTCGCGGGCAAGTCCGCAGACGACCTCTCGCTTGTCGAGCCCGGCTTTTTCGAGCGCGAGAACGTGCTGCTCAAACTGAACGCGAAGGCCGTTTCGATCGATCGCGACGCGCACACGGTCGCGCTTTCCAGTGGCGAGACGCTTGCCTACGACAAGCTCGTGATGGCCACCGGTTCGTCGCCGTTCGTGCCGCCCGTGGCAGGCCGCGAGCGCCGCGATTGCTTCGTCTACCGAACTATCGAGGATCTCGAAGCGATGCAGGAATGCGGCGCGCGCTCGAAGACGGGCACCGTCGTCGGCGGCGGGCTGCTCGGTCTCGAATGCGCGAAGGCGCTGCGCGACATGGGCCTGCAAACGCATGTGGTCGAGTTCGCGCCGCGCCTGATGGCCGTGCAGGTCGACGAAGGCGGCGGCCGCGTGCTGCGCGCGAAGATCGAGGAACTCGGCGTGACGGTCCACACGCAGAAGAACACCACGGCAATCGTCGACGGCGAAGCCGGCACGCACCGCATGCAGTTCGCCGACGGTTCGCATCTGGACACCGACATGATCGTGTTCTCCGCAGGCATCCGTCCGCGCGACGAACTGGCGCGTGCATGCGGCCTCGAAGTCGGCGCGCGTGGCGGCATTTCCATCGACGCGGCGTGCCGCACGAGCGATCCCGACATCTACGCAATCGGCGAATGTGCCGCATGGAACGGCATGGTGTATGGCCTCGTCGCGCCGGGCTACGACATGGCGCGCGTGGCCGCGAAACATCTGCTCGGCGACGACGCGGCCTTCGCGGGCGCCGACATGAGCACGAAACTGAAGCTGATGGGCGTGGACGTCGCGAGCATCGGCGATGCGCACGGCACGACGCCGGGCAGCCGCGCGTACCAGTTCAGCGACGAGCGCAAGCAGGTCTACAAAAAGCTGGTCGTCTCCGAATGCGGCAAGCAGTTGCTGGGCGCCGTGATGGTCGGCGACGCGAGCGAATACGGCACGCTGCTGCAGATGATGCTCAACGGTATCGAGCTGCCCGAGTCGCCCGAATTCCTGATCCTGCCGCCAAGCGACGGCGCCGCGAAACCGGGCCTGGGCGTCGACGCGTTGCCCGACACGGCGCAGATCTGTTCGTGCAACAACGTGTCGAAGGCCGAACTGTGCGCCGCCGTTTGCGCGGGCGCGACCGACATCGGCGCATTGAAATGCGCGACCACCGCGGGCACGTCGTGCGGCGGTTGCGTGCCGCTCGTCACGCAGGTGATGAAGGCCGAGATGAAGAAGCAGGGCCTCGCCGTGAACAATCACGTATGCGAGCACTTTGCCTATTCGCGCCAGGAGCTCTATCACATCGTGCGAGTGGAAGGCGTGCGCAGCTTCGGCGAACTGCTGTCACGGCACGGCCACGGTCTGGGCTGCGACATCTGCAAGCCGGTGGTGGCGAGCATTCTCGCGTCGTGCTGGAACGAATTCGTGCTGAAGAAAGAGCACGCGTCGTTGCAGGACACCAACGACTACTACCTCGCGAACATCCAGCGCGACGGCACCTATTCGGTGGTGCCGCGCATGCCGGGCGGCGAAGTCACACCCGACGGGCTGATCGCCGTCGCGCAGGTCGCGAAGAAATACGGCCTCTACACGAAGATCACGGGCGGTCAGCGCGTGGACCTGTTCGGCGCGCGCGTCGAGCAGTTGCCGCTGATCTGGGAAGAGCTGATCGCGGCCGGCTTCGAATCGGGGCATGCGTACGGCAAATCGCTGCGCACGGTGAAGTCGTGCGTCGGCTCGACGTGGTGCCGTTATGGCGTCGGCGATTCGGTCGGGCTCGCGGTCGAACTCGAGAACCGCTACAAGGGCTTGCGCACGCCGCACAAGATCAAGTTCGGCGTGTCGGGCTGCACACGCGAATGCGCGGAAGCCCAGGGCAAGGACGTCGGTGTGATCGCGACCGAGAAGGGCTGGAATCTCTATGTGTGCGGCAACGGCGGGATGAAGCCGCGGCATGCGGAACTGATCGCGTCGGACCTCGATCGCGAGACGCTCGTGCGCTACATCGACCGCTTCCTGATGTTCTATGTACGCACCGCCGACCGTCTGCAACGCACCAGCGTGTGGCGCGAAAGCCTGGAAGGCGGCCTGCAGTATCTGATCGACGTGGTCGTACACGACAAGCTCGACGTCGCCACGGAACTCGAAGCGGACATGCAGCGCGTGGTCGACACATACGAATGCGAGTGGAAGAAAGCGGTCACCGATCCCGAGACGCGCAAGCGCTTCCGTCACTTCGTCAACAGCGATCAGGCCGACAGCACCGTGACGTTCGTTCAGGAGCGCGGACAGATTCGCCCGGCCACGCCGGAGGAACGTCAGTCGAAGCTCGCCGCGATTCCTGTCGTAGTCGAAACCGTTTGATTCTTAGCGTCATCGAAAATGAGGAGCTCCGCCATGAGTAACGACCGCTTGCCGCAAACCTGGACCCCTGTTTGCACGCTCGACGACATCGTTCCGAACACGGGCGTCTGCGCGCTCGTCAAAGGCGAACAGGTCGCCGTATTTCACGTGAACACGGACCAAGATCAGGCCGCCGTGTACGCGATCGAAAACTTCGATCCGGGCTCGCGCGCGGCCGTGCTTTCGCGCGGGCTGATCGGCAGTCTCGGCGAGCGCGTCGTGGTGGCTTCGCCGATCTACAAGCATCACTTCGATCTGCGCACCGGCGAGTGCCTCGAAGCGCCCGCGCATTCCGTCAGCGCATTTCCCGCGCGCGTCGAAAACGGCCAGGTGTGGGTCGCCGTTTGAGCCGGTACGTTTCACCGCTGTATTAAGAACGGCCCGCATGGCACAGACGTTGCATTGACAGCGCGGGGTCCAAACAGAGTGATCATTCCGGTGCGCGGCGAAGCATGCGGCCAGCCGGGTGATCGAAAATCAGTTTAATGAGGATGTCTGATGAAAAACGTGATGAGCTCGCTTAAGAGCGGCGATTGGCGCGCGCTGGTGGCGTGTTTCCTATATTTCGACACCGGCTTTACCGTGTGGGTGCTGTATGGCCCGCTCGCGCCGTTCATCAGCAAAAGCATTTCGATGACGCCGGCGCAGCAGGGCCTGCTCGTCGCGGTGCCCGTGCTCTCCGCGGCGATCCTGCGCGTGACGCTCGGCAACCTCTATCAGTCGGCGCACGGCAAGCGCATTGCGCTGCTCGGCGTGCTGCTCTCGGCGGTGCCGACCATCGTGTTGCCGGTGCTGCCGTTCGTTCCGTCGTACACGCTGCTGCTCGTGCTCGGCGTGTTCCTCGGAGTGGGCGGTGCGAGCTTCGCAGTCGCGTTGCCGATGGCCGGCAGCAACTATCCGCCGAAAGTGCAGGGCCTCGTGCTGGGGCTTGCCGCTGCGGGCAACATCGGCGCGGTGCTCGACGGCTTCCTGTTTCCGCAGCTCGCCACGCACTACGGCTGGCAGGTCGCAACCGGCGGCGCATTGCCGCTGCTCGCGATCGCCGCGATCACGCTGTACTTCTGGGCCAACGACTCCGGCGTGAAGACAGGCAGCGTACTGCGTGCCTTCGGCGGTTTCGCGGTGACGCTCGTCGGTCTGATCGTGCTCGTGCTGCTCGTCGAAGCGGGCATCTTCGGTTCGGGCAAGACCGGCGTGCTGCTGTTGCCGGTGATCGGCGCGCTGCTCGCGATTGCGGTGCTGCCCAAGCGCTATCGCTCAGTGCTCGCGGAGCGCGATACGTGGGTCATCATGCTCGTGTACAGCATCACGTTCGGCGGTTTCGTCGGCATGTCCTCGTATGTTTCGCTGCTGCTCACCAACCTCTATCAGCTCTCGAAGATCGACGCCGGCCTCTTCATGGCGTTGCTCGCCGCAACCGGCGCGCTGGTGCGTCCGCTCGGCGGCCTGATCGCCGACAAGGTGTCCGGCGTGCGTGCGCTGACGGTGCTGCTCGCGACGATTTCGCTGTGCGACCTTGTGTTCGCGGCAGTCATGCCTTCGCTCGCAGGCGGCATCGCGCTGCTGGTGTGCCTGTACCTGGCGTTCGGACTCGGCAATGGTGCAACGTTCCAGCTCGTGCCGCATCGCTGGGCGGGCCGCACGGGCTTGATGTCGGGCATCGTCGGCGCGGCGGGCGGGATTGGCGGCTTCTATCTGCCGGTCGTCATGGGTATCGCGAAGGAAAGCACCGGTTCGTATCAGATGGGCTTTGCGACCTTCGGCGCGCTTGCCGCCTGCGCGTTCCTCGCGATCGTCGCGCTGCGCCGTCCGTGGATGGCGTGGTCGATGCAATCTGCCGGCATGCACGCGCATGCAACGGAGTGATGCGACGCTTTGATCTGAACCTTCACAAACAAATAGCGTGAGCACGATAGAACGGATTCAGACAGTGCGGGCCGACGCAGCGCAAACCGACGTGTCCAGCGAAGTGTTGAGCTCGTTGATCAACATCGCTGGGCGTCAACGGATGCTCTCGCAGCGCATCGTCTTCAAGGCGATGCTCGCGCTGCGTCAAAGCGACGGCGCGCTCGCGATCGCGCGAGACACGCTGCGCACTTTCGCGGACAGTCACGCGGCGCTCGTGCAAGGCCGCGATGGTTTGCCGGGGCTCTTTTCACCGGCGCTGCGCGAGGCCTTTCACGGCACGGGCAATGACAAAGACAAGGGCAACGGCAACGGACACGCCGCGAAGAAAATCGCCGACTTCATCGCACTGGCGTCGGCGGCGCTCGACGCGATAGGACGCAACTCGGCACGCGACTCGGCACGCGCTGAAGACGCCGTGCAGGCGTTGATCGCGTGCGCCGATCCGTTGCTGAACGACCTGCATGGCATCACGGCGGTCTACGAACAGGAGAGCCGGCGCATTGCCCGCTTGCAGAAAAAAGAACAGCAGCAATTGATCGAACGAATCAAGTCGATCGCGAAGGAAGCGCATATCGTGTCCTTCAACGGTCAGATCGTGGCGAGCCGCACGAATGTGACCGGTCGCGAGTTCGCGGTCGTCGCGGGCGTGATGACTTCGATCACGAAGGAACTCGAGTCCGTGGTGAGCGCCTTCGTGAAGAAGACTGCGTCCGCCTGATCCGCGCGCCGAGGTCTGCCCACCCGATGCTATCCCGGCTATGCTTGACGTTTTCGCCAACGTCGGGTCAGCCATATGAACAGCGGATCGCAAACGGTGTGGGAAACGGTGTGGCAGACGGCCAAGGGTGAGTTCTCGGACCTCGGCAGCGCGGCCGATCTGACTCAGGTGCTGATGCGTCTCGGCATCGCGCTCGTGCTCGGCGGCGTGATCGGTTTCGAGCGCGAGATCTCGCGGCGCGATGCCGGCATGCGCACGCATATGATGGTCGCCGTGGGCGCGGCGCTATTCGTCGTGGTGCCGCTGCAAGCCGGCTTTTCGCAAGACAATATGAGCCGCGTGCTGCAAGGGCTCGTGTCGGGCATCGGCTTTCTCGGCGCGGGCGCCGTCATCAAACTCAGTGCGCAGCGCGAGGTGCGCGGCCTGACGACGGCCGCAAGCCTGTGGCTGAGCGCGGGTGTCGGCATGGCGGCGGGCCTTGGGCGCGAAGCCACCGCGATTCTGAGCGTGGTCATTGCGCTGCTGATTCTCTCGAGCGCGCGACTCGTGAAAGGCCGCGCGCATCCACGAAAATAAGCGTGCGTCGACGTTAGAACTTATGACGCAGCGCGACTCGCGCGGCGACCTGCGTACCCGTCGACGACGGCGCCTGCACGCCCGGAATAAACGCGTTATCGAGGATCGAATGCGTCGAGTCTCCCGTGACCTTCTGATACACGCCCTGCACGTAAACGTCCGTGCGTTTGGACAGGTTGTAGTCCGCCATCAGACCGGCCGAATGAATCTTCGGCTTCACGCCGCCTGACGACGCGTCGTAATTCTCCATCGTGTACACGTACTGCGCACCGACGAAGAACGCGGGCGTGAACTGGTATTTGCCGTTCACTTCGAAGTTCTGGTACTTCAGCGTGTTCAACGTCACGCCCGCCGCCGCGAGCGGCACGCCGATATAGCCGTTGCCCGTTGGGCTCCTGTAGCTGGAGTTCGTATAAGCGAAACCGGCGGTGGCCGAGCCGAACGTATAGTTGATGCCGCCGCCGAAAATCCGCATGCGTCCGGCGATGAAGCTCGCGTCGTTCGCCGTGATCGCGCCGGTCGCGCCCACGCCGGGGTTATTCGCCTGCAGATAGGCGGCCGCAATCAGAAGGCCGCCGGTCGCGTACTGCGCGCCGAAGCTGTACGCGCGATTGTTCGCGAAGTTCGTGTCGTTGCTGAAGCTGTAGACGCCGCCGAACTGCAGGCCCGCGAAATTCGGGTTCGCGTATTTCACGCTGTTGCCGAGGCGAAACGAGTTGTCGGTGTTGTCGTTGTCGTACGGATGCGCGAACAGATAGCCGGCCCAGTTGCCGTTCGCCGTCGTCTGCGCGAGGTAGTCGACGACGGAGTCGTACTGTCGTCCGAACGTGAGCGTGCCGAACCGGTTGTCGCTCAAACCCACGTACGCCTGGCGGCCGAACATGCGGCCGCCCTGGCCGAGCCGCCCCGAATTGATGTCGAAGCCGTTTTCCAACTGGAACACGGCCTGCGTCCCGCCGCCCAGATCTTCCGAGCCCTTCAGGCCCCAGCGGCTGCCTTGCGCGTAGCCGCTCGCCATTTCCCACACTGCACCGTGTCCGGCGTTGTTGGTGTAGTCGAGGCCTTCGTCGAGCACGCCGTACAGCGTGTCACGCTGCTTTGCGCGAACGCGCAGGGACTGGCCAGCGAGGCGAGGGCGGCAATAGCGCCCGCAATGGCCTTGGCATTAGCCGTGGCGAACAGGTTCTTTCTCATCATCGTGAACTCCAGACGTTGGTAATGAGCGGCCCGATGCCAGGACTCGGCGCGGCCGCTGCTTTTTGGCGAAGCCCGGATTCTGCTATTCGAGAAGCGGCTCGCGTATGAGGCACATCCCTGGATAAACGTGATTTTTTCGAATGTTTGTCCCGCGAATTATTCGCTTGTGGCCGGTAATCAGGCCGACAAAAATTCCGTCCATGCACTTTTTCATGAAGACGGAAACGCAAGGCATGCGTTTTCCGCAGGCAAGAAAACGAAGGAGACGAACATGCGACTCGACCGGAACTATGTGAACGGCCGCTTTCTCGAACCGGCCGCCGATGCCGGTTCACCCACGCATCAGGCGTTGATCGCCGTCCACAACCCAGCGACCGAAGCGCTCATTGCGCACGTCACCGCCGCGACTCGCGCGGAAGCCGTGGCCGCCGTCGATGCCGCCGCGCTCGCGCAAAAGGCGTGGCGCAAGCTGCCGTCGGTGGAACGCGGCGCGTGGCTGCACAAGCTCGCCGACGCGCTCACCGAATGCGCGCCGGCCATCGGCGCGGCGCTCGCGCTCGAATCGGGCAAGAGTCTCGCCGATGCCACCAACGAAGCGATCTACGCCGCGCAGATCACGCGTTACCACGCAGAGTGGGCGCGGCGCATCGAAGGCGAAGTGATTCCAAGCGATACGCCCGACGAAAACCTCGTGCTGCATCGCGAGCCGATCGGCGTGGTCGCGTGCCTGATTCCGTTCAACTACCCGGTCTACACGTTCATGCGCAAGGTGGCGCCCGCGCTGATCGCGGGCAACACGGTCGTCGTGCGCCCGAGCAACAACACACCGACTTCGGCATTCGAAATCGCGAAGGCCGTCGAGAAGGCCGGTTTGCCCGCAGGCGTCGTCAACATTCTCGCGATGGATCATGCGACCGCCGAGGCGCTGTGCACGCATCCCAAGGTCGGCATGATCACGTTGACGGGCAGCGTCGGCGCGGGCCGCAAGGTGCTCGATTACTGCAAGGCGAATATCGCCAAGCCGTCGCTCGAATTGGGCGGCAAGACGCCGGCCATTATCGAAGCCGACGCCGATCTGGAAAAAGCCGCGCGTGAACTGGTCGCGTCGAAAACCACGCACTGCGGCCAGCTTTGCACGGCAATCGAACGCGTCTATGTGCAGGAAAGCGTGCATGACCGCTTCGTCGCGCTGCTCAAGCGCCACATGAGCGCAGTCGAGTTCGGCGACCGCAGCGAACAGCCGTCGCTGATGGGTCCGCTCGTCAATGAAGCCTCGCGTCAGTCGATTCACGCGATGGTCGAGCGCGCGGTTGCAGCAGGCGCGACGCTGGAAACAGGCGGCACGCTGCCGGCGTCGACGGAACGCAAAGGGTTCTTCTATCCGGCCACGTTGCTGTCGAACTGCCGGCAGGACATGGAGATCGTGCAGGAAGAGACCTTCGGCCCCGTGATGCCGGTCGTCAAATACCGCACGCTCGACGAAGCACTCGAGATGGCCAACGATCACCAGTTCGGTTTGTCGTCGGTGCTTTACACCGAGAACTATCGCAGCGCGATGAAGATCGCCAACGGCATCGAGGCGGGCGAGCTGTATGTGAACCGCACGCCGGCCGATCCTTATCAGGGCTTTCATGCCGGCTGGAAACGCTCGGGGCTCGGCGGCGACGACGGCAAGCACGGCATGCTCGAATTCACGCAGACGCGTCTTGTCGTCATGAAGTACTGATGCAAACACGCAGCAAAACCGCTGCGCATTCATAACAAAACATCAAAACATATTGGAGACTCACGGGCCGCTCATGCGGCGCGGGGTCTCTCAGGAGGCTCACGTGTCATCTCAACCCGTCCGATCCGCTTCGAACGCCGCAGCGCTGGCGTTAAACGAAAACGACCTGCAAACCGCGCTGCAAAACACCAAAGCGCGCCGTTATACGCAACTGATGTTGCTGGTTCTCGCAGCCGGCGCGATCTATCCGATCCTGTATCTGCGGCAGGTTTATCAGCCGACGATGCTCGAAGTGTTTCATATCACCGATAGTCAACTCGGCTATCTGTATTCGTCGCTCGGCACCATTTTTCTGCTCAGCTATCTGCCGAGCGGCTGGCTCGCGGATCGCATTGCGCCACGCCTGTTGATCTGCTTTTCGCTGATCGCAACCGGCGTACTCGGGCTCTGGTATTCGACCGCGCCTTCGTTTCAGATGCTGATGCTGATCTTCGGCGGCTGGGGCTTGTCGACGGGCCTGACGTTCTGGGCCGCTGTCATCAAACGCGTGACGATGATCGCCGGCGCCGACGAGCAAGGCCGCTTCTTCGGTCTGCTCGACGGCGGGCGCGGGCTCATCGAGGCGATGCTCGCGACGGTCGCGATCACGCTCTTCGCATGGGCGACGCAGACGAAGGGCGAGTCAGTCGCCGCGGGTTTCAGAATGGTCGTCTACATGTACGCGTTCTTGTGCATTGCGCTCGGTGTGGTGCTGGTTCTCGTGAAAGACCCGCAAGGCGAGCAGGGCGCGCGTGACGACGCGGCCAATCGCGCTGCGCGCCGGCGCAACAACGTGCTCGCCGATCTCGCCACGCTCGCAAAGATTCCGGAGTTGTGGCTCGTCGCGGCGATCGTGTTCTGCGGCTACCAGGTGTTCTGGGCGACGTATAGCTTTTCCGCCTATCTGCACGAAGGCGAAATCGGCCTGACCGTCGTCATGGCCGGCACGATCACCACGCTCAAACTGTGGATGCGGCCGATTGGCGGCATTGGCGGCGGCTTTCTCGGCGACCGTTACTCGAAGGTATCGGTGCTGGTCATCGCGCTGTTCCTCGCCGCGCTGTCGCTGCTCGGACTGATGGCCGCACCGCGCATTGCGAGCCACGTATTGCTGGTGTTCCTCGTGCTGTTCATCGGCATTCTGACCTATGCGATTCGCGGGCTTTACTGGTCGCTGCTGGACCGCTGCAACATTCCCGTTTCGACGATGGGCCTCGCCATCGGCCTCATCTCCGTACTCGGTTATTCGCCCGACGTATTTCTGCCGCTCGTCAACGGTTATCTGACGCAGACGTTCCCCGGCGTATTCGGCTATCAGCTGTATTTCGGTTATGTGGCGGCGATGGCTGCGCTCGGCGGTTTTGCGGGGCTCGCGTTGAGAAACATGCTTAACAGGAAAGAGGTTGCGTAAATGAAAGTTGTCTCCCTCGAAACGCATATCGTTGCCGTACCGCCGCCGCACGTGGGCGGCATGTACTGGATCTTCGTCAAGCTGAAGACCGATTGCGGTATTGAAGGCGTCGGCGAAATCTATTCGGCGACGTTTCATCCGAAAGCAATGACGCATATCGTCGACGATGTCTTTGCGCGCTATTTGCTCGACAAGGACCCGCATCATATCGAGCGCTTGTGGCGCGAAGCCTATTCGAGCGGCTTCACGCAACGTCCCGATCTGACGATGATGGGCGTGGTGAGCGGCCTCGAAATGGCGTGCTGGGACATTATCGGCAAGGCGGCAGGCAAGCCGGTTTACGAATTGCTCGGCGGCATGGTGAATCAGCGTCTGCGCTCATACACGTACCTGTACCCGAAGAACAGCCTCGGTGAATACGACTACGACGATCCCGATCTTGCCGCCGAATGCGCCGCCGGGAATGTGAAGCGCGGCTTTACCGCGGTGAAGTTCGATCCGGCCGGGCCGTACACAGCGTACTCGGGGCATCAACTGTCGATGGAAGTACTCGACCGCTGCGAGACATTCTGCCGGCGCGTGCGCGAAGCGGTGGGGAGCAAGGCCGATCTGCTGTTCGGTACGCATGGACAGATGGTGCCTTCATCGGCAATCCGGCTTGCGAAGCGCCTCGAAAAATACGATCCGCTATGGTTCGAGGAACCCGTGCCGCCCGGCCAGGAAGACGCGATGTCGCAAGTCTCGCGGCACACGAGCATTCCGATTGCAGCCGGCGAGCGGCTGACTACGAAGTACGAATTTTTCAGGCTGCTGCAAGCGGGCGCCGCATCGATTCTGCAATTGAACGTGGCGCGCGTGGGCGGTCTGCTCGAAGCGAAGAAAGTGGCCGCGCTCGCCGAGGTGTATTACGCGCAGATCGCACCGCATCTGTACAACGGTCCGATTGGTGCGGCCGCAAGCATTCAGTTGGCGACATGCACGCCGAACTTCCTGATTCAGGAAAGCATCGGCACGTGGGACGGTTTTCATGCAGCGGTTCTAAAGAAGCCGATTCAATGGGAAGACGGCTACATCATTCCGTCGCGCGAACCTGGGCTTGGCGTCGAGCTGAACATGGAAGTCGTCGCACAGCACACGCCGTACACGGGCGAGCGTCTGCATCTGCAAATGGCCGCACAACCTGCCGACGTGAAAGATCTCGCGCCGGCCAAGGGTTAGAGCATGAACTACGATTACATCATCGTCGGCGCGGGTTCGGCGGGCTGCATTCTCGCTAATCGCCTGTCGGCGTCGGGCCAATATTCGGTGCTGCTGCTCGAGGCGGGCGGCAAGGACAGTTCGTTCTGGTTCAGGATTCCAGTGGGCTTTACGAAGACCTACTACAACGAAACCTATAACTGGATGTATTACAGCGAGCCGGAAAAGGAACTGGATAACCGGCCTATCTATTGTCCGCGCGGCAAGGTGCAGGGCGGCTCCGGCTCCATCAACGCGATGATTTACGTGCGCGGGCAAGCGGGCGATTTCGACGATTGGGCGGCAGCGGGCAACTCCGGCTGGGCGTTTCGCGACGTGCTACCGTATTTCCGCAAGCTCGAATCGCATCCGCTTGGCAATACGAAATATCACGGCGCCGATGGGCCGATCCGCATCTCGCCGATGAAAGACGCCGTGCATCCGATTTGCCACGTCTTTCTGAAGGGCTGCGATCAGGCCGGCTATCAGCGCAGCGACGACTTCAACGGCGCGCAATTCGAAGGCGCCGGTATCTACGATGTGAACACGCGCAATGGGCAGCGCTCGTCGAGCAGCTTCGAGTATCTGCATCCGGCGCTCGCGCGGAAAAATCTCACGATCGAGCATAACGTGCTGGTCGATCGTGTGCTGTTCGACGGCGAGCGGCGCGCGATTGGCGTGAGCGTCACGCAGGAGGGTGTCGTGCGGCGTTTCATGGCGAACCGCGAGGTGATCTTGTGCGCGGGCGCGGTCGATTCGCCGAAGCTCCTGCAACTGTCCGGCGTCGGCGACAGTGCGCTGCTCACGAAACACGGCATCGCCACCGTCAATGAGTTGCCCGCCGTCGGCCGCAATTTGCAGGACCATTTGTGCGTGAGCTTCTACTACCGCGCGAACGTCAAAACGCTCAACGACGAAATGCGGCCGCTTCTCGGCAAGCTCAAGCTCGGGCTGCAATATCTGCTCACGCGCAAGGGGCCGCTTGCAATGAGCGTGAATCAGTCGGGCGGTTTTTTCAAAGGCAGTGAACGCGAGGCGCAGCCGAACTTGCAGCTTTACTTCAATCCGCTGTCGTACCGCATTCCGAAGAGCAGCAAGGCGAATCTCGAACCGGAGCCGTACTCGGGTTTCCTGCTCGCATTCAACCCTTGCCGGCCGACGAGCCGCGGCTCGATCGAAATCGCGTCGAATCGCGCGGCCGACGCCGCGAAGATTCTCCTGAACGCGCTCAGCACGCAGAAGGACATCGACGAAGTGATCCAGGGTTGCGAACTCGTGCGCAAGATCATGGGCTCGCCGGCACTGAAGGAGATCACAGTCGAGGAAATCTCGCCGGGGCCGCAGGTCGCGTCGCGCGAAGACTTCCTGCAATATTTCCGCGAGCAGTCCGGCTCGATCTATCACCTGTGCGGCTCGTGCGCGATGGGCGACGATCCGCGGACGTCGGTGGTGGATGCGCGTTTGCGCGTGCACGGCATGGCGGGCTTGCGCGTCGTCGATGCGTCGATCTTCCCGAACATCACATCCGGCAACATCAATGCGCCGACGATGATGGTCGCGGAGAAGGGCGCCGACATGATTCTCGAAGACGCCGCCGCGCAGGGCGCGCGCGAGGCTGAGGTGGCGGAGTGGGCTAGCGCCGCTTGAGGGATGTGGCGTTGTGTTCAAGCTGACGAGGACAGCGCGCCGATGCAATGCGGTCGGCGCGTTTTTTATCGGCACTCTGTGAAAAACAAACGCGGTTGACGCCGCGCGTTTCACTACACGTTACACGTCGCCGAGCGGCATCGCCTCCGACCCTTCGAACGACCGCTCGCCCAGCCAGATTTCCTGTTGCAGCCAGTCGCGAAACAGCGCGACGTGCGGCAATTCCTCCTGCCCGGCGCGCGTCACAAGCCAGTACGACTGATGGCCGTCGACGTGCACGTTCAGCACCTGCACCAGTTGCCCGTCGGCGAGTTCACGCGCGACCATGTGACGGTCGGCAATCGTCACACCGAGGCCGTCGATGGCGGCACGAATCGCGTGGTCGAGCAGATCGAATTCATAGCCGCCGCGCGTATCCACATTGTCGATTCCGGCCGCCTTCAGCCAGTGTTGCCAGGTCAGGTAACGCTGATCCGCGCTCGCCAATACGTGCAGCAGCGTGAATTCGTTCAGATCGATCGACGCGCGCCCCGCCTGGCGCGCGAGCAGCGCGGGCGCGCAGACGGCGACGTGCCGCTCGTTCATCAACAGACGATTGTCGAAACCTTCCCACTCGCCGTTGCCGAAGCGGATCGCGCAATCGAGCACGCCGGATTCCGCGAGCTTGTCGTCGATGCGCGTCGACAGGCTCAGTTCGAGATGCGGGTGCGCGTCGCGCAGCCGGCCGAGACGCGGCATCAGCCAGCGGCTCGTGAAGGTGGGCGGTGCGTTGATACGCAGCCGGTTGCGATGCGTTTTCTCCTGCAGGCTGCGCACCGTCAGTTCGATACGGTCGAACGATTGCTGCAGCGCCTGCAACAGCACGCGCCCGGCCGCCGACAGTTCGAGATGGTGATGATGGCGTTGCAGCAGCGTCTCGCCGATTTGCGCCTCGAGTTGACGCACTTGCCGGCTCACGGCGCTTTGCGTGACGTTCAGCAATTCCGCGGCGCGCGTGAAGCTGCCGGTGCGGCCAGCCACTTCGAAGGCTTTGAGCGCGTTCAGCGCCGGCATTTTGCGTTTCAAGATGTTCGACCGGGAGAGGGAAGCGCGACGCGCGATGTGCCCGGTATTTTAGCGGCTGGGGTGTGGGAGGCGAGGTGGTTTGGGCGGGTGTTTTTTACGGAGGGGACGCGGGAGGGAAGGCGTGTCGCGCAGGTGTTTTCGCGGGTTTGAAGAGATGGCGAGCAGGGCGAAGCGCGAGATGCGGACTTGCTGCTGAAACGGCTTCCCGCACCGCCAGAGTTCGGCGTCGGGATTCGTGCGAAACGTTCGTTTTTAGACTTGCGGGCAAAAAACGCGCGGCGGCGCCAGCTTGCCCTCTCGATACCAATCAGTCCGCCGTCCGCCGGTCCGCCAGCGCCTTCTCGCAGTCCGCGAGAACCTGCCGGACGAGCCGCGCTTGCGGATCGAGTTCGTCGGTGTCGAGAATTTCCTCGACGGCGTCGCGGGCCCAGTCGGTGTCGACGAAGCGCGCGTGCCGGCGGGCGATTTCCAGCGCGGTGGCCGACAGCTTGGCGATGGCGAGCCAGTCAGCCTCGCGCGCGCGCCGGTCGAGCCATTTGTGGGCGGCCTGCACGTGGAACGCCGCGTCGGGCCAGTCCTCGTTGAGGTAGTAAGCGCCGAGGCTGCCGCATGTGAGCCAGCACAACAGCTCCAGACGGTCCCGCGGACTCAGATGGTGGCGTACATCACTCATGGCGACGCTCGCTGCGGTAAATTGCTTTCCGGGGGAGGCGGCGTGCAGCCGTCCTCCGCATGGATTAACAATATCACGCAGAATTCATCAGCGGCAATTCCCGGGCGTACCCTGGCGCACGCGGGGCGGCGCTTTGTTCGGGCGCTGGTTTAACGGCGGGCCACTCGCCCCGTTGGCACAAAACCGGACACGAGCGCGAGACGCCCGGCAAGCAAGCAGCAGGAGCCGGTAACGAGGCGCCCGGCAAGCAACGCGCCCAACCGCGCAGGCACCCGCCGCGCCCCAGCGGAAAATCCGCCAACGCGCTAACGTAACGTTTCCTTCCACCATCGCATCCACGCCCCATGCTGCAGATTCTCGGCAAACCTACCTCCATCAACGTGCGCAAGGTGCTGTGGACCTGCGCGGAACTCGGGCTCGCGTTCGAACGGGAAGATTGGGGCGCGGGGTTCCGTCCAACCAACGTCCCCGAATTTCTCGCGCTGAATCCGAACGCGATGGTTCCCGTCATCAGGGACGGCGACTTCGTGCTGTGGGAGTCGAACTCGATCATCCGCTATCTCGCGGGGCGCTATGGCGGCGAGTGGCTTTATCCGGCCGACGCGCGCGAACGCGCGCGCTGCGACCAGTGGATCGACTGGCAGGCAAGCGAATTGAACCGCTCGTGGAGCTACGCGTTTCTCGCGCTCGTGCGGCAATCGCCGGCTCATCGCGATGCGCAGCAGATCGAGGCGTCGCGCGCGAACTGGGCGAAGCACATGGCAATCGTCGAAGGACAATTGCAGCGCACCGGCGCATTCATCGCGGGCGACGCCTTCTCGCTCGCGGACATTCCGATCGCGCTATCGATCAACCGTTGGCTCGAAACCCCAATTGCACGCGACGATCTGCCCGCGGTCGACGCATACATGACGCGCCTTGCGTCGCGCGATGCGTATCGCGAGTACTGCCGCAACGGCACGCCGTAAGCGCGACAGCATCAGCGAACGAGGGGGAGAAAAAGCAGAGGAGGAAGCAAACGAGACAAACAATGCGGGGCGCAGCGGCCCCGCATTCTCAAAACGCGGCTAAAACCCGCAAAAACTCAGACCTGAACAAGCCGCGGAATCTGCACGTCGGGATTCACGTCGGCCTCATAGTCGACGCCCGCGATCTCGAAGCCGAACAACCGCAGAAAGTCGGTCTTATAGCCGGCGAAATCCGTGAGTTCGTAGATCGTGTCGTTCGTCACCTGGCCCCACAGCGCTTCCACACGTTGCTGCACTTCCGGGTCCAGCTCCTTGTAGTCCGCGCGCAAACGGCCTTCTTCGTCGATATGCGGCGCCGCGCCGTACAAGCTGTCCTTGTATAGGCCATAAACCTGCTCGATGCAGCCTTCGTGCGTGCCTTTCTCCTTCATCACCTTGAAGAGCAGCGACAGATAGAGCGGCATCATCGGAATCGCGGAACTCGCCTGCGTGACGACCGCCTTCAGCACCGACACGCGCGCGTCGCCGCCTTTGGCCGCGAGCTTCGCGCGGATATCGAGCACCTTCTGGTCGAGGTCCTTCTTGGCCGCGCCGATCGAGCCGTTCCAGTAAATGTCGTGCGTGATCTTCTCGCCGAGGTAGGTGAACGCGGTGGTCTTCGCGCCGTCCGCGAGCACGCCCGCTTCGAGCAGCGCGTCGATCCACATTTGCCAGTCCTCGCCGCCCATCACCGCGACCGTGTGGTCGATTTCGGTTTGCGTGGCGGGTTCGAGGACGGTTTCCTTGATCACTTCCTTGTCGGTATCGATGCCGCGCAGCGTGACTGCCTTGCCGACCGGCTTGAGCGTGGACGTGAACACCTCGCCGGTTTTCGGATGCGTGCGCTTCGGTGCGGCGAGGCTGTAGACCACGAGGTCGACCTGGCCGAGATCGCGCTTGATGACTTCGATGGTGCGCGCCTTCACTTCGTCGGAAAACGCGTCGCCGTTGATGCTCGTCGCGTAGAGGCCCTCGGCGGCGGCGAACTTCTCGAACGCCGCGCTGTTGTACCAGCCTGCCGTGCCGGCCTTCGATTCACTGCCGCCGCGCTCGAAAAACACGCCGAGCGTGTCCGCGCCGCAGCCGAACGCCGCGCTGATGCGAGCGGCCAGTCCGTAGCCCGTGGATGCGCCGATCACGAGCACCTTCTTCGGGCCGTTGGCGATGGGACCGCGTGCCTTGACGTAGTCGATCTGTTCCTTGACGTTGGCCTCGCAGCCCGTCGGATGGGTGGTTACGCAGATGAAGCCACGCACGCGCGGTTTGATGATCATGAAGCACCTCTTGTCGGAATTGGCGACATTATAGTGGCCCGCGCGGCTGCTGGCGCGGCACGCGGGATCGGCTGCGGGGAGCGGCAAACAGGCAGCAGACGAGCGGCACACGAGCGGCGAGCGAGCAACAAACGAGCGGCGAGCCGCGGCGAGAACCGGCAAAGCCGCCGAAAAGCATCGGCAAAGCAGCAACAAACGCACAACAAAGCAGCAACAAACCCGCAACAAAGCCACCGCCGTCCCACGGCTGCACGGGCAAAAATCAGCCCAACCCGCACATCTTGGTAGGATTCAGCCTTTTCCCGCAGACGGTAGCCAGCGTGAAGCGCCTTATTCCCCTGATTCTGGAGACACTCGACCGAGGTCTGACCCGCGTGAACCCGCTCGTGGCCGCGGCGCTGTGGCACCTGCGCCATCCGACCCGCCGCGGCGTACTCAAGGCGTGCGCGGCGCTTCCGCTGCTGTTCGTGCTGTATGTGCTGGTCCTGATTCCGTTCACACCGGGCATCGGCGATATTCGCAAGGCGAAGATCGAGCAGCCGGCGCGCATTCTCTCCGCGGACGGCAAACTGCTCGCCGAGTTCAAGCCGTCCAACCGCGAGTGGGTCAAGCTGAAGGACATCTCGCCGAACGTGGTCAATGCGCTGATCGCTACCGAAGACCATCGCTTCTATCAGCATTTCGGGCTCGACTGGCGGCGCACGGCATCGGCCGCGCTGCATACGTTTTCCGGCGACCGGCAGGGCGGCTCGACCATCACGCAGCAACTCGCGCGCAATCTTTATCCCGACGAAATCGGCCGCGCGCCGACGCTCACGCGCAAGCTCAAGGAAGCGATCACGGCCTTCAAGATCGAGGCGCTCTATACGAAGGACGAGATCCTCGAAACCTACCTGAACACCGTGCCGTTTCTGTACAACGCATACGGCATCGAGATGGCCGCGCGCACGTACTTCGACAAGTCGGCGTCGGAGCTGAACGTGCTCGAAAGCGCGACGCTCGCGGGCATGCTGAAGGGCAACAGCTATTACAACCCGGTGCTCAATCCGGAGCGCGCATTGCAGCGGCGCAATACCGTGCTCGGGCAGATGGTGAAGTTCGGCAAGCTCACGCCCGCCGCCTATCAGACGCTCAGTAAAAAGCCGTTGCGCATCGACTTCGAGCGGCAGACCGAGCCGCCCGGACCCGCGCCGCACTTCGCGCAGCAACTGCGCAAATGGCTTGCGGCATGGGCCGACCGGAACGACTACAACCTTTACTCCGACGGCCTCGTGGTGCGCACCACGATCGATTCGCGTCTGCAGACGATGGCCACGCAGGCGGTGATTTTGCAGGGCAACCAGTTGCAGGGCATCGCGAATGCGGCGTGGGGCAGCCGTGCCGGTTGTTCGAACGGCAAGGACCTGCTCGCGACGTTCCTGCGCGAAACGCCCGACTATCGCGCCGCGAAAGACACGGGCCTCTCCGACGACGACGCGCTCAAGCGCGTGTCGGCGAACCGCGGCCTCGTGCAGTCGGTATGCGAATCGAAAACGCGCGTGCAGGCCGATTTTCTCGCGATGGACCCGCGCAACGGCCAGATCCGCGCGTGGGTCGGCAGCCGCGATTTCAGCCAGGACCCGTTCGATCATGTGCAGCAGGCGCGGCGTCAGCCGGGCTCGACCTTCAAGCCGTTCGTCTACGCGGCGGCCTTCGAGGCGGGCGCGAAACCGTCGGACACGTTGCTCGATCAGCCCGTCGAAATTCAACTCGCGGGCGGCGAAGTCTGGCGTCCGGGCGACGAGGACGAACCGAGCGAGCGGCCCATCACGCTGCGCGACGGCCTCGCGTATTCGCGCAACCGCATCACCGCGCAACTGATGCAGACAGTCGGTCCGAACAAGGTCGCGCGGCTCGCCCGCGCGATGGGCGTGCGCGACAGTCCGCTCGAGGCGGTGCCGTCGCTGGCATTGGGCACGAGCCCGGTCACGCTGAAGGAAATGGTCTCGGCATACGGCACGATCGCCAACCTCGGCGGATACGTGGAGCCGGTGATGGTCACGCGCATCGAGGACCGCAACGGCGAGGTGCTGGCCGACTTCGCGCCGACGCCGCCGCAGCAGGAACTGTCCGCCGATGCGGCGCGCACGCTCGTCGACGTGATGCGCGACGTCGTCAATCGCGGCACCGGATCGGCGATACGCGGACGCTTCGGCGTGCGCGGCGACGTCGCCGGCAAGACCGGCACGACGCAGGGCAACGCGGACGGCTGGTTCATCCTGATCCATCCGCAACTCGTGGCTGGCGCGTGGGTCGGTTTCAACGACAGCCGCGTGACCTTGCGCAGCGATTACTGGGGGCAGGGGGCGCATAGCGCGCTGCCGATCGTCGGCGACTTTTTCCAGCGCGCGCAGCGCTCGAAGCTCGTCGACACGCGCGTCAAATTCGACACCGAGCACCAGCCTGGCTGGTTCGCCGAGCGTTCGGAGCGGTTGCGGGCGTGGTTCCAGCAACTGTTTCCGCCGACGGCGCCGACGGTCAAGCCGGATGCGGCGGTGACTGCGCGGAATACGACGCGGCGTGCGCCGGTTGAGGTTGCTTCGTCGGAGGCGGGGGCGGCTGCGTCGAGTGCCGCGGCGGCTTTGGCGGCGAGCGAAGACACGCGGGCGCTGCCGCCGTTGCTGACGGCGCCTGGCGCGGCTTCAGGTGCGGCGGTTCTGAATGAGCCGGTCCACGGCGAAGCGCGCGGCGCCGGCACAGCGGCTTCGGCACCGACGCCCACGCCCGACGACGTGATGCCGCCGGATGCGGTGAGCGTCGAAGGTCAGCCGAGCGGAGCGGGTGCGTCGGAGTGAATGCCTGCACAAGCCACGTGAGCCTCGCCTAATATTCCGCCACGCCTGGCCGCCCCGGCGCTTCCCGCTGCGCCCCGCCCGCCGACGTCTCCAGCGCCGTATCGTGATGCAGCAGCAGCGCGGCCGCCGCGCCGACGAGTCCAGCGCCTCCGAGGCACAGGAGGCCCGCGCCGAAGCCGCCGGTGCTGTCCTTGATCCAGCCCATCGCGTAAGGTCCGAAGAAGCCCGCGAGGTTGCCGAGCGAATTGATCGCGGCGATGCCGCCCGCCGCCGCGGCGCCCGAGAGGAACGCGGCCGGCAGCGTCCAGATAACGGGCAGGCAGCCGAAAATGCCGAAGCCGGCGATCGACAGCGCGATCATTTTCTGCACCGGATTATCGAGCCCCGCCGACGCCGCGATGCCAACCGCGGCCACCGTCAGCGCGAAAGCGACATGGCGTTTGCGTTCGAGCTTGCGGTCCGAATGACGTCCCCAATAGACCATGCTGATCACGCCGACGATATACGGCAACGACGTCACGAAGCCCGTCTGCAAGTTGGTCAAGCCGAACGACTTCACGATCTGCGGCAGGAAAAAGCTCAAGCCATAATTCGTTGCGTTTGCACCGAAGTAGATGAGCGCGATGGCAAGCACCCGCCGATTGAAAAGCGCTTCCTTCACGCTGAATGCATGCGCGGCCTCGCGATGTTCGCGCTCCTGCTTCTGACGCGCGACGAGCCATTCGCGTTCGTCGTCGGCAAGCCAGGTTGCGTCGGCCGGCTTGTCGGTCAGGTAGAACCAGACCGCGAACGCGAGCAGCAGCGCGGGCGCCGCTTCGATCAGATAAACCCATTGCCAGCCGGCGAGCCCGCCGAAGCCATCCATGGAGAGCAGGGCGCCTGAAATGGGCCCGCCTATCACCGTGGATAACGGAATCGCCGCCATGAAATAGCCGACCACGCGACCGCGATAGGCGGCCGGAAACCACAATGTGAGCAGGAAGATAACGCCGGGAAAGAAGCCCGCTTCAGCCACGCCGAGCAGAACGCGCAAGCCGTAAAAAACATGCGCCGCCGAAAACCCCGTGTATTGCGCGATATGTGGGATATACGCCATCGCGCCGGCGAGCAGGCCCCACGTGAACATGATTCTCGCGATCCAGCGACGCGCGCCGAACTTCTCGAGCAGCAGGTTGGACGGCACTTCGAAAAAGAAGTACGCGATAAAGAAAATCCCCGCGCCGAAACCGAATGCACTCGCGGAAAGCCCGAGCGCCTTGTTCATCTGCAGCGCGGCGAAGCCGACGTTCACGCGGTCCAGATAGGCGATGAAATAGCAGACGATCAGGAACGGCACGAGCCGAACCGTCACACGTTTCATGGTACGTGCTTCGAGTTCCATCGATGTCTCCTCCAGTTCATTGTCCGGATGGTTCAGAAGATGCCGTTACAGACTAGTCGCTCGGCCACGTTTCGGGAAGTGCTTTAAACAGTCCGCGCGCGCCAATGCGTCGAGGCCGCGGTCAGTAAGCGCACGCGGATTGTCCGGGCGAAGGCAACAGTGTTTTCGACCCATGAGGCTGATCTCCAGCGGCAGATTCAGGATAATTCGATTCGCGGAAAAACCATCTAACCGATCCGCGACGACTCCGTCGGCGGATCACGCAACGATCAGCAAACTCAGGTACATCATGTTGAATAAGCTACGCGATTGGGCGCGCGTCGCTCTCGCAGCGCTCGCGACAGGCGGCGCGCTTGCCGGCTGCGCATCGTCGACGCATGTCGTCGCAACCGATAAACCCGGCACGTATACGGTCGCCGCGAGCGCGACGGGCGGGCGCATGGCATGGGCCCGCGCACACGGCGAGGCGCTGAACGAAGCGCGCGATTACTGCGAGCGCCTCGGCATGCAAAGCAGTGTCAAGGAAGAATCGGTGAGCGGGGTGGCGATGCTGACGACGCACGCGTCTTCGCTGAACTTCGAATGTCATCCGAAGTTCTAGAACGAAGCGCGTGCGGCAGGGGTGTTGCGCGGTTTGCGCTGCGGTTTGCGCTTATTTTGCGGCTTATTTGTAGCTTATTTCTTGTGGTCGAATGTGACGAGCTTGTTGTCGTTTGTGTCCGCCACGAAAATGGCGAGGAGGCGGGCCGGCTCGGTATCGCTCGCATTTTCGCTGACGGTGTGATGCGCGCCCGGCTTCTCGATCCAGTGCTCGCCCGCATGGAACACCTGCGCTTCTTTGCCGTCGACGCCGCTGCGAATTGTGCCCGACAACACATACGCGACCACGAAAGCCTTTCCGTGCCGATGCGGCGACGACTTGCCGCCCGGCGCGTAATCGACCACCAGCGCCGTCATTTTCTTGCCGGGCACGTTGGCGATCGCTTCGGCGAAGGCAGGCGTGATGGTCTCGGCAGCGGCAGCGGCGGCGGCTTGGCCGGTTGAGTCGGCGGCAAGCGCGGCTTGCGAGGTGGCGAGCATGCCGAAACCGGCGAGCGTTGCCGCGGCAATCAGGGTGTGTAGTTTCATTGCGTCATCTCCGAGTCTGCGTCTTCATGTTGTGCGGCGTCTGCGTTATTCGCATGCGAAGCCGCGTTTGCCGAATTGGCCCAGCTAGCCGCCACCGCCGATAATTCGTCGCGTGCGCGTTCGAGCGCTTCGGCTCGTGCTTCCTGATTCGCGAACTGCAACGGCTGCGCGTCGACGAACGCCGGCGCCGCGACGCCGAGAAATCCGAACGCGGCGTTGAGCGCGGGCGTAAGCGCGTCCATCGACGCGTACGGCGAGCCCGGCCGCAAGTCCGCGCCGCGGCTCGTGATGAACAGCACTTTCTTGCCCGCGAGCTGGCCGACGATGCGGCCGTCGTCGCCATGCTTATAGGTAACGCCGGCGCGCGAAATCGCGTCGACGAACGTCTTGAATGCGGACGGCATCGACCAGTTGTACATGGGCATCGCGAACACGAGCGCATCGGCGGCGAGCACGCGCTGGCAGAGCGCATCCGACGCCGCGAGCCGCGCCTTCATGGCCGGCGTGCGCTCGTGCGGCGCCGCGTAGATTGCGATCGCGAACGCTTCGTCGACGTGCGACGGCGTATCGACGGAGACATCGAGATAATCGACTTCCAAGTCCGGGTGCCCGGCGCGCAGACGTTCCACAAAAAAACGGCTCAACGCCCGCGAGTTCGAACGCTCGCGTTTCGCGCTGGCATCGACATGCATGAGCTTCATCGTCGGTTCCTTCAGGGTTGAATGGGTGATGTCAGATTAGTGCCTGGAGTGGCTTTCGGAAATGACCGGTTTTTGAGAAATTGAGGTGGCCAGTTCGCGTCGGCGGGCGGACATTTCTAAAAAGCTCTGTCATGCGATTCGTTGATAATTTATCTTATGTCAAATCAACTATTCGACGGCGCGCACATCTCATCACCTCCGATCCACCAGGCACTGCGGTGCAGCGCTTCGAACCGTCGCGTATGATTGTTAGCCCATTCCGGCGACGTACCCTATCCCATCCGATGTTCGACCTTCAGACCAGCCACGCCACGCTGCGTATTTTCGATGCGGTGAGAGCCCTCGCTTTCATCGGTGATCTGAGCATGGGACAGCCGACCGATCATTCGTTGCGCACCGGGTGGCTAGCAGTACGGCTCGCAGAAGCGGCCGGACTCGAGGCCTCGGCCTGCGACGCGGTCCGCGAGGTGTCGCTGCTACGTTGGTCGGGTTGCACGGCAAACGCGGCAGGGTTCGCAACAGTGTTCGGCGACGATATCGCGGTCCGGACAGCGATGCTCGAGAGCAGGCCCGGCATCGCGGAGACGATTGGCGGCGTCGGCGCCGCGATGATGCCTCTCGCGCAAACTCACTGCGAAGTATCCGGCGAGGTCGCGCGAATAATGGGGCTTTCGAGTGGGACCGAAACGGCGCTGCGCCACATTTTCGAAACCTGGGACGGCAGCGGCGTGCCCGCACAACTCGCCCGCGAGGCGGTGCCGATATCCGTACTCGTCGTCGCGCTTGCTGGCGACCTGGAGGTGTTCAGCCGCACATATGGAGTCGAAGCGGCGCTTGCGCTGATCGAACAACGCTCCGGCGCGCGGTATCCGGAGAGCCTCGTCGCAGTCGCGACACGCCACGCCGGCAGTTGGCTGACGGAACTGGAGCGCCAGGCGCTGAATGATTTTGACGTCGTGCTCGCGACCGCCGATATGCAACGGACCACGTCGGCGGAATTGATCGCCGACATCATCGATCTGAAATTGCCGTGGATGACGGGCTTTTCACGTGCGGTCGCAATGACGGCCGCCGAATGCTACGCACGATTCGCGTCGGATGACGCAGCAGGCGCGCTTGTCTATCGGGCTGGATTGATTCATGGCATCGGCAGGGCCGCCGTGCCGAATGAAGTGTGGAACCTACCTACTCGCTTGTCGCCGAGCGCCTGGGAAAAGGTGCGGCTCGTGCCCTACTGGACGGAGCGCGCCGGCAAGCAAACCGGCTCGCTCGGCGAAGCCACCGTGCTTGCGTCCCATGCGTACGAGCGGCAAGACGGCTCGGGGTATTTTCGCGGCGTGCGCGACCCGGCATTGACGTTGGAGGCTCGTGTGCTGGCTGCGTCGGTGGCATGGGTTGCGTTGCGCTCGCCGCGCCCGTGGCGCGCCGCGCTGACCGATGAGGCGGCCGCACACGTGCTGCAAGACGAGGCTGCCAATGGCCGGCTATGCCGCGAGGTGGTGGACGCGCTGGTGGCGGAACGGATCCCCGTCGCAAGGCGCGCGGCAAGAAGTGTGTCACATGGTCCGCGTCTGTCTGCGAGAGAGATCGACGTCCTGCGTGCGATCTCGCGAGGTGCGAGCAACAAGCAAGCCGCGCAGGAATTGACGATGAGTCCGAGCACGGTGCGCACCCACGTGGAGAGCGTGTTTCGCAAGCTCGAGTGTTCGACACGCGCGGCAGCAACACTCAAGGCGTCGACGATGGGCCTGATCTAGCTGCATGGCGTTGCCCTGCCCTCAGCGAGACGATCCGGCCAGCACAATGTCCGGGACGCCGCCCGCCTGGACCGTGAGATAGACGACATCCTCATTCGTCTCGTTCTTGACGTGGTGAACGGTGCCCGGATCAACCGAGTAAAATTCGCGCACCTCGGTGCTCTGAACCTGACCGTCGATATTCAACTCGACGGTCAAGACGCCCCGGATCACGAGAAACCGGTCACTGACATTCGTGTGGTGATGCCATTGCGTTTCACCGCCGGCTTGAACCGTCGTTTGCAGGATCGAGCACCCTTCCTCGCGCAATAGCGTCTTGTACTGCACCTTGCCGTTGGCAAGCGGAATATCGTTGTCATTCATTTCATTCTCCGATGCGAGTCAGTAGCGTGTTGTGTCGCCGCGGCTCCAACGGCATCATGGCAGCCGACTGATCGCTGAGGTATCGGTCGAATGACCGATACGCGCGAGCGTGCCTCTAAAGCACGTTTCCGTTCCAGTCGAAAGAAGCCGGAATAGCGAAATTCTGCGCGCCTGAAAACACCTTGACGCGACGCGAAGCCGGTTTTCAAGCCCAGCGAAAATACTTCGCTGCCCGAATCAATGTTAATCAGGCTTTGCACGTGTGTCGCAGTGACGAACCAGCGCCTCCCATCCCGCCATCGTCATCTCAGCGACGGCCTGGAGTTCTGCTCTTTCGGCGCCGTCCCGCGCCCGGATCGCCATACCGCTTTGTACTGTTTGCAGGAACCTCGCGAGTTTCGCTATATCCACGGACCCCGGCAACTCACCCTCGGCAACGGCCCTTTCCAGGCGCGACACGAGCACATCAAACGCTCCACCTCGCGCGGCCCGCATCAAGTCGCCGAGCTCGGCATGGCCGTCGCTCCCGACGCTCCCCAGTGTGACCATGCAGCCGTGCGGCAGACCGCAATCTGCCCCAGTCATCGCCACGGCTGAGTCCCACAGATAGGCGAACGCCGCTTCGCGTGCTGTGACCGCCTTGCGAAAGCTTCCCAGGACCAGATGCTCGTAGGTCTCCGAGTAAAACCGCATCGCTTCGGCATATAGCTCGTCTTTCGATCCGAAAGCGGCATAGAGGCTGGTCGGGCCGACGCCGAGCGCATTGGTCAGGTCTGCGATTGAGGTCGCCTCATAACCCTTGATCCAAAAAAGCCTCATGGCTTGCGCCAATGCAGCCTCGCGATCGAAAGCGCGTGGCCTGCCGCGGCCACGAAGTGGGCGTCCAACGGTGCTCGGAGATTTCTCTGATTTTTTTTGCATCGATCACTACACAAATATCTTGACTGTCTGTGCCGCCGATTTTACCATTTATGCATCGATCACTACATAAAAGGCGGGCAATGAATAACGATCTAGTCGGAAAACGGGCATTGGTCACCGGCGGCTCCCGGGGCATCGGCGCCGCGATCGCACTTGCGCTTGCAGAAGAAGGCGCGGACGTTGCGCTAACGTTTCAGAACTCAGCCGAGCGCGCGCAGGCAGTCGTGGCTTCAATTGAGAAGCTAGGCCGCCGCGGTGTCGCGATCAAAGCCGACATTGCCGATCCGGCCGCCATCAGGCGATCGATCGATGAGGCCGTTGGCGCGCTGGGCGGGCTCGACATTCTCGTCAACAACGCTGCCATCGCTCGCTACAACACGATCGCCGACTTCGGCCTGGCGGACATCGACGCTCTCCTTGCGGTCAACATCCGCGGTCCCATTCTCGCGACGCAGGCAGCCATCCCTCACATCAAAGCGGGCGGTCGGATCATCACGATCGGCTCCGCCGGAGCTGATCGCATCGTGGGCGCAGCGGGAACGGTCTACTACATGACCAAGTCCGCACTACAGTCGTTCACACGCGGGCTGGCTCAGGAACTGGGCCCGAAAGACATCACTGCCAACCTCGTTCAACCGGGCTCGACCGATACCGAAATGAACCCGGCTAATGGCGAGAGCGCGGACTTGCAACGCAGCCTCGCGCCGCTGGGGCGCTTCGCCGCGCCGGCTGACATCGCTGCGGCCGTCACGTTTCTCGCAAGCCCGGCGGCAAGGCATGTCACTGGAACAATTCTCACGGTCGACGGGGGCTTGCTGACTTAGGTCGGTAATGCACGATTTTTCGGCGCTCCAAAATTGCCGAGTGCATACATCCCAACAATGCATCCACGCTCACCAATCCAGAAAACAATTTGACGGCATCACCGGCTCGTATATGCTGGTTAACAGGCGATCGTGATACCGCCGTCGGAAAACACGTTCATCATGTTTTCCGACGCAGCGAATACACGATCATCCGACGCGCAGCTTCTGTCAATGCCCCGTGCGATCAAGGCAGCGTGTTCAATACGTTCAACGTCGCTAATCGAGTGTCATCGTGACAGTCCGTGGCCCTTTGGTGAGATGGAACCGCAGTCACGCGAGTTGTCCGCGCGCTGACGGCGCCATCGCCAACGGCAGCAGCGGCAGCCTTGCGTTCCGCCGCTTCCTGTCCGTCTTCAAGATCGTCTTTACAATCATCTCCCGCCGTTCAGTTCGGCGTCACAACTCTATCTCCGCGCGCGCCTTCATCGCGGTGCGTACAGACGAAGTCGCGTCGCTGTTGCCCTAGCGCCTCCCTCCTTTTTGCCGTTCGATCCGTCCGTCTGCGTGAACGCGTTCGCCTGAATCGCGCGTTTGCTTGCGTGCGCCGTTGCCTGACGTCCATCCGTCGCGCACGCGTGCGCCCGCTCGCGCATCGCGGCGGGCGGCATCGAACGGCTCATCAGATCGTCACGCGCGGCGCGTTCCGTTGACGGCGACCGCCTGCCCTGCTCCGCAGCCTTGAAGCAGGCCGCGCGGCCGCGAACTCGCGCCCCGCCGTGTTTCGAAGAATGTCGCGCCGCATTTCGCGGCCGGATAAACACATCTATTCGTTATGCGAACTAAACCACTGGTTGCCATCACCGCCGACAGAACGACGATAGGCATGCATCCATCACACGTGGCCGGCGAAAAATACATCGCGGCGATCGTGGACGGCTCGCGAGCGCTCGCCATGCTGCTGCCCGCGTTCGGCGAGCGTCAATCGGCGCAAGACGTACTGGCCACTGTCGACGGCCTCCTCTTCACCGGCAGCTATTCAAATGTCGAGCCGCACCGCTACGGCGGGGAGCCGCACGAACCGGGCACACTGTACGACGCGGCCCGCGACTCAACGACTCTGCCTTTGCTGCGCGCCGCAATCGAAGCGGGCGTGCCCGTACTCGCCGTATGCCGAGGGTTCCAGGAAATGAACGTGGCATTCGGCGGAACGTTGCACCAAAGCGTGCATACGAGTGCGGGCTTTGCCGACCATCGCGAGAACAAGGCAGACAGCCTCGACGTGCAATACGCGCCCTCTCATTCTATTTCTCTCGCGCCAGGCGGCTTATTGCAGCGCCTCGCATGCGGCGCAAATGAAGCGCGCGTGAATTCATTGCACGGCCAGGGCATCGAGCGATTGGGCGCGGGCCTCGCGATCGAAGCCACTGCGCCGGACGGATTGATCGAAGCGGTCAGCGTAGAAAACGCGCGTGCTTTCGCGCTTGGCGTGCAGTGGCACCCCGAGTGGAAGCATGCGAGCGACGCGCTCTCCACCGCGATTTTTCGTGCCTTCGGCGACGCGTGCCGCAACCGGCTACGCATGACGACGAGTTACGGCGCGTCATCCGTCGCCGCGAAGCAAGGCTAACAGTAGCGCTATAAAACCGAGAGAAAAATCATGCATGACATCGACGATTTTCTGAAGAAGCACCATGTGACTGAAATCGAAGCGATCATTCCCGACATGGCCGGCATCGCGCGCGGCAAGATCATTCCGCGCAGCAAGTTCGAATCCGGCGAGTCGATGCGCTTGCCGCAAGCGGTAATGATCCAGACCGTCACCGGCGATTATCCGGACGACGGCACGCTGACCGGCGTCACCGACCCCGACATGGTGTGCGTTCCCGACGCCACGACGATTCGAATGATTCCCTGGGCCGTCGATCCAACCGCACAGGTGATTCACGACTGCGTGCACTTCGACGGCACGCCCGTTGCCATCTCGCCGCGCCGCGTGTTGCGCCGCGTGCTGGAGCTGTATCGCGCGAAAGGTTGGAAGCCCGTCATCGCGCCCGAACTCGAGTTCTATCTGGTCGACATGAACAAGGACCCGGACCTGCCCTTGCAACCGCCGATCGGCCGAACCGGACGTCCCGAGACCGGACGCCAGTCGTATTCGATCGAAGCGGTCAACGAGTTCGACCCGCTCTTCGAAGATATTTACGAGTACTGCGAGGTGCAGGAACTCGAAGTCGATACGCTGATTCACGAAGTGGGCGCCGCGCAAATGGAGATCAACTTCATGCATGGCGATCCGCTGAAACTCGCGGACAGCGTGTTCCTCTTCAAGCGCACGGTGCGTGAAGCCGCCTTGCGTCACAAGATGTACGCGACGTTCATGGCGAAGCCAATGGAAAGCGAGCCGGGGTCGGCGATGCATATGCACCAGAGCCTCGTCGATGAAGAAACCGGCCGCAATCTTTTCACCGCCGCGGACGGCAAGCCGACCTCGCTTTTCACGAGCTATATCGCCGGTTTGCAGAAATACACGCCGGCATTGATGCCGATTTTCGCGCCGTACATCAACTCGTATCGGCGGCTGTCGCGCTTCATGGCCGCGCCGATCAACGTCGCGTGGGGCTACGACAACCGCACAGTCGGCTTTCGTATTCCGCATTCCGGGCCCGCCGCGCGCCGCATAGAAAACCGCATTCCGGGCGTGGATTGCAACCCGTACCTTGCGATTGCGGCGACGCTCGCGGCCGGCTATCTGGGCATCACGCAAAGACTCGAAGCCACCGAGCCGCTGCTTAGCGACGGCTATGAATTGCCCTATCAATTGCCGCGCAGTCTCGAAGAGGGTCTAACGTTGATGAGCGCATGCGAACCCATTGCCGAAGTACTCGGCGAAAAATTCGTGAAGGCCTACCTCGCATTGAAAGAGACCGAATACGAAGCGTTTTTCCGCGTGATCAGTTCGTGGGAACGCCGGCATTTGCTGCTGCACGTCTAACGCACACAAAGCCAACAAGCCAAACACTGGAGGCAACATGAGTTACCGGACAGAAGACATCGCTTATGTGCAGCCGGCGCAATCCGCGGCGAACACGCCTGCCGCGCAGCAACGCACTACCGCCGATTTCCGCGCACTCGATGCCGCTCACCACATTCATCCGTTCTCTGATATGGGCGCGCTCAATCGCAGCGGCAGTCGCGTGATCGTGAAAGCGCACGGCGTGTATCTGTGGGATTCGGACGGCAACAAAATTATCGACGGCATGGCGGGTCTTTGGTGCGTCAACGTCGGATACGGTCGCAAGGAACTCGCGGATGCGGCCTATCGGCAGATGCAGGAACTGCCCTACTACAACACGTTCTTCAAGACCACGCACCCGCCGATAATCGAGTTGTCTGCCTTACTCGCCGAACTCGCGCCCGAGCCGTTCAATCACTTTTTCTACTGCAATAGCGGCTCGGAAGGCAACGATACGGTGCTGCGCATCGTTCATCAATACTGGGCCACGCAGCGCCGGCATTCGAAGAAGATCGTAATTGCGCGCAGAAACGGTTATCACGGCTCGACCATCGCAGGCGCGACGCTCGGCGGCATGGGTTATATGCATGAGCAGATGCCGTCGAAAGTCGAGAACATCGTGCATATCGATCAACCGTATTTTTTCGGCGAAGCAGAAAGCGGCCAGACGCCCGAGGAATTCGCGCTGGCTCGCGCGCAGCAACTCGAAGCAAAGATCCTCGAATTTGGCGCTGAAAACGTGGCCGCGTTTATCGGCGAGCCGTTCCAGGGCGCGGGCGGCGTGATCTTTCCCGCGTCGACTTATTGGCCGGAAATTCAGCGTATTTGCCGCAAATACGACGTGCTGCTAGTCGCGGACGAAGTGATCGGCGGATTTGGTCGCACCGGCGAATGGTTCGCTCATCAGCACTTTGGTTTCGAACCCGATCTCATCACGCTCGCCAAGGGACTCACGAGCGGCTATGTGCCGATGGGCGCCGTCGGTTTGCACGATCGCATCGCAACCGCGATTATCGACAACGGCGAGTTCAATCACGGCCTCACCTACTCCGGTCATCCCGTGGCCGCCGCCGTTGCGGTAGCGAACCTCAGGTTGCTGCGCGACGAGAAAATTGTCGAGCGCGTGAAGACGGACACCGGTCCGTACTTCCAGAAAAAACTGCGTGAGACGTTCGCCAATCATCCGGTTGTCGGCGAGATTGCCGGCGCCGGACTCGTGGCCGGCGTGCAACTCGCGGAACAACCTGCATCGCGCAAACGCTTTGCGAATGGCGGCGATGTCGGCACGCTCTGCCGCGACTTCTGCTTCAACGGCAATCTGATCATGCGCGCAACCGGCGACCGCATGCTGCTGTCGCCGCCGCTCGTGATCAGCAGGGAGGAAATCGACGAGATCGTTGCGAAGGCGAAAAAGGCCGTCGATGCGACAGCGCGGCAACTGGGCCTCTTATAACCGATTGCGGCTTCAGGCATGCGCGTAGGCGTCAGGCACGCGCATGCCGCTGACGCTCACGTTGACGCTGACGCTGACGCTGAAAAACGCGCGGCAACGGCGGTTGGTGACACTTCGCATTTTCCGCACCTTAACTTCGCGATTAACAGGTTTATCCGATATGGATACTGCCGCAGACTGGGCTCATCATCAACACGGACATTGTCCGCGAAAGGACCCGATCATGCGAAGCTATCCGCTTAACAGCAAAGAGGCAGCAGCCCGTATCGTCGCGCTTGCGCTCACTTCGGACGGCCATGTGTGCAGTTCGGAAGAGCGCGCGCTCGAGAAGCTCGACATAGCCGGCGAACTCGGCCTCGCGCCGGCGCAGTTCGCGCAGATCCTGCAGACGCTGTGCGAGGACCGCTCGATCGCGCAGTTATCGTCCGCGCCACCGATGGGCCGCCTGGACACCGCGTTGCTCGCCACGCTGATCGACGAAATCGACGATCCCGCGCTGCGCCGCAAGGTCATCCGCCTATGCGTCGCGGTGACGGTCGCCGACGACTACCTCGCGGACGGCGAAATCGCGCTGCTCGCCGCGGTGTTCGATGCATGGGGACACGAACTGAAACCGGTCGCACGTCGCCACGGCTTTCCGTCGCATGTGATGCGCAATTACGAGCGCGCGCTCGCCATCACCTGAGAAGCCAGCGCATGATGCTGCCCGCGGCGCGAGCGGATTGCGTGAATCTCTTCGACCACGCCGTCCGCGCGGCCGAGCGGGCGCAAACCGCGCAGCAGCGACAACTCTTCCGCGCCCAGTTCGGCGAGCGGAAACACGCCGAGGCCGCGCGCGGCGAACACCGCCATCAGCGCGCTGTCCTCGAACTCGCCGACGACGCGCGGCCGGATGCCGTGCGAATCGAACCAGCGATCGAGCCGCGCGCGCAACGCGGCGTGACGCGTGGGCAGTAGCACGGGCAAATCGGCAAGACAGTGCGGAAAACTCGCGCGCGCGGATTTGCGCACGATTTCCGCAGGACCGTACCAGTCGACGGGCGAGCCGACGAGCCGCTGACTCAGCACACGCAGATCGGAATTGTGCGGCGCCGGCTGGCAAGCGAGCACCAGATCGAGCCGATGCAGCGCGAGCTCGGACAGCAACTGCGCGGGCTCTCCCTCGTGACACAGCAGCCTGAGCGACGGCGTGCCGAGCACGGGCGCGAGAAGCGCATGCGCCGCGAGCTTTGAAATGCCATCGGACAGGCCGACCGCAAGGCGCGCGACGCCTTCGCCGCCCGCCTCTTGCATGTCGTCGAGCAGCGCCTCGCCGAGCTGAAAAATCTGCTCGGCGCGGCTGAACGCGGTCTCGCCGGCTTCGGTCATCGCGACGCCGCGGCCGGCCGGTTTCAGCAATTGCCGCCCGATGGATTTTTCGAGTTCGCGGACCTGCGCGCTGATGGTCTGAACCGCCATATCGAGCCGCTCGGCTGCGCGCGCAAAGCCGCCCTCCTTCACGACGATCCAGAAATAGTACAGATGACGGTAGTTGAGCATGGCACGGCCGATATAAATTAGCTTCGGAAAAACCGATATGTCGATCAGCTTAACACTGGTTTATCCGATCCACGCATTGGGCGATCATGATCGCTATTGCATCGCTATTCCACCGCTATTCAACCCCATTCGCCGACGAACTCATGGACACCCTGCTCACACTCGCTGCCGATCCCGCCGCATGGGTCGCGCTTCTCACGCTCGTCGTGATGGAGATCGTGCTCGGCATCGACAACCTGATCTTCATCTCGATCCTCAGCAACAAGCTGCCCGTGGCGCAGCGTGCGCGCACGCAGCGTCTCGGCATCATGCTCGCGCTCGTGCTGCGGCTCGGCCTGCTCGGCACGGTCGCATGGATCGCGCAACTGACCGCGCCCGCGATCACGCTGTTCGACCACGCGTTTTCATGGCGCGATTTGATTCTGCTTGGCGGTGGCCTGTTCCTCGTGTGGAAAGCGACGCGTGAAATGCACCATCACGTCGTGCACGCGCAGGCGGACCACGAAGACCGCAGCGCGGGCAGCACCGTTCAGTTGACCGTGGCGAGCGCCATCGGCCAGATTCTGCTGCTCGATATCGTGTTTTCAGTCGACAGCATCATCACGGCGGTCGGCATGACCGACCATTTGCCGATCATGTTCCTCGCGGTCATCAGCGCGGTCATGGCGATGCTGTTCGCGGCGCGCCCGCTGTCGCAATTCATCGACCGCAATCCGACCATCGTCACGCTCGCATTGAGCTTCCTGCTCGTGATCGGCATGACGCTGATTGCGGAAGGCTTTGGAACGCATGTGCCGAAGGCCTATATCTACGTGGCGATGGCTTTCTCCGCGTTCGTCGAGGCAGTGAACATGCTCGTGCGCCGCTCGAAGTCGAAGCGCGCTGCGGGCACCGCTCGATGAGCGTTTCCACCTCTCGTAACAAGGAGCGACACCATGAAATGCCCTGCTTGCAAAACGCCTGACCTGCTGATGACCGAGCGCCGCTCGATCGAAATCGACTACTGTCCCCAGTGCCGCGGCGTGTGGCTCGACCGCGGCGAGCTCGACAAGCTGATCGCGCAAGACGCCGCCGAAACAGCCGCGCCAGCCGCGCCCGCTCACGCGCGCCCGAGCCACGACGACTATCGGGATCGCGATCGCGGGCATGTCTACGACGATCAACGCCGTTACGACGATCATCGATCGGGTTATCGGACGCACAAGAAAAAGCGCTCGATTTTCGACGTGTTCGACTTCGATTGAGCGCTTAAACCTGCGTCATACGCCTCGCGTGGCCCTGCTACTTCGCGCGCGCTTGCGGCCCGTCGCCGCGCCGCGTCGCAATCGGCTCGGCCACGCTGAAGAGCAGCAGCAGACACAGCAGCGCCGTGCCGACCATATACAGAAACACGCTCGTCCAACTGAACTTGTCGAGCAGAATGCCGACGACAAGCGGAGCGCATGCGCCGCCAATCTGCCCGACACAGTTCACGATGCCGAAGGCCGTCGGATAAGTGGATTTCGTCGCGAGTCCCATTGGGTACGCGGAATAGCCGGCGAAGCCGATGCCGAGCATGAGGCCCGCGAGCATCAGCGCGACGCCGAGATACGCGACGCTGTCCGGCGCGTCGATCAGCAGCAGCATCATCAGCATGGTGCCGAGCGCGCCGAGCATCATCATCGGCTTGCGGCGGCCGGCGAGCAGCCGGTCCGATATGACGCCGCCGAGCATGTTGCCGGCCACCGCGCCGATAAACGGCGCCGACGCGAGAAAGCCCATTTTTACCGACGCAAAACCCTTGACCGTGACGAGATACGTCGGCATCCACGACATGAAGATGTTGCTGATGCCGATCATGCAGCCATAGCCGATCGCGACGCCCAGAATATTCCACGATCCGAACACCTGGCGGATCGTCTCGAGTTGCGCGACAGGCTTGGTCCGATTGAACGCATCGAGATACGGAATACGCGCGACTTCATTGCGGCGCGACGCGGTGGCGCCCCGGCCCTGGCGCGGGGTATCGTCGGCGATATAGCGCTGCTCGGCTTCCGAACAGAAGCGGTTTTCACTGGGCGAATTCGTGACGAGAACCATCCACACGACAGCAAGCACAAGGCCCGGCACCGCGAAGACATAAAAGATCTCGCGCCATCCCCACAACTGGATCACGACGATGCACACCGACGGCACGATCAGCGGCCCGAGCTTGGACGCGGCGATCCACAGGCCGGTGGCCGTGCCCTTCTCTTTCGCGGGAAACCAGCGGTTGATCACGTTCGTGCAGCCGATCCCCAACGGACCCTCGGACAACCCGAGACCGACGCGGTACGCCTGGAGCAGAAACACCGACGACGTCGTGCCCATCAGCCCGGTAAATACCGACGTGAGAATCATGAAGACCGAAAACAGAAAGCCCGTGGTCTTTTCACTGAGCCGCTTGTAAAGCAGGCCGACGGGTATCTGCACGAAGCCGTACGCAAACGAAAAGAGACTCACGATGAGTCCCGCCTGCGTGTTTGTGATGCCGTATTCCTTTTTCAGGTACGGCAGCGCAAAGCCGAAATTGGCGCGGTCCGCGCAGGCAATCGCCCAGATGCAGAAGATCAGCCCCATCACGATCCAGCGGTGGCCCGTGCGCTTTTGCGCAAGCGGTGCGGCTTTCGCATCCGCGACGACACTCTCCGCATTATTCATGGCGAATCCCTCGCGAGCTTGCGTCGGGACGGGAATGCAATTGCGAGTGCAACAGCGGGTGCATCGGTAAAAAACCTGATGCAGCGAGAGGCGTCATGCAGCGGCATGTTTTCACGCTTTGTCTCCGATGTATTTAGAACTTATTAGCCGCTTCCCTTGAGGAAGCAGGCGAAGGAATGCTCCTTCCGACGCTTCGATTCTGCGGGCGGTGTCATGGGCCGTCCAATCTTTTCTCGCTATTAATTGATGCCTGGATTGAATCACCGGCGAGTGCGCCGTTACGCTTCGATCCGTGGATCAACTGATAGCGTTTTGGGATTGGACGCGATTCGTGAAAGGGCCCATCATCCGCCGACATCGCGACTGGATGCGTGCGCCGCTCGCCGCGCCGGCCGGATCGTCGACTACAACAAGGAGCGCCGCTTTGAAACCGAACATTCTGCAACTGAACCCCATTCTGATTCCCGCGATCAACGACACGCTCGCATCGCGCTACACGGTGCATCGCCTCTTTGAACAAAATGATAAGGATGCCTATATCAGCGAGCACGGCGCGTCGATCCGAGGCGTTATCACAGGCGGCCACACCGGCATTTCGAACGACCTGATCGAGCGCTTGCCCGCTCTGGAAGTGATCGCGGTCAACGGCGTGGGCACCGATGCAGTGGACCTCGCATTCGCGCGCTCGCGCGGCATTCCGGTGACAGCGACGTTCGGCGCGTTGACGGAAGATGTCGCCGACCTCGCGATCGGCCTGATGCTCGCGGTATGCCGCGAAATCTGCGCGGGCAACGAGTTCGTCAAATCGGGCAACTGGCAGAAGAATCCGCATCCGGGTGCGTTGCCGCTGTCGCGCCGCTTGAGCGGCAAGCGCGTCGGCATCGTCGGAATGGGCAAGGTTGGGCGTGCGATTGCGCAGCGCGCGAGCGCGTTCAACTGCCCGATCTCCTACACGGATTTGCGCCGCATGGACGATGTGCCGCATCCGTTCGTCGCCGATCTGCTGTCGCTCGCGCGCGGTTGCGATTTTCTCGTGCTGGCCGCCGCCGCCGACAAGGCGCAAGGCATCGTCAATGCCGCCGTGCTCGATGCGCTCGGCAAGAACGGCTACCTGATCAACGTCGCGCGCGGCAAGCTCGTGGTGGAAAGCGACCTCGTGCAGGCGCTGCAAGGCGGCGTGATCGCGGGCGCGGGACTCGACGTGTTCGTCGACGAACCAAACGTGCCGCCCGCGCTCTTCGACACGGACCGCGTTGTTTTGCAGGCGCATCGCGCGAGCGCCACGGTCGAATCGCGCACCGCGATGGGCGAAATGGTGCTGGCAAGCCTCGAACAGGCGCTTGCAGGGCAGCGTCCCGAGGGCAGTCTCACGACGTGATGCAGCGACCTGACGCAGCAACGTGATGCAGCACCGGCCCGCGGCTCGCCGCGGCGTCCGGATCGGATGGGGAGCGCGCGCACCTATAATGAGCGTCGACTTCCCTTCCATGCCGATACAAGAATGCTCGATCTCGGACAAGTGCGTTGCTTCGTCGCCGCGGCGACAGAACTGAATTTCAGACGCGCTGCCGCGCTGCTGCACATGACACAGCCGCCATTGAGCAGACAGATTCAACTGCTCGAGGACAACCTCGGCGTGAAGCTGTTCGAACGCATTGGCCGCACCGTCAAGCTGACCACCGAAGGCCGCGTGTTTCTCGCCGACGCGACGCGTCTGCTCAATCTTGCCGAGCAGGCCGAAAGCACCGTGCGGCGCGCGAGCAAGGGCAAGACCGGGCGCGTGCGGCTCGGCTTCACCGGCGCGGCCGGCTATGAGCTGATTCCCGAGTTGCTGGTCGCCGCCGCCGACGTGCTGCCCGAGATCGACGTCGTATTGCTCGAACTCGTTTCCGCCGCGCAGATCGAAGCGTTCGCCGCGAATGCAATCGACCTCGGCTTTCTGCGTCCGTTGCAATCGAGGCAAAAGCTCGAGTTTCTTCTCGTCGACGAAGAGCCGCTGATCGTCGCGCTGCCGAGGCGCCACGCGTTGTGCCAGTTCGAGCGGATCGAACTGAAGCAACTCGACGAGCAGCCGTTCATCATGCATTCGCCCGCGCAAGGCAAGTACTTTCATGACCGCATCATGGGCATGCTCGCGGCCGAAGGCGTGAATCTGAACATCGCGCAATACATCGATCAGACGCCCACGATTCTGTCGCTGGTTCGCGCGGGACTCGGGCTCGCGATTCTGCCGGCGTCTGCGCAACGGTTTCATTACGACAATGTCGAGTTCCGGCATATCGCCGGCAACACGATTCACGCGGAAATGAGCATGGCCTGGCGCGCGGATCAGGACAATCCCGCCGTCACCGCATTCCGCCTGATGGCCGCGGAATATTTCGCGAATGCGGCGAATGCGGCGAACGTCACGAACGCGAAGCAAGCCGCGCCGAACCCATAGCCGCTCTCGCACGATCAGGTATAGCGCTTGCGCGACGTTGCATCACTCCTTCCCCTTCCGTTACGGGACGAATGCGATGATCGTGCACCATCTCAACTGCATTTCGACCTGCCCGCTGGGCGGCCGCCTGATGGACGGACGCACGCGTTCGCTCGCCGAGCGCGGGCTGCTCACCTGCCACTGCCTGCTGGTCGAAACTTCCGCGGGGCTCGTGCTGGTCGACACCGGCTTCGGTCTGCGCGACGTCGCCGATCCGCGCTCGCGGATCAGCCGTTTCTTTCTCGGACTCGTGAGCCCGGATTTCCGCGAGGAAATGACCGCGATCCGGCAGATTCAGCGGCTCGGTTTCGATCCGCGCGATGTCACGCATATCGTGCTGAGCCATCTCGACTTCGATCATGCGGGCGGCCTCGACGACTTTCCGCACGCCACCGTGCACCTGTTGCGCGTCGAGCGCGATTACGCGTTCGAGCAAAGAACGTGGATGGACCGGCAGCGGTTTCGTCCGCAGCAGTGGTCGACGTCCGCGAAATGGCGCGTGTATCAGGCAAGCGAAGGCGAAACGTGGAATGGCTTTTCGCGCGTGCAGCAATTCGACGGACTGCCGCCCGAATTGCTCGTCGTGCCGTTGCGCGGACACACGTTCGGTCATGCGGGCATCGCCGTGAATACGACGGGCGACCGGTGGCTGTTCAATGCCGCCGATGCTTATTTCCATCACGCCGAAATGCATGCAGAGCCGCATTGCACGCCGGGGCTGCGCTTTTATCAGTGGATGCTCGAAAAAGATCGCGCGGCGCGCTTCGATAATCAAAGCCGGTTGCGCGACCTCGCATTGACGAGCCAGGCGGTGAGCGTGTTTTGCAGTCACGACGTGACCGAGTTCGAACGGCTCGCGAAGCGTCCCGCGAACATGCCGGCGCGCCGGGCCGTCGACACCTCTGCCGCCCCGCACGCGGCCTGGTCGTCCGACAATCGCACGGCATAGCGCCGTCAACAAAAGAACAGACAACAACGAAGAAGCCGGCGCCCAGGCCACCGCGCCTGCGATGAAATCCAGTATGCTGAGCGCTTCAGCCGCCCGGCTCGAATGGATGTCGTCCTTCGCCCTTCTTCGTCATGAATCTTTCCTTTGAAGTCCTTCAGGTGCTTGACGCCGTCGATCGAACCGGCACCTTCGCGAGCGCCGCGGAAACGCTGCATAAGGTGCCGTCGTCGCTCACGTATCTGGTGCAGAAGCTCGAGCTCGATCTCGGCGTCAAGCTGTTCGATCGCAGTGGCCGGCGCGCCACGCTCACGCATGCGGGGCGCGTCGTCGTCGAGGAAGGCCGCCGTTTGCTGGCCGCAGCAGAAGATCTGGAATGCAAGGCGAAGCGCATCGAGCAAGGCTGGGAGTCCGACCTGTACGTCGCCGTCGACGAGATCATTCCGTTCGCGCTGCTGTGGGATCACGTCGGCGAGTTTTATAAGCTCAAGCTCGACACGCGCCTGAATCTGTCGACGGAAGTGCTGGGCGGTTCGTGGGACGCGCTGCTCACGCGCCGCGCGGATCTGATTGTCGGCGCCGCGGGCGATCCGCCGCCGATTCCGAATCTCGTCGCAAAGCCGATCGGCTCTTTGCGGCACGTTTTCGTGGTCGCGCCCGATCATCCGCTCGCAAGCATGCCCGGACCGCTGACGCTCGACGTGGTCGCGCGCTATCGCGCGGTGGCGATCGGCGATACGTCGCGCAAACTCGCGCCGCGCACCATCGCGCTCGCCGACAATCAGGAAGTGCTGACCGTGCCGACGCTCGGAACCAAGCTCGCCGCGCAGTTGCGCGGGCTCGCTGCCGGCACGATCCCCGAATGTCTCGCCGTCGAGGCGCTCAGGAACGGCGACCTGGTGCAGAAAGAAGTGCTCGGCATGCGCGAGATCACGCATTTTTATCTGGCATGGCGCGACGACGAGACGGGCAAGGCGCTGCGCTGGTGGGTCGAGCGCCTCGATCATCCCGACCTGGTCGACCAGGCCGTGCAACGGCAAATGCTCGACATGCAGATCAGTCCGCCGTGATGCAGACGCACCCGTGACGCGGGCGTGACGCGGGCGTGACTCAGGCATAACCCAGGCCGCTCAAAGCCAATGCCGCGCGCCGGCTAGCATCCTTCGCTCACTCTCGGCTGCCGCGAACGCCCGACAGGCGGCGGCGCACTCGCCTCGCCTTCTCTGTGCGCGCATTGCGGCACCATCGCGGCCGAAGCTCTCGCGGTTTCGAGCAGTTGCAGCGCCGCCTGGAAATCGTCGAAATCGAGCCCCTGCGTGAGTTTCGCGCACGCCGATTCGATCAGGCGCACCGCATCGGCAGCACGCCCTTGCGCGCACCACAGGCGGCCGAGACTGGTGGCCGCACGCAACTGCAACGAAGCGCAGCCTTGCGCGAGCGATTCCTCCATGGCCGCCGTCAGGCACGCGTTCGCATCCATCGCGGCGCTGCCAATTGAAAACACATTGGCATCCTGAAGCAGCAACTCGCCCTGCACGCGCCGCAGTTCGACCACATACCAATGGTCGCCGCTTTCGTCGCATTGGGCCAGCGCGCGCGTCACCGCGGCGATGGCTTCCTCGCGCCGTCCCGCGCGGCCCAATGCGAGCGCGTACTGCGCGACCAGCATCGCGCGTTGCGCGGCGTATTCGAGCGCGTCGAGTTCGTCGAGCGCCGCGCGAAATGCCTGGAGACGCGCGGGGCTCACGTCGTCGAATGAACGCAGGTACTCCTGGAAACAGCGCGCGCACGCTTGAGAGACACCGAGGCCCGTGCGCGCCGATACATCGCGCAGCAACGCGATGGCGTCTGCGGCACGCTCGCGTTGACCCGACAGCAACGCGAGCGGAATCTCCGCTTCGACGAGCACGTAGCAGGTGACGATCGCCTGGTCTTCCGCGCACGCGCTCGCGACGCAGGCTTGCGCGAGATCGAGCGCCTCGTCGCGCGCGCCCTGAAACCACAGCAGCCGTGCAAGCGTCGCGCGGCCGACCACGCCCTGATCGATGGATTGACCGAGCGGCAAACCGTGCTGCAGCGTATCCGCTTGCAGCAGAAAGCGTTCGAGCGACGCGCGCGCCTGCTGCTGATTGCCCGCGTAGTGCCACGCTATGCCGAGAAGCCGCGCGGCGAGAATGCCGTTGCTCGTGTCGCCGGTCTGCGCCGCGAGCGACGCAAACCGATGCGCGAACGCCAGCGCATTGCGCGCCGCGCCCGACGACTGGCTCGCGTTCCACATGCCCCACAACGCGCGCGCTTCGAATGCGCGATCGGCAAGCGCGATGGCGAGCGCCAGCACCTCGGCCCAGACCGCGAGCGTTTCGCGGTTCGGTCCGTTGACGTAGACGAGCGCCGCACCGAGCGCCGCGAGCAGTTGCATGCGCACCCGCAGATGCCGGGTCGACCCCGACGCGCCATGCGTATGCGCGACGCTTTCCAGCGCGCGGCGCGCCCACGCGCAGCATTCGTCCACCAGCGAAAGCTCGTACAACAACCCGACCACCTTGACCGCGAGTTTTTCCGCGAGCGCGTCGTCGCCTTTCGACGAAAGCGCCCAGCCGAGCGCCGCGCGCAGATCGTCGAGCCAGCCGCGCATGCGCGCATGCCAGCGGTCGGCGTCGGCATCGGCATCGCCTTCCGACAAGCGCGCTTCTGCCGACATATGACGCTCGAGCAAGCCGGTGAAATAGCGCGCGTGATTGAGCGTGACCGCGCGCCGCTCGCCGTTGTCGTCGAGCTTTTGCAGCGCGTACGCACGCGTTGTTTCGAGCAGCCGATAGCTCGCCTTGCCGCGCTCCACGCGCGCGACCACCAGCGACTTTTCGACGAGCCCTGAAACCGCCGCGATCACCGCGGCTTGCTGCAAGCCAGAGTCCGCGGCGACGGCGATGGCCGCGTCGATCGAAAAACTGTTGACGAAGATGCCGAGCCTGCGCAGCGTCGCGCGCTCCGCGTCGTCGAGCAGGCCGTGACTCCAGTCGAGCGTGGCCTTCAAGGTCTGATGCCGCGGCAGCGCCGTGCGGTTGCCGCCCGTCAGCATGTCGAAGCGGTCGTCCAGATGATCCGCGAGTGTTTCGATGCCGAGTGTGGCCGCGCGCGCGGCCGCAAGTTCGATCGCAAGCGGTATGCCGTCGAGCCGGCGGCATACGGTGCCGGTCAATTGAATGCTGCGTTCGTCGGACGAAAAACGCGCATCCATTGCGCGGGCGCGCGACAGGAACAACTGCACGGCGCTGCGCTCGAGTACCTGCTGGCTTTGATCGTCGTGCGCGGGGACATCGAGCGAGGCGACCCAGTACAAGTGCTCTTGCGCGAGGCGCAGCGGCTCGCGGCTCGTGGTCAGCACGCGTACGCCCGGACCGGCATTCAGCAGCGCGTCGGCGAGTTCGGCGGCCGGGCCGAGCACATGCTCGCAATTGTCGATCACGCACAGCACGCGCCGCTCGCCCCACTCGCTGCTGACGCGCGTGAGCGTGAGCGGACCGCTCGCCTTGCTGACGCCGACGCTCGCGGCGAACATCGCGAGCACGCTGTTCGCGTCCGACGTCGATGCAAGCGGGATCAGATAGACGCCGTCCGGATACGCGTCGAGCAGGCGGCGCGCGACTTCGACCGCAAGACGCGTCTTGCCGATGCCGCCCGCGCCGAGCAGCGTGACGTGACGCGCCGATGCGAGCGCCTGCGCGACGTCGCGCAGCGCGTCGTCGCGGCCGATCAGCGGCGAGAAGCTCGCGGGCAGATTGTGCGGGATGTGAGCGGCCGCGCTTTGGCGGTCGTTGGCCGCCTGCAGGTCGCGGCCGAAACCGCTCAACGTCACGCCGCTCGCGTGCTGCACCGGCGATTGCCGCGCGACGAGCCGGTAGCCGCGGCCCGAGACCGTCTGTATGAGTCCGCGGCTCTCGCCAAGCACCTTGCGCAGCGCGGACATATGAACCTGCAGATTATTTTCTTCGACGATGGTGTCGGGCCACACTTCCTTCAACATGTCGTTCTTCGACACCAGTTCGCCTTTTGCGGCGATCAGGACGGCGAACATGTCGAATGCGCGGCTGCCGATGCGCACGGGTTGTCCGTCGAGAAGCAGTTCCCGACTGGTCAGGTCCACCTGAAGCGGGCCGATGCGGATCATGAGGCGGTATCCAGAGCACGAGGGATGAAGATGCTGCCGGGCAATGGCTACCCGGCGATGAGTCCCCGAAGTCTAGACCAACAGTAATCACGCATGCGCGGAAAAAACTGAACCTATCGTTCAAAATTTTTGTACTGAACGAGCGGATGCTGAAGCTCGACCACCGACGCGAGAATCATCGCCGCGGCGTTGACCGGCACCGCGCTGCGCACTCTCGGCTTGTAGATCATGTCGTTCCGGCGGATCGTCGCGCCGCTCAGCGCGCAGCGTCCCTTCAGTCGCGCGCGGCAACTGATCCACACCTGGTCCGCGTAACGGCAGAGCGTGGCGTCCTGCCAGAGGACCGCAATCGACGTCTCCGACAGGCGCTCGATCACTTCGACCTGCCGATGCCGCGACGGCCCGTTGGCGGCCTCGCGCGTGAGCGGCAGCACGCGATACGGCTCGCCTTCGGCGTCGCCGCGATAGCCGGCGAGAAGCCGCTCGATCACGTGATTCCAGATGGGCGCGCTGGTGCCGTCGTGCCTGTATTCCTGCTCATGTTCGAGTTCATGCTCGCACTCGTCGCGCGCTGCACGGCATTCGTCACGATGCACGCCCGCTTCGTGCCTGGCTGCATTCGTGCATTGCTTGGCGGGGGATTCGATGTGCATCGCGATTCTCCTCGAGTGTTGACTATGCGCCGGTGGTCCACGTTGCAGGCGGCTCGCCTCGCAACGTCGGCTGCTTCAGTGGCCGCATCAGTGGCCGCATCAGTGGCCGCATCAGTGGCCGCATCAGTGGCCAGGCGCGGCCTCGTAGTTGACCGGCACCCAGTCGTACGTGCCGCCGTTTTTTCGAATATGCCCGAGGCCTGGAAACGCGATATGCGCGGCGCCGATCAGGTAGCGCCGATTCGCGGCGAGTTCGAGCGCGCTGCGGCGCGAGCGTTGTGCAGCGGCGGCGTCGGTGTCGTATTCGACCGAGGCTGTCGGGTTCTGCAACTGGATCGCGGCCACATGCACGATGTCGCCCCACACGAGCAGATGCTCCGTGCCGCTCTCGATCAGATAACCGGTGTGGCCAGGCGTGTGTCCAGGCAACGCGATGGCGCGGATGCCTGCGTCGAGTTCGATATCGCTATCGACGTCGACATCGAACGGTTTGAAGCGGCCCGCCGCGATATACGGCGCGACGCTTGCGCTCGCGGCGTCGAAGAAGGTGCTCAGAAAAGCCGGCGCTTTCGCTTTGTTGGCCGGATTCAACCAGTAGTCGGCTTCGGCCCGGCTTGCTCGCACGAGCGCGTTCGGAAACGCCATCGTGCCGCTGCTCGCACTGTTGATCACGATCCCGCCCACATGATCCTTGTGCAGATGCGTGAGCAACACTTCGTCGATCTGTTCGGGCCGATACCCGGCCGCGCGCAGATTCCCGAGCAACTTGCCGCAGCAATCGCCGTACAGCACCCCCGCGCCGGTGTCGATCAGGATCAGCTTCGAACCCGTGTTGATCAGAAACGCGTTGATCGAGCCTTGCACCGGCGCGCTCAGAAAATCGCGTTCGAGGTCGCGCGCGATCTCCGCCTTCGACACGTCTTCAATCACAGTGTCGATGGGAAACGGATGCGTGCCGTCGAGCAGCGCCGTGACTTCTAACTTGCCGAGCATGAGCCGGTAAAAGCCCGGCCCTTGTGTCTTGACTTGCGGCGCGGCCGCGAACGCCGCACTGCATAAAAAGCTCGCGGCCATGCCCAAAATCATCATGCAACGCGCGGCCGCATGCAAAGTCCAGCTACGTTGAAACGACTTCATCTTCTGCTCCGTCAGGAATGAGCCGCGACTTTCGCCGGCTGGCTGAGATACGCATGAATCTGTGCGACGACCGCCGCGCCGTCGCCGACCGCCGCGGCCACGCGTTTGGCCGAATCCGAGCGCACGTCGCCGACCGCGAACATGCCCGGCACGCTCGTTTCGAGCGGATAGCGCAGGCCCGCCGCGGAGCCGCCCGCGTCGCTTCTTGCGATTCCTGTCACGACGAAGCCGCGATTGTCGAGTTCGACGCCGCTCGCCGTGAGCCAATCGGTTTTCGGGTCCGCGCCGATAAAGAGAAACAGATGCCGCGTGGCCACGACTTCTTCGTCGCCGCTCGCTTCGTGACGCACGCGCACTTGAGTGAGGCCCGCTTCGTCGCCTTCGAGCTCGCTCAGCGTGCAGCCTGTGCACAACGACACGTTGGGCAGCGAACCGATCCGGTCGATCAGATACTTCGACATGCTCGCGTTGAGATCGCGGCCGCGAATCAGCATGCGGATGCTGCGCGCGAAGTTGGCGAGAAACACCACGGCCTGCCCCGCCGAATTGCCGCCGCCGATCAACACGATGTCCTGCCCCTTGACGAGCTTCGCTTCGATCGTCGATGCCCAGTAGTAGGTGCCGCGTCCCTCGAAGCGCTCGAAGCCGGGCACCGTCGGCTTGCGATACGCGGCGCCGCTCGCCACCACGACCGTGCGCGCACTGATGCGCTGGCCGTCGACGAGCGTCAGCGCGAACATGCCGTCATCGCGGCGCACCTCCGTGACCTTGCCGGGAATCGCGAGATGCGCGCCGAACTTGAGCGCCTGCTGGAATGCGCGCGCGGCGAGCGCCTGACCCGAGATGCCGGTGGGAAAGCCGAGATAGTTTTCGATGCGCGAGCTCGCGCCCGCCTGGCCGCCAGGCGCACGCTGATCGAACACGGCGACGGACAGTCCCTCGGTCGCCGCATACACCGACGCGGCGAGTCCGGCCGGACCCGCGCCGACAATCGCGACGTCGTAGCGATGCGACTGCTCGAAGGTCGGCACGAGTCCGAGGCACGACGCGAGTTGCGCTTCATCGGGCGCGCGCAGCACATGTCCGTTCGGGCAGAACACCAGCGGAAAATCGCCGGGGCCGGTCGTCATGCCGCCGAGCAGCGCGACGGCCTCCGGGTCCGAGCGCGCGTCGATCACGGTCGCCGGATACGCATTGCGGCGCAGGAAGCCTTGCAGGCCGACGAGCCGCGCATCGTCGCCATTGCCGACGATGATCGGCCCGAGGCCCTGCTCGATCAGTCCGAGCCGCCGCAAGATCAGCGCACGCATGATGTGCTCGCCGAGTTGCGCATCGGCGACGATCAGCGCCCGCAGGCGCTCGGGTTCGATCACGAGCGTCTCGGCGTCCGTCAGCGCGAGACCGTCGATCAGCGCCGGCTTGCCGGACAGTTGCGCCATCTCCGCCATGAAATGCCCGTCGTCGTGTTCGGTGACGAGCGTCGAGCGGCCGAAGCTGTCGCGTGAAAAAATCCGCACGCGTCCATGCAGCAGCACGAAGAGTCCGAGCGCGACTTCGCCCGTCTTGAAGATGAGTTCGCCGGCCTTGAAGCTCATCGGCCGCGCAAAGCGCCGCACGCTCTGAATCTCCGCCGCCGACAAACGCGGAAACATTTGATGTTGCCGGTATTCGAGCGATGAATAAGGAAACTCGAGCTCCGACGGTTGCGAGGCGTCGAGCGAAAAACCGGAAGTGCTCATTGCGATGACCTTTGTATGCGTGACCCGTTGCCGCTCTCTTCTTCTCTCTTACCTACCAGCCGAACTTCAGCTCGGCGCCGACATAGTCGGCATTGCGCGCGCCGAGTTCGCGCAGCGACGGTCCCACCTGAAAATGCACGGCTTCGAGCGCCGCCGCGAGATTCGCGGTGACGGCCCAGTCGGCGCGCAGTTGCGTATAGAAACCGGTCCATCGGCTGCCGCGTCCCGCCGTGCCCGGCACGACCGCGGAGCCTTGCTGATAGACCGCGTCGGCGGTGGTCTCGCGCCATTGCAGGCCGACGCCCGCGAGCAGCGAGAGCTTGCTGGTCGGCTTGACGACGAGCGAGGGCTTCACGTGGATCAGGTTCGCGTAGCCGGTGTAGCCGGCGAGCGCGAAGTAATAACCGTTCGGAAACAGCGGATTGAAGGTGCCGACGCGGCCGTCGCCCGGATGGTTGTCGCCCGATGCCGCATCGACCTGGATGCCGACGCGCGGCGTCCACGGCGCGGACGCGAACGTGTAGCCGGCGAGCGAGCCGACCGCCCATGCGCCGATCGTCTTCGTGCCCACATGCCCTGACTGATACATGCCCTCGACGTCCCAGTCGACGTGACCGAGCTTGCCCGCATAGCGCGCGTCGAACACGTCGCGATGCTCGTCGCCGGTCGCGTCGAGAAAGCGCGCGTTGCTGCGGTTGTAGCGCGAGTAATACGCGGACACGTCGCCGGGACCGACGCCCTGGCGCTCCACGCGCACGCCGCTGAACGTGAGATGCCGGTTCGACACATCGTCGAAATCGCTGTTGTCGCGGTACTGGACCGGCTGCGTCGCGTAGGCGATCCAGCGCCACGGACCGGTCTCGTAGTCGGCCCAGATCGCGTCATACGCCTGGCGCACGTTCGGGCCGTCACGCACGGAGATGAAGCGCTGCAAGTCGAACGCCATCTCCTGGCGGCCGACGCGGAACTTGATCACGCCAGGCCCGAGCGGCTCCACGATGGCGACAAACGCCTGACGCAAGTCGAGCGGATTCTTGTCGACTGGCGAGACCGTGTTCTTGCCGTAGGGATGCGCGTCCTCCAACTGCGTGAAGATCTGCACGTGAGGACCGAGGCGCACGTCCGCATGCACTTCGAGGCGTTGCAGCAGATACGTGTCGGCATGCCCCGAGCCGAGACCGAAGAGCGGCGCGTCGTTGGTTTCGAGCCGCTCGCGCAGCACCACGCCGAGCGACACGTACGCGTCGGGATTGCCGAACAGCGGGATGTATTTCAGCGAATCGAACGGACGCTTCGGGACGCACGGATTCGCGAGCGCCGACCAGTTTTCCTGCCAGCGGTTGAACATCACGGCTGGGCGCGTGCACGACGTGCTGGTGGCGGGAGCGCTGACGAGGGCTGTGTCGTCGGCGCTGCCTAGCGCCGTGTTGGTGGCGGTGCTCGCCGTATTCGCGGCGCTGCCCGATGCGCTCTCCACGGCAAAAGCCGGCGTTGCGGCAGTCAGACCCGTCGCCAGTCCCGTCGTCACGCTCGTGGCGAAAAGCCACGCGCGCAGCGCGGTACGGCGCGCCGTTCGAGCACGCGCCGTCGTCTCCACCTTGCGTGAACTCGCCGCCGACGTTGCGTGCATCGTCTGCGTCATCTGCATCGCGGTCGCTTTAGCGGCCATCGTGTACTTCGGCGATATATCCGCCCGGGAATTCGAGCATCGCGGTCTTGCCCGCCGCGCTGCCATTGGACGCGTACGGCGCATACAGCACCTTGGCGCCGGCCGCTTGCGCGCGTTGCAGCGTCTGCGCGACATCGTCGACGGCATAGCCGGTGGTGTCGCGGCCAAACGGGAACGGCAGCTTGCCGTCGGTGACGAACACGACCATACGGCCAAAGCCCGAAGCGATGTGAATCTCGCGGATCGTTTCGCCCGGACGGCCGATCACGCCGCCATCGGCGCGCGGATTGTCGGACAGCACCTTGCCGTGCGAAAAGTGCACCCAGCGGCGCACGAAGTTGTCGGCCTCGTAGCGCGACACGTACACGCGGTTATCCGGCACGCTTTGCAGCGGCGCATAGTTCGGCGCCTTCGTGTGCCAGTAGAGCTGCATCGTCAGACCGCCCGGCCACTGGATGATCGCGTCCTTGCCGATCGGATCGTCGAAGCTGTCGACGAGCACGTCGGCGCCCGCCGCGCGCGCGGCCTTCACGGCCTGATCGATATTGGTAACGAGGTAGCCGGTGCGCTCATTGCCGAACGGATACGGCACCGGCGTTTCGAAGCCGAACACCGAGAGCATGCCCACCGGCGTCTGCACATATTGCGAAGCGGTGCGGCTCGGCGTCGGCGTGACGGTGAAGACCGCGCGCGGCGACGCCTTGCCGCCGAACGTCGCGATGAAGCTGTTGACGAACGCGTCGAGATCCGCGGAAGCGACATACACGTGGGTCGTGTCGTATTGCGGACCGACCGACACGTCCGGATGACGCGCGGCAAGCGCGGTCTTCGCGCTCGCGACTTCGGGCGGACCGGCATCGGCGAATGCGGATGTGAACGGCGTGAGGCCGGTCAGGCCGATGAGCAGTGCGGCGGACACCGCCGCGAGAGGACGAAAACGCTGGAGCGAATGGAACATATGCATGACCTGATCGTGTTGGAAAAATGCGTGTGCAATGGAGCGGAGGAATCGCTGCACTAACGTGGGAATCAACTGCGCACTAACTTGGAATCAACCACCCTCTTTCGCGGCACCCGGCGCGAGCGGTTTTTGCGCGGCGCCATCCGCTGCGGGCGGCGCGCTCTGGACCGCCGCGCTCGGCGTGAAGAGCTGGCCCTTCACGACAGGGATCGCGTGTTCGCCGAGCACCATGCCGAGCAGGCCGGCGAGCGCGATCAACGGCGGTGCCGGCGACTGCACCTTGAGCAGCCAGTAGAGCAGTCCGACGCCGAAGCCGACGCCCAATGAAATGATGTAGCCCATGTCAATCTCCTATCGGGGCCATGCTCAGTTCGGCCATTCCGAACCGAGCACCAGCCCGCAAAAATTCAGACGCCGGTAGTTCGGGTCCCACCGGTCCAGTACGTCGGCGTTCACGGTGCCGAACGTCGTATGCGGACGAAACTCCATGCCGCGCGCGTATTCCTCGAGAATCCGCTTCTTGAAGCCCGCTTCCCGCGGACACGCCTCGACGATTTCGTCGCGCTGCTGCGGGGCGAATTCGTCGTAGCACGCGCCGCGCACGTCCATTTGCACACCCGCGGCAAGCAACGCCGCGAGCGGCGCGAGATGCTCGGGAATGCCCGGCGTCGTATGCAACGCGACCGCCAGCCAGACTTCGTCGATCGCACTCGCCGCGGCCTTGTGCTCGCGCATGAAGTCGCGCGCCGCGTTCGCGCTATCGACCTCGTAGCGGCACGACGATCCGCGATGCACGATATTCAGGCCCACGTTATGAAACATCGCGCCCACGTACAGCAGTTCGATGTCGAACACCAGGTTCTCGCGATAGCCGGTCAACGCGCCGAATAAAAACGCCCGCTGCGCGTGATGGAACATCAGCGCCGATTCCGTCGCGCGGACCCGTTCGGTCGCCCCGCGAGCCATCGCACTGTCCGGCATCGCGATGCCCGCTATGGTCCTGTTCATCTCATCTCCTCCACGTAGCGCATCGCGCGGGCCTCCGCGCGGGCCTCTTCATCGGGCCGTAGTCCTCGCGCGATTCCTGCGAACACGCGAAAGGCTGCCATCGGCAGGCCATCGACCGAGCCTTGAACAGCGTAACGATTGCCGCCGATAAAAGCCTTGGCGCAAACTTAAAAAGCCTGAAGCGGAAATAAGCGCAAGCGCACACCCGCGCTCACAGCGCGAGTTCGTGAAAACGCCGCACGCCGTCGCGAATCCATTGCAGCAAACCGCCGCTGCCCGCATCGGCATTCGCGGACGGCGCGAGCAGCATCTTTTCGCTTTCGTGATGGACGGAAAGCAGCCGGCACATTTCGCGCGCCACGTCCGGCCGCCGCGCGAGGATCGGTGTCAGCGCGTCCTTGTCGAGCCGGAACACCGTGGCCCGCGTCAGTGCGCGCACGATCACGCCGGTTCTGACGCCGGCGAGTATTCCGGACTGGCCGACCGAGTCGCCTGGCGCGAGCCTGCGCAACTCGACCTCGACGCCCTCTTTCGTCACGACCGCTTTCGCGACGCCGCGCGCGAGAATATGCAACTCGTGGCCGCCCTCGTCGGCGGCGCTGTAGATGGTGTCGTCGGCGTCGAACTCGTGCGGCGTCAATTGCGCGGCAAGCTCGGCGATTTCACCGTCGTCGAGCGTCTGGAAGATCAGCACGTTGCGCAGCAGTCGCTGCTTTTCGTCGGCGGGCTCGCCTATGGGTTCGGCCACCGACAACGGCCGCAACACCACACCGCGCGATAGCAGATGCCGGTGCGCGAGGTCGTAAAGGTCGTTGCGCACGCCGATCTTCTTGGTCCACGCGTCGACATAGCAGACGATCTCGTACTCGATCGCGTCGTTGGTCGCGCGCTTCACGCTCACCAGCGGCTTGGGCTCGGTCAGCACTTCCGGCGAACTCGCCGCGGCGTGCATCAGCGCCTGCAATACCGTCGCGGGACGAACCGACGGCTTGACCGGCAGCACCACGCTCACGCCGTGCGTGTGCATCGGCTGATTTGCATTGACGATGTTCGTGCGTGCCGCCACGCTATTCGGAATCACGACGATGTTGCCCTGCGAGTTGAGCAGGCTCGTCGCGCGCCAGTTGCTCTCCACGACCCGGCCTTCCACTTCGCCGATGGTGATCCAGTCGCCGATGCGAAACGGCTGCGTCGCATTGAGCACGATGCCGGAGAACACGTCGTTCAGCGTGCTCTGGATCGCGAGACCCAGCACCACGGCGACCGCTCCCGAAGTGGCGAGCAGCCCGCGCACCGGCAGTTGCAGCACGAACGCGATCGCGCCGACCGCGGCCGCGAGAAACACCAGCGCGCCGAGCACGTCCTGAAAGAGACGCTCCTTGTGCCAGGTGTCGGGCAACACCATCCGGTCGAGCACGACGGTGACAAGCCGCGCGCCTTGCAGCCACCACACGACCTCGAGAATCTGCGCGAGCAGATGGCGCACCGGTTCCGCGGACCACGGCGCCTCACGCAGCGGATTCATCCCGTGGCTAAACAGCACGTAGCTCGACAGGCCGAACATCAGCGCGCGCAACGCGAGCCGCGCCTGCTCGCTGCGCCGGCCCATGAAGCGCCACGCGAGGAAGTCGAGAACCAGAATGCCGAGCCCATAGAGCACGCCATCGGTCAGAGTCGGCATGAGGGTTCCCGCTTGCGACGATGTATTAAAGAGCCGGGCGCAACATGAAGTGCCTGGTGCGTGTGGCGCGCGTCAGAACGCGAAGCAACTGCAGCCGAGCGCGCCCCAGAAGCCGTTCGAATCGCTGACCGGCACGTTCTTGCGCCACGCCCAGCCGTGCGCATGCGCGTGCACGCCGCACAGATTCACGCAGCCGTCCACGCAGGCCACCGCGGTCGGCTTATAACGGCTGTAGCCGCCGAACTCGGCGACCGGCGACCACGACGGGCTCACCGGCAGGTCGGGCGGTGCGAGCGGCGCGAACTCGTCGGCCGCATAGACGACCTTGCCGCCCACCACCGTCATCACCGATTCGAGGTACTTGATGCTGGTTTCGTCGACGCTGAAATAGTCGTCGCTCAGCACCGCGAAGTCCGCGAAGTGGCCCGGCATGAGTGCGCCCTTGCGGTCGTCCTCGTTCGAGAACCACGCGCTGCCCACCGTGTAGCGGCGCAGTGCTTCCATGCGGTCGAGCTTGTTCGCGCTCGAATACATCGCCGTGCCGCCGACCGTCTTGCCCGACACCATCCAGTAAAGCGACACGAACGGATTGAAACTGGCGACGCGCGTCGCGTCCGTGCCCGCGCCGACCGGCAGACCCGCGTCGAGCATCTGGCGGATCGGCGGCGTGTGCTTGACCGCTTCTTCGCCGTACTGCTGGATGAAGTACTCGCCCTGATACGCCATCCGATGCTGAATGGCGATGCCGCCGCCGAGCGCGCGCACCCGCTCGATGTTCTTCTGCGTGATCGTTTCGCAATGGTCGAAGAACCAGCGCAGGCCGTTAAACGGAATGTCGGCGTTCACGCGCTCGAACACATTCAGGAAGCGCTCGATCGACTCGTTATACGTGGCATGCAGACGGAACGGCCAGCGGTTCGCGACCAGCAGTCTCACCACCGCCTCGAGTTCGACTTCGAGCGTGTCGGGCAAATCGGGCCGCGGCTCGAGAAAGTCTTCGAAGTCGGCTGCGGAAAACACCAGCATTTCGCCGGCGCCGTTCACGCGCAGGAAGTCGTCGCCTTCGCCGGGCTTCGTCATCTTCACCCACTTCGCAAAGTCCTCGATCTCTTTCTTCGCGTTCTGCGTGAAGAGGTTGTACGCGATGCGCACGGTCAGTTCATTGCGCCTGGCCATCTCCATGATGACCGCGTAGTCGTCGGGATAGGCCTGATAGCCGCCGCCCGCATCGATCGCGCTCGTCACGCCGAGGCGGTTCAGTTCGCGCATGAAGTGGCGCGTCGAATTGCGCTGGTCTTCCAGCGCGAGCTTCGGACCCTTCGCGAGCGTCGCATACAGCAGCCCGGCGTTGGGCCGCGCGATCAGCATGCCGGTCGGATTGCCGCGCTTGTCGCGTTGAATCTCGCCGCCCGGCGGATTGGGCGTGTCCTTCGTGTAGCCGACCGCGCGCAGCGCCGCCGCGTTCAGCAGCGCGCTGTCGTACAGATGCAGGATGAACACCGGCGTATCCGGCGCGATCGCGTTGATTTCCTCGAGCGTCGGGCCGCGCCGCTCGGCGAACTGGAATTCGTTCCAGCCGCCGACCACGCGAACCCACTGCGGCGCCGGCGTGCGCGCGACCTGCTTGCGCAGCATGTCGAGTGCATCGGCGAGCGACGGCACGCCGTCCCAACGCAGTTCCATGTTGAAGTTCAGGCCGCCGCGAATGATGTGCAGATGCGAATCGTTGAGACCCGGAATGACCGTGCGGCCTTTCAGATCGACATGGCGGGTGGCGTCGTTCACGTGACGCATCACGGCATCGCGCGAACCTGCGGCGATCACACGGCCGTTCGCGACGGCAAGCGAATCCGCGAACGAACGCTTGTCGTCCTGCGTCGCGATTTTGCCGTTGAAGAAAACGACTTCGGCCGGGGTGAATCCGGTTGACGGGTCCTGGGACATGACGGGCTCCAGTGGGAAAGGACAGGCAGACTGGGATGAGTGCGGGGCTCGCACTCACGGCGAGTCGAACTGGGAGGCAGTCTATCGGCGGGGTTTTGCCGAGTCCTTGTGCAAGCCCTTAATAGTTCTTAAAAGAACTGTCCGGCGAGGCGTGGCGAGACGGTGATGCGCCTCAGAACTTTTCATCTTTTTTGCAGGACTTTTTGCGGGCGGCGTTTTTACACTGGCAGCGCGGTAAACCGAATGCTTCGACACGTTCGACCCGCTGCTCACTCGCCTTTAAAAAGGAATCGCCATGAAAGACATCAAAGAGGCCGCAGCGCATCGCGCGGCGCCGCTGAAGACGCCGACCCGCCTCAGCGAAGACGCGACGCGCGACATCGCCGCCGCGTTGACCACGCTGCTCGCCGACGTGTTCGCGCTCTATCTGAAGACGAAGAACTTCCACTGGCATATGTCCGGCCCGTACTTCCGCGACTATCACCTGCTGCTCGACGAACAGTCGGACCAGATCTACGCGACCACCGATCCCATCGCGGAGCGCGCGCGCAAGATCGGCGGAAAGACGCTGCGCTCGGCGGGACACATCACGAAGCTGCAGCGCATCGCCGATAACGACGCGGACTTCGTCACGCCCGACGACATGCTCGCCGAGTTGCGCGAGGACAACCTGGCGCTTGCCGGCTATATGCGCGAAACGCATTCGCTGTGCGACGAGTATGGCGATGTCGCGACGGCAAGCCTGCTCGAAAACTGGATCGACGAAGCCGAACAGCGCGTGTGGTTCCTGTTCGAGTCGGGACGGCATGCGTGATGACGCGTGGCGGGCGACACGCGCTTAACAACACGAGGTTAACAACAATTAAGCAATCTGAAGTACGGCGACTATGCGCGCCCGTAGCATTGAAAGCGGCACACAACAACGTCACAGGTACGGAGAATAATTTGGCTAACTCATCCGCAGTTCCATCGGCAAATCGCCGCCAGTTGCTCGCAGCGGGCGCAAGCGCGGCCGTTGCCGCGTTTGCCGCGCCCGGCGCCGCGATGGCCGCGGCATCGGCCGGCGGCGCGAGCCATGCGGGCAACTCATCTCACTCACATCACGGAGAGCGACACAGCATGAACACGGTCACGACGAAAGACGGCACGCGGATTTTTTTCAAGGACTGGGGCACCGGTAAGCCCGTCGTGTTCTCGCACGGCTGGCCGCTCGACGCGGACGCCTGGGACCCGCAGATGCTGTTCCTCGTGCAGAAGGGTTATCGCGTGATCGCTCATGACCGCCGCGGCCACGGCCGCTCGGACCAGCCGTCGCATGGCAACGACATGGACACCTACGCGGACGATCTGGCGGCGGTGATCGACGCGCTCGATCTGAAGGAAGCGACGCTCGTCGGCCATTCGACGGGCGGCGGCGAAATCGTTCACTATATCGGCCGCCACGGCAGCGCGCGCGTCGCGAAGGCCGTGCTGATCGGCGCAGTGCCGCCGATCATGGTCAAGACCGAAGTGCATCCGAACGGCCTGCCGATGTCCGTGTTCGACGGCATTCGCGCGAACGTGGCGGCGAACCGCTCGCAGTTCTACAAGGACCTCGCGGTGCCCTTCTACGGTTTCAACCGGCCGAACGCGAAAGTGTCGCAAGGCCTGATCGACGAGTTCTGGCGCGAAGGCATGCTCGGCTCGATCAAAGGCCAGTATGAATGCATCAAGCAGTTCTCCGAGGTCGACTACACACCGGACCTGAAGAAGATGGACATGCCCACGCTGATCCTTCACGGCGACGACGACCAGATCGTGCCGATCGACGGCGCGGCGCGACTGTCGGCCAAGCTGGTGAAGAACGCGACGCTGAAGGTGTATGCCGGCGCGCCGCATGGCATGTGCTCGACGCACGCGGATAAGGTCAATGCCGATCTGCTGGAGTTCCTGCAGAGCTGATGCTGTTAGCTGTTAATGCCGTTAATGGCTGAGGCGCGCCGGCATACACCTTCAGCGTCGCGTTCTTCACCAGCTTGGCCGACAGTCGCGCCGCGCCGTCGATCGGCACGATCTGGTCGTCG